>NZ_CADIKH010000100.1 GCF_902859855.1 Paraburkholderia humisilvae
TGCCTTCAAGGACGGCGAACCGGTGCAAGACGATCGACCGGTTCAGCAGAAACTCGCCGCTTGAAATCGACCGCCATCAAATTATTCGTACACCACTCTTGACGTTAGCTCGCTAACGCACACTGCTCCCGATGATCACGGGGCGGCGGATCAGCCGCATTCGGGCGCTATAGGCCATCGATAAAGACCATTGATGTATCCAGCGTGCCAAGCGGCTTCGCCATGGAAGAAGGGCGAGCAGTTGGTGCCGATTGGGAGGTGGAGTATTGACAGGTTGCCCCGTTCGAAGGCAACGTATCGCCTTGTCAGCACGCAGCAACCCACACAAATGCTAGGCGAACGCGCCGTTCCCTCCAGAGACCATTCGGGCGAATGGTTCAGATTCAGCATTCAAGCTTAACGCATGTACCTTACATCAAGGTTAATTACATCCCTCGTCACGCCCGTATCGCCGTTTGCAGGAGTTGGGCAACCGGACCAATCGCCGCCCCCTGCGCCCACGCTACGCTCTGTTTGCCACGATACGCAAACAGAACCGCAGGCGCGTCGTCAACAACTTCGCGACAGCAAACTCACCTGGCATCAGCAACACGCTTGGCTTGGGCACGATCCCGAATAAACCGACCGACACGTAGACTGGAACAGAACAATGCGCGCACGACGCATGGCAGCACGGCGTTCATCTGTGCATGGTACAGGACTTTTTGCCCTGAAACCGATCTCGGCGGGGGAAAGACTGATTGAGTACAAAGGTGAAGTGACTCCCTGGAAACAGGCCGCGGCGCGTCAGTGCGCAGAAACGGGCCATACATTTGTGTTCGGCCTCTCGAGCGGGCGTGTGATTGATGGCAGCCGCGGCGGCAATAGCGCCCGCTTTCTCAACCACGCCTGCACTCCCAATTGCGAGGCAATAGAAACGGGCGACCGGGTATTCATTCATGCCATCAGAGCGATCAGGCCCGGCGACGAACTCTTTATCGACTACGGCCTTACGGTAGACGGCGAAATAACCGAGGACATTCGAGCACAGTACGCATGCCGTTGCGGCGCGCCCACCTGTCGTTTGTCAATGATGCGTGACGGGGAATCGCCGCTGTGAACGTCCCATCGCCCTCAAACTAGGCAACCTCGCGCGGGCGAAAGTAAGTCGCCGGAGTTGGTCACGTGAGAGTGTGGCCTTCCCTCGACTGGTGGCGCGCGCCTGAATAGCGTCGATCCCGAAGCCTACGTCATCGAGCGCATCGACGACGTGTTGCCCGGGAACTTTTCTTCCTTTGCTGCCCAATTCCGCACGCATCGATCCTCTTCGCTAGCGCTGCGCTCGCGCGCGCTAACCTCATTCGCCACCGGGATCGCCTCGCCTACCGGTGCTGCACTTTGCGTGTCGCCATATACGCTCTGAACAGACCCGCGTGCAGACGGCTCAGCCTTTGACGCAAGCTCACCAGCTTGTGCTGATCTCCTTCATGCTCTCTGCGCAGAAGTTCCCCCAGCAAGGCAGCGGCTCGCGATGCCGCGAGCCCGGGTTGTGTCCGTGCATCACCCAACCGGCCCGACAGCGCTGGCTTAACCACCAGCAGCCAAGCAGGGAACCAACTGTAATCCTCGACCTCGCCCATACCGGGGAATTCCGCATCAAAGCGTCGACGCAGCGCGTCGAGCGAAGCGTCACCCAATCTGGGCAGCAAGGCTGCGAATCGTGCAGGCGCCAGCCACGCCAGCTCAACGATTAGTGGCCACGCGGCATCCAACCCGTCAACCCGGCAGCGCGCCTCGGCCATCCATGCGAGCGGTGACGGAATGCGCCACCAGGAATCAATGCCCTCGACAGCCTCATGGGCAGCGGCCCAGTCGCCAACCAACAGCCATAGTGGCGTTGCGTGGTGTTCGGCGTGGGCGTTACGAAATGGAAGGGGCGCAGCCCGTTTAGCAAGCGATCGCCAGCACGGAGCCAGCCATGCACGAACAGTCTGCGCCGGAAGCACGTGCGCGGCGGCAGGTGTGACTTCGTTCTCGAGGCGTCGGACAGCGATAGCCAGCGCGGCGTGGTCAGCAAAGGGGGCGCTCCCTGCGCACTGAAGTTCATTAACAAGCACGGTCATCGCAGGTAGCCCGGCGTCGTCCGGGTACGCGCAAGCAAGTTCGGCCAGTGCAGCGCGTGCGGCCACCGCATCCCGCAGTTGCAGTCGCTCGAGCACGTCGTTGCGCAACATGACGTCACGGCTATCGGCGAAGATATCGAGTTGCTCCATAGTCCGTTGCACTCAGAAGAGTTGATCGTGAAGAGCGGTCAGACTAGACCATTTCACCGTGCTACGGAATGTTCGGCCCTCTTCCTTGGCGGACTCGATGATCACGCGTTGGCCACTCGCTTCGGCAATCACCCGCACGATCCGCTCGCCATAACGCATCAGTGAACCGATCGGCGGACAGACCTGAGTTTTTCGCCCTCTCCCTTGGCGAATCTTGCTTGTCATCGGCCTACCCTCGCTTGCGGCGCACTCTGGTCTTCCTAGCAAAAACACATTTCACGGATCGAAATGCACCCACCGAGTGGCCATGTATTCTAAAGGACGAAACCAAATCACCAGTCGGTCGTATGCCTAAGATGACCACTGCTCTTCGGAAACTTGAATTCGTTGCAAGGCAGTACGAGTTGCTGCCCAATCTACCCTTAGCTTGTGACGATCGCGCTACGTAATTCGTATTATTTACTACAAATCCAATCTTCATATTGGTAATATTACAGCTAGCTGCCGGTGCTTCGGCCCGAACCTCGCGCTAACGTTCTTTTGGCGTGAAACATTGGTCACATCCCACCTGGAAATAGCGCCTAAACCTAAGCCCAGCCTAGTTCTTACTGATCTTGAAAAACTTGCGACGATGTTTCACGGTCGATGGCTCAGACCCAAGCTTACCCATTGCATGTGGCGAGCATTATATGCGGCGGCCATTGCTCTCGCCTCCTCCCGTAGGGCGTCCAGACAATGGGTTCACTGCCCAAGGAGAGAGTCCGACACTCCGGAAAGCCGGCCTCATGCGCTCGTGCTGTTGACACGTCGCCCAGCATCTTTCGGCCCCAAGGCCAGCAGGTAAGCAGCGCCTCGACGCGCCGAGCCGGGCCGGGCCGGCCCGATGTAGCAGTAGTTGGGCACATCTTTGACACCACTGTCAATATTAACGGCCGAATGAGGCTTTCCGTGCGCGCCGACCAGCTGAAGCCATCCATCAAGCGACACGGCAACCCCGACTCGTAATCGCCCCACTGACACAATCGTGCCGGCGGCGGAGCTTGCCATTGTCGTGCCCGCCCGCTCGCCACAGCACGTGATTCCGGCCGATGGTTGCCCGCTCCGCACGTCACGGCTGGCTGTTCGGACTCTGCAATTTCCACGATGTGGCTACTGGCGGACAATTAGATGGATCGGGCATCTGATCATCGTGTGACTGCGCCGCTATGAGACCACGATTGATCTGAGAGCAGAACCTGACACCAACGAGCGCAAGCCCTTCGCTGCCGCTGGCAGACATATCGGGGCGGTATTAGGCGACGCTAGCGCCACTCAATCGAATGGCTGTTCGTAGTACCCCTCCGGTTAGCGCCCCGTCAACCGCCTTTGCCCGCGCGCGCCCACACCGATTTGAAAGCGGTCGACGTACATCTACCTGTATCACAATCGATCCAAATAATTGCGCGCATACGCCCAACGAGCTCGAGCGATTGCTTTCTTTAGGACCGTCAGTATGCGTGGCAAGCCTTACTTCCCCGTGCTTCGTCGAAGATCGCACTGCGACAAGGACTATCTAAAGGCCATCCATTCTGTCCTTCGATTCTAAGCTCGTGCTTCGCTTGCAGACCTTCGGCTAGCGATCCAACTGTCAGTCCAGATTGCACTCAAGATTACGGGCACACTACTAAAGTCGTATCGGGGTTACATCGGTGACACATGATAAGGGGCCAGAACGGGCGATCTGGGTGTTCTCTGAGAAGGACAAATCGGCGAGCTGCATCGGGGAGAGGTGACGGAGACCCGAGGCGAGTTTGCGACGTCAGCAGAACACCGAGGACCGTGAGCGCCAGCATGAGAACTGTGCGGTCTGGGTAAAAAAAAAGCGATAGGCAGGACACCTAGAGCCCGGCCGCATTCGACGCGTCGCTCTGGTATCATCGCGCCGAGACTTCACTCCCGACTCGCGACACGCTTTGGCGACAGCCCCGAAATGTCCTATCTACTGACGACACCAAGAATTCTTTGCGTGGACGTCACAAAAGAAAGAAATGGCGCGGCTAGACACGCCCGACAGACGGAGGCGCAGCATCTGCAATCGTCGCGTTGATCGAAAACAGACTCGGCGCTACGGAAGAACGTGACGGCTTTCTAGGTTGCACGATCACGCCTCAAACACCGGGATCGCTTAGGCGTGCGCCTAAATATGTCGATGAGTCTGGCCGCGCCTAGCCGACGGGGCCTGCCATCTCAACTCGCGACAACCTGAGGTTCCAAAGCAGCTGACTCCCGAACGGTGCTGGATGCAAGTTCTACGCAAACGCTCCGGAGTGCATGAAGGCGCGCTGATAAGGTGCGGCCCGGTTCTCCGTGGGCCACAAGGAGATGTGAAGTGTCACAAATTGCGACACTTCACCAACTGCGCAGACGGGAAAATTTTCTGAGGTGTCGCAACTTGTGACACTTATAGAGGCGATTCAGGCACCACAATTTGTGGCGCTTAACTTCCATCCGAGGTGTCGCAAGTTGCGACACTGTGTGCTACGACTTCTGACCCATCGAAAAAAACCTCGCGAGCAATTCCCGCATCTGCTTCTCTTGGTCATCCGTCAGCATTCCTGGTCTGATCTTGATGGTCAGACCACTCGAATCTTTTGTGATGTTGCCGGCCTGTGTTTTCCCCGAGAAGAATTTGTCGATATTGCGAGCGGCGCCATCAATGCGACTTTCCGCACTGCCGCTTTGACTTATAAGCTTGACGAACCGCGTTTGAGTTAGGTCGCCAGATTTAACCTGTGGCCAAAGCTCCTTTGCTGTCTTTTGACCAGCGTCACCAGTCTTCTTGAGCGCAGACACAATATCCTCAGCCGCGCTCGCGCCCAGAACATGCGGCTCAAGATTCAGGTCATTGCGAATAAACTCCGGCAAGCTGTCGAACGACAAGTAGCGATACAACTCCGTCCTGTTCTTTCCGATGAACTCAGCCAAGCGTGTGCGATTTGGAAACTCCTTTTCCGCGCGCTTGATCGAGATAGCGATTTCGTAATCAGCTAGGTCATCACGGGTCATGTTCTCCGTCAGTGCGAGACCAGCCATATCCGAATCCGGGACCTCGATGACAATAGCCTTGATATGCGTCATCTCGAGCATCTGGTGAGCTCTCCAGCGACGTTCACCTGCGACAATTTGATAGTCGCTTTTGACACGCCGGACCACGATGGGTTGCATCAGACCCGCAGTACGAATCGAAGCCGCAAGCTCGGACATCTTTTGCTGATTGAACGTCCGGCGAGGTTGCCATGGATTTGGTGAAATCTCCGCCACCTTGATCTGGCTGGTCGCCCCAGACTTCTCCAGCTCCTGGATCCGCAGCTGAGCGGTCGTCAATGCGACACCTAGGCCAGGAGCCGTCTGTAATGATGCCGATTCCGCCGGGCGTGCAACACCATCCTCGACCGCCTCTCTCGGCATACTCGATGCCGGCTTGAGGTCGGCCGTCTTGGCTAGCATCTGCTCGCGGATGTTTGGCTTACCCATGTATGGTCTCCTCCTTCCATTCTTTGACAAATTTCTCATCTAGCCAGCGGACGTAATCGACGAACGGCTGGCGCACGCGCTGAAGGGATTTATAAGCGGTGTCGTTACGGCTCAGGTCGAAGACGGTCGAAAGGCTCAAGGCACTGCCGCTCATAACCGAGCTATCCGGAATCTCGAATGGGTCTAGCCACTCTTCATATGCGCTCTGCGCCCAAGTCTTTACGACCGACGAATTCGAAGTGGGACCGTGTTCGACGCGCGACAGCAGGATAGAGATAAAACTATATTCTTTATCCTCCTCGTACTTCTTCAGCGAAGCAATCACATCGTTAAACAGACTCCAGAATGTGAGCGAGCTAATGAAGTCCAGGTTCTCCGGGATCATAGGCATGACCATGGCATCTGCGGCGAACAGTGCGTTCAGATTCACATAAGAAAGGGACGGAGAGGTGTCCATCAAGATGTAGTCATAGTGCTTCCTTAGCTCCTCAAATCCCTGACGCAATACCGTCCAGAATCGATATCCTGGATAGTCTTTCTGGTTTGAAGGCAGGAAAAACTCAGCCTCATGGAGCATCGTGTGGCCAGGGATAATATCCAGACCATCCCAATACGTTGGTTGAATTTTGCCCAGCAGCCCTTCGCTTTCGTAGTGGTACTTCAGGAAGGGAAGGACTGTGTCCTCTGGGGTAATGTCTTTTTCAGCATACAGTCCGCATAGTTCAGAACATGAAGCCTGCGGATCGAGGTCCACCACCAATACACGTCGCCCCCGCAACGTTAACGCTTGGGCCATGCACATGGTCGTGGTGGTTTTGGCCGATCCACCCTTAAGTTGCGCCGTGACGATTACGCGGCCCCTGAAGTTACCGATATCTTCGGGAGAAGTCGCCAGGCGCGTCTGGTAGATGTCTGACATTTGCTGGATCCACGCGCGCGCCTCAACAAGGGTAAACGTTCGGCTTCTAGATCTCCCAGTACCGTTTGCCTGGCCAGACGGCATCGGACTGTCCTCCTTGGTCGCGAAGTATTGAACTTGCTCACGCTTGAGGTTGCACATCTCCGCAATCTCAGTCGTCGTGAAAACAGGAGGCGTCTTTCGCGGCTTTGGCGCCATAATGGAGTCGCGCCATTTATCCTGGAACTGTTTAATTTGAAGGGCTTTCTCCCCTAGCTGTCGGATCGTGACTTTGCGACTTTTTTCAGGGAGTACGAGCATATTTTTCATTCTGAGTTTCCTCATAAAATTCGCACGAAACGCAGAATACTAGACCTCACAGGAAAGTGCACCACAAAATTGGGGCTTTTTTACTTTTCGCCCCCCAGACGCCATCGCAAACGAAGCTCGACAGAGATTTACGCACAAAAACAGTTACCTGTTTACCTAGTGCGTGACGAGCTGAACATCAACGCACAAAAACAGTCACCTTGGCGCTTAGCTTGCTAGCAGTCTATAAAAATAAACCCGCAAACAAGCGAACAGGGGCTAGAAATTCTTTAAAAATCAAAGGTGATCGCTGTGGAAAGTGACGGTTCTTGTGCGCCTAGTGACGATAATTGGGCAACATGAGTCACACTTTTTGTGACGTTCGGTAACGTTTCGAGTGCGGCTGGATACGTTTTCTGTGTCGGTCACACTTTTTGTGCACCTAACGCGACGCTTTTTGTGTCCGCCGGACGGCTGAATGTCCGCGGCTTCGCATGGTAGGGTCACGGTTTTTGTGTTGACAGTACTCGTACGCCTGCGAAAATCGCGCTCATCTCCGAGAGAAGGGTAGGTATGGCCGAAACGCCGATCAGTCAGTCAAACAGCAAGGCTACGCCCCTGCAGCTGGCGCTCGATATTTTCAGCGACCTTTCGGCCAACGACCTCCCGCTAGCAGAATCAACCCGTGAAATAGGTTTTGTCCGTAGCAATCTGTTTGCCACTATCAACGGACTATCACTTACCGCGCGACGCATCGTCGATGCAGCCTATTTCATCGCAGCGCAGGAGGGGCAGGCGCGTGATGTCTACGACGTCGATTTCAGTTATTTCCGGTGGCTGATGCGCTATGACAGTCGCAACCTCGCACACCTGCGTCAGCGCATCATTGAAGCACAGCGTGCACTTGTCGAGGTCACAGATACGCCGTTAGACCGTGCACCCACGGAAGATGACAAGTGGAGTTCCGTCCATCTGCTGGGAGATGTGGAGATCGTGCGGGGCCGCATCCAGCTTTGCGTTTCGGAAAAAATCCTTCGGCACATTATCCAGCCCTATCAGTCGCACTGGCTTAGCCTCCGTATTTCCACGGCTTTGACGCTTGCCATGGCGCGCGCGATATACGACCGACTGTTGTTATACGGGCAAGGAGGGGTAACCGAGTGGTACGCACTGGAAGATATCCTTTCTTGGCCAGGCAAGATCGGCAAGAGTGCCGGCGAGTTTAAAGTGTTTCGTTCGCGTTATCTCGAGCCTGCTGCCGAGCAGATCAATCAGCTGACCGATTTCGACATCAGTTGGGACAGTCGCGTTGATCGGGATAGCCACCGCACAAGCCACATCCGATTCCGCGCGGTGAGAAAACAGGGCTCCGAAGCTGCGAAGGCGGGGCTTCCGCCATCGATGTATGGCACGCTACGCGATGAGCTGGGTCTCGAAGCAGAGGACTTTGAAGCAATCGCGTTGCGACGTGCGGAGTGGACGGATGCTCATCTGGAGCGCGCCATCGAATTCACTCAGTTCAAGCTTAGCCAGGGGAAAATCACAAGAAGCGCTCGTGGCTTCTTCATGAAAGCGTTGGCAGAAGGCTGGAAAGTATCTGGCGCTGATCGGATCATTGCCGAAAATCAGGAGCGTCATCAGCAGGAGAGGGAGCGCGCTCGCATGGCCCAAGAGGCGGCGCAGCAGGAAGTCCGGAGTAGCGAAGCAGCTGCAGACGCTGCGCAGAATGCGCGCATCCGGCAAGACCGCATGCAAGGTGCCGCATGGATTGAAGGCGCTGACGAGCGTGTTCAGACAGATCTGCTGCGCGCGTTCCTGGCAGCTCCGCTTTACGGTAAGCGCGCGTTATCGCGCGCGGGCGTCCATGCAGACCAGGTGACGCTAGACAGCGTTCGCCATTTGCAGAGTATCTGGGCGTCGTTCTGCGACTACGCGTATTCCAAGCTCAAGAAAACGCGAGCTGTAAGTTGATTCGGAAACCGGAAACTTGAAGCTTCTCCACGAAGATGATGCATTTGACGGATGTAATTCACGACGACCGAAAGACCGTAGCAGAAGAACTCGAGTGCACCGGAATTCCTCTATTCCTGTGGCGTTGGTCACGAAGTTTTTTAAATAATCCCAAAGAAGTTCGGAATGGACGTGTCATTGTTAATTGATAGTTTGCCTCGTTTTCAAGGCGTCGTACTGCTGGATGTTGTCGGTCGACAGGGAGATACCAGACACGGGCAGGCGCAGGTAGGGTTGGCACGGCACCGCGACCTCGTCTCCTCTTGCGCTGCCGGGTTGCGATAGAGTGGGGCGGCGGTGCTTGGCACATCAGCTCAGATACCGAATATCACGTTAGCCGAAAAACGACGGATGCTTAACGCGCGGATAGAAAGCCAATTAACCTCGCGAGTCCCTCAGGGTTATGGTGCGCAGAGTAGGGCCGCGCAGATGATCCCTGTGGACTTGAAATGACTAAGGCCAGTGCGGTCAAGTGCCGACGTCCTGAGTGTCCGAAGAACCTCCCTGTCAAACAGTACAGCCGATGAAACCTGAAACTACACCCGTCTCGGCTGCCAGCCTTGGCATGGTGCGGCCGACGCCAACAACGTTCAGACGACGCGAACTAGTCGACGCGCTCGGCGGGCGAACCGGACTTGAGCACGCGGTTACTCGCGAAATGGTCGAGGCGTTTTTCGAAATGGTGTGTGACGCTCTGGCTGCTGGCGAGCCGGTCAAGCTCCCCGGTTTCGGCATATTCCGCGTGCGCGACAAGGAGGCCCGTGCCGGTCGCAACCCGGTTACCGGTGAGGCAGCGCCAATTGCGGCGCGCCGCATTGTGACCTTTTACCCCAGCCAGATTCTGCGGGAACGTGTGGGGCAGGGCAGTGTGTGACGACAAAGGCGAGGTCAGGAAAGAGTGGTGCCGCGCCTCACAGTGCTCGCCGGTTTAAGGTGTCATTTGACTTGAATTTTAAGTTCATTTGATCCTTGCGAGGCCTGTCATGCAACTCATCACCCCTGAGCAGCTCGTCGCCGTGATGGAGCTGGCCCCCGTGCCGTACTGGCTCGCCTGGCTCGAAGCGCTCGTACGTGACGGCCTGCCGAAGTTGGCGCCGGCCGCTGTCGTGCAGCATATCGCGACGGACGCAGATATGCCGTCGTGCGCTGCGCGCCCGGATCATCCCCGAGGCAACCTACAAGCGTCGCCGCGATTGCCTTACTACAGATGAATTGAAAAACGGAGCGCCTCGCCCGAGTCTATGCAACTGCGGCCTATGTCTGGGACGATCCGCAGGGCGCCCGTGCGTTCCTTGTCACCCCGCACGCGCAACTGAAAGGGCGGCACCCCGTCTGGAACGGAACCGGCGCGATGCTGAAGATTCTGGTTCACGTGCGAGTTGGCGACGTACCGGAAACCCACGTATGGATCGAAGCGGAGGTCCCCAATGACGTCATGGTTGAGCGGCAGACGGCCGATTCCCTGCCAGCCGGCTGGGACGCGCCCGCGTTGCAGGTCGCGAGGGCATTTGGCGGCACGTGGCATACCGAGGCGCGGTCAGCTGTTCTTGTTGTTCCTTCCGTTGTCGCGCTCCAGGAGTCGACTGTTCACAACCCGGCCCATCGGGACGCGGCGCGTTTGGTGCCATGGGCACCGCAGCCCGACATCGGGGACGAACGACTGTTTACCGTGCGCCACCTGACCAGCCATCCGTCACGAACTGAGCGTGGCAGCAAACCCGCTCAGGAAGTTCATGGTTAGGCGCCTTTGGACTCGCAGCCGCATTGGATTCATGATGTCGCCGAGCGCATGGTAGGGCACTTCTCTCATCACCTATTTGCGTGGCTTACCGAAGAACCGTCGCGCAATCAGATACACAGCGGGCAGGCCGGTGTCGTCGCAAGACCAGTTCACTTGCGTATCGTAGTCGATGGCGGTAAGCCGATACTCCTCGACGCGGACAAAGACAGCTCGTACCGGGCCATCGTGTCTGCTCTGGAACCCGAGATCGCCGAATGCCTGTTCATCGATCGCGCGCAGCATACGCCAGGTCGTGGCCCCGTTTGTGCGGGTGACATCCTCGAGGAGGACGACGACTATGTGCTCAAGATCGCGCATGGCCCGACCAACCGCCCGTTCGAAATTGGCCACATCGACATTGACCAATCGGTTGTTAGGTATGCCCGGATCGACCATGACCGTGCTCTAAGCGGGAGATAGTCTGGTTCACGGTGGACGAGGCCGCGGCGTGTCGGGAGAGAATCCACCGGATCTGCGCAAGATGTCGCGATGCAATTGCATCGTCTTGCGGCTCACGAACCGGATACGGTGGGGCGGGAGGCCAGAGGCCCAGATAGCGGCAGACCGCCGACACATAGACGGCCCGACCCGAGCTGGTCGCGAGTAGTTGCGCTGCGGCCGAAACGCGCTCACGACCCACGTGCGCACTGAACCCGCGAGCGCTTGCCGGTTATCGTCGTTCAGGATGCGGATAAACTCTTCCATGGCGCTGCCTATGACCGTGTATCAGACACTGGTTATCCAGACGGAATTTCACTAAAACGAGCAGATGCAAGAGGCGGGATGCGGTTCCCTCCCGTATGGTTGCAGCTCTTGGTGACAATCTGAAACGCACGCCGTCAGGCGCTTGGGCAGGGTATTCGATTTGACATGTTGCCTCTCGGTGCCGGGCCTGCACGGCTCACCAACGAGGAAGCTGGCACCGGTCAGCCGTTGATGTTGATCTTTCGCTTTGAGGGTCTGAGGCTTCTGGGACGGCATCGGAGCGATGCTGTAGGGGCGCGTCTCAACAGGCCGGCTGCCCCATGGTCTTGAGAGCCTGATTTGCTCGGGCGATGTCCGGGATTCTCATCGAGGCATGGATCGGCGGGGGTGCCGAAAATATACGTGTGGTATGCAGCAGGGCTTGCTCTCCAATGTGGTTGCAATCGTGCCGCACACAGTCAGGTTTCCGCCGTACGGCAGGCGCGCTAAGGCATCATCCGTCGCACGGGAGGTTGGAGACGCCCGGCTTATCGGAGCTCATCGCCACTTCTCATCTTTCAGTTCGTCATCCTATTTATATGAATAGGATGTTCGGGTAATTCCCTGATCTCGACGCCGCGCGCTTGGCAGTATCGGCCGCCCGGTGCATCCGTGACGGACGGCTGTCAGTCTCGCTTCCTAACGGGTGGTCCGACCGGCACTGTGCGCGATCGAGCGACTTCCATGTTCAACCTTCAGCGCTTTGAAGTTGCCAGCCGCACCGAAATCGCGGGCGCTTGGTGCGCCGAGGTAAAACGAAATCGCCCTGCGCGCGCCGCGAGCCTATGGTGCCCAGAGACCATGCCGTGATGATATGCGCCGTTAGCCTGGCGGAACATCCTTACGGGTGGACATGCAATTAGCCTGCTTGTTCTCCACGTTATCAGATGGCGTAGTGCGAAGACCGTTGCCGCATCCTTAGCAAGATAACGAATCGAAGATGCATCAAGGACTTACCCACGTCATGCGCACGCTATGCACACGGTTATCCACGAATCCTGTTGATAACCCGCAGTCAACCTAACTGTTGGCGAGTCGCCAGGCGATTGGCGGTAGCGCGCCCGCAGCTTTCGATCGTCCGGTCTTGACCAACGTACAAACGGCGCCAGTGAAGGAGTCGCCCGTCAATGGTGTGACAACTAGTAGCTTTGTATAGAGGTTACGACGATTTCTCAGAGGTCGGTGCGGGGTAGGCCTTAGCCAATTTTCCTGGGCCGTTTCGGTAGAGAACATCCAGTTGATGCGAGTGCCGCTGGAGTTTCGCAGGTGCTCCTTAACAGACCCAAAACGTAATTTCGCAACAGCTTCTTAGTCTTACTGTGTCAGTGCGACTTGAAGTCGCGTAGAGGATTGTTTCACCTGGCTGCGGCCAGGAAGGAAACCGATTGTTCCGTCAATCGTACCCTACCGGTGCATGCTGGATTGGTAACGGTCTGGTGTGAAGCCACCGGAACAACGTAACCCGTTCATTGAACGACGTCGCGCTCGCGAGAAAGTGACGTTGTCTGCCAGCGTCGAGGCGGATGGGGTGCCAGGTTGGGCGGTATCGGTTAGCGCATGCGAACTGCTGATAAACGTCGTCATAAGAAGCAGGCCAAAGGCGCTGTCAGGCTTGAGCCAAATGGCACGCAGTCGGATGCTCCGTTTGACACTCGGTGCACGCGGACAAACATGACTGCCGGCGAAAAGGCAGAACCTAACCCG
>NZ_CADIKH010000101.1 GCF_902859855.1 Paraburkholderia humisilvae
AAGGCGGCGCAGGCGAGCCCGCAGGCCGCGGCCGCGACGGCGCAACCAGGTCCGGTGCCGGAGCCCGAAGTCGCTAGCGCCGCTAACGCCGCTGACGTGGCCGACGCGAAAAACGCAGCGGTGAAGCGGCCGTCCGCGAAGCGCGGTAGCAAATCAGCCGACAGCCCTGCCGGGAAACCGGCCGCCACGCCCGCCGTCACCCGCACCGCCGACCGGCTTGCCAAGCTCGGTCTCACGCGTGACATCGACCTCGTGCTGCATCTGCCGATGCGCTATGAAGACGAAACGTCACTCACGCCGATCGGCGAATTGCTGCCCGGCGGTGTCGCGCAAACGGAAGGCGTCGTGTTCGACAACGAGATCGCGTACCGCCCGCGCCGCCAGTTGCTGGTCAAGCTTCGTGACGATGCGGGCGATGAACTGGTGCTGCGGTTCCTGAACTTCTACGGCTCGCAGGTCAAGCAGATGTCGCACGGCGTGCGGTTACGCGTGCGCGGAGACGTACGCGGCGGGTTCTTCGGCATGGAGATGGTCCATCCGGCGGTGCGCGTTGTCGACGAAGACACCCCGCTGCCGCAGGCGCTGACCCCCGTCTATCCGAGCACCGCGGGCGTCACGCAGGCGTATCTGCGCAAGGCGATCGACAATGCGCTGTCGCGCACATCGTTGCCGGAACTGCTGCCGGAGCCGATCGCACGCGCGTACCTGGCCCCGCTCGAACTGCCGCCGCTGATGCAGACGGTGCACACGCTGCACCACCCGCATGCGGACGCGGACGAAACCGCGCTGATCGACGGCACGCATCCCGCGTGGTCGCGCATCAAGTTCGAAGAACTGCTGGCGCAGCAAATGTCGCTCAAGCGCGCACACGAGGAGCGTCGCACGCGCTCCGCGCCGGCCATGCCGCGCCGCGCGGCGAATGATCCCGCTTCGCTCGCCACGCGTCTGCTGGCTGCATTGCCGTTCTCGCTGACCGGCGCGCAGCGCCGCGTCGGCGCGGAAATCGCGGACGATCTGATGCAGCCGCACCCGATGCAGCGTCTGCTGCAGGGCGACGTCGGCAGCGGCAAGACCATCGTCGCGGCGCTCGCGGCCGCGCAGGCGATCGACGCCGGCTACCAGGCCGCGCTGATGGCGCCGACCGAAATCCTCGCCGAACAGCATGCACGCAAGCTACGCGGCTGGCTCGAACCGCTCGGCGTCACGGTGGCGTGGCTCGCGGGCAGCCTCAAAACGAAAGAGAAGCGCGCGGCGCTCGAAGCGGCGGCGCTCGGCCACGCGCAACTCGTAATCGGCACGCACGCGATCATCCAGGACACCGTCGAATTCGCGCGGCTCGGGCTGGTGATCGTCGACGAGCAGCACCGGTTCGGCGTCGAACAGCGGCTCGCGCTGCGCGCGAAAGCGAAGCACGCGGCGGACGGGGCGCGCGCGTTCCAGCCGCATCAGCTGATGATGTCGGCGACGCCGATTCCGCGCACGCTCGCGATGACGTATTACGCGGACCTGGACGTATCGACGATCGACGAACTGCCGCCGGGCCGCACGCCGATCCTGACCAAGCTCGTCGCCGATGCGCGTCGCGACGAGGTAATCGGCCGCGTGCGCGAAGCCGCGCTGACCGGGCGTCAGGTGTACTGGGTGTGCCCGCTCATCGAGGAGAGCGAGACGCTGCAACTGCAGACCGCGGTCGAGACGTACGAAACGCTGGTCGCCGCGTTGCCGGAACTGAAGGTCGGGCTGGTGCACGGCCGCCTCGCATCGGCGGAGAAAGCGGCCGTGATGGATGCGTTTACGCGCAATGAGGTTCAGCTGCTGGTGGCGACGACCGTCATTGAGGTTGGTGTCGACGTGCCGAACGCATCGTTGATGGTGATCGAACACGCGGAGCGCTTCGGGCTCGCGCAATTGCATCAGCTGCGCGGACGCGTTGGGCGCGGCAGCGTGGCGTCGGTATGCGTGCTGCTGTATTCGGGGCCGTTGTCGATCCCCGGGCGCGCGCGGCTGCAAACGATGCGCGAAACCACCGACGGCTTTGAAATCGCCCGCCGCGACCTCGAGATTCGCGGCCCCGGCGAGTTTCTCGGCGCGCGCCAGTCCGGCGCGGCGATGCTGCGCTTCGCGGACCTGCAGCAGGACGGCTGGCTGATCGAGCCGGCGCGCGAGGCCGCGGTGCGGTTGCTCGCCGACTACCCGGAGGTCGTCACGCAACACCTCGCCCGCTGGCTCGGCGCGCGCGAACACTATCTGAAAGCGTAAGCAGGCGGCGCATACCGTGCGTGAATCAGCTGATGTGCAGCGAATGAAGGGCCGCCTGCGCGTGTGACCGCACGCTCGATGGTTGGCGAATTGGCCCCATAGGTGTATAACTGAAACCTATTGATTCCATTGCACTGATTGGTCCCTCAATGACGCTCACAGAATTGAAATACATCGTCGCGGTGGCTCGCGAGCGGCATTTCGGTCGCGCTGCCGAGGCGTGCTTCGTCAGCCAGCCGACGCTATCCGTCGCGATCAAGAAGCTTGAAGATGAATTGAATGTGCAGATCTTCGAGCGTGGCACCAGCGAAGTTAGCGTGACGCCGATCGGCGAACAGATCGTCACCCAGGCGCAGCGCGTGCTCGAGCAGACGCTCGCGATCAAGGAAATTGCGAAACAGGGGAAAGACCCGCTCGTCGGGCCGCTGCGCCTCGGGGTGATCTATACAATCGGGCCCTATTTACTGCCGACGCTGGTCAAGCAGATGATCAAGCGGGTTCCGCAGATGCCGCTGATGCTGCAGGAGAACTACACGCTCAAGCTGATCGAACTGCTCAAGCAAGGTGAGATCGACGTCGCGATCATGGCGTTGCCGTTTCCGGAAACCGGATTGATGCTGCGGCCGCTGTACGACGAGCCGTTCGTTGTTGCGCTGCCGTCGGGCCATGCATGGGAGTTGCGCGAGAAGATCGATGCGAGCGATCTGAAGCAGGAGACGATGCTGCTGCTCGGCAGCGGTCACTGTTTCCGCGACCACGTGCTCGGCGTCTGTCCGGAACTGATGCGTTTCTCGCAAAACGCGGATGGCATTCAGAAGACCTTCGAAGGCTCGTCGCTTGAAACGATTCGCCATATGGTCGCAAGCGGCGTCGGTATTACCGTGCTGCCGCGCATGTCGGTGCATGAGGTCAAGCCGCATGCGGGCGGTGTCGATTCGGGCCTGCTCAGTTATGTCGCCTTCGACGAACCGGTGCCGGATCGCCGGGTCGTGCTCGCATGGCGCAAGAGCTTCACCCGGATGCCCGCCATCGATGCGATTTGCGACGCGGTCGCCGCGTGCGATCTGCCAGGTGTGAGCAAGCTTGATTTGCCGGCTGCGGTGAGCTGATATCACATGGCCGGCTGTCGCCGGCCGCCTCTATCGCATAGATAAATTTAATCAAATGATTTAAATCGATAGCCTTGCTATAGTGCCTCCCATGGGTCGCAAGATCCCTACAACCATAACCCGGAGGTACGCATGCAGCAGGTCTCGTCGTCCCGCATTCAGTCTGCTCCCCAGTCGTTCCAACAGCGCGCGCCGGCCACGCCGGTCAGCACAGCGTCCGCGCTGTCGCTGCGCACGGTTGCAATCTCGCTGCTGGTCGATCGCGCGTTATCCGCGTGATGTCCGCGTGCAGATCAACCCTTGAACGATTCGTCCGCTGGAAAACGAAGGAGCAAACAAATGACCGAACGAACTCTCACCAACGCGGCGGGCGCACCCGTCGCCGACAACCAGAACTCGATGACTGCCGGGTCACGCGGCCCGGTGGCTTTGCAGGACGTATGGCTGATCGAGAAGCTCGCGCATTTCGATCGCGAAGTGATTCCCGAGCGCCGCGTTCATGCGAAGGGCTCGGGGGCGTTCGGCACGCTGAAGGTCACGCATGACATCACGCGCTACACGAAGGCGAAGGTGTTCGCGCAAGTCGGCAAGGAAACGCCGCTCTTCATGCGTTTCTCGACGGTGGCGGGCGAGCGCGGGGCGGCCGATGCCGAGCGCGATGTGCGCGGTTTCTCGATCAAGTTCTACACCGAGGAGGGCAACTGGGATGTCGTCGGTAACAACACACCTGTGTTCTTCATCCGCGATCCGCTCAAGTTTCCGGATTTCATCCATACGCAAAAGCGCGACCCGTTCACGAACATGCGCAGCAATATTGCGGCGTGGGACTTCTGGTCGCGTCATCCGGAGTCGCTGCATCAGGTGACGATCCTGATGAGCGATCGGGGCATACCGCAGAACTACCGGCAGATGCACGGTTTCGGCTCGCATACGTTCTCGTTCATCAACGCGAACAACGAGCGCTTCTGGGTGAAGTTTCACTTCAAATCGATGCAGGGCATCGCGAACTATACGGATGCGCAAGCCGCGCAAGTCATTGCGAACGACCGCGAAAGCGCGCAGCGCGACCTCGTCGACAACATCGACAAGGGTAATTTCCCGCAGTGGCGTTTTTGCATCCAGGTAATGCCGGAAGCGGATGCGACGAACTATCGTTATAACCCGTTCGACATCACCAAGGTGTGGCCGTACAAGGACTATCCGCTGATCGACGTCGGCACGATTGAACTCAATCGCAACGCGGACAACTATTTCGCGGACGTCGAGCAGTCGGCCTTTACGCCGGCCAACGTGGTGCCGGGCATCGGTTTCTCGCCGGACCGTCTGCTGCAGGGCCGTCTGTTCTCGTATGGCGATACGCAGCGTTACCGGCTTGGGATCAACCACCATCAGATCCCGGTGAATGCGTCGCGCACGCGGGCGCCGCGCTCGTTCCATCGTGACGGCGGGATGCGTACCGACGGCAATGCCGGCAGCACCGTGAATTATGAGCCGAACCGGTTCGGCGATTTTGTGCAAGATGCGAACGCGGGAGAGCCGCCGCTTGCGGCCGGCGTGGTCGACCACTACGACCATCGCGACGACGGCGACTACTACAGCCAGCCGGCGGCGCTGTTCCGGCTGTTCGACGCGGCGCAGCGCGAGCGCCTGTTCGACAATATCGCGCGGCACATCGACGGTGTGCCGAACGACATCGTCGCGCGCCAGGTCGAGCATTTCCGCCGTATCGACCCGGCGTACGCCGAGGGCGTGACGGCGGCGCTCGCGAAGCTCGCCGAAACGAACGGGAAGGCGAAGTAACGCGGCGGCGAGGGCAATTGGACGGCGGTGCGCAAGCGCCGTGCCGCTGTCCCGAAGTCAAGGAGAGCGATCATGATCCAGATGACATTGATGAGTATCGGGGGCGGCGCCCACGCGCAGCCAGTCCAGCGTTTGTCCGGCCCCGCGCTCGCGCGCAGGACGCTCGGGTTGGCGGTGGTGAGCAGCGGCTATGCGGTGATCGTTGCGCACGCGTTCGCGCATCTGTTCGGCGGCTGACCGGAAAGCGTCACATAAGCGCGTCGCGCAATGCGTGCAAGGCGTTGAGTCACAAAGAGCGCGCCGGCTAGCGCGCGAACGGTTGACGTTCTACGTTAAACTGTCGGGCGTTCGAGCGTTCAAGGATTGCGAACAGACAATCCCGGGCATGCAGACCGGTACGAATCACTCTTGAAAGGAGTCATCATGGCCAAAAAAAACGAAGCCGTTGCGCACGTCAACATCGGTATCAGTGACAAGGATCGCAAGAAGATCGCTGAAGGTCTGGCGCGCCTGCTCGCCGACACCTACACGCTGTATCTGAAGACCCACAACTTCCACTGGAATGTGACGGGCCCGATGTTCAATACGCTGCACCTGATGTTCGAAACGCAATACACGGAACTCGCGCTGGCCGTCGATTCGATCGCCGAGCGTATCCGCGCGCTGGGTGTGTTCGCGCCGGGCAGCTATAAGGACTTCGGGAAGCTGTCTTCGATCGCGGAAGCGGACGGCGTGCCGTCGGCGGAAGACATGATTCGCCAGCTGGTCGAAGGCCAGGAGGCGGTGGTGCGCACCGCTCGCGAGATTTTCCCTGTGACGGAAGCGGCGCACGACGAGCCGACCGCGGACCTGCTGACGCAGCGCATGCAGACGCACGAAAAGACCGCATGGATGCTGCGCTCGATGCTAGCGTGAACGAAGCGTCACGTACGACACGAAAAAGCCTGGCGGGGAGTCAACCTGTCGGGCTTTTTTTGCCGCGGCCGCCTGCTGTCGCACGCTTTGCCGCCCAATCACGGCGGACGCTCCGCGGCCAACGTGGCGCGCGCATGCTGCACTAAAATAGCGGGATTGTCCCCACCGCGTTTCCCATGTTCGCCCGACTCCCGCTCTATCTGCGGCTCGTCCGTATGGACAAGCCGATCGGCAGCCTGCTGCTGCTGTGGCCGACGCTCAACGCGCTGTGGATCGCGTCCGGCGGCCGTCCTTCGCTACCGCTGCTGGGGATTTTCGTGGTCGGCACCTTGCTGATGCGCTCGGCCGGTTGTGCGATCAACGACTTCGCGGACCGCGATTTCGACCGTTTCGTGAAGCGCACCGAGAACCGCCCGATTACGTCGGGCAAGATCAACGCATGGGAAGCGGTCGCGCTAGCCGCGGCGCTCGCGCTGCTGGCGTTCCTGCTGATCCTGCCGCTCAATACGCTCACCAAGGAGCTGTCGGTGTTTGCGCTGTTCGTCGCCGGCACCTATCCGTTCACGAAGCGTTTTTTCGCGATTCCGCAGGCGTATCTCGGCATCGCCTTCGGCTTTGGCATTCCGATGGCGTTCGCGGCGATTCAGGACCGCGTGCCCGTGCTCGCATGGGTGATGCTGATCGCGAACGTGTTCTGGTCGGTCGCGTACGACACCGAATATGCGATGGTCGATCGCGACGACGATGTGAAAATCGGCATTCGCACGTCCGCATTGACGTTCGGCCGCTACGACGTCCTCGCGATCATGCTGTGTTATGCGATGACGCTTGGCATCTATGCCGGCATCGGCGTCGTGCTGCGCTACGGTGCGCTGTACTGGCTCGGGCTAGCGGGTGCGGCGGGCTGTGCGATCTATCACTACACACTGATTCGCGGCCGCGAACGGATGCCGTGCTTAGCCGCGTTTCGCCATAACAACTGGCTTGGCGGCGTGCTGTTTGCCGGCATCGCCGCGCACTACGCGGTACACAACCTCTGATTGACCCATCTGATTGATGAACGGGCCGCGCGACGCCGCAGCGCGCAACCACTTCACGCGCGGCGGCTACCGCGTCTGTCGCGACGCTTTACTGCTTGCCGAATTCGTCGCCCATCTCTTTCGCGCGCGCATCCGCGGCAAGCGCGCCGCGCACGATCGCCTCTTTCACCTGCTGTGCATCGAACGCGGCGAGGGCAGCGGCGGTTGTGCCGCCTCTCGACGTCACACGTTCACGCAACACCGACAACGGCTCGTCGGATTGCGCGGCCAGCTGCGCGGCGCCGGTGAAGGTGGCGACCGCGAGCGCGCGGCCTTGTGCGTCGTCCATGCCGAGCCGGCGGGCGGCCTCCTGTAGCGCTTCGATGAAGTAAAAGACGTACGCGGGGCCGCTGCCGGAGATCGCCGTCACCGCGTCGATCTTCGATTCGTCGTCGAACCAGACCGTTTGCCCGACTGCGCCCAGCACGTCCGACGCAAGCGCGCGTCCCGTCTCGTCGACGCCGCCCAACGCGACGAGACCCGCGACGCCCATGCCGATCAACGCGGGCGTATTGGGCATCGTGCGGACAATGCGCGCGTGGCCGCTCAGCCAGCGCGACAGATCGGCCGCGCGAATGCCCGCGACAATGCTGATCACCAGTTGCCGCGCCGAAAGATGCGGGGCCAGCGTAGCCGCGACATCCTTCACGACTTGCGGCTTGACGGCAAGCACGATCGCGTCGAACGTTGCAAGTGTCGCATCGGCTGCTGCTGCGGTGCCGATACCGAATTGCTGCTGATTGCGCTTGCGCGCGTCCTCGTTTGGATCGATCGCATGGAGATCGGTTGCGGCGACGCCGCGCTTGATCAGTCCGCCGATCAGCGCAGCCGCCATGTTGCCGCCGCCAATAAAGGCAATTTTCATGATGAGTTTGAAAAGTTCAGTTGGAATAGTCGCGTGCACCGAAGATCGCGGTGCCGATACGCACGATCGTCGCGCCTTCGAGCACGGCCGCTTCGAGGTCGCCAGACATGCCCATCGACAGGGTGTCGAGCGCGAGCCCGTCGGCACGCAGGCGGTCGAACCATTCGCGCAACGCGCGATGCGGTGTGCGCTGCGCGTCGATGTCCGCGGCCGGCTCCGGGATCGCCATCAGCCCGCGCAGGCGCAGCGTCGGTAGCGCGGCGACCGCATGCGCGACGTCGGTCACTTCGCTCGGTGTGACGCCGGATTTCGACGCTTCGCCGCTCACATTGACCTGGATGCACACGTTGAGCGGCGGCAGGCCCTCGGGCCGCTGTTCGGCGAGCCGCTGTGCGATCTTCAGACGGTCCACCGAATGAACCCAGTCGAAGCGTTCGGCAACCGGGCGGGTCTTGTTTGACTGCAGCGGCCCGATGAAATGCCATTCGATCGAATCGCGCAGATCGGTGAGCGCATCGAGTTTCGTTAGCGCTTCCTGCACGTAGTTTTCGCCGAAGGCGCGCTGCCCTGCGAGGTGCGCGGCACGTATGTCTTCAGACGGAAAGGTTTTCGATACCGCGAGCAGCGTGATCGAGCGCGGGTCGCGGCCCGCGGCTCGCGCGGCGAACGCGATGCGTTCGCGCACCGCGTCGAGGTTGTGGATCAGGTCGGGCATGACACCGTTTGCAGTGGTCGTTCGTGCCCAATTATACGGATGCGGATGCCGCGTCAGTTCCGGTGCATCGCCGCGCGCGCTCACCCGGCCAGCATGTGCTCGACCAGTTCGATCCAGTGGACCACTGGCGTCGACGTCCCGCTTTGCAGATGCGCGATGCACCCGACGTTGGCCGATACGATGATCTGCGGTTCTTGTGCGTGCAGCCGTTCGAGCTTCTGATTGCGCAGCGCATACGACAGGGTCGGTTGCGTCAGCGAGTAGGTGCCGGCCGAGCCGCAGCACAGGTGACTGTCGGCAGGCAGGCGCACTTCGATGCCGAGTTCGCCGAGCAGATGCTCGACCTTGCCGCGAATCTGCTGCCCGTGCTGCAGCGTGCACGGCGGATGGAATGCAACCGTATGCACCGCGCGCCGACGCGTCAGCGCCGTCAGCGGTTCTTCGAACTCGGGCAGTATCTCGGCGATGTCGCGTGTCAGTTCGACGATGCGGCGCGCCCTTTCCGCGTACGCCGGGTCATCGCGCAGCAGATGCGCGTATTCCTTGACTGTCGCGCCGCAACCCGACGCATTCATCACGATTGCTTCGACACCCTCTTCGACATACGGCCACCACGCATCGATGTTCGCGCGTATGTCGTCGAGCGCGTCGTCGTGATAGCCGAGGTGCAGGCGGATCGCGCCGCAGCATCCGGCGTTTGGCGCGACGATCGTCTCGATGCCGAGCGCGTCGAGCACGCGCGCCGTGGCCGTGTTCACGTTCGGCATCATCGAAGGCTGCACGCAGCCGGCCAGCATCAGCATCTTGCGCGTGTGCTTCGACGCGGGCCATTCGAGCTGGCGTTGGCGTGCCGGCACCTTGTCGCGCAGCTTCTTCGGCAGCAGCGGGCGTACGTGCTGGCCCAGGCGCATCGCTGGTGTGAAGAGCGCCTCGTTCGGCACGAAGCTCGCGAGCACGCGGCGCAGCACACGTTGGCCTAGCGGGCGCGGCACCTTCTGTTCAGTCAGCTTGCGGCCGATCTCGACGAGACGGCCGTACTGCACGCCCGATGGGCAGGTCGATTCGCAATTGCGGCAAGTCAGGCAGCGATCGAGGTGAGTTTGCGTGCTGCGCGTGACGGGCGTGCCTTCGACCATTTGTTTGATCAGATAGATGCGGCCGCGCGGCCCGTCGAGTTCATCGCCAAGCAACTGGTAGGTCGGACAGGTCGCCGTGCAGAAACCGCAATGCACGCACTTGCGCAGGATCGCGTCGGCTTCGGCGCCGTCGGGCGTGTTGCGAATGAAGTCCGCGAGGTTGGTTTGCATCGCGCGCTCAGAAGTCAGGATAGAGCCGGCCGCGATTGAAGATGCGCGCCGGATCGAAAGCAGCCTTCAGGCCGCGATGGATTTTCATCAAGGGAGCCGGCAGCGGCGTGAACACACCTGCGCCGCGATCGTAGCCGTGACCGGTACGGAAGATTGTCGCGTGGCCGCCGGCCTGTTTTGCGCTGATTCGCACGGTCTGCGCATCGGTGTCGGTGATCCACCAGCGCTGCGCGCCGCCCCATTCCATCATCTGCGCCCCGGGCAACTGCAACGGTTCGGTGATGGTCGGCAAGGCGAGCCGCCACAGCGCGGCTTTCGGCGCGATCGCCGCGAAGAACGGGTCGGTCTGTTCACGCAAACCTGCCCAGAAGCGCTCGGCTTCGACCGCATCGACCACTTCACCGCCAAGCGACGTGCGTGCCGCTTTCACCGCCGCCTCCGCGCCGCCCAGGCGCAGCACGAGCGTGCCGTTGCGCCATGCGCTCGCCGTGACCGGCAGCGGGCGGCCGCCCCATTCGTTGAGCTTGCGGACTGCGTCGGTGCCGTTCATGTCGAATTTCAGCGTGATCTCCGCTTTCGGGCGCGGCAATACCTTGATCGATAGTTCGACGATCAGCGCGAGCGTGCCGAGCGAACCTGCCATCAAGCGCGACACGTCGTAGCCCGCGACGTTCTTGACCACTTGCCCGCCGAAGTGCAGCACCTGGCCGTGGCCGTTCATCACGACCGCACCGAGCACGAAATCGCGCGGCGCGCCGGCCGACTGGCGGCGCGGACCCGCGATGCCAGCCGCGATGCAACCGCCGAGCGTCGCTTGCGGGCCGAAATGGGGCGGCTCGAACGCGAGCATCTGATCGTGCTCGGCAAGCGCCGTTTCGATTGCGGCGAGAGGCGTGCCCGCACGGGCGGTGATAACCAGTTCAGCCGGATCGTAAGCAATGATGCCGCGATGGGCACGCGTATCGAGGACTTCCCCCTGCAGCGACTGGCCGTACCAGTCTTTCGTGCCGCCGCCACGAATCCGCACCGGGCTTCTTTCGGCGGTGGCCGAACGGATACGTTCGGACCATTCGGCGACGATGTCGTCCTCATCCATGGCGTCGTGTTTCGTTGTAGTGGTTTCGATTGTACCGGGCGGCGGTGGGCTGGCAACCCGGAACGGACCCGTAAGGGGTCCCTTGGGAGACCGTCAGGAAACCCGTGCGCGGTTCAGTAAAAACCCTTGTGATTGCCCGTCATGACTCCCCGGGGGCGTTTTGTGGAGCGCACATCGTGCGGCACGCCGCACGATGCATGACGGCGCGAAAGGTCAGCTCAAAGCGTCAGCTCAGGGCGTGAGCTAAAAGCCTAAGCTCGGAACCTAAGTTGGAAACCCAGGCAGGAAACCTAAGCTGGAAATCTAAGCGGCGGGCATCAGCCGACAGCACGGGCTAGAAGCGCGGCAACTCAGGGTGTGGCAACAGACCGCCGCGAATATGCATTTTGCCGTACTCGGCGCAGCGGGCGCGCGTCGGTATGCCTTTGTCGGGGTTCAGCAGACCGGGCGGATCGAACGCGCGCTTGATCGCATGAAACGTGTCGCGCTCTTCCGGCGAGAATTGCACGCACATCGAATTGATTTTTTCGATGCCCACGCCATGCTCGCCCGTGACCGTGCCGCCGAGCTCGACACAGCACTCGAGGATATCCGTGCCGAATGCTTCGGCGCGATGCCATTCGTCAAGGTCGTTGCCGTTGAAGAGAATCAGCGGATGCATATTGCCGTCGCCGGCATGGAACACGTTGATGCAGCGCAGATGGTATTTCTGTTCCATCGCCTTGATGCGCGAGAGCAGCGGACCGATCTTACGGCGCGGCACCGTGCCGTCCATGCAGTAGTAATCGGGCGAGATGCGGCCCGCCGCGGGAAATGCGTTCTTACGTCCCGACCAGAAGCGCAGCCGCTCGTTTTCCGAGCGGGAGATCTGGATGCGGGTTGCGCCGTGTTCGCGCAGCACCGCAGTCATCCTGACGATTTCCTCGCTGACTTCCTCAGGCGTGCCGTCGGACTCGCAAAGCAGGATCGCTTCCGCATCGAGGTCGTAGCCCGCCTGGACAAACTCTTCGACCGCGCGCGTGGCGGGCTTGTCCATCATCTCGAGGCCGGCCGGGATAATACCGGCGGCGATGATGCCGGCAACCGCGTCGCCGCCGTTTACGACGTCATCGAAACTCGCCATGATGACCTGCGCGGTTTGCGGTTTCGGAATGAGCTTCACCGTGACCTCGGTGACGATCGCGAACATGCCTTCGCTGCCGACCATCACCGCGAGCAGATCGAGGCCGGGCGCATCGGGGCTCAGGGAACCGAATTCGACCACTTCGCCTTCCATCGTGATCGCCCGCACGCGCATCACGTTATGCACGGTGAGGCCGTATTTCAGGCAGTGCACGCCGCCGGAATTCTCGGCGACATTACCGCCGATCGTGCACGCGATTTGCGACGATGGGTCCGGCGCATAGTGGAGCCCATACGGTGCCGCAGCGTCGGAAATCGACAGATTGCGCACGCCGGGCTGGACGGTCGCGGTTCGCGCGTACGGATCGACTTCAATGATCTTGCGAAAGCGCGCGAGCGAGACGACCACGCCATGCCGGATCGGCATCGCGCCGCCCGACAGGCTCGTGCCCGCACCGCGCGGCACGATCGGCACGTCGAGCCGATGGCAGATCTGCACGATGCGCTGCACCTGCGATTCGGTTTCGGGTAACACAACCGCAAGCGGCAGACGACGGTAGGCGGCGAGGCCGTCGCATTCGTAGGCAACCGTGTCTTCCTCGCGGTACAGCAGACAGTGGGTCGGCAGCACCGCCATCAATGCCTGCACGACCTCGCGTTGCCGTTGCGCAAGCACTTCAGTGGACAGTTCGGCGGGCGCGTTCATGGTCTGTCTCCTCGTGTTTCCTTCCTGTCGGTTCACAGGACGGCTACGCTTCGTTGTTTCTCCGGGTTCGCGTACGTGATATTCGCTGGGCCATTCAACTCATACTATGCGGCTCACGAAAAATCTTGCCGGGATTCATCAGATTGCGCGGATCGAGCGCGTGTTTGATCGCGCGCATCGTGTCGATGGCTACCGGGCCGGCTTCCTCGACCAGAAAATCGATCTTGT
>NZ_CADIKH010000102.1 GCF_902859855.1 Paraburkholderia humisilvae
GCGACGCCGGTCGAGAGCGACGACACATTGGTCACCACGGTGGTGGACAGCGCGTCCAGGCTTGCACTGGTGGCGTTCAGCGCCGTGTCGGTCGCGTACAGCTGCGAGCCATTGACCGCGTCCGTGCTCGTGCCCAGCACCTGACCCGGCGCCACGTTGGTGATCTGCCGTTCGGCCCCCGCAGCGCCCACGCTTACCACGCCGCTCGCGCTGCCCGCGTACGTGTACGCCGTGCCCGCGATCGTGTCGCCTGTCACCGGCACAGCGGCATGCGCCACGAATGAATTGGCACCCAGCGCGACCGAGTTATCGACGTCCGCCCCCGCATTGTTGCCCAGTGCGACGGCATTCGCACCGCCGGCCGTCGCGCCGGGGCCGATGGCGATCGCCCCCGTGCTCACCGCGTTGGCCGCCTGCAGCGCGGTCCCGCCGTCATTCACGCTGAAGTAGGGCGATGTGCCCGACGGCAGCGAGGCGACGGTGGTAGACAGTGAGCCAACCGCCGTATTGGTCGCATACAGCTGCGAGCCGTTGACCGCGTCCGTGCTCGTGCCCAGCACCTGGCCCGGCGCCACGTTCGTGATCTGCCGTTCGTTCCCGGCCGAACCCACGCTCACCACGCCGCTTGCGCTGCCCGCGTACGTGTACGCTGTGCCCGCGATCGTGTCGCCCGTCACCGGCACCGCGGCTGTCGCCGCGACCGAATTGGCACCCAGTGCGACCGAGTTCGCGATCGATGCCGTAGCAAGGGCGCCCAGCGCCAAGGCATTGTCCTGACTCGCTGTCGCACCCAGCCCTATCGCGGCCACGTTATTCCCAGTCGCCGTCGCGGCCTGGCCAAACGCAGAGGCCGTTGTTCCGCTAGCGGTCGCCTGCTCGCCCACTGCGGTCGCTTGCTCTCCGTCTGCAAGCGAGCCACTCCCAAACGCCGATGCAAAGTTACCCGCCGCGCTCGCGCCCCAAATAGTGACGCCATAAAGGGCACTGAGGCCACGACCTGGCTGCGCCCCCGAACCCACGGCTGTCGCCGCATTTCCACTGGCGGTTGCGCGACTGCCAAGCGCAGTTGCCGAAAGCCCCGCCGCGGACGCAGAGGAGCCGATTGCTATTCCATTCGCATAAGTCGGACCCAAATAATCCGACGGCGGGGCGGATGCGTTAGCGAGCACGCCGATAGCAGTGTTGTCACACCCGCTCGCAGTTGCCATCCCCCCCCCATTCGTATTCACACCTATCGCGACATTGCCTGTGCAACCACCGGTACCCTCAATCGAGACGCCATAGCCATTGGCCGTATAGTCCGCAAACGCAGGCATCGGCACAGCGACTCCTAGCAGTCCTGCCACCGAGAGCGCCATCACCAGACACCGGGGCACCATTTCCCCAACTGCGGCTTGCAGTCCATGCGCCCCGGCGCGCGCAGGAATGTTTCCTCCCCATGATCCGGGCTGTCCGCGCCCCCCTGTCACAGTCTCAGCCACTGGAATCAATGTCCCACAACGGCGGTTCCAAACCAATTGATAAAGGTTTCTGTTCATGGTCTGCTGTCCTCTGTCCGTGTTGCAAACGACATTTTCTGGATCGGCTCGCGACGCTATCCGATCACAGAGTTTGCCTTAATATAACTATGCATTCCTAATTAATTAACGCATAAATCGAATTACCATAAAACAACATTATTCGAATGCTATTGACGGCTAAGCCCGCGACCGGCACAAAGCTTAACGCCTTGCGTTTTTAAATAGAAAATCACCATCCGGACACAAATTCCCGATCCGCAACGAATTAATGGTGCTTCAGACAAGTTAATCGAGTCAATATTAAATTATTTTCAACACTCGAATTCATTTCCATCATTAAAATCATTGTGTAATTTTTATATTTAATTAATTCATTTACCATCGCATGACACAAATACAAAATTATATCGAGTTCGCACCCTCAGCTCAAAGACATCTATATCGAAAAATGGCACGTTCGTTGCCGCAATTTCAACGCTGCGGCCTGAGCCAACTGGGTGCAACACCAACACACGTGACGGTAAGGTTACGCGCGGGGGCGGGAATAGCCGAAGGGGTAGCGCACGCATTCAGTGAACCGTTCGCATGGCACAACACATCGACTGTTGCGCCACTTATGCTCGTCGACCCGATGTATACACGATAGCGGCCCAAGGCGTAGTCTGATGCATGGACAACATGGTGGCGGTCGACTTCAGGCCGGCGAGTTTCCGCCCAACCGGTCGATCGTATTTCACGGGCCTTAAAGGTAACCTCTCCCGCCCAAATTGATCGCAAATCGCTTACCGTAAAATCGGGAGCCGCCGGTGCCATGTGGCATGGATATACGGGACATGAGATCGTTTCCCCGAGAGACACGTGCACGACGACATCGAGACGCGATCGGCCTTGGCACGCGCTGCTCGTCCATCGGTGACTTTGGGGGCTTAGCGCTCGCGCGAAGTGCCACTCAGGTATCGTCTGGCAGGCCGCTAAACAGGAACTGATAGCGGTATTATCGAGGCCCGGCCCCGATGCGCGGACGAGCAGGTCCGGTGAGGCGACTTATGAACTTTCTTGTTCGCACCTACATTTCAATCCATGTCGTGTCACCGACGTCCGGACACAACGCCAGCCTTGATCAATTGGCGCTTGCCTTCGGGATTAAGAATCACCGCGCTTATTAAATCGACTGGAGTACCTTTGAGCGGGCACAAAATTCCGATTCCCCAAGGTTATGGTGTATCGCCAAGTTAAGCGGTTGCGCAAGCAAGCCTGTCGCCGCAGATTGACTGAGTCGATCATGGTTATGTCACTGAAAACGCCTGAAAAAAACTACTTACAACCAGATAAATGGCCTACGTCCTCATAAGGGCGCATGGCGAGCCTGCTCCAATGCCGATTGCAACTCGCGGGAAGCATTGTAGAGCGGGACATGGCCCTTCATCAGAATCTGCGCACTTCGCCGGTATGCGACCATGGCGATCGTGGGATTGTGTTCAGACGATCTGGCTTGCACAACGGTCTCGAGTAGACCTGCCGGATGTTCGATGACCACGTTGATGTCACGGAGATGTTGTGTAGCCGATTTGGATGCGAAGTGATAGGCCACCGAGCCGGGAATCAAGGTGGCTACCGCCAGGCAACAACCGCCCGATACGGCCATCGTGGCATGAATGGTTTGCGGCGTGAAGTAACGGACGGCTATATCGCCACCATGCCGCGGCTCGCCGACGATGCAAAACTTGGGGATCGTTTCGCTTTGGACAATTGCGTTACGGCTCATCAGCGAACCATCGGGATGCCGCAACCCCATCCGGAGTCCTGCCTCAATCCACACAGCGTTGGCTTGGCGCAGAAACGCCGTATCGCTAACCAGTTCTGTGACGGGCTCATGCGCCGTCTTGCCGAATTCGCGGGCACTCGCGATGACCATGGGCACGGCCGCATCAACACAACTAACGTGATAACCATCAATGACGTCCACCACCGATCCGGTTGGCAGCAGCGACCCCGTCTTCGCGCCTACAGGATCAAGCAGGAAAAGATCGACTGCCGGAAAGGTGCCCAGCACGCCGGGAATGGACGCTTTCACAAACGTACCGTCGGGGTCGATCGCCATACGAGAAGTAGTCAGGCTGCCGGTATTGATATTCCGGATGTCGAGGGTGTGCCAGCCGGATCCATCCGCTTCAATAAAGCCCATATCGAGCGCCCATGTCTGCAAGGCAGCCGACATATTGCCGCAGTTAACGCTCCAGTCGATGCGACCGTGGTCCGCGGCAAGTTGCGCGAGCGTGCTCACGAGGCGCGTCGAGCCGTCGGAGGTCGTTTCGATATGGGCCAGAAACACCTTGTTGCTGGTGGCCGGCCCACGTCCGAGTCCCGTGAGTTGTCGATTGCCAGGGGTATTCCCGTTTAGCGACACTCCCATGAGATGGCGCAGCAGCTCTTCTCTCAGGGCGATTGACGAAGGCATCCAAGGCTCCCAGATGATCGCCCCGGTCGAGGTGCCGCCGCGCACATGGTGAACGGGGAATTGCCAAACGCCGTGGTAGAGATGGGGACCGTAGGAGGATGTAGCAAGCGAAGTCTGCATCGTTTTTCCATTACACCTGAAACGACAGAATCGGAAAGATCAGTAAAGGGGCATCTGCCAGCTTGTGTTGTTGCCAAGGCGCTCATCGTCGCCGGGAACTATTGAGTCCGGCACGTTCGCGGTCCTTTCCCGTGCGGAGCAGCCTCCACCTCTGGCCGCAGTGATGCCGGCCCCCAAGCGTGCCCCCGTGAACAACGAACTCGCCTTCGCACTCCCAGTGCCGCAGCGTTCCGCCGGCCCCGGGAAGTGCAAAGCGCCCTGACTACCGACCATCGTTCCTGGGCATTCTCCGAGTACAAGTGATTAGGCATCTAGCACTACCCATTCAACCGTTAAAGCGCCGGCATAAGATGACCGCTCTCATCGTGCAGGACCCACACATGCCCGTAGGACCCGGACCGCTCGGCACACCACATACCACCGCTATCTTGTCCCATCATCAGTTACTGATTGTCTCAAGCGCAAGCCCTCGCGTCGCCGGCCCAAGCAGGATCATCACAATCCCGACCACCATCGACAGACCGATAAACACCGCCACGCCCGGCACGCCATAGTTCTGCAGCAGGACGCCGATGGCGAGACCGGCGAACGCGGCCGCAATCCGGCTCCATGAATAGACGAAGCCGATCGCACGAGCGCGAACACGCGTCGGAAACAACTCTGCCTGATAGCCATGGTAAGCATAGGACATCACGTTCGACGACAACGTGAACAGCACGCCAAGCACGATCAACAACCACGGCTGCGACGCTTGTGAGAATAGCGCGATCACGATGCTCATAGTCAGCAGTCCGCCGACGATCTGCGTCTTGCGCTCCAGCCTGTCCGCGAAGATCACGCCAATCAGCGGCCCGAACGGATTGGCGATCGCTATCACGAATGCATAGCCGAGACTCGCCGTCACGTGCACGCCGCGGTCGATCAGCAGCGTCGGCACCCAAGCGGCGAACCCGTAGAAGCCGATCACTTGCGCCATGTTGAAGATCGACATGATGATAGTGCGCTTCAGGTAAGGCGGCCGCAGCACCTCGGCCAGCGAGCCCAAACCCTCCTTCTCGCTCGACACCGCCTGCGCGGCGGATAGAGCAACTCCCTTTTCGGCGACGATGCGCCGCTCAATGTCCGCAACAATCCGCTCGGCTTCGTCGATGCGTCCATTGCGCGCGAGCCAGCGCGGACTTTCCGGGACGTTGCGTCGCAGGAACCAGACGATGATCGCGCCGATCGAGCCGATCAGGATCACGACGCGCCAATAGTCGAGCCCGAATGGTTGCGTGCCCTTCAGGATGAACGCGAGGAACGCGACCACCGGCACTACGCTGAATGTGATGAACTGGTTGACCGCGTATGCGCGGCCGCGCTCGCCGGTTGGAATCAGCTCGGAGATGTAGGTATCGATCGTCACCAGTTCGACCCCGATGCCGACGCCCGCCAAGAAACGCCAGATGTTCAGGCCGACGCCCGTCGTCTGGAACGCCATGATGATCGTGCAGACCATGTACCAGATCAGCGACCAAGTGAAGATCGCGCGTCGCCCATAACGGTCCGCGACTTGACCGAATACGAGTGCCCCTGCCCAAAGCCCGGCGAATGTCGCGAACACAAAGGTGCCGAAACCGGCAACCTTAAGCGGTCCGAGCGCTGAAAAAAAACCAAGCGACTCAGGCGTAAAAAGCCCCGAATGGATCATGCCCGGCGCCACGTAGCCCGTAAAGAAGAGATCGTAGAATTCGAATACGCCTCCGAGTGAAATCAGAATGACCATCGTCCAGACAGTACGCGATGGCGGTAGACGGTCGAGTCGAGCGGCGATCTCCGCCGATTTTTCGATGGACATCTGAATCCCTGATAGTTGTTTTGAGCGCATGATTTAAATGACACGTGGACCGCAGCGGCGTCCGCTCGCACACGCGTGGGTCAGGAGTCACCCGTCTGCGGCACCTTGTGCCTCCGTGTGCATCGCCATTGTCTCCGCCCTTGGCATCGGACCGATTTCTTTCGATAGCCCGGGCCAACAATCCCGCGACGCACGAATACCTGCATCTATATCTCCCCGCGTGCATTGTCTTCCAATGGCCGGCTAGCTGACCAAGTTAGCAATGAAGTTGACGCACGCAGCGGTATCGTTGACGTTACGCGGTATCACTGCCAAGGTTGTTCGCGCAACAACGCGATCCTGCGCCTCCTCCCTTCAGCAGGGCCGCTGCACGACTCAGGAACCGCGACGCGATCCTGGAGTTGTCCGTCTCTGCCTTGCCCTCAGCGAACGCTTCGGGCAATTCGACCTTGCCTTGTAGCCGTAGCTGCGTGATAGCGGTCGTGTCATAGTGACTCCAACTCACGAGATCGCTCACAGACACGTGCGGCACTTCGTTACTGCCCACCGCCCAGAGTGACACCGGTTCGCGCAACCCTGAAAAAGAGGGCAACGGAAACCTGGATTGATGAGCCAGGCTCCGTCACCCACCAAGCCAAGGAGACGAGGCCACGCACTGGCCTCATGACAATCCTAACCTGCGTCTACTTGTGTTTGCCAATCCGTTTTATACGTTCGATATATCTTGATTAATAATCGCCACCTCAATATCAGAACATTCGCAAGCTATAACGCAAGCGTTATTCTTTAACCGGACCAAACCCTCGTAGCGATGGCATCTGGGTTTGAGCATAACGGTCTTCGAGTTCGAGCGACGAGCAATAGCCAATGCTGCAATGAAGCCGGCGGGCGTTGTGCCATCCCTCCAGGAAGGAGAAGATGCGCCGGCGTGCCTGTTCTTGGATCGCAACGTGTTTGCGCGAGAGCAGTCCGGCCTCCATCGTGCCGAAGAACGACTCGCACATCGCGTTGTCATACGCATCACCAGTCGTGCCCCTTGGACGACTGCATGCCGGCTTCACGGCAGCGCCGCCCAAAGACAACGGACGTTACTGACACCCCTGATCCGGATGTAGAATCACGCCTTCGTGGCGTCACTGCTGCAATGCCATGTCCAGTGCCTGCATCATCAATTCGTTATGCAGATGATTTGACATCACCCAGCCCACGAGGTGCCTCCTGAACACATCGAGTACCACCGCCAGGTACAGAAATCTGGCGTCGGTCGTCAGCAACCCACAGCCCGTTTGACGCGTGCGCAGTAAGGTGCCGCCGTACCATGGCCCGTGTGATCTGGTCGATGCTCGCAACGGGCCAGTCGTACCAGAATGCGGTATAGCTCCGACTTCACTAACGATGCGTTGATGAATTGACGAATGGCGCCCGGTCGATCCGGCCAGCAGGGAACCTGAAATCTATAACGGCCTCTGCGGTCTTCCAGTTGTTGAGGCCTGTACGCGCGGAATTCCAGTTGGGCGCTGGGCTATGCCCTGACACCGGATATATGTACGCAATCGACTTCCGTGTCCATCAACTTCAGCTTGCTGTTTGGTGGCAGTCCATATATGTTTTACCAAAGTCCACTAACTGGTTTTGAGACTGTTGAAATTTGATGACGTGACCGGCACACCGGCCTGACGACGAACCTGGTATATGAGCCGGCTTTAAAAGGCCGCGGGCGTTTATAGGATCGTCAGACGCGACACTCATCGGGGCGCGGGGAACTACTCCCCACAACGACTCTCGGATAGATTCGAGCAAGCCAACTACAACGTCAAAAATCAACGTTGCGAAAACGGGAGCGACCTATAAGGATCTCCTGTTCAATGCAATGGTTTTTTGCCATTACCGAGATTCCTGTCGACTCCTTCAGTTGATTCTGGTCGGATCAAACGTCGGACAGACTGCATACCTATAAACGGGCCTGTACGAGCCCTTGGTTGCATGGCGCTGGCCCGGATAATAACCGCGTAGCGGGACTCCATTTATAGAGCGGCCCATGCGAAAACACATTGCCTTGTCGCCCCGCGGGTTCGCCCGCTACCGATCTGACCTGTCGCTTATCCCTTTCCATGCATCTAAGGATGGTGAACTATTACCTAGGCCATGCCTGGGGCGCATACACCAGTTGAGACTACTTCGCTGCCTGCATGCCGCCGACACCTGGGCCGGATCAAACCGCTCGCCCTTGGCAAGAATCACCCGCAGGACACGCGCATACTTGTTGGCAACCGCAACGAGGGGCTTTCCGTGCCCCACCCGCCCGGACAGTCCGACGATCCAGCGGGACAAACGATCCTCCCGCCTCCTGTCAGCAGTCACCGTCACCCGGGCGCACTGGAACAGCTTCCCCACGGCGGCCAGCCTTGCTGCTGCCGGAGTCATACTGACTTGGTAACGCGGCCCAGCCGGTCCTTCCCACCACTACTGTTCTGTTTGGGAGCGAGCCCCAGGCGCGCGTCGAGCGTGCGGCATGACGATAAAATGGCGAGGCAGAAGAGCAACCGGCGGTGGTGCTTTGACGGCTTTGAGTTTCGCTACGATGACGGCAAGCCACTGCGCGTGACTTTCGCGCTCGATTGCTGCGACCGCGAGGCCATGAACTGGGTCACTATGGCCAGTCGTCATAGCGGCAATGTCATGCGCGACGTCATGCTGGCGGCGGCTGTGAAGCAGCGCTTTGGAAATGTCTTGAAGGCGCCCTGCGAAAATTAAATAGCTTAGCGATAACGGCTCGGGATACATCGCAGAGAAACGCGAACGCGTACATTCGCAACCGATATCGGGCTGAAGCCTCTCACGACACAGGTACGCAGCCCGTAGAGCAATGCAATGGCCAAGAGTTTCGTGAAGACGATGAAGCGCGATAACGCTGCCTTCAGCCGAAGCCAGACGCGGTGGCCGTCGTGCGCAATCTGGCCGTCGCCTTCGAACACTATAACGTTACACACCCGCATAGCGCACTGGAAGACCGCTCGCCACGGGAATTCCGACGTAGGACCGTTTCATCAACCTTAGTGAGATACTGCCCGGCGGTAAAGGGACAAACCCGCAGCCTTAACTGGGACACACCATTCGGACGAAGCACTCTTCAAACCAGCCTGCTCCCTCGTCTGCCGGAAAATCTTCAGTCAAAGTGAGCGGGATTTATAAATAGAAGTAAAAATATATTCTTTATCATTATATTTTCCCGTAATATGAAAATATAATGTTAGCGACACATGCTCATTAAAATTCGTCTTTGTGTACCGACGGCGCGACTCTCGCGTCGCGCCGTCGGGTAAAATACCTGCAGCGGTCGCTTTGCCTCGCCTTAAGCGGAAATTCACCATGACCAAGACATCGAGGTCCCTCAGCATTGCGCGTGATCGCATCAAGTCAGGCTTGGCGCCCAACTCGCGGACCAGACAGATCGAGAATCGACCCACGCGGCTTCGCGCCTGGGAATCAGTCATGCCTCCCTTCCGGCAGCGGTATATCAGCGAGCTTCTCCCTCTCGAGCAGACCTCGACAGTACGTCGGATCCGGATAGTGCATTGCCTGGACCGGGCCTATGACCAGCTGATCGAAGCAGAGCGATGGACGGCTGCAATTGTGGCCGTCGATTTGGCTGGCGACCTGATCGGCGGCCATGAGGCTGAAGGCGAAGCGCTTAAAGCGATCTACGACAGATACAGCGATGCCAAGTTGCCGCAGAGGTCAACGGAATAAAGTCCATGTTCGAAATGGTCTTCGGTGTCGACTCGAGCGACGATCTGGATTTAAGCTACCCGGACGAGCTGCTGCAACGTGCAGAGGCGTATATCTGCCGATATCGAGCAAGCCCTCCACTGGTCGATTACCTATGCGAGCGGAAGCGATCAATCGGTCATTGCGAACTACCTGTTTCAGGCGTGCGGCTGGATGCTGTACATCGGTGTCAATTGCATTCGCCTGAACACTCTGCGGTTCTATCAGCAGAATGTCAGCGCCGCGGTCTAAATTACTGGCGTCGTGACAGCGTGCCGCACGCTGCTGATGACCGCGCAGGAGCGCCTCAGTCGACAACTGCCAGCCTGCCTGCCGCTCACGGCCGCCAGCAAATAACCAATCCATCAGGTTCATCCACAAGTAGACGCCATGCAAACCTATTCGATGACGCATGCTCGCCATGGGCTGCTTCGTACGACCGGCAAGACGAGTTCGTGAAGCGCAGTCTGAAGGTGTACGTCGGATGGTCCGGGGCCAAGATCCGGCTCTTCCACCAAGTGGCCGCAGCTCGCGACGTTGTGGTCGAGGCAGAATCGAGCATCGATTCGCATACCATGTGGTTTTTGCCGGTCATGGGCGAGATGGTGCGCGCTATTGCCTACAAGCCGCAGCGGCACGTCGACCGTGTGCTGTGCCCCAAGCATGCCCTTAACGGGCATCTCGATGTTGACACCCGTCGCGAGGCTCTCGATCGCACCGACGGGCACCTTGAGATAGCGATCGCTAGGGCGCACGAGAACTTCAATTTCGGGGCTATTTCGTGCCACACGCCCCGTCAACGGAACGGCGCCGCTTTGGGCCAACGTCTCGCTCACGCTCGATCAACTGAATTTTTTGAAGGCGGCCATCAAGAGCTTCCCGATCGAGATGCTGCACGGCGCGAGACAGATCCATCAAGCGACATTGGCCCGCGATTTTCCTGGAATTTATCGTCCAGTACGGATCGGGAGATATCTCGCAGGAGGCTGGCCTCATGATGAGCGCCCTTCACTACGAGTGCTCGTTATTACCTGACGCAGCTTTTTCTCGACGAGCATTGCAAGGGGGCACGCATCATCACTATTCGGGCGGCGTCTCGTTCAATTTGATTCGCACACGGCGGGAGAAATTTGCCATCGAGCGTTTGCTTGCTATGGCAGGTCGGACGTGGCGGGCGTCGATCGAGCAGGGCTGGGCACTAGCAAAGCATTACCCGCCGGGCCGCGGCCGAGGCGGCGTGAGGAAGGTGCATGAGCTCCACCATTGACCGGTATTCTCTAGGGGCATCGGACGGGAGGCGACGACGCCAGACAAACGCCATGCGGGTGGTGTCGACACGGACGATACGATTTCGTTTGGCCATCGTGGCGGGGTTCACCTGCATGATGACGCTTCCCCTCGGGGTAGCGATGGGAGTGTATTGGGCCAACGGCGCCAAGCCAACAATGGACGCCGCGCCGCCAGCAATGGACACCGCGCGTCGCGTCAAACAGGACTACGTGACTGCCGAACTCGGACATCTCAATGCGGCGATCGATCAAATCGATCCGCGGCTGGCTCGCGTGGCACACGACGTGGCGCAACTACGCGATTTCCAGGCACGCCTATCGCGAGCCGTGCCGACGCAGCCGACCGAGTCGGGGCGGCGCAGCGACGCGCCGATGGATGGCGAAGGTGGGCCGTTGCTGCCGCCCAAGCTTTGCATTAGACCGCCGCTGTCGCGCCCAGGGCTGGCCGCGCTCGATCGGCAGACGGCTTGCCTCACCGAAACCTTGTCGGCACTCGAGGCCCAGACCGCGGAAGCGATTGCCGCCTGGGACGCCTATCCGGGGCGCATGCCCGTCGCCCAAGCCCGGTTCGGCTCGCCGTTCGGTAACCGCGTCGACCCGTTTACTCACCACCTGGCATTTCATGCGGGACTCGACCTCGTCGCGCCCTTGGGCACCTGGATTCTTGCCACGGCAAGCGGCAGAGTGGTATTTGCCGGCGGCAAATCCGGATATGGCAACGTCGTGGAAATCGATCATGGCCACGGCTTCATGACGCGTTATGCACATGCCTCGCGCCTCGTCGTGCACGCAGGAGACATCGTGTTGCCGGGCGATCATATTGCGGATGTCGGCTCGACCGGACGGTCGACGGGGCCGCATTTGCATTTCGAAGTGCTGTTCAAGGACGCGCCGACCAATCCGGCTGACTATCTCGTGTTATTCAACGCTCCGGATCATGGCTGATCGTCGCCGTGTACGTGCCCGCTACCGGCTGACCCAGATCAAGTGGCGGCCCCACCCTGTGCACTCCTGGAGGTGGCGCATCCTGCAGTTGAGCGGATATCCAGTGTGTCTGGTGATCGGCGCCCTACTCAGCCTGATGCTGCGGCAAATGCCTGCGCCTAGCGCGTGCGTGGCGTCGCGCCCGCAACACACTGCCGAGGCCGATCTGCAGCGTGCGCAACTCGCTCTAGAGCAGGCGCGAGCAGAGCGAGCCGTAATTCTGAACACCGCGAGCCGCGCGACCGCGCAGGCTGAGCGCCTGAAACAAGACCTGCAGGCATTACGCGCCGCCGGGGGACGCAAGTAAGCCCCCTACGGCCTGAAACTGGAGAAACGATGCTGGGAAGAAAGAAGACACAAAGCCTAGGTTCGTCCAAGATCATGACCTTGCTGGCCGGCGACGTCCATTTCATGGGGGATCTCGAATTCAGCGACGGCATCCGTCTGGACGGGAAGCTCACGGGACACGCGGTCAGCAAACCGGGGAGTCACTCGCTGTTCGTGGTAAGTGAAAAGGGTGTCGTGCACGGCGATATCCACGGCTATGACGTGATCATCAACGGCACGGTGCTGGGCAACGTGAGCGCCGAACACTCTGTGGAACTGCAGGCCAACGCACAGGTAACGGGAAATATCGAATACCGGCAATTGCAGATGGACTATGGCGCGAGGGTGGACGGCACCTTGACGCGAACCGACGCGCCGGTGGGCGCCGGTACGGGGGGCGAGGGCATGGGGCCGCACAAGCCGCTGTCAGTGGAATCACCCGAGCCAGTCGGGCTTTTGGGTAACCGAGAAACAAGCCGCGCCTAGCCTCCGCGCCCCTTCGAGAAGAACGGGCGCATCTGCGTCAAGCCTGAAAATCGCGCCGCTCGATGCCGCAGTGCTACGGTGCATAAAATCGCAGAGCTGCTTAATGGTAAGCGACATTTGTCGGCCGTCTTGACGATCAGAATTTGATCTCGAAGAGGCGTTCGTTGACGCCCTGAAGGTCAAAGGCAGCGGGATCGAAGCTACCGCCGCACCAGTC
>NZ_CADIKH010000103.1 GCF_902859855.1 Paraburkholderia humisilvae
AATGCCGTCCACCGAACAGCCCCTCCAGACCTTTTCGCTTGCTCATCACCGGCTACCAGTTTGATGGCCGGCTACTTTAACCGATTCACCGAAACTATTTGCACCAGAGCCCCTCCCGGCCCCCTGCACACTTGCCGAACAGCACCGGAAGAGATGCCATGCCATGATCTTTTCCGTCTGACGCGTGCGCTCGCCGAACTCACTCGAAACATCGGGAACCCAAACACGGCGTGCATCGTAGCCCTCACGGACAGTCAATGCCGCGTCTGAAATTGCTCTTCCGGATTTTGCACACTTCGTGACGGGCGGCAGCTGGATAGATGTCCGCTTTTCTGTGTCAACTTCACGTCAGGCCGACAGTGTGGCCGCCGCAGACTACGCTGCGCCAATGGCGGTGCGCCCGATCAATGGGCCTATGGTGTTTTTGCACGCCCTGACGACCTCGACAAGAAAAATAGCGATTCCCGAGTGAACAATTCCATCACATATTCGAACCCGTGCATTCATGTACATTGCCCGCAAATGATAAAACATTCTCAACGCATAATTTACATGAAATGTCATGCTAATTGATTGTTTCGTTTGAAATCTGTTAGAAACTGTCGTGGACTGGCTTGACTGCCTTGCGATATTCGGGGAGCGCGTCTACGATGGCTCCAGTCCTCTTGGGCGCCAGTGCAATGTGATCAAGCGCTTCCGACGCGTATGGCGTTGCCTTGCCTCGTCAATTAACAGATTCTTCTGAAATTCTGCATGCGAAAACGAAGCCTCTCCTTCAATTATTTATGAACACTATCGTCTAGCTCCGTACATTCTGAACGTTCTCGTGATTATTTGGCTAACTAACTGAATGTCAAAAAAAACGATCAACGTGTTATCGGCACGACAGCTGAACTATTGGACCTATCTATCCGAACAGTTTCGAGTTTACGATCTAATTATTAAATTGCGCAGCATGCGCCTTTTAATTCAAATAAGGTACAGACCATGGAATATGTTGCCGCAAGGGCGGATGCGGACACTGCACCGTCAGGGAGCGATCTTCGGGAGCATAGCGATCGTCCCTATCTCTTCGATATCGGAGACGCGATTCCATTGGGCGTCGTACCGTACCGAATGCATGCGTGGACGATCCGCCGCGAAAACCATGGCGAACCGGTCTCGGCATTCAGTAAGGAAATCGTGAACGTGCCGGCGGTCGGCGTAGACGATGTGCTCGTTCTCGTGATGGCCGCAGGTGTCAATTACAACGGCGTATGGGCCGCGCTCGGCCAACCGTTTTCGGTGCTCGATTTGCACTGTGATCCGTATCACATTGCTGGTTCGGACGCGTCCGGCGTCGTGTGGGCCGTCGGCGCCAACGTCACGCAGTGGAAAGTCGGCGACGAGGTCGTCGTGCATTGCTCACAGGTCGACGGCCAGGACGAGGAATGCAATGGCGGTCACCCGATGCTCTCGTCTTCGCAGCGCATCTGGGGATACGAGACTTCTTACGGCTCGTTCGCGCAATTTACGCGCGTGCAAGCGACGCAATTGATGCCGCGCCCGAAACATCTGACATGGTCCGCCAGCGCGTGCTACACGCTCACACTCGCGACCGCTTACCGGATGCTGTTTGGCTACGAGCCCCATGTGCTGAGGCCCGGGCATTCCGTGCTTGTCTGGGGCGCCGCGGGCGGCCTCGGAACGATGGCGATACAACTGGCTGCACTTGCGGGTGCGCGCCCGGTTGCTGTCGTATCGGACGATTCGAAAGCCGGATTCGTGAAAAGCCTCGGTGCGGTGGGTGTGATTAACCGCTCACACTTCTCGTGCTGGGGTACGCCGCCGCCGATCGATGCCGTTTCGGAGTACGCCGCATACGTCGAGGGGGTCAAGAAATTCGGCAAGGCTATCTGGCAAGCGCTCGGCGAAAAGCGGGACGTCGACATGGTGTTCGAGCATCCAGGTCACAATACGTTTGCCGTTTCGTGCTACGTGGTGAAGCGCGGCGGCATGGTCGTCTTTTGCGCGGCGACAAGCGGATATGACCTCACATGCGACGCGCGGTACATCTGGATGCGCCAGAAGCGCATTCAGGGCAGTCATTTCGCAAGCCTCAAGGAAGCCGCTGAAGCGAACCGGCTAGTGATCAGCCGCCGCATCGATCCTTGCCTATCCGAAGTATTTCCGTGGAGCCAGCTGCCGCATGCACATGCCAAAATGCGCTCGAACCGACACCTGCCTGGCAATATGGCCGTGCTCGTGCAGGCAAGCGGCAGCGAAGATCGTGATGCCGTCCGCCGGCGTTGAGTGCGCAAACGCATATGGAAAAATCGAATACAAACGTCGGGCAGCTGGCGATCGTCGGCATGGCTTGTCGCTTCCCGGGCGGGAACTCCACCGGATCCGCCTATTGGCAGTTTCTGAACTCGGGGCGTTCGGCAATTCGCGAAACGCCGCGCGAACGGTTCGATATCGACGCCTGCTATTCGCCCGATCCCGATGAGCCAGGTACGACCTACTCGCGCGTTGCGGGCTACGTCGACGACCCGTTTCATTTCGACCGCGAATTCTTCCGCATTTCCGCAGCGGAAGCGATCGAAATGGACCCGCAGCAGCGTTGGATGCTCGAGCTCACATGGGCGGCGCTCGAAAACGCCGGCATCGCGCCGAGCCGGCTGCGCGGCAAGCGCGTCGGCCTCTTCATGACGACGGGCGAAGCCGACTATGGTCGCAGAACAATCTGGTCCGGCGATCCTTCAGGCATTACGACGTACTCCAAACTGGGAAACCTGCGCGCGATGGCGCCGGGGCGCGTTGCGCATGTGCTCGGTTTTAACGGACCCGCGGTTTTCGTCGACACGACATGCTCGTCGTCCTTGGTTGCCATCCATCTTGCTGCACAAAGTTTGCGCACTGATGATTGCGACATCGCGATAGCCGGAGGCGTCAATCTGATTCTGGGACCCGAGGAGACAATTGGCGTTGCGCGTCTGCAAGCGATGTCGCCCTCCGGCCATTGCCGCCCTTTCGACGCGGCCGCCGACGGATATATACGCGGCGAAGGCGGCGGCGTGATCGTCCTTAAACGCTACGATGAAGCACTCAAGCAAGGCGACCGCATCGACGCGGTACTTGCTGGTTCCGCAATAAACAGCGATGGTGCGAGCAACGGCCTCACCGCACCCAATGGCACGGCACAGGAAGCGGTGATCAGGCATGCGCTCGCTCGGGCCGGCGTGCGCCCTGAAGATGTCGAATATATCGAAGCTCATGGCACGGGCACGTCGTTAGGTGACCCGATTGAGCTGTCGGCGCTGCGCAATGTCTATACGCGGTCGGTTGAGCGACCGAAGCCGATTCTCGTCGGATCGGTAAAGTCGCAGGTCGGCCACCTCGAGGGCGCTGCCGGAATGGCCGGCATTATCAAGGCGATGCTGATTCTACGACACAGGTTCGTACCGGCACAGGTCAACTTCGCGAAACCGAATCCGCGGTTCCTTTGGGACGGCACGCAACTCGATGTTCCACGCGAAGGAGCCGCGCTCGATAGCGCCAGGCCGGTAGTGGGCGTCAGCGGGTTCGGCATTACGGGCACGAACGTTCATCTGATCCTTGCGGCCCATGACGTTCAGCCGGATACCGCTAACGCCGCAAATGCCGAGCGCGAACGCGTGCTGACGCTCTCGGGCCGCACGTCGAAGGCAAGAGAACAGCTTGCCATCGAATACAGAAACCTGCTGCAAAACACGGCAGCGCCGCTGCGTGCTATCTGCTGCACGGCAAGCGTTAGACGCGATCACTTCAATCACCGGCTCGCGTTGGTCGGCTCGAAGAATCAAGATTTCATTGACGCGATCGACGATTTCCTTAGCGCCAATCCATCGGGCAAATGGCACGCCGGCGAGACACCAAAGAAGAAACGGATTGTTTTCCTGGTTCCGGGGCAAGGTGCATGGCAGCCCGGGATCGGCGCGCAGCTCTACGCGGGCAATTCGATCTTTCGGCGCATCGCGGATACATGTCTGCGCGAGCTCGATACTGATACGGCGCATGATGTGCTGACCGCGATTCATGGGAACGATCCGTCGTCGGTGCGTCATCACCCGGGACAGCTTGCGCACTTCATTGTGTGCTTCTCGTTGGCTAGCACGTGGATCGAGCTCGGGCAGACGCCCGATCTTCTGATAGGCCACTCGCTTGGCGAACATGTCGCGGCAGTAATCGCGGGCGTGATGACGATCAAGGACGGACTCAAAGCCGTGGAAGCGCGCGGCAGGCTTTTTGACACGCAAACGCCGCGAGGCGCAATGCTTGCGATCGCCGCGAGCGTTCAAGAGCTGCACGCGCAGTTCGAGTTCGGTATGGATCTGTTTGTCGCGGGTATCAACGGACCCGAACAGACGGTCGTCAGCGGCACGCGGGGGGCGGTACAGAAAGTACAAAGCGCGATGGTCGCGTTGGGTAAGCGCGTATCCGTGCTGAAGACCTACGATACACCTGGCCATTCGCCAATGCTCAATTCGATGTATGACGCGTTTCGCAGCACACTGCAACCGTTGACACTTAAGCCCCCACGCATTCCGATCATCTCGACGCTGACCGGGCAGCTGGCAACGGATAGTATCGACAAGGTCAACCATTGGCTCGACCTTGTCGAGCAGCCCGTAAGATTTCACGAAGCCCTGCTCGCGGCACTCGATGGCAATTCCACTTTTATCGAGGTCGGTCCTGGCGCAGCGCTTTCGAAGCTCGCGCGTGCTGCTACGTCCGACTGGCAATGCGCGGTGTCTTCGTTAGCCGACGGGCCGGACGGTGACGAGGAAACCGAGCTGACGGGCTTCGCACACGCATGCGCGCGGCTCTACAGCCTCGGCCATGAGATCACCTGGGACAAGCTTTATGGCAAGCCGCCACGGCCTGCGGAATTGCCCACGTATCCGTTCGACGACGAGCGCTTCGAGTTGCCGTTTCCGGAGCGCAAGCTTGCGGGGGCGTGCGATACTGCGACAGCTCGACGGGTGATCGCCGACATCGATGAAGTCGTCAGGGGCGATACTACACCAGTGAACGCGGTTGTGATCGCGGGCGATGAAGCGAATGCATCCGGCGATGCAGACCGGCAAGCGTTACTTGGCCTGATTCGCTCTATTGCCGCCTCGGTCGCATCTGATACGACTTCGTTTGCCGATGACGTCGCGCTTGTAGAACAGGGTATGGACTCGCTCGCACTAACGGAGTTGCGCATCCGGCTACATAAAACGCTCGGCAAAATGCCCCCTATGTCGATGCTCGCGAGAGGCGCATCGCTTGTGACGATCGCGGGCTATATCGCATCTTCGCAGTCGCGCACGACGTCGGGTTCGATGAATTCCGGCGCTGCGATCACGAAGGCGGGTGACGCACAGCCATCCACAAGCAACCCCAACAACATCGACGAACGTTCGCTCGTCGTGCCGCTGCGCGAAGGCGATGGCCCTGTGATTGCGCTCGTGCATCCGGTCGGCGGAGACGTGCTGTGCTACCAGGAGCTCGCGGCATCGTGGCCCGGTGATCCATCGGTTGTTGCGATTCGGCATCCGTACTCGGATCAGGACGTCGTGGTCGGCTATCTGTCGATTAAAGAACTGGCTTCGCTCTACCGGTCCGCGTTGAAAAAGACACTAAAACGTGCTCCCGACCTGCTCGGCGGCTGGTCGTTCGGCGGGCTCGTCGCACTCGAAATCGCCGCACAATGGAAGTCGGACGATATCGAAACGCCGCCACTTCTGCTCATCGACAGCCCATTTTACGAAGGTAAATTTGCCTCGCGTTTGAAAGCGCTTGTCGCCGAGCTCGATTGCTATGAAGGCCCTCGTCTTGTCGATATGCTGTTGGCCGACGCCCGCTTCGACGCGATGTTGGATCAAGACTTCTACCTGTCAGACGTCCGCAGTCGCGCGAACCCGGACATCTTTGCGCATATCGCACGCCTGCATGCGTCGGGTGCAGCCGCGCTATCGCTACACCACCCGCAACGGCTGCATACGAGCATTACGTATGCATTTGCTACGCGAGGAAAGGACAATGTATCGGCCGAGCACGTACTTTCGCAGTTACGCGCACTGACCAACGGCAAGATCACCATGAACGCGTTCGACGAAGATCACAACTCGATCATTCGCAGGCCTTGCGCCGCACATCTCGCGCGCTTCCTCAGTGGTGGCACGGTCGATGGCCAACATTTGATGCTTGTAACGGAAGCGTGAAGAGTAAGCAAAGGACAAGACGATGAACGAGCTTGGCGGTTACGATATCGAAGACTTGTACGTCGGCATGAGCGCGACGTATCGCAAGCAACTGATCGAACGGGACGTGCTGCTTTTTGCCGATGCATGCGGCGACCGGAACCCCGTGCACCTCGATGAGCAATACGCGCGCGCCACTCCGTTTGGCGGCCGCATTGTGCACGGCATGCTGGCCGCGAGCGTGATTTCGGCCGCGATTGCGAGCCAACTGCCGGGACCTGGATCGGTATATCTGTCGCAGGACCTGAAGTTCATGCGTCCCGTGAGACTCGGCGATACGGTCGACGCGACGATCACCGTGTCCGAGATCATCACGCAGATGCGCCGCGTGCTGCTGAGAACAATCTGTAAGGTTAAAGACGAAGTTGTGATATCGGGTCAGGCGCTTATCATGGCGACCTCGTTTGCGGCAGTAGCTGCTACCGCGAGACAGAAGCCCGCTGACTCGTCGTTGCCGCACGCCGATGCGCTTGAAAACCCGCTTATGTCACGCGAGGCCTAGCATGCTGAAAGAGTTTATTCATGGAAAGGAGAGCGGTTACGGCGCCGAGCTCGCCTCGCTCTTAACCGATCGTCCGTTCGCTTCGCCCGCCCATCATTCGAATCTAGAAACATTCCAGCGCAACACGTACGAGCAGCCGCCCGTGTTGAACCGATGTGCGGGCTCCAGAGCTGAACTGATCGCAAACCGCAAGCACCTCTTTACCGCCGTGGCGTCCTCGGCAACAGTCAATCCATCTCTCTTTCACGTCGCACAGTCGTACTATGGGGTCGCACTGTCCATCATCAAGACGCTCACGCGGGGATTCGAACGCGCCCATAAAGCCGGAAGCGTCGTGACCATCGACACGTTTTTGTATCTGTTTTCTCCCTTTATTTCGCCCCTGAGGAGTTGAACCCATGAGCACCGAACTTCAATCTACGTCCACGAATGGCGCGGGCCATGTGACGGTGGACAAGATCATCGCATGGATCACGGAATGGACCGAGTCGCACGACCTGAAAGTGCCGACCGATCTTAATCAAACGTTCTCCGACGCGGGCTTCGACTCGCTTCACTCGGTCGAACTCGCGTTCTTCCTTGAAGAACGGATCGGCACGAAGATCGATGAGACTGTCCTCTACGACTATCCGACCTTTGCATCTCTCGCCGGCTACTTGGTTAGCCGAATCGAGCCTGCGTCCACGTCCAAAACAGACGGCGGCGGCGCCACGCTAAGCAAGCAGGTGAGTGACACCGCGATGGACTGGTAGCCCCGAACACATCACTAGCGAGCACGAACATGGCGAAAGCGACTTGTCCCGATGCCCTGATGCCCCTCGTGCGTGCAAACGCGAATGCACGCACAGAATGGATCTCGCAGGTAGCCGGTTGCGGATCGGCGCTCCCCGAGCGCCGCGTGACGAACCACGAATTATCCACGACAGTCGACACATCGGACGAGTGGATCACGCAACGGACCGGCATCAAGGAGCGCCGTATTGCTGCCGACGGCGAAAACACCTCCGATCTCGCACTGCGCGCGGCTCAGTCAGCGCTCACGCGTGCGGGCATGTGCGGTGCCGACGTCGATTTGGTCGTCGTCGCCACGAGCACGCCTGACCGCACGATGCCGTCGACCGCCACGCGCGTTCAGGGCGGACTCGGCATGACGCGCGGCATCGCATTCGATGTGCAGGCCGCGTGTTCAGGGTTCGTGTATGCGTTGTCCGTTGCCGACAACATGGTGCGGCTCGGTCAGGCGCGCACCGCTGTGGTGATTGGGGCGGAGACGATGTCGCGCATTCTCGACTGGAGCGACCGCGATAGCTGTGTGCTGTTCGGGGACGGCGCCGGCGCCGTGGTCTTGCGGGCCGTGCGCTACGAAGAGAACACAACGCAACAAAAGGGCATCCTGTCGACGCATCTCTATTCCGACGGTCGGCATCAGGACAAGATCTACACGGACGGCGGCACGTCTTCCACGCAAACAGCCGGAAAGATGCATCTGGTCGGCCGCGAGGTCTTTCTGCATGCGGTCGTCAACCTCGCTCAGGCTGCGGAAGAAGCGCTCGCGGCGAACGGCTTGACGCAAGTGGACGTCGACTGGGTCGTTCCTCATCAGGCAAATCGGCGCATCGTCGAGACATTGGGCGAAAAGCTGCGTCTGCCGAAGGAAAAGATCGTACTTTCCGTGGGCCATCACGGAAATACTTCAGCGGCGTCGATTCCGCTCGCGCTGACCGATGCGGTGGATGACGGCCGCATTAAAGCGGACGATCTAGTGCTGACCGTAGCAATGGGTGCCGGCTTTACGTGGGGATCTGCGTTGATCCGATGGTAACAGCGTCTGTATTCGTGCCCCCGGGCGCTGCCAACAGGTGGGAAACCCTGTCCTGCCGGCTCTGTCAAGTTGATGGGCGTAGACCAAAAGGCCACTTCAAAAGGCCTACTCCGCTCGTTTGAATATGTCGCGGCAGACGAATGCGCAAGCAAATTTGAGGAATGCTTCCTGAATGTCGCTACGACGATCGAAACGGATACGAAGACGCCGGAAATTTTGGAGCCACGAGTGAGTCCGTTCTAAGTATTCACGAGAAATTGGTTTGAAATTCGGAGCCGTATGCGCGCAGCAGTTCGGCGAGTTGGGCATCAATGGTGTCGCGTGTCCAGGTGATGGCACGGCGCCATCAATATTTCAGGTGCCGCCAGACGATCTCGATCATGTTGAGCTCAGGGCTATAGGCTGGCAGGTAAAACAGGATGACCTTATGTTGGAGCAGCCAGCGTTGGCGCGTCGCGTCACTGATGCTGTGATGGATGCTGGCATTGTCCAGCACGATCACCGTGGGCAGACCGTTCCCGGTGGCGAGCACACCGTCGATGAAGCACTCGACATCCGGGGCTTTGATGGTGCCGCTATGCGAGGCGTGGATCAGAGCGTTCCCGCCGAAGTCCAGTGCGCCGATCACGCTGCGGCGGCAGTGAGGGTTCGGTTCGACCCGGTGAGGCAAGCCCCGTGGTGACCAGCTACGCTGAACCGGCGGCGATGCATGGAAGCCCGCCTCATCGAGATACAGCAATCGTACGGCGTGCTCGCGTGCAGCCTGCTGGAGTTTATCGAGTGTGGCGTGTTTCATGGCGAATGCTTCTTCGTTGCGCTTTTTTTGAGCGTGTAGCGATTTCGCTTGAAAGAAAAACCGTTGCGCTTGAGCGCTTCGCCCAGCGTTTCGACTTTGCAAGGCAGCGGCCCGTTAAGCGCGACTTGCATGCGCTGGGCAATGCCGCCAAGGCTCAGCGGTTCGGCGCGGGCGATCTCAAGGGCCACAGTGATCTGGGCTTCAGTCAGCAGCGCATGCCGGCCGCCGTTATGTGCGCCCATCAAGCCGCATATGCCCCGCGCGCGCCATGCGTGCGACCAGTTGTAGACGCTCTGGCCACTCACACCCAGTTGCGCGGCAATGGCGCGGGGCTTGAGGCCACGTCCGAGCATCAGCAGGCCAGCCGCGCGTGCCCGTGTGTCCCGATGACGGTGGTTGATCGACATCTGCTGCAACGTCAGCTCCTCCAGGGCGTTCAACGCTACGACACACCTCATCCACGACCCCGGCTCCGAACAAAACGCCAGGTTAGCCAAAGTCAAACCGTTTTACCAGAAACACTTACCACGCAGCGGAATTTTCCCGGACCACTGCCATGTTCGGTTCGACGCCGTGCGATCACCGGTCTGATGCCACGATCACACAAGCGCCGGCGATGTATGTTGGAGTCGTAGCCGCGTCGCCGTAAATGACGTTCCACCGTGACGAATAAAGGACAGATGCGCTGGAAGATCTTCGACGGCGCGTTGAACACCGGCATACTGATCGACTTCATGCGACGGCTGATTACCGGGGCTAAGAAAAAGATCTTCCTGATTCTGGACAATCTGCGTGTACTTCACGGCAAGGCCGTGAATGCCTGGCTGGAAAGGCATCGCGACCGGATCGAGGCGTTCTGTCTGCCCAGTTACAGTTCTGAGCTGCCCCCCCAACGGAGATGGCCAATGCCGACCTCTGGCAAAGCGTGACACGCCGCACACCAACGCGCGCCAAGCTGCAACTGGTCAAGGCCACCATGCACTACTACAAGGTCGTTCAGAAACAACCCGAATGCATCCGGCGATACTTTCAGCATGATCCCGTTCGCTATGCCGCTTGATTCCAACATTTTATTGTTGGATCGATAATCTTACCAGGAAATTTTCTCGAATTCGGCGGGGACAGTCCAACCCTGCCGTGCGGCGAGATGTTCCTTGAGTGTGGCACGATGACGTGCCGCATTCATGTGGTTGGCTCGATAGTTGTCGATGCACTTCAGCACAAGGGCCACGCGGCGCGCCTCTCTTCCGCAGTCTGAAGCGGGCGCACTGTCAGAGTAAGTATCGAAATAGATGCCAACGGAAGAATTTCATGTCAGGCGCAAATATTCTGCTTTTCATCGACGATATCATTGACGCTCGCGAAGTTCTCACACCACTTCGAGTGCTCCCACTGTTGGGATACGTCGTTCATGTAGCGAGTCCTCGGAGAAAAGCGGGGGACAAAGTCAGATTGTCAAGAGCTAAGAGCTTGTTCGCGACCGGGGGTTCTGTTATAGAGCAGCCTTCAGTGACGCTTAACGCCACTCTTGCGGATGCAACGTTGTCGGAATTTGACGCGCTCGTTATTGCTATGGGCCGAACGTCACAATCCTTTCTTCAGGACGATCACGTATTGAAGATCATCCGGTTGTTCGCCGGGGAAGCTGGTAAGCATGTTATAGGTGTGTGCGGCGGCGTGCAGTCACTTATTGCAGCAGACGTCGTTCGTGGACATCGCGTCACATGTAACCCCGAACTTGCGTCCGACGTGCGGCTCGCGGGAGCGGAGTATGTTGAAACGACACCGAGCGGTGCCGTCTTGGATCGCGATCTTATCACCGGCATTGAAGGAGACTACTTTCCCGAATGGATTGCTTTGCTCCAGGATGCCTTGAGGCAGGGTGAGCGAGAAAATCGCGAATATCCACCAGCGTCACGCACAAGCGTGTGTTGGCCGAACGAGGGACTTGACACAGCGTCCCCTCCTTCGAGATTTGATCAGGGGATGTTGACGCTCGAGGCCATTAGCGGCGAAAACTATAAAAAATTCATCCAAACGCTAAATCGCCTATCGCCCGATTTCGGCGTCTTGCTCGTGGAGACAGGGTACGCTGATCTTATCAGTCGCCCGGCCCTTACTCTGAAGAGTCGCGAACTTGCGACGGTCGCAACACTAGTCACTCTAGGCAATGCAACTTCGGCGCTCAAATTCCACTGTGCAGGAATGTTGAATACGGGCTGGAGTGCGCGAGAGTTGGTGGAAACGGTGCTTCACGCCGTAGTGTATGCGGGCTTTCCCGCGGTGTCGAACGCGCTAAGGCTGGTTAGTGACGTATTACGTGAGCATAAGATCGACCCCGAATCTTCTCGTGACGAATTGCCGAGTGGCAATCGAGAGATTCCAGCCGAAGTCTTGACGCTCATGGTGGCCCACGACGCGCTCGGAGGCAGGATTGAGCCAGTGCTGGCTACACTTATCTCGAAGTTTGTGTATGGCGAAATTTGGAGTCGACCGGGTCTTTCCGTAAAGGACCGACAGCTCGCTACGCTAGCCATGGCAATGACGAAGGGAAACCAGGTTGCGGCGGTCTGCAAGCACATCAAGGGATGCCTCATGATGGGTTGGACTCGGGCCCAACTGGTCGAGGTCTTGATTCAGATGACGGGATACATTGGTTGGCCGATGACATTGGCTGTAGCGGGGCCGGTGCTGGAAGTCTTTGATCGCTTCGACGAAGAAGGATTGCCTCCGATACCCAAGGATCCGATAGCCCGCGAAGTGTTCGAAGTGCAAGCTATTTCTCCGGTTCCGGGGGCGCTGGCCCATAAGGGATGCGCAACATCGTGTAAACAGAAGTTCAACGTTGCGGACGATATAGGTGCTGTCCTGGCGCGTTATACCACTGAATTTTTCGGAGCAAAGACGGTCGGTCGATCGGGGAAGCTTGACGGAAAGACGAGGGAAATTGCCATCATTGCAGCGTTGACGGCAACAGGGCGTACGGTCGACACGGAGTCGCTTGAAAGTCATGTCAATACGGCGATCGACCTTGGTGTGCAATGGTGCGAGATCGTCGAAGCCATGGAGTTGATGCTTCCTTATACGGGTTTTGAGGCGGTTAAGCAGGCGATGGGATATGCGCATGCGACTGGTGAAGAGCGTCCCTTCACCTAAGACAGAGCTAAAGTCGAAAGTGGTGTACGGGGGAGTTGAGGCGGGAAGTTGAAAGCGGTGGAGGTTTCAGCTGAGAATCTGATTGTCGAAGTCGGAAACCAGCAAAAAATCAAACCATCCACCATGAGCAAGGATACGGAAAAAGCAGTGGTCGGTCTATCGGGAGTCGGGCTTGGTCTGGACGAACTGGTTCGTCAAGGGGCACGGCAAAT
>NZ_CADIKH010000104.1 GCF_902859855.1 Paraburkholderia humisilvae
CGTCGCTCGCAACAAGCTCAAAAGCGCTCAGCACCGACCTTCGATCATCGCCGCGTGCTGGATTCAGGCAACCTTGTGGTGACGTCATGATTTATGGAAAGGTCAATAGTCTCGACCTTGCCAAAGGCGGCAAAGTAGCGAGCCATTTGGTCAAGTACGCGCATCACCCCGATGGCGAAGCACATTTCTCGCAAGATGGAAAGGTGAAAACAATCATTCGACGGAAGGCCGTTCCGCTCGCGGATCAATCGGGACACTTGTTTACGATCCAGACCCAAGAGTTCACGAGCTTCCCTGTGCGCGAAACCGCCAAGAAAAAGCAACTGACGTTCAATATGCCAGACGACGTGGTCGCCCTCAGACTAACAGCCTGGAGGTTCCCCCTTTCGAACCTAGGCCTCGACGGAGACATTCCGACGGGTGGCATCCCGGTCATTCGAACGGCTGACGGCGTGAATCGCCCAGGTCTGTTGGTTTTGCCCCCCGACGGTGCACCGTTCGACGATGTCGCGCTATTCGTAACCGTGCAACCGATGCCAGCGATTTCGGAGGAAATGACTGCGCAACTGATATTTCTGGGCGGCTTCGATCCAGCCTCGATTGCATTGAATCACGCAAAAGACACTGAATTCCTCGCCTTCGCATATCCGTGCTCAGATTTCGAGGCGCTTAAACACAGCATCGGAGCAATCGATTTTGTCCCCGCATCCACATCTGTAATTTGAACTTCAAGGTACGTTGACTTTCACGAAGTGGACGTCGATATTTCATAGAAAAAGGGTGCGCCCGGCATCGGACCAAAGGACGTTGATTATTGGTGATGGTTGGGACGAGTTTCGCAAGAAGATTGCTGAGACCACAGTTGCAGTACCCAACTGGCATGTCGGAAGCGACAACTGGCTCGAACATGTATTGAAAGGTCTTTGGCCGCAGTTCGTCGCATTGCGTGACGAGATCACAAGCGATGCTACCCGAACCACCGTCGAGGCACGCGCCAACTATGAAAAGTGGCGCGCGCAGCTGATTCCCCTGAATCCCGGAGCATCCGCCGTGGAGATTGATGAAGAAGCGAAGCGGCGATCTGGTATTGACAAAACGCTTTAAGAGCGAGTTTCCCATCGCTATTTGGGGCGGATCATGCCTCTTTACACCGAGGTAGCGATACTCTCAGCGTCGCTCTGTGAAGCCGAGATCAATCTCGCGCTGGCATGGGGACTCTCGATGCTCGATAAGGAGGACGTTTTCCAACTGATCGAATCAAAGTCGACGCCTGAAAAATGGTTGCATGGGCCGAAAATAGTGCTACCTGACTACAGGATGCCACTAGGTTGTGCCGAGGCCGAAGCACTACGTAAAGTCTTTAGTGAGAGAAATCGTCTAGTTCATCCCAAGTCGACGGTCCAAAAGGCCGGTCAGCAGAAACTGGGCGCCAAGGCGCTCAAGCCACCCAAGCTTGCGGATCTGTCAGCGTCGGATAGATACTCCCTTCTGGGGAAATTACGGCCGACGTTGACACGGATCTGCTTATGTGGATCGGGCGCTACTTGATCTGGCCGATTTTTTACGAACACAACCGCCGATCAACGGTGACCGGTTTCCCGTTATGACTCGGAGAGGTGCGATCGAACGGGCGCCCCAGCATAACCTTCCACGACCATCCGATCTGCCTCGGGAATCCCCGCCGACATCGCCCTAAGCCTACTCAGACTGATACGGACGCCTGTTCCGTTGCGTAGGCTCCGATCGGCGTCCGTAACTGAGCGTCCGCTTTCGAGAAAACTGAGAGACCGTTCAGGGTCGGCTATGGTCTGACGCGGTGGTCGACTCGCGGCCAGGAGCGGTCCACTAGATGATTTTCAATCATCAAAACGCTGCGAAAGCGAAGGTAGTTGACGCTATCCACAGGACTGTCGTAAGGTGTTTTCCCTTCTATCGATAATTTAGACAACAGGGTGTCCACAGTGGAAGGAAAGCGTTTTCAAAACAAAGTTGTGATCGTCACTGGTGCAGGCAGCGGCATCGGGGCTGCGACAGCGCGCCGTTTTGCCGACGAGGGCGCATACGTTGTGCTGGCCGGCCGCAGCGAGGGAAAGCTGCAGCATATCGCGGACGCCCTTGGCGCTGCACAGCGAAGTTTTGTCCATGTATGCGACATAACTGTGCGCGCGGACGTCGAACGCCTCGTCGAGGCTGCGCTTGCACGTTTCGACCGCGTGGACGTTGTCGTCAATAATGCTGGCGTCGGCGCGCTGCGTAGCCTGCTCGACGTAACGGATGAGCACTGGCACAGCACGGTGAACACCAATCTGAGCGGTCCGTTCTATCTCATTCGTGCTGCGCTTCCTCATTTGTTGAAGACGAAAGGCTCGGTCATCAATGTTTCATCGGTGTGCGGTCTTGGTGCTGATCCGGGCTTCAACGTATACAACGCCTCGAAGGGCGGCCTTAGCAACTTCACGCGCAGTCTTGCGCTCGAACTGGGCAAGCATGGCGTACGTGTGAATGCGGTCAGCCCCGGTATGACGTTCACTGAAATGAACATGCCAGTCTTCGAGCAACACCCTGCAATGCAGCAGGCGTTCGAAAGCCGAATTCCGATGGGACGCGGCGCGCAACCTCACGAAGTAGCCGCCGTGATCGCGTTTCTGGCAAGTGACGACGCGAGCTTTGTGAACGGTGTCGACTTGCCGGTGGACGGCGGCGGAAGCGCGTCGTCCGGTCAGCCGCTTTTCATGTAGTCGAACGCCCGCCCAAGGGCAGGCGTGCCCCTGCGCTCGCTTGGATCGCCCCTCGCCGCAATGTGTCTGCCGGTCCCCCGCACGACACAGTTGGTTGTTGACGTTCTACAGCACCTCGCCCGGTCGCCAACGGCGGCTTTCGGAAAGAAGCAAAGACCGCTTTGGGTCGTACCGGGCCTTTCGAGGCGCTCCACACCGGCCATTCAGAGTCGCGTGCCGCCGCAGATGTTGGCGAAAACATGACTGGCGTGATAACTCTTGTTATCGCAACAGCGGCATTTTCAGCCGTAACCGGCTTCCGGCGATTCGCGCCTGGGCTTTGCTGACGGCTCGACCGCCAACCAGCGATTTTCCCTGCCCGATCAGCAGCATGGCGCGCGATCAGACCTTCGCGATGCGAATTGACAAACTTATTACGGACATACGCGAGTTGACGTTTTTATTACGATTCAACGGGATATAAAAGTGTCAACTCGCTCGTGCTCAGCCGCGCCGTTGCGATGCAGGGGTAGTGACAGTTTTTTTCGGCGCGTACCACGTCCATCAGTACCAGAATGGCGGCATGTCCGGCGATGACTTTGCGGCGCAATTTACATCGCGATTGGACAGGGCCAGCACCTCGAATTTCACTACGAGCAGTGACCACGGAAAACTGGAAAAGCCATAATTGTGTCGAACATCAGCGCCGAAGTGCTCGACTGCCTCCGCAACGCGGCTAGTCTTCACGCAGTGGCAACGTTTGCAGCGTCACGGCTCGCCAGGATCGACAGCAGCAATGTGTTTTGATTGTTCCCGAGTTCGCTTCGTACCAGTTTCAGCGCATGCTCCTGCCGGTCGAAGAATTCTCGCGCGCTACTGAGCGTCGGATGCCGATGCAAAGCATCCAGAAAAGCGGCCAGTACGGTTTTCAGATAGAACTCGAGATTCGCCAGAGCAACGTAGCGCCGACCATCCGCTGGCCGCTATGAACGATATCGCAACGTGCGCGGTAGATGCGCTGGACATGCCAGCGCATCCGGCGCTCGTGGTTCGACAGGGCGGACCGCAGTTTGCTGTTGTCAGTAAAAACCGCAAGCAACCGGCGGAGGTGAAGTCGCACGAAGGGCGCATCGTCACAAGCAGTTTCGATAGCGAGCCGGTGCGCCGGGTCCTGCAGCAGCGCGTGGAATTCAGCAAGCTTGATACTTTTCAGTTCCACGGGTGTACCCGCTGCGTCCGCAAGTTCGATCTTCAGTTCGTTGACAAGGATGTCGCGCAATGCCAGAAGATGCTTGGGCAGATAGGACAGCGTGACAGTCGGACCGAGCGACTGTTCGACGCCGTTGCCGATGCCGTCACTGCCGCTGCTGCTGCCCTTTACGAGATATTCGACCGCCGTCCACCAGTTGACGAGCTTGTTCTCAAAATTTGAGGAATCGGCACCGGTGCGGTACAGCCGGAACGCCGAATAGATCCGATCCTTCGTTTCGGAAGCAAGTGTGCCGCTGGCCACCAGTTCCTGGAGCCGGCGCATAAAAACCTCAAGTTGCTGTGCGCTAAGCGATGAATCCGGATTCGGTACGCTGCCCGGCAACGGTAACAGGATATGTTTGCCGGTCTTTTCTACAAGGAACCGGTCTGCGAGGTGGACATTCTTGCGCTCATAGTCGTAGCGCACAACATCCAGCACGCCGGCGATGTGGTCGCTCGCGATCGACCCTGCGATCCGGCCATCCGGCGCATCCACTGTCATGGTCGCAAACAGTCGCCCGCCAAATGGGCGCGCATAGCGTTGTACGTATCCGCTCGAATTTGCGCCGACATTAGGTGGTGCCGTGCTGAACGCGATATCCCCAACGGTTTGTGGAAAATTTGTGGGGTTGCTTGCGCCGTTGATCTGAAACGTGATGCGATAGGGTCTGGGTGCCCCGGTCAACCGGCTGAACACACCGCGCAGCGCTTCATGAAACGCATACGGCCTGCCCGCCGTTCCCGCGTCGGCCGGCAGCAGCATGTCCCGGTACAGCTTGAACAACGAGGCGAAGCTCCATCCCTGGTTGACGAGCGTGCTTAAGAGTGCTGAGAGAAAGTTCTCGATTTTCTGGAGTTGCGGCTCGAGCGCGTCGAACGCTTCGTTGGCGTCCGGCGTCATGAGTTCGGCTGACAGCCAGGCGATACTTTTCGGGACAAAATGCTGCTCAAGCGCATGGATGAGCTCGCGCCCGAATGCATCGACCAGGAACCGGTCCTTCATCAACTGCGTACCGGCATGCCTCGCGGCGTCAGTGCTCTTCGCGCCTTCCTCTGACGCCGCTTTCACCGGTTTGCTGTCTGCCACGTCCTTAAGCAGTGCGATAAGCTGTGACGCGGCGGGCTGGAAAGCGGCATCCTGCAAGAGGGCAGCAGCGTTCAGGACCTCGTACGCTTCCAGCGCTACCCGACCGATGTCAGGTTCTTTTGCGTGCTCCACGTCGAACATGCGGAGCAGTTCGCGCGTGATGTTCAATGGATTCATGGCACGCACGCGAAAGGCGTCCAGCGACGCTTCGTGGACAAGGTTGAACCAGCAGTCGCAAAAGAACCGCTGGCGCACCGTCAGCGTGTGCACCGTGCTAATCCGGCGATCGGTACGCATAAGTTGCCTGGAAGGTGGAAAAAAGCTATTCTAGTGGCGCAGTCGGCGCACAGGCAGGCGTCGGCGACAGAAAAAAGGGGTCAGGGTTTGCTGGTCTGGACGTCGTTCCGCGGCATTCTCCGCCCCGCCTACACAACGGCCCGCCCAGATCGCGGGCCGTTTTTTTGCGTCGGGATCTAGTTCAGCTTGATCGCGAGCATCTCCCGAATAGCGCTGGCCGCCCAGGCGTCCAGGGTGAAACTGTCGATGGCAGCGAGCAGCCCCTCGGTCCAGTCCGTATTCGAGGCCGTCCACTTGACGATCCGCTCGCTGCCACGGGAATCCAGGCGGTGCGCGATGATGTTGCTCATCACCTTCGCCGGCACGCTGTCCGCGACGAAACGCGCGTTGCCCGGATGCACCACTTTGAACATCGCTACGACCGCATTCAGGTCTGCCAGCCTGTCTTCGCGCGCCAGTTCAGTAAGCAGGGTGAGCGTCGCGCCGGACGGCGTGTTGTAGTCGGACGAGCCCTGCAGATTGAGCGCACTCATGGCGCGTTCGATCACCGATACCGGTGTATTGAGTTCGCGGCCGATCCGCCGCACGTTCGTTGTAAGACGCTTCATTCGAAGCTCCTCTGAAAAGTTTCGTATCGCCTGGACGTCGTCCCGTGACGCCGCCCAGACCCGGACTTCCGTCCATCCCGCCTGAAGGCGGGCCTTGCGTTGCGCGCTGACCCGCGCCTTGTCGCTCGGCGTCGGCCTTTGGGGATCAACGGAACGGAAATTGCACATAAGCGCAGACCGTTCCCTGACGGCCGCGACGTAAGGGTGGTCAGTGCTTCGTTGCGCTGGCCGGCGCAGAGCCCATGACCGCCGCGATGCCCTCGGTGTCAATCGTTTTCAGGGCTTCGGCCAGGGCGGCATGATCGGTCGGAAACGATTTGTCCCAGACCGTCGAATTGCCGAATTCGTCAACGATTTCGAGCAGCCATCCTCCTTCGCCGTTCTCGTATATCTCGATTTCGACTGCTGTTCCGTCACGGGCAACCCGCTGACTGAGCGACGAAAGCACGAAGGGAGGCCCGCCTGTGTCCGGCTCGACCGGGTCCGGAGGGAAACCGGATCGGAAATCATCCATGACTGCTCCCGAACCGTGGCAGCGCTTGTATTTCCGGCCTGATCCACACGGACATGGATCGTTGCGACCGATTTTCGGTTCGCGCCGGCGCGACTGGCTGGCAGCAATCACGCCGGGCATTTCGCCGCGCGCGATCTGCTGTCTGCGCTGCCCGACCCAGTACTGGTGGATATGGCTGACCGAATCGGCCAGCGAAAGTGCGAATGCCTGATGTTGCTCCAGGCTGTATCGCTGGCGCTCCAGTTCCGCCCAGCCGTCTGGCGTGCCGTAAAGCATGATGACCGTGAACCATTCAGGATGCGACGCGATGAGCGGGTCCCATGCCTCACGGTCGATTTCGATGCCCTTGCAATACCCTTCGCACCATTCATCGATGATCGACAGCGTGTTTCCTTCGACCTCCCGTTCTGGCAGCAAGGGTTCGTACGCATCGGGCGTCTGGTTCAGCGAGTCGTTCACGTCGTTCCAGTGCCGCAGGATGAGGCCAGTGATACGCCGCGCCTCGCTCGTGCTGGCAAACCGGGGGGCGTTCTTTCCGTGTTCGGCGTCCCAGATCCACGGTAGCATCGCGCTGGGCATCAGCATGTTGGGTCCCGACGCAACGGCGGTGATGAAGCCGTCCATCATCGAAACGTCCATAGAATCGTCATGGACGGCGCCGCTGATCAGGAAGTCATCGAGCAGTTCGATTTCCGCGTCAGTCAGCGGCTGGTCAAGCCAGACATCGTCTTTCATTCGTTTTCCACATATTCGGGTGTGCGGCCGTCATCCTGCGTGTGGCGGTAGCGGGAGCGCAACTTTCATCAGGCGGCTTCGGCGGCACCGTCATCAGGATCGCGCAACGGTCGCAATTCGCCGCGGGCCACCGCCTCATGCATCGCAAACGAGTAGCGGCCCAGCATGTTGATGTGCTCGAAGCCGAGCGGATCAAGCCGGGCCACGTCGTCGTCGCGAACCTCAAAGCCTTCGGCGCGCAGTTGGGCGAGCACGGCGTCCATGTAAATCGTGTTCCAGAGCACGATGACGTTCAGGATCAACCCGAGGGCGCCCAGTTGGTCTTCCTGACCTTCGCGGTACTGCTGATGCAGTTCGCCGCGTTTGCCATGGAACAGCTCGCGCGCAAGCTGATGCCGGCGTTCGCCCAGATTCAGCTGGATCAACGTATCGCGTCGATGCGCTTCGTCGTCGATGTAGCGCAACGTATGGATCGTTTTCTCGATGCGGCCAAACTCGGCCAGAGCCCGTGCAAGGCGGGTCATCCGGTCACCGGCCTGCAGCACTCTCATGATACCCGTTGCAGGCACCAGCCCGAGCCTGAGCGAACCGGCCAGACGCAGCAGGTCGTCCCAGAACGGTTCGATCCGGTTCAGTATTACGCGCTGCCTTGCGAGCCCGTTCAGCTTGCCATAGTCTGCGTCCGGGTCAACGCGCCAGAAGCGTGTACCGCCGATGTCGGCCAGACGCGGGCTGAAGCGGTAGCCGAGCAGGCGGAACAGCCCAAACACCACGTCACTGTAGGCGCCGGTATCGGTCATGATACGGGTAGGCTGCAGTTCGGTCTGCTGTTCAAGCACCACGGCCAGCAGCACGAGGCTGTCGCGCAAGGTGCCGGGCACGGTGATCGCATTCAGGCCGGAGGCCTGATCCGAGATCAGGTTGTACCATGTGACGCCTCGCTGCTGGTTGAAGTACTTCGGGTTTGGCGCGGCATGCACGGAGCGCACGGGAACCACGAACCGCAGGCCGTCGGCCGAAGCGACATCCCCTCCGCCCCAGACACGCGCGAGGTCGATCCTGCTTTGCGCGGCAACCAGCATTGCGTTTGCTGTACCCAGCGTGTCGTCGCGCACATAATGCTGGTCGACCCAGAGAAGCCGGTCCCGCCGCAGGGCGGGTACGTCCTGACGCACGAAAGGTTCGGGTCCCGTGTTGCAGGCCTGGGCGAGCAGTACGGCGCACAGGCTGGTGGTCAGGTCCGAGGCTCGGGCCGCGCGTTCGGTCACATGCGTGAACGCCTGCGTGAAACTCGTACGGGCGGCGATTTCCAGAACGATTTCGGGCAGATCGACGCGCGGCATGCGCGCTCTGACTTCATTGCGCAAAGCCTTCAGCGTTGGCGGCTCATCGAGCCGGTCGAGCGGGCTCAATACGAGTTCGTCTTTGCCAGCGACGGTTTCGATCCTGACGGCAGGATTATGCGGCAGGCGGGCTTCGACTGCGCGGTAGGCCTGGTCCAGCTCGGCTGCGATCGCCGCGAGCGCCGGCATGGGGTCGCTGGATACTCCCAACGCGCGGCACACCATGGGGCGGGTGGCTTCCCATTCGGTGCCGTTAAGCAAGCCGGCTCGCGGATCGGCATAGCGCCAGCTCGGCGCGACAAAGATGTCGCGCCGATGCAGTGCTGCCTTCAACCGGTCGAGCACGCAGAATGCATAGGCAGCGTAATCCGTCTTGCCATGCTCATCGAGCATGTGGCGCTTCCAGCCCTTGTCGATGATGGCTTCGGGCGGATCATGAGCCGGTCGCTGGCGCAGCCAGTCGAGCGCAGCGACGAGAGGCTCACCCGCCGCATTCGCCTCGAACCTCACGAGGCGCAACAGCGTGGGCATGAAGCGCGCGACACTCTGCCGCTTCTTGCGCAACGCCTCATAGAAAACGTCATCGGGTGGTCGAACGAGCGTGTTGACATCATCCAGCGCCTGCGTGAGCACATCGCGACCGATAGCCTCGTAGATCCGTTCGCGCAGTGTCGCGTCGGATACATCGGGATCCAGCAACAGCCGGCACGCATCGGCAAGCGTCGCGGCGGCCTTGTCGAGGTCCTTCAGGCTGCGTAGCCGCACGCGCCGGTCGTCGCGCTCGGCCATCGAGAACAGGTCGCGCAGCAGCATATCGAGCACATCAAGCGCATCATCCTGGGCGCTGGCTTCCATGCTGTGTACGAAAGCGACCAGCACCGCGAGCTGACGCGCCGGGGGCAGCCGGTTGAGGACGGTCACCTTGACGGTGCCGGCAAAACGCGCGAGCGCGGCCAGACGGCTACGCGGGATATGTGCGGCGGCCGGCAGACTGATGCCGAGTTCGCGTATGGTTTCCACGCGCTGCAGGGCCTGCACGAGCGCAGGACCGCTGACGCGGACCGGGCCCTTGCGCAGTTTGTCCAGCCATGACTGCCGGCTGCCCTCGGCAACTGTCAGCAATGCTTCGAGCTTTTTTCGCTGATCATCGGTGATGCCGCCTGCAAGCAGGCGCCACAGCCGCACTTCCATCCTCGCGCGCACCTGCGCGACGAAGCGTTCCAGCGTGGTGACACCGGGCAGCAGGACCTTGTGCGTGAGCATCCAGGCCGTCGCGCGTTCGAACAGTACGCCGGGCCGCTCGGTTCCGGTCCAGCAAAGCGCACAGAGCCAGCGCGTCAGGCGGAAGCCAACGGTCGGATCGGACAATTCGCGATAACCGTACCGTTCACGGATTTCGGCAACGTGCCGTCGGCGCTGGCGGGTATTCTGGTATTCGCCCAGGCCCGTGATGTCGGTGATCTCCAGCTGGGCTGCCACTGTGACGCGTACCCTGGGCGGCACGTCATCAACCGGACGATCAAGGAATGTGCCGAGATAGCGTACGGTCGTCAGCTGCAACGCGAAGCCAAGCCGGTTGTGGTCGCCGCGGCGCATCAGGATAAGTTCGCGCATCCCGTCGTCGAGATAGAAGAAGCGCGCGAGATCCTCGTCGGAGAGTTCACGCGGGTAGCGACCGTACTGTTCGCGCTGGGTTGGGGTAAGAAAGCTGACCGGCATAAGGTTCGGCGCAACGCAGGGTTGTTGTTCCTGTCCAGCTGCGGCTCAGACCCAGCCAAGCCGGTGGAGGGCCTGTGTCGCTGCATGCCGTGCGTCATCCTCCGCATGCAGATACACACTGGTCGTCGCCAGTGACGCGTGCCCGAGGTTGTCGCGCACGAAACGCAGGTCGACCTTCTGGTCACTCATGTGCGACCCGGCGGTATGCCTCACCCAGTGTGCCGACGCGCCGGCGAGCTGGTCGGCCTGCGCGAGCCATTCCGGCCCCCGCGCCCGCAACCTCGCGGCGGCCAGGGCGAAGACTTCCTTGACGATCAGGTGAACCGCGCCGCGCGACAGCGGCTTCTCCTGCCCGATCAGGGGCAGCAGCAGCGGACGCATTTCTCCCCGGTACGGCGATGGCGGCAGGCCATGTGCGCGCCGGTAGCGGGCCAGTTCCGCGATCAGTTCGTCGGTGGCGGGCACGAGGCGCGTCCTGTTACCTTTGCCGCGTACTTCGATCCACCAGCGCTCGACGCCGGCGGCGTCGCGCCGGCAGAAGACGGCGCCCATGGGCGTACTGGCAATCTCGGTGGCGCGCAGGCCGGCCAGATACAGCACGGTGAACAGCCACCGGCAGCGCGCGGCGTGCAGCCGCTCGCGTTCGGTGCCTGCAGGGAGCGTTTCGATCGTCGTCTTGACCACGCCCCACCACTCATGCGTCAGATAACGCGTGATGGCCGGTTTCGTCGCCACGCCGCGGCGACGCGTGAGCGACAGCGGATTGCCGGCGAGATAGCCGGCGTCGACGAGCCAGGCAAACATGGCGTTGAGAATCGTCATCGCGTGACGTATGCTGGTCGGCGACAGCGGGCCGGCAAAGGGTCGCCAGTCGGGCGAAGCGCGGCCGGGTTTCTTGCGCACGCTCATGACCCAGCGCCAGGCCGGTTGCGGATCGGCGAGGAAGCGCTGATAGACGAGCAGGTCTTCGTGCGTCAGTGACGACAGGGGCTTGCCATGCTGGATCACCACCCACAGCAATAACCGTTCGGCTTCCTTGCGATAGACGGCGACGGTGCCAGGCACATCGGCGTAGCGCGCGAGCCACGCCGTGATCGCGGACAGGTCATCACCAGCGCTGACGAGACGGATCGCGCCGCGCGCGCGGTTCGTGCCGGCGGCGCCGGACAGGTCGGTCGGGATGCGCAACTGTTCGATGGGCCGGGCGGGCCCATCGGGCGCAATGAGGACGGCGGGCTGGGGCATGGATGCGACGCGTTGAAGAGATCGCTGCACAGTATAGTCTAGACAGAAGCGCCCTTATGTCTAAAGGGCGGCTCTAATATCAAGATACTTTATGGTTTACGTTGTATTATTTATATCAAATCGCCACACATCATGCCCTCATGACGACCCCACCCGTCTCACCGAACGATGAGCCGGCCCTGCTGGCCGACATCGCCGCGCTGCGCGCTCGCGGCACCGATACTCGCGAGCTGTACCGCGAAGCCTGCGC
>NZ_CADIKH010000105.1 GCF_902859855.1 Paraburkholderia humisilvae
CGCGGCTACTGGCGGACAGCTGTCGCAATCGCCGCCAAGAATGCGCGCATGGCCTGGGCGACACTCAAGTACGGCGAAGCCTTCAAACACGAACCGGTGACTGTATGACCGAACATTTTGCCCAATAGTTGCCGCCCCGCGAGATCATAGCAACCATGAGCGGATAGACGATCACTTTGCACTGCCAGCGGTGATGTGAAGCGGGTTGGACCCGCGCAAGGCATACCTGTCAGAGAAACGGGGATTCCTATCCCGCCCAACGAATGAGGTCCTTGCGCGCGTCTTTCATCAGGGTCCGGGCCATCGGCCCAACATGACCGTTTGTAGTACAGCAGTCCTTCACCTTCTCACGCGCGCCGACGTGGCATTGCAGCACTACCAATAGCGAACTTCGATTGAGCTTGTGCTTAACGGGGAAGCCCTTGTAGTTTCTCTGGGGCGGCGCCGCCGCCAGGGCGATCGGCAACTCATCGCCGATCGCTTGATCCCGATGGGTGTCTGGTGCGATCCGGTTCGCAACCAGCCGCGAGAAAACGGATGCAGTACCGCGCCCTGCAGGCAGCCGGGACAGGATAACGGGAAGGAATTTCGCCGGATTGCCATGACGATGGTCATTTTCATCGTCATGGCAATCCGGCGATGGCTAAACTCGTACCTTGACTTCGGCCGACTAATGGGTGTCGCAATAAGACGGCGCGGTATGATTCGAGCGAACGATACGAATGACATAACTGATGAAGCAGACCTTGACTCCAGCCTTGGCACGCCTGTTTAAACGCCTGCACTATCCGCTGGATACAATGCTAACGTGCGTGCGCTGGTACATGGCCTACGGGCTGAGTGTGCGAAATCTGGAGGATGATGGCTGAGCGGGGCATCAGGGGCGATCATTCGACTGTGTACCGTTGGGCCATCAAACTGCTTCCGGTGCTGGGCAAGGAGTTTGGGCGTCACAAGCGCCCTGTTGGCAGAAGCAGGCGTGTCGATGAGACCTACATCAAGGTCAAGCGCTTTGTATCGCGCAGTCGACAAGGCCGGCCAGACAGTCGATTTTCTGCTGCGTGCTCACCGTGACAAGGCTGCGGCCCAGCGCTACTTCGAGAAGTCGATCGAGCAGAATGGCCAGCCCGAGACGGTAACGATCGACAAGAGCGGTGCGAATCTCGCCGCGCTCGACGCCCTCAACGCCGGGCGCGAAACGCCGATCAGAATCCGCCAGAACAAGTACCTGAACAACATCATTGAACAGGACCACCGGGCAATCAGGCGCCGTATCCGGCCGATACGCGGATTCAAGACCTTTCGCTGTGCACGCAACGCATTCTGCTGGGTGGCGTCGCGCTCATGCATATGATCAGGAAGGGGCAGATGAAAAGCAGCGGCCAAACTTCCGCTCAGCAATTTTACCCGTTAGAAAAATAACCATTGCTTATCATATTTCCTTGGATTGAAGCAAGCATCCTTATGCGACAGAACCCAACGGCGAACCCCATACTGTCACGATTGACAGGAGCGGCGCGAATCTGGTCGCACTGCAATCGCTCAACGCCGAACGTGAAACACCCATCAGGTTCCGGCACGTAAAGAATCTGAGCCACGTGGTGGAGCGGGACCATCGCGCCATCAAACGCATCATCAGGCCAATGATGGGCTTCAGGGATTTCCGGTGCGCGCGCATCATCCTCACGGGTATCGGGCTCATGCATATGATTCGCAAGGGACAGATGCGCGACGACGCAAACAGAACTGCTGCTGCGCAGTTCTACTCGCTGATCACGTATGCAGTCCTACTCATATCCGCTTACTCATCCTCTCATCGTTACCGCGACACAACCATCGGGAACACGTCGAGCGCAAACACCGCGTCGGGCGAACCGCGGACGTAGGCACCCGTCATTGCGCGTCGAGCGGATGCTCTTGCAGGAACGTGCGCAGCGCCTCATTCATGCGCGTCTGCCAGCCGTCACCGGTCGAGCGGAAGCGGTCAACGATATCGGCGTCGTACCGCATCTGTCGTCTGCCCGGTCCCGTCGGCAAAATGCCACCGGTCGGAGAGCCCCTTGTTATCGACCTCTTATCGACTTCTGCCGGCTGTATCCGATTGCGGCATAGTTGGCTTACTACATTAGCGAAACCGTGGAGGAGCTGTACGGCGAGCGTGCGCAAGGCGTGGACGGGATGCGAGGCGGGGACTCCAGGGAAAAGGGGGTGCTCTCAATTCACGCTAGCGGCCATACGACGAGGTCCATCCGCAATGGACCCGCGTCCATGTGACGACCGTCTTCGGGCGGCGGGCCGTGCCTCACGCGTCGCCCGCGGCGTTGTCCGTTTTTCCGGGCGCCGATATGCACATCCCCGGCGAGGCGCAAACGACGAACAGGGGCAGGGAGGGTGATTCCTTTGTCACGGTAGGGGCGTGGACCCCGAACGGCCAAGATGTGCGGCCCGGCATTCCGGTGCGCCTATCCTCGGTCATGCCCAAGGATCTGGCGCCCGTTAAATTCCTAAGACGAGCATAGCCCTTTTTCTTCGGAAGACCGCTTCGACCGGCTCATAACGGGCGGGCGACGGGGCTCTCAGGATTCGGGCATTTTCGTACCATAGCGCAGCGCACAACCAATGGAATCAAAGGCTTATTGTTCGCGCGTGATAGCGTACTGGATGCTATTTCGCGGACAATGCCTATCCTTTCCCGGTAATGCTATGTGAACAACTGGCGTACGTTTTCTTCCGGATCCTGAGCGCCCCCCCGAATTGGGCGGACTTACCGGCGGGGCCACCGCTCGCTTGCTCTTTACCAGAGTACTGTATATATTTACACCTGTATGAATAAACAGGAATGGGTATGGAACATCTGATCCGGATTCTCAACGACGACGACCGGCAGACGCTTGTCTGGCTGCGCACCCACATCGGCGATACCCGCGTGGCCGACGCCGCGCGCCAGCTGACCGCGCAGCGGGAGTCGTTCGCGGACGCCTGGGCAAAGCCATACATATCAGCCGTTTGCCGCTATCTTGGCGTTTGGCCGCCGACGCCGCGTCGGTCGACACGAGCGGATGCGGATCATCGGGTGGCCGACCAACATCTCGCACGGATTCGTCAACTGCTGGCGCAGCGTTCGACAACGGCTGGTCGGGCGGCCGGATAGCCATGTCCGATGGCCTAGATGTCTCGCCACTGGAAGGCGACGACGATCCTGGAGTCGATCCTGTCGCGCTCGAAAGGACGGCCCAGCGAGCGGCGACGGACCTGCAGCGCGTTGTCGCGCGGATAGCGCGGCCCTACCTTCGATTGCTTCACCAGGGAAAGCTGGGCCATTGGGTGCCGGCACCCACATGGCGCCTGCTCGTCGATATCGAGGAACAGGCGTTCGCGGATCCCGGTTTTCAGGGGCGCCATGCAGCCGCAATCCGTAACGGCTTTGCCCGCCTCGCTGACAGCCGTCTGACTGGTCCGGATCTCGATGCCCGTGTGGACTGGCAGCATGACGATGACCCGCTGCCCGCGGTCTACGCGATCATGCGCGCACTCGTGCATGAGTTCGGTGCGGATGCGTCATCTAACCGAAATCCTGATTAATGCCCGCCGCCGTAGAGCGCCATAGCCCCGAGGAAATCCACCCGTCAATCTGGCGGGCGTCACAGCTCGCGCGCCGAAACGGCCGCTCGATCGCGACTGGCTATGCATCGCTTTCTGCGGAGTTGTCCGGCGGCGTCTGGCCGCTCGGCGCGCTGATCGAATTTTTGCCACAGTGTTCCGGGGTCGGCGAATTGAGGCTATTGCAACCAGCCCTTTCTTCGTTGCGCAAGAGACCGATCGGACTGATAGCGCCAACACATCCGCTGAACGGACCGGGACTCGGGTCGACCGGTTTGCCGCTCGCCTTCGTCGTTCAGGCCAGAGCGCCGAAGATGGCCGACAAACTCTGGGCTGCGGAGCAGATGCTCGCTGCAGGCAGTTTCGGGGCTCTGGTGCTCTGGCTTCAGCAGGTTCCCCATGCATCGCTGAGACGGCTTCACCTCGCGGCGCAGTCGTCAGAGACACTGTTTGCTGTGGTACGGCCGGAAACTGCGGCTCTCGCGACCTCACCAGCCACACTTCGCCTCGGCTTGCGTCCAATAAAGGAGGGTCTTGCGATCGACATCCTCAAGCGACTCAACCCGGTGGCTGCAAAACGGCTGACGATTACAACGCAGAGCCCGATGCTTTATTCACGCCACCGGCGAGTGTGCGTCCTTATGCCGATTACGGCGCAAGCGGACGAGGCAGCAGTTGAAGCCTGACGTTTCTTCGCCCAGAGCGATGCCACGCCGCGGCGTATTGCCCACCTGGACATGGACGCCTTCTACGCGTCGGTCGAACTGCTGCGCTATCCCGAGCTGCGAGGCAAGTCCGTTGTGATCGGCGGTGGCCGTCAGGCGGTGCCTGAAACGTTACCTGACGGCAGCCGGCGGTTTGCGCGGCTTCGGCACTACGCGGGGCGCGGCGTGGTCACCACGTCGACCTACGAAGCCCGGGCGCTCGGCGTGCATTCGGCGATGGGCATGATGAAGGCCGCACAGCTTGCACCTGATGCATATCTGTTGCCCACGGACTTCGATTCATACCGCCACTACTCCCGACTCTTCAAGGCCGCCGTTCGTACATTCACCGACCAGATCGAAGATCGCAGCATCGACGAGATCTACATCGACCTGACCGGCGTCGCCGGCGACACGCGCGACGTTGCGGCCGCGATCAAGGTCGCGGTGCACGAAGCGACCGGCCTTACCTGCTCGATCTGCATCGCGCCCAACAAGCTGCTCGCCAAGATTGGCTCCGAACTGGACAAGCCCGACGGGCTGACAATCCTCGGGCACGCCGACATCGAGCGGCGCATCTGGCCGCTGCCGGCGCGCAAGGTCAACGGCATTGGCCCTCGCGCGAACGAACGGCTCGCCGCGATAGGCATCACCACCGTTGGCGACCTCGCCCGCGCGGATATCGGGATGCTGCAGGAGAGGTTTGGCGGGAACTATACCGACTGGCTCGCGCGCGTCGCGCGCGGCGTCGACGACCGGCCGATCGTAATCAGTTCCGAACCCAGGTCAATGAGCCGTGAGACCACGTTCGAGCGCGATCTGCACGTGCGGCAGGACCGCCCTGCCCTGTCCGCGCATTTCACCGCGCTGTGCAAGCGTGTGAGCGAGGATCTCGCGAGAAAAGGCTACGTCGGTCGCACGGTCGGCATCAAGCTGCGTTTCGCTGACTTCAAGACCGTGACCCGCGACGTCACGCTTGCCGAAGCGACTGCCGGTGCGATAGCGATCCGGCGGGCCGCAACGGAATGTCTGCGCCGCGTCGTCCTCGACCGTCGCCTGCGGCTGCTCGGCGTGCGTGTGTCGACGCTGGAGAAAACGGGCAACGTCGTGGCCGGCAAGTTACAGCACAGCCTTCCGCTCGAGGACGAAACCTGGACGCCAGCAGCCGTTTCGGTGTCGGGCTCATCAGCAGATTGACCCCGGTGGTGTGACGGTAAGGTGAATTGACCACTTCGCGCTATAGACTGGCTGGCGAATCGCAGATTCGCCTTTGGTTCTGAAAAGGTCAAACTCAGTATATAAGGCCGAACATGGATCAACTGTCACGAGCAACAACCTGCAAGATCCGGCGCTTGCCAAGCTCGAAGGCAAGCATCAACTGTTTCGGCGTTTCGTTCGCAGCGCCAGGTATTTCGCAGATCGTTGGTGGTGCGATATTGGCGTGGCCCGCCACTCCTGCACCCTGGCGATATCGGCTTCATGAACGAGTGCGTTGGTGGCCGCCTTCGCACGCAGGCTGTGAATGCCAAAGCCCTTCACCCGGATCTTCGCCCGCGCCGCGTACGCGAGCACGCACTTGTATACCCCGTCGACCGTGATGGCCTTGCCGATTTTCCGGACCGGCTGGAACAGTGCGGCGTCCGGTTCCATCGCGTGGCCGGCTGCCTCCAGGTAGGTGTGCAGGCGTTCCGCACTCGCGGGATGCAGCGGCACGTAACGGGTCTAGCCGCCCTTGCCATGCACGCGCAGGTGCGGCACGCCGCGCCGGTCATGAATGTCGCGGACCTTCAGCAGGCACAGCTCTTCGCGTCTCAGGCCGTGATAAAGCAGCACCGCGAGCATGGCACGATCGCGCCTTCCCTTCAGCGTCGAGACATCCGGCGCATCCAGCAAGGCCCTGGCCTCATGGTCACCGAGTGCCGGCGTCCCGCCTTCATGACTGTCGACCTTCGGGCGCTTCGCCCCCTTGACCGGATTGAAATCTACCGCGTTTTTCTCGCACAGGTACTCGAACAGCGAAGACAGTGTGGCCATCTTGCGCCGGATCGTCGCTCCGGACAGAGCCCGGTCTTCAAGGGGTCTTTCTCCAGGCCAATACGTGTCGCGTGATGACGCGGAACTCGGCCGGCCGGCGGATGATGCCGGTGAAGGTCATGAAGTCCCGCAGATCGATCCGGTACGCGCGGCGGGTACGTGGATTGTCGAGATAGGCGAACTACCCGGCTTCGGCCGGCACGTCCGCGAGCTGCTGGAACTGGGCCGCCGTCAGCGGCCGGCCGGAGTCAATCGGGGCGGGCAGTACGGACATGATTTTCCCCGGGCAGCTCGGCCCCGTGTGCACGCATCATGGCAATCGGCTCGGCGGGCGTGATGTCGTGTCGGATTACACGCTGTGTCCCGTCCCTGCGCAGGTCGCGGTCGATCAGGATGATCTCTGCGGCTGTCAGGCACCGCCTCGAGGCGCACCTGGCGCAGCAGGGTATCCTTCTCGTCGTACTCGGCCAGCAGATGCATCGCGCCGAGCGCGCCGGTGACCGTCGGTTTCGGAAGCGGGGTCGAACTCATCGTCACTCCATCATCAAGACCGGACGCCGCCGGGCCCTCCGTCGGGCTCTCCTGAAAAGGCTCACCGGCGGCACCCGGAACGGAAAGAGGTGTTGCAGCACTTGGGCATCAAGCCCGGCGAGCGAATCGAGCTGGATTTGCCGCCTGACGGCCGGGCCGAGTTGAAGGCCGCGCAACCGAAAGGTTCGTTCCGGGAACTGCGGGACATCCTTAAAGGCAAGACGGATGGCACTCGGTTGAACATCGAGGAAATCAACGAAGCGATAGCCGACGCCGGCACTGCGGCCGGTGATGCATGAAAGTGACCGCTGATACGAACCTCTTGCTTCGCACCATCGTTGACGATGATGAAGCTCAAACAACGCGCGCCGTCGATTTGCTGGAAACGGCCGACATGGTGGCGGTGAGCCTGCAAACGCCATGCGAGCTTGTATGGGTGCTGCGCGGCCGATACGGTGCGGATCGCGCGAACATTGCCGCCGCGGTCCGCACGCTGTTGAACACAAGCAATGTCGTGGTCAATCGCCCCGCCGCCGAAGCCGACCTTGCGTTGCTCGATGCAGGGGGAAATTTTGCCGATGGCGTCATTGCCTATGACGGCACTTGACTCGGCGCGGAAACCTTCGTGTCCTTCGATAAGAAAGCGGTGTCTCTGCTCACCAAGCAGGGACTGGCCGCACATCTGTTTTGACGGCAGGATCGCGATGCCCTGACCAGGGTGCAAAAAGAACCGGCGCCTGCGCCGGTTGAAAGTTCGGGGCCCTGTCCAAACTCGAGAGGGCTTCATTTTTAACGCCTCTGCGTTTCCCCAATCCCCCGAATAACGCCCATGTCGGGCGCCAGTTCGCTTCTTGCCTTTCCACAGAGCCTCCCTCGGAGTTTTGCGACGCAGAACGAAAGCCATACTGAGTGTCTGCTTTCCCGTTACCCTAACGGTTTATCAGTCGCCGCTTTTTCGGGTGGCCTTCTACACTTGGAAAGCCTTGTTTGATTCCAGCTTCGGAAGCTTCTTTTCCGTAGGTACCTCGGCAACGACTTTGATCGGGAACGCGGGTTGTGGTTGAGCACTCATAGCATCGACCGTCTTGTCATTTTTTGAGAAACCGGATTGTCCCACGTTCCGTGTCACTACGTCCCGCGTTCGAAGGTTCAACATGCTTCGCGCATGAAGAGGCGTCCTTCTATAGTTGACAATACCGTTATGCGTTCCGCTCGGACAGATTTTACTTGAACGCCTTAGTGCGACAGAACCCGCCACGGCGTCGACTTCGGGTTCAGCGTCGGCGTCGCCGGCATCGAGCACGAGCGCTTCGTCGGCTACGGGGTCGAGCGCCAGCGCGTCAATGTCATCGTATCCGATCAACATCAGCGCGCCGCGCGGGCTTTGATGGCGGACGCGACCGAGACGTCGGCTCAAACCGCGCAGGAAGCAGGAAAGGGCGATTAGCAGGCGCAACGCCTGCTCGCCAAGGAGGCCGTGGCCAATGCAGGCTAAGGTGCCCAGGGAAATTGAGCGTGAAGGAGTCGACCGCCGCGCCGGATCGGCGCGGTCCCTCAGATTTTGAATGCGTGCGCCCAGCGCTCAGCCCACCGGTTCGCACTCGACCGTGCGATCTTTCGCTCGATACCCCGCCAGCCATTGCGACAGCCGGTCGAACCACAAGTGCACCACGGGCGTCGTGAAGAGCGTCAGCATCTGCGAAACGATCAGGCCGCCGACAATCGCGATGCCGAGCGGAACACGCAATTCCGCGCCCGCACCAGACCCAAGCGCGAGTGGCAGTGCGCCAAACAGCGCGGCGAGCGTCGTCATCATGATCGGCCGGAAGCGCAGTATGCACGCCTGGCGGATCGCCTCGCGCGGCGATAAAGCTTGGTCGCGCTCGGCCACGAGCGCGAAGTCAATCATCATGATGGCGTTTTTCTTCACGATACCGATCAGCAGGATGATGCCGACTATCCCCATGATGGAGAGATCCTGGCCGCACAGCATCAACGCAAGCAATGCCCCGACTCCTGCCGAGGGCAGCGTCGAAATGATGGTAAGCGGATGAATCGCGCTCTCGTACAGGATGCCCAGAATCAGGTACACCGCGACGAGTGCCGCCGCGATCAGATACGGTTCGCTGGAAAGCGACACCTGGAACGCCTGCGCCGTGCCTTGGAACGACCCCGTCAAACTGTCGGGTTTGCCTGCGGCGATTTCGGCCTGGTGAATCGCCGTCACGGCATTGCCAAGCGATTGGCCCGCCGCCAGATTGAACGAGATAGTCACAGCCGGAAACAACCCCTGGTGATTCACCGAAATCGGCGACACGTTGTTTTCGATCTTCGCCAGCGTGTTGAGCGGCACCAGTTCATTCGTCAGCGGCGAACGCACGTAGAGGTGCGCGAGCGCGTCGGTGGTCAACTGGAAGCCCGGATCGACCTCCTCCACGACGTGGTATTGATTCAGCTGTGTGAACAGCGTTGCGATCTGCCGTTGGCCGAACGCGTCGTAGAGCGTGTCGTCGATGGCTTGTGCGGTGATGCCGAAGCGCGAGGCCGTGCTGCGATCAATCACGAGCGTCGCGCTGGTAGCGGCAGCTTGCTGGTCGGAGGTGACGTCGGCGAGTTGCGGCAGCTTCGACAGCTTGTCGGTCAGCAAGCCTTCCCACTGATTCAATTCGTTGATATCAGGGTCTTGCAGCGTGTACTGATACTGGGCGGCACTGATTCGGCCGCCCACCTGAATATCCTGACGAACCTGCATCGACAGCGAAATACCCATTACCTTCGCTAACTGCGGCTTCAGACGATCGAGCACCTGCGCGGCGCTATCCTTGCGTTGACCGAACGCCTTCAGGTTAATCATCACGCGACCCTGGCTCACGGTCGGATTCGCGCCCATCCAGTAATAAACGTTATCGACTGCGGGATCGGCTTCGATGATATGGCCCAGTTGCTGCATTTTCGAAGACATCGCCCGTGGAGAGATATCCGGCGCGGCCTGCGCGACACCCATGATCAAGCCGGAGTCTTCCTGCGGAAAGAAGCCCTTCGGGATCGTGATGAACAACGCCAGTGTCGCGACGATCGTTGCGATCGTCACGCCTAGCATCAGTTTCGGCCAATTCAGCACCCAATCGAGACCACGCTCGTAACGCCGCTCCACCGCGACTAAGCCTCTTTCGAGCCACGCTTCAAGCTTACGCATGCGCCCTGCTTCATCCGGCTTCGGCAGGCGGATCAGCCAGCCGCATAGCATCGGCGTGACGGTCAGCGAGACCAGCGCAGACATGAGGATCGCTGCGCTCACCGTCACCGCAAATTCGCGGAACAGGCGTCCGACAATGCCACCCATCAGCAGGATCGGAATGAACACCGCAATCAGCGAGATCGTCATCGAGATAATGGTAAAGCGCACTTCCATTGCGCCAAGCAGCGCGGCTTTCATGGGCGGCACACCTTCCTCGACATGGCGCATCACGTTTTCGATCACAACGATCGCATCGTCTACCACGAAGCCCACCGCAATGGTCAGCCCCATAAGCGACAGATTGTCGAGGCTATAGCCAATCAGGTACATCACACCGAATGTCGCCACCAACGACAAGGGAATCGTCAGGCTCGGAATGATCGTCGCCCACACGTTGCGCAGAAACGAGAAGATAACCATCACGACGAGCGCGACCGTCAGCATCAGCGTGAACTGCACGTCGTGCACCGACGCATTGATGGTCTGCGTACGATCGCCCACGACATGCAGATGCGCGGCGGCAGGCAGCGTCGCTTCCAGCATAGGCAGCCTCGCCTTGAGGTTGGCGATCGTCTGCACGACGTTGTAGCCAGGCTGCTTGTGAATATCGAGGATGATCGCGCGTTCGCGCTGAAGCCACGCGGCCTGCTGGTTATCTTCGGCGGCGTTTAGGACGGTGCCGAGATCGGACAGGCGAATCGGCGCGCCGTTCTTGTACGCGACCACCAGATCGCGATACGCCGAGGCAGTCGTGATCTGATCGGTGGCATTGAAAATCACCGAACGATCCGGCCCGTTCAGGCTGCCCTTCGGCGCATTCACGGTTTGCAAGCCGACGATCGAGCGCACGTCTTCCAGCGTGAGGCCGCGCGCAGTGAGCTTGTCGGGATCGAGCTGGATACGAACAGCAGGCCGCTGTTCGCCGTGGAAATCGACGAGACCCACACCGGGTAACTGTGAGATCTGTTGCGCCAGATAGTCTTCGGCGTAGCTGTCGAGCTGCGTAAGTGTGAGCGATGGCGATGTCAGCGCCAGTGACAGCAAGGTGAAGTCGGCCGGATTGACCTTTTCATAGGTCGGCGGGTTCGGCAAATTCTTCGGCAGGGTGCCACCGGCCGCGTTGATCGCCGTCTGCACGTCCTGCGCCGCGCCGTTGATATCGCGCGACAGATCGAACTGCACGGCGATGTTGGTGGTGCCCAGCGAGCTCGACGACGTCATCTGCGTGATGCCCGCAATCAGCGAGAGTTGCCGCTCGAGCGGCGTCGCTACCGATGTCGCCATGGTCTCCGCGCTCGCGCCCGGCAATTTCGCTACAACCTGGATGGTCGGGAAATCGACTTGCGGTAAGGGCGCGACCGGCAGCAGAAAATACGCCACTGTGCCGGCCAGCAGCACCGCGATTGCAAGAAAACTGGTCGCAATGCGGCGCTTGATGAACCGTTCCATCAGGCTCATGACGGATTGCCCTGGTTATTGACCTTTCCATAAATCATGACGTCACCACAAGGTTGCCTGAATCCAGCACGCGGCGATGATCGAAGGTCGGTGCTGAGCGCTTTTGAGCTTGTTGCGAGCGACGGT
>NZ_CADIKH010000106.1 GCF_902859855.1 Paraburkholderia humisilvae
TGGCCGATCAGACACCGGATGAAGCATACTTCGCCATGCTGCCAGCGATAAAATCGGCAGCTTGATTGCCTCAGCGATTCCACTTAAAAACTCGCGGATCCTGTCCGAACGAATGAGGCCACCTCTACGATCCGGCGATAACTGCCATGAGCCCAGAAGAGTTGCACCACCGTACGCGTCTGCTCGTGAGCAGGGCGCATTGGTGCAGCCACTGGCAAGACAATGTCCTGCTCGATGCCGCAGTGGATCAGGCACGGGCGCGGGCTGTAGGTGCGTTCGACTTGGTCGATGCAGAGACAGGCCTGCCCGCCGGAGTGACGCCCCAGGAGATTCGCGAAACGCTGCTGCATAGGAAGGCCAAAGAGATTCTCGAGCGAGAAAGGCGTCTCATGGTTCCGGAGATAACCGTGACCGACCGCTAGCCGCAGCGGCCGCGGGAAACCATTACCCGCAAGTTCCGCGACGCGCATGCGCTTGAACTTAGGTCAGTCGCGCTCGAACAACGCACGGGCCGGCTAAAGCCGGATTCGACGGCCACCTCAAGGGAGAAACCGTGATATTCATATGTGCACATCATGCCCTGCGCCAGCCTCACTTGCGATGCCGACATTCGCGGACACCTGACATGGCTTCCAGCCTTGTAGATATCGTCGTGAATTCGCTTTCGGTAGTCCGCGACAGTGCGATCTGCACGTCGTCGAGATCGGGGTCATCTTCCGATTGCTGGACGATGAACTGCTTGACCCGGATGCTTCCGGAAGCCAGCGCGCGATAGACGCTGTCGAGCGAAACACTGCCTCGTTCGACAAGCAACTGGATGTTGCGTTCCTGTTTAACGGAAATGAAGCGGCGTTCGAGTGGCTTTATTCCGGCAAGGATGATCAGGATGATGATCGTCGCGCCGATGGCTGCGACGTACATGCCTCCGCCAACCGCCAGACCGATTCCGGCGACTGACCAGAGACTGGCTGCGGTCGTCAAGCCACGCACAATTTCGCCGCGCATCAGGATCGCTCCAGCGCCGAGGAACCCGATGCCGGATACCACTTGTGCGGCGAGCCGGGACGGATCGAGTATGACGTTCTGCTGGCCCAGCACGTCGGCAAACCCGAACGCAGAGACCAGCATGATCAATGTCGAGCCGACGCACACGAGCATGTGAGTGCGCAGACCCGCGGCCCAGTTCAGCCTCTCACGCTCGAATCCGATGACGCTTCCAAGCGCAGCAGCGAGCACGAGGCGAGACAATAGTTCGACGTTCCCTATCACGACTTTTCTTTTGGTGGTCAGTTCAGGTCTGTTGTACAGCTATATGGCCAAGATCGGTCACGCGCTCGTCCTGCGCATTAACGCGCGCAGACAGTTCGTCGCTGACGGGCAACCGGAGATTTGTGGCAACCAGCCGTCGGAAACCGAGATTGACGATTTCCCGGGTCGGTATCCTGGTTACAAGCGTCGATATCTTTGTCGGGCTGAACCACCGACAACGTGAGATCTCGTTGCGCGGCTCAGGAGAGGCGTCCTGCGAAATGTCGACGAGGAAAATCTGGTGCCGTTTGCTGCGACCGCCAAAATGGAACAGGTACGTGAGCCATGTCGCGACAAGCGAGGTCTCCTCTTCCGGCTCGCGCCGGACCGCATCCAGCGGCGATTCGGACCGCTTCACCGTGCCGCCGGGAGACGACCACCGTGACCGCGCGCGGGCGACGAGGAGAATCTTGCCGTCCCGTCTGCATACGATCGTCGCTCTGTCTTTCATGCTCTACATTGCTCCCATGCCCTGTCGGCCGATTATGACGCAGCCTCGGGCGTTCCTTTTGGAACTGTATCGATGGCGCAACAACGATTGGGCTTCGCACGTTATTCCTGTTGAGTCGGCGGTGTTTGGCTGGGCGTATATACGCATTTTAAGAGCATCGCCCCCAACCAGGTTCAATGGTGGTAGAAAACCTGATCCGGTTGTACCCTGAAAAGTGACACCCGGCTCGGTGGCTATCTAGCGCGCAAACATGATCGTCTGCCCGGCCCAACCGTTATATGGCGCCCTGCAGGAACTCACCTAGATGTATTGCATCTTCAAGTAAAACGAATGACTCCATTTATGGGTAAACAACAGTCCTGAAGGGCGGGGAGGATGTCAAAAAGACTGGATTTTGTCGCTCAGGATTGTCGACGTATTCAAATGCTGCAGAGGGTATGCTTTTGTCGCGTTAGAGAACTATCGAGTGCACGCAGATGCTTACTCCGTTGAGAGGAAGGGTTCGTACTCGTGCGGATGAAGTAGCACCTCCTCCGCGGCTTTTTCGCGTAGCTGCCTTACCGATGACGGTGGAACATCACGAGCGCGACTCAAGCTCATCAATACGGCTCGAAAGAAGCAGTCGCCATCACCAGCTACTTCGTACGCCTGCCCGTCAATCAAAGCGTCATAATGCCCCGGTTGATAGGTGATGTGCAGCGGAGGACCTGACTCCGGATTACGTGGCACAAGCGAAAGACCGTCGATTTGCGCCGGATGACCGTGGATAATGATCCGTCTCTCCAAAGCATTTGCAGTTGCGACCGGTGCAAGATCGCCGATGTCACTGTTCCAGTCACCCATTGTCCTGAGTCGAGTGGCAACTGACTCCAGACCGTGCGTCGGCGAAGCGAAAGCGGCGACCTTCATGCTGTCTGATATGTCATGGGCGTATGCCAAGTTATCGTAGAAGGCGAAAGCATTTCTTGGCAAGGAGTCTACCGCGTGAACCTTGGTCATCGAGTCGGGAATGCTCCCAAGCATGTAAAACACCTCGTGCTCAGCTTGATCCAGGCTGTTTCTTACCGCGGCAGCCAGCGTACCAGTTTTTATTTTCCCTTCGCTAACCAGTCGTGGACCATCTTCCTTGATAATGTTTTCAATGGTGCGAAAATTGAGCAGGTCCTGTGCTGCGTTGATTTCAACGAGCCTTGCTTCTGGTCCGTGCAGGAATCGTATGGCCACGCCGGCATGAGGGCTCAATGAAAGCACTCCGCCCATTGAGCCGCCTGTTCTCGCCGAATGCCTGATACAGGCGGCGAGATAATCATCTCTGGACGCAGCATCCACGTTTTTCCAGGGCGAATACAATATGTTCCCGCTCGGGGCGACCTTCTGACCTCTGTACAGTTTTGGTGGAATGCTTGCAGTTGCCCTTGCATCAATGGCAGTTCTCATGTTTGCGATCAATATCGCATGATTAGGTCCTCGCGCCATGCTGTTGTAGATTTCGTCCAGCACATTCGCCTTGTCAATAATTTTTGAGGCTGCGCGATCTAACTTCGCCAGCTCGCGGCGTACTTGGCGTGCAGCAGCGCGCCAAGGCAGACGCGCCGCGGAATGCAGGATCCTGTTCAGAGTAAAGACGGGCACGACAAAATCCGTTAGTTCCTTGCCCGCCTGAATCAGGAACGAGCTGGTCTTGGTGCCCTCAAGCACCGCGCGCATAACCGCCGACGCTCTTCCTGAGGCAGTGGCCACATTCGCGGTGCGCGCGGCCAGGATACCGGTTCGGATGCCCTTGAAGCATAGCGCGCTGGTACCAATCGAAAACAGGGTCAGCCCGAGGTTCACCGTATCCATCGCGATGTCTGATACGGCGATCTTGTGTCGTGGGTCCAACAGGGACCGATTTATTGCTTCATAGAACGGAACAACGAAATTGAGCACACGCTCGCCGAGGGGGGGGGCGTATGCGCTTTCTTTCCACGTTTCGATCAGCGAAAGCAGGTGACGTCTCACCTTGCTTTCTACGATATCCGCGATTTTAACCGGCCGATGCGGAGTATGAAGCAGCTCGGATTCGAATTTGATCTGCGGAGGGGCGGTTAATCCTTCAAGCCCGTCATCGCCACCGGACGGCGCCGTTAAGGGTACTGTGTCATCGGGCTGCCTTACTCCCAAAGCTCTCACGACAACGTCTTTCTGTATCCACTCATTCCTGATCGCACCGTTGAGGTACTTCAACGAACCATCTGGCCTGATCAGCAGATAAAGACCGCTGGGCGCGGGCACCAGTAACGCAGGTTCTTTCCGGTCGGGGACAAATGGTTGTATGGTCCGATATGTCCGCGAGACGGGGTCAAGCAACATGACGGATGCCTCGCTTATGACCCAGGCCTTATCCGGCCGGAATTCAGCGCTGAGTCTGCCGACCCCGGCGTCCTGCAGGTTCGACGTCATTTTCGCCTTTACCGCGGTGTCCAGGTGCGCCCGGATGTAATCGTCAAACTGTTTGAAGTATTGAATCGCAACGTCGCGAGTTTGGCTTATCTGATCTACAAATGTATTGCGATCTGGCACCCCGACCATTTGATGCAATTTCGGATTGAAGGCGGTCTGTGGGATGTTTTCTTTCGCAATATACAGTTCCGCCAATTCAGTCCGATTCCTGAAGTTCGGGGGAGGTGGGGGGGCTAAGGCGAGGGACCACGCGTCCCGGAATGCGGTGATCTTCACGTGTTCCGCTACCTGTACCTCACTTGCACCTTGAGTATTTGCCCAGACAGATGCCTCCTTTAGGAACAGGGCGAGCGACAGATCAACTGCTGCCTTGTCGGCCCGGTTGCGCTGGGCGGCCTGGTGGATGCCGTTGGCGAGCTCCAGCAATTGTTCGTCCTCCCGGTTTTTGGCCGCGTCTTGCAGTAATTCGCGCATCGCTAGGACGCGCGCGCCAATCAGCCCGCCCGCGTCGATTTCCAAGTCGCCGTTGAGCGATAGATATGCTGCAGGTTGCGACGGTGCCTGCGCGCTTCTTGCGCGCCTCATCGGTACAGAGCCGGACGCCATGCTGGGGGGCTTCAAACCGGCGGATTCCCCGGTGGCCCCGGCCGTGTGAGACCCGAGCGGTTGAGCGGTAAGGCCGCTTTTTTTGAGGATAGCTGGGGGGGAGCCTTCCACCGCCCGATGCTCATTCGCATTGCAATCATACTTGCAGGCTTTGCCTTGCGTGTTACCGCGCGGCCCTTGCGCGAACGACGAGGCATGAGCTCCGGGCTCCCGAGCGCGCCAGTCGGTGGTGTTGCCAGAAGGTGGCAGCGCTGACTGAGCCTTGAAGACGTAATCACTAGCGAGCAGCACCGCGAGGCACATCGCCTTGCGGGTTTGACTTATCTGAGACAACTGCGACATCGATTTGCTGCGCCTTGAAGTCCGGGGATTGTCGTCCATCCATGCGTTGTGACGTTCAACACTTCTTCTCCAATCGCCGAGCGTCGAATCGGGCGTTCTCGAGACTGCTAATTTCATCTGTAACCTGTAAAATAGACTTTACTTAGAGAATGAACGGACTTCCCCATCCCGAGGCTGCTGGGATACCGCAATCGGAATCGACGATGCCGCGATGAAGTTTCGAACATTCATGAACGACCGGGTGAATGAGGAAGCCCATACGTATTGTCACGTTCGGAATTGATCTTGCCAAGGATGTATTCGTGCGACCAGCAAGTCACCTGTACATGTGGGCCAAAGATGCGGCGGGTTACATCGGCGTGCTTGCCATCGAACTCCACGAGCTCAGACTCGAAGTCCGCGCACGTTGGCAAGACATTGCGTACGTCATCCAAAATCTCTTTTGTGAGCACAGCGTGACGGTATTTCGTCACGAAGGCCAAATGGATCTGGATACGAAAAGCGCACTGGCAGCGCCGAAACTCTGTGGCTGATGCGCCAGTCCATGTCCCGCGACAAGCACTGAAGGATATCGGGGCCGACCTACAGGGAACTTCTTCGGGTGTCGCGCTGGCTTCCCCCGCTTCCGGCGCAATGGCTGCTCGATGGCTTCCGCTACCCCGACCGGAGCAGATCAGGTTGGACCGCAAGAACGGCTGGGTTTGTTTGCCCAAAGTCGGTTGGCCGCGTTATCGCGATGGTCGGATGGCGGGCGGCGACATTTGCAGCGCACACGCACATAGATCAAATGCAGAGCGTTGAAAATTTCACGCAGTTGTTGACGGGCGCCGCGGTACGTCTTGTTCGCCAAGGTCAGATGCGGAGCCGAGAGGGCGTCCGATGGATAAATTGCGGCTATCGTGGGGCTGATGGGCTTTGCGCGCACGGTCGCATTTCGTGTGTGCGCAAAAATACGAAATTAGAGTGACGACCCGTCTTGATGGTAAAGAGGACATCTGATAGATATGAATTGTTCCCGTGGTGCGAGGTTTGATTTATATTGATGCGGTTTCCTAACTTAGATGTTTACGTGTGGACATTGAGCATTCGAGGGGGCATACTGTGCACCGGTCAATAAGTAATATAAAAAGGAGTGCTTTATATTGTTTTAATAAATGAGCGATGAAATCTGTAATTTTGATGATATTGGAAGCCACGTTTTGCTAAACGGAGGTAATCGATGATCTATTAGCAGAAAATTCAATCTATTTATTTTTTGATTATTCGTGTCAAGACGTGTCATTGCATCGACGTGACCGATAGTCAGGGTTGATTTGGGATGGATTGGTTTTTTTATTGAGGGGTAATAGATCGTGACTTCCGATAAGAAAAGAGGGGCGCAAATTTGCCACCGAGTGTATACACATAGATAATTTTCGCATCCGTAAGGATCGGTCTTCACTCACCATTCAAATTCGCTGGAGAAGGTGGCCAATTTGACGGTCCGGTTAAAGGCAATAAACGAACGGATACTCTTCATGTCAGCGGAGATTCACGCGGGTGCGGCGACGCCGCTGCCGGCGGTCGAGCGCCGGCTTTCTTCGACATTGCGGATGCGACTTGCGGCGTGGCGGGCGCTTGCCCTTGCGATGCTAAGCGCAAGCGCGGCGCCGTGCGCCCATGCGCAGACGCCGACGGCCTCGCCGCAACCGCAGAGCACCGTGCGCGATGCCGGTTTGCTTCAGCGAACCGCTTCGCCGGACATCGCCTTCTTCGACGGCGCGCATCCTCCGGTCGATCTGCTGCAGGCGTTCGATGCCGTCGTCACCGATCCCGCGAGCGGTTTCGAGCCCAACGCGCATCTGCTTGCGCATACCGCCTGGATCGCACGCACGCGTGCGGGGAGCGGCGAAGCCTCGTCGTTCGTGTCGCAGCAGATTGAGCCATTATGGCAGCGCGGCTATCGCGGGTTTCTGCTCGATACACCCGGCGCGGTCGCCGCGCTCGATGCGATTCACTCCGCCCATCCCGACGCGCGCCTGATGATCGGCGGCGACGACGCATTGCAGGCGGCGCTGCCGCACGCGGCAGCACTGTACGCAGTGGTCGGAGCGTCGCTCGTGCGGGGCGTTGCGCCGGGCGGCAGACCGTTCGACGTGGCCGCCGCCGAGCGCGCGGCGCGCATCGACGCGGCGCAGTCGTTCATGCGGCGCACCGGCGTGCCGGTGATTTCCATCGAACTGTGCCCCGCCGACGACCGCGCGTGCGCGCGCACGACCGCGGCACAGGTTGTCGCGAGCGGCGTCACGCCTTACGTGACAAACGCCGCGCGCAATGTGGTCGGCATCGGCGCGATCGAGGTCCTGCCGCGGCGCGTCCTGATCGTGCAGGATCGCGCCCGCGACGTTCCACTGGACGAAACACCGGGGGTGCGCGATGCCGCAACGCCGCTCAACTATCTCGGCTACGACGTCGAATACGCGGACGTGAACGACACGTTACCCGACGATGTGGCGCCGGACCGCTACGCTGGCGTCGTCGTCTGGCTCGAGGGTGACGATCCGCATGACGGGGCCGCATGGCGCAGGTGGATCGACGCGCGGATCGCCGCGCATGTGCCGGTCGCGTTCATCGGTCAGTTTGGCTTCGATGCGGCCGGGGACGAGGGCCCGGCGCTCGATCTGCAGCCCGTCGCGGGGCCGTTTTCCGGTCCGCTCAGTATCGTGTCGCGCGACCCGATCATCGGCTTCGAGGCGCAACCCAGGCTCGGGCCACGTGACCTGACCGGCGTGCGGGTCGGCGCAGCAAGCCGGCCGCTGTTACGTGTGAAGTCTGGCGAAGCGACACTCGATCCGGTCGCGATCACGCCGTGGGGCGGCTACGCGCTGACCCCGTACACGGTCGTGTCGCTCAACGGTATCGGTCAGGAGCGCTGGGCGATCCAGCCGATCCGGTTTTTCGCCGAGGCACTGCGCCTACCGCCGATGCCGGCGCCGAGCGTGACCACCGAGAATGGCCGGCGTCTGTTCATGACGCACGTCGACGGAGACGGCTTCGCGTCGCGCGCGGAGTTTCCCGGTCCCGACTATTCGGGCGAAGCGCTGTACGAGCGGATCTTCACACGCTTCAGGGTGCCGATGACGCTATCGGTGATCGAAGGCGAGGTCGGCCCGCAAGGCCTCTATCCGCAGATCTCGCCGCGCCTCGAGGCGATCGCGCACAAGATGTTCGCGCTGCCGTATGTCGCGATCGGCACGCACACGTACTCGCATCCGTTCAAATGGGAAGACGTTAGCGCGCAGACGGGCGAGCGCGTCGACCGCGGCGGCGGCGACACCGCGTTCTCGCTGAACATCCCGAACTACAGATTTGACATCGACCGCGAAATTACCGGCTCGATCGATTACATCAATACCCGCCTCGCGCCGCCGGGCAAGAAGGCCGTCGTGCTGCAATGGCCCGGCAACTGCGAGCCGCCGGCAATCGTCGTGCGCAAGGTCTATGCGGCGGGCGTGGACAATATCAACGGGGGCGACACGGTCATCACGAAGAGCGTGAACAGCTGGACGAACATCGCGCCGATCGGCATCGCGAAAGGGCCGGGGGCGTACCAGATATATGCGCCGAACCAGGACGAGAACGTCTATACGAACGACTGGATCGGACCGTTCTACGGCTTCACGCGCGTGCTCGAGACATTCGATATGACCGAGCGGCCGCTGCGCTTCAAGCCGATCGACGTCTACTACCACATGTACAGCGGCACCAAGGTCGCGTCGCTGCGCGCGCTCGACCAGGTTTTTTCGACGGTGCTCAAGCAGCCGGTCTTGCCCGTGCAGATCACCGATTACGCGCACAAGGTGCTCGACTGGCGCGGCTTCGCGGTTGCGCGCGCAGTGCGCGCGGCCGATGCGTCGACCGGCACTGCCACGAATGCGGCAATCGGCGCGTGGATCGTGCGCGGCAACGGCGAAGTGCGTGAGCTGCACTGGCCAGCCGCGAACGCGCCCGACCTGCGGGCATCACGCGGCGTGACCGGTTATGCGGCGGGGCCGGACGGCACGTACGTTCACATCGCGGACGGCGCCGCACGCGTCGTCTTCGATGCGGCGAACGCTGCGCCGGCTGCGCAGCCCGCGGGTGCGTCGGCCGGCGCGGTACCGTACATCGCGCAGGCGAACGGCTTTGTGCGCCGCTTTACACGTGACGCGCACGGCATGTCGTTTGAGTTCGGCGGCTACTATCAGCCGTTTGTCGAGCTCGCGAACGCGCAGCGTTGCAGCGTGAGCATGGCCGGCCATCCGGTGGCCGCGCGGCGCGACGGGGCGCAGTTGCGCTTCGATACGCCGCCTGCGGTCGGCCTGAAGATCGACTATCAACCCGTCGAGGTTGCCTGTGGTGACTGATCAGGACACGGACGTGACCACCGGTGCGAGAGGCAAGCGTCCTCGCATCACGTGGACGCCGTTGGTGGTGCTGCTCGCCGCGGTGGTGATCGTCACAATGTATGCGGTAGCTCCACGCGGTGGAATGCGCGCACGTGTCGCGTCGGTCGGCGCGCCAAGCGAACTCTCCGTCGCGTATCTCGAAGCATGGTCACGCGTGCAGCCGGACAATGAGGAGTTCCTGTCGCTGCTCGGTGCGCAGTACCTGTATCTCGGTCGTGCCGATGACGCGCAGCGCGTCGCCAACAGAATGGATGCGCTGCGTACCGACGACATGCGGCGCGCGGCAACGATGCTGCGTCTCGCGGTTGCGGAGCAACGGGCCTTCGCGCTCACCGAAACCGACCCGCGCCGTGCAGCCGCGTTGGCCGACTTGCGCGAGCGTTTGACAGGGGCCGCGCGTGACGAGTGGGCGCCACGCGATCTCGAATGGCTCGCGCGGCGCGCGGCGTCGGCCGGTTTGCCGCGGCTCGCGACGGATTTCTATACGCGCTTGTCGCAACACGATCCGAAAGGGCGAAACGAGTGGGATACGCAGATCGCGCGTTACGCGCTGCAGACCGGCGACTACCGCGCGGCAGCGGACGCCTGGTTCCGCAAGCAGGCGTCCGCGCAAACGCGCTACGAACAGCGGCGATGCTTTATCGCGGGGATTCGCGCGCTGCAGTCGGGCAATCTGTTCGCCGATGCGCTCGCTGCAGCGGACGCGCAACTCGGCTCGCTCGCCGATGATCCGGCAACGCTTGTCGTGCTGCTGAACCTCGCTCGCGCGGCGAACCGTCCCGATGTCGTCGACCATTATGTGCGAATGCTGGCCCGCTACGTACAATCGCAGCCGGTTGAACCGCATGACAGCCGCGTATCCGCGCAAGCCGGAGAGGGCGCCGGCCGAGCGACGGCGTATGCGAGGTTGGTGAGCGAAGCGCGCGCGGTATCGCATGCATCGTTTGCGTATCGTGACGGACCGGTCGTGTGGCCCGTTACGGCCGCGTCGTTCGGCAGGCGCCACGGCGCGCGTCTGGTCCGCATCGCGACAAATGTGCAACCCACCGCATCATCGGCTGACTCAAATCCCGATATCGCCAATATTGTCTTCAACGCGTTCATCGAATCCGGCGATCTGGCGAGCGCCGAAAAGATCGCCGCGCAGCAGGTGCAGCGCGACCCGCATTCGGTGTTGTGGGTCAAACGCCTCGCGCAGACCGCCGAATGGAATCGCGACCCATCGCGCGCGCTGAAGTCGTGGCTCGACTACGCACAACTGTCGGACGACCCGGTCGGCTGGCAAAACGTGTTGCGCATCGCCCCCATGCTCGACGACGACGAAGCGTATCTGACCGCGCTGATCCATCAGGCGCGCGCGACGCCCGGCGATCTGAAGCTCGTCGACAACGTGACCGCGACCTTCGAACACCTCGGCCGTCCCGACGACGGTCTCGCCTTTCTGCGCTCGTTGCCGCGCGGCGCGAATGCCGATGCGCTCGACCGGCGCATCGGCGCGCTCGCGGAACGCGCCGGCCACGATGATCAGGCGCTTGCCGCTTACCGCGCGGTGCAGGCGCGCCACCCGAACGATGCGAATGCGGCGCTGCGCACGGCGAGCGTGTTGTATCGCGCGGGCGACTATCGCGCGTCTTTCCTGGCGCTAAAGCGCGCACGCGCCGGCGCGCGCGACGCCGACGAGGATTTCTGGCGCAACTACGCAGAGCTCGCGCGGCTGCTGCAACTGGATGACGACGCCAACGACGCGTACCGCCACCTGCTCGCCAGCGGCGCGGCAACGACCGACGATCTCGGCGAGATGACGTACTTCTACGATCCCTATCCGATCGACGCGGGACGCGTCGCCGAGCTGCGCTACCGGCGCGACTCCACGCCGCGCGCGCTGCAGGACGCGATCGTCAACTACACCAATGCGCAAGCGTACGACCGCGTTGCCGCGTTGCTGGCGAGCCTCACGTCCGACCAGCAGCGCGCCGCGCAAGCCTCGCCGGGTGTGCTGGCCGCGCGTGCCGAATACGAACGTCTGACCGACCGGCCATCC
>NZ_CADIKH010000107.1 GCF_902859855.1 Paraburkholderia humisilvae
ATGGGTTTCGCCCCACGCATCGGTCCAGCGAATCGGCAGCGTAATCTTGTGATCGCGCGCCGTGTCGGCCATCTCGCGCGCGAGACGCCGGATCGTGTCGGCGGAAATGCCGGTGATTTGCGCAGCCCATTCGGGCGTGCACTGCGCAGCGCGTTCGCGCAACAGCGCGAACGATGGCGTGACCGGCGTGCCGTCATCAAGCGCGTAGTAGCCTTCCGGCGGGCCTTCGAGCGCGGGCTTCGCACCCGGCGTATGGTGCAGCACGGCGCGCTGGCTTTCACCATCCCACCACAGATGATCCTGCGGAAACAGCGGATTGCTTTCCCGCGCATCGGGGTCGCGCACGAACAGGCCGAATTCGTCGCTCTGCTCATTCATGTTCAGCAGTTCGGCCGCATTCGTATAGCGCGTGACAAACTCGTGATCGAAACTGTCGGTGGCGAGCAGTTCGTGAATCAACGCCATGAATAACGCACCGTCGGTGCCGGGACGGATCGGCACCCACTCATCGGCGATCGCCGCATAGCCGGTACGCACCGGATTGATCGCGATGAAACGGCCTCCCGCGCGCTTGAATTTCGAAATCGCAATCTTGAGTGGATTCGAATGGTGATCTTCCGCGGTGCCGATCATCAAAAACAGCTTGGCGCGGTCGAGATCCGGGCCGCCGAATTCCCAGAACGAGCCACCGATGGTATAGATCATGCCGGCCGCCATGTTGGCCGAGCAGAAGCCGCCGTGCGCCGCGTAGTTCGGCGTGCCGTACTGCTTAGTGAACAGGCCGGTCAGCGCCTGCATCTGGTCGCGTCCGGTGAAAAGCGCGAACTGCTTCGGGTCGGTCGCGCGCAAATGGGCAAGACGCTTTTCGAGCGTCGCTAACGCGACGTCCCACGACACCGGTTCGAACTGCGCGGTGCCCCGTTCCGCATCCGCCTTGCGCATCAGCGGCTGCGTGAGACGTGCCGGCGAATACTGCTTCATGATGCCCGATGATCCCTTCGCACAGATCACGCCCTGATTCAGCGGGTGCTCGGGGTTGCCATCGATATAGCGGACCTCTCCGTCACGCAGATGCACACGAATGCCGCACCGGCACGCGCACATGTAGCACGTCGTGGTCTTGACTTCGAGCTTCTCGTTCTGCGTACGCGCATGGTGTTCCATACTCGCCTCTATCAAATCGACGATTCACATAGTTACGGCGCTTTTGGGTGCTTTGACAGGGTTATTGGCTCACTTTTAGCGCCGCCCTGTCTGATCAGCAGTGCAACACCATAGGTAGTACCATTCGCGCAAATACGTCTTTCCCCGTAAGCCAAAATATCAACATGACTTCTTTGGCAAGTCAATTCGCTCAGAACAGCATCTGAATACATTGCATAGATGATTTTAATATAAATTATTTCAAATCCTTCGTCATTATATTAATACTCGTTTTTATTATGATAAAAATTCTATGAAATTAAATTCCATCACCTCCATGAGAGCCGCTCATACTTGACCGGCACACCTTCTGGACGCCTGAACAGTTCCGCCGCACCTACTCAAAGCCTGCCCGAACGTATTCAAAGCTGACTTCCTGCTTCGCCAAGGCCGAGGTACCATCGCTATCTTGACTGCGATCCTGACGAAAAACATCGCTCCACACCGCGCGATGAATAATGGCAAATGAATATTTTACATTATTCACGATTACGGAAATTGAGGATCGGCACTGTAAATATTGATTTGCAGTAGTTCACTCCGCGCGGAACATAATGAGCAAGCAAGGTTGTCACGGAACCAAATCACTTCTGCGCGATGCCGGCGGCGTATAACGGCGGCGGTATTTGCCGTAATCGTAGCTGCGGTCCGCCCTAAACGATCACTGGCGCGTAAGGCGGCCGGGCCGCGCTCGCCTTCAATTGGGAATCGCATCAAGCAGGACGTGAATCTGGGTGGCATCGTGAGGACTCGGGCCGTGGAGGATTACCACGAGCGAGAAGCCCTGCGCTTCGTTAGTGTGGTAGTGCTCTGAACCGGGTCGCTCGCGGTCGATGGGATCCTCTTTTTGCCCTGGGCCCACCCGTGCGGACTGCAGAGGAGTCGGCGGTGACGCGGGATATGCCGATCTCGTCCGTCGGCCGCGCGTGGACGCGCGAGAAGTACCTCGTGCAGCCGGTCCAGCGCAGGTGGTCTGCGGCACGCACAGAATGTGCTTGAACACTGCCCGATCGTTGAACGGCTTGCGCCCCGGATAACGGGTACACCACGCTTTGGGTCGCGTCAGCAACCGTTTGATCACCGTCCTCAGATCGTCGCCCAGTATCGGTTTGGACATGTCTTTGTCGGGTAAGGACGTGACATTACCGACGGCTGTGCCAAGCTGCGAAACTTGACATGCGTGGTACTCGGGAGCGCCGATGCGCAAGAGTGCGTCGGGCCACGGACTTGAAGCGCTTGGTTTAGCACGCATCGGATCACGAAAATTGCCTGTGAGCCTGATTGACTTCGCCTGGCGGCTCTTCCCAAGGGGGGGACGCTAATTATCCGGCCCATGGAGGCATACTTTGCCCTAACGCCGACGCGGAACCTATACGCCGCACCGTACACTATGGGCTCGCGCGCCCGGTCCTCCATCAGGATTGGAATGCCGCCCTTCCCGTCTGCGCCACACCGCTCGGGATGAGCGAAACCCGGTCGTCGATCTCATCGCGTGGCGCGGCAGCGCAAATGCCAGCAAAGCGGCTAGCAAGCTTCAGAAGCAAAAGGGTCAACAATCGATCCGTTTAAAAAATACTCGGATGCGCGCTGCAGATTAACGCACCCGAGTTAAACGGTTCATGCAGCCACTTCGGGTTAGCTACAATGAACCGATCGAGAGTGCCAGCAGCCCCCAGGCGAGCCCGCCAGCAAGACTGATACTAAACACCGACAAATAACGCTGTCAAATTCTCATTAAAATCAATAATATCAACCAAGATCTCCCAACCCATCAATAAACAAAAGTGAACTTCATAATGAATATTTCGTCCCTCAAATAAACTTTCAATGGCACGTGCATACAAGATCAGGTTGATCGACAAGAACAACCCCACGCGGTGTCCTTTGAAACCGAAAATCGGCAGAAACGGTACCGCCATGCGTGAGACTACGCCGGGATGTGGGAGCTCAGACGTCCTGAGCGGGGGTCGCCCCCGCGTGGGAATGGCCCCAAGGGCTCTTCAGCCCGGTTATTTAATCTCAATTATTATGATTGCAATAATACATTATATTTTTCACATTTTAATTTTACAAAATCAACTGGTAACATAATGCTTGAGTTCATATCACGCACCGATCCCTGATTCACAAGAGCGCGCGTGCGCGGTACCGAATAGCAATTTTGGCGTCAACCTGATCGAGCAGAAAGCGCTCTCTGACGAAAGAGGGCTTACGAAGGGACACGTGACCACCCAGTGCCATTCGCAGATGATTCCAATGCGACTGGTTGGACCGGTATAGACGAGATCGGCGAGGCCTATAAATCGATGATCGAAAGTAAAACGAAGAAGTTGACTCTTAAGGAGTCGACGACACCGAATCATGGGGCGCAGGCTTTCTGTCTCAAAACCCAAAACGCAAAAAACGTCAGGCATTGAATGCCCGGATTGCATCTATGTTATCGAACCGATCCTGCGCGGCGGAATATCCAATACGTTTTCTCCGATCGCTAGGCAATTTCGCCGTTCACCGCTCTTCAGGTGCGCCTTCCCTCAAGCAGTTACGTGGCTGTGGACGCCGCACGGCAACTTCGTGCGTCGCGTTACGAACCACCAGGGTAGCAGCAGGCGTGATGACAATCGGGTTGTTTAACCACGCGCTTACGGTTAGCCATCGTGTCAGCCGCTACTCGCCTCAATTTATCGTAGTGAACCTCCTCTGACGAGACATGCCATGCGCACTTTGTCGCATGTTCACCCGCAGGTTTGCATCCAATAAGCGCATGACAGGTTCGAGGAGAGATCATGATCAGATATCGCCGCTGCATTACTAGAACAGCGCTGGCTGCGGCACTCGCCGCGCATGGGCTTATCGCTCACGCAGCAACACCCTTTGTGGTGCAGGACATCCGGATCGAGGGCTTGCAACGGATCGAAGCCAGTACGGTGTTTGCCTACCTGCCCATCAGGCAAGGCGACACCTTCACGGATTATCAAGCTTCCGCAGCCATCCGCGCGCTGTACGCGACGGGGTTTTTCAGCGACGTGAGCATCGCGGCCGACGGCGACGTCGTAATCGTTCAGGTGGCTGAACGACCGACAATCAGCTCGGTCGACTTCACTGGCATCCATGCGATCGACAAGCAAAATCTTGGCAAGGCAATGCGAGCAATCGGGTTGTCGGAGGGAGGTTTTTATGACAAGGCACTCGTCGATAAAGCAGAACAGGAACTCAAGCGCCAGTACCTGGCACGTGGTTACTATGCAGCTGAAGTGACCACCACGGTCAGCCCGATCGATCGCAACCGCGTCGGCCTGCTCTTCTCGGTGGTCGAAGGGCCAAGCGCAAAGATCCGCCAGATCAGCTTCATCGGCAACCATGCGTTCAGCGATAGCACCCTGCGAGGTGAGATGCAGGAGTCGACGCCGAACTGGTTTTCCTGGTACACGAAAGGCGATCTGTACTCGAAGGACAAATTCGCCAGCGACCTCGAGAACCTGCGCGCGTACTACCTGAATCGCGGCTACCTCGAGTTCAGCATCGAGTCGACCCAGGTGCAGATTACGCCCGACAAGAAGGACATGTACCTGACGATCGTCGTGCACGAGGGCGAGCCGTATACAATCTCGGACATCAAGCTCTCAGGTACCCTGTTCGATCGTGAAGCGGAACTGCGGAGCCTGCTCAAGATTAAGCCAGGCGAGCGCTTCTCGGCGGAAAAACTGCAGGCCAGTACGAAGGCGATCGTCGACAAGCTCGGTGAATACGGCTATGCGTTTGCCACCGTCAACGCGATCCCGCAGATTGACACGGCGCACCGCACCGTCGATCTGACGCTGCAAGTGGATCCAAGCCGCAGGGTGTACGTGCGCCGTATCAATGTGACGGGCAACACGCGTACTCGCGACGAGGTCGTGCGCCGTGAAATGCGCCAACTCGAAAGCTCGTGGTTCGATTCGAACCGCCTCGCGCTGTCGAAGGACCGGATCAACCGCCTCGGCTACTTTACCGACGTCGATGTGACAACGGTGCCGGTCGAAGGCACGTCCGATCAGGTCGATATCAACGTGAACGTGACCGAGAAACCGACCGGTGCGATTACGCTCGGCGCCGGTTTCTCGTCGACGGACAAGGTGGTGCTGTCGGCCGGCGTGTCGCAGGACAACGTGTTCGGCTCCGGTACCAGCTTATCGGTCAACATAAACACCGCGAAGACGTACCGCACGCTGACGGTTACGCAGGTCGACCCGTACTTCACGGTGGACGGAATCAAGCGGATAACTGACGGCTACTACCGCACGTACCAACCGCTTTTCTACTCGACCGATTCAAGCTTCCGTATCGTCACTGTCGGTGGCGACACGAAGTTCGGCATCCCGTTCTCGGAATATGACACAGTTTACTTCGGCACGGGCTTCGAACAGAACACGCTCGACGTCGATGCGAATACGCCGCAGACGTACAAGAACTATGTGGCGGACTTTGGCCGTGTATCGAACAACGTGCCGCTGACGATCGGCTGGGCGCGCGACAATCGCGACAGCGCATTGGTGCCCAGCCGCGGTTACTTCACGCAGGCGAACGCCGAATACGGTACGCCGATCGGCGGCACGCAGTACTACAAAGCGGACTTGCAGGCGCAGTACTATTACTCGTTTTCGCGCGGCTTCGTGCTGGGTTTGAATGTGCAGGGCGGCTACGGTAACGGTATCGGCAACCCGTTCCCGATCTTCAAGAACTACTACGCCGGCGGCATCGGGTCGGTGCGCGGCTATGAACCGAGTTCGCTGGGTCCGCGCGATGTGCAGACGGGTGACCCAGTTGGCGGTAACAAGATGCTCGTTGGCAATATCGAGATGACATTCCCGCTGCCGGGTACGGGCTATGACCGCACTCTTCGCGTGTTCACGTTCCTTGATGCCGGTAACGTGTGGGGCGATCCGCGCCAAGGCGGCAACACGACGGTCGGCTCGAACGGCCTGCGCTATGGTTACGGTGTCGGATTAACGTGGATTTCGCCGATCGGACCGCTCAAGCTGAGCTTGGGTTTCCCGCTGCGGAAGCAGACCGGTGACCAGTATCAGAAGTTCCAGTTTCAGATCGGCACATCGTTTTGAACCCAGACAGGTCAGCTCCCATTTCCCCCGCGCACGACGCCGCGTTCGTCCCGGCACAAAGACTCGCCTTCGAGGCATTGTATTTACAAGCCCAGCGCCAAAGCAGGTTCGCGCTTACGTCGGTATTGAATGCCCTGCATGCATCAATACGCATGGTTGCAAGCAGGGCCTCAAGTCGCTGCTCGTCGTGCCTGTTGGAGCTTCGTTTGCTCCCGGGTTGATGCATATTACTCGTAGGGCCACGAAATCGTTCAGGCTGTCGTGCATGGGGCGCCCCACTGATTTGGCTTTGGACACATGCTTCTTCGACTTACGGCGAACCGCGCGTGCTAGGGATTGCGCTACTTTCGTGGTGAGGCATCTTTTACGACATCCTCATGCCGCGCCTACATTGGTAGCCAGCAGACATTTCCCCACCGCGGACATCCGGTTTCCTTTTGACTTTCCTCTTTTGCGGTTTCCTTTCGGTTTTCCTCTTTTATGGGGCGTTTGCGAACGTACAGGCGCTGGAACGAGTGATGCGCGCCTCGATCACTCGCCATTTCTGGCAGCGCCTTTCGCGTCGACTCCCGAGCCTTCCGTATTTCAACCCGCATCTTTTCCATGACATTGTTTGGGGGGCGTCCGTTCGAGAGTCCCCGCAATAACTCAACCTCTCGATTTGAGTGCTTCATGCTTTGAGCCGGATCAGAAGTCGAAGGTCGGACTTGAACTGGGCCGTACGTTTCCGATGGAACGTGGGGATTAGTTGGAACGGAATTGACTGTTAGACCGATCATTTGTAAGCCTGTGCGTAGATGGTAAGCGTCGAAGCTTTGACTTTCGCTAGGCTTCCTAGCTGTCGTCGTGTCTAGTGTGAGTAAGCAATGACTGGTCGCCTGACAGACAGCCGAAACGTCACCGACCTGGGCGAAATCGCTTTCATGTAGGTGAGTTGTACAAGGACAGGTTGATCAGACATATCGTGTGGCCTATCAGGCTGCTGAAGTACAGTCGGTAACGTCATCGCGGAAGGCCCCTGAATCGTTGACGGAAGGCGAGCACTTCCCCCCGAAGATCATGCGCGGCGCCGATACATTCACCGGGAGTCTATTTTCCATGCGCAGGCTCGACGACTTCGTTCCGAAGTCGCGTCCGTTGCGTTCGATCTGTGTGATGGCGAACGAAGCACTGGCGAAGATGGATCGGTTGTTCGCCGGGATGTACGAGGCCGACATCAAGAGTGGGCGACCGGGCATCGCACCGTCAAAGTTGCTGCGAGCCATGCTAATTCAGGTGTTCTGCAGCATCCGCCCGGAGCGCCAACTGATGGAGCACGTGCAATACAACCTGTTGTTTCGCTGGTTTATCGGCTTGGGCATGGATGACGAGTCTGGGCCAAAACCTTGGGGCACATGCGTCAGGTGATGGTACGCGGGTTGAAGAAGATGGACCAGATGTTCGTGTTGAACATGGCCGCCTACAACCTGGTGCGCATGCGCTCACTGACACAAGTCCGTCCGTAGTGGCGAAAAACGCGGCAATGAGGCCGTAAATTGGCCTCAAACCGACGAACAGGCGTGGAATTCACGTTGAAAATGCACAATGCGATAAAGCTTGCGGCGAACGCCGCGTGAGCACAGAGAGGCTGCTTCCGTCGGGGTATATTTCAGCAGCCTGCTAGCGCGGATCTGATTTGCAGATACTTCAGAACCGTCTCGTAGTCTCCGTCAGTTAGCCGTTTATGGATCAGCGCGTCGTCGTTGGCCCGATCTTCCAATTCCCGAACAGCCTGAATACTATCGGCGTTTCGAAGTGACTCCATGTACTCCGTGGCGAGTGCCTTCTGTTCGCCGTTCCCGGCCTTGCCCAGCTTTTGCAGGAGTACGTTTAACTCTGGCTCGAGGCGCGCGAGATCTTTCTGGAATTCTGCTTCCGCGCTGTCAAGGCGTGCCAGCAATCTTTCACGCGTGTCCCGGCCTTCCTCTGGCAATCTGACGTCCGGACGGCTGAGCACGTCGAGAGCTACGAGCGCTGTCGGACGTGGATCTCCGCCGACCCGGAGGGTCTTCTGGCCAACCTTAATGTCTACTGGATCACGTACTGCCCTTACTGCATCAAGCGCCACTGCAAGGACTGTGACTGGTTCCGTACCGTTTGCAAGTGCGGCGCGCAGCACCGCTGCTGGGTCAGCTTCTGCTTCTGCCTTATGGGCGTCTTGCCGCTGGGCGGCTTGTAGATCGACACCTGCTGCGCGGTCCGCCTCTGCTTCCAGGGCCGCGCCTAGCCCCGCGCCCGCCGCCCGGAGTGCGCGTAGTAGCGGACGCGGATTCGCACCCACTGCCTGGGCGATAAACAGCGCGTCGTCCGGCCCGGCACCTGCCCTGACCGCCGCGGTCATGGCCTCAAATGCGGCTCCGACCATCTCCTGCGCCACTGCCCTGACGTCACGCGGATGGACGCGCTGCTGAGGCGCCTGTTGCAGCAGTTCAAGAGGGGATTTACCTGCGGCACGGGCCGCATCCAGTACTGCTTTCGGAATGATCGGGCGCTCACTGGCTGCCTCCATGATTTCGCTCAGCGATATGTGCTCTGCAAGCGCGGCATACAGGGCCTCTTTAGGCGTGGCTCCTTTTTCAAGTGCGGTATCCAGTGCCGCACGAGCCTTTCTCAGCCCTATCTCCCCCGCTGCGCCCGGATCATCCGCCGCAACTTCGCGATGTATTGCGCCGACTGCCGTATGAACCGCCTGCTGTACGGTATCTGGCACGGCGCGCGCGGCGCTTGCCTTCTCGAGGGCCGCACGAGCCGCTGCGCGCGCCCCGGTGCCGCGCACCGGCAATCCGATACCAACAGCCTGCGGGGCCGCTCCCCGGCGCGCGATGTCTGCTGGTGTCATTACCATTGCGTCGGTTCTCCAGTCAAAGGGACGAACCCCGCGGGGGGCGCGACGAGCGCCGTCCCCAAGCTGCCTGACAGGACCTCGACTTGGACCATCCAACCCGACTTGGCGCAGGATTTCCATAAGGTGGCCACGGCGAGGATTGGGCGGTAAAGGCACGACTCCGCCAGTGGCTGATGTAGGAGCGGTAGTGGTACGGTTTGTGTCAGGGCGGTCCGAGTGCCCGACATTGAAATTGACGTTCATTATCGGCATGATTTTCGAGATCAGAAAGAGTTTTCGACAGTTAGACTGTAGATGTCGAAGACTGCACTCACACAGCGTTTCGCGCAATTTTCCTCCGAGCGACCGAAATCATACGTGGCCGTGTGCTACGTGTTATTGATATGCATCTGATTGTGAAGGGCCAGATGAAAAATTGCAGAAATTATTAGAACTACTACTGTTTCATTCTACTCGTTGATAAAATACGTATGTCTTATCATTTTCCCTAAGCCGGTGGTCATTATGAGCATTACGTAAATCATGACGTCACTGGAAGCCTTGATTCATATTTTTACTGTGTAATAAAATTTATTCTCGGCAAAGCGACACCTTGTACTATTAAGCAACACAAACTCGGGGCGATCACACGATGAGAGAAAATGTCGAAAAATTTGACGCGTATCTGAACCATCTGGTGCAAGCGTTAGGGCACGCCGATCGTCATGCCTGTCTCAAGGGCTATTGTTCGGGCCTGGTATTGCCGCTGTCACCCAAGAGCATCGAGCCGATGGCCGCGCATATTGACCCACTTCACGCGAGCGCGAAGCACCAGTCACTTCACCACTTTGTGGCCAGGGCAGAATGGTCTGACCGGGCAGTCTTGCAGTGGGTGCTCGAATGGGCGATACCCGCATTGTGCAATTTCAACGTGAATTCCACGCCTGTTCGTCGGTTTGAGGCCAATTTACGACCTCATTGCCGCGTTTTTCGCCACTCCGGACGGACTTGTGTCAGTGAGCGCATGCGCTCCGGGTTGTAGGCGGCCATGTTCAACACGAACATCTCGTCCTTGTCCGATCAACTTGCGCTTTGCTGCGAAATGGCATAGCCCACGCTCGCGGCAATCATATCGGGCACGCACGACCGCCGCCTCGCGGTGTTTTGTGCAACGTGCGGTGTGAGCTTCATCAGCTTGCAAGCCTCAATGAATTCCTGTGCGTAACCCTTATCCGCGAAGTGCTCGCCTTCCGTCAACGATTCAAGGGCCTTCCGCGATGACGTTACCGACTGTACTTCAGCAGCCTGATAGGCCATGTTCCGCGCTTCGGCGTGGCAAAGTCTCCAGTTCGAAATTTTGTCGAAGACAACGTCGAGCATACAGGTGCGCCCAAGGAATTCGGCGTCAGACGCACTGTTGTTGCACTCCCGCACGTCGGGCAATGCAAGCGCTGGCCAAGTCGACTGTTGTTCGACCGTAGAAAGCGAATTTGGCAGATTCCCGCCAATGTTTCTCATCAAGGCGGCGAAACAGTGCGCCGCCCCGGCTCCTAGCCCGCAGGTAGTCGCCGCACAAACTCTCTAGAAACCATATGTCATACCGACCGAGGCGCCAGTACGAGCACCGGCTGAACCAACAGTCTCCGAGACGTGAGCGTTGAGCAACAAGCGATTCGATACCCAGTAGTTCGCGCCGAGAGCCAGCGCGCCCGCCCCCCCATAGGTACCCGCGGCAACTGACATCTGGAAGTCACTCCCAGCCCGCGCGTTCGGAATCAAGGAGGATGCTGCCATCGCTGCCGCACCAACGGCGTCAAGGCGATTATTCAGTTGCCCGAAGCGCTGGTCGGTGTAGTTGTTCGCCTGGCCGACTGCCTGACTTACCCCCTGCGCGACACTCTGGTTGAGCTGCTGCACGTTCACCGCGTCGGTTGCCTGCGTGCCCGCCGCCACGTTCGTGACCTGCCGCTCCGCGCCTGGCGCGCCCACGCTCACCACGTTGCTGCGGCCCCCGTCGCTCGAGTTCGCACCGATCGCCGCCGAGTTGCTCCCCTTCGTCACCGTCGGCTGGTCCGTCCCGTTGCCCTTCGTGTCCGCCACAAACCCGTACGTGACCCCCTTCTTCAGATCCGCCACCGTC
>NZ_CADIKH010000108.1 GCF_902859855.1 Paraburkholderia humisilvae
GGCGATGCTGATTCGGGATCAGCCCTATCAGGCTGGCAGTGTTCCCGTGCGATCCAGTGTGACGCATTCACACAACCCCAGTCTTTAACATCGAAACATCGTTCACTTTCCGGAGGTTGCTTGAGCAGACTTCAATTCGATGACAGAACGGTCGGACCGTGATGGGCCAAACCCGCTTTGCACCAAGGGCACAAAGCCCGAGGATCTGATTGGGGGGCATCCATTCGCGGATATTCATCGTGGGCCCCGCAGCCAGTGCTGCGAACTGAGCCCGGATACATGACTGCAACCTCGACCTCATGCCAGCGACCGGGACTGCTTGACAACAGGGAATCGTCCATACATGGTGCAGACGGAGACAGTGAACGTTAGAGTCGTCGGACTACACGAATTGATGACCGGCAATGAGTAAGCTGAAGAATCTGGGCAGTCTGTTCGATGGACGACACTTTGAACGCGAGATCATCCTTCTGTGTGTTCGGTGGTAACTGCGCTACAAGCGATCTTCGTGATGCGGTCGTATTCCGTGGGCGATGCAAAGCTATTGGCGCGGCACTGAATCCAGCGCTGCGTCTGCTGATAGACCGTTTCCCACGGTGGAAATCATTGGGCCACAAACGCCACGGCGCACCGGCGCGCACAATCCACCGCAATGCGTTGAACATTTCGCGCAGTTCGTAGCCGCGCTGCGGTGCGTCTTTGTTCATCAATGTCAGGTATGGTGCGGCGAAGTACCACTCTTCATCCGATTCATCCGTTGAGTAGGATCTGCGTTTTTTCATCCCGCCACGTTACCAAGTCTAGGCTAAAGTTTACGACACCTTCTAACCAAGCGCGGGCTTGCGGCCTTCGTCCGGTATCGGAGGATGAACACCTTGCGGCCCGCTGGGGCAATCTCGCAGAGGAAGCCGGGCACCAGCGTGTCGGGGAGTTCGGCGGCATGCGCTTGAGGTTGCGCCGCATCGACTGCGGACTTCGTGAGCTTGCTCCTTGCCATGTGGTGATTCCTCGGAAGGGACCTGGCTCTGGGGAGCTTGGTAGGGGAGCCACCGGTGCGCAACTCGGGTAAAGTTTCAGAAAGCACCGGCATATGTTGAACTTGCCCAAGTTTTTTATAAACCTGCTTTATCGGGCTGAGGCGTAGTCCAGCAGAGTGTGGCAAGGCAGCGATGAAATGAAAAATACCATCGCGCGCCTACCACGCAATGTCGCTGGCGGTCGCAGATCCCGATTGAAAAACATAGACCGCTGCGACATGCCGACGATTGCCCCATAGATTTTATGAAAATTTCACTATCAGGCTTCACGCGCTGATCTTTCTTCAAGTAATTTTTGACAATAGGATGGTGCGTCATGAATTTGCAGTTTTCAGTTAGCTGGTTTGACGATGTGGCACGACCGGTGTGGGATCAGTTGATTCCACAAATCAATCCGTCGAGATTGCTGGAAGTCGGCTCGTACGAAGGCGCCAGCGCGTGCTACCTAATTCAGGCGCTAGGAGTATCGAAATCCATTGAGTTATATTGTGTTGACACTTGGGAGGGCGGCGTCGAGCATCAGCAGGCGGGAATTCCCATGAGCGATATTGAAGTACGCTTCGATCAAAATGTCCGTGAAGTCTGTGCACGTGTGCCCCTCCCCGTGGAAGTAGTCAAGTGCAAAGGCTGTAGTGACCGGGTACTGGCGCAACTGTTGGTTGAGGGGAAGCAAGGCTACTTTGATTTTATCTATATCGACGGCTCGCATCAGGCTCCTGATGTCTTATGCGATGCCGTGCTGGGCTTTCGTCTACTCAAAATCGGCGGCGTTATTGTGTTCGACGATTACCTGTGGCGCGAACATGCCGTTCCTGAAAGTGATCCATTACGCTGCCCCAAGCCGGCTATCGATGCGTTTACCAACTTATACTTTCGCAAGCTGGATATTTTTCGGGCTCCCTTGTATCAGCTGTATGCGCGAAAACTGACGGATTGAGGATATCTGAGGCCGGACGTCTCCAGTGAGAAACGAACAACTAGTGGATTGCCCGGCGGAGCACGGGAGAAGACGATTCGATAAACCGCAGGAGCGGCGCGACACTTGTGCAATCATGGACTCGCCGCGCCGTCGTCGCGACTTTTGGCCGTGCCATTTTACTGGCGCCGCACCTGCGCGCTCGTGGCAAAATGCCCCGCGCGGCGCTGTTGCAGGGTACGGAGTACGACGGATCAGGAGCTATGGCTGATGAAGGTCGTGGGAAGAAATGCGGTTTATGGTCGCTTCCGCCAGTTGTACCGGAAGACATCTCGCAAGAAACCCGCGAAGGCATCCCGGTAGGGCGCTGCCGCGGGCGCCAGCCCGCGTATTTTCACTGACATGATGCTATTTGAGCTGTTCGAATCGTCAAACTCGCGGCGAGTATGACGGTGTTTTTCCTCAAACCACGATAGCGGGTCTTCGTATAACTGAACTGCCGCTTGAAGACGCGAAACGGGTGTTCAACCTTGGCACGAATGCCCGCCTTCAGACGCTCGATCTGACCATATATCGCGTCCAGGGAATCACGCAGATCCAGTTTCCTGCGCTTGCCCGGTCTCATCGCAACATGCCAACGAACCGCGTCAGCCTCACAACGCGTTTCGATAACCTGATAGCCGGCCGGCGGGCATACACATCCGTCTCTTCGCCGTGCGGAAGCGCCTGAGCTACGTTGAAGTCGTGCACATTGGCCGCCGGTCCAATGACCGTGTGGACCAGGCCCGAGTAGGCGTCCACGCCGATATACATTTTCATCCCGAAGTACCGGTGCCCCTTTCCGCGTTGATTGCATCTCCGGATGCCCGCATGCCAGAGCCGTTCTTTGTCGAATTGGGCGCGGCAATCAGGGTGGCGTCGACGGCCGATTGAACGTTAAGCATCAGGCCGTTCTCCGTCAGGATCTCATTGATCCGCGCCAGTATTCGCGCTGCCAGCCCGTGCGTTTCGAGCAGATGGCGGAACCGCAATATCGTGCTTTCATCCGGCAAACGGACCATCTCGCCGTCATCAAGACCCGCAAACTCCCCGGTACAACGGCACGTCATAGAGCGGCTTTTCCATCACAGGTTCTGACAGACCAAACCACTGTGACATGAAATAAATCTGCGGTATCGTCGTCCGTAATCGGGAGCGGCGGCCGGCCCGGCTTTGCCCTTCGGATAATGCGGTTCGATCAGCGCAATGAGCTTAAACCACGGCACAACGCGTCGCTTCACATCGAGAAATTCCGGCTTGCGCGTGCACTTCGTTGACAGATCCAGACCAAGACCCAGCTGCGCCATCACACTTCTCCTCAACTCATTCACCCTGCACACTAGGATAGCTCACCAGCGTGTCAACGTTGGGACTTTGCAGACCTTCCTTAACAATGCAAATTGTTCTATATGACGCGCAGCCGTGGCCTTTGCTGATTCATATTTGATTGCGAGTAGGTCGCTGCGGAATCGAGGCCCACAGTTTGCTCTTCATATGCAGCAGGGAATAAGGCATCCAAATAAGCGTCCTGAAGTTTTACGTATTGCTCTAGACTCGTGTAATCGAATACCGCCCCATCTGACGCTAATCGGCCCAGCTGCGCTTCATTTGTTATTAAATAGGTAAGCCGTGGCGAACTTGACATCCCCGCTTCTTTCATAATTCTATCTGTGAGGTACACAACCGGCCCTCGCTCGCCAAAACCGAAAAGATTGAATGAGTCCCTCGTAAGAACGTCTGGCGATGTCCACGCTGAATGATCGGGATCGTACAAATCGGTAAATATATGAATGGATTCATGTATCAGGGCCTCTTTTGGGGTGGAGCTTTCTAGTTTGCCCCCTACGGTAACAAACTTATCAGGTGAGCTGTGTGGCCAATCCAGGTCGGAAGTGTTAATGGTTAGTAGCCCGTGGCTGGCGGCAGCTTCTTCAGTGCCTTGGGAATGCAAGTTTATTTTGATCTTTTTCTTCGGAGTCAGACGTCGATTATCAATGGCCCAGTTATATAATCCTCTAAACGTTGCGGATTTCTCGTATAAATCATGGTAAAAATTGCGCACCGCATTGGTTTTATTTGTATCTGTTTTCAGAGAGCCGTCTTCATTTTTGAATCTTACTTCAAAATAGCTATCAAATGATTCTTTCATATTATAGTGTTTGCTGACGTCCAGCGCCTGTCGCATCGTGTATGCCGTCCAATGGACCGTATACGTTTCAGAAACGTGCATAGGCTTAAGCTCGTCAGCCTGCTCCGCTACGTGGCGATGCCAGCGGATATATGGGTTGGACGCGGGAATTTCACGATTCAACGGCTTCGCAGCCTCTCCGTTAATTACTCTAAAGACCAACGCTGGCGCGCCGCCTTGTAGTCTGGGGAGTTTTTGCGCGATCTGCCATTGATCATGAGCATATTCGAGCTTGACGGTGGCCAGGCGACCATTGCCTTCTGGGGTGACGGGGTTCCAGATTGCGTGTTCAGGGACGGAGAAAGCGGGGTCGCGGTGCAGCCGATATAAATTAGGGCCGATTTCGGCATAGCGAGCGAGGGTTCGCGGGTTTTGCCAGGTGCCGTCTTCAGGGAAAAAACGCATCATGACAGGGCGCTTAGCGGCGGGCACGGGCGTCAAGCGCTGGGTGAGGGTAGCCATGGAGGTGGTGAGGGCGGGGAGACGTTTTTCGCGGATGGCCAGCCCGAAGGGGTCTTTGAACGAGCCGACCGTGCCGGTGTGGGCCTTAATTGCCAGTGCCCGGTCGTTGATGCCGAGGTCGTGCAAGGCGTTGAGGCTGTGTTGCGCCTGCAGGCGGATTTCCGCAGGGAGCTCAGCGGTAGTGAAGGTGCGCGTGGCAAGGCGGCCCTCGCCTAAGGCGGAATGACCGGCGAGCCGGCCTTTTGAGAGCAGATGCCCTTCGCCGAAGGTGACGAAGTCCAGGCCCAAGCCCAACGCTCCGCCCACCGCTTGGGCGGTGTCGTGTTTGGCAATGCCGTCGAGCATGATATAGCCGGCGCCAGCAAAGGGAATCAGCGTGATGGAGGCCACCGCAACGCGTTGGGCATCTCCGGTGCGAACTCCTTCCCCGATATTATAAAGATTGCCGATAACTGGCACGGCGCTGATAATCTCCGCTACATCACCATGAGCGACACCTTCGCCAAAGCCCACCACAGTGCCCACGAGCGGCATATTTTCCAGCCAATGCATCAGCGTCGATGGAGAGGCTTGCGCGTGGGCGGCGGCGAGTGCGGATTCCTGAGCGGCGACGGCCGCATCGGTCAGGGGTTGTCGGTCGCGGCGCAGGCTCTGGCGCGCGCGCGCGCTAAACCACTCGGTGAGCTTGCGGTCGAAGGCGGCCTGGGCGTGCGCCTTCAGCTCGACGACGCTGAGCGTGACCGGTTGGGGTTGGCCCGCGTGATCTTTGATGCTGAGAGGGTAGGTAAAGAGACGAGGCGCGGTGTTATCGAGGGTGTCAACGGGCAGCAGAGGGATGTGCTGTTCTGCCAACTTACGCATTAGCTCGGCTTCGGTGAAGCCGGTCTTTTGTTGCAGCAGCGCCGAGGCGGTGGCTTTGAGATCCCAGCGCGGCGGTCCGCTTAATTCGGTGAGCAGGTCATTAACATAGCTGCGCAAGGTGGCTAATCGATCAGCCGAGGTGCCGTTTAGGAAAATTCCATTGGATTTGATCAAATGTAGTCCCAGCAGGATGCGAGGGTCGATCAGCGTATTGCTGTTGCGATGCCGGGCGAATTGGACAAACGCTTCGCCCACCGCTTGAGGCGAAGCGTAAGGCGGCGGTGCGGCCTGGCCACGGGCGAGGGCGGCGGTTTTTAGCACCGAAGCCATGGAGTTTTCTAAGGTGCCCACTGGATATTGGGTGTCCTGCCCATGGGCGTTAAGCCACTGGCGCACTTTCTCCACCCGTGTGGCATGGCTTAAGCTGGCAAGCACGGGAAAGCGCATGACGGCATGATCGCGAGCAAGGTCGTCGAGGGTTTTGCCGGCTGCATGGACTAAGGCATTGCCGTCGAAATGAATGGTTTCTGCGCGCTCGCTGGGAGCTAAGGCGGCCGGATTAAATAAACTGGCCTGCAGCGCTTCATCAGCCAGCTGAGCGAGAAAGGCCCGATGCCGCTGGGCCATGTGCCTGCGGGCCGTCATCGACGGCAATGCGCCCGTGCCTTCAGGGCGAGTCGCACTGTACAAGAGCGCGGCATTGTCAAAAAGGCTGCCAACGGGAATGCGCTGCTTCAGTAGCACTGTCGGCCCGTAGCGAGACATCCGCATCATGATCCGCTCGATGGCCTCCACATTACCGCGACGTCGCTGCGATACGGCGACTAGTGCTGCCGTTGCGGTATGGATACGTGCTTGCGCACGGTCGAGGTTGATCCAGGCAAGTGAGTTGGCTCGTATATGTACGTACCGTAAGATGGTTGCTACCTCATTAGTAATAGGTGGCGATGCTGTTGTCGACGAGGGTTCAAATGCTTCCACAAAGTGCGGTGCGATTTGCTCCAGCAACCACATTGTTTGGCGCTTCTGCCTGCTGGGCGCGAGTGCCGTGCTTTGGTGCGTGACGTGCTCCGCCGCCAACGGGGCGCGCTCGACTAACGCGCGCGGGCTTTCCACCGGCAGGAACGAGAAGGCGACATCTCGAGTTGCCTCAAGCGGGAGGTCTTGCGTCTCAACCGGGGCGTCATCCGGTAAGCGCAGACGCGATAAAAAAGACGCCAGCTCTAGCATGACGCGCGCTTTAGGGGGCGGGGCCAACTGCCGTGCGGGCCGGCCACACGGGCTCCAACGGTCAGCGTGTAAATGAGCCATTAACACAGCGTCTGCATCGGCATCTAAAGCGGGCCGCGTCGGTAAAGGCGCCGCCAGCGCCTTTGTCAATACGTGTGCGTCCCGCGGGTGCGCTGACCGCAGCCGCTCTAGATGGCGGTCTTGTTGCCGCCGTGCCACCGGTAGCGTCGGGTCAAAACTGGGGGGAATACGGCAGGATTGTCTACCGATCTGAGGCATCAGATACTCCAAATTTTGGATGGAGTGATTCGGTCGAGTCGAAATGAAAAAGTTCCCTGGTCGTCGGCCGTAGATCGAAGCAATATTGTCACGTTATGGTGCTCATTGCTCGGGGGTCTAAGCACCGGAGTTGACATCTTTGCTTCGGGAATCTACAAAGGAAAGTCGTCACTTCGCATCAGCGCGCATTAAATGCTTCTTTCGAATCTCGAGTGGGTGGACTGCCGGGTCAAGCGCGGGCGCAAGCCCAGCGAAGCGAACGCTTGACGCGCGTTGCATGGATAAACTGGTGCAGGGCTGGTTGCGGCAGAATGCGGCAACCAGCCCTGCAAGACCAGGCAAACTATGACGAACCAAACCCAACTGTTTGAAGCGGCCCTGGGAATCAAGGCGCCGTGGTATATGCAAGGTGTCAATTTCGCCACGGAACTGACGATTGCCGTGGACTTTGTCGCAGGCAGCCGGTTTGCCTATCCCGGAGTGCCGGGCGAACACCCGGTGCATGACACGGTCATCAAACGGTTGCGCCACCTGAATTTCTTCCAGTTCGACTGTTATCTGGAGGTGCGCGTGCCGCGGGTGCGCCTGCCCGACGGCGCGGTGCGGCTCGTGGAGCCTGACTGGATGGGCAAGCTCGATGGCTTTACGCTGCTGTTTGAAGCGCTCGTGCTGACGCTGTGCCGGGAGATGACATTTGCGGCAGTGGCGCGTCCGGTGAACCTGTCGTGGCATCGCGTGAAGGCCATTTGCGACCGCTATGTCGACGTGGCCCTGGCCACGACTGACCTGTCCCGCGTGAGCGTAGTGGCCATTGACGAAACCTCGTGCCGCCGGGGTCACGACTATGTCTCGCTGGTCGCCGACATGGATCAGCGGCGCGTGGTCTTCGTCACGCCTGGCAAGGATGCCGGCGTCATCGAACGCTTTGCCAGGCACTTGAAGGCACACAACGCAATGTCTGCGCAGATCCGGTCGGTCAGCATCGACATGTCTGCCGCCTTCATCAAGGGCGTGGACGAGCATCTGCCCCAGGCACGCGTGACGTTCGACAGGTTTCATGTCGTGGCGCACGCGTCCAAAGCGCTCGATGACGTGCGCCGCGCGCAGCAGAAGACCGCCCCCGCACTGAAGGGCATGCGCTGGTTGTTGCTCAAGGATGCCGGGAAGCTGAACCTCGCGCAACTGACCGATCTCGAGGCGCTGGTCAGCCAGTACCCCACCAACCGCACGGCCCGTGCCTGGATGTACCGCGAGCAGTTGCGCGAGATTCTCGATCGAAAGCAAATCCACGTCGTCTCCAAAATGTTGCGTCGCTGGTGCACCGGCGTCATGCGTTCCAGGGTCGAACCCATGAAGGACGTCGCCCACATGATCCTTCGGCATTTCGACGGCATCGTCGCCTGGACCCAGACGCGCCAGACCAATGGCTTCATTGAAGCCATTAACGGCCTGTTTCAAGCGGCTAAGCGCAAGGCGCGGGGATATGCCAGCTTCAAGACCATGCGAACCGTGTTGTTCCTGATCGCCGGCAAGCTCGACTTCTCGGCCCTCAATCCGCATGCCTCGTGACCCGCATTACCCACTCCACTTTTAAAAGAGTCCATTAAATCTATTTGATAAGGACCTCCTTCGCCACCGGGGGGCGGTGTGGCACGGTGCCACGAAAGCTTAACCGGCCATCAGATGAAGGAGAGCGGCATGAACAGGGTTGCCCGCATTGGCGATGATCTGGCGAGAACATCATGCAGCGACACGGTGTTGACGCGGCCAGCGTGTGGTGGTCAGGAAGGCTGTTTCGAGAGATCGGTTTCTCGAATGGTTTGTGAATCGCGAACCCTGCGTGATCGCCATGGAGGTATGCAGCTCGGCGCACTTCCGGGCTCGCCGGCTACGGGAGTTGGGCCATGACGCTTGTCTCATTCCTCCGCAATTCGCCGCTCCATACCGCGGACCAGCAGGGCATGCTCGTACTGCATCGCATGCGCCTGGGATTTGTCGAAGAACGCACTTCGCTGGTTAACTGTCTGCGGGGACTGCTCGCTAAGTTTTGGCGTGTTTCTACCACAGGGCATTCACAAGTTCCGCTCCGGGTTGGCCGAAGCTGTCGGGGACGCCGGGAACGAGATTGCGGGGCTGACACGTCGTGCATTGATGCGTGCATGGACGAGGTTGCGTGAGATCAATAACGGGATCGACTAGTTCGACGGCCAGATTGCCCGGCATACCAAAGATGATCCGAATGCACGGCGTGTCGTGGAAATGTTCGGCGTCGGGCTGCCGACTGCGTCGGCAGCGATCGCCACAGTCGGAGACTCCCGCCAATTCAGCAATGCGCGCCAGTTTGCTGCGTGGCTGGGGCTCGTTTCCAAATAGAACAGTAGTGGGAAGGACCAGCTGGGCCGCGTTATCAAACAGGGTAACGACGATCTTAGCACCCTGCTGTTCCAGTGCACCCGGGTGACCGTGACTGCTGCCAGGAGGCGGGAGGATCGTTTGTCCCGCTGGATTCAAACGTGCTTTTAGGCGAGCCGGTCGAGCAATGGGAAGTCGCGCGTGACTACAGTGTGAAGACACCTGCGAATTTTCAGCCAGGCATCTATTTCCAAGGGTGCTGCGAGGATAGCCACGGCTTGAGCGACACGCTGCTGTCGGTGCTCGCCCGTCGCGCACACGCCCTTCGTGTGTCCGTTTTCCCAGTATAACGATTTCCCTTCTTTTATCTTTTACTGCCCTTACTTTGTTTTGCAACATACATCCTCATTTCGGCTTATAGTTGCGCGCAAATAATCGCTTCTCATTATATATGAATTTATGTGCGTCATTTATTTCGGTTATATTAATGACGAATCATATTTTGAAATATAATAATTTATATTATGCGAATTGGGATTTAAAAGTGAATTTCTCGAGGTGCCGCAATGCATTCATGACTTTCCTGATGATGTGCGCGTGTCGCACACATTAATTTGGATTTCGACTGAAATATAGATAAGGAAATTTTTGCTATGCTAGACAGTTTCCGAAAAAGCGCGAGCCGCCCGCTTTGTCGAACATAAGGGCCGGATACGGTTTGCTTTTTCTCGGGCGGCGTTGCGATACTGCCTCGCGGCGCGTTGCAAGCGTGACGCTAGCCAGCTTGTATTTGGATTCTCGCTGGCTGGCCGACCACACATCGCTGCCGGCATCAGCCCTCGCGAGGAGCAAGGCGCGGGCGCTGCTATCACCGCGCAGTTACGGGGTGACTTTAATGTCTGTCACAGCGGCGAACACGTAGTACTCGTCTGGCCAAATTGCCGTACTGTCGGCATCGACATCGAAAGACATCGCTCGGCGTTGGAAGTCAGAAAACTGTTCGCCCTGGCGGTGAGAGATGACGATCTTTGCGAGGTCAAACGGCGCGGGCAGCGCGGAGAGAATGAGTTTTTCTTCGATATATGGGCGACCAAAGAGGCTCTGCTTAAAGCGCGCGGTCTGGGAATCACTGTCGGTCCTGAGCGCTTTTCGGTGGCGTCGCGCCGTGTTGCGAGGCCGTCGTCCGAGGAAACTGCGATATTGCTTCCGAGCTCTCGAATGATTCGAGCGGCGTGGATTTGCACAGTAGCGGGTTATTCGGCCTGTGTAGCTTGGGAGCGTCGGATTACGCCGCAGTAAGAATGGATGTTGGGCGGATTCACTATAGCCGGAAGCTAGCGTCGGGAACCGCTTATGCACAGCGAAAACGGACGGTGACGGTCACTTTGCATCGGCGTGCGAGTAGGTTGCAGCGGCAAGTGACAAAGTCCATCATAGGGTCCTCATTCTGATGGTCGAAAATATAAATTAATAACGATTATTAATAATTTTAAATTGGAAAATTCATGTTGAATAAACTGCGCTACTACCTTTGCACAGAGGTTATGACGATTCCTCAGAGGTCGGTACGGGGGTAGGCCCTGGCCAATTTTTCCCGGGCCGTTTCGGTAGAGACCATCCAATTGATGCGAGCGCCGCCGGTGTTTCGCAGTTGCTCCTAGGCCGCGACCTCGGTGATCAGCCGGTCGCGGGAATCGATGCGGCGGAATCGCGCCGTCAGGCGCTCCCAGGTAGGGTCGAGAACTGGCGCGCGCACGGTAGGCTCCGGTGGTCTCTCCACCGCTTTCGCGGTTGGACCTCAGTCCGGCTGCCATGGTCACGTTTCCAGCTCCCGCCACG
>NZ_CADIKH010000109.1 GCF_902859855.1 Paraburkholderia humisilvae
CCGTCGCTCGCAACAAGCTCAAAAGCGCTCAGCACCGACCTTCGATCATCGCCGCGTGCTGGATTCAGGCAACCTTGTGGTGACGTCATGATTTATGGAAAGGTCAATAGACGCTTGCCGCAAAGGCGATATCGGAACGTCGCTGAGCCTTGTTATGTGAATACAGAAAAGCGATAAAACAATCGGCCAAATCAAGGGCGACGCACGTAACACGCTTATGCGAGCCGGGTTCTTTTGCCGACTTTGGGAAATTCGCGATCGCCATTTCGAGGCGCAGCGTTATCGACGCGATGCCCGCGCGCGGTGTGCCGCCCAATCAGGCGCTGCTGCCATACCTATCGTTGCCTGGCTGGGAGCACATCAACCCGACCGGCGATTATGTGTGGAGACGCCCTTTATTTCTCGTTTTCTGAAGCCTCCCTGCAAGAGGGATGTTCAATCGTGGGCCTTGAGAAACTGCGCAATCCACGCGCGGCGGATCATGAAACTCAGCTTTTCGACGGAAGGCGGCTGGGTATCGAGCTCCACGACGTCACTAATCCAGTCGAGCAGGTATCCGGCGTGCTCCTGCGAGAACCTGTAGGCTGTACCGACGAGATCGCTGGAGCCGTTCTCGTATTTGATCCTGAGGCCAATGACCGTGCCTGGGACTACCGCTTGAGTATCGTGCAACGTGATCAGGTGTGAACTGGCATTCAGGGCATCGCGCAATGTCATTCGCCGGCCGCAAGCAACGTTGACTACCTTGTAGAGACGCAGCGGCGTGGCGCACAGTCGTCCGAGCCACGCACGCTGTGCATCATTCAAGGCCGGTCGGTCAGCTTCGAACAGCAGGTCCGATACGCGCCGGATAATTCCGTCCACTTGGATCTCGCCCTCCGCAATCAGCCACTCATACACGTTGGCATAAATGCGGTCGAGCGTTTTCTCATCCAGATGTTCGTATGCCTCAATCTCGTCTTTGTTGAGGTCGTCGAACAGTGCACCACTAATCGCATTGCGCACGGCCTGGTCATAGTGATGTTGCAGCCAGGCGAGCGCGCGAGGAATTGTGCACGAAGTGCCGATTGCATCCACATCGCTTACTTCTTTACTGCAGCATACGCATGATTCATTCCAATGTTTTCGATCGCTACCGGTTGTAGCGGGACACAGGTGGCGACAGGTTAGCTTATCTGAGCATCCTTCATTGGTACAGGAAACACGTAAGGACGGACGTTGCTTACTTGCTGCCATGTTACGCATTGCAGACCTCTCAGCAGGAACCACTACAGGCGGCATGCAAGCGGCAACGCCACCGGAGACCAGTGATGTGCATACTCAGAAATCAATTACCAGTCTTTCCGATTTCGAACGTGAACAGCAGATCAGCATAGCTTCGCCCTTTTTCTTATCGTGCTCGGAAAGCACACTGTCGCGATGATCGGGTGCGCCAGCAACGACCTGCACCTGACACGCCCCGCAGATGCCCTTTCTGCATAGGTGCGGCGCCGCTATGCCCGCTTCCTCTAGCACTTCCAGAATTGTCTTCTCCGCCGGGATCCTGAACGACTCCCCTGTTCGATGCAATTCGACCGTAAAGCTGGATTCGTGCGTCGCTTCGATCCTCTGCTTAAAGAATTCCAAGTGCACACGCGTACAATCGAGCGCTGCAGTCGCAGTTTCATAGGCATGTAACATCGACAATGGACCGCAGCAGTAGTAGTGTGCGTCTTCCGGTGAGCGCGCCACGATAGCCGGAATGTCCAGTCGTTTGCCACCCTGTTCGTGATCGACGTATGTACGCGCCTGGGGCAGCATTTCGATCTGGTCGATAAATGCTGCTTCGCGACGCTCGCGACACGCGTAGTGCAGTTCGAACGATCGCCCGAGCTTTTGCAGCCGCTGCGCCATCGCCCAGATTGGCGTGATGCCAATGCCTCCCGCAATCAGCACCGTATGACGGGCCATTTCATTAAGCGGAAAGTTGTTGCGTGGTCCACCGACGTCGAGCATCTGCCCGACGTGCAGTTTCTCGTGCACGAACGCAGAGCCGCCGCGGCTTGTGCGGTGTCGCTTGATCCCGATCAGGTAGGCGCGAGGGTCACCATCGGCTGTCACCAGTGAGTATTGACGAACGACACCATTCGGCAAGTGCACGTCGATATGTGCGCCCGGCGAAGCCTGCGGCAACGTGGCATTGTCGGGACGGCGTATTTCGTAGAGATTTGTGTTGGTAGAGGCATAGTGAATCGAAATCAGCTGCATGCGCATCGTGTTGTATACGCTCGTATCTGTGGCCAACACGTGTTCCATCGTTGGTGTATCCATTGAAAACCCCGTTTCCTGTGAGAGGACCGGCTCGTTCATGCGCATCAGGGCTCTGACGACGACAACTTCTGCTATGGCAATCCCGGTTTCACGCGAGCGCGTCACGACAGCGCGCGTCCCACACTAGCGGCGTAATGGCGCGCTCGCGGATCCTGTTGCCGATTGCCGGGCAGTGATCGCGAAACCGCCCGCTATCCAATCGAAACAGCCAATTTTTCCTTATCCTGCATCGCACCCAGACTGACAGTACTGCGGACCCGCGCTTCCTGTTTTTCCCACGCGTCGCGATCGGTCAGGTAGATCGGGTCGGCCGCAACAATCGAACACGCATCCGCCGCACCCGCACGCAAATTGAATGTGACAGTACCGGTGACAGCGCTCGCCGTTTCTTCGACGAACCGCTCGGTGGCCTTGCGTAATTTGCCGTAGTAACGGCCCTCAAGACATTCACGCAGCCAAAGCTGTCCGACTGGCAGCGTCTCCCGCAGCAGTTCGGCATCTTGTGTCGCCATTTTGAGGTGGCTGAACGCCATGCTCAAAATCGCTTCCGCCGGCGCCTCGCGGGCTTCAAGTACCTTCTCGCCGCCCTCGAGATGCTCAAGCCCTACGTAGCGCCCAATGCCGAAGCGGCCCGCCAGGAAGTTGAGCTTCTCGATAAGTTCAACCTGTGGCATTGGAATACCGTTAAGCTCAACGGGTAATCCGCCCTCGAAGCGCACGCTGAGTCGATCATTCTTAGGGCAGTCGGATGTTTCCGCGGTCCAGCGAAACAGATCCGGATCGAGACTGAAATTTTCCGGATCGTCAAGCTGCCCTGATTCGAACTCCCGGCACCAGAGATTCGCGTCGCCGCTAGTGCTTCGCGACCGAAATCTTCCGGGGAAATCTGTGATGAGACGCTGAATCTTTTCTTCTCTCGATAACACCGAAAATTCATACGGTGTGCCGAAAAAGCCACGATAGCCAAGATCCTTGATTGAGGTATTTAGGCGCCTCAGGCTGTTTTGAGAATAATTGGCGGTGTGACAGATGGCTCCGCAACCATATTCTTCTGCGAGAGCGACCGCATGCCGAGCCATCAGGGGTCGCGACAGCGACGAACTGACCGGATACATATTCATATATTTTGCGCCAGCGTGTAACGCCGACAAAGCGATGCGGGCAAAATCGTCGCGCGCATCAACTACCACTGAGCGCGCGCCGAAATGCGCTGCAAGAGAATTCAACTCAGCACGATCGATATCGTCGCCGACGTCGACCGTCAAGGCGATGACTTCGCAACCTCCGCTTTGTGCGAGAAGTTTTAGCAAAAGGGTGCTATCGAGCCCCCCGCTGAACATGGTCAGTATACGAGGGGTGCGCTGCGCGGCATACTCCAAATCCTGCATGCTACGTATCAGGTTCTGATTGCTCACGACTACTCCAATTCGTTGATATGGAAACAAGAGAATGGAATCAGACGCACTAACGTCCAGTGTATGTACCCGGCAATTCCGATGCAGCGAACTGAACTGATGCGACTGGCGTAACGCGTGATCGCGTTGTCCAATTCCGTCTACACACTCGCGCCTGTTTCGCGCCAGATTTTCACGATCTTTATGCTGTCGCGGTAACGGCCAGCTCACTTTCTCTCGGCAGAATATCTGCGAAGTCGTCCAGCGCAAGTTTCCAGTTCTCTACATGCTGTTCAACTAGCTTCAACATGTGCGCTTGCTTCTCTCGTGTATCGGCAATTAACGAGGTACCGTTTTCGAGATCCTTAACCCATTGATGGTGGTCATCCTCAGCCCGGACATGCGCATTGTGCCACTTGAAATCCGACTGCGAAAACACTCGTTTCCCGTTTGCTTCCACCTTCAAGTGGGACAAATAGAGCGCAATAATATTGTCTTTCGCAATTTGTTCCACGACGCGCAACTGCGTTGCCGCACCCATTGGATCCGCGGACAGTTCACGCATATTTGAAATAAGCGCCTTGTGGCCCGCGCGCAAAACCTGAGCTGCCTTGCAGTCCTCGAAATTCAGAACTTTTCTTAGCGGGTCCATCATGGCTTGGCCATACCAAAGGTGGTGCATGCCCATGTATCCCTTCGGAGCTACCTCCGCAAAAACGGGTGACATGTTCGTTGCGTCATCGGCAATCACTTCATATGACGTATGAAGCGTCTTGAGCAGGTTTGTATCTGGTGTTTCCTGCTCATCGGCCTGCCTGGCCATCTGTGCCATCCCGATGATGGAAGTAAAGATAAAACTTTTTACAATGGAGTACCATGCATAACTCATCTGCATGGCTGAAAACGGGTCCATCGTTTTAACTCGTTTGGCATTGTCGTAGAAGCGATTTTTTCCTGGAACAAGACCAGCCTTTTCAATGCATACGACAATCTGTGCGTCGAATTCGGCTGGTGATTTTTCGGCTGGGCGAACGGAAGTTTTTAAGTCGCTACCAAACGGATTATTCATGATACGCACTCCGATTAATAAAGGGTTTGAATTGAAACTTCCCACTACTGGTGAGGTGGCCGCCGGCCTCGAATGCAAGCGATTCACGACACCTTAAACTGCCTTTCAGCAAGCCGAACTTCGACGAACTCGGCAGGATCGATAATGCTCGAATCCTTTCGCGCGGATTTTCTGCAAGCGTGAAGAGGATTGGCTGTCGCGCAAACGCGGCGTCAGTGTGCTCCGGAAGGCTATTCAAGCTGGCCGACATCACTGCCTCTACTATTCAGGAATCCATAATATGTGGATGGAATATTCGCTTTAGCGAAATCTCCTTTACTCGATCGCGTCGCCTGTTTTCAGACCTTCGTCGCGTGCCTCGTCCGGCTTCGTCCGAAGCGATGACGCAAATTACGCAAACGTTTGCCCTTCAGCCCCAGAACCCGACACATCCAGGAGAATCGATGGTGATGCTAAATTCTTCACATGAATATAATTTGACGGACTACAACAGGCAACGGGCTTCGTCGAATAAGTAGGCGCCTGAATCCGTTGAGCGACGCCACGGTCAAGGCTCTCAGTCACTTTGTGAATAATTGTGAACCATCGCCACACCGCACAGCTCGTACGGGAGAAACGGACATGCATTTGGGTAACTGACGACTGATCAAGGTGGTTGGTCAGAGACCCACCCCAACACCCGTTTCGTACAGAGCAGCCATCCCCGTTTGATTGACGAACGCCGCCTGGTGGCCGAACGGATCTTTCCCAGCGGGAACGACCGCCACATTGACACGACTATTTCGCGTCTTGAAGCCCTTATCGTGCAAGACTGATGCACACGCATTGGCCGCCCCGAAATTACGCGCTCGGAAACAGTTTTTTAGCTGAGGTACTTTAATTTTCGGCTTTCTGAAGGTCCCTATTTGCAGCGCGTTCCGCCTGCGCCTCGCTCACATCGTCACCAGCCGGCTTGCCAGAAACTCGACGAAGACGCGGACCCGCGCGGGAACGAGCCGCGAAGTCATCGCCACGTGCACCGGCATCGGCGTCAGACTCCAGTTCCCGAGGATCTGCCGCACCGCGCCGCTGTCGCAGGATGCGCGTGCAATGGCGGGCGACAGCACGGCGATTCCATGCCCTTGCTCTGCGAACTTCAGCGTCATCGATACGTTATTGGTCGAGAACCGTCCCTGCACGTCTACATCAACCGACCTCTTTCCCGACACAACACGCCAGGTTCCCGGTCGCTCCATATAGGATTGCAGAATGCATTCGTGCCGACCGAGCTCCTTCGGATGAGAAGGCTCGCCGCAGCGCGCCAGATACGCTGGCGACGCATAGAACAGTCGCGCCGCATGACCCAGCTGACGGACCACCAGCGACGGATGACGTAGTTCGCCAAGCCGGATCACCACATCAACGTTTTCGTAAGCGAAGTCCGATTGCCGCGGCGTCAAATCGGCATTGATGCTGATCTCCGGATAGTGCCTCGCGAACTCATCGATGATCGGTGCGATTTGCGTCAGACCGAATTCCACGGGCATCGACACATTCAGATGGCCTGACGGCCGTCGGGCGGACTCTCTAAGGACTTCGAGCGCCGCGCTTGCGTCCTGCATGATGCGTTCACAACGATCGAAGTAATGGCGGCCCGCTTCCGTTAGCGCAAGGCGCCGGGTGGTGCGCTCGAACAGACGCACGCCGACGCGCTTTTCCAGCAGCGCAACGCGCCGCGACAACGTCGCGATCGGAATACCGGTCGCGTTGCTCGCGCCGGTGAAACTGAGTACGCGCGCGACCTCGACAAAGAAAACCATGTCTTCCAGGTCGACGGACGCCAACGAGGGTGCACTCAATCGATATTCTCACTATTGAGAAAATAGTTCTCAAGTTACCCGATTTACATCAAAAACAGAAGGCTTATCTTGTGGGCAATGCGGTGCGCGTCAAGCGCCACACCGTTCACCTCCCGGAGATACGCTATGTCGATTCAACAGCTGTGCGAGGCGCTGAAGACCAGTGCCGGGCACCCGCCGCCTACGGATGCGACGCCACCGGCCATGCGCGCCTGGGCCGAAGGCATTACCCGCGACACACCGCTCGCGCAGAACGTGACGATTGTCTGCACACGTTTCGGTCCGTATCAGGGCGACCTGATCGTGCCGGAAGGCGGCGACCCGTCCAGGTTGATCGTCTACTACCACGGTGGCGGTTTTTTCCTGTTCTCGCCCCATACCTATCGCGTCACGACGACCCATCTCGCGCGTGCGGCTAACGTGGCGGTATTCGCACCGACCTATCGGCTGGCGCCGGAGCATCCCGCGCCCGCCGCGCATGACGACGCATTCGGCATCTATCAGTGGGCACTGAGGCAGGGTTATGCGGCGGATCGCGTCGCGCTTGCCGGCGACTCCGCCGGCGCCAACCTGGCCTTGGCCACGGTCGTGCGCGCTCGCGAACGCGGCTTGCCGCTGCCGCGCGCCCTGACGCTGTTTTCACCGTGGCTGGACTTCGCCGAAGAAGGCGCGTCGTATCGCACGACAACGAATGACCCGATCCTGCCGCCGGCGGTCCTCGATGGATTCAAGCATGCGTATCTGCGCGACCGCTACCGTAAGTCGCCGACGGTCACGCCGTTCTATGACGACTTCAGCGGACTGCCGCCGACCCTCGTGCATGTGGGCAGTTGGGAGCGGCTGCTCGACGATTCGATCACGCTGGTTGCGCGCATGAGGACAGCTGGCGTCGATAGCGAATTGAAAATTTTCGATGGCATGTGCCATGGATGGCAACTGTTCGCGCCGATACTCGATGAGGGCATGGCATCGCTCGAAGAAAGCGCCCGTTTCATACAGACCCGCATGGTGCAGCGATGATCGACCTGCTCTGGATTCGGGTTCTTGCGTGGGCGCTGGCCGCTTTCTTTTTTCTCGGCTTTTTTATCAACACATTCGCGGTCAAGCGCGTGGGTCCCGATTACAAACGGTGGGGGTATCCGGACGGGTTTCGCTTCGTGACGGGTGTGCTGGAACTCGCGGTCGCGCTGCTCATGTTGACCGCGGCGACGCGTCCCTACGGCTTGCTGCTCGGCTGCGGCATCATGGTCGCCGCTGTCGCTACCGTTGCTTACCACCGCGAATATCAGCGTGGGGTGCCCGCGCTCGTCGTGCTCGTTTTGATGTTTATCGTCGCCGGGGCGATGTGGTTTAACGTAGCCAGCCCCAGCTAATCCATCTCGCTTGTTAGCCATCTTCGTCAAAAAAGGCTTTGCATCATCAGTCGACTGACGCCGGTCGACCGATCGTGTCGACCGGCCGAAGGGCCGTGCGCATCCACAAACCTGCGTGTACCATCGAGTCGCCCGCAACGACCGTGCACTGTCTGGCGAGTGCGGTGCTCAATCGCAACCGCCACCCGTCATATTGGGTGGCAACCCAACCTGGGAGGCAACATGACCATCAAAATCAAGCTGTGGGGGTTTAACGGATCGACCTATGTCCGGACCGTGCGGATGCTGCTCGCCGAAAAAAACTTGCTGGGCTACGAGCAGGTTCCGATCAACGTGCTGAAGGGTGAGCCGCGGGGAGACGAGCATCGGGCACGCCACCCGTTCGGCAAAGTGCCCGTCGTCGACGTGGACGGATTCCGGATCATCGAGACCACGGCGATCATGCGCTATCTCGACACCGTGTTGCCGGGCCCATCGCTCATCCCCACGACGCCGAAGGATCGCGCTCGAATGGACATGGTCACCAGCATCGTCGACTCATATGGCTATGGTGCCCTGCTAAGCGTCGCCGGATACTACCTGTTCCCGGATTTCGTCGGCGGCCAGAACGACGATGCGCTCAAAGCCGCGCTGGAAAAGAGTCGCCTCGTCCTGAACGAGCTCATGCGCATCAAGGGCGATTCGCCGTATCTCGCGGGTAGCGCATTGAGCATCGCCGATCTTTACCTGGCGCCGATCATCGCCTACGTGACGCTGACGCCGCATCGTGACGAAATCCTGGCTTTGAAAGGCGTCGGCGACTGGTGGGAGCGCGTCATCGCTCATGAAAGCTTCCGGTCAACCGCTCCTTGATCGCCGGTCGGTCCTAAGCCATCCTGGCACGGGCGGCACGCTCACCCACTGAACGGAGACCCGACCTGGCCGAACACGTTGCGCCGATGGTCGCCGCTGAAGTCATGCGCGTATTTCACATTCGCATACAGCACTGAACTTTTGCTGAAGTTGCCCGTGACGCCGACGCCACGTTCGTACCAGGTCTTGCCCAGTTCGTTGTCGAGCGACGTCGCGCCGATCGTGGTCTGCCCCGACGAGAAAAGTCGTGCCGCACGCGGCCCGCACCGAGACGGTGCCGCGTCGGCGTCTATCGAGCGCCCATCAGACCGTAGCCGATTCCCACCACCGTCACGAGATGCTCGGGGCGAGTCGCGTCGCGCTCGAGCTTGTGCCTCAGGTTGCCCATGTAGATTCGAAGATAGTGCGTGTGATCGAGGCGTCCCGGTCCCCAAACGTCCGTCAGTAGCTGACGCAAGGACAGTACACGACCGGCATGCCGCACGAGCACGACCAGCAGCCGATATTCAGTCGGCGTGAGATGAACACTTTTCCCGTTTCGGGTGACCTGTCGGGTCGCGAGATCGACCGTTGCGATGCCGAAGTGAACGACGGGTGAATCGCTATGACCACTGCGGTTCCGGCGTTTCAGATGCACTTTGACCCGAGCCATCAGTTCGGCGACGCCAAACGGCTTCGTCAGGTAGTCATCCGCGCCCGCGTTGAACGCCGCCACCTTGTCCGCCTCAGCGTCCTTCGCTGACAGCACGATGATCGGCATCTCGCTCCAATCACGGACATCGCGAATCACATCGACCCCGTCCCGGTCAGGCAAGGTCAACTCGACAATCAGCAGGTCCGCTTTTCGGGTGACGGCCTCCGTCAATCCCTGTGCGCCGCTTTCGGCCTCGAACACCGTCATGCCCTCACCCTGAAGCTCCCTGCGCACGAAACGGCGAATCTGCTGATCGCCCTCAATCAGAATGATGGTTGTGGTCGGTTCAGTCACAGTGCCCTCCGTGGCTTCGCAGCAATTTTCCTCACCGGGATTAAAAAGATCGGCCCGGTGTGCCGCGATTGCGGCATGGCCACCGGGCGAAGCGTCGCTGGAGACGTGCTTGTGTCCGTGCTCTTTCCGTCGTCGTACCGAAGCTTCCCGACTTCTTCTACAAACTCGGGACAGTCAATCACCTGGCGGGCTTCAGATCGTCAAGGGCGAGATTCATTTTCAGCACGTTCACGCGTGCTTCCCCGAAGATACCGAACTGGCGGCCTTCGGTGTTCGTCGTGATAATTTCGGTCACCTGGTCCAGTGAGACGCCGCGTGCCTTGGCCACGCGCGGCGCTTGATAGGCGGCGGCGGCTGGCGTGATGTGCGGATCCAGGCCGCTACCCGAAGACGTCACCAGGTCAACTGGTACGGGCGCGGTGTTGGTTGGATCTGCATCGTGCAGCGCGGCGAGCCTCCCCTTTACTTCATCTGACAGCGCCGGGTTCGTCGGTCCAAGATTCGAACCACTCGAACTTTGCGCGTTGTACGGATTGGGCCCGGTAGCAGACAACCGGCCCCAGAAGTATTTGGGATCATCGAATTGCTGGCCAATAAGCGCTGATCCGACCACCTTTCCGTTCTTTTCAATAAAGCTGCCGGTGGCCTCGTCGGAAAACACGGCCTTACCGACCGCTGTAACAACCGCGGGATAAATGACGCCCGTCATAACAGAAATGGCGATAAGGAACACAATCGCTGGGCGAAGAGAGCTTTTCATAATCTGCGAACCTGATTGTTCAAAATTTAATGGACACATCGCGACAGCGCAGGCGGGCGTGTGCGGAATTCCCTGCAAGCGCCCGCCTGCCAATCCAATTCACGACGTTAAGCCCAGCCCAACGCGGCGATCACCATGTCGATCAGCTTGATACACGGGAACGGCAGGATGATGCCACCGAGGCCGTAAATCAGCAGGTTGCGGCGCAACAGCGACGCCGCGCCGATCGGACGGTACTTGACGCCTTTGAGCGCCAGCGGAATCAGCATCACGATGATCAGCGCGTTG
>NZ_CADIKH010000110.1 GCF_902859855.1 Paraburkholderia humisilvae
CCGAACCTGGAACAGATTCAGGCCCAAATGAAGAAACTGCAAGCGCAGGCTGAAGCACTCATTGGTTTCAAGTCCCAATCTGCGCTCAACAAAATCCGCCAGCTCATGGCCGAACACGGCCTCACTATTGCAGACGTAGCAGCGCATTCCGGTACGGCGAAAGCTGGCGCAAAGCGTGGACCAAAGCCCGGATTCAAGCGCGCGGCCCAGTCGGCGGCAGCAGCCCGCGGGGGGAAGGCGACAACCCAGGCGAAAGGAAAGTTGCCGCCAAAGTACCTGAATCCAAAGACCGGGGAAACCTGGAGCGGGCACGCTCGTCCACCGGAGTGGATTAAAGGTGCGAAGGACCGAACAAAGTTCCTAATTTCGGGCGCAGCCGAGGATACCGCTGCGGGTGTAAGCGTTGTGCGCAAGAAGAAGCCTGCGTTGAAGAAGGCGGTCGCTAGGAAGACCGCGGCCAGGACGGCGAAGCCAGCCCAGGCCCCGGCGAAGAAAGCGATGACGTCGGCTGCAAGGAAGACTGGGACCAAGAAGGTAGCGAGCAAGAAGACCGTCGCCACCAAAACGGCGGTCGCAAAACGTGACATCGCCGGCGCGCCAGCGCCTGTGACCGTGCAGGCAACGGTCTGAATGACGTAGTGCCAAGGCACACTCCGTGCCCATATCCAAAGCAAAACGCCCCTTCGGACTTCCGTCACAAGGGGCGTTCTTTCTGCAGACCTCGATTTAGAGCGCCGCGTCCTTCAGCTTCTTCAGCGGCCGCACCTTCAGACGCACTGAAGCAGGTTTCGCGGCGAACCACTTGTCTTCACCCGTGAATGGGTCCTTGCCGAAGCGCTTCTTTTTGGCGGGCACGTCCTGAGCAACAACCTTCAACAGACCCGGCAGCGTGAACTCCTTTGCACCCTTCTTGTGGACAGAAGCGAGCACCGTTTCTTCCAGTGCTGCCATCAGAGCTTTGGCCGCCTTCGGTTCGACACCAGCACGCTCGGCCAGGTGGACCGTAAGTGAAGCCTTCGTAAACGAATCCTTGATAGGCTTCAGCGGCGTGGCCGTGATCGTCTTCTTCGTGGTAGGGGCTGCAGCCTTCTTCACCAGGGGCACCTCCGTTTTTTTCTGGACCGGACTCATAGCCTTCTTCGAAGCCGGCTTTGCTGAAGCTTTCGTTGCGCTCGTTGTTGCCATGGATTCCTCGTTATCGGTCAAAAGTTTGCCTGAGACCTTTGCCTTTGCGTAGTCACCGACAATACGCAAAGGTCTAAATCCTCAGGGTGGCGCTAGCGTAGCAACACGGATGCGAATCTACAACCGGCAAGGCCCGGAGGCAAGCGGTTTGGCGACGAGGTGACGCAAAAACCGCTACCAGCCCCCTCCGGAACAAGCGGCGCCCACGAAAACGACTATGCGAAAGGGTTTGAAGGACGGTTGATTGCCTAGACATTCAACGATGGACGACCAGGGTGTTTCTGGGTCACCTTAAACCAGCCGCCGGCTGCGAACTGTTCGACGGGCGTCATGGCTAGCACGGTGACCGTTGTCGTCTATCTATCGCGGAAGATCGGGTGACCGGTATGCGAATGCAGACTCAACCGGCCACTCGGCCCAGATCCGAACCAGAGTTCCCCACGCGGGGCTTATGCGAGGCACCCGACTGGGCATTAGATGGCCGCTTCACCATGGCTGCCCGGCGGTTCCCGGTCAGTACCGCTTTTTCGGCGACAACGACCGTCTGATCTGCTTGCGCAGGCGCGCCACTGCGGCAGCTTTTTTGCGCTTGCGTTCTGCGTTAGGTTTTTCATAGGCTGTCCGGCCACGAAGCTCCGGAATCAAGCCGGTGCGCTCGATCGCGCGACGGAAACGACGTAATGCAACTTCCAGGGGCTCGTCGGGTTTCAGAATTAAGGTGGTCAATTTTTTCCCTGGTTGGGATGCGGCAGCAACGGCGAATGGTGACATGGATGTGAGGCAGCGTCGTGGCATAGGTTAGGGTCACAGCCGGCGGTCGCATATCGCGCCATCAACGACGGCGAAGAGCGGCTCTTTGCGTTGCGCCACCGCTCCGTTCATCCTTATGTCGAAAATTGATTCGTCCTTTCGTCAGGTCGTACATCCAGAGTTCCAGCGTTACGCGATTGCCCGCAAGGATGCGAATGTGATTCTTGCGAATACGACCGGACGCGTACGCCCCTACCACCACGCCATTGTCGAGCGTGACGCGGTAGCGGCTGTCTGGCAGCACTTCGTCGACGATACCGTCGAGTTCCAGCAGTTCTTCTTTGGCCATTCAAGATTCCTGATAAGGGCGGGACATGGCCTCGGATGCCGCATTGAGGAAGTAGCCGCGCGCGTTGATCGACAGGCTCTCGCGCGGTAGTGGGAAGCATGAAATTTGCCGGGTAGCCCTTGCGTCGTGGCAGTCATGGACATCGCCCTGTCCAGACGGCGAATCAGGTACGCGAGGGGATTGGCCAGACGCGGCGGCTCACAATACCGGTCCGATGCAAGTCGGGGGTGCAGTCCAGCGAGCACTGTTGTCGCTGGCCCCACTGAACTACCGATGAAAGGAATATTCGCGACTAATCAACACGCGTCTTTTCGGTGCTGTGCGAAGCGAACCAGTCCTGCACTGTAACCGCAACGCTTTTCTCGCGCCGCTCAACCGGTCCTCGGTGCGGCATTCATCCAGGAGCCTCATCGCCCGCTGTCTTCTGGGGACCGCAAGCGGGAGCCGGCTATCGGCCTGCGCTCAGTTCCTGCTGTCGCCGCACCCGGGCATCTTCTTCGAGGCGCGTTTCTTCGAGCTCCTCCAGCACGCCATCAAGGTCGACAGGTCGGGTAGTGGTCTTCACGCGGCCGGTCAGTGCGACATCGACATGCAGATGGCCTGCTTCGAACAGCGACCAGATCTCCGTTCCGTAATCGGCGCTGAGAAGTTGCGGCGCGAAACGCCCGAAGTACGCGGCCAGATTGTCGACATCACGCTTGAGCATCGAGGCGGCTTCGTTGTTGCCAGTTGCGTCGACGGCCTGAGGCAGGTCGATGATCACCGGACCCTCAGCCGCCAGCAGGATGTTGTATTCGGACAGATCGCCGTGAATCACACCGGCGCATAGCATTCGGACTACCTGGTTGAGCAGCAGCGCGTGCATTTCAAGAGCGCGCGCTTCGGTCAGGTCGACGTCGTCGAGGCGTGGCGCGACGTCTCCCGACGCGTCGACCACGAGTTCCATCAGTAACACGCCATCAGTGCAAATATAGGGTTGTGGCACCCGGACGCCTGCGTTGGCGAGTCGGAACAGCGCGTCGACTTCAGCGTTTTGCCACAGTTCCTCCTGCACCTGGCGGCCGTAGCGCGTTCCTTTTTCCATCGCACGCGCCTGCCGGCTGCTCTTGACCTTGCGGCCGTCCCGATAGGACGTGGCTTGCCGAAAGCTGCGCTGCCTTGCATCCTTGTAGACCTTTGCGCACCGCGCCGCGTCGCCACAGCGCACGACGTAGACGGTCGCCTCCTTGCCGCTCATCAACTGGCCGATAACTTCGTCGATGAGTCCTTCGTCGAGGAGCGGTGCAAGCCGTTTGGGTATTTTCATACGAGCGCCGGATGCAAATCGTGGCGCATGCGTTCGAAATGCGTGGAAAGTAAATAATTTGCTGGCGTGCGCGCGATCAGCCACCCGATGGGTCGCGCGGCCGGTGCGGCGTGTGGCGTTGTTGCAAGGGAGAATAAGTGAGTCATGCCGGATTATAAAGGGGCGACCGAGAAACGGCTCAAATCTTCTGGTGGCCGTGTTGATGCTTTGTCCGCCGCCCCGGGGCCGCTGGCTGGCAGCACCCGACCCGGAGCGGAAGCTCAACATTCGCAAACGGCAATGTCTGAATGGAGGCGGCAATCGGACGGCCGGTTTAGCTCGTGACCGAAATCACAACCTTGCCGAATGGGCCGCGTTCCAGATGGTCGAATGCGGCGGGCACGTCGTGAAAACTAAAAACACGATCGATGACAGGCTTGATGCTGTATTCATCAAAGTAGCGGTTCATACGTTCAAATGCGCTGCGGTGACCGACGGAAATCCCCTGAATGATCGCGCGTTTGAGCATGAGGCGGATTACGGGAAGCGCAATGTCGGGACCCTCCAGAAAGCCGATCTGCGCGATGCGCCCACCCGGAGCAAGGGCTGCGACGGAGTGCTCGATGTTTGAGCCGCCGAGGATTTCCAGTACATGATCGACGCCACGGCCGTGCGTGAGTCGTTCGACGGCATTCGCCCAGCCAGGCGTAACCTGCGTGTCGATCACGGCACAACTGCCCAATGCCTTCACCCGTGAGAGCTTCTCCGCATGACGCGAGATGACGATCACCTGTGCACCGAGCGCCTGCGCGATCTGGAGCCCGAACAGCGCCACGCCGCCAGTGCCTTGCACCAGCACGGTTTGTCCTGCCTGCAAGTGCCCGGTCTCCACTAGCGCGAACCACGCGGTGAGCGCCGCGATCGGCAGTGTCGATGCTTCAGCATCGGTGACGGTCGTGGGCGCACGCACCGCGGCGTGTTCTTCAAGCGTCACATATTCGGCAAGCATGCCCGGGAGCGGGCCGCCTAACGACAAGCCGTGCCGCGCCATTGTGGGCGGTGGGACGCCGTCTATCCATTGGGTCCAGAAATGGCCAAGCACGCGGTCGCCCGCCTTGAAGCGCGTTACCGCCGCACCGGTCGCCACGACCTCGCCGGACATGTCGGAACACGGAACGAACGGCATGGCGGGCCTATCCGGGAGAAGATCGCCTTCGACGACAAGCTTGTCGCGATAGTTGAGCGATACGGCACGCACCTTGATCAACAGCTCATGCGGGCCAGGTTGTGGTATCGGCGCGTCGGCGATTGCGAGCTGTTGCAATCCGAACGCAGGTAACTGCCATTGTTTCATGGTGGGCATGGCTCGACTCCATCGTTGGACGAGCCATCAATCTTATTGACGACGGATTCGATCAGGTTGCGATATCTTCTCGCAACACCCCCGATATTTTGTCGCCAATACCGTGACTTCGAATCTTCATTCACATCTGCAAGGCATGTCCGCGTTCGTCCACGCTGTGGAAACTGGTAGCTTTACGGCGGCAGCCGCACGGATGGGTCTATCGAAGTCCGCTGCGGCCAAGTGCGTCGCGCGGCTGGAAGCGCGCCTTGCCGTAAAGCTGCTCAACGGCACGACTCGCAGCCTGAGCATGACGGCTGAAGGAGAGGCGTACTACGAGAGCTGCCGCAAGGTGCTGGAGGAACTGAACTCAGCGGAGACGTTGCTCGCCGCCAGCGTGCGTTTTATCTCAGGGACGCTACGCATCAATCTGCCGGTGTCGTTTGGTCGGTTGCGTGTGTTGCCGATTCTGACCGGCCTGACGCGAGTTCATCCCGATCTCGATCTGGATGTCACGTTTACGGACAGGCATGTCGATCTGATCGAAGAAGGCGTTGATCTTGCGATACGGCTCGGCGATCCGGGTAATCACGCGAGCCTTATCGGACGACGGCTTGCCAAGCAACGCTCAATCATCTGCGCGTCGCCTGACTACTTGCGTCGGCGCGGCGTACCCTCCTCGCTCGATTCATTGAGCGGGCACGATTGCCTCGCATTCGGAAAAGACGGGCAGCCACTCGCATGGCCGTACCCTGAGTCTCGAAGACTCCGGCCAAGGCACACGATCAGCCATGGTGAAGCCCTACGAGATGCTGCGCTCAGTGGAATGGGGTTGGCTTGTCTCGCGACGTGGCTTGTTGTTGACGATGTGATCGCCGGGCGCCTCAACGTCGTGCCGATCTCGGCACCCGTTGAAGACCTGCCGATAACTGCACTTTGGCCTCGTTCACGAAGTCTGGCTCCCAAGGTGCGTGTTGTGATCGACGCCCTTGTCGGAGCATTGCAACCCGTTCCTTCATGGGATCAGATCAACAGAAGTACATAGGCAGTCAGGTACGACGACAATCAGGCACGGCGTGGAGAGCAGGATGACGGCAGGCGGCTCGAAAGCAGACGGTGAAGCGTCAGGATAATTGCGCCCCGGAACGTCGCTTTGTGGCCGACGCCCGATGCGTCCAGCATCGGGAGATCGATTCTGAGCAACATTGCCTTCAAAAGTGATCAGTCGTTTCCTGACAGGCTATGGGACGCGTCCATTGCATGTCCAGAATATGCGCGAGCCGCTCCTGCGTTCATAGCAGCGGCAACACCGAGCGCTTCCGGCAGTTCCGCTTCCGTGACACCTACGTCCATGGCTTTTTTCGCACGGCTCGCGATGCAGCTATCGCATCGGGTCGTGACGGCGAGCGTGAGGGCGAGGGCGATAAGCGCCCGAGGTTTATATCCGGATGACCCGTCTGTGCGCCGGTCTCATGAAGCATCCGATAGCCATCGAATGTTCCGGGAGAATGCTTTCTCAAAGCATTGGTGCTTTCGCTGATCTTGGGGATGAACGTCTTCCAATCTTTGAGCATGGCATTGCCTGGACAGGTGGTTACATGCTTGATCTTATATACTGACATGGCGCTGTTCGCCCTCGCGGCGAATCGTCGATTCGCCTGCAGCTCTGCAGAGGGAAGGGCGCATTCACCCGCCATCCCAGCGGGGCAGGCCATCACGCAGTGCGTTGCGGTCTGAGCGGCTAGCTCCCGTTGTGGCGATCGATCCACGCCCTGGCCCACGCCAGACCAGCCACCTGCGCGTCCTCTTCCGCTGTGAAATATCCCAGCACGCCAGACCCCTCAATGACCCTTGATTCGTGGGTAATCGTGCCATTCGCCGCGTAACGATCTCCTTCTGGAATGGCATGCCCCCAGATGGAGTAGCCCTTGTAGAATCCTGATTGCATCACCGGGTTACCTTGACATCAGCCTTGTCTGCGCTGACTCGCAAGATGTTTTCTTCCGGCGCGACTATGCGGGGCATGTGATGGGTGCGTGCCTTGCCATGTCCTGGCTTGCGTGCCGGCGTCTTCCTCAGTCCGTGGCGCGCGACCATTTTCCGATGACGTTTCGCGGGGCTCGGCATGTGATGTACGCCGGACAGCGTTGCCTCTGGCCGGTTCCTGATCGCAGCGTCATGGTTGCCGGCCAACGCGGAAGACGCGAGCGACGTGAGCACGACAATCAGCGCAACGGTTCGCAGCATTTCACTGCTGCCCATGGCATGCGGACTTTCGAAGTAGCCGATGCGACGCCAATTTACCACCAGCGGAGAGCAGCGAGGAGCAGCTCGGACAGTCCGACCCTCGCCGGATCGCGGCTCTGCGTTCGCCGCGACCGTCTCACGGCCATCGGTGTCGCAATAAGGGTGCTTTTTCAAGTCAAGGAAATATGATAAGTAATGCTTATTTGTCTAACGAGTGAAGCTGCTGAGCGGAAATTTGGCCGCTGCTTTTCATCTGCCGTTTCCTCATCATGTGCATGAGCTCGACGCCACCTAGCAGAATGCGTGCACAGCGAAAGGCCTTGAATCCGGGTATCGACCGGATACGGCGCTTGATTGCCCGGTGATCCTGTTCGATGATGTTGTTCAGATGCCTGTTCTGGCGGATTCTGATCGGCGTTTCGCGCCCGGCGTTGAGGGCCCCGAGCTCCAGATTTTCACCGCTCTTATCGAGCGTTACCGACTCGGGCTCGCGGCGGCAGGAAAGCAGGAAATTCCGAAGGACGGGGGCAAGGTCTGTGTCCTTTCGATTCCGGCTATCCGTGACCTGGTAGTTCAAGGCGCACTCAAGCTCATCCTGGGGGCGATCATGATCCGCCAGAACAGGCATCTAAACAACATCATCTAAGAGGATCACCGGGCGATCAAGTGGAGAACTTGACCGATGCTCGGGTTCAAGACCTTCCGGTGCGCACGTATTTTGCCGGGCGGTATCGAAATGATGCATATCATCAAGAAGGCACAAACGCAAGGTAGCAGAAAAACTTCCATTTAATAGTTTTGCTCGTTTGATATATAAGCATTGCTTAGCATATTGTCTTTGTTCGATCAATCATCGTTATTGCGATAGAACCCCTCGAACTCGTAACAATATCGCTCACAAATTCCACGCTTTGAATCTCCATGTTTCAACGGGAGTCGTGGTCGAGCTGATCGGGTCCGATGGGTTGGTGCTTGCTATAAATGTGGAAGTCCTTGTAGACCACATGAAGACCGCCGTCGACAGGGTGCATTCCGACAAGGTCCACAAGGTGAGCGCGCGTTTCAGCTCGATGGTGAGTCACGATTGACAATCGAATATTGGCATATTGATTATTTATATAATAATTAAACTGTAAGATTCAAATGCATTTTGAAATAACCCGATTTGCAATCTTCGCGACATTTTTGTGAGTATGTGAGTTAATGTGGAAGCCTGGTTACACTAGTGCTCACTGCAGACCTCATTGTGTCGCCACGCGACGTTTACCATTAAACGGGGTGGCCAGACCGACAAATAAGCTCGATATACTAATGTAGATTGAGGGGCAGGGCGACACGGGGGACGCCGTTTCGCATCGTCATACTTTCAATTTCTTGCGGGCGCTCATGATTGCCTTGTCGACTAACGAAACCGAAATCGCCACGGTCGCCGTGCGCAAAATAAACGGCAACCCGATTCACCCCGAGCATCACTGGCGCTACCCCGTGGTCGACGAGACTCACGATCTGCTTCCGTACGGCGAAATGACCGTCGCGCGCTGGACGCGCAATGAAGTCGGCGCGTTCGAGGCGTCGCACCAGGGACACGCGGAGTATCACTGCATCGGGTTGAACCTGAAATGCACGTCGCTCAGTTTCGAGTACGCGGGACGTACGATCGTTTCTGGTCGCGTGACGGCGGGCGCCGTGCAGGTCACCGCGCCGGCGGTGCCGGTTAGCGTGCGTTTCGAGTCGCCCGCTGACGTGTTGCATCTGTTCGTGTCGCAAGAGGCGCTCGCCGAATGCTTCGAGGACCTGTTCGGACAGGCGCACGCAGGGGAAATCGTGCTCAGCGATCCGCGCATCCAGCGGGACCCGACGCTCGAGCGTCTCGCGCAGGCGCTCGCGGTGTCGCATTCGACCGATGCGTCGTCAGGCAAGCTTTTCACCGACAGCGTGTGCCTTGCGATCGTGTCGCGGCTCGTCTCGCGCCACTTCACCGCGGCCGCGCGTCAAACGCGTGAAGCGGCCGCGCTGCCGCAGTGGCGCATGCGCCGGACGATCGAGTTTATCGAGGCGCATTTGTCTGACTCGATCGGTCTTGCCGACATGGCGCAAAGCGCGGGGCTCACGCGCATGCATTTCGCCGCGCAGTTCCGCCGCGCGACCGGACTGCGCCCGCACGAATACCTGCTGCGTCGCCGGATCGAGCACGCACAACAACTAATGACGCGCTCGAAGCAAAGCATGGTGGAAGTTGCACTGAGCTGCGGGTTCCGTACGCAGTCGCATTTCACCGCTGTCTTCAAACGGTTCGTCGGCGATACGCCTCATTCGTGGAAGGTGAAGACAAATGTCGCTCGATGAGCGGACGGCTGTCCACACACAGCGCGATTCTCGGCTGGGGCATGCCCGCAGCTGTCGGCACCTCACTCCAGCTTGACCGCAACCCGGTTGTGTGCCTTGTCGGCGACCGCTCTGCCACGTACTCGCCACAGGCGCTATGGACCGCGGCACACGAGCGCCTGCCCATCAGCTTCGTAGTCTTGAACAACGGTGAATACAGCATTCTGAAAAAACTATGCTCGTGCTCAGACAAACTACCCCAGCGCTGGGACGGACCGGTTTGTCGGCATCGACATCACCGACCCCGCGATCGATTTTCTGGCACTCGCCGGTTTGCTCGGTGTGCCAGCGCGACGCGCCGTGCGAGCCAGTGACATCGCTATTGCCGTAGAGGACGCATCCGCTCGGGAAAACCGAACCTCATCGACGATAGTCGGAAACGACAGGAATGTGAGATGAGTAAAGACGATGACGAGGACAAGTTCCATAAGCGAAAGACCCAGAAGTCATGGTCCGAGGAGACTCGCGGACTGGTTGAATCCGACAGGAGCAAGGAAGGTTCACTCATTGGTGGACAAAGTCTACAAGCGCAAGAACTTGGAGATGGCTTGGCTTCGGGTGAAACGTAACGCGGGGCGGGCGGAGTCGATGAGGAACGTCTGGAGGAGTTCGAGGCGTGTCTGGAAGAGCGACTCGTTCGTCTGCATGCGGAACTCAGAGATGGGACGTACCAACCGCTACCGGTGCTACAACAATTGATCCCGAAGTCTGGCCAGCCGGGCAAGTTTCATTCGTTAGGTATGGAAACTATTTATGATCGGGTATGCCAACAGGCGTTGCTCAACCGGCTGGAACCGATCTTCGAGCCGGTGTTCGATGAAGCCGGCTTTGGATACCGGCGTGGACGATCGACGAAGGATGCTCTGCACAAGATCTGCAATGTGAGAGTGACCCGGTTCGACGGACGGAACTGCAGTTGGTTTTAGCCAGGTGTGGATCCTCCTGTTGCGTCGCGGGTTGTCCACGGCCGGGCGGCGGGTCGCCTGTCTCGACCATGACGCTGCCCGGCGGTGGGCAACCCGCAAGGCAGCACGGTTTTCGTTTTATCGTTTAGATTCTCGAATTCAAGCGGCGAGCAATAGCCGATGCTGCTGTGCAAACGGCGCAGGTTGTACCACCCCTCCAGGAACCAGAAGATGCGCTGGCGTGCCTGTTCATGGGTCGCGAAGT
>NZ_CADIKH010000111.1 GCF_902859855.1 Paraburkholderia humisilvae
CGTCGCTCGCAACAAGCTCAAAAGCGCTCAGCACCGACCTTCGATCATCGCCGCGTGCTGGATTCAGGCAACCTTGTGGTGACGTCATGATTTATGGAAAGGTCAATAGTACACGGCGAGCGCACTCAGGCTTTCTGTTACTAGCTGTGTAACTGCCGCACTCGACGCACGCAGGCGGTAGTGCGCGGCGCACCTAGTGCATGACAACCGCCGCGGAACATCGTTGGGCATTACCCAGATCGGCGCGAGATTGAGGGCGCGGCATGCTGAGGTACGGGTGCGAGCCTGATGCATGTGCTGTATTCAGCACTCGGTTTTCGGCGACGCGCGTCGGTTGGCAATATATGAACATCCACTACACGAGGATTTGTATGCGGCTCTTACTTGCTCTCATTGTGCCGTGGCTGCAGTTTTTCACTATCGGTCGTCCCCTTTCGGGAATCGTCTGTCTGTTGCTCCAGGTCACCGTGATTGGTTGGATTCCAGCGGCGCTCTGGTCCGTCTATGCACTGAGTCAGTACAAGACGGACAAAAAGATTCAACTTGCCCTTGTGAAGCGCAATTAGTGAGTGACCATTTCGATAACTTACGGGGGGGGCGGGAACGCTCGCCACAGTGGAATCCGGTGAGCTTCACCGGGTGCGAAGAACGCCTCCGATGTCGCCCGACAGGTCCCCGCCCAACAGCCCGATGATCCGAGTTTTGCTTGACTGCTCCCCTCCCTGAAGGCACCTTAAGGCCGAGGTTGCCCGCGAAAATCCGATGAAAATCGGCACTGGCGGCGACGTGGGGCGCGCAACAAGGCAAACCATCCGTCTCTTCACCGGACCTATCGGGCGGATTCACAGGTATCGCAACCAGCTCTGTATGTCCTCGTCCCTGCGCACTCGTCGTCTTCCGAAAATACCGCTGCAAGCGATCATGCCGCGAATGGCGAAGCTCACACCCGCATCCGTCCGGAGCTCGAAAAGAACGGTCGGCAAGCGCTCGGTCGCTCGCGGGGCGGGGTGATGACCAGGTTTTGCAGGCCCCAATTCGATTTCCGGAAGATTCGTATGCCCGCGGAATTTCAAGGTGTGACTGCAGGCGCGAGTGCAATACACGAATCTCTCAATTGAGGCGAGGGATTTCAGGAGAGGGTATATGGCAAGGCGTACACCGTGGACTTCGACTCTAGGCAGCGCGTCTTGTTCAACGCGACATCTATCTTAAAACCGTAGCTAGGGACGTGCATATGCCAATTGACCTCGAGGCGAGCCGTAGGGCACAGCAATTCAACAACAACGTGCACGACAGGGCCGAGCGGAAGCCTGCGTCCGTCCGTGGGCCGGTTTCCCCATCAAGTCACCACCGAATCTTCGACCAGATCGGACGGTTCCCATTGTTGCAAGCATCTTGTTCGCCCGGTCCGGCGAACAATTTCACTACGCCCCGAGTGGTACCTGCGGAGCCGGCGCTGTTATCGCAACTATTCCTCAAATTCGTCGTCGAACCTGAGTATCTGAAGGCGTTACATTGCCGTCCACAGCGCGCCGCATTCGAAGCTGCATTACTGCCCGGCCCGGAGTCGGATCTATTGGCAGTATTAGCGCACTCCGTAGGCGTCGGTCAGCATATGGAGGGAGATAAGCAACTGTCGGTACCTGCGGTCACCGCGCCGGTGTCGGGTTCGCGGCCAAATGGGCTGTGGCAAGCAGATCGAGTAAGAAAGGCGCGTTTCGCAATGCCGAAATCGATGGCCTATGTAGCCAGCGACATTCCTACTCGATCTTTAGTAGCGAGAGAGCTTGCACTTGAAAAAGGCGATGATCCAGACGAAGCTCATTCGGTAAGCTATCCAGAGTGGGTCGAACAGCGTGATCTTCCTGTGGGCGAAGACGTACTAACCATTACGACGAGGAAGATGAAAGCGCGAGACATTCTTATGAACGGAGACGTCCTTTTTGAGGGCTATGGTTACTTCGCCAATGGAAAATTGCGGGATAAATTTAACTACTGGCCTGAAGTTAACGGGATATTTGCAAAGAAGGCAAGTGTTGCGCTGCAGAAGCAGGTGGAGGAGTTGTCATCCGTCATCGTTAATTACTTCACTGCAGGTGGCTTTGGTCTGGAGTCAGGTAATGCGACAATATCTCAAATTGTAAAATCTCATGTCGACCATAGTGGTTTTGGATATACTTCTAAGATACGCGAGTATGCAAAATACGGCTATATAGTGGAAGTTGGTGATGGCAGGCGGGAGCATATGCTCGCTATTTCATTCCGTGATCTCGAATTGTCGATCCAACCTATGCCAAAGACGGCCACACACGCGCTTGCTCCTGTTAGAAGATTCTTTGGGCGTCCAGTTTCAGATATCGATAATATTTCTTCATTTGGAAAGGCCACTTCCCCGAAGACTACTGACAAGTTCGCGATAGAACACTTGCAGACCGCGAGGACCATCAATGATGTCGGTAGATGCGTTGCTGAAAGGCTCGTCGCGGCCACGGCGCAAGCGCTCGTCGAATCCGCCTTCGAAGCGGGGCTTACGCGACCAGATCACGTCGGGGTGCTCGTCGACCTGGCAGCGGTGTTTCCGTGGGCTAAGGCAGCTAAGCGGGGCAAGGGGATCTTTTCGACTGCTTCAAAGGGAGCGTTGCGTCCGGCAGCAGGCGTGCGGTCCCTGATCAGGGGTAAGTTATTGGAAAAAGCGCGCACCGCTGATTTCAAGCTGGCAGAAGCGCAGATCTTGGTCGGTAAGAATCCGAGCAGCATATTTGTGGGGTTGGATAAAGGTTTTACTTATAAAGGTTTTGTTTTTAGGGGCGACACACGTTCGACCGATGAGATCTTTAAAAGTGGTTTTGAATTGAGATCCGGAATCCGCAGCATTGATGAGGTAAATGGATTTCGAGGTGGATTCCAAGGGGCGAGAAACGCACTCGACGCAGATGGCAAAGGCATATCGGCCTCCCCATTTTTTAGAAGGGATGGCGCAGGTGCCAGTGTTTACGCCAAAGAAGGCTATGCCTACCTCATCGACGCACGGAAAATAGAAGGTTTTGATTTATATAGAAATTGTCATTTCAAACAGCATGTACCCCAATACCAGAGGCAAGGTGGCAATGCCATCGAGCAGGCAAAACTAGGGGCTGCGCGCGCGCATCCGCTGCCGTGGGAGATTAATTATGGAGAGAATATTCCTCCGCGGAATATCGTGGGCGCTTTTGACAGGGATGGCAGGTATTTTCCCAACCTGAGTTATAAGCGAGATTGATTATCGAGGAACAGGCGTTTGCAGATCCGGGTTTTCAGGAACATCATACAGCCGCAATCCGTAACGGCTTTGCCCGCTGCCGCACCGTCTGACTGGCCCGGATCTCGATGCCGTGTGCACTTTTTCACCCAAGTCATAGGCGGTGCCGGAAGTGTGAGCGCGTAGGGGAGCGTTCGCGGTTATTGAGGCCATCCTCAACGAGGAGCGAAGGCAATATGCAGTGAACGGCCGGCAACGAGGCGGCGTTGGGAGTTTGAATACGACGTTAAAGCGTGAGCCGAACTATGGATGGATAAGGCAAGGCCAAGCGCCCGGGTTACTCTGGGATGCAGAGGACAGGCCGCGGCTTCTCGGCTCACAGAATCTTGCGCGACTGCTGCGCCTGCATGACAGCGCCGACGCGGACGGCAAGCGCGGGCTGGAAGACTCTCGGATAAGCCATTTGGACAAACGGTCTCCCTTCGCCGACGTGGCGTATTTTATGTTTCTGGCCTTGCATTGCAGGGCCGTACTGTTGACGCATTGTCCGCAGCTGAGGTGCGTCTCGCTGGCGACAAGGTCTTCGGCTACATTAATCTGCTTGGGATCCTCGCCGCGCTCATGTCTCGTGAACTTATCGACATCGATTCGACGCTTTACGATCCATTAACACGTATCCTCGAGAACCACCCCGAGCAATTCGGCAAGCTCGGCGGCCTCGCCTTGAACTCCTCCGTGTATTGCCGTTTTGGTGCTAGCTTCTCTGACATTCAAACCTCCGTACAAACAGAAACCTAACAAAATTCCTCCTGTACGTGAAATCGAGGCACGGTCAGGGGATTGCACCGGCAAGCCAAGTAAATCAAGAATTACCGCGATTGGATTTTCTCACAGAAATCCGCGTCGAGCGCCGCCTGCGCGAGCTGAGCCTCGCGCGATATTTGAGGTGCAGACGCAAATCATCGAGCAGATACGCTCCAAGCACACGCCACCTGCAGACGTGCCTCAGGTGCAAGGGCAGTAGTCGCTGAACGCCCCAATCGAACTGGGGATGTATCCCCGCAAGGACAATTGATGAGTTGTTACTACAACACTACAACGAAGTGGAGTTCCGGACGAAACTTCGGGCTCAGTGGGCCGCTTTCTTTGATCTTGCCAGTCGGAAATGGCAAGTCAATCGGGCGCCGGTCGGTGATTGGCTTCCTGACTTTGCCGTTCGCCTCCCCTGTGGCCATTCCGAATGCCCGGGCGAGCACACGCTGCTGGTAGCCGTCCTGCCGGTCGTGGGGATCGCCGGGATGGAGGAATCCAGCATTGAAGCAACGGTACTCAGTTGAACAAGGCATGGGGAAGCCGCGGTGCATGAGGGTGCGCTCCTTGGCGCAATTCCAGCCGTTTCTGAATGTGAAGTGAGCCACGTCGCCGGCATTGATGCCGTTTCGGGTGGGGACGTCCATTTCATGGATTCAAGTTCGACTCTTAAATTGGCGAAGCTAGCATCTGCTTCATGGCCCTGAACGCCGCGGCACGATCGTCGCCAAGCAGAAACGCATTGACTCCCTGTGCGCGCCAGTGCTCATATTGACCCTCTGCTCGCGGGATCGCGCAAAAGGGCACCCGTCGTGCCTTGCATACCCGCGCAATGTGAGCGATCGCTGTCTGCACCAAGGGATGCTGTGCATCGGTGGGCACGCCGAAACTCTGCGACAGGTCGATCGCGCCTTCCAGAACCATGTCGATGCCAGGCACCGCCACGATGTCCTCGACGGCGTCGACGCCTTCCTTGTCTTCTATCATCGCGACCACCATCAATTCGCGATTGGCCAGCTCCAGATAAGGGCGCAGTGCTAACGTTCCAAAGCCGGTCGGGCGTCCGCCGGCAATACCGCGGGTGCCGAGCGGATAGTAACGCGCGCTCGAGACTGCCAGTTCGGCTTCTTCGCGATTGCGTACGTGCGGTACGACAATGCCTTGCGCACCCGCGTCGAGCACGCGAAGCACCACGTCCGGTGCCGCATTTGGTACGCGCACGAGCGCTGCTACGAATCAGTGTTCGATCTGTGCGCGAATCTGAAAGCAAGCGGCAACCTCCTGCACGAATGCTATGAGCGTACAACGTCGAAGCTTAGCACTGGCCCGGCATTGGGCGCCGCGATCCGCTGTTACTACAGCGGCAATTTCAAGCGCGGATTCCGGGCAGATCAAGCTGGCACGAGCTACGTACTGCGCGTGTTGGCCAACGAGACGACGGCCAATCTCGCGATCGACCCAGTGCCGGCAATCCCTGCCATAATGACCCGGCCAGTTACCGAGAAGGGCAGGGGCCGCGCCCGGTTGCGCAGCACGCCTGCATCAGTGAGAAATACTAAGTGTCCAACGGCGCAGGCCGGCGAGGCATAAGCCCGATGGGATGCATTCGCCGATTTCCATTCATGGTAACCAGAGAAACTAAAAATTGCGGGGGACCGGCAACCATAGCGTTAGCTAGCCGCGCCGAAACGAAAATAGCAGACGACCGTTGATGTCGGACGGATGCATGCGTGCGAGTAATCGCGCGGCTTCCGCAGATTCGTCCTTGTTCAGGTCTAGTCGATAGTCGCTGGTTGGGTTCATGGCTGGTTCAAATGAAGAAGCCCGCAACGCGGGGTTGATTGCTCGCGGGCTTGGATGCGGCTATTGGGTGCGCTGCCGGTTACGCCAGCCAGTCTTCGATGCGAAGCCCCGGCACGCTTTTGAATTCGTATTGTGCGTGATCAGCGTCAGCCAGCGCGCCCTCGCCTGCCCCCCGATCATCACGTCGTACGGCCCAATTGGCGATCCCTGCTGGGCCAGCTGCGCGCGGATTTTCCCGGCTTCGGCAGCGTCCTCGGTATCGAGCTCCAGCACTTCGAATGGGAAGATGTCGATGCGGGTGACGTTGGCTTCTACGCGTTGGATCTTGAACGCGCCGTAGAGCAGCTCGAACGGGACGATGGACGACATGCCGAAGTCGGACGGCGATTGCTGCTGCATGCGCCGGAGCATCTTCGGACGCAACCTCATGATCGCGATGAACGCGTTGGTGTCGGGAAGGAACCTCACTTAAACGCGTCCTCTAGCCCCGCCCGTCCCTGCTCGCTCCTGCACTGCCGCTTCGAAGTCCGCACCGACGGGGTCCGCCCACTTAAACCATTCTCGCGACGGTCGCTGCATCGGTCAGCAACCCCACACCGGGGATTTCGCTGATGGCCTTGACTGCCTTATCCTCTTTCCACCTCGCCGTTGCCAGCTCAAGCGACACCGCCAGTACAACTTCCTCGGTATATGGCCTGGAGACCTGTCGTGTGTGCATGACGCTCCCCTTTGAGGAAGCGTTGACGAGCTGATTTTACGGATCAGCTCGCCGCCTTTCTGCTACATAGGATCTAACACATTCTCTAGGCTTGGCCGGTGCCGCGCGCTCTCCACGCTTGTACCATCGGTGCTTTTGTGCGGCCGAAGCGTTCTTGGGCATGTAGTCAATCTTTTGATAAAGTCATTTAATGCTCCTCTCCGGAAACACGCTGCATCATCCCGAATTCGAAGCGTCGGCGAACGAAGTTGAATTGCGAGACTGTCATGCTAGAGTATGGAGCATCCTCCGGATCGTGGAAGATCAGTTTGCCGTTGTCTACGCCGATGATTACGGACGCGTGCCCATAGGGCTGGTTACCGCTGGTTCCCTTTTTCATCCATGAAAAGAGAATCGGCCCCGCTTGCAGGAGCAGTCTCTTTAAATCGGTCAACGAGTAATCGCGCTGTTCTGCGCAATCCTGTACGGTCTTCAGTTGTTCCCGTTCAGCGAGTGTGAACCTGCTGCCTGGCACAAGTTTCTCCGCTTCGTCGCTTCCGATTGCAAGGTGGCCAAGCAGTCCCTTGTCAAGCCTGCGTACGAAGAGTTCAGGAACGCCTATTCGCGGCCCTGCCTCGAAAAAGTGGCCCACCATACAAGCGCTCGCGTACCAGCAACCGGTGGGGTCGTTGCGTGGCGTTTCGCCCAATACATGTGCGCCGATGCTGCGTTGAGTGACAAATGTAACGTCAAGCCGAACCTGTCCTGACAGCGATGCCTCATGCAACAGAGCGTCGAAGGGCTTCCTGCCTCTTTGGGGCTGGGCGAACCCGGCTTCCCGCCATTCCCGGACGCGGCTGATCAAGCTGCTCAACTGGGGAAGTGGTGAAAATTGCACCCTCCGAGGGGCGTTATCTGCATCTGCCGTATGGGCAACTGACGGAGTCCTAGGTATCTGTCCATAAGAACCAACGTCACTGATTTTGGATAATTCCGTCACTTCAGCTTTTCGCAAAATTAACACTCCGTATCGCTCGGTCGAGTTCAGGTACTTCACAATATCTTACCGCGATATGCCGCATACGCATGGAGCACGTAACAGACCTTTACACACATAATGCACCACGCTGTAGGGGCGATCAGTTATGTGAAAGACTCGGACCAGTTGCCCTCCGAGGTCGCATGCTTGACTCGAGACCGGCCGAATGTTGGACAGTGTCCTCATTCCATACACACAAGCGTGGTGTCAAATACGTGCGATGGCTACTCGTACAATGTGAGTGAGGCCTGCATGCATCAGATACACAAGCGCACCAAGCCGATAAAGCGAATAGGTACACTCCATGCTGACTCACAGATATCCGAACGTTGTGGCATGCGCTCTTGACAGCAGGCTGGCGCGAATTGTCTGGGGCCCTCGCGACACGTTATACCGGATTTGCGAAGTGTAAGCGCACGTCGGTCATCAGCGGGCGATAAAATGGCAATTTAGAGGTGCTACCGGAGGAATGCGTGAAGACGTAGAGCATGATCTGCAGTAACCGTTTCGCGTCATGCTTGACGTGGACCTACGCCATGGCTTGTGTAGAAAGTTCCGGAACGTACCTGCCGATAACGTTTTTCGAGTCAGAGCAAGATCTACAACTAGGCGACGAATCGAGGACCGCTGCCCGAATTTTCGCCGCATCGGTCGAGAACAGGTCGGAAGGCAATTGACCCGTCCCCGCTATGGGGTGTTGTTCATTAGTTGCCTGGCTGTCTTACAGGCGATCTGATAAAACCTCTCGCAAGTGAATTTGAAATTTTGAATTTGTTAACAATCCAGGTTACGCCAAGAGCCAAGATAGTTCAGTGTGAAAAACGAGTATTCTGTGCCAACACAGGTGCTGCAATAATCTCTTCATTTGACGAAATAAATCATGGGAATAGATAATCTCCGTGCATTGATGCGTGATATGCACAATGTTAGGTCAGAGGCGCCTAGAATCGGTGAGCGGAAAACCGCTCAAACATTGCGCATTCGCGAGGCGGTCGATGAAAAAAAGATAGGAAATCCGAGACTGGCTGCGCTTGTCAAAACTCAGATGGCCGATGATCTCAGGAGAAAAGTGGGTCGAGATAATATGCAAACTTTCTCTGTGGGCCAAACCGGAGGGCCGTCTTCCAGGTCGCGTCTGGTCGCGGAGCGTCTAATTGCTCCATACGCAAATTATCTTAAAAATAGCGAGCAATTAGGAAATCGGAAAATCGTAGAAATTTTGAGAGGCATGGTAAATCAACTGGGGAAGCCCGCATTGGCGCAGCATCTTGATAATCCTCAGCAATATGTTTCACATGGATTCGATCATTCTGAGCGAGTGGCAGATTATACCGTCAAGATCCTTAAGGCATACCCGGAAATCGAACAAAGTGCTGCAGAAAAATACAACGTCTCTCGCGATGTCGCGAGTCTTCTATTCCAGATTTTAGCGCATTGGCACGATATAGGATACTCGGAGCTTGATGGCCGTCCCAAGCCGACGCATGGCTTGTCCAGCGCATCAAGGTTCGACGACGGCGTGTTCTCCCAGTTGCGCTTGTTAATTGGGCGCGAAAATGGTAGAGCTGAGTTGGTGCTCTCAGACATGAGGAAGGCAATTCAGCTCCACTCAGCGGATGTAAGTGCTAAGAGCTATCCAATTAACGTTAAAACCGATCGAGGTTCGCTACTGGTTCGAGATGTTGATTCTCTGGACGCTTTGCTGAGTCATTATTCGACCTCTTCGCGCCGTCCGCAACAGGTATCGAAAATCGAAATCCGTGGTGCCGACGCCAAAGCGATAGGGACACATGTCAACGATATCTTGAAGGCCCGGCCGCATCTTCAATCTGTAAAGGTCACGGCTCACGAGGAAAAGTCTGCATATACTGGTCGCCCAACTTCTCTCGATAAAGAGGGTAAGGTAAATGTTGGGCTGCGCTACACCGAGCAGGAATTGACTGAAAATCCGTTTGCCGTCATCCGTCTTGCGGATAACCTGGATATGGCGGCAGACCGTTTGAGTCCGCTTCAGCGATCCCCGGCATTTAGAGCCATCTATTGGACGCTCGGTGATCGAGGTCTAATTGGGCGCACGCTTGCCGAGCTAGCGAGCCTGGACGACAGGAACACGACTGATGTCCCCGATATTTTGCGGAATCTACAGAGTGCAGCGGCAGGTAGTGGATCCATCGAAGCTAACCGATCAACTCTTTCTGACGTCGCCGGCAGCCTTGCTGACGCTCGACAGCTCGATGCGGCAACGGCACGCCAACTGTTGGTAAAAGCAACCGTGGACAGTATTTTGAGAAGCCCGATTGCACAGGACCTGTCGGAGACGGATCGTTCCGACCTGCGCGACGTGGGTTATCGGATTAATGGGGAGTCAATCCACCATTTTGGCGGGGTCGAGGCGATCGAAAATATAGACGTTAAGCGGGGAAAAATCATTGTGACTGTAAATGTGCCGCTGTACCGTAAGTTGAATGAATTGAAAGGCCCCGTTGGAGTAGGTATTGGGGAATATCAGATCGAGCGGGCGCGACAGGCATTTTCCAGTTTGACCATTGACGGCAAACGTCCCGAAGTTGTGATGGTGGGGAGCAATACAGAAGGCGCGTAGCAAGTTCCTTCGTAAGCCGACCAGGACTATTGGTGGAAGGAAAAGAGGGAAGCAGACGCTTGGAGCGGTCCGCATTGCGGGGGCTTCAGTTGTGAGTTGCGTGCCGCGATTTAGCATGCTCGCGTAATTCGCTCGGACGAGTTCAATTCTGCTCGGCCTCGTTCAGAGTCGTCAAATTCTTGCTGGTTTGCGCAGATCCCGCGTGAATCAACGTCGATCTGGGACGAAACACTCTGGCTCGGTGCGCGGCCGAAAACGACACAGCTTGCAGACACTCGGTTGCCGGTTTCGTTGTGTGATTCCTCGCAAGGAGGAAGGGCACTGTAGTGGTCAAGATATTTCGGACAGGCTGATAGGCTGTTTCACTGTCAGTTTCGCCTCGTAGGCAATGGGCGACAGATAGCCCAAAGTCGAATGCAGGCGTACGGCGTTG
>NZ_CADIKH010000112.1 GCF_902859855.1 Paraburkholderia humisilvae
TCGACAGCCTGCCGCCCCTCTCCCGGGCAGCAGTCGCGCAAGGCCCCCCGCAAGGTTCGCTCCGACATTACCTGAACACATCGATCTGCTGAAGGATCTGCCCGGGGAACTTGATCGGAGATACCACTCCAGCGTCAGGCGGTTCCTGATGCATCTGGAAGAGCAGGGGCAGTCATGGTCGCAACTGGTGCCCGCGGGCAGCGGTGCGGGTGCGCGCCTTGCCGCGCTTGAACAGGCCGTCAACGAGGGGATCCGGCATCATGGCTTGCCGATCAACACGCGCACTGCGCTCAACCAGGCCTTCGGATTCAGGCTGCGAGGCGACATAAAAGAAGCCTGGGCCCTGGTTCCGCCGGATCTTCAGGAGCACAAGGATCTGCTGAAGCATCTGCCCGGGGAACTGGCTCAGGCATACCGCTCTAACGTCAAGTGGTTCCTGGTGCATCTGGAAGAGCAGGGACAGTCCTGGTCGCAGGTGGCCGCGGGCAGCGGTGCGGGTGCGCGTCCTGCCGCGCTTGAACAGGCCATCAACGAGGGGATCCGGCATCATGGCTTGCCGACCAGCACGCGCGCAGCCATTAACCAGGCGTTCGGGTTCAAGCTGCAAGGCGACATACAAAGAGCACCGGGTCTTCAGGAGCACAAGGATCTGCTGAAGAATCTGCCGGAAGAACTGGATCAGGCGTACCGCTCTCGCGTCAACCGGTTCCTGGTGCATCTGGAGGAGCAGGGACAGTCATGGTCGCAACTGGTGGCCGCGGGCAGCGGTGCGGGTGCACGCCCTGCCGCGCTTGAACAGGCCATCAGCGAGGGGATCCGGCATCATGGCTTGTCGACCAACACGCGCGCTGCGCTCAACCAGGCTTTCGGGTTCAGGCTGCAAGGCGGCATAAAAAAAGTTCGGCTCGCGCCGGATCTTCAGGAGCACAAGGATCTGCTGAGGGATTTTCCCGAAGACGTGGATCAGGCATACCGTTCTAGCGTCACGCGGTTCCTGGTGCATCTGGAAGAGCAGGGACAGTCATGGTCGCAACTGGTGGCCGCGGGCAGCGGTCCCGGTGCGCGTCCTGCCGCGCTTGAACAGGCAGTCAACGAGGGGATCCGGCATCATGGCTTGCCGACCAACACGCGCGCAGCCATCAACCAGGCATTCGGGTTCAGGCTGCAAGGCGACATAAAAAAACGGCTTGCGCCGGACCTTCAGGAGCACAAGGATCTGCTGAAGGATCTGCCCGAAGAACTGGATCCTGTATACCGCTCTAGCGTCAACCGGTTCCTGGTGCATCTGGAGGAGCAGGGGCAGTCATGGTCGCAATTGGTGCCCGCGGGCAGCGGTCCGGGTGCGCTTGAGCCGGCAGTCAACGAAGGTATCCGGCATCATGGCTTGCAGACCAACACGCGTGCAGCCATCAATCGGGCCTTCGGGTTCAAGCTGCAAAGTAAAGCAGAAAAGCGGGAATAGTCCGGCCGACTGTGTCGCGACAACAATGAGCAGATGATGAATCGGTCGCGGTAGGGACGATGGCGACGTGCGGCATGAAGTCGCGTGGTTGATTGCTTTGCTGCTTGCGTAAGGGGAGAAAACCCGTTGTTCCGTCAACCATAGCCTACTGGAGCATGCGTAGCCTGCTCGCAAGAGCGCCACCAACCTATGCAGGAAGGTGCTTTCTGCTAGCGCCGAGGCGGATGAAACCCCCGGCGTCACACTAGTTGTCGCGTCTGAATTTTCGTCATTTGAAGAACCCAGAGGTGCAGGTTGAAAGACGAAACAGACGTATTCTGTTGAATTCAGGGAGCAGGCGCTGGCGAAGGCCCTGCAACGCGGCAACCGGTCCGTAGGAACGGTTGCCGCGAAACTGAACATGAACGCATTAACCTTGAGGAAGTGGATACGGGTGTCTAACACCGCAAGCCGCAACCCGGGGCCCGTCGATGCACGGCGCCCGGGAGACTGGTCTCTGGAAGAGCGCCTGCTGGCCTTGCATCAAAGCCATGGACTGAACGTCGAGGCACTGAACGCGTGATGTCGCGAACGGGGCCTGTTTACCCATCCGCTGGCCCAGTGCGCGCGCGGTTCTGCTCTGCCGAGGCCGCCGGCAGCCGACGCGCGAACGCGCCAGAGGTGCGTGAGCTGAAACAGGCCAATGCGCAATTGCAGCGCGAACTGAAGCACAAGGACCATGCGCTGGCGGAGGCAGCCGCATTGCTGGTGCTTTCAAAAAAGTATCAGGCGCTGTTCGGGGACGAGGACGAATGACTTCCCCTGAAGAGCGCGCGACATTGAAGGAACTGATCGACGAGGCCACTGCAGCCGGGGCTCGTCAGGCGCGCGCGTGTACCATGCCGGGACTGCGCCCGCACCGTGCAGCGCTGGCAAGGCGGTGGACCTGAGGCGGTGGATGGGCGCACCTTACGCCGCCATGAGCCCGCCAACAAGCTGTCGGCCAACGAACGCGCCGAACTGCTGGCAGTGGCCAACTCTGCCGGATTCGGTCATCTGCCACCGGGCCAGATCGTGCCGCGCGTGGCCGACCAGCGTCGCTACATCGCCTCGGAATCGACGTTTTACCGGGTGCTGCGCGAAGAGAAGCAGCTCGCCCACCTGCGCAGTGAACGGCCGGCCCGCGCACGCGGCAAGCCTCGCGCGGTATGTGCCGACGCGCCCAATCAGCTCTTTAGCTGGGACATCACCTACCTGCCGACGACGGTTCGTGTGCAGTATTTTTATCTGTATCCGTTTCTCGATGTCTTCATCCGCAAGATTGCCGGATGGCAGGTCTATGCCGGGCAAAGCAGCGTGCTGGCCGGCGAAGTCCTCAGAGACCTTTGCACAGGCGAAGCAATAACGCCCGACCAGGATATCCTGCACTCGATAACGGCGAGCCGATGAAAGGTGCGACGATGCTCGCTATTCTCAATGCGCCCGGTGTCATGCCCTCGCCCGGTCGCCCCCGGCGTGAGCAACGACAATCCGTATTTCGAGTCGCTGTTCAAGACCCTGAAGTACCGGCCGGCCAGGCCGCTCAAGGCGTTCGATACCCTGTTCGCCGCGCGCCCGTGGGTGGGCGCACTGCTGCGCTGGTACAACGAAGAGCATCGTCACGGCGCGATCCGGTTCGTGACGCCGGCGCAGCGTCATGCCAACATAGATCAGGATATTCTGGTTCGACGCGCAGCGCTTTACGAGGTGGCCGCAAGGCAACGCAATCCACTTCGGTGGAAAGGTCCCACGCGCAACTGGCAGCGCATAGATACCGTGCATCTGAATCCCGATCGCATCAGTAACCAGCGCGTCACACCACAACGCCTCAACCAGGAGACAAAGGCCGCGTGATATTTTATTCGTTGAGGCGACAGCTAGCTTGAGTGCGCCGGGAGACCGGCAAGGAGTAGATGGTGCAAGTCCATTACGATGAAGGAGTAGCGATCCACGTCGGCCCCGAGCCGTGCGCAGGCGTTCGTGAGGACGTCGGCGAAGCGTCGGTAGGGGAGCGTGCAGGCCATCCATTGAGCCACGATAGAGTTGCTATCCCGGGTGCCGACGCTGTTCAAGCCGCGGAAGGCAATATGGAGGGATGCGCAAGCGCGAGCATCCTGACGACCCGGCGTGGTCTGAGACCCTGGCATGTACGTACGCTCCTTGCGCGGGAACCGGGAGATCGCCCGCCTGACCAGTTGCAGAATGAACGGGCCCGCATCGGGAAGGCGAGGAGCCGTAGCCGATGATGAACGGACGGGAGAAGTCAGACTCCGCCATAGTAGCGAAGAGGCATGCGAACAAGGCCGGGAAACCGGCTGCGGAGCAGGCGGAGCCAAGGGCGGGGACCAAGGGGAACACGGGGCAATCTCACATGCGCCGGGCGCAGAACCGGGCAAGCATGCCACAGAGACTGGACCGTGTACGGCAAGCTGCAAGGCAGCGGAAGAAGGAACGGTTCACCGCGCTCCTTCACCACGTGACGATCGACCGGCTTCGGGAGTCGTACCTTGCGCTCAAACGCAAGGCGGCGCCCGGAGTGGACGGCCTGAGGTGGCGGGACGACGAGGCAGGGTCGGAAGAGCATCTTCGATCGTTGCACGCGAGAGTTCAAGGTGGAGCGTACCGGGCACTGCCCGTTCGGCGGCAATATATACCAAAGTCGGACGGCAAACAGCGCCCGCCGGGAATCGCCGCGCTGGAAGACAAGATCGTCCAGCGCGCGGTGGCGGAAGTGTTGAACGCGATTTACGAGGAGGACTTCCTCGGGTTCTCGTACGGGTTCCGGCCCGGGCGCAGTCAGCACGATGCGCTGGACGCGCTGTCGACAGCCATCACCAGTACCCCGGTGAAGTGGATTCTGGACGCGGACATTCGGGGCTTCTTCGACTCGGTTAGCCAGGAATGGCTAGTCCGTTTCATGGAGCACCGGGTCGGTGACCAGCGCATCATCCGTCTTGTGCGCAAGTGGCTCAAGGCGGGCGTTCTGGAAGATGGAGCGCTTAGCGTCAGTGAGACAGGTACACCACAAGGATCAGTGGCGTCGCCACTGTTCGCCAATGTGTATCTGCACTACGTCTTTGATCTCTGGGCCAACCGGTGGCGACGGCGGGAAGCCAAAGGCAAGGTGATCATCGTGCGGTACGCCGATGATATCGTTGCCGGCTTCGAGCACGAAGCTGACGCGCGGCGTTTCCGGGATGCGATGCGGTTGAGGTTGGAGGAGTTCTCGCTTGCGCTTCATCCGGACAAGACCCGGCTGCTGGAGTTCGGCCGCTATGCAGCGGCCACCCGAAAGCGGCGCGGTCTGGGTAAGCCGGAGACCTTCACGTTTCTGGGCTTCATATTCATCTGCGGGAAGTCTCGTCGAGGTGCTTTCCAGCTTCAGAGGAAAACCGGTGGCGATCGCATGCGAACGAAGCTTGGAGAGATCAGGGAGCGGTTAAGAGAGCGCATGCACGTGCCGATCCCGGAACAAGGGAAATGGCTCAAGCAGGTGGTCCGGGGGTACTTTGCCTATCACGCGGTACCCACGAACTCGCGGGCACCTGGCGCATTCCGCTACCACGTCACCGATCTCTGGCGGCGCACGCTTCGGCGGCGCAGCCAAAAGGACGGCATGACCTGGGAGCGAATGAACCGGCTCGCTGATGTCTGGCTCCCCAAACCTCGAATCCTTCATCCGTGGCCCGATCAGCGGTTTGCCGTCAAACACCCAAGGTAGGAGCCCGGTGCCCGAATCGGGCACGCCGGGATCTGTGCGGGGGGGTGTCCAGGAATGGACATTCCTACCGCGATAAATCTCCGGACCTCGATGTACCTGCGCGAAGATGACCTCAAACACTCCCGGCAGCTCACTGAGGCGTTTGAGCGTCTCATCAAGAAACGTCGTACACCGTGTGCCTTGCCGTGAAATCAGTCCCATCGACCATCATGCCTTCGATCAATACGGATCATCTTGCGCCCAACATCACGCCGACGGGTCATCTCCTCGCAGTGCCGCAAACCGATGCCCCCCCCGTGCCGGAGGACATCGCGCTCGGCCATGCTTTCCATGCTGGCGCAGGTCACGGCCTGCTCTATCTTGGCAGCACAGTAATCGGGCGGGCGCTGCCGCCCGCCTGGGGCTGGTGGCGCGACTTTGCCATGCGTTATGTCACCGCGTTATGCACAACGGCCACAGACGGGGATATCTCAGTCATCGAACCAGACGCCCGGAACATCGAAAGGCTGATTGACGACGCGCCCCCCATGACAGGCGCCGAATATCTCACGCCGGAAGTACTCGCAACACTGTGGGGTGAGATCGACAACGCCCTGCGCCTGGAGTTGGCCAGCACGGGTGGCTCACTTCAGGCATTTCTCAGGTCGCGCCACCCCACCTGGAATCTCGTGGGTCGGGTCCACTTCAATCTTGCCGAGAACCGGAAAGACCCGGATGCCCCTTTCGCTTTTCTGGCCACTTATACGGCGCGCGTCTCGGCGCATGGCAAGACTCAGCATCAGCCTCTGTCGCGCTCGCTCGAGGAATTCTCCGGCGCGCGCAACAAGGCGCAGCTTCTTTCGCTGCTGGTCCCCGTTCAGCGGGCGGCCGAGCGTTGCGACTGGGTGCGCGCCATGCTTGAATCGCGCGAGATCTATCATCCGTTGCGCTGGACGCCCACCGAGGCGTGGCACCTCCTCCAGGATTTGCCGGCGCTCGAAGCCGCAGGCATCATCGTCCGGCTGCCGGGTACGTGGACGGCGGGTCGTCCCGCGCGGCCCAACATCACGGCCAGTGTGGGCACGAAACCGCCGTCGCTTGTTGGCACGGATGCCTTGCTCGACTTCAACCTGGCGGTCTCGCTCGAGGGCGAACCATTAAGCCTCGCCGAAGTCCGAAAGCTGCTCAAGGGTGCCGACGGCCTGCAGTGGATCCGCGGACGCTGGATCGAGGTGGATACCCGGAAGCTCGGCCGAATTCTCCAACGTTTCGAAGATCTCGGGCAGGCCGCGCAATCGGGGCTGCCGCTCAACGACGCGTTACGCCTTCTGGCAGGTGCGTCAGATGGTGGCACCGAAGCGCCTGAAGAACACGACTGGGCGCAGGTTGTGGCCGGCCCCTGGCTGGCCGACACCCTAGAGAACCTGCGCCAGCCGGAAGGCCTGGCGCGCGTCGAGCCGGGCCCCGAGCTGCGCGCGCAGCTTCGGCCGTACCAGCACGTGGGCGTGCAGTGGCTCTACCTGCTCAGCCGGCTCGAACTTGGTGCGTGTCTGGCCGACGACATGGGGCTTGGCAAAACGATCCAGATCCTCGCGCTGCTCCTCATCCTGAAGCGCGAAGAGCCCAATCCGCGCCCAAGTCTCCTCGTCGCGCCAGCCTCCTTGCTGGCCAACTGGGCCTCGGAAGCCGAACGCTTTGCGCCTGGTCTGCGCGTACTGGTCGCCCACCCCTCCGTGACGCCTGCCGAGACCCTGCGCGACCTCGATAAGGCGCAGCTCGCCCAGATCGACTTCGTCATCACCAGTTTCGGCGCGCTGCTTCGCCAACCCGAGCTGGAGGCGATCCGCTGGCGTCTCGCGATCGTCGATGAAGCGCAGGCGATCAAGAACCCCGGGGCCAGGCAGACCCGGCAGGTCAAGAAGCTTCAGGCGCAAGCGCGCATCGCCCTAACGGGCACCCCCGTGGAGAACCGCCTGGCTGACCTGTGGTCCATTTTCGATTTCACGCATCCGGGCCTGCTGGGCTCTGCGAAGGATTTTGCCGGATTCAGCAGGCGTCTCGCGAAAGCTGGCCATTTCGGTCCGCTTCGCTCGCTCGTGCGGCCATACATTCTGCGCCGCTTGAAGACGGACAGGAACGTCATTGCCGATCTCCCGGAAAAAACCGAGCTCAAGGCCTGGTGTCACCTGAGTCCCGTCCAGGCCGCACTGTACGAGCGTGCTGTCCAGGACCTGGCCGCCGCGCTCGACGGTGCAGAAGGCATCGAGCGCAAGGGGATCGTGTTGAGCTACCTGATGCGTTTCAAGCAAATATGCAACCATCCGTCCCAGTGGCTTGGCGATGCGGCATGGAGGCCTGAGGCCAGCGGCAAATTTGCGCGCCTGCGGGAGTTGGTCGACGTGATTGTCGCGAAGCAGGAGAAGGTACTGGTATTCACGCAGTTTCGCGAAACCACCGAGCCCCTGGCGGCGTTTCTCGGATCGCTGTTCGGCCGTGAGGGATTGATCCTGCACGGCGGTACCCCGGTCAGCAAGCGGCGCGAGCTGGTCAGGCAATTTCAGGAAGACGAATTGACGCCATTCTTCGTGTTGTCGCTCAAGGCGGGCGGAGCGGGTCTGAATCTGACGGCCGCTTCCCACGTGATTCATTTCGATCGTTGGTGGAATCCGGCCGTGGAGAATCAGGCGACGGACCGGGCCTTTCGCATCGGCCAGCGCAGGAACGTGCTCGTGCACAAGTTCGTCTGCCGAGGTACGGTCGAGGATCGGATCGACCAGTTGATCGAAACGAAGCAGCAGCTGGTGAAGGATGTGCTCGAAGGGGGCGCGGAGCTCCTGCTCACCGAGATGAGCAATCGTGAGTTGCTCGATCTCGTCAGGCTCGATATACATCGTGCGCAGGAAACCTGACTACGCAAAGGGAATGTCATGGGTTACTACGGTGGATGGAAACCTTATGTCCCGGTGGCTGAACGCCGGAAAAAAGTCGAACAGCAGGTCGCGAAAGCAATCAAGGCGGGCAAGACCTTGTCGCCCATTTCGCCATATCGCGGCGCCATTGCGAAGACCTTCTGGGGCAAGGCGTGGTGCGACAATCTGGAGCGTTACAGTGACTACGATAGCCGCTTGCCACGAGGCCGCACCTACGTGCGCAATGGTTCGGTGATCGACCTGCAGATTACGGCGGGCAAGATTCTCGCGCAGGTCATGGGATCGAGCCTCTACACGATCAGGATCGATGTCACGGCGTATCCAGAAAAGAAGTGGCGCGAGTTAAGCGCCGATTGCGCGTCATCGGTTGATTCTATGGTCGAACTGCTGCAGGGCAAGCTATCAGCCGCGGTGATGGGACACATCTGCAAACCGGGCACGGGAATTTTCCCTGCCCCGAAAGATATCAAATTTGGTTGCGACTGCCTGGACTGGGCGTCGATGTGCAAACACGTGGCCGCAGTACTCTATGGTGTCGGTGCACGGCTTGACCGGCAGCCCGAACTGCTCTTCAAGTTACGCGGCGTTGACCCCGCCGACCTCGTCAACAGCACGGGCACCGGGTTGTCGGGAACGGGAACTGCGCCAGCGTCGGGTAAGGTCCTCGACAACGCGGCCTTGGGCGACGTATTCGGTATTGAGATCGACGCCGGCAGCGAGCCGCTCGCCTCGCCACCTGCTGCACGCAAACGGACAGGCAGGCAATCCGTTGCGCGAACGCGCAAGGTTGCCACATTATCGACTCCATCGAAACCGGCAGCGGGTGAAAAACCGACCTCGAAAGGCAAAAAGCTGGCGCCCAAAGCGGTGGCCAAATCCGTCGCTCCTGCAAAACGTGCTGGCAAAGCGCGTGCAGACGCGCCAAAGGCGACCCGTACAACCGCCTCGCAAAAATCGCCCGCACTTTCGCCGACGCCGCCGCGATCCCCAAAGAAAGCAGGAACATCCAAATGAGGTTAGAGTCATGGTCGCAGTCAAATTCGATGATTTTTCCGCTGCCTTCGACTTCGTCAGCTACGCAGCGCGCCGATGGAACACTAGGCGTATATCTCGCTCGATACGGGAAAAATCTACTGGATTTTCGACGCCATAGACACGATCGAGGAGGAGATACCCGAGGATCTGGAAGACTCGGATCGCTACCTCGCAATTCCGCACAAGAACGAACTTGACCTTGGAAGCAGTCTCGCCCTGCGCTTTGCCGCACAGCAACTGTCTGCGCGCTATGACCAGGTTGAAGGGTTTTTCCAACGGAGAGGGGCATACGCGCGCTTCAAGGATCTAATCGAGCGCGAAGGTGCCTTGGAACGCTGGTATGCGTTCGAGGCTGATTCTGTCGAACAAGCGCTGAGGCAATGGTGTACCGAGGCCGGGCTCGAGATTCATGGCTGAACGCGGCTGCACTTTACGGGCTGCTCTGGGATGAGAAACGACATGTCACTGCTCAAGAACCGCGTTAAGGCGACCGATGAAAAGATCAAGGCCATGAAGGATGCCCGCAAGACGGCGGACCGGGAGCGCAGGCAAGCATACAAACAGACGCGCGCCGATCGCGAACGCCGAGTGATGCTCGTTGGCGAAACGGTGCTCCACCGCGTTGAGCGCGGCGAATGGGACGAGGCCGAGTTTCGGAAAATGATGGACGAGGCGCTCACGCGCCCGGCCGACCGCGCGCTTTTTGATCTCGACGAATAGGATGCGAAAGGAGCTATTGTCGGATCTGGTGTATGGGGTTGAGGCGGGGAATTGAGAAGGCGGTGGCGGTTGGCTGAGAATGTTGCTTGTCGAGAGTAACAACCAGCTAACCGGAATCCACCACCAATGAATGAGTTTACGGAAGAAGCGAACAGCGGTAAAGCAGCAACGTTGGGCAGCCTGGACGATCTGATCCAGCGCGGTGCCCGTCAGATCATCCAGCAGGCGATCGAGATGGAATTGGCGACATTGCTCGAGCAGTACGAGAACGTGAAGACGCTGGGTGGCAAGCGCGCGATAGTCCGCAATGGCTATCTGCCTGAGCGCGAGGTCGTCACCGCTATCGGACCGGTGCCGGTGAAGGTGCCGAAGGTACGCGACCGCTCGGGTTCTGGCGTGAAGTTCAACTCGAACATCGTGCCACCGTACATCCGCAAATCGCCGCGAGTGTCGGCTGCCTTGCCGTGGCTTTATCTGCGCGGTGTGTCGACCGGCAACATGAGCGAAGCGCTCAGCGTGCTGCTGGGCGGCCAGGCCAGGGGTTTGTCGCCGAACGTAGTCAGCCGGCTCAAGGCGCAGTGGGCAGACGAACACCGGCTATGGAATCAGCGCGATCTCCCGGGGTCACGCTGGGTCTACTGGTGGGCCGACGGCAT
>NZ_CADIKH010000113.1 GCF_902859855.1 Paraburkholderia humisilvae
GCCGCAGCAACGTGGTGAGCGTGGGCGCGCCAGGCGCGGAGCGGCAGGTCACGAACGTGGCGGCGGGCACGCAGGCAACCGACGCGGTGAACGTGCAGCAGCTCAACCAGACTGTCGCGCAGGGCGTCGGGCAGGCCAACAGCTACACCGACAAGCAGATCGGGGTGCTGGGAAGCCGGATCGATGGTGTTGATCGCGAGGCGCGCCAGGGGATTGCGGCGACGGCTGCGCTCACGCGCTCCGCGGTAATGCCCTACGTGCCCGGCCATGCAGTGGTAACGACGGGCGGAGCAGTCTATCGAGGTCAGGTTGCAGGAGCGCTTGGTGTCGGCTACTGGAGTGAAAACGGGCGGGACAACGTGAACTTCGGCATGGCCTACTCGGGAGGTAACTCACAGGTGTACTCGGTCGGTTATTCGCACGTTTTCTGATCGGCGCTAAGGTGGCAACCCCAAAGGGTTGGCGCCGTTCGCATGACTGACCAGAACTGAAAAACACTGCACGCTGGACCCCGCACGCAAATTGATCCTAAAGGCAGTTTGCGTGCGCCTTTGCTCAGATCTTGTAGGTGGAGCCATCAAAAGGGCTCTTGGTTCGGGGCAAGGAGCTCTTGCGCTGTTTCGTACCAGTAGAAGCTTGCCCGAGCCGAATTGTGTACCCTGAACGCTCCCTTTTAACTATCACTGTGACAATATCCCCAACGAAATCAATGGCGCAAGCAACGTACACTTTGCCGGACTGCATCCTTTTAGAGGAGAAAGTCCGAATACACCAACTCCGAATGTAATGAAGGACTCTCGCGCCTCGTCGCACCAAGCGACTCGGTTCGAATTTCAGGGGCTTCCCGAAAGAAAAAGTGGCGCCCCCGTCCAGGAGCTCCTCAACAAGGGGAAAATATCGTCGTGAACCCGCGAGTGCTGTACATCGCGATCTCTAATCCAAAGGGTCTGTGGGAAGGCCAAGTTCGAGCTAGTCATCCTTCTTGGATGGCTAGACTCTCGCAGCTCCCGCCGTGCTGGGCACGGCGGGAGCTGCGAATAGACGCCGGATCGGCAGCGATCAGCGATTTCGTAATGGCTGGCGAGCACGTCTGCGTCCTTCGCCCGCTCTAGGTGACCATGTGCAATGCGGCCCGTGACCAAGTTCACGTAGGCGCCGGCGCACCGCGCGCGTAAGCGCTTGACAACGTGGCGAATTGCGGATCGCCGACGGGAACAATTCCATCACGCGAATATCGGCCCGCTTGCCCCGTCGACCCAACCAGCGTTGGCACGGCAACGCTGCCCACAACGAGAATATTAGGGTCGGCCACTGACCGCACTATCACTTGGCCGGAGCCCTCCGAGATGACGGGTTGTCATCGTTGACGCACTGGCTCCAGTCTTCACCGGCGTAGTTCGTTGCCGCAGAGGCCCTGTGCATCGCCGTAAATCCATCTTTGGTTATGTAAGACCTTGCATTGCCAGCGCTGTGTCGGTTCTGCCGGAACGTTTCGCCGTAGTGGATATTGAGCGCTCTTTTGTTGATATCCGCCATCACAGCAACATCGACTGCAGGCGACCTGCCTTCCCATGACTGTGCGAAATACGCTTTGTCCACGAGCGCGTGCCTGGCGAGATCCAGCGTCTGATCGCCAGCGGACGAACCAGGGCGCGTTTGAGGCGGGTGCACGTCGACGGTGCCTTGGGCGTTGGCGTTATCCAGCATCGCGTCAACCTCATTGGCGGACAACGGAGTGGACGGTAACCCGGCAAGCAGGGGCTGCGTAGCCCGATTCTCGCGGGTGCCCCGGGAGGTGGCCGATTGTGTGAGATCCTGCCAGGATTCGGTGAGGGGGTGTCCTGCTTCCGATGGAGCGCCGCGGGGGTTAGCGGCGTTCGAATTGACGTAGACGTGCATAAAATGATTCAGGTGCGGGTGGGGCGACGAGGCAATGTTACGGGTTCGAATAATCTCTCTGCAATCGCTGATTGCGCAACATTCCTTACCCCGCCGAAACTGCGCTGTCGTATCGGTTATTTGTACTTCGCCCCTCGCCTTGCCGCGCGCCGTATTGCAAAGATCTGACCGGGAGTGTGTGCAGGGGCACCCGGTTATTGTCGGCCGCGAGCTTCGATCTACGCGTATGTATGGTCTCCAGAATGTTTCAAGTAATCCTTCTCCTATTGATGCATGGTGTCAGTATGCACGTATATATTCGTGCATACTTATGCGGAAAACAGCTGGCCACAATGCGAAGAGTCTGCCTCGTTCTCACTACTTCAGCGGCCCTCTTTGGCCACTACGCCTGTCGGATTTTCGAGGCTGGTCGGGACCCATAGCATCATCGGTTGTTCGCCGTTCGCAAACTGTTGGCGGTTGTACGGCAGAGTATTATTGGTTTATGTGTTCATGCGATTGAGAAGCACTCGCCCTTGGTAAGCAATACGAATGTAATGCGGGCTAGCTTGTTCGGCAGTGCTGCAGCTGCAACATTCGCCCAACGTCAGTTCGGGAGTTAGCAGACCCAGCGCAAAAGGGCGTCGCCACTACTTCGAGTGACCGGAACTTCGCAGGAATGGTTCCATATTTTGGACCTATTTTTCGAACACCGAACCCGTGCCTATCCGGTACTGATGTCACTGTTGAAGCTACAGATTACCGTGACGTTGCCCATGAATTTTGGATCCCTTAGCTGGACGGAGGTCATGCCATCCGTTGATTCTGGGCGACGTACCAGTCCTTCTCGAATTGCATCGGGCTAGCGTAGTCCAACGTCGAGTGCAAGTGCGAATGATAGAAGCTCAACCAGTCGATTACCTTGTCCGACGCTTCGCGGCGCGTTGCAAAGCGATGATCGAGGATACGTGCACGCTTGAGCGATCCCCATAGGCTCTCGGTCGGCGAGTATCCGAACAATTTCCTCGACGGCTTATCGAGCTACGCATGCCGTAGCCTTTGAGCAGATCCTGGAAGTCGTGACTGTAGTATTGGGCGGATTCAACCGGTCGGCGCAACATCGTTGATCGAGGAGGCGTTCATGGGACGACCAGCGGGGTGGATGCATAAGTTGACAACGCGATGTGCGAGTCGCGCTTCGGCACACTCGAAGCCGAAATGCTCTGTCGCGAACACTTCGCCACCCACGAGCAGGCTAGGCGACGCATCTTCACGCGAACAATCAAACGTCATCGCCGTGCGGGTTGTCCACCGGCGGGCAGCGTCGTGGTCGTTGACACATTATCGACGCCGTGGTTGTGCCCCGCCTGTCGGTTAGTATCTACAGCTGTAGTACTAAGGCGGCGTGCCATACCACCGCCAGCCCCACGCAAGTCGTTATAGCTTACACGCGTGCCGGGGCACGGTGCCTTCACTAGGCTGCGTACCGACAAGCCGGCGACACTGCCAGCAGATACCGGAACACAAAACTATCGGTTCGGTCGCTGAAGCTCCTGCAATGGCGTAGCGGGTTCAGGCGGCGCAGCGGGCTGAGGAAGAGCCGGGCGAGGTACATCTGCACGTGGCAATTCGACTCTTGGAGTAGTGATACCCATCTGCCAAGCATTCGTACTGGCGTTGGTACTGGACACGGGTATGTGTGAGTGCGGAAACACACCGGTGCTAGGAGCAACCTTGTCTACTGGCATACCTTTCCAAAAAGCAACGTTACATTGTTAGGACATGGAGTGAGACATCACTCCATGGAGAGCAAGTATATTCACGTCGAGGAGGCTATCACGATGGAGCGGAAACGGCTCTTGGAGGCGAAATACGTAACGGCAATCTGCAATGGGGGCATTGTCATGTCAGGTATGGGCGGCACCGGTTTGCCAGGGTTTCATGTGGTATTCGAGGTGGCAGAGCAGATCGTTGAGCAGGGGATTCTCTCGTGACTGGGCAACCACTACTTCTACAGCCTGGCGAACTGACCAGGGCGATCGGCAGGCTGATCCCCGATCTTTAACGGCGTCCGTTAGCCGTTCTTGAGGGCAACGAGATAAATGGTTCGAGCGGCTCGATCTGACCTTGGAATCTCTGAGAAGGATCAGGCAACGCTGGAGCAGCGCCAGAGGAGATTTTTCAACCTTATGATGAGTGAGTTGAACAGGCGTTGATTGGCTGCCCGAAGGCGATTCGGTCGAAGAAACAAAAGGATAGATGTCCGTTTTTCCGGGGCAATCTCACTGATATTCGCGGGTTGGTTGGATACCGCAGTACAGAGGTCCGCCCAATGAGCCTGCCGCTATCCAGAGTCGCAAATCGGACGCAATCCGTTGCGTAGCCGGGTCGCGGGTTACTCGTGTGCCGGGCTACGCCGCCTTCAGGAAACTCCTCCTCCAGTTTTTTGGGGGGATGGGGGGCGACCGTTGCGTCACGCCGTGAGTTTTTCTTGCGGTACGGCGAGTGACATCGCAAGCCGACTGATGTCCCATATGAACCCGGCGAGTTCGCGGGCCACCGCGACCACGGCGATGTTCTTCTGCTTGCCGCTTGCGACGAGCCTGCGATAGCGCCGGCACAGGCGCACCTGTGCGTCCCAGGCCCGGTCCACGATCGGCTTGGGGATACCTTCGTGGCGACGCTGGATCTCGGGACTCACGCGGGCCGGGTGCTGGTAGCTCCAGGAGGCTTCGACCAGCAGTTCTCTTGTATAGCTGTTGCCGTTTTTCGTGATGCTGCCCTGACGGCGCTTCTCGCCCGACGAGCGTTCGGATGGCGTCACGCCCAGCCAGGCCATCAGTTGCCGCGGATGCACGAAGCGTGACAGGTCACCCAGTTCAGCGAGCATGCCCACGGCCGTCGTGAACTGCACCCACGCATGGTCTGCAGGCCCGGCACGGCCGAATAGAAGCGCCAGCCGACGACCGCCTTTCGCAACGCGGCTTCCAGGCGGGTGCATCGGGCCAGCCGGTCCTCGATCGTGCGCCGGCACTCCTCGAACGCCAGCTGCTGCCAGGCGCTGTCGAACGAATACTGGCTGATCCAGCGCCGGTGCGCCGGTCCCCAGTCGGCCCGTCCCGTATAGCGCACCCCGTGCGCAAGCAGGAAAGCCTTCAACTGTTGCCGGGCGCGCTTCAGATCGTCTTTGGCACGCACCCACGCGCGTGCCAAGTCCCGGAACGCTTCATCCTCGACGCTGGGCACGTACACGGCCGACAGGTCGCCAGCGCGCAGCGAGCGCACGAGCTTCACCGCACCGCATCGCGTCAATCGGTCTTGACGCGCTCGCCGGGCTTCTTCGGGATCAGCGACGGCGCGCGCACACCATGCAGTCGAAGCCCTTCTGGATGAGCTGCCGGTAAAGTCCGTAGCCACAGGGACCTGCCTCGCAGGCGATGCGGATGTGCCGTGCCTTCGATTGCAGTCGCTTTCACAGGAGATCGATATCCGCCTGCGTCGTGCCGGTCTTGCCGAGCAATTCGACCTCGCCCGTGCCCATCGCATAGGCGACCGTGATCGACTCCTTGTGAACGGCGCAACCGACGTACAGCGTGATATCGAGTTCCATGCTGGCCTGCGTGCCGGAAATCGCCGGGTGCGGCCCTGTCCGCACCCGTGCGGCTCTGGCAGCCATGCCAACCCGCGTTTGATCCGTCGCGGCGGGCCAGCCTCTGCCTCACGGGAGTCGTACTGACTAGACACACTCGTTGCCTTCGCATAGGCCACGTTGGTCTGGTATGCACCGTTGGTCAGGGAACCTGTCTGATGCGTCGCACGTCAATGGGCAATGGTGTTCGAATATCATCGTTCCCGGAATGCCTCACCGCGTTCGGTTCCAGAACCGGGGCTTGGGTCTGGTGGCCACCGGGGGCATTTTCAGTAACGCCCGCATCCACCAGTGCGCGGTCGGCGACCAGAACGCCCCTATTCGGGTGCCCCTGGGCGTCATAGGGGTGAGTGGGGGGCCACCCCTGCTGTTCCATGCATGCGGCGAGTGCGGTACGCAGCGATCCATGGCCATGCTGGCCAACGACGAACGAGGTTGATTCACCGATGACTCCCTGCTTGAGCAGGCGGCCAAAGATTGCACGGGCTACTGCTGGGTGTACTCCCGCTGGGTCGTCTGAACGGGTCGGGGATGTCAGAATTGCGATCTCATGCAAGTCCAGCCTGTTCCTGTCGGCATCGAAGCCAAGTGGCGACTGGAATATCCCCCGTTTGATGCCATCGTCGAGAAGCCGGCTAATGTCACTTTGCCGGTCAGCTTTGTCGCATGTAGAGATGACAGCGTTATAGGTGATCGCGTCGGGCAAAATGCCCCTTGCCGGGCCATGTTGCAGCAGGTGGTCGAATAGCCGGAGCGCATCGTTTGCGCGTGCGGCTTTTTCGCAAGCCGAAATGACCGCAGAATAACATATGGTATCGGGAAAGACGCGGCGCTCCGGGCCATGCTGCAGTAGATGGTCGAATAGCCGGAGCGCGTCGTCTGCGCGCGCGGCTTTCTCGCATGCCGAGATGGCGGCCGAGTAGGTGATGGTGTTCGGGAAGACGTCGTGTCGTGGGCCATGCAGCAGCAGATCGTCGAATAGCCGGAGCGCGTCGTCCGCGCGCGTGGCCTTTTCGCATGCCGAGATGGCGGCCGAGTACGTGATGGTGTCGGGGAATGCGCCACGCGTGGCACCATGCTGCTGCAGATGCGCGAACAGTTTGAGAGCTTCGTCGGCACGAGCAGCCTTTGCGCAAGCCGAAATGGTTGCGTTGTAGTTGACGATGTCGGGCGAGACCCCTTCTCCGGTCCGGGGGTGGCGGCATCTCTGCAACGCTTCCAGGCAGGCTATGGCGTGTTCATAGTCGTTTCCAAGCTTTCTGATGCATGCCGTTGTGACCCGCAGCACGTCATTGATGCCGACTTCGCCCCGATTGAACCGGTGGATGATGGATTCATTCGGTGTACGCGAATTACCTCTGAACGGCGCTTGCTGGGCCCCCAACCGAATGCACGTGCGTGACGTCATGTCTCTGTTACGCGTATGCCCCTGCAGTCCCTCCAGCATCGGCGCGGACGGTGGAGCGGCGGGCCGGGTGCGCGCTGACGAAACCGGACCGGCGGAGGGGCGGGCGAGCGACGTGTTACTCGAGGATGGTAATTTTGGGCCGCGAACTGTGGAAGGGGTCATGGCCTCTCGGCAGCTGGGATCAGGGCACTCATGTTACGACGCGTCGCCCGCGCTTAGCGCTAGGGCATCGTAAGACCCCGCGAAAGGACGAAATTGGGGCGTACCTCGCACGATCTTTTTCCTTGGATTGCTTTCGTGCCATGCGGTGACGTTTCGTGATGACGGTTGGGCGCCGGTGCGGAATCCGTGTGGTTCGCCTCCATCCGAGCAGCCTTTAGGCGATTCTTTATGCATGTTCACAACGGCCGAACCTTGACGCCAAAGCCCCTTGCATGCTGGATAATCAAAGTGCTCCCGTCTTGGCCAACTTCCCACAGGTGTTCACATCACGCGCCGCAGAGCTATGCGGTGCTCGCGCTGCCCTATGCGACGCGCTTCGGCGCGCAACCGAACTCGCCTATAGTGCCGCGTTGCCAACGCAACCCCTGTCCGCAGCGGACGTCGATGCCCTTATCCCATCGTTCGCCGTCGCGTCTGCCGGCGGCCTCGCGCCAGAATGTCACGCGCCGGATCTCAAAAGGAGCAAGTTCGTCGACCAAGCTAGGTCGATTGCGGAAATACCGCCAGTCGACATAGCGGTGATCGCCGAGATCAACAAACAGGCTATAAACACGCCCTGTCAGAAAACCTTTGGCTGCTCTGGCTATAGAAATGGCGGCACCGCCTCGTACGACATCACTGAAAGCGGATTTACGGCAAATCAGCGAGTTTCAGCGGAAAAGCACAACGCCGAGGAAAAGTGAGGCAGCTCGGTCAACGACGACTACCCATGATCACGGGCTGTCCTACCTTGCTTGACCTTGACGGAGGTTCCGCGCGCGCCGCGCCTTAGGCTGAGTTTGCTTTTGGTATGAAAGTCAATGACAGCAGCGTATGGTCACGGCTTCTTTACGAGGTCCTTGCCTATCCGCGGACCCGTCGACGCTTGAGTGGTGCATTTTGAAGTACCTGGTCGTGCGGCGTGTTGGTGCGGGTCAGTAACCGATGTTTGCAGACGAAAACAGAGGTCGTAGGCGTAGGCCTATTCGAGGTTTGGCCCAATTTTGGGCGACAGTTGATAGGCTGTTCGTCGGTGTCGCGCTTGACAGGAGGCGGTCCATGACAGCAGATGCATTCTGCAATTAGTCAACCTTGTGAATCGGAAAAATAATTCAATCAGGTTTATCATTACCGCCGTTGCCGCCAGCGCCCGCCGTAGCCCGCAAGCAGAATTCCCACAAAAACGCCCAGCTTTATATACCAGGTCGCCCACCACACCACGTCATCAGGAACTCCACAGTCTGATTCAGATGTGGAGGCGCACCAATCGCTTAAAGCAGGCCAGAAGCATGCCCACAGGCCCGCAAGCGCAGCGGGAAGGATGTCGGTTGGCTTAAGCAATCCCAGCACTAATACGCCCCAAAGGCATATGGCGAACGCAAACAGGTTCCCCAGCACCGCTGCTCCGCAATTCATATCGAGATTAAGCGTTCTGGAAAAGAGCCAGACAAAGCCAAACACCCCGGCAACGACGCCGAAGGTCGCTACCAGGATGGCTGTAGCGTGATCGTTTTCATCTTTGCGGTTCATACGATTTCTCTCTGAAAAATTGAAGGGGCGTGGAGTTGCTCGGGCCTTAGCTTGGTGTCTTTGGCTTACGGTGACCGATTGTGGCCGCGTACTCATCGCTCGTTGACCTTTGATTGTGGTCGCACTGCGTAGTCTTTCACGACGATCCCATCGCGCGAACCAGCATTGATCATCGCGGCACGTACCCACACGACTCTTTCCGGGAGGCGGCGCAAATGCCCTCTACGTAGATGCATTCGTGGCGATGCAGCAGTTCCCCAACCTTGCCATGCGCCAGGTGAATGATCCATCGATACCTGCAGCACCTTGCAGGTAAAGAACGGAGACTTACACGTTGCAGTCCTAATCGCATTGGCTGAACGCGATGGGCGGACGTCTTCCATTTCAACGTTTGAGCAGTTCAGAACGCTACATGCCTGTATGACCATCATGACTTCGTCGTGCGCATCAAGGTTAACCTGCGCGATAGCACGGTCCGTGTTGAAGTCGCCACGCGCGACGAGCTCACTGAAGAGTTCGGGCATCAGAACAAACGGCTGCACTCGAAACTCATATTCCTTTCCTGATGCGCGCCCGACTTCCCGCAAGGCGCTGTGGACGATGTGCGTCGCCGGTAACTTCTTGACGTTGTCGGTCCGGAAGTCACGCGGCACAAAGCTCCCCCCGGCTCCAAACTGCCAGCTCCGGAGGCGATCGATGTAAAAGATTGGAAAGATGAATATGCCGCCATCCGGGAATGCTGCGTGAATCCTGCTCTGCTGTACAGAGGGAAATGGGATGAAATTTTCGTCCAGCTCCCAGCACAAGGCTATTCGGCGGCTGGACTTGTGCTGCCGATACCCGTTCAGCGTTGGCTCGACCTCTTTTTCGTTCTCCCACGGCGCTTCGAAAGCCACGATAGGATAAGGTAAGCGAAGCAATTCCAGATGCGAATCGCCGATGGAAAACAGATCGATCAGCCGCGCGCAGTTCGGCAGGATGAACTTGGTGGCTTCGCGTAGCATGTCCGCGACGATATTCGCGTGTCGGGCGGTGTGCGGCGTTAAGTTATGCAACGCCACGGCTATATGCCGAAGATCATCAATTGCGTCGGAGCAGTAATTCAAAAGGCGAACGTCGGTGGTCAAATCATCTCCTGTCTAGTCAATTGAAGATTAGTCGCGCATTAATGATATAAAGATTAATAACCGAATAATGGAAATATAAATAAAGGTACCGAGCAGGAGCGGGTATGTGTACGATTGGCGGGTCAGCGCGTCGGTCCCGATCTCCGTCTGCGCGCTGACGGCGACAGTAGAGTCTTGGGGTGGCGTCGCCCGGTTCATTGGGCGGGTATCGTCACCTTCTTTTTCACACATTTGTCGCCCATGGCTGGGTGAAAACCTTGCGGGGCGCGTACCATGCGGAAATCAAGCTGAGGTCCTCGTGAGGGCTTTCTCGGTAAACGAGGCGCAATCTGCTGCCGTGCGAGCGGCGTTTGGGCCGATTGCCATTGATGGAATATCGAGCCCAGCTCCTGGGTGAGTTTTCAATGCGGTTTAGCCTCGATGTGATGCGAAGCACTTGACGGACCGGTCGAGCCTGACGCTCCAAGCAGAAGATGCGACCACTATTGACCTTTCCATAAATCATGACGTCACCACAAGGTTGCCTGAATCCAGCACGCGGCGATGATCGAAGGTCGGTGCTGAGCGCTTTTGAGCTTGTTGCGAGCGACGG
>NZ_CADIKH010000114.1 GCF_902859855.1 Paraburkholderia humisilvae
GCGCAGGCTTCGCGGTACAGCTCGCGAGTATCGGTGCCGCGAGCGCGCAGCGCGGCGATGTCGGCCAGCAGGGCCGGCTCATCGTTCGGTGAGACGGGTGGGGTCGTCATGGGGTGCCCTCAATAAACGGACTTTTGCGTACGTTAAGGTCGAATGCCCCTTACACCGCGCCGGCGTCCCGCGATTCTTCACCTCGCTGCAATGAGGCAATCAGCGGACATGACACGTTGCCCCTACGCGAGTGGCACGCGCACACTAGTTGAGTCAACACGTTCTCCATGCGCTGGAGATCGGCGAGCTTGTCCTGTATGTCCCGCAGCTTGTGCTCCGCGACGCTGCTCGCCTCACCACAATGCGTCCCATCCTCCAGTTTCAGCAGGTCCGCGATTTCGTCGAGGCTGAAGCCGAGCCGCTGCGCCGATTTGACGAACCGCACCCGCGTGACGTCCGTTGCGCCGTAGCGGCGAATGCTGCCGTATGGCTTCTCCGGCTCGAGCAGCAGGCCCTTGCGCTGATAGAACCGGATCGTCTCCACATTGACCCCGGCGGCCTTCGCGAAGGCGCCAATGGTCAGGCTTTCGCTACCGTTTTCCATACCGCTTGACTCCGTACATAGGTACGGAAGTAAGGTTACGCTACTCAGTGGATATTCGGAAGGGCAAGCGTATGGCGGAACAGCAGAAAGGGCGCGGCGCACTTGCCGTCGGCGGACTGGCCGCGATCCTCGCGTCGACTTGCTGTCTCGGGCCGCTGGTGCTCGTCGCGCTGGGCGTGAGCGGCGCCTGGATCGGTAACCTGACTTTGCTCGAACCCTACCGGCCGGTTTTCATCGGCGCCGCGCTGGTGGCGCTGTTCTTCGCCGGACGGCGCATCTTCCGGCCGGCCGCAGCGTGCGTGCCCGGCGAGGTGTGCGCGACTCCACAGGTGCGCGGCGCGTACAAGCTCATCTTCTGGATCGTGGTCGCGTTGGTGCTGGTCGCGCTCGGTTTCCCCTACGTACTGCCTCTGTTCTATTGAACCTGGAGTTCATCATGAAAAAGCTACTTGCTGCGCTCGTGGTCGCCGTCCTCGCGGTCCCGGTCTGGGCAGCGACGCAGACGGTCACGCTGTCTGTGCCAGGCATGACGTGCGCCGCCTGCCCGATCACGGTCAAACACGCGCTGTCCCAAGTTGCCGGCGTCGAAAAAACGGATGTGCGTTTCGAACAGAGGGAAGCCATCGTAACGTTCGACGACGGCAAGACCAATGTCCAGGCGTTGACCAGGGCCACTGCGGACGCGGGCTATCCGTCGTCGGTCAAGCACTGAAGTTACGGAGGTACTGCAATGTCATTCGTCACGCGCCTGGCCGATAAGGCCGGTCTGCTTGGCAGCATCGTGTCGGCGATGGGCTGTGCGAGCTGCTTTCCCGCGATCGCCAGTCTGGGCGCCACCATTGGTCTGGGCTTCCTGAGCCAGTATGAAGGTTTGTTGGGGTAGCGGCAAGGTAAGCGTAAATTCCTATCATAAGCTTTGGGGTTATATAAACGCGCGGAATCATTTCGAATTGACCTGGTAACGACCGGATTTTCTTCGGCTAATCTGAGCGGCCCGCTGCGATCAGGACGACTCGCATGGCCACCATCGAACGTACTGCCTATCCGCGTTTTCCCAAGGTCCTTGCCACGCGGGACCTGCAAGCCTGCTACACACCCCTGCCCGATGAACTGGAATGGGCGCGGCGGTCGTCCCGGGGCGAGCGCCCCCGGCTGGGTCTGCTGGTGCTCCTGAAAGTCTTCCAGCAGATGCATCATTTCCCGTCGCTCGACAGCATCCCGGTGGCGGTCGTCGAACACGTGCGCGCGGTGGCAAATATCGGTCCCGCAGTACGCTTCGGATATGACACGCAGGTATCGCCGACGCTGTTCCGGCATTACGCCGCAGTGCGCGAGCACCTCGGTGTCAAGCCGTACTACGGCACCGACGCGGGCACGATTGCGACGCGCGCCGCACATACGGCTGCGCTGTCCATGGACCAGCCGGTCGACATCATCAATGCCACGATCGATGAACTGATCGCGCAGGATATCGAACTACCGGCTTTCTCGACGCTGGACCGCATTACCGAGCAGATCCATGCAAAGACCCAGGCGCGGCTTTTCCGGCGGGTCGCACGACGCCTGACCGATGAACAGAAGAACAATCTGGACCGTCTGCTGGCCCGCGACCTGTCGAGCCGGCAGACCGACTACAACCGCATCAAGCGCCACGCGAGGCAGCCATCGCGGCAGCATTTGGACCTGCTGATTGACCAGATTGCCTGGCTCGACGAGATCGGCGACTTCACCATTGCGCTCGCCGGCGTCCCGGCATCAAAGCTGCGCTCACTGGCCATGCAGGCGATGTCACTCGACGCGTCCGCCCTCCGGAAAGACACCCTTCCCGAGAAACGCTACACATTGATCGTGGCGCTGCTTAATCGCATGCGCGTGCGTGCCCGCGACGATCTCGCCGACATGTTCGTGCGACGTATGGGTGCGATCCACAAGCGCGCGAGCGACGAACTGGAGATCGTTCAGCGCAGGCAGCGTGACAAGGTCGAGGATCTCGTGGTCCTGCTCGATGGCGTCGTCGACATTCTTTCTGACGAGTCCGACGAGAGGACGATTGCGCAGTCCATCCGAAAGTGGCTTGCACCGAAAGGCGACCTCGAACCGCTGCGTGAGAGCTGTGCCGAGATCCGTGCATTCAGCGGCCGCAATCACCTGCCGCTGCTCTGGAAGTATTTCCGGGCGCACCGTTCGGTCCTCATGCGTCTCGCCCGCACGCTCGAATGGGATTCCACGAGCCAGGTACGCACGCTACTCGATGCGCTCGGTGTTGTACTGGAGAACGAAACGTTACACCGCGAATGGATCGATGCCGATGTGGACCTGAGTTTCGCAGCGGCGCGCTGGCGCAAGCTTGTGCGGCGCTCCCACGGTGAAGGGGCGCCGACCAACCGGCGCTATCTTGAGCTGTGCGTGTTCTCGTACATGGCGGAGGAACTGCGCGTCGGCGACCTGTGCGTGTCCGGGTCTGATGCCTACGCCGACTATCGCGACCACCTGCTGCCGTGGCGACAGTGTGAGCAGCAGTTGCCCGACTACTGCGCGAAGGTCGGCCTGCCGGAAACGGGCAGCGAATTCGTTGCCCAACTGCGGCAGTGGTTGACCGACGCGGCGCGCAAGCTTGACGACGAGTATCCGCGCAAGCGCGAACATGTCACGATCGACCAGAAAGGCGAGCCGATCCTGCGCAAGACCATTGCCCGGGAAATTCCGGCCAGTGCGATCGCCTTGCAGGAGCGGATCAATGCGCGTCTGCCGACCCGCAATGTGCTCGACATTCTCGCGAACATCGAACACTGGACGCATTTTACCCGGCACTTCGGACCGTTGTCCGGGATCGATCCGCAGATACGCAAGGCGGCCGAGCGGTATTTGCTGACGATTTTCGCGATGGGCTGCAACCTGGGTCCGACCCAGGCGGCACGCCATCTCGATACCGACGTGACGGCGCACATGCTGTCATTCGTGAACCGTCGGCATATGAATCTGGACAGGCTCGAGGCCGCGCAGCGCGAGTTGATCGAGCTATACCTGCGGCTCGATCTGCCAAAGCACTGGGGCGACGGCAAGACGGTAGCGGCCGACGGCACGCAGTACGACTTCTACGACAACAACCTGCTGGCCGGCTATCACTTCCGCTACCGGAAAATGGGTGCGGTCGCCTACCGCCATGTCGCCGACAACTATATCGCGGTATTCCGGCATTTCATCCCGCCGGGCGTCTGGGAAGCGATCTATGTAATCGAAGGGCTGCTCAAGGCCGGCCTGTCCGTCAAGGCCGACACCGTGCATGCGGATACGCAGGGACAATCGGCCGCCGTGTTTGCGTTCACCCATCTGCTCGGCATCAAGCTGATGCCCAGAATCCGCAACTGGAAAGATCTCGTGTTGTACCGCCCGCACAGCGACGCGAAGTACAGGCATATCGACAGGCTTTTCACGGCGACCATCGACTGGGTGCTGATCGAACGGCACTGGCAGGAGCTCATGCAGGTGGCGGTGTCGATCCAGGCGGGCACGATCTCTTCGCCGTTGCTGCTGCGCCGCCTTGGGTCCGAGAGCCGCAAGAACCGCCTGTATCTCGCTGCACGCGAACTCGGCAACGTCGTACGCACGGTCTTTCTGCTCGAGTGGATCGGCAGCCGGGAACTGCGCCAGGACGTGACGGCAAACACCAACAAGATCGAGTCGTACAACGGCTTCGCGAAATGGCTGTCGTTCGGCGGCGATGTGATCGCGGAGAATGAGCCGGAAGAGCAGCAAAAACGGCTACGCTACAATGACCTCATCGCATCGGCCGTGATCCTGCAAAACACGGTGGACATGATGCGAGCCCTGCGCGACATGGTGGCCGAGGGCGAGAAGGTCCGCACCGAGGACATTGAATTCGTGAGCCCGTATGCGACGCACAACATTCGCCGCTTCGGGCGCTACCGGCTGCATCTGGAACGTCCGCCCGAAAGCTGGATCAACGATGCCCTGTTTGGCCGGGCGGCCCGGCCTCACGACGAAATGAGGTAACGCTGGATGAGTGCAAGAGCCGCGGTGACCACCACGCCGTACGGTGAAGTTGATGCCGCCGCACTGGAAGGGCTGCAGTCGCGCTATGACACGACGCGGGTGCTCGATGCGGTAGATACGCTCGACGAACTGCGCACGGGCCTTAACGATCCGGAAGGCCTGCGGGACGATCTGCTGCGCCTGCACGGTATGGCGCATGCGCTCGTCAACGGTGCGAGCTTCGCGGCAACAACCCGGGACGCGTCGATTGTCGAACAAATCGAGGATGTGCTCGACCAGATCGATCACTTTGTCGCCGGGCTTTTATCGATCCGTGATGCACTGCGCCCGCTCGAAGCGCTCCGTCATGAAGATATGGCAGGCCCGGATCGCGATTGAGCTGAAAGCGAATCTCCCCCGGTACGTATCCGTCAGAGGAGCGTGGAGTGACGCCCCGATCCAGCAACTATGCTGCAGGCAATGCGATGACGGGTCGTTCCTGCACGGCCGTGCCTGGCGTTGCAAGTGCCGATTCGATGCGGTGTTGCGCGAACGGATCGGCGGCGTCGATGTAGCGCATCGCCGAACGCACGTCTTTCCAGCCCACGTACTGCATCAGCATTTTCAGATCCCAGCCGTTCGAGTTGGCCCACGTTGCGAAGCCCCGCCGTAGCGAATGGCTGCTGTAGCTGTCCGGCGCGGCCAGGCCTGCCGCCTGGAAAAGCGCACGCAACAGCGGCACGAAGCTGCCCGCATGCAGTCCCTCGTCGCTGATGTTTCCCCAGCGGTCAATGCCCCGGAACACGGGCCCCTCCGTCAGGCCGGCCGCCGCAATCCACGCCTCGTAAGCCGTCACCGGACACAGGCGTGAAAGCGCCGGGGCCTTGAAGGTCGTGCCCAGCTGCGCGCGGTCGCCTTTCGTGCGCGGCAGGTACAGTGTCATGCCGCGGCCCGCCTCAACGGCTACGTGCTCGATCCGCAGCCGACTGAGTTCGTCGGAGCGAAAGCCGCGCCAGAAGCCCAGCAGCACCAGGGCCCGGTTGCGAATGCACGCGAGGCGCTCGCGCTCGTCTGCTTCCCTGGCGATCTGCTCATCGAGCCAGGCTGTGAGCTTTTCGAGCTGCGCGAGCTGCATGGGCTTCGCCCGCTTCTCGGTTGCGGGATGCAGCGCAACGATGCCTCTGAGAACCTTGCGTACATGCGGTGCCTTCGTCGGATCCGGAAAACCCTGCGTCTGATGCCATTGCGCGAGCGCTGCAAGCCGCGAGCGCAGGGTATTGATAGACAGGGTTTCTGCGTGATCCGCAAGGTACCGCGCGATCATGTCAGCGCTCGCGGGCAGAAAACCGCCCCATTCAACCTCGAAATGCCGGAGCGACGACTGGTAACTGCGCCTGGTGTTTTCGCGCGTCGCGGCTTCGACGTAGCGATCGATGGCAGACATGGCTCGTGGGTAAAATCAGGTGATCTGTATCGGAGACGATGATATGCAACAACGAACGTGTGCGCCAGCCGGCGTGCTCGATGGGAGCCAGGGTTTCGGCCGGTGAAGCAATGAACGAAGGCAATGTGCTACAGGCAGACTGGGAAAATTCCACGCGCGAGGAACTGCTCGCGGAACTCACCCGCCTGCAGGCCGAAATCGCGCGGCTCACCGCCTTGCTGCCGGCGCAGGCAAAGCCCGTGCGGGTGACCCGGAGCACGCCATCGCCAGCAGTGCGAAGCACGGGCGCCCCCGTACTTTCGCCTGAGCAGAAGGTACAACTTTTCCGGCGGCTGTTTCGCGGCCGCACGGATGTCTATCCGCTACGCTGGGAAAGCCGCAACTCCGGAAAATCCGGCTACGCGCCGGCGTGCGCCAACGAATGGCGCGCCGGGATCTGCGAAAAGCCCCGCATCCGGTGTGCCGACTGCGGGCATCGTGTACTGCTGACGCTGGACGACCAGGTCGTCTATACGCACCTGGCCGGCGATCGCACAGTGGGCCTCTATCCACTAATGCCGGACGGCACCTGCTACCTGCTCGCTGTCGACTTCGACGAGGAAGGCTGGCGTGAAGATGCGCAGGCATTCCGGCAATCCTGCCTCGAGATGGACGTGCCCGTATCGCTCGAAATCTCGCGTTCAGGCAACGGCGCTCACGCGTGGATCTTCTTCTCGTCGGCCGTTGCTGCACGTGACGCGCGACGGATGGGCTCAGCCATCATCAGCCACACCTGTACCCGGACCCGTCAGCTCGAACTGACGTCCTATGACCGGCTCTTCCCGAACCAGGATGTGCTGCCCAAAGGCGGCTTCGGTAACCTCATCGCCCTGCCGCTGCAGAAGCAGCCACGCGAACATGGCTGGAGCGTGTTTGTCGATGACGGCTTTCAGCCGTACGCTGACCAGTGGTCGTATCTCGCGTCCGTGCAAACCATGGACGGCCGGGACATCGAGGGGGTGATCTTTCGCGCCACGGGCGGTGCGCACCCGCTCGACGTCGCGTTCATCTCCGAGGAGGACCAGGCCGAACCGTGGAAGCCAGCACCCGCGCAGCCGAAGCGGCTGGCCGGAACGATGCCGGCGTCGCTCACACTGACGCTCGCGAACCAGCTTTATCTTGAAAAGGCGCAGCTTCCGCAGGCACTGCTCAACCGGCTCATCCGGCTGGCCGCCTTCCAGAATCCGGAGTTCTACCGGGCCCAGGCGCGCGGCTTCAGCGTATGGGACAAGCCACGCATCATTGGGCGCGCCGAGAACTGCCCGCGCCACATTGCATTGCCGCGCGGATGCCTTGACGACGTCATGACGCTACTGCGCGATAACGACATCGCCTGCGACGTCCGCGACGACCGCTGCACCGGCGAGCCGCTTGCAGTTCCGTTTGCCGGCACGTTGCGCGATGACCAGCAAGCGGCCGTCACCGACTTGCTGCGACACGACACCGGCATCCTGCATGCGCCGACGGCGTTCGGCAAGACCGTGACGGCGGCCGCGATGATCGCGCAGCGAGGCGTCAACACGCTCGTGCTTGTGCACCGCCGGGAGCTGCTTGACCAGTGGCGCGAGCGCCTGCAGTCGTTTCTCGCACTCGACGCGCGCGAGATCGGCACGATCGGCGGCGGCAAGTCGAAGGCGACGGGCCGGATCGATGTCGCGATGCTGCAATCCGTGGCACCCGATGGTGCTCGCGGCGAGCTGTTGCGGCGTTACGGCCATGTCATCGTCGATGAATGTCATCACATCTCCGCGGATTCCTTCGAGGCCGTGCTAAAGGGCGTCAATGCACGCTACGTGCTCGGCCTGACGGCGACGCCGGTGCGGCGCGACAGCCAGCAACCGGTGATGTTCATGCTGTGTGGAGCGATCCGGCATGCGGCGAAATCGCCCGCTGGCGCGCCGCAGGTGCTTGAGGTCTTCCCGCAAAGGCTCACCTCCGCAGTGGACGTCGCGGCCGACGCGCCAATCCAGGCGGTGTTCGCTCAGCTCGCGCAGGACACCCCGCGCACGCAGATGATCGCGGCGGCTGTACGTGAACTGTACGGGCAGGGGCGGAACGTGCTGGTTCTCACCGAGCGGACGGACCATCTCGAAAGCCTGCAGCAGATGCTGCAAGACACGGTACAACCGCTGTTCGTGCTGCACGGTCGCCTCGGCCGGAAAGCGCGGGTGGCACAGCTGGCTGCCCTTGACGCGCTGGCCGGTGACACGCCCCGCGTGGTGCTGGCGACTGGCAGGCTCGTAGGTGAAGGCTTCGACCATCCGGCGCTGGACACGCTGGTGCTGGCCATGCCGGTTGCGTGGAGGGGCACGCTGCAGCAGTACGCCGGCCGGCTGCACCGCGAGCATGCGGGCAAGACCGGCGTACGGGTGATCGATTATGTGGATGGCGGCCATCCGGTGTTGCAGCGCATGTGGGAGAAACGCCAGCGCGGCTACCGGGCAATGGGCTATCAGGTCCGCACGCCCGGAGAAGATATCCAGCTCCAGTTGGCCTGAAACCGGTGGTGAATTCGTATTCCGTATCGTTTCTTGCTGTTTGCTGTCACCGGCACGTTAGTCGTCGCGCATTGCAGACTGAAGACCGAGGTGCTCGACGAACGGATCGAAATCCCGGTCGCTGAAGAGCAGCGGCGCACCGTTTTCAATGCACCACGTCGCGATCAGCGTATCGATGGTTTTGCGGATCGTTACGCCCTGCGCTCGCAAGATGCGGTAATTCCGGGCCGCCTGAATGGCGTTATCCGGCCCTACCAGCGAGACGACATCGAATCGCGTCGTCATCAGCTGCCGGGCAGTATTGAACGCCGACTCGGCGGCAAATCCCTGTAGCACCTCGGCGACGATCAGGTCGCCGGTGACCAGCACCTCCCGGCCCAGCAGGGCATCCAGTCGGCTGGCTTGGGGTGAAGCCAGCCCCCGGAAGTAGTCGATCCACACGCTTGAATCGACGAGTATCACTGGTCGCGCCTCATTGCATCCAGGTCGCCTTCCCACGGTAATTTGCCGCGGAACTGGCGAATCTGCTCCTGCTGCTTGAGCCGGATGATCGTTTTCAGGCCAAGCTCGACCGCTTCACGTTTGGTCCGGATGCCCGTTGCGGCAAGCGCTTCGGCCATCAACCGGTCGTCGATCTCGATATTGGTACGCATGGCGCGCCTCGTAAATGTGTATAAAACAATTGAATTATACACATCAAACGCTTGTGGTCCACGCTCCGGGTTGCGACATCCCAATTTGACCAGCAATCCCCCGGAGATCGTCAATTTCCATATTTCGTACCGGTTGTGCGGCGGAACAAGCCGGATTCGGACCGTCACACTGGATAATCCGCCTTTATCGCAGGCCAGTAATGCCCACATCAGGCCGCTCTTGACCGCATGCAGTGATACGTATATACATGGTACGTAATACAGTACGATATTCGAGCGAAGAAGCAGATGGCCCGCACCGGTCTTACACGCATGGACGTAAAGCGCGCCCGCGACGCGTTGCTCGCGCAGGGGCAGCACACATCGATCGACGCGATACGTATCGCGCTCGGCAACACGGGCTCGAAAACCACGATCCACCGGTACCTGAAGGAACTGGAGGAAGATGAGGGCGCCTCACTCACACGCGCCGGGTCGCTCTCGGACGCGATCCAGGATCTGGCGGCCCGGCTCGCGGCCCGCCTGCACGAAGAAGCACAAGCCCTCGTCGAACAGCAGGCCGCCGCTGCGGCCGCGCAGCGCCAGCAGGCGCAGTCCGAAATCGCAAGGCTCGGCGCCGAGCTGGCCACGGCGCGGGAGCTACTCTCTGGCGCGACCGCTGCCCTTTCCGCGGAGCAGGAGGCGCACGCCGGGACTCGCGTGGCACTGCATCAGCGCGACCTGGACGTCGAGCGGCTCACCCAGCAGGTAGGCGACCAGACCGAGCGCCTTGCCGAGCAGGAAGGCTTCCGCCTGTCGCTTGAGGCCAAGCTCGTGCATGCGCGCGATGCCCTTGAGCACTTCCGCACGGCCGCGCGCGAGCAGCGCGAACAGGAAGCGCACCGACATGAGCAGCAGGTCCAGCAGGTGCAGGCTGAGCTACGTCAGGCGAACCAGACGGCCATCGTCCGGCAGAACGAGATCACACAGTTGAACCGGGACAACGCGCGGCTCGTCGCAGAAGCGACGGCCACGACCCGGCTCGCACGCGATCAGCAGGCGCATGGCGAGGCGCTGCAGTCCACCCTCAATCGTGCGCTCACC
>NZ_CADIKH010000115.1 GCF_902859855.1 Paraburkholderia humisilvae
AAGGCATTCCTTTCAGAAATGGCATCCCGGTGATCGACAGCACACCGGTTCAGCAATCGCTCGCCGCCTGATGAACCTGCTCACCGCGTACACCAGATTTGACAATTGCTCTGCCAGCACATCGCGCTACTGACATTGACGAGTTACTCCCTCATTGCTGGACTCCCGCAGTTGACTGAGCTCAGCTAGCCAGCTCGCGCGCCCATGCCTTCCCCGGGCGTCGTCTGAACGAGCAGATTTGATTTCATTCGCGACGGATACCATGCACACAGGCGATGCGGCATGCGCGGTCTGGACGCTCGCCAATTGGGGCAAGCTTCGATATGCAAACTCGTGCCGTCAGACCCCAAACTCTCGACACGCTTTGACGCACGCGCGACACGACTCCATGCACGCCTTGCATGGTTCGTGCTTGTCCGCATGCTTCTCGCAGCTCTGTTCACAGTCGTTGCAGGCGTTCGTTGCGACCTTGACAAGATCAGGAACATAGTGGGAGTCTTGGTTAGCGAGTCCTTGCAACGCGGTGCAAAGAGTGAGCATTTGCGACACACTTTTGCTGCATGCGGCAAACTCTGTGTTGCCACTTGCCATGAGATCCAAGCAATGTCTCATACAGACCTGTCCAGTCGAGACGCACGATGCGGCTGCCTTGGCCAAGGTCGTATAGCGTCCACCGTCATGCAGCATATGAGTGCCCTCTTCGGCAGAGGCTCGCCCCGCGAGCGCTAACGCCGAAAGGGCGAGCATCCCGCTACCCAATAGTGCTTCACGTCTGTCCATCGGTATCTCCCATAAAACTTGCTCACTAACGATTAATAAAATTAATTAAAATATATAAACCATCAAATAGTTGGATCGAAATTATAGAAAACAAGAAAATTTAGATTGAAAATTTATCTATGTGTGCAGCTATTAAAGGCGTAAAAAATGAGGCGTGCGGCGTCGGCGAACAAGCTCCGCAATCCATTTGCGCAGGTCTAGGTCACTCATTTGACGGGAATGGATCACTTCGCTTCACTAACGGCTGCTCCAAAACGTTTGAACCTTTCGACAAACGGAAAAGTAACGCCATGTGATTGAGTCCGTTAATATAATGAATTATAAATTGTGAAATCAATATTGCGTTTTCATGTTCAGGCGATCACGGTTCACACCTTCCGTCGGCGCTGGTCAACCTCAGGGTGAGAGAGCCACGACGCTGAGGAGCCAGCGGCAGGTAGCGAGCCTGGTGGTCCAGGTGGCGATTGGCAGCGACACGTAAGTGCGGATGTGTTTGACGCTCGGGCAGTACATACAGCAGGAAGCGGCGGATGAATTCGCTGGCCTCAAGCGTCATGGTCTTCATCGCGGCGGGGTGTTTATAGTTTTCCCACCGGAAGGTGACGTGGGCGTCGTTGAGGCTGACCAGCCGGTGGGTCGGAGATGGCCACGCTGCGGGGTGTAGCGGCCCAGATAGTCGAGTACGTGCAGGGCGTCGCCGAAGGGACGCTTCGCAACTACGACCCACCCGGCTTGTGCGGCCGGCGCGAGAAAGGTGGCGAACGCTTGGAGGATCTATCAGTCGTTTTGTGGGCGAGGCATATCACGAGGAAGTAAAGATCATGGATATGCCAATGAAGAAGAACCGCCCGAAGCCCTGCTGGACGAACTGGTCAAGGGGCCGATGACGCCGGCCGAGGTGCGGAGTCTGATGCTGGTGTTTAACAAGGGGCTCATCGAACGAGCGATGAGCGCCGAGATGAACCTGCATCTGGGTATGCGCCGGGCCAGTCTAAACCAGCCGGTGAGGCCGACGAGTGCAATGGCGTCGGTGGCAAGACGGTCATCACCGATGACGGCGCCGTCCGGGTTGAGGTGTCACGCGACCGAGACGGCAGCTTTGAGCCGATCCTGATCCCCAAACACGAACGCCGCTACACCGGCGTCGACGAGCGCATTATCGCGATGTACGCGCGTGGCATGAGCGCGCGAGATCCAGGCCTTTCTGCCGTCGCCGGGTGGCAAGGGCGGAATCTCTCACCGCGACCGATCTGTCATCAAATGACGCCGGGGCCGAGGCCAAGCGCGCGTGACTGGCTAGAATGTTTGCACGTACGCCGTGACGAACTGGCCATTGATCGTGCCTGACTGGTTCTGGTACAAAATCCTGTTATAAGGGACTCGCGCAAAATTAATAGTCGTCACCCAAACCAAAATCCCCCGACTGCTAGCGCCAAGATTGCGGCCATTATGATTCAGCTTGTTGTGCATATAAGTCGTCGAATTTTCAGTGACATTCGACGCAAAAGTGGATGCATCTTTGGTATACGATGCAAGTATCCATGCATATAACCGAATGGACTTAATGGCACAAATACTGTTTGGTGAGGAGAAGGGCTTGCTTCATCAAACAGCGCTTTGACTTTAAAAAACAACAGGCGCCGACGGATATTTTCTGGAATATTGGCCAAAACTTCCTCCAAGGAAACCGGATCATTTTCCGAAATGGAGTATCGCCAGCTCAGTACTGTCCATGATAACAGCGACCGGAATGCGGGTCCTCTCAGTCACGGTAATCGAATAAATAACCGGTCATGAACTGACAGCCACCGTTCTTTCACCGCTGCTAGCATTGTCCTGCTGAGGGGCCAACGCCTTACGGATAGAGCGAAGTCTGTTGGGACGGCCGCGCTGCTTCGACTCACCGTCCCGCAATTCTCATGAGGTATCCAAGCATGAGCGATAAGGCCCAGGAAGCTTCTTCGGAGAAGCAGGCGAAGTCGGTAAAAGAGGACACATATATTACGGCATCGTTATATTTCGCGGTTTCGAGGTACTCGATGTCTATGGTGCGATGGAAATGTGGGGGGCTTCCCGCTTATGAGGTAGTGACGGTCTCTGAACATGGCGGTGTGGTGAAGTCGGTGCAGGGCGTGGCAACGGTCGCGACCTATTCGTTCGAAGCCGCGCCGCAATTCGACGTTTTGATGGTTTGCTGTGGCGCCGGGACGCGGAGGGAGGTCAGTAATGCCACCATGCTCTCTTTCCTGCAAAACCTGGACCGGGGAACAGCGTGGACGACATCGGTCTGCACAGGCTCGGCGCTCCTCGCTGTGGCTGGAATTTTGGATGGCGTTAAGGCGACAACCAACAAGCTCGCTTATGATTGGGTTACCAGCTTGAACGAAAACGTGCTCTGACAGGACCGCGCGCGCTGGGTCGTGGATGACAAATACGTCACTTCATCGGGCGTGTCAGCCGGGATCGACATGGCGCTCGCGGTTGTCGAACTGATCCACGGCCGCTCCGTCGCTGAGGGCCTCGCCTTTGTGTCCGAGTACGTCTGGAACGACAATGCAGACAACGACCCCTTCGCAGTCAATTGATTGCGTGTTTCACTCTTCTAATTTTAATGTGTATCGGCTGAGCGGGAGAATTTCTAGGAGTCTGACCGACCGGTCTTAGGATCGTTCATGTGTACGGCCTCGTTGCGACCCACCTCAAAAAGACTTTCTGCATGATTTCACATCCCACGCTCCGTTCTACGTCTTACATTTCGCTTCTATTAATTCACGATATAATCGTATCGAATATTTATAAATCTGATTCAGCATTGTCAGCGCATGACGTCCCGTGGATTTTTGATTAATTATCCGACTGTAAATGGGGCTGCAAGAGTGTGACGACGACATCGGCCATATCCTTGCGAACCGGTTCCGGACAGCGGTTCCCAGCGATCATTATGGCCGGGACCGGCAGCGCCAAAACGATTTCTGCCAAGTTCAGTGAGGTGCGTTACTCCGCGTCATCCAGACGTTTGATCAGTAGGTGACAGCCCCAGGCTTGCGTAACGACCTGTTCATGGCCGGGCAGACTGCACAGCTGATGCTGCGGTTCGCCGCATAGTGTTTAGTGGGTATAGCTGGCATGTCCAATCCTCGATTACAATGCGCCGGTTCGCAGCGGATAGCCCTGGGAACTCCATTTGAACGGGTGTGCCGCCTGATTATGCTCGCGGATAAGTTGCCCGGTGCACTCGCGCAGGTGCACAGTGCTGGTATGGCTGCGATCTGATTGACCCAGTCGCGTGCAGCGGCGTGAAGTGAAAGTGCGCTGCTTGCCATGTCGTGCGTTAAACGTGTGCCATAGGGCCTGGGCGCGATGCGTGTTCAGGTTGTCCCAAACCACGTGCACCTGCTTGCCCGGGTACGGAGCAGCCACACGCTCCATGAAGGCCACCAGATCGTCTTGGGTACGCCGCCACGGCACTCTGCCAGCACCTGTCCAGTATGCACATCCAGCGAGGCAATCAATGCTTGGGTGACGTGGCGGAGATATTCAAACTCCCGGCGACGCAGCCGCCGTGCCGCTGGCGCACGCCCCGGATGCTTGCGCTCGATGGTCTGAATGCCGTTTCTTCCCGTCGATGTGGAGCACCAGCGCGTTTTTGGGCGCCTTGCGATAAAGCCTTGCAAAAAAGCGGAGCGGGACTGTATAGCCATTTCCTGATCCGGCGCGGGCGCACGTCGCCGGGCAGCAAGAGATCCGCTGAACATGGCTAGGACTGGTCTGTTCGGTGATGCCGCGCGCGATTGCGCGCGCCGCAATCTCGTCGAACGTCGGCGTGCTCCGTCCGTGCGGTTCCTACGCCTCGCACGTCAACGCAATCAATTGCAGTCGCATTCCTGCGTAATGCGTGGCGGACGGCCACTGCGCTCATCTTCACGAATGCCCTGTGCGCCTTGCCGCGTAATACGCGCATTTACGTACGTAAGGTTGCCGGACAGCGTGAGTTCCGTGATCGGCACGTTGTCCTGCGAACCGGCGATTTCAGCACCTGTCCCTCGGTCTTGCCGACGTTCCGCGTGACCGATACACGCGTCGCGAAACCGGACACCATTGATGCCTTCGAGATTAGCGCATTCAACACATATTCGTCGAACATCGATAACCGCTAACGGCGCCACGCGTCGAGCATGCCGGCCGGAAGCAAACCGCTGTGCGCCTGCCGTGTGCCATGGGTATCGATCAGCATCGTGCGCGGCAGCTCGCCGCGCCACTCTGGATCGACCGCCCGACGCAGCTTTTCCGGAATCGCTTCGGCGTTCGCATACTGGACGGTTTGCGGCGGCAGCCGCATCGTCGCGAGCGCCCGCGTCAGCGCCGCTACGTTAATGTCGAACGGATCCATCGCGATCATTGTCAGGCGCACGTCCTGGTGCTGCTTCTGCCATGCGGCGATCCGCGTGACGTTCTCGCGGCAGTAGCTGCAATCGAGCGACCAGATCTCAACGATCTGCGGCGTGCCGGCCGCCGGCGCAAGCGCGTGTGCGACATCGACTGCGACGAGCGGCTGCAGATCTTCGGCGCGTGAATGCGGAGCTGCTGTAATGGTGACCACCAGCACGGCCGTCGACACAATCAGGTGTTTCAGTATCATTTACTTCTCCACATCCGCTGGCAGCAACATGTATCCTTCTCCTTGCGTTCGCCACGAGAGGTACACGCGGCCCGCGTCCTTGAGCAGTTGCGGGTTGTCGGCGCCGCCCGCGGTCCGGGCAAGCATGCGCGGCGAGCTCCAGTGCTGTCCTTTGTCGTCGGAGTGACGCACTAGCACGCGCACGCTGTCGCCGTCGAAGTCCTTCCATGCGAGCCACAGCGTGCCGCCGTTTTCGAGCAACGCCGCGTGCGACGCCTGCTCATCGGGTTTGCCAGTCACACCGAATGCCCACGGCAAGCCGATCGACGAACCGTCCGCCGAGAGCCGTGAATAATAGGCGTCGGCCCGTCCATGGACGACGCCGAACCACGCCATATGACGCACGCCGTCGCGCGTGATTGCAAGTGCCGGGCCATGCTCGGGACACGCTTCGACATGCCAGTTGGAAAACGTCGCGCGCTCGGGCACGATAATTTGATCGGAATCCGCGGGCAACACAGCGAGTGCGTGATCGCGGATCTGGCCGGGAAACACATTGCGCCACATCGCCTGAACGTGCCCTCCATGGTCGAGTGCCAGTGCGATCCGGCAGCATTCGCAGGTGTGGTCGGTGATCTTGCGCTCCCGCGCAAACGACTGGCCGCCGTCGGTCGATACCGCGTAGTAGACTGCCGCGCCGTCATACGGTTTGCCGTTGCGCTTCTCGACCACCATGTCGCGTTTGTCAATCCACGCGACGAAGACGCGCCCTCGTCCATCGACGATTAGCGAATCGAACCGATGCGTGATCGGGCGACGATCGTGATGCACGGTAACTGGCACGGTCCACGTCGCGCCGCCGTCGGTCGAGCGCGAAAAGCGGACCATGCCAGTGTACGGCTGATCGAGCGGCATCGACCATGTCACGTAAATCGTGTGTGAATCGGGACTCGCCGCGATTTTCGGCCGGTTCTCCGCGCTCGTGTAGATCGGCTCCGGCATTGCGTTCACCACCACCGGCGCGGACAACGTTTGGCCGCGGTTGTCCGAATGAGCGACGACGACATGTTTCCCTTCAACCCACGCGATCCATAGCCGGTGGTTGGCATCGAACGCGGCACCCGTTGCGAGCCGAACCTTCGCGGCGTTGCCGGACACGCCCATGTGTGTGACATGCGCGGACGCGGCAGCGGGGTCACTGGCGTGTGCGACGTCGTCGGCGTACGCCGCACAGGACGATGCGCACGCGACAAGTAACATCAGCAGTTTCTTCAGAGCGGTCATTTATGTTCTCAATAGAACGAGCGGCCACGACATGCCGTCGTTACAGATGCAGCCGACCTTCGACATAGAAGGTACGGCCTGGATACGGGTGAAAAACGTAGTAGCGCTCGTCGAAGATGTTGTCGACGCCCACACCGATCTCGCTCTGCTTCGTCGGCCGGAATGTGAATTTCGCGTCCGCGACCACGTAGGTGCTCGTGCCGCCGAATACGTCCGGATTCGTATCGGTATTGGTCAGCGTGTTGTACTGCCGGCCCGAGTAGCGCACGGCAAGTGTGAATGCCGAGCGCGCATCGAACCGGTAGCTCCCGGCGACGTTTGCCCGCCACAGCGGAATCCGGTAGAAATACTTGCCTACTGTCGCGGGGTTCTGCGTGTTGGCCAGAATCTTCGACTGCGTATAGGCCGCGCTGGCGATCATGTCGAGGCCGTGCAAAAACACGTCCTGCCCCTGATAGCTGACTTCGACGCCGCGCGAGCGTACCTTGCCGATGTTCTGGAAGTTCGTCACGTTCGGGATCACGGTGGTATCGGTCTGGCTGAAAATGGTGTTCCTCACGTCGTCCTGAAACAGGGATAGGCGGAACAGGCCGTTCAAGTGCGCCCATTCGGCCGTCAGCTCTTTTGACAGGTCGTCCTCCGGCTGCAGGTTCGGATTGTTGTTGATGATCGACACGCCATTAGTCTGCCCCTGGAACAGCTCGCCGACCGTTGGAAACCGATATGCCCGCGCAATCGACGCGTGCAGCGTTAGGTCGTCGGTCGCATCGAACGATAGCGACGCCTTCGGCGAAAGGTGATGCTGGTCTGCGCCTGGATATGGCACGGTCGACGCCCCGAGCGCCTGGAAACCGTCATAGGCATGCCAGTCCTCGTAGCGCAGGCCATAGACGAACTTCCAGCGCGCCAGAAAACGCCAGGCGTCCTGTGCATAGGCAGCTTGCGTCTGGGTGCGGCCCCGGAACGCATTCGCGAATGCCCCCGCGACGCCGTTACGCCACGCCAACGTGTTGTACGTTTCGTTGTCGAGGAAGTAGTTGTCGTAGTGGTAGCCGAACGTCAGCGCGTGATCCGCAAGGCCCGCCTCTCTTTGCGCGGGCGTGTATGTTGTCTTGAGGTCAAGCGTCTTCCAGCCCGTACCGGCACCAAACGTGATCAGACCTGGGCCGTTGCCCGGCCCGCCTGCGTTTGCGGTGCGCACCACGTTGTTCGACACGTCGTAGTATGAAGCGATCGCCTCGCCGTTCCAACCAGTCGCGTTGTGTGTTTTTAACCAAGCGCCGTACAGCCAGTTCTCACTATTGCCGAGACTCGGCGCGAGCGCTGCAGCCGGAATGTTGTACTCGAATCCATTGATTGCCACCCGGCCGCCATACACCGGATTGCTGTTTGTGTCGCGCAGGAACGTCAAGGTCTCGCTGTTATAGGTCTGATGCCAGTAGCCCAGTGTGACCCCCCCCTGCATCGTGGGCGTGAAGTCGTACTGCATCTTCACTTTCAGCTGATCTTGGATCGTGCGTTCGATCCCTTCGGTGCTCATGCCGAGCACCGCGGTCGGCGCATTGGTCTGGTTGTTGTAGAAGTACGCCCCCGTGACTGGTGTGTCACCGGCCTTGGCGGGTGTGGTCGATTGTGCGAGCGTCGCGAATTGCAACGGCTGACTGGAATTTTCGAGGTGATTGGCACCAACGAAAAACGAGAACTTGTCGATGCGGTCACCGACGGTCGCGCTCGATTCGGTGCCGCTGAAGTTGCGATTGACGCCGAACAGGTCGAAATGCTGTGTGAATGCCTTGAGGTCTGCGCTCGCCTCGAATTTCGTCGGCATACGCGTCGTGATCAGCACGGTTGCTCCCAGCGAATTGCCCGGATAGAGAGCAGAGTACGGACCGTAGATCACGTCGACCTGCTGGATTTCGTCGGGAAACACCATCGACCAGCGCGGCGGGAACGAGTAGTTATTCCCCAGCAGATTCGACAGCAGCAGCCCGTCCGCGTAGACAAGGCCGCGAGCGCTCTGCACGTTGCTTGTGCCGCGCACCGCGATGATCGAATTCGGGTCGCCGATAAAGCGCTTGCGCACCGCCAGGTTCGGCAGGTATTTGAGCACGTCCTCGGTGTTGACTACGTTCCAGTTCTGGAACTGGTCACGCGTGACCGTTTCGGTCGACGCCGGCAGATTCGGACCGACGACCGGGCGATAAGCGCCTGCACCACTCGCAGTGACAGTGACCGCTGGCAACATGTTCGTCTCATGATCTGTGCTGTTCTGCGCCGCAGAGGATGCGGCGACAGGGGCAGCGGAAACGCCAGCCGAGTCTGCAGCAGCGGGCGGAATGCAAAGCGCGAGTGGCAGAAGGCGGAAGGCGGTGCGGCGCACGTGCGAGCGCGCGACGTCGAGCCCGCGTAAAGCGAAGGACGGCATGTGTTTTTCCCTGTGTGTGTTGATGAACAGTCGCGATGAATAGCCACATGCGCGCCTTAAAATGGGCGCGGATATGCGGCATGCGGCGGCTAACAACGGTCAGGAAATCGTGGGAGGGTCCCTCGGGCGACCAGACGGGAAGGGGCCAATCAGGACGAAGCGTGTGGACAGCACGATGGTTGCGGCGACCACCGACAACAGAAGAACCGGTTCAACGACTGTCGGGATAGGCGGCAGCGCCGCGTGAGTCGCGAGCAGGTCGCAGTAGCCGCAAGCTGACAATGCGTCGCTCGCGTGATGTGTACCCGTGCCCGCCTTCATCTCATGCATTGTGGAACACGGCGTGGCTGATGACACCAGTTGGCTCACGACCGGCACGAAGACGACGAGACACATGGCGACCACACCAAGCCATACGCACAGTCGTCGACGGACGTGAAAAGTCATGAGCGAGTCGGGTGGATAGCAACCGTTAACGTGTGAAGTTCCAACATCACCGCTTAAAGCACGCTAAGCCTCTGTTTCTGTATCCATTCTGGAAATGTGATGGACCGGTTATCGATAGATATTTTCACTTTAAGTCCCGGATTCAAATCCTAGGATGAGGCATCCTTGCTAGGCATTAGGCTAGCGTTGCGTAATGAGCTGGTCAATAAAATGTTATTTGACGTAGTAAATATTAATAAGGCGGACGTAAATTCGGTTATTTTATATATGGGCATGAATTTTATTTTTGTGCGTTTTAAATTTATTTGATTTGGTTTCGTAATTCTTTGAATTTTTATAAAAATTAATAATGCAGATGTGATCACCGTGCTCGGAGATTACTCCCCGATCGTCCCGGCGGAACTCCAACAGTCACATGCCGTCGATTTGCAAGGACAGGTTGTTGTATGCAAACAGCTCTGACGCTCAGATGTACTTCGGTATTTCGCCACGCTGCACCCGTGTGTAACCGGCATGGCGGCGTGCGGCTCCTCGCATTGCTGGGGCCGCGAACTCACAAAGCCCGGACATACGGTTCGACTGATCGCCCCCGCAATTCGTCCGCCCTTACGTCAGGAGCAACAAGACCGACGCGGCCGACCCTGAAGCAATCTGCGAGGCAATAACACGACCGCACATGCGCTTTGTAC
>NZ_CADIKH010000116.1 GCF_902859855.1 Paraburkholderia humisilvae
GACCAGCCGACGGTGACGAAGGGGAGCAACTCGGCGGCGATCGGGGCGAACTCGAGCGACGGGGGCCGCAGCAACGTGGTGAGCGTGGGCGCGCCAGGCGCGGAGCGGCAGATCACGAACGTGGCGGCGGGCACGCAGGCAACCGACGCGGTGAACGTGCAGCAGCTCAACCAGACTGTCGCGCAGGGCGTCGGGCAGGCCAACAGCTACACCGACAGTCAGATCCACAACGTGAACAACCGGATTGATTCGGTCAGCCGGGATGCGGACGCAGGAGCTGCCGCCGCGATGGCCGTATCCTTGTTGCCACAACCGACGCAGCCAGGGATGAGCATGGTGGCGCTGGCAGGCACGGTGTACCAAGGGCAATCAGGTCAGGCGCTGGGCATCTCGCACGTATCAGGGAATAACCATTGGGTGTACAAGGCGGCAATGTCAGCAAGTTCGCGAGGTACATATGGAGGTGGCGTAAGCGCCGGGTATCAATGGTAGTGGGGCAAGCTACCTGTGGCGAAATGTTAAGTTACCGAGTATTGGGGAGCAAATTTTCGGTGGGCGTTGGCATTTGCGTAACTGCCTGGGTGAGCTTGGCGTTGGCGATATACAGTCGCCGACGCCGCCGTCTTCCTGAAATAATGATCTGCTCATGCAATGTTCCAGCACACGGTCTCCTTCGCCAACCGGATCTGGCAACGATGGGCCAAGTATCACCGGCTGAACTCCCTAAATTAATCACCAACCCGATCAATCCGTAACCCCGAGATGCGCTACGCAGGCTTCCACGCAAGCCCTGAGGTTGTGCGTCAGTTGCCGACGATGGTCTACGGAGATCTGAGGGACTCCATCCCAAACAGATCCGATGGAATTGCGGAAGGGGCGCGCGAGCACCTACTTTCCCGTCTGGGGGAATTGCGACAGCAGATGCGGGAACTGCGGCCAACAGTGTTCCGGTGAGGCAAGGGGCCTTTTCGAAGGATGAAGCTACGAAACCATGCAAGCCTTGGAAGGATGTGTCGAACAACGGTTTCCGTGTGCAGGGCAGCTTCGAAAATTTCGTTCAAGTAAGTCGCCTTGAGCGGCAGAGTCCTGGCGCATATGCAGGAGATAAATTCCATCTGAGCGTGCGCCGAGATCTGGTTCCGGCCGCGTTCAGTATGTTGGCGGAGCTACTCCTCTCAGAGAGTAGTCCGATCGACAGGTGGAAGGCCACCGATTTAACGAAGCTCGAAAAACAGAAGGGGCGCCTTGTTGATGGTGCGCAATGGACGATGTACGTTCATACTGATGCCGCGGACTCGACCTACAGCGCACAGGGACCGCAGAAGGTCCGCGGCTTCGTCGAGCTGTCCGCGCATGGAATTGAGTCTGGAGAGCATCCGGACTCCGATGTGCGCATGATAGCTGGCAATATGCAAGTTACCGCAATGAGTATTTCAGTCCTCGAAAGGGTAACCGGGCCCAATGGGATGAATCGCGCAGCCAGCCATTCTACGGAACGATGGCCGAATAATCACCAGCGGTTTGATCCGGGTGGATGATGGCCCGACGCTATCGCAAAATCCTTTTGAAATGCATCTCAGTTCCGTGCAAGCATGTTCCATGTATTGTATGGGACATCGGCCTGCTATTCGGGTAATGACGGGGCGACTCAATCCGGAACCATCCTCATAGTTGCCTGTGTGCCCAGACATCGGCCCGTGAACATCTAAATGATGGAACGAGACCATGACCGCAAGTCCTTGGTAATCAAGTGCTGGTTTGAAAAAGCAGTCGCGCGTCGAAGTAACGCGCAATGTGCGCGGCGATCGATAACCTGGGTCCACTGCCTTCTTGCGTGTGTCTCTACCGCGGTAGAACTAGTCGCTAAGCAGTACGAATTCCGAAACATGGACGCTCGGCCCGTCGTCACGGAAGACGAAGATTAATGATCTCGTTACCTTGATGAATCGACACCTCAATCCGCCCACGCGCGGGCGTCTATATTTGATCGCGAAATTGCGCTGCTTAGCGAGCAGAATACTCGCTTGCATGAGTAATATTGCGAGCTATTACTTCCTTGACGATCTCGTCGAGAGAAACGGACGCGAGTGGGACCCATTCTCGCTTTTCCTGCAGCGCCGTTGTTGTGGCGCCTTGAGGTGAAGCAGGTCCATACATGATGTCCGGCATACCGACCTCGTGATTGCCAAGGGCCGTACTTGCGCGCTCGATGAGCGTGTTTAACTCTTCCAGCCGATAGGCAGAACATCTCGACATGGCCCGCTTCCGGAGAGGGTAGTCGACGCTCAGCAAGGGCAGTTCGACGCGTACGCCAATTTTCCACCGCGCCACCTGTACGAGATCGGGCTTGTTAACGGATGCGGCCAGCTGGGCGAACTCGACAAGCCGCGTATCTTCACAAGACCGTGTTCGGCGCGATGCGCAAATGAAGCCGAAGGCCACAGTGTGACACAACACGGATGCGATCGTAGCGATGTAAAGACGGACGCTCGCATCGTATGGGGTATTAGGTCTTGTAGACTATATAACCGACGCCTCGAACGGTGCTGATTACTTCTGTGCCGAGTTTCTTGCGCAGATTCGAGACATGCACCTGGATCACGTTGCTTTCAATTTCCTCCTGCCATCCATAAAGGCATTCTTCGAGTTGGGCGCGCGATTGCGGCACGTCCTGGTGGGTAATTAGCTGAAGCAGAATGGCCCATTCTTTGGCCGTCAGCACAATCAGCGCTCCGTTGCGAAAGACGGTCTTCGCCATCGTGTCGATCGTGACCTCGCGCCATGTGATCTTTTCCGAGGCGCGTTGCTGCGAGCGACGCACGAGTGCACGGCAGCGCGCCAGCAACTCCATGAGATCGAACGGTTTGGTGAGATAGTCATCGGCGCCGGCATCCAGTCCCGACACGCGATCCTCTACGGTAGCTCGCGCGGACAACAGCAGTACCGGGACGTTGTTACCGGCGTCGCGCACGGCCCGCAGCAGATCGTGACCCGAGATTTTCGGCAACCCCAGATCAAGTATTGCCAGTGCATACTGGGTTGTCGCGAGCGCGAGCTTGGCATCGCGGCCATTGCGAACCCAGTCAACCGTATACGCCGCCTCGCGCAGATTGATCTCGATGCCTAAGCCCAGTAGCTCATTGTCTTCAGCGAGAAGGATTCTCATGGATTGTTGGACACACGTAAAAGATGTTCGAGTCTCGGCAGACGTTCAGATGAAAAACCTGAGTCTTATGAGCGGTCTTGGAAAAATATTGAGCAAGTTCTCCCAAAATCAAGGTGACAACGTCGCATGCCTCGAAAACGCCACCCTAACCAGAATCTCTAGCCTGCATCATTGATGCTCGAAGTTCGCCCGATACGCGTCAGCGCTTTTCCGCGTCGTTGCGTGTCTACGGAAGTGCGGCACGGATCAATCGAAGCGACATGCGACTCCGTCAACGGTTTCAAGTTGTGGATGCCAATTCATCGACCAAAGAAGCTTTTCAAGCTCCAGTTGCGGTAGGCTGCGTCGATCCTCAATTGGACGATTGTGATATTCGGGGCGGGAAAGCATCTGGCGATGTATTGGCAATGATGGGTTAAACATGTTACGCAGTGAGATATGTTAACTTGTTGACGTGGAATTTATTTTACCTCTGGCCGCCATACATAGCGATATTCTGTTTTACTACAGGTAGTTTCATTTGATCGGCCGATATCGTGGCGATCGGTGCAAGAAGGAGCTGGTCTGTAAAACCCGAACCGGCGGCATGGGTTTCGTTGACTGCCGATACGGCGACATGCGCCTTGAAAGGGGCTACAGGTGGTTGGTTGAGGGTAGGAAAGGAGTGTCGATCATATTGAGCATTAGGTGTCGTTCGATGTGTCGCTCATGTGCTGGCAGTGCTCCGGGTCTACTCGAAATTAGCTATCTAGCTCCGGTATTTCGCAGGGGAAACGATTTATCATTTGGCGTCAGCTTGCTTGCTGAATGCCTTAGATCGCCTCTGCGAAATTCGGACACTAAAATTCATCTTGCGAGGAGCGTAATTCGCGCGAGGATCAATGCTGGTTCGCATTGTTGGTTATTTTTATAGAGGGCTGGTTAATGTGGAGTAGCTATTTTATATCAGTATTGAGCTGCCTATTTAGAGTATTTTTGACCGTCTTTTCAAGATCGTGTTTCCATTGCGGTGACCTTTGCGATCTAAAGGACGTTGGGGCTGGTTCGTGGCTTATACGGAAGTGTCACCGCTACTGCAGCGACGTACAGCTCATAATTGCCCTGGCGGTGATATGAACTGTCTTCAGTCTAGACCCAAAGGTTTCGTCAGGGGGCAGGCATTCTGCCAGCGGCAACTGTCGGAGAGGCAAGCGGCGCAAGCTGGCGCGAAGTAAGTACTTTGATGTGTGTTGTTTCACGAGACGTGCAGCCCCTTGGCCGCCAGACCTTGGTTGAACCGTTGTCTCCGAGCTGAACTGCAAACGATGCGTAATAGCAAGTCTGATGGAGAACGTCAAATGTGCGATTCGAAAACCTGTCTGGCGAGTGTCCCGTCGTCGCCTCGTCGAAAGTTCCTACGCGAGACTGGTGCGTCAGCGATTGCTGTTACGATCGGCGGTCTACTGACGAGCAAGTTGTCGGTCGCGGCCGAAGTCACGGTGGTCCCAAAGCCGGAGAACGTGTTATCGCCAGACGACGCGATTAAGCGATTGATGGAGGGAAACGCAAGGTATGTATCAGGCGTAACTCGGCGTCAGGATTTCGCCCATGATCGGGACGCCCTTATTGCCGGACAGAACCCTTATGCGGCCGTGTTAAGTTGCGCTGATTCGCGAGTTGCCCCTGAATTTGCTTTCGACAGTTCGCGCGGCGATCTGTTCGTAACGCGTGTGGCGGGCAATGTAGTTGACGACGACGTGCTGGGCAGTCTTGAATACGCTGTTGCCGTATTGAAGGTTCCAGTGATTCTCGTGCTTGGACACGACAAGTGCGGCGCGGTGGGTGCGGCAATCAATGTTGTGATCAAGGGGGCAACGTATCCTGGGAAGATTCAGTCGCTAGCAATGACAATAGTGCCGGCGGTGAATAAGGTAAAAGGCAAGGCAGGAAACCTGCTCGATGCGGCGATCGCACAGAACGTCCGTAACAGCATGGCCGATTTGCGGTCATCTTCGATGCTCATTCGGGAAGCTGAAGGGTTGAAGAAAATCAAGATCGTCGGAGGTGTTTACCGTCTGTCCGATGGCAAGGTCGGGCTCCTCGGCTAGTTTTGATGATCCCAGGGAGCGGTAGCGCGTTTTTTGGGGCATGGAAGCGTCGCAGCCAGATGCTGCGGTTGCTGTCTCGGGCGCTCGGTACGCCTTCGCTTGCACGTCCGATGTTGTCGTATTCTAGCAAGATTTCGATCTGCATTTAGGCTGGTAACTACCGCGCTGACAAAGACGCAGTTTCGGAAATTCCTTCGTAGCATCTGCTGGTGGCAGGAATCCGGACGCCTTGCCGCCTACCTAGGGGGCACAAGTCCACTATGGTTGCCGAGTCGGACAAGCATCGCAACACGAACGCGGTAGCGTTGCGATGGTCAACGAAAACACCCCCAATGTCTGGGCCTTGCTGTTGGATTGCCCGCGTTCTGCATCGACTGCGCGACCACGATCACACTCGTGTAGTCGGCGCGTCTCGAAGATGTCAACGTTTCACTCATCAGAGCCGCTCTCTCGACGGCTCAGGTAACCTGCATGGATTGATTGCGAAACGGCACGACCGTGGTCACGAAAATCCGACCCGCATAACATGCTTTTCGCATACGGATAGTTGGGTGCCACGAATGCGCAGCATCGCGTCGGTAGAAAACGGCTTGCGCCCTGACGTCTTGCGCGAGGCATGCGGCGTAATCAGCGCCACGAAATCCTTGCGTGGCACAACGCGGTCCATTTCGTCGAGCAGCGCTCGCTTGCGCGTGCGCCGGTTACTCAGGTAAGGGGCAGGTCGGCTTGTTTCATACGTTTATTCTGCCAGGCTATGCTCCCTTTGAACATCAGTCCGCTCGACTGTTTTGAGCACCATCCCTAGCCTAGGAGCTCTTCAGGATTCGTCGCCGACGGTGATGTCACACTCGTGCAGCGGCTGTAAGCCAGCAAAGAGGCTTGCGCGGCGGCTATACCCGGGGACCAGAGGTTTTTCCGCGGATGGGCGCCACCGTATCCCACGTGTGCACGTCACGATTTCGCGCGCCGATCATAAATAAGCGACGAAGACAGATAATGGATCGCGAAACCAACATTGCCGCGATAACGAGTAGCGCTGCTGCCAAGCTGTTGTCGGTACGGGTCAGCACCTCAGCCAGATAGATCGTAATACCGATCACTGCCGGGTGGTGCAGAATGCGGCAACCGGACAGTATGTTCATGATTGCACCTTGCAATGATTAGAAAGGCATCGTGTCGGTCCTGTAACATCACCGGCGAAAACCTCTTGCGGTGTCGTACACGACTGTCGCGGTACGTCACTCGCCGTAGTAGATATCACAGAAGCTCGCGGGTCCTGAGCATGATGAGGCAGAATCGCGAGGCGCGGCAGCCCGCGCTCCGGAAGCCGACGTGCCGGACAAAGTGATGCCGCCTGCCGCGTCATTCAAAGTTTGCTTGGCTTGCTCAGCAGCTACTTTGGCTTCGGCAACCTGAATGTTCACCGGGTAAGCATCTGACCCGGGGTTGTGGCCGGCTTTCTCGAGGCGAATCAGATCGGCTTTCACTTCGGCCCGCGTGAGTGGCGCGACAGTTTGCGCAAAACACAGAGCGGGGCTAACGAGCGCAATTATGCTAATGGAAACAAACGTGAGCGTTTTCATGGATTTCATGATGTCAACTCCTTCGAGTTATTGAATATATAAAAATCAAACAGATTAACGAGCGATTAATCACCGAAATAGATGTTGCAGAAACTAACCGGGCCGACGCAGTCCGCGGACGTCCTATTGTGGCTGGAGTTACGAGGAAGTTTGCCGGTTTGCGAAGTGCCCACAGGTGTGCCGCCAGTGTCGCCGGCCTGCTCGGTCGCGCGCTTGACCCGATGAGAATAGATCAGACCGGTATTCGGATAGGATGTCTCTGTCACGAGACGTGAGCCGCTGTTTTCCGCCGCTATGAGCTGCTGACGTACTTCTGCTCGGGTGATGCCTTGAGCGGAAGCAGTGGGGACAAGGGCGGCCGCCGAGAGTGCGAGCAAAGTGGCTATGGTGAATGCTCGAAGCGCTTCCATTTTGTGTTCTGTACTATGTAGATATTTGTTCATTAACGAGGTAAAGCACAGAGAATGATGATCTGTTCAATACCAGGGACGTTTCGCGATGCTTGGTCTAGGAAGACTGTCAATCGCGAATCGTTGAGAAAAGTGTAGCGGGAGAAGGGGCGGGCGAAAAATACATACTTGCGATGCGTCCCATGCCTTGGGGTTATGCCGTCAGGAATGGACGGCTCTGTTTGCCATTGATAAGGGTTGCCTGTCTTTCTTGCGTGAACAGGTGAATTTGAGAAGTGCTCGTGATTGGTGGTTCGTGCAACTGCAAAATATGCAGGTGAGAACTGACAACCTCGCATGACATCCAGTGGAAAAGCGGCGGCAGCAGATCGGAAAAGGGGAAAACACGCCTGTCCGACAGCTCGGAGCAGTGCGAGTCGAGTTGCTTATGTACCGTTCTACGAGTGCCGACTACTGTTGTTTCTGGCTGCGGATCGCGAAGAAACGTACGCAAAACGGGAAGTGGCCTATATGTAGGAAGATGCAACTTGCATCATAGCAGTGCAACGAGCCATCAACCTGGCTGATAGCCAATTCTCCTCTGCGCTTTACGTAGATTAAAAATCTTTGACATAAAATTTCGCAATGCCGGCTATTGTTTCGTTAATAGGAGGCGCGGCATGCCAAATTAAGAAATTGTATGCGACTCAAGAAAAGCACGCCATCTTCCTCAGTTTCAGACCGCCCAAGATACAGCCTAATATTCTGATTCTTTAATGAAAAAAGCAACTTCCGTAGGTGCCACGAACACTCTGACGAGAGTGCCTCAGATTGCGGTTGCCCTTCCGCCGACCGTCAGTGTTATACGGCGCATTTTCAGTCACCGCCGTATGATGCATTACAACCGCATCGCTGTACTCGTCATTATTCTGAACATCTGTGTGGCGTCGATGATAACGACGTACGCGCCGCTCTCATTGCTCATCGCTGCCCAGGCCAATTTCTCCATTGCGATTCTGGGAAGAAATCAGTACCTCGTCAATCTCATGTCCCGCCTTGCGGTCAGGGCGCCCGTACATTGGCCCTTGGACGTGCGGTGGGCTCTGGCCAAGGTCTATCATGTTGGCGGATTACACGTAGGTGCCGCCCTGTCAGGCACGGCATGGTATCTCGCTTTTGTTTTGGCAATTGTGCAAAAGGCGCGGACATACTCGGGATCAGTGTCGATGGTGAATCTCGCATTATCCCTTGCGTTTATCACGCTGATCCTTGGAATCATCGTCATGGCTATGCCCTCGATGAGGGAGCGTTTTCACGACCGCTTCGAGCTTTCGCACCGCTTTTTTGGATGGACGGCACTTGTCCTTGCATTGACCAATACCCTGACGTTCGCGCTGCATCAGTTCTCCAGCGGGTCCGCCTCCGGGCGTGTCCAGACCATGGTGATCTGTAGTTTGCTTCTGGTGAGTACGGCCTCCTCACTCACGCCATGGTTCGGGCTGCGGAAGGTTCGAATCGCCGTGACCAGTCCGTCGTCGCATGCCGCGCTGGTGGACCTGCATCACGATGTCACTCCGATGGTGGGCTCGGTCAGGGCAATTAGCCGCAACCCGTTCTTCGGCTGGCATGCCTTCGCCTGTGTTCGTGCAAGCGACCCGGCGCACGGCTACAGGATGGTGGTTTCCCGTGCGGGCGACTGGACTGGCGAATTTATCGACCGACCGCCTTCACACGTCTGGGTACGCGGCATTCCGGTCGCCGGGATGGCCAATGTGCGGAAACTGTTCCGCAAGGTAGTGTTTGTGGCCACAGGCAGCGGCATCTTCCCGCTGCTGACTCACCTGCACGCGAATGAGGTGTCGTCGCACATGGTATGGGTCACGCGCAATCCGAGAAAAACCTATGGGGATGCGCTCGTGGACGAAATTCTCGCAAGCCAGAAAAGCATCACGATCTGGGACTCCGACGAAGACGGCCGCCCCGACGTGCTTCAACTCGCCTACTCTGCATACATGCAGCACCATGCGGAAGCGGTCATTTGCGTGGCAAACAGAAAGATCACCTGGCAGGTCGTCTATGGACTGGAACAGCGCGCAATTCCTGCTTTCGGCCCGATCTGGGATTCATGAGGGCCGCGTGAAGGCGGAGTTCATTGGAGTGCGCGGGAAATTCGGTCGCCCTCCGGGCTCCCTGGCGCGTGCGGAGTCATCATTCTGCCGATAGCCAATTCCCTCTCAATGCACTCTCGCGGCGCCAGCACGGTTTCTGACCGTTCCTAGGTGACGTCGCCAGATTTACGTGAATTCAGACCGCCATCGACAGACTGAGTGTGCTGCCCATGATGTTAGTTTCCTCGACCTTAGCAGCACACGTTTGTATGACGTAACGTCGCTCATCCGGATGCTTTTTGCGATGCGGCTGTTTCACGGCGACGGAACAGCGGACGCGGTTCGTCGAACGCGCCCTGATACTGCACCGTAAACTCGGTAAATGCCTTCAGCGCGTCGTGAATGTCCTTGTCGGCGCGCAGTGCATACGCGTTGAACCCGCAGCGCTCGTAGAAGCGCAACTGGTCGCGCAGCACGTCGCCGATCGCGCGGATCTCACCCTTATAGCCATAGCGCTCGCGCAACAGACGCGCAATGCTGTAGCCGCGGCCGTCACGGAACACCGGGAAATCGACTGCGATCAGCGGGAGCTTGTTGAAGTCGCCGGCAATATCGGCCGGTTCGCTATCCGGCGCGAGCCACACGCCGATTCCGGCGGCGCCGCGCGCCGCCGTCAGCGCATCGCGCGCGCTTTGCCACAACGCGAGCGGCACCAGCACCTTGCCGGCCGGCAACGCGTCCACCGCCGGCAGCGTGCCGTCTTCCGCCGCGCGCACGACCGTCCAGTCATCGTTGACGAT
>NZ_CADIKH010000117.1 GCF_902859855.1 Paraburkholderia humisilvae
ATCTCGATACCTGGAGTCGCGGCTTCCTGTGCGCGCAATGGCAATTGCGCTGTCGGCACCGGTAGCGACGAAACCGCCATCGGATCATCCAGCGATATCGCCACCGGAACGAACACTGCCGCTTCGCTCTCCCTCTTGCTGCCCAGCAGGCCGGCACGGTATTGCCTGCGCCACTTGAACACCATGTTCGGATTCAGACCGTGCGACTGCGCGAGCTTCGCCACCGAGATGCCCGGCTCGCACGCGGCCACTGCAACTTCACGCCGGAATTCAGGCGCGTAATTCGGCCGCCCCTTGCGGCTTCCAGTACTGCTGGTCTCTGTCATCAAAGTGGTCCCCACTACTCGAAGTGATGGACATCACTTTGGACTCACGCGGGTACCCTGTCGATGCGGCCTCGAAATGACGCTTACGGACGAATGAGTTGGAATTTGACGACATTCGGCGCCGATAGTAACGATCACTGTCCTCGCGCCACGATGAGGTTCGCGCCTGATTTACGCGAGTTTGCGATGACATCGGAAATCTGAATTGCCAAAAACGAAAGGACCATAGACCATTATGGTCGACAATTCTATTCTGCAAAAGTTTGATGCATCGCTTCACGTGCGTACCTGCACCCCGCGGCAAAAACCTCGCCCATTGCGAGGCGGGGCAAAACCGGCTTCAAATCAGCTTCGACCGGCGCGCAAGGAGGCACGACTATACGCAACATATGTCGTCCACAGCACATTGACCTCACAATTTTTCACAATTCATCCGGATAGCAAGCCTACATTTTACATTGTGGCGCATGTGAGTCAGCTACGGAATTTAATCAAGCCTAGCAATCTCGCTCGTGTTCAACGTATCGGTGTGGGCAGATAGTGCAAAGCAACGGGGTTAGCCAAGGGGCGCAAATTTATTTGCATCGTATTAAATCATGTCAAGTAAACGATTCGCTATATTGAATAGTCGTGGTTCGCTTCTTGGAAATTCTTACTCGCGACTAAGGGTGGTATTCGTAAAATAACGAAATATTTTTCGTACAATATTAAGGATGACTAAATGTCTAGTGTAGTGAATGGAATTCAAGAGTCGAACAATGGCATCTTTCTGGGATGCCGCCACTCTTTGAGGAGGGGATGTTTTTAAAGTCAAATTTCTTCGCATCAAATAATGCGTGAACCATTAAAGGTGGAAAATGAACAAGCTCAACCAATCCGTAGCATCAAGAGATTCCGACAATGTAACGAGGATACAAATAGAGGATGATCCACCTAGCACCTTCCCGTCGACTCACGCAGGAGTCGTGAAACCTTCAACGAGCGGCGGCGCCAGTCTCGCGGGCGTGCTTGCTCCGCTTGCCAAAGTCGCAAAGCCTGTGGTCACAGGTCGACCTGTCGCGAATGTCTCTGCCCTCGGTTCCGCTGCCGTTCATATTCCCGAATCGGCGGCGATGCTTTCCTATCTGGAATCCCTGATGCCCCCAACGGCGAGTGAGGAGGCCGTGAGCAAAAGTATGTCGCATTTCCGAAGCGTAACCGATGAACTGGAAAAAATGGGCGAGACTTATGAGGGGCTAAGAGCGCTTCTGACTACCTTGACGCGCTTTGACCATCTCATTGCCGGGGCCGGCGGGGCAATGAAAGGACTGGCTGGTGCCGCAGGAGGATACGTCACCGATCTGACGCCAGTTCACTTTTCGACATCCGAGAAGTTCGGAAACGCTTTAGATAAGGCCGCAAGTGTAGCCGGAGTATCCCGGGCAAGGGAAAAAGTCTTGGAGACCATCGGGAAAGAAGTTTTTGAATTTCGGCTTACTCCATCGGACGACGGTCAACGGTATTTTCTTGCCCCCAATAAAGACAAGCTTGTTAAACCGGTAGCGGACCTCCTTGATTCGGTTGAACCCACCGAAATTCAACGTGTTAGGCTTGATTCCGCGTTCAGCCAGCTTCGTACAGGTGGAAATGTAGTGGCATCTGTAGCAAAAACGGCCGTCGAAGCGCTCGCAAAAAACCCGGCGGCAGGAGCGGTTGCGGATCTCGTGACGAAAAATATGCTTCGCATTCCCGCCGGCGCAATAAAGGACGTAGCTAAGTATTACCTCGCGAGCAAAGCCGGTCAACATGGGCTGCTGTACCTGCTGGGAAGGACGGACTGGAAGGATCGGTATAATGAAGCGAAAAATGCGACCCTGATGTCGATCGGCAGTAGTGGAATTAAAAATACTCTGATGTTGCCTCTCGATACGATGCGTCGCCTCCCGGATGGCGCGAAACGAATCTTGGGGGCCAAAAATATCGCGGAAACTGTCTGGGACGTTGGTGTCGGATCCGGTTCAGCTGCTGCACGAGCTGCGTTCAAGGATCACCTGGAGCAGGTCGGCTTGGGCCGAAATTCCTCAGACGGCATTGCACAGCTAGTAACCACGCTTACTTCAGGAGCTTTGGGAGACGCAGGGGAACCGGCGGTTGGGGCGATTGCAGAACATGCGTCCGAAGGCTTCTGGAAGCGGGTTGACGGTGAGGGTTCGAAGCAAGGTGCGATCACCGACGTAGCGGACAAGGTATAAAAATGCCCCGCAAATACGCACACTCACGCAAGCCGCGTGTTTCGTGCCAAGTGGACAGTCAACCCCGTAAGGTGGCGATGCGGGTCGACCTTAATACGTTCGACGATTTCATCAGGAGGCCCGCATGGGATATCCAATGTTGACCACGTGTAAAATTCGTGATGCACTGCTCATGCACTTTGACTGTGGGTTCGGGCGACGGGAGATTACCGGGGCAGGGGAGTTCGCCGCGGCAACAAACTATTTATCGATTACTCGGGCGGAGGAATCGCTACACGTAGGCCATAGCGACTTGGGCACGGCAGTTACCTGACTGGATCGACTCACACGTTTGAGCGTTCGGATTCGTCGAGAGCTGTCCAGAGATCGTTGTGCCGAATAACCTGGAATCGGGCATACACAAACCCGGTTCTACGATCCGCTCATCAATCGAATTTACGGCGCGATTGTCGCGCATTATTACGTCACCGCTCTCCCCGGCTCGCAGCGACAGGCCCGCGACAATGTGAAGTGCGAAAAGGGCGTGCTGCTTGTCCAGTACCGGATCCTGGTCCAGCTGCACAAGCTGGGCTATGTAACACATCTCGTATGAACGGCGACTTCGGGTAGCGGCAGGCTCAAGGGGCGGAGCACCGTAGTGTAGTCCCGGTTATGATTCGAGGAGTCATATAAGTTCAAAGGTCAGTTATCCTAGGTGGGAGGAGGGGATTGCGGACCGGCGTGGACGGTTGCGCAACACCCACGCAGCCGTAGCGCCCGGTGTTCTATAGTGAAGGGACAGAAACCCTTTAGTAGTGAGCGACCATGCCCGCAATCAATTCCGCCACCCTTACCAACCGCACGTCTGAGCAGCTTCCGGCAGAGGCATACTCTTCCGGAAATTCGCTTTTGGCAATACAGAAACAACAGGTCGAATCTGAGCTTCTCCAGGGACTCCAGAGCAATTCAAAAGATGGCCTGATAAATTCTAAATTCAAAGAAAAACCTGAAGCTAGGGATTCCAATACAGGAATACCGCTGAGTAGACGACAAAATAATCCAATGTATTCCGTTCTTGATGACAATGAAATCAAGGAAGCCGAGCAAAAAGGGGACAAGTGGACAGAAGACTCCGTTGAACCTCAAAAACGCTCGACTGATCGTGCTAATGCTAAGCATTCTTTTGATGGACACAGCTGGAAACCAAGTCGCTCTTTCCAGAATCCACAAATTCAAAAACATTCAAAATTCGACGACGCCGTGTCCCATCGCAAGACATCGAACGGCAAGCAGGTTTTGAATCGACACCATTTCCCGACTTATCACGTTTCCAGACAACTCGAAAAAGAGGAGCGCGAGAAAGGAACAACCTCGGTTACGAGCTCCCTTAGTTCTGGACTGGAGAGACCGAAAAACAGACGAATAGGCGGAATCATCGTAATGGGGTGAACCATGCGCGGCATGCCGAAAGGTAAACTCAAATCTATGTATGGGGTCGCGACATGATCATGCCTGAAGGTGCGGGGCTATGGCGACCTGGCCCCATCGCGCTCCTTGACCAGCGATTCCGCACGCTTCTGAAAATGGAATTGCCTGACGGTGATTTTCAATCGCTTTCGCGGCGGGGTCGTGCGCACCACGAGCAACCGGCTCCGGTGATTATTTGCCAGGTCCGAATGACCGCTCGGGCGCTAATGCCGCACCAGTCAGCTGGCAATGAAGGGGCCTGCGTCAAATCGGGCAGGATGATGCTCGCCGGGCGATTCGTTGTTAGGGTTACATGTCACCTCACCTCATGACATTGCTCCATCTGCTTCAACGTCCGCCATTGCGCGGACGCTTGCTATCCGGTACCTCACTTTCCGCTCGACCACTCGCCTTGGGAAGGCAACGCGCGAGCCCATTTGTGCTCAAAGCTACCGTGCTTTCAGCGGAAACATTGGGGCATCGAGTGTAATAGCGGTACCCGAAAACCATAATGCCCGTGAAACTGCTTTGCGCGTTCATTCAGCGCTTGCGCAAGCAGCGCTTGAACACGGGTTACGGCATCTTGGAGCAAAGTAGCTAGGGGCGACGACAACGAGGATGCGGCGAACCCCGTTCGAATCGTTCGTCAGTGCGCGTCGTTTCTGCAAGTTCTCCCGCGATGGCTCGCCGCAATTGAACCCATCGAGCAGATGTACCGCGGCGAGCAAGTATGATCGCTGTCGCACGCTTGCGCGCAACTTCCACCATGAAATCCGGACGATTCTTGCCCAACAGAGTGGCGGCATGATCGATCAGGTCGCGCTGCTTGTACCACCGACCGGCGTAATCGAGCCGGGGGCGGTGATATGAGGACACTTGGAATGCCCCAGAAACGCGATTTCGAAAAGACTCGAGAATGCGGTTTTTGCCGAATTCTGCAACCGTCTTTTTGCCGTTTCCGGGCTGTATGGCGCCTGCGGAGCTCTCGCCGTCTATGACGATGCGATAGGCACCGTGGCGTAGCCCGATGAAACGTGGCTGCCCCGAGTATGCGGATATCGGGGAACTCAGTGCTGCATTCTGTGACGCCAGGATCGTCGCCGCACACTGATACGTGGCGGCTATAAAGTCGCGGAATTCTTCGTCCTGGCGTCGCGACGCGGGCGTGCAGCCGCTGAGCGCCGCCCCCGGGAGGCGACAATTGAGCAGCTTGTGTTCGTGGCAAAGATGCGTTGACGTATCGGGCGCGATTATCAGAACCTGAAACAGGAGTTCGGACCCTGTTCAAGGAAAAGCACGTACGGTATGTCGCGTAAGCTACTGCGTACTATTTGATGCACCGATCAGTAACTTGCCTCGAGGATGACTATATCTGCACGATGCTTTCATGATTTCACCGCACCCTTCCAGAATTGTCGATGCCATGATGACCGCTTTCGGATCCGCAAGTGGTGTTGCGGTGACGGGCGCGCGAATGTGCCGCCGATTTGTTATTTTATGACGCTCAAGATTATTTTCGTTTGCGACGGCATGACCAAGATCAACTCCGAGCCATCAGACCCCAGCGGGGCCTAGATATCGCCCGGCTGACACACTTCTCGTTCTCCCGTGCGGTTCGGGAAGGCGCCCGCATCGCACTGCTGTGTCTCGGCCTGCTGTCGCCCATAGATATCGTACGAGACCGGAGCCCTGCGTGCATGCCCGCAATGGGTGGAGACTAGCGGCCTACAACATAGCCAGACTGTACTCCCGTAGGGAGACTCTGGCCGGTAAGGGAATCAATCGATTATGCAAGCAACAAACGTTTCGAATGGGCGCGTGGCAGTGGTGACGGGAGCGGCTGGCGGCATTGGCTCGTCGGTTGCGAGGCGCCTGGCGCGCGATGGTTTCGATGTGGTCTTGGCGGGGCGCGGCATGAAGACGGTCGCGGCAGTGAGCGCTCGTATCAGCGAGCACTTCCGTCCAGCCGCGGCACTTGCGCTCGACGTGGGGAGCAGTGCGTCGATCAACGAATTCTTTCGCGCCATCGATGAGCGATTCGGGCGCTGCGACGTGCTGGTGAACAACGCGGGTGTGGCGAGCCTGCATCCGTTTGGCAATTTCCCGCTCGACGAGTGGCGTCGTATTATGGAGATCAACGTCACAGGGCCATTGTTGCTCGCGCAGCAAGCTGCCCAGCGAATGATCGGGAATGGTTGGGGCCGCGTGGTCAACATCGCGTCGATCAGCGGCATTCGGGCCGGTGCGGGACGCACCGGATATGGAACGTCGAAGACCGCGCTGATGGGCCTGACTCGACAGATGGCCGTAGAGCTCGCACCGTTTGGCATCACGGCGAACTCCGTGGCCCCCGGGCCGGTCCACACGCCTATGACAAGCGTACACTCGAACGAAGCGCGTCAAGCTTACCTGAGGCAGATCCCCATGAAACGCTATGGGGTACCGGACGAGATTGCGGCTGCGGTAGCCTTCTTCGCCTCCGAGGACGCATCGTATGTGACTGGCCAGACACTCGCTGTGGACGGTGGATTCGTCGCGGCCGGCATTCTCGACGCCTGAGCGACGCGCCACGCGGCCAGAAACGTCACGATTGTTCAAGATCCGGACGTTTGCGTACGTCAACGCAAAGCCGTCAGATTTGGCCAGAGGCGTTGATGCTCGATTGAAGTTGGTTCAACCATATATCTCTCTCTGGGTGTTCGTTGCTACGCGTGGATCCTCGGCGGCCGCCCAGCAGGTATTCGATAACCGCCGCGGTGTGCGGGCCGATGTCGGTTGCCCAACTGATCTGCTGTTGCGGATTCCACTCGGTAGTGGCGGCGCGGTGATTGGGCGACATGTGCACGGCGATACACTGGCCACGCAGGAAGATGTCGACGGTGGTCTTCGTACTACGCGCATCGACCTGCTCGCGTGCATGGCGGCACGAGACGGAGTAGAAGTGCCTGTCGAGCGCGGCGTGGTAGTCAATGCCCACGCGGGCAAGTTTCCCCTGTGCGTACTGATAAGGCCTTTGTGGTAGTGGCCGCAATGCCGGGCTGTCGAGCTCTTCGAACGCGCTGCGGCGATATCCCGGCAGCTTCCTGAACGGCCTGCTGTTCCGTTCAACGAGCAGCGCGGCGATCGCACGATTGGCCTCCTCAAGACTGAACAGCCGCTGGTTGCGCAGACGCGCCAGTACCCAGCGCTGTGCCAGCAGCACCGACTGCTCGACTTAACCTTGTCGCGCGGCCGACGTTTGCGTACCGAGATGATCGCCATGGAGTAAAGGGCGGCCATCTCGCCATAGGTGCGGTTCAGAATGGGATCGTAGAAGTCAGCCTTGTGCACGCCTGACTTCAGGTTGTCGGGCACCAGGATCTCGACGCAGGCGCCGATGAAGTTCAAGGCGCGCACATGCGAGCCGATCCAGTCTTCGAGCTGCTGGGTCCAGGTGACTTCGGCATATGTGTAGTCCGATGCGCTAGGCGTCGCGACGAACAACTCCGCCTCGCGAATCTCGCCGGTGTGCGGATCAACGATGCCCAGCCTGTTGCCCGAGTAGTCGATGAACAGCTTCTCGCCGGGCGTGTGTGCCTGGTGAAGCTTGACCGGCAGGGGCGCCGCCCAGCGCTCGTAGTGCTCGCAGAACCAGCTGTAGCCATAACCTTCGGGCTCCTGGGCCTTGTACTCGTTCCGCAGCAGGTCCAACGTCTTTCCTGCCGAGCTCGCGATGCACCAGCGGCCAGTTGGGCATCGGGCGTGTTCGGGCCAACGACGGGGGCGGAAATCACAGCGCCTCGAGCGCCGCATCTTCTATCGTCATCGCCTTGGCAAAGTCCAGTTGCGCCCGCCGGGCACGATCCAGGTAGTCCCAGACCGTCGCGCTCGACGCGCCGATCGTTGTCGCGATCTCGCGCCTGTCCTCGTTCACACATGAAGCGCGGGCGCAGCACTCCTTGATTTGACGCATGGGTAACGTTTTATTTGACATTCGGTCCGCCCGACAAAATCGTCGAGTGTGTCATGGTTATCCGCGTCGCCGTCCTCCCTGCTTACTTCTCGGTTACGCGTGGAATTCGCGTTCGGGCAGTCGTGGAATTCCTGATCGGTCTGCCGTGGAATCAGCGTTCGGTTTGGCGTGGAATACGCAGGGGAGGTGTCCATACCATCTAACACAAGCCTTCCACGAAGCGTGAACAGCTGATGGCAGCAGGCAGGGAAAGCAACGCAGTATGAATGTCCAGACGCCGCTCGAAGCGAATGCGCAGCTTGCCAAAGCCGGCAAACCAGGCATGCGTGCACTCGACCTCCCAGCGATGCCGGCCCTGGCGTTGTTTGGTAAGCGGTAAATTGAGCACACATCGGCAGGCATTCCGTTACCGGGTAACCTGGTGTCAGGAGTGAGTGACGGGTAACGAGAATGGAGAGTGTGAGATGGCATTGACGACGGCACAACGGCAAGCAGCGTATCGGGCAAGGCGAGCCACGGCGGGCGAGAGCGGCAACGGAGATCGGCGGCTCGATATGTGGGTGAGTACCGAAGCCGAGCTTGCATTGGCTCGCCTGGCGCGGCGCTATGTGGTGATCAGGCGTCAGATGCTGGAACGGTTGAGCACGCGAGCGGACGACGCGATCGTGCGCCGGCTTGATCCCGACTCGCCGCAATGGGACGCCCACTTCGGCAGCGAGTGATAGCCTGACCCCGACGTTACCGGGTAACTTCGGGGCAAATGCGGTCAGCCTGTCGCGAAGTCGCTCAGGGTTGCATCGCCTTACTTTTCTGTTTGGCGAAGTTGAACGGCAGGAGGTCGGTGACGTCGGCATCCGGTGCACGTTGTGGCAGTTCGGTGAGCACGTGCAGGAGGTATGCATGGGGTTCGACGTTGCAGGCCCGACACGTGAGCATGAGGCTGTAGACCATCGCGCTCGCCTTCGCGCCGGCAACGCTGTTGCTAAACAGCCAGGAGGACCTGCCGGTACAAAACGGCCTGATGTCACGCTCGATAGCGTTATGCCGCACCCGATTATGCCGCGTCATGAATCCACGCACACAACGGTTGGGCGGATCTCTGTTCCCGGTCGCTCGGATTGCCGGCATTATCAGAGAGACTCCAGGAACGCGAGCAGCGGATCTGGAGGTTTGTAGCGTGTTGGCGCGACGCCGCTCGCCGTGGCGTGCGCGAGCGCGCGTTCCTTGAGTTGCATGTCGGCGTGCAAGTAGATCTGAGTAGTCTCGCAGGACTCGTGACCGAGCCAGAGCGCGATCACGGTTAGGTCGACGCCGTGATGCATCAGGCTCATCGCGGCCGTGTGCCGAAGCGTGTGAGGCGTTATTGATTTTTTCGTCAGCGAGGGGCACGAGAGACGCGCGATTTCGGCGTTGCGCGACACGAGTCGCTGAAGAGCATCGGCACTGAGATGACCACCGCGCGAACTGGGGAAGACCGGATCACCTGGTTCGTCTGGTTGATACAACAGCCATTCTTTCAGGACGGAAACGACATCCGGTCGCAGCGGAGTGCATCTCATCTTTCTGCCTTTGCCAAGGCAACGGACGTGGGCGCCTGTACCGAGCATCACATCCTGACGCCGAATTGTGGTCAATTCGCTGTTGCGCAGACCCGTTTGAACCGCTACAAGAAGCAGCGTTCGGTCGCGGTTGCCGATCCACGTTCGTACGTCAGGCGCCCCTACCAGAGCGGCGGCCTCGCTTTCAGTCAGAAACTCAACAGCGCCGTGCTCGCAGTGTTTAGATGGAATTGCAAGAATGCGCTGACACTGCAGAAACAACGCAGGCTCGCTGAACGCGACGAACCGGAAGAAGGCATGCACGGCGGCAAGCCGCGTGTTGCGTGTCTGCACCGAATGAGGTTGACCCGCGAAAACGGACACCTATCCTTTTGAACAGAAGGAGGAGTGTCGAAATGGGCAAGCATCGTATCGCGTACCCGGCGGAGTTCCGGGCGCACATGGTCGAGCTGG
>NZ_CADIKH010000118.1 GCF_902859855.1 Paraburkholderia humisilvae
TGCCTCCCGCACTTTCTCCCACCATGAAGTGCCAGCAGCCGTGCGAATGCAGGCGCAGCACAGTCTGGGTGCGCTGAGAGACCTGGGAATGGATGACCGCGCACTGATGCTGACGGACAAGGCCGGGGAACACGGCAGCGTGGGCGACCCCTATGGACTGCTCGCAGCCAGTGACGGCGCAGCCCCTTCAGGCGCGGAGATGCATCAACTGCTCGAACGGCTCACGCCGGTACCGGAGGATAAGCGGCCAGTGGCGATGCGTCGCGCGGAGGGCGGGACATGGCAGGATCCGCAAACGCTGGCGCACTACGCGCAGATCGGAGCGAAGCTGTACCGGGTTGCAAAAGACGAAGCCGCGTCGACGGAAGGGTATGTGGTATGGAATCCGGTGGATGCCACTGGCAATGCACGGGAGCGGACAGTCCGTCTGGAAAACCGGGATGGCCAGTGGCAGCAGGCCCGGAATGCTCCGGGTCTGAAAGGTGGGGCGCCTGAACCGGTTCTTCGGGTCATGGACGCTGACGCTGCAAAGCAGGTAGACCTGCCGGTCCCTCAGGCATATGCAAATGCTAATCGAGTCCGACAATTTGGATTGAACAATGAGCGGCCTTTGCCTGTTTCCGAGACGGAAACCGTCTCGGAAGTGAGGAAATTTCTGTCGGAGTGCGCGAAGGATGTCACTCGCAGAGAAGGTTTCGCACAAGGATTCGACGAGTATTTCGATGTGAGTGCTCAGCAGCCCGACGGAACATACATTCCCTCGGAGGAAACACACACTGAACTCAAAGAGTACTTTACTCGCCTGTACGACAAATCCGAAACATTCAGAAGTCTCTATAACTTTGCTGCGGATAGTTCGAGGATTGATCCGATCCAGCGATGGCTATTAGCAATGGGGGAGCGGGATGACATTAAATATGAGGTCTCGAATGATTTAAGAGAAATGTATGCGCCACATCCTGACATGGCTGTAGATTATCCGGCGAAATTTTTATCAAAGAATGGGGAATTTGTTGACATAGATTCTAAGGTAGCACTAGTGCACGAAATGACTCATCTGTTGACTGGTTTGAAAGATCCCGATCTGGCGTTTTGGAATGAAGCCGGCGTTGATCGTTCTGTCGCGCACACTGTGCGGCAATTCGGGTTGGGTGAACGCGGCGCAGTTGAGTACTTCACGCAGAGAATATTGAGAGAAGCTGATGCCAAGGTGCCACAACGGCAGACTTATCTCGTTATGACATCCGCAGTAAAAGCTCACGTGGAGAAAAACAATGTTGCGAACTACGTTGAACTGGACAGGTACGTATCCCTCCAGGATGATTACCTCGCCGCATTGTTTCCCGGCGCTGTCGAACAACCGGCCTTTGGAAGAGCAAGAGCCCACGAATCGGATCGATTCGTGGGGAGTGACCCGGACAACAAGCACTATTCCGGACCTACCGGGAGTGGAAAATTCGATCTGGATCCGGTTTACTGGAAGCCAAGTTGAGGGTTGACCGAGATTCCTCAAATCCGCGCATCTCGGCCTAAGGTGCTGAGAAATAGAGGGTCGCCTCAGAGCGGGCGTTCGGTGCTTCGTCATGTGTGGGGGGACGTCTCCCATTACCGATTCAACGTAAGCGCGAATTTCCCCGCACCTAGCTTGCGAGCTTGAGAGGGTCCACGATTGCGTCCGCAACCATAACTTGCGGACGCAACCGATGAGCCAGAATGACCTTAGCTTTTTGCCTTTACGAGTGATGCACGCTGGCGCTGGCGCCGGTGACAGGCGCAGCTTCGATGCGGATCTGAAGGTCTTCCTGCGCCGCGAGCCGATCGACTTCCGCGCGGGCATCAACAGCCTGGTGATGCTGGTCGAGCCTCTCCCACGGCGGGAAGTCATTCGGCAGCATGCGCCATGAGCTCCGGCCCGCGCCATCCAGCGCAGTGCGTTGAACACTTCGCGCAGTTCGTATCGGCGCTGCCGTGCGTCTTCGTTCATCAACGTTCGATATGGAGCCGCGGCGCTCCATTCCTCGTCCGATACATCCGTCGGGTATGGCTTGCGTTTTGTCATCCCGCCTGGTTAGCAGGTCCGGCAGAAAGTTCCTAACACGCTAGGCACCTCGACGGAGACAATACTTCATGCGATGAGTTCTGTCGCGGTAAGGGAAGCCGGTCAGGCAAAGGTGATATGCGAAGGACGACTTACGAAACCAACGAGGAAAATTACTGGGCGGCAGACAGCGAAGTTCTGCCCGAACATTTCACCTGTCCTTTCCCGATCATGTGCAATTCAATGCGATGCCACTGAGAATGACGCGCGCGGTCAAAATCCTTGAATCCGAGCATAGGTCTGGCGCGAGCCCGATGGTCCTGCTCGATTACGTTGTTCACATACCTGATCTGACGCGACCTTAATGGGCGTCTCGCGCTCGACGTCCACCGCGTTAAGCGCGGCCAGACTGGCGCCGCAATGGTTGCGGTCTTGGGTGAGCCGTTCTGACCAATCGCCTTTTCGAAGAAGCGCCGCGCAGCGCCTCGTCCCGCTTGGCTCTGAACAGAAAATCGACGGTATTGCCCGCCTTGTCCTTGCCCGGTAAAGATACTTCCACGAACCCTTCACCTTGAGTGGAGTAAGAAACAGGGCGTACCACGGACTTCGTCACCTTGCCAGTGTCAGCAAGTCACCGCCGCTTCGGCCCACTTTCTCTCGCAGCAGAGAAAGGGCGTGCCCCGGTACTGCGATTTCAACTCCATCGGGTCCTGCATTCCAAACATGCTCAAGCAACTTCACTCCCATATGGGCGGGCCACATTGGCTGGGCATACTATACGTTTCATCAACCCGCCAACTCTTGCCGACCGGCCGCGCGGCACTTACGAAATGTCTTTTCGAACAGTGGTACCACCTTGATGACCCAGCGATGCACCGTCGAATGATCGACACAAATCTCGCGCCCGGCCATCATTTCCTCGAGATTGCGGAACTCAGCGAGTAGGCAACGTACCATCGCACGCACAGCGGGATCACTTCAGCAGAAAATGCAGCCACTCAAGAATCTTGGCGATGTCCGGAGCAAGCGTTTTTCGTGGCGTCATTGTCTTCTTCATCGCGTGGCCGCAGCGTTTTGGTCCGCCTCGAATTTTACCTCGCCCGCTTTAACGCGACAGAACCACGTAAGGTAGTGCATGCAACGCACGCTCTTGCAACCATTCGGGACGGGATAACAGGCCAGCGGTATTTCGGCGCAAGGCTTACTTCTGGTTACAGCGTTCTTTATGCTGATTCTGAACTCACCGGAACCGTTCAAGCTCCGGACTATGGGTTGCACACGTCTGCAAGGAGCTCGTCGTATTGTGAGATCAGGCCCAGGTTACTCGCAAGGAAACGTAGGATAGCCTTGCGTTGCTTCGCGCGATAGCCCTGCCAGTCGTTATCGTGGTGACGGATCGCGTGGAGCAACTGGCGCACGCCCGTCTCGATATCGTTGCCCTCGTAGAAATAACCCAATTCCCGGCATAGGTGCGCATTATGAATGAACGCGAAGCCGTTCCAGCACACTTCGAAATGGAAGTAGTTGAGCGCAAGGCCCCACTGATGAGAAATTACGATATCCGTGTGTTCGGACAGGAAATGTGGTGTGTCGTATCGACCCACAAAGCTTGCTTTTCCCATTCGGACTATATCGAGATCCTTTACGATACTTATGAACTCCGGACTGTGGCGGGCCAGATGGTCGGCGTTTGTCACGTGAAGATGGACGATCGCGTCACCACCTTCGATCCGAAATGCCTGCTCAGCGATCAGCAGAGGATACAGACAAAACTTGAGGACATCTATGTTTGGTTCCATTACCGCCAATCGCTTTGGGCGTCGACCAGTGCGTGGGTTCGCGTATCCGCCCGGACGGTATTCGCCCTCGAACGGCAGGCGTCGAGTACTTGCTTGAAGACACATCGGATCCCATACGAAAGGTACTTCTCGCACAGGCAAGCGCCGCAAAGTGCTAAAGAAATGAGCGCTCGTTTCCATAACCTGCGGAATGACCCAGATGGCGTCGTATTGCTGGTTGATGAACACTGGGCCACTCACACGGCGAAAGATCATGGCCTCGATCATTTGCACGTATTCAGGACCGCAGCAGTAGCTGATGAGCTTTGTTCCACGGGCCTTCAGGTAGCGGGTCTGCTCGTCGCTGATTTGTCCGCCGAGCTCAATTAGCACGTCGAGAGCGTCTTTCACGTCGTCGAACCTGCGTGCCGGAAAGCGCTTGGTATCCCATGGTAACGCGTCGGTCAACGCAACTGTAGTCGTGTTGACCAGCATTACCGAATGACCGAGAGGGGAGTGTTGAAAGAGCTTTGCCAGGTACAGTGCATTCTGCTTGATGCCGTTAACCCATATGCTTTCCGATTCACTGCGGAGGCCGATAGTGATGCCGATCCGCAATGCTCGTAGCTTTGTCATTTACGTATTCTCCGTTAACGATCGCATAAGGAGCGCAAACCAGATGCGCGCGGTAAGCAGTGTCGACTTTTCCGACAACTCTGGAGCCCGACATGACGAAGTCGCACGCGAAATCTCGGGAATCTGGACGTACGTTCGTTGAGGGCCGGGTTGAGGGGCTTCACAGTGGCAGAAGCTTGGAACGAATGGCGGCGGGCATGTGCCTACCATGCGCCAGACGACTGCGCGTCTGTCGCATGATTACGACATCCTTAAGCGGAGCATGCCGCGGCCTTCGCAAGGGCAGACTGCAGCGCCATCAACGACGATCGCTTCGGCAAGCGCGGCTGAATTTCCGACAGCCCTCCGACTAACGAGGAGCGTTACTCGGTAGATTCGAAGTTTGGGGGACAAGATAGCAGTCATGGCGGATGATTGATCGTATTGACATGGAGTCGAATATCGAAACAAGACGTTAGCTGGAGTCAGTATGAAACGTCCCTTATGAGCTGAAATGCAGCGACAGCCGCAAAGTGTCGTTAGACTTGCCTTCGTTTCGAAGTGTAACAAGGATCGAACCGTACGCGCACGCTGTTTCGTGCCGATATTATATTTTTATTTTTTATGCTATGTATTGATCCTCGCTATTAGGCGCCCATTTGGCCAATATAATTGTATGTTGTTGGATCGTATTTATCCTGAGCGGTAATGCATTACTCATAAGTCAGAAATTTAGAGGGCATATTGTCTGTGCTTGGGCGAGTGTTACGGAGAGGATCGCTGACGAAACGAGACGGCCGGAGCCTGGCTCACAACACGTTAAAGGAGATGCGCATCCTGGCAGTTCGACGCATGGCTGAGGGAGAACATCCGAACAATGTTGCGGCCTCGTTTGGAATGCATCGCTCTTGGGCGTTCAGGATCCGGGCTCAGGCGCGCGGTCGCGTGCCGTGGGGTGTGTGTGTGCTGCTCCCGACGAAAGGCACGGGCCGCCCTCGCAAGCTTACACAGGCACAGGAACGGCAGGTGCTGCGCTGGATCAATGGCAGGAGTCCAGTGCAGCATGGATTTGACTTCGGTCTGTGGATGCGCGACCTCGTTCGCAAACTGGTGCAGTGGAAGTTCGGTGTCACGTTGAGCCTTGCCTCGATCGGCGCGATGCTTGCGTGCTTGAACCTGACGCCACAAAAGCCGTTGCAGCGCGCATGCCAGCGGGATCCGGAGGCAATCGGGCGCTGGCAGCGCGACACGTATCCGGCAATTGTCAGGCAGGCAAGCGAGGAAAGTGCCGACATCCTCTTCCCGGACAAATCCGGCTTTCGGGCCGACCCGGTGCACGACAGGACCTGAGCGCAACGGGGCGAAACGCCAGTCGTTGAACGCCCGTGCCAGAGGCGGGGCATGAGTGCGGCGTGCGCCGTCAACCCGAGTGGGGCGTTCGGGTTTGCAATGTGCGAAGGTGGGCTCAGCGGTGAGTTGTTCGTGACGCTGTCTAGGCAGCTGATGTTCAATCGCAAGAAGGCGGTTCATCTGATCGTCGACGGATTACCCGCGCATAAGAAAGTTGTCGTCAGGGACTACGTTGCAAGCACCTGGACGGAATCCCACGCTCGTGCGCTCCTTCTTCAGGCACCCATCTGTCCGGTATGTTTCCGACTTATGAGTAAAGCCGCATCCTGACATGATCGAGCGAGACCGCACCACTTTACGGCGTCACAATCATCCATGAAAATCACTGCGGCGAGCCGATGTACCGCCATCACAACTTTGCGCTGCGCGGCAATGGTCAGGATCGCTACGATTCCGTTTCAGAACAGTCTTTGTCAGCGTCTTCCCGAGAGCCATTGCGAGCCGGGTGTTCCGCTTGTTTCCCCGAGTGATTGTGGATGTTAGAAGCTCAATGCATCGAAAATGCCGCCATGCAGGCGGTGGAACGGCATGCAGCAGGGTTAGCCCGGCATTGCGGGCCCGTCTCGCGGCGTGTGGTGCTACTCGCGCGTGGTCACATGCGTCCACTATGATTTTTAGTTCTCGCCGGTGTGTGAGGCTTTCGCCTGCGGCAAGCAGCGGTCTGGTTGCGTACAAGGTCAGCCTGCTTTCCAGCGCAAGCATGGGGGGTTTTCAGTTCAGCACCGCCCGTACTTGCTGACAGATCGATTTGAACAACGCTCGAGCGGCCGACATTTCCATCGGGTTTTTCCGCCGTCTCAGCATGTTTCAACACTGTTCGTCCACCGATCGAAACTCGACTCGATCGGTGGACGAACCACCTTTTCCGGAGGGGCGGCGGAACGCTGGCTAAGGGCTTGCCGTCAAGCGCGGTCAACTGACGTCCAAGCAGCGCTTAGGGCTGCCTCAGCGCGCAGTTACGCACTGTATTCTCCGGCGCGTTGTCGTCAAGCTGTACGGGGAACTTGCCGATGCCACCCAGCTCAGCACCGCTCTGCGCCAAGCGTGCCCACCAAATCGCTGAGCCGTCCAGACGCTCCGCCATCAATGTCTCAATTGTTCGCAGGGAGTTGGCACACGGTCGGTAGGCGCCATTGCGCGCACACATCAGTTTTTTTGTCGTCTTTCGAGCGCGCTTTCGCGACCTGCATACTCGCTTCTATGGCTACCCGCCTCCCGGACCTCGCACGGCAAAGCGTGACACGCGAGGTTGTACGCTCTTACGCTTCTACATTTGTCGTTGACGCGAACAAATCGAGACTATCTGCACTATCGCTGAAGGCTCCTTTACCCACGGCAACGACTGAAGAATGCAGGAGTGGTAGGCTTGTTCACGCGGCAAAAGCAATGGCCCATTTTGATATAGCGCGTAACAGGAACGCTGCATCAGATGCGTCGCTGCTTCGCTACGGCTGGTGCGAAGGACCTGCAGCATACACTGATCGTAAGCGCTTGTATCGATGGCGAACGCTTTGCTGGTTGCGAGGAAGATTGAGATGCCGAAAATGAGTATGTGTGTCATCCTGGACATTATCGGGGCGCCTCGATTCGATCTGTCGGAAGGCCGTAGTCAAGTGGGAGGTGGAGTCTAACCCGTACGAGGATGAACTCTGTTAGCAATTGAAAATATTGTTTCAATGCCTCAGAGCGACATGGTGTGGGGTTGCTCGACCGAGCCGCGTTTTTCAGCGTCTATGTGTTCGCCCGCATCCCGCTGGCGCGAATTTCGACCGGTACTTCAATGCTTGTTGAGCGTTGCCTGAAATCATTGTGGCGCTTTTAAGCGATTGCCGACGGAGTAGCGAGGGCGGGGCGACAACGTGCCGCGAAAACGAATCAATATAGTTTGCGTCGGGTCAGCGCCCACGGTCGCGCTTGAGGCGAGGTTTGTGAATTTCCAATGCGCGAGGCCACATCGGGTGAGTCGGATTTTCGCTTGTCGGTCGTCCGAATACCATGCCGCGCCCCGTGGAGGGGTTATTTTTTTCGGCGCCTCGATTGAAGCGCTCCCAATGCCAGGCCGAGAATACCAGCGGTGAGCGAACCCAGAAGCACGGCAAGCTTGGCCACGTTCAATGCGATCTCTTCTTTAAAGGCCAGCGTCGCGATGAAGATGGACATGGTAAATCCAATGCCAGCAAGCAGCGCGATTAGCCTGACGCCACCCCAGGAGATACCGTCTGGCAACCGGCAAAGCTTTAGCTTTATTAGTAGCCACGTGACGCAGAAGACGCCGAGTGGCTTGCCCACCGTTAAGGCAACGGTGATTCCAGCCATGAGCGAGAGCATTTCCGATCGTGAAAGGTCAATGCCGCGTAGCGTCACTCCTGCGTTGGCGAGAGCAAAAAGCGGCATGACGCCGAAAGCGACCCAAGGATGAAGCGCGTGCTGAACCCTAAGCACCGGGGGCAGTAGTCCACGTTGTGCGAGTCGAAGCGTCTGCAGGGGCCTGGTCAGATGGTCGACATCGCCGACCAGCGCAACATCTGGCGCCACGAGATCATTCGTCGCGCGCGATAGTTCGGCCACTACACGTTCCCGCGTGTATCTTGGCGTGACAGGCACCATGAGGCCAAGTGCTATCCCGGCAAGCGTCGGATGTGCGCCGCTAATGAGCAGTCCAGTCCAGATGACCACGCCAGGAGCAATGTACGCCGGTGCCGTGCCAATGTTCAACCGCTGCATCAAGAATACGACTGCGATGCCGGCTGCGGCGACGATGAATCCGTCGTAATTCAGACCCGAGGAATAAAAAAAGGCAATGATCAAAACGGCGATAATGTCGTCAACGATCGCGAGCGTCAACAGAAAGATCCGTACGCTACTCGGGACGGATCGTCCGAGCAAGGCAAGCACTCCGACGGCGAATGCAATATCGGTGGCGGTCGGGACGGCCCAGCCGCGCAGAGTGTCGGATGTGTGATTTGCTGCGATATAGATCAACGCGGGCGCTGCGACGCCGCCTATGGCTGCTGCAAGTGGTAAGACAGCCTGCCGGATATCGCTTAGCGAGCCCTCGTGGATTTCCCGCCGTATCTCCATGCCGACTACAAGGAAGAAGACCGTCATGAGCGCATCGTTGATCCAGAAGTGCAGAGACCTTGTGAAGACGAACTCGCCAGCTCCAATGGTTAGGGGGAGTTCCCATATTTTTTGATACCCGGGTGCAAAGGAGGAGTTCCCCCAGACTAGTGCTATCGCTGCGGACGCCATCAACAAGATGCCACTGGCAGCCTCGACACGCAGAAAGTGCTCGAGCGCTGTAAAGGCTTTGCGTGCGATGCTTTGTCGGCTGGAAAGCTTGCTGGCGGATTGTTTTTTTTGCATGGACCGGTCTAAGTCTCCGCGGTGGCCCGACCAACATAGATGACCTGGCCTGTCTCACTGCGGCAGGCAGTTAGCGCGTGTCACTATTTCAGGTTGGTTGAGTGATCGACGTGATGTTAGATGCGAAAAACTGGCTGATGCTGGAAGTGCCGGACGTGCTGTCGCTAAGCGGTGATTTACATCTTTTTGCCATAGTCGCCCGACAAGGCAACCGTCGTCTAAAGGATGTGGTGTGGTGCCCACTGAGCTTGTCGCGGACCATCCTACGGAGCGAATCCATGTCTGGCCCGAAAGCGCGACGGATACCCAGAAACAATCAAAGAGAGCATCGCTATGTGTTTCCTTAAACATGGCGTGCCAGACCTTTATCAGAACGAGGCTGTATTGTCCACTTATGCGGGTTAGAAAAACATAATGGTGCGGTACTGGTTTGAACCGGTACCCCAAATAATCGCGCTGTTAAATGACAATATCCGTTTGTGGCACTCGCACAATTCAGGAGCTTGCCCGGGACCACGGCAGGATGCCACTATTGACCGGATGCTGGAGGGG
>NZ_CADIKH010000119.1 GCF_902859855.1 Paraburkholderia humisilvae
CGCAGCAACGTGGTGAGCGTGGGCGCGCCAGGCGCGGAGCGGCAGATCACGAACGTGGCGGCGGGCACGCAGGCAACCGACGCGGTGAACGTGCAGCAGCTCAACCAGAGCGTGACGCAGGGCGTCGGGCAGGCCAACAGCTACACGGACCAGCGCATCAACGACGTGAACAACCGGATTGATTCCGACCGCCGTGATGCCAACGCTGGTTCGGCATCGGCAATGGCGGTGGCGAACCTGCCACAACCCACGACGCCGGGCAGGAGCATGGTGTCGCTGGGGGGCGCCGTGTACCAGGGCCAGTCTGGCCAGGCGCTGGGCCTCTCGCATGTGACCGAGAGCGACCGCTGGGTATACAAGGGGGCGGTGTCGACGAACACGCGCGGCGCGTATGGGGTAGCAGTTAGCGCCGGGTACCAGTGGTAGGACGGCACCCCGTCATCCCGGCTGGCCAGCACTGGAAGCCGGGAGCGGAGCGAACCCGAACGACGGCGGACAGGATACCGTAGCGTCGGTGGGTAACGCATACAGCAGCGGTATCGCGAACGAGTCGACGGCGACGTGATGCCGCTCCACGATTTCACTGGAGAAGGCCCGCGCCATTTCGCGCCGCTCCTCAAAGCTGAGCTGCGTCGGAAAGGCCACCTTGAACTCCCGGTCGATCGTGCTGTTCGAGCGCCTCTCAGCCGTCTCCGCCGCGTTCCACAACGCGGACCGGTCACGCGCCTATTCCGGCGCATCGGCTGGTAACATGATCTCGCTGTGCTCGACACCGTGCTTGCCCGTGCAGTCGTGAACTTCTCCGGTACGCTCATCCCTCAATTCGGATCCGGCGCGGTAGGCTGCCCCCGCAACGGCTGAGTGCCCCTTGCTCCGGCTATATACGCTGAGATTACGTGATAGGCCGTGGCAATTCCTTTCCTGCGTGTTCACTACGTATTGGACTACGGCGGCCCTGCTTGTATCGCCATGAGGCAATGCGGTTGATTTTGCCGTTCGCTTGCTCGGGCACTGCCACAGTCGCACGCAAACTCGAAAAGTTTTCGTAAGTTTTAACTTCGCACTGCTTTCGATTTTTATGTGGCCGTACTGGCCGCGTCAATCATTCCTTTTCGCATGCGAAATCGCATGCTTGATCTGGCAGAAATGATTGCGGTAGGATGCGCGCCCTGCCTCCCTTTTTACCTCTGTTATTCCGGACTACGTATTGTAAGAAAAACATTCAGGGATCGGCGCGCCGAAGCGCTGGCCGAGCTTGAGCAGGCAAAGCAACGGCTGGCCAGCCTCGAAGATACGGCCACCGCAAGAATCGGCCGGCTCGCGGTGAAAGCCGGACTGGCGGAGCTTGAGATAAGCGATGTGCAGCTGCTCGGGGAGTTCGACGCCATCGCGTCCAGGTTTCGTGCAAAGGGCACCATCAGCGGCGCACCTCGCCCGCCGGCGACTGGCGAAAGCTGAACGGGCCCTCGCACGTATCCGGATGCTGATGAGAAAGGAGGACGCCCGGCACAAGATCGAACTTGGCGGCCTCGTCATCAAGGCCGGCCTGAGCGGAGCTGGACCGGGCCGTGATTTTCGGCATCCTGATCGATGCCAGAACCCGGATGGAAGGAAAGGATGGTGGCGCTGAACAGCAGCGCTTTTTATGGCTTGGCAGTGAGGCATTCAGAAAATCTTGAGAACACCATGGCGTACCTTTTTCGACGATCCGCAAACCAAATTCCTGTCATGGCTCATCGAGCGTGAACAGCGTCAGATGCGCGAGGTCATCCGGCGCAAATACAAAAACAGTCTCGATCCGCAGGTGTACTGGATCACGGGCTCCATTCACGAACACACCGGTCTTTCCGGTGATCCTGTTGAGCGCCGCGTGCAGCGACTGTCGCTCTCGCAGATCGGCGTCTTTCTCGCGCAACGCATGTGGGCGCGTCGGTCCTGGATCGTCACGCCGGCGGTGTTCATGCTCAGCCTGGTGCTGGCCTATTATCTGCTCAATGTCTCCGCTGTTTCCACAAATGCGCACCTCTCGCCCGTCCTCTGTACGGTCATCGTCTGGATCGGCCTCATGCTGTCTTTCGGCGCGACCCTCTTCCAGTCAGTTGTGGCGCAATGGTGCCTGCCGCGCACACCCGTCAGGCAGGACGAGATCGACTCTGTTAGAGGCGTCATGGCACGCTGCGTCGTGCGTGCTGTGGACGCGGATACGCCGCCAGATTTGCGCGACCGGCTGCGTATAACGGTCACGGATGCGGGAGGCCAGGCGGTCGCCGGTCAGGTGCTGGCCACCGATCTGGAATATTCCGCCGTGCGTGCGGAATGGTTCAATTCGCGCGCGGCACTGTTTTCCCTCGGCCTCGCCTTCATGTCGCCGGCCGTGGTCATGATCTCCGTATGGCTGGCCGTACTTGCCTGGTGCGCGATGCATCTGCCCACAATCGTTAGCTTGCTGACCGGCAGGGAAGGGCGCAGGGAGATGCCCTGGCACATCTCCAAGCTGGCGATAGTGCTGTTACTCCTAGCCCCTCTGCTCCCGGGCTTTCCAGGTAGCCGTCTCAACGACAGTCTCTCCGTTGGCGAACAGGCAGTGCAATGGTCTTTCGTTGCGCTCATGTGGTTCTTCGCGCTGCGTCATGTTCTTCGCATGCCAGAGCCGATGGCATTCCGCGCCCTGCAGCTCGATCAGGCAGTACGCGAAACGGGAACGGAACTGTTGATTGACAAGGCTGGCCGCGAGCATTTCGTGCAGCTGGAAATGGCCCGCATCGAGCAGATCGAGAACGCGACAAATGACACCTCCCCGTTTATCCGGATCGGTTACAGCCTCGGGTTGCTTGCCCAGCGTCGCGACCCCCTCGCGCCTGGCGAGAAAGGGCTGCCGGTTGGCCTTTCCCTGAATGACTTGTCCACCCATCTGATGGTCATTGGCGCAAGCGGCACGCGCAAGACTACCAGTGTCATCCGTCCCGTGTCGACCGAATGGCTCGCCGGCGACATGGGCGGCATGCTTGTGCTCGACGGCAAGGGCACGCTCCCGCTCCAGTTCGCCGAACTGCCTGGCTTCCAGCTCATCAGCCCTGGACATGGCGCGTTCAACGCGATTGCCGGCATGTCGCCCGATGCCGTCGCCGATGTTCTCGCGGATGTATTCGGCGCGGATGACGATCGCGATCCAACCTGGGCGGACTCCGCGCGCCTCATGCTGCGCATGGCCGCAATCGTGCTGCATGCGCATCCGACGGCTTCCTTCACGATCCCGGAAATCCTGCGCTTCTGCACGATGGACGCCTACGATCGCGCCGCGCTGCTGGAAGTGGTGTACGAGAAGGCCGACGGGCGCATGCGCGCGGCGGTCGGCTACTGGGCGGTGGAACTGCCCGCGATGCCGGAAAAAACTTCCGGCAGCATCGTCAACATGGTGCGCACCTGGCTTGGCAACATCTGCCTGCATGAGCGGCTTGGCCCCTGGTGCGATACGCAGGAATCTGGCTGGCTGGTCGAGGACTTGCTGATCGGCGCAAAGGCTGGCCTGTTGCTGCCGGAATCCGAGTATGGCGCGGGCGGCGTTGCGATCTCCGCGCTGTGCATGCGTCGGCTCTATGACGCCGTCAAGCGGCGCGGTGATGACTGGCGTGCGGTCATAGGGCAAACCCCCGTGCTCCTGGTCGCCGATGAGGTCCAGAACCTGCTCACCCGCGCGGACGTTGAAACTGCCCCGGTCGCACGCAGCCTAGGTCTGTACCTGCTGTTCGCCACGCAGAATCTGGATGGCCTCTACAGGCGTCTCGAGCGCGACGGCGCGCTGCAGCTCGCCAACAACTTCGCCAGCCTGATTGCCCTGCCTCCGCGCACCGCCGATTCAAACGAGTACGTGTCGACCCGCGCTGGCCGTATCTGGAAAGCCACCACACAGAACTACCACGGTCTGCCCGATGCGGCGGCCGATCTCGGCCTCTACGACAACTCCGGCACCGACCGCACCATGCGCGAAGCCGACTTGCACCGGCAGCGCTACGCGGCTACCCCACGCCTGTCATATGCCGTGGGCCTGTGGCATCGCGAGTGGACACCGAAATCCGCCGCATTGGGCCAGCATGTCCACGACCTGGTCGAACCCGGCGAAACCTGGCAATTCACCTCGAAACCCCTGCTTGCGCTGGAGCCCACCCCGATCGTGTCACCTGACGAAATTGATACGTTACTCGCCCGCCCCGGTACCGCCATCGCCATCCTGAATCGCGGCAATGTCGTGCGCCGCGATGTAATCCGTCTCGCAGAGGCTGCATGAGATCCTTCGGTGAATATTTCCCGGCCATGCGTGAGACGCCTGGCCGACTCTTCTACGTGCCACGGGTGTCCTTCAATACAATCGTGGCCGCTGCGGCCCTCGCCGGCGGACTCGCCTGGGCATACCACTACCCGGCCGTGAAGGTGCGGGAGGCGACCCGGCGCCTCGTGCAGTACAACGAGCTCACCATGGGTTCGATGGCCGCCACGCAGGCCAGCATCAACCATCTGCCCGGGCTCGTCGCCAGTTCACCCGGCTTTGTGCAATCCCTTGCGAAAGACTCCGCGACCCGTCTGCAGACCCGCCTCGCCGGAATCAGGACCGTGTCGGTCGATCAGATAAGGATCGACACCCAGCACCAGCGCGACGCTTACGCGAAAGCGCAGGCACTCATTGCGAGCTCACCTTTCCGGGGACTGCCCGTCGACAGGGTCCCGGCCGGGTCCGAGGGGCAAGCCTACCTCGATGCGCTCAAGTTAACCCCGCCACCGCGTCTCGAGTACCAGCAGCTTGAGGCCGGTGCGCTCGATGCTCTCGGCATGTACCGGGCGGCTCTCGAAGTCGAGACGCTTGCCGCGAACCTCGAGCACCAGTTCGATATTCAGGTCAACGGCAGGAAGGCGGCCCCCGCAAGAACGGTCCTTGCGCCGGCGACACCGGAGAACAACACTGTGCCACCGGATTCACCGGCACCTGCCACAGCTGGAGCGGCCGGACAGAACGAGGCCATGTCGCGGTACTTCGGGTCGAAAGGCACGACCGCCGGATCAGTCACGGCGTCTTCACCTGCGGCCACGAGCTCAGGCGACCCGTCCGATGTGGCACGTCAGATCGAGGCCGAACGGAAATGGGAAGTCGCAGCAAAGCAGGCGAAGGAACGCGCGGAACAGCTGCGACAATTGGCTGCGCAACAGGTGAGAGACCGCCCGCAGCAGGTCGCGCTGTTCCGACAGCAGCAGGCCGAGCAGGCCCGGCTCGCCCAGCAGCAGGCCGACCGCGCGGCGGCGGCTGAAAAGGCCCGCGAGTGCACGTCGAGCCTGCTTTCCCGCGCCATCTGCGCTTGGCGGGGCTATACAACCCGTTGACCGGCCAGAAGTGATCCTGAAAAAGAGGGTGACGGATATATCCCGGAATCAGAGTCCCGTCACCCGCCGGCGCAAGAGGTGAGGACCAGCCGTGCGCAGGCCCTGTCGATCCTGCCTGCGTCCCCGCTTCTGTCTGATATTCACATTATTTCCTGATTAACTTCGCCACCCTGATTAATGGCATTGATTTTTCACTACACGTAACGACAGCGTTGCGTCGAACACTTTTGGAAAAACGATATGCCAGACATTCCTGAACAGAATCTTCACGCCCAGTTCTCCGCTGCCGATCAGCTATGGTCCAACGCGACGGGACGCCTGGCCCACGCCATCATGGAGCAGGCGCTGTCGATGGATTTAAACAAATTGCGCCCATCGCGCCTACATCGAATAGCCCCCCAGCTCGTAGGAACTGGCGACAACGAACTGAACGGGATGATTCGCATCGCCCGGAATGTGCCTCTGTAAGAAACCCTCCCCCAGCCCGTTGCGTTGTTCCGGTTCAACGGAGCCCTGTTGGAAATTTCGAGCCAATACCTGTTTTGGCTGGGACATTTCCTCGATCGGAACACGAAAACAGGCTGTATGTTGATCACTGACCTGTTGGAAGAAGTCGCATGAACCGAAGAAATGAGAACGATCTTGCCGCTGCCGGCATGGTCGCGACCTTTGGCATCGCCGCCCTGCTACTCGGGATTGTCTGGGTGTTTTCTCAAACGCTCAGCCTGGACCTGAACTCCGGCGGTAAAGTACTGAGCAGCCTGATCCTGTGGGGGCTGTGCGTCTGGGGTTTGCTGAAACTGCAGTTCTTCGAACCGGCTGACCTCCTGCCGGCAGCCCTCGCGGGCCTTTGGGCCTGTTTCTGGCCCGCGTTAAGCTATTGGTCCAGCGCCCTGTTTGAGCGGTTCCATGGGGATCCCAATCATGTCGTGTGGTGGGCTGCCTGGTACACCAAGCTGGGCGTACTTCTGGGAATTCTGCTCGTGTGCTACGGCTGGCGCTGGTGGCAGGAGCAGCGATGGTGAAACGCGGTGGGGCCCAATGGGTATTACGACGGGGGACTTCACTTTCCTTGCGCGTACCATCTCCCATCACGACTGCTGTCCCGTCAAGCGCTATATTGACTGGCACGGTTACCGCCCTTTCTCCCATCGAATCGGAGTTTGCCACGGTCGAAGAGCTCGAGGCATATGACCAATGGTTCCGCGCCAAGGTGCTGGCGTCGCTGGCAGGGGGGGCTCGATCAGGCGTGAGCGTGCTGCTCAGGTTCGACTGAAAGTCGCATACCGACCGTCTTCAGCACAGCCAACAACGTCTTGAGCGTGGGGTTCCCCTTGGGCGACAGTGCCCGGTACAGCGATTCACGACTGATGCGGGCCTCGGCCGCCACCGCGCCGAGCCCGCCATAGGCTTCCGCCACGGTGCGCAGGGCCAGCAGGCCCTCCGCGCGGTCGTCCGGGTTGTCTAGCGATTCCATCGCTGCCTTTAGGTACTCGACCGCCAGCCCGCGGTCAGCGCGCAATTCGGCGACTTCTGTTTCGTGGTGCGACACCACGCCTTTGAGCTTGCTCATGCTTGCCCTTTTCCATTCCGACCACAACGCCTTGGCTCGCTTAATGTTCGCCGACCGGCTGCCTTTGTCTCCGCCGCACAACAGCAGCACGATGGTCTTGCCATGCCGGCCGCAATACACGCGGTAGCCGGCGCCGATTTGCACGCGCAGTTCGATGACGCCTTCGTCGACCGGCTCGCTGTCGCCGAAGTTGCCGGCCTGTACTTAACGGAGCCGGACGCGGATGCGCGCTTGGGCCACCTTATCGCGCACCGTGTCGAGCCACTCTGTGAACGGCCCGCGGCCATCCTCGCGTCGATATCGGAGAAGTTCTGTCATGGCTGCAATTGTAGTTTAAAAGCTACATGCAGACCATCTAAGAAACGAGGAATTGTTGGACGGTGACGGTGCGCGAGAATGAGTAGCGGCACCCCCTATCTGCCGGCCGTAAGGCGTGCCTTACGGCAGCCAGTTCGGTCTGCAGGCGCTCTATGTCCGCATGAACCCGGTCCAGCTCCGCGCGGAGTTCGCCGGCGCGGTGCTCGATTTCCTCCACCCTGGCCTTAGCGCGTTCTGCATGCGTTGTTGCTGACGTCAGCTCAGCACGCACGGTAGCCAGTTCCGTTGCAGCGACCGTGGCGACCTCCCGGGCCTGCTGTTCAAGCTCGGTGACGCGCGCCTGTGCCGACTCGAGCTCGCCGGCCCGCCCGTTCATACGCGCTGGCCAGCTCGGCCCGAAGCGTGTCCGTCTCTGCCTGCTCGGCCTCCCAGACTGACTGCACTGCCCGTAGCGACTCGTTCGCCAGATCCTGCCCCTCACTCCACAATGTGGCTAGGGCCGGCCGGTTCACGTGCAGCACTTCGCGACCGAATGGATGTGGCAATACAATCACGAGCGCTCCAACATGGGCCTTGGCGGCGTAACGCCGAAACAGTGGCTCATAAGGGGTCCGAAATCCGCGGTCAATGTCATACAACTTTGATTGCAGTTGGAAATGGCCTCTGCACTTTGTTCGACTAGGGCTCGCGGGAATGTTGCACCTGCATACCGATAGACACAGGTTTAGATGCGGGAACGGATGCGCAAAATTCCCGCCCGAATACGAAAAGGGACTGGGCAGCCTGCTTGAGCGCGCAGGGGGAGCGGGATAAGATCCACGCCCTTGGCATGGGGCGCAGGGCGATGCGGGACGCTTCCAGGTTCATGGCAGGCGCAACAGTGCCGTTTCCCAACGTGGCCATGCGGGGCGGCCCGTCGATGACGGTGTGAGCACCGCTGATGGCAGCGTCGGCCTGCCGGGCTTCGAAGCCGGGGGGCGTGTATCGCTCCCTCACGGCGCCTGTGTGGCGAAATTCCTCTTCAGATCATCACGGGACAGGCATGACTGGCAGCATTACTCAGGCTTTGGTGCGGCAATACCCTCCATCCGGATCACTGGCCAGCGATTCTGCCGGGCCCGCAATGAGGCAGGTGAACGAGAAAAAAAATATCCCCGACACCCGGATCGAAGCACTTGGCCGGCTTGCCCGCAACGGTCCTGGCCGGTCTGCTGTACCCGGTTCGCCCCGACATGCCGCTGACCCGGAGCTGGAAAGAAGCATCAGGGAAGCCATCGGATGGTATGGAGCCTTCTTTCCGGACGCCGGGCGGATACCCGCCGGGACACGCAGCGCCAATGGCGCCGGCATAAAGGCCGGGGCCATTACCGGAGCGCGGCAGGTGCGCAGTGCGACGGGCTCGCCTGCAGTGATGCCAGCCACCAGCCTGCAGGGGGCGTGGCTGGATCTGGCGCGGGCACCTTCACGGATTGATACGCCGACATCGGCACTGATAGCCGTGCTGAACCTGCATGGAGTGGACATCACGCGGCGTGAGCATATCTTCACGGTGCTTGATACCAATGTGCACATCACGCCCGCGTTTCTTGCCGGGCTGCTCGGACCGGAACTGTTCGACGAAGCCTCGACGCTTCATGCGAACAGTCATGGCGTGAACAGCTCGCGCCGGGCCAGCATCCAGCGACATCAGGACTTCGCTGCGGCGCTGGGTAAGGACCGCCTGCAGCAGCGCCTGTTCCTGCCGGGCAATCTTGGGTCCGACGAGCATGCCAGCGGTATCTATTTTGACGGCAATGCGCTGGTCAATGCGGTGGGCAGGAGTGTGGATGACCTGGCCAGTAATGCGGCCGTGATGCGGCTGCCCGGTTTCGCTGCCCAGGAGCAACCGGCGCGCCGCAGGATGGTGGTCGACTGGCTGGATGCACACGGCCAGGATACCCAGTACCCGTTCGGCACGTTTGAGCACTCGATGGCGTCCGTCCTCAAGACAGCCGCGCTGTCCCGGGGAGAAGCGCCGCCGCAGCCGTATGCGTCCCGCGAAGCACTGGGAGCGGCGTTCGCTGCACTGGCGCAGCAATGGCCCTCGCCGGACAGCCCCCTGATTGATCCGGAAATCCTGTTCGGATTGCATCTGGTCAAGACCCACGGCATCGAGCTGCATGGACCGGCTTCGCAACGACTGGACGAACTGCGCGACGCCATGAACGACCTGCGCACTGAAGCGGCCGGGCCGCCGGTCTTCGACAGAAGAGCGGTGGCGCTGGAGCTGCTGGCACAGAAGACGGGGATGCCCAGACACGATCTGGCGCTCAGGGGGCGCCGGGGGAAGGAGCAGTTGAACAGCATCCTCGACGGGTTCCTGCATTATGCGCGACGTCCCGAGTTCGGGGTGCTCCCGCTG
>NZ_CADIKH010000120.1 GCF_902859855.1 Paraburkholderia humisilvae
GATATCTGCTCTTCTTCTGGTGCCAAAGTGATTCCCGCTACAAAAAATGGTGGGAATCACTTTGGCGTGTCACGCCTGTTCATTCAAGGCTGGCCGCCACGAGTTGCTTACCCCTATCTGCGGGATGACACTTGAGCCGCTAACGCCAACGGCAGATGGCGGCCCCGACCGCGAACTCGCAAAGATGATGCGGCGGTTCTGGGGCGGCCTGGCTCTAACCCTGCCGGTCTTCGTCTTCGAAATGGGCGGCCACATTCCCGCTCTTCGCCTGTATGAGTTCGTCGCGCCGCGCACCTCAAACTGGATTCAGTTTGCGCTGTCTACCCCGGTCGTCCTGTGGGCGGGGTGGCCATTTTTCGAACGTGCCTGGGCGTCTGTCATGCACCGCAGGCTGAACATGTTCAGCCTGATCGCCATCGGGATGGGTGCCGCTTATCTTTACAGCGTGTTCGCGACCGTCGCGCCTGGAATTTTCCCCGCTTCGTTCCACGGAATGAAAGGCACGGTGCCTGCTTACTTCGAAGCCGCGTCGGTCATCACCGTGCTCGTGTTGCTTGGCCAGGTGCTTGAGCTGCGCGCCCGTGAGCATACCGGCGGCGCAATCCGTGCGATGCTGAAGCTGGCGCCTGGAACCGCGCATCGATTGAGAGCCAGCGGCGAGGATGAGGAAGTGGCCGTTGAGCTGATTCAGGTCGGCGACCGTCTCCGGCTGAAGCCCGGGGAAGGCGTGCCGGTGGATGGCGAAGTACTCGAAGGGACGGGTTCCGTGGATGAATCCATGGTCACCGGCGAATCCATGCCAGCTACCAAGCAGCACGGTGACAGTCTTATAGGAGGAACCGTCAACGGCACTGGCTCTCTCGTGATGCGCGCGCGCAAGGTCGGGGCCGACACTATGCTGGCGCGCATCGTGACAATGGTCGCGCAGGCGCAGCGCAGCCGTGCGCCCATCCAGCGACTGGCGGACACCGTGTCAGGCTATTTCGTACCGGCCGTATTGGGTGTGGCGGCCGTCACGTTCGTCGCGTGGAACGTATGGGGACCCGCTCCCTCACTTTCTTATGCACTTATCGCGGCGGTCTCCGTACTCATTATTGCTTGTCCCTGTGCGCTTGGCCTCGCTACCCCAATGTCAATCGGGGTTGGCATCGGTAAAGGCGCCGGTGCTGGCGTTCTGATCAAGTCGGCCGAGGCGCTTGAGCGCATGGAGAAGGTCGATACCCTGGTGGTGGACAAGACCGGCACGCTCACGGAAGGTAGGCCCACGGTGACAGCAATCGTTCCGGTAGCCGAGATGTCGGATTCAGCGATTCTTCGACTGGCAGCGAGTCTTGAGCGCTCCAGCGAACACCCTCTGGCCGCTGCCGTCGTCGCCGCCGCACGGGATCGCGGAGTTTCTATCCAGGAAGCAGCGGATTTTGCATCAGTCACGGGAAAGGGTGTCACCGGCAAAATCGGCGACAGCTTCGTGGCGCTGGGTAATGCGAAACTGATGTTGGATCTGGGCGTCCATCTCGGTGATCTCGGACAGAAGGCGGACGAGCTTCGTCGCGATGGAGCGACCGTGCTGTTTGTCTCGGTAGATAACCAGCCGTGCGGCATCATTGCCATTGAGGACCCCGTCAAGCCAACGACGAAAGCGGCCCTCGATACGCTACGAGGCTACGGCTTACGGATTGTGATGCTGACTGGCGACAACAGGACGACTGCGGAAGCAGTCGCCCGCAAGCTCGGAATAAAAGAAGTCGAAGCCGACATTTTGCCGCAGGAAAAGAACCGCATCGTAAAAAAACTGACGTTGGAGGGGCGCGTCCTCGCCATGGCTGGAGATGGGGTGAACGACGCTCCAGCTCTGGCGGAAGCGGCTATTGGCATTGCAATGGGAACGGGAACCGAAGTGGCGATACAGAGTGCAGGGATTACCTTGGTGAAGGGCGATCTGGCCGGCATTGCGCGGGCCATTGTCTTAAGCCGCGCGACAATGCGTAACATCCGTCAAAATCTGGCCTTCGCATTTGCCTACAACGCGATTGGCATTCCGATCGCTGCTGGAGTGTTTTACCCTGCGTTTGGATTGCTTCTCAGTCCGGTCGTTGCCGCGCTAGCGATGTCGCTCAGTTCTGTCTCGGTCATCACGAATGCGTTGCGCTTGCGCGCGTTGAAGCTCTAGCTATCGGTACCTCTGTCGCTTGAGTCTCGATGTCAACGGACGATTCGCGTCTCAGTGCCGGGATCTGGGCAGTTTGCGACTCTATCGTCATGCAGATTCGTCCGCGATTTCTTCGTCGATTTTTCCGGTTTCGCCATGACACTGACTTAGGCTCAACCATATGAGCCGCTCTGGGCCATTGGAAGCGGACACGTGCCGACAGCATCGCAGATTACGGAGATGCACGCACACTTCGGCGATGCCTGGCCGAACGTCTGGGTGAGCAAGGGAAGCGGCTCCGCATCCTCTACGGTGGTTCTGTCAAACCGGACAACGCCCGGGCGATCCTCGCACTGCGGGAGGTCAACGGTGCGCTGATCGGTGGCGCAAGCCTGAAGGCCGCAGATCTTCTCGAGATTATTCGGGCCGTGCGGGCGAGTCCTTGACCGCGTCCGGTCACGACGGAGTGTCCGGTACTGGACAGAACACTCCGTTGGAAAAGCAGATCATGCAGTAATGGGTGCGATAGCCGTCTCAACCACGCTATCGGTCATTGCGGCGGGCGTTTGCGACTCGTGGTTCGCGCTGCGGCGTCGACTGTCGGATCGCCTCGTGGAGAAGCGATCGTCGAAGTGAATGCATCGTCGGACCATTGGCGATCCTCGCTAGCTCCCCCACACGTGCCATCGACACCAGCTGGCGCTCGCGAGGTGACCGGTCCGATGAGGTATGGCCACGCAAACGGAACACCGATCTCGAACCCAACCGGAAACCTGAATCATGAAAGCCCCTACGCTGACGCCGGAACTGCTCGACAGGATCAACGCCTATTGGCGTGCTGCCAACTATCTGTCGGTCGGGCAGATCTACCTTTACGACAATCCGTTGCTTCGGGAACCGCTCAAGCTATCGCATGTCAAGCCACTCGTGGTCGGGCATTGGGGTACGGTTCCGGGACAGAACTTTATCTACGTGCATCTGAATCGGGTCATCAGGAAGTATGACCTGAACATGTTCTACATCGCAGGCCCCGGACACGGTGGCGCTGCGTTAGTGGGCAACGTGTACCTCGAAGGCACGTGGAGCGAGGTTTATCCTGAGGTCACTCAGGACGAAGCCGGCATGAAAAAGTTGTTCACGCAATTTTCATGGCCTGGCGGGATTTCGAGCCATGTCGCGCCTACCACGCCTGGATCGATTCATGAAGGGGGCGAACTGGGCTATTCGCTAAGCCACGCGTTTGGCGCCGTATTCGACAATCCTGATCTGATCGTCACTTGCGTCGTCGGTGATGGCGAAGCAGAGACGGGTCCATTGGCGTCCGCATGGCAATCCAACAAATTGCTCGATCCGGTCACCGACGGTGCGGTGCTGCCGATTCTGCATCTTAACGGTTACAAGATCAGCAACCCGACCGTGCTGGCCCGTATCGAACGCGAGGAACTGGATCAGTTCTTTCGCGGCTGCGGCTGGATACCGCACTTTGTCGAGGGGGATGAGCCGGAAAAGATGCATGAACTCATGGCCACCACGCTGGAGAAAGTCATCGAGGATATCGGCGCGATCCAGAGGCGTGCACGGGACACGAATAACGCTGCCCGTCCGCGCTGGCCGATGATTGTGCTTCGGTCGCCCAAGGGATGGACGGGACCGGAAGTCGTCGACGGATTGCAGATCGAAGGGACGTTCCGCTCGCACCAGGTTCCGCTGCTGGTGGACTCTGAGCATCCTGATCATGTCGGGCTACTCGAAAGCTGGATGAAGAGCTATAAGGCCGAGGAACTGTTCGACGGAAACGGGCGGCTGATGCCGGAACTGGCCGAACTGGCTCCGAAGGGTAACCGGAGAATGGGCGCAAATCCGCATGCGAATGGCGGGCTGCTCCTGCGTGATTTGCGCATGCCGGACTTCCGCGTTCACGGGCTGGATGTGCCATTCCCGGGCGCAGTCAATGGACAGGACACGCTGATACTTGGCAAGTTCCTGCGTGACGTGGCGAGTTTGAATCAGACCCAGCGCAATTTTCGCGTGGTGGGGCCCGATGAAACACTTTCGAATCTGCTCGGCTCAGTGTTTGAGGCCACCAGTCGACAATGGGATGCGCGCATCCAGAGCAACGACGAATCCCTCGCGTCGTCCGGGAGCGTGCTGGACTCGATGCTTAGCGAGCATCAGTGCGAGGGTTGGCTCGAAGGCTATCTGTTGACTGGTCGGCATGGGCTGTTCAACAGCTACGAGGCCTTCATCCGCATTGTCGACTCGATGTTCAGCCAGCACGCAAAGTGGCTGAAGGTCACCCGGGAACTGCCGTGGCGACGCCCGATCGCTTCGCTTAACTATCTGCTTGCCTCGCACGTCTGGCAGCAGGACCACAACGGCTTCACGCACCAGGATCCGGGCTTTCTCGACCACGTGATCAACAAAAAAGCCGATATCGTGCGCGTGTACCTGCCGCCGGACGCGAACTGCCTGCTGTCTGTCTTTGATCACTGCCTGCGCAGCCGCAACTATGTCAACGTGGTGGTGGCCGGCAAGCACGCGCTCCCGCAATGGTTGAGCATGGAGGTTGCCGTTGTGCATTGCACTGAAGGCATTGGCATCTGGCAATGGGCCAGCAATGATCAGAATGCCGAGCCAGACGTGGTGATGGCCTGTTGTGGCGACACACCAACCCTGGAGGTCCTGGCTGCCGTTTCCATACTTCGCAAGCATCTGCCCGATCTGAAGATACGGGTCGTCAACGTCGTCGATCTGATGAAGCTGCAGTCCTGCACCGAGCATCCGCACGGTTTGAGCGAAGAGGACTACGACTCGCTGTTTACCAGAGACAGGCACATCATCTTCGCCTTTCACGGCTACCCGTGGCTGGTGCACCGGCTGACGTATCGCCGCGCTAACCGCAACCTGCATGTGCGTGGGTACAAGGAGGAGGGCACCATTACAACGGCTTTCGACATGCGCGTGCAGAACGACCTGGACCGCTTTCATCTGGTGCAGGACGTGATCGATCGCCTGCCGCACCTGGGTTCGAAAGGTGCGTACCTGAAACAGCAGATGCAGGACAAGCTCATCGAGCACAAGCATTACATCGACAGGCACGGACAGGACATGCCGGAAATATGCAACTGGAAGTGGAAAGGTTGATGCAGCGATGCGCCGCGCGGTATCCAGATGAGGTTGTCGCAAGGATACGGGGGCAAGCGTCTGGCGGGGAACACGATACGTGGCACCCGGTTAGGAGTGGAGCGATGAACGATATCCCGACAGTCGTCAAGGACGGGCCGCAGGTCGCGTACGAAAAGGTAAGTGCGATCGGAATACCTCGTCATTCCCGGCATCTGCTCAGAAACCTGATTGTTGCCGCGGTCCTGCTCATTGCCTTCGCGGCAGGTATTGCCGGCTATATGCAACAGTGGCTCTGGATGCGGCAACTCGACTATGCGCCCATCTTCTGGACGCTTCTGTCGGCCGAATTTGGGATGTTCGCCTCCGCCTTCGTCTTTGTCTTCCTTTATGTGTGGCTCAACCTTCGCCAGACCAGCAAGAATGGCGTCGACTTCCCGGACGGCGGCCAAGCTGCCATGCCCGCCGGTTCAACCACGGACTATAGAGGCGCGCAGCCAAAAATCGAGTTTCCTCCCTGGGTATTGAGGGTGGCAATTGCGGCTGTCAGCGCAGGCGCTGCCCTGATTTTTGCAGTTCGCTTCTACGCCGACTGGGATACCTATCTCCGGTTTCGCTATGGCGGATCCTTCGGTGTAGCCGATCCGCTCTTCGGAGTCGATGTCGGGTTTTACGTCTTTCATCTGCCCTTTTATGTGCTGCTGCAGAGCAGTCTCACGTTGCTGACGGTTCTGACTCTTGCAATGGTCCTTCCGGCCTACGCGTTCCTGGGATTGTTGCGCATAAGCAGGAGTGCAAGGATCGTCGCAGACGATCGTGTCACGTCACATCTCTCGGTGCTGCTCTTCATACTGGCCGGCAATTTTGCATGGGGCTTTTACCTCGACCATTACGAGCTCGTCTACTCCACGCTGGGCGTAGTCTACGGTGCGGGCTATGCGGCGGATCACGTAACACGGCTCATGCTCTGGATCATGCTGGGCGTCTCCGCCCTGGCATGTGCGCTGCTCGCTGCAAATTCCTTTCGCCCGCGCGTCAATGTGCGTGTGTTAGCCGCAGGCGTCGGCGCGTACGTGGTTCTATGGGGCGTCGCAGTGTGGGTGGTCCCCATTGCTTTTCAGGAATTTTTTGTGCGGCCGAGCGAGCTGAAGCTGGAGACGCCTTACCTTAAAAGTTACATCGAGTTCACCCGAAATTCTTACCAACTGGATGCAATCCAGGAAACGACCTATCCCGCTCTCGCGGATCTGACGCCTGATGTACTCGCAAGGAATCAGGACACGATCCAGAACATTCGTCTATGGGACTCGCGGCCGCTGCTTGAGACTTACCAGCAGACCCAGGCGATACGGCTCTATTACCAGTTCTATAACATCGACACCGACCGTTATCATCTGGCGGACGGCTATCATCAGGTCATGCTCTCTACCCGCGAGCTCTCTGCGAAACTTCCCGAGAAAGCGCAAACCTGGGTCAACGAATACCTGCAGTTCACGCATGGCTATGGTGTGGTCATGAACTTCGTCTCGAAGACCACCGGGGACGGGTTTCCGCAATACCTTCTCGAGAACGTTCCCGCCGAGTCCGACTTCGGTCTGTCCATTACGCAGCCTTCCATTTACTACGGCCAATCGATGTCGGGCTACCGGATCGTTTCGACCGATATCAAGGAGTTCGACTACCCCAAGGGCAATAACAATGTCTACACCAGCTACAGCGGAAAGGGTGGAATCCCGTTGGACAGCTTCTGGAAGAGGATCCTGTTCGCTTTTACCAAGGCCGACGTCAACATTCTATTGACCTCCTATCTCAAGCCCGAGAGCCGGATTCAGATCTACCGGGACGTGCGCGAACGGGTTGCACAGATCGCTCCCTTCCTGAGGCTTGACCGCGATCCCTACACGGTATTGAGCGCCGGCAGGCTGTACTGGATTCAGGATGCCTATACGATCTCGAATCGCTTTCCTTATGCCAATCCGGAGCGGACGACGCAGTACGGAACGACGATCGACCCGCGTCTGGGTACCGCTATGGCGGGCGATGCCGACACGCCCGATGCCACAGGAGACGAACCCGGTACGATGACGCCCTTCGACGGACTGAACTACATCCGAAACTCCGTGAAGGTCGTAGTGGACATGTACGACGGAGCCGTCCGCTTCTACGTCATGGACGCCAAGGATCCTGTTCTGGCCGCCTATCGAAAGGCGTTTCCCGAAGTTTTCAGGGATCTCGGTGAGCTATCCCCAGATCTTAAGAGCCATTTGCGCTATCCAGAGGATCTCTTCGCCGTCCAGGCCGACCAGTACAGTACCTTCCACATGACGGACCCGCAGGTGTTTTATAACCGGGAGGATCTCTGGGCAGCGCCGAAGGAAAAGTACGCAGGCCAGGTGTTGCCTATGGAACCCTATTACATCCTCATGAAGCTTCCCGGAAGCGGCAAGCTTGAGTATCTGCTGATGACGCCCTTTACGCCGCAAAACCGGGACAACATGATTGCCTGGATGGCTGCCCGATCGGATTTTCCCGGGTACGGAAAAATGCTCTTTTACGAGCTCCCGAAAGAGAAGCTCATCTACGGACCGAATCAGATCGAGGCAATGATCGATCAGAACACGACGATTTCCCAGCAACTCACGCTCTGGAACCAGCAAGGGTCGCGCGTCATTCGCGGCACGCTGATCGTGACGCCGATCGAGAACTCGTTTCTCTACGTTGTGCCGTTGTACATGACCGCGGAAGGGACGAATTTTCCACAGCTAAAACGTGTGATTGCGGTTGCGGGCGACAAGGTTGTGATGGAGCCGACGCTCGAGGAGGCGCTCAATGGGCTCTTCGGTACGCAGCAATCCCAGGCTGGCGCGATACAGGGTGGCGGAGCGCAAATAGCGGCCTCCGTCGCGCAGACGGCCCCCAGTCAACCTGATTCGGACGCGGCTCGGCGGCAGTTCGACGACGCCCAGAAGGCGATGCAGCAGGGGGATTGGGAGAAGTTCGGGAAAGCGATGGCGGCGCTAAAACAGGTGTTGGCCAACCCGCCGAAATAGCGTCTCCGCCGCCGTGGGACGACCCCATGATACGGCCTGTGGGACGGGGTCGATGCAACGACAGAGGCGACCGGCTCGCCTGGGCTTCGTCTTTTGTTGCGGCGCATATTCGCTGCAGAGGATAACTGATCAAACGGGGAGCGCTCTGGGCGCGTAACTTGGACCCGCGCGCCCAGTTAGTTAAATGCGGACAAGGAGTGGCGCGGATCATCGACGTCGCGCCGATCGGCGAGGACATCTCGGAACGGATCCGCATTTCGGGTAACGAATTCGACGCGGACCTTCTGGTGCTCGGCACACACGGGCGACGGGGTTTCAAGCGTCTGTTTCCAGGCGGCGTCGCCGAACGCGTCCTGCGCAGCGCGAGCCTTCCGGTGTTGCTGGTGCCGAGCCGGCAGGCGCAAATCACGGTCGCGGAGGCCGCCAGTCCCGGACACACCGACGTCGCCGCGGCAATGTGCGAACTGCCCCGCTAACGGCGGCCCATGCATCGCGGCGAGCTAGGCCGCGATGATCACCTTGAGCGCGTGCGTGTCGGCCGCGTGCGCAAAGGTGTCGTACGCATCGAGGATCTGCTCGAATGTGAAGTGATGCGTAATCAGAAGCTTGGGGTCGATGCTGCGGGAGCGCAACGTTTCCAGCAGCATGGGCGTGCTCACCGTATCGACCAGCCGCGTGGTGATCGTGATATTCCGGTCCCACAGGTGTTCCAGATGAAGATCGACCTTCACGCCATGCACGCCGACGTTCGCAATCGTCCCGCCCGGAGCGATGATCGCCTCGCACAATTCGAAAGTGACGGGTATGCCGACCGCCTCTATTGCGGTGTCGACGCCACGGTCGGCCGTGAGTTTCATGACCGCCTGGACTGCGTTGCCGTCCGCGCTGTTGATCACCGTAGTCGCACCGAAACGCTTCGCGGTCTCCAGCCGGTTGTCGTCCAGATCGACCATGATGATTTCGGCAGGCGAATAGAAGCGGGCCGTGAGCAACGCCGCGAGTCCGATCGGC
>NZ_CADIKH010000121.1 GCF_902859855.1 Paraburkholderia humisilvae
GCCTCGTCCAACGGCTTCTTTGCCATGGCGCGTATCTCCATTCAATCCGTTAGAGATATAACGCGCCAGCATCGAATCGGTTGTCATGTTTTATGGGAAACTCAATAGTTGTCGCCTCAACGAATAAATATCAGGCGGCGTTTCTCTCCTAGTTGTGGCGTTGTGGTGTGACGGGCTGGTTATTGATGCGATCGGGATTCAGATGCACGGTATAGACGCGCTGCCAGTTGCGCGTGGGACCTTTCCACCGGAGTGGATTGCGCTGCCTTGCGGCCTCGTAAAGCGCGGCGCGTCGAACCAGAATGTCCTGATCGAGGTTGGCATGACGCTGCGCCGGCGTCACGAACCGGATCGCGCTGTGACGATGCTCCTCGTTGTACCAGCGCACCAGTGCGCCCACTCAGGTGCGCGCGGCGAACAGGGTATCGAACGCCTTGAGCGGATAGGCCGGCCGGTACTTCAGGGCCCAGTCGCGTCACCACCTCGTCAACGTGACAGTGCCCTATCCGACGTCGAAGCGATCGAGGTTCATGACCTTGTCCCAGGCGGCGGCAAAATCACGAACGAACTTCTCTTGCGCATCCGAGCTTCCATAAACTTCGGCCAGCGCCCGCAGTTGCGAGTTTGAACCGAAGATCAGATCGACACGCGTTCCGGTCCATTTCACCTGGCCCGTCGCACGATCGCGGCCTTCGAACACGTCATTGGCGTCCGACACCGGTTTCCACTCCGTACCCATGTCGAGCAGGTTCGTGAAGAAGTCGTTGGTCAGTGCCTCGGGCCGCTTCGTAAAGACACCGTGTTGCGTCTGTCCGTAGTTGGTATTCAACACGCGTAGCCCGCCGACGAGCATGGTTAGCTCCGGTGCGGTCAACGTCAACAGTTGAGCCTTATCGACCAGCAGCGCCTCAGTCGATACCGGGGACGTGCCCTTCAGGTAATTGCGGAAACCGTCCGCATACGGTTCGAGCACGGCGAAGGCATCCACGTCGGTTTGCTGCTGCGAGGCATCCATGCGTCCGGGTACGAACGGAACCGTGACGGCGTGACCGGCGTTTTTCGCGGCCCGCTCGACGCCTGCGCAACCGGCGAGCACGATCAGATCGGCGAGCGAGACTTTCTTGCCGCCCGACTGCGCATCGTTGAACGCCTTCTGGATATCTTCGAGCGTCTCCAGCGTCTTTGCCAGTTGAGCCGGTTGGTTGACGTCCCAGTCCTTCTGCGGCGCGAGACGAATGCGGCCACCGTTGGCGCCGCCGCGCTTGTCCGAACCACGGAACGTGGATGCCGACGCCCAGGCGGTCGAAACCAGTTCCGACACAGACAACCCTGACGCCAGGATCTTGCTCTTCAGGGCGTCGATGTCCTGCGCATCGATCAACACATGATCGAGCCCGGGGACCGGGTCTTGCCAGATTAGTTCTTCTGCCGGAACTTCCGGGCCGAGATAGCGCGTGAGCGGACCCATGTCGCGATGCGTCAGCTTGAACCACGCGCGGGCAAATGCGTCCGCGAACTGATCCGGGTGTTCATGAAAGCGTCTTGCAATTTTTTCGTAGGCGGGATCGAATCGCAACGAGAGATCGGTAGTCAGCATCGAGGGCGTCCGGCGTTTCGCCGGGTGGTACGGGTCCGGCACGGTATCGACTCCCTCACCGCCCCTCGGCGTCCATTGATGCGCGCCGGCAGGGCTCTTCGTCAGCTCCCATTCGTAGCCGAACAGGTTGTTGAAGAACTCATTGCCCCACTTGGTTGGCGTGCTGGTCCAGATCACTTCCAGACCACTGGAGATGGCGTCACTGCCCTTGCCCGTGCCGAAGCTGCTCTTCCAGCCAAGACCTTGCTGCTCGATGGGCGCCGCTTCCGGCTCGGGTCCAACATGGGCCTCAGGACCAGCACCATGCGCTTTACCGAATGTATGGCCACCGGCAATCAGCGCAACCGTCTCTTCATCGTTCATCGACATGCGCGCAAACGTCTCGCGAATATCGGTCGCTGCCGCGATCGGATCCGGGTTGCCACTCGGGCCTTCCGGATTGACGTAGAGTATCCCCATCTGAACCGCACCGAGTGGGTTTTCCAGATCGCGCACGCCGGAATAGCGCTTGTCGCTGCTCAGCCACGTGGTCTCGGCGCCCCAGTGGACGTCTTCGTCCGGCTCCCATACATCTTCGCGGCCGCCAGCGAAACCAAAGGTCTTGAATCCCATCGACTCCAGCGCGACGTTGCCCGTGAGAACGATGAGATCGGCCCATGAGATTTTCTGACCATATTTCTGCTTGATCGGCCATATCAACCTGCGCGCCTTGTCGAGGTTGACGTTGTCCGGCCAGCTGTTGAGCGGCGCGAAGCGCTGCTGACCAGAACCGGCACCGCCACGGCCGTCGCCGGTGCGATAGGTGCCGGCGCTGTGCCATGCCATACGAATGAAAAAGGGTCCGTAGTGGCCAAAGTCAGCCGGCCACCAGTCCTGCGAGTCGCTCATCAGCGCGAGCAGATCCTTCTTCACTGCTCCAAGATCGAGATTCTTGAACTGCTCGGCATAGTTGAATGCCTTGCCCAACGGATCGGACAGGGACGAATGTTGGCGCAGGATTTTCAGGGGCAGTTGATTGGGCCACCACTCGCGGTTCGTCGTCCCCCCGCCGGCGGTGAACTTAAAAGGGCATTTTGCTTCAGTTGACATACGTCTCCTCCTTTGATCACTCTGACTAAAACTCGCTATAGCGTGTGTTAGATACTTTGGATAATGGACACAGCATGAAAAAGCATAAGCTTGGCGACGACAACGAAGTGCAGGCCTGCCTGAGCTTCGGGCAAGCGCTCGCAGTCTCGAGCCGGTCGCCTGAATCGATTGCGCCAGCCTAAGCTGCGCTCGACCACCCAGTAACTCGGCAACGGCGCGAAGCTCGTCTTCGCCTCGGGCAGCTTAATGACCTGCAACTCCATTCGAGCCTCGCGTGTAGCCTGTGCAGCGGTTTCGCCTGCATATCCCGCATCGCAAACGCCAGCTGCAAAGTCTTACCGGCGACATGGTGAATCTGACGGGCAAGTTCGGCCACCTGTGCACGCGCCTGCTCATCGGCCGGCGTGATGTGCACAACCAGCAGATGGCCCAGCGTGTCGACGGCCATGTGCTCCTTGCTGCCACACTTGCGCGCTGTCCGCACAGGAGACGATCCTGATTCCGGTTTACAACACCCGAATAGTTACCTACATTAGACAAATAGCCTGACACACAAATATACCCCATCGAGGTCATTGCACGAAATAATTCCAAATGAATTTAGCATTTTTATGCTAATTAGCATAACTAATGATGATGTAAAACTAACCACCCAATTGATTGGAATTATGCAATACAAGAATCGGTGAGCCAACGCGTTGTTGTGAGATATCGCCACGCGATGCGCATGACAAAATCTTAATTCGAACGGCTCACTCCGTTTAGTGTTGATTAAACCTCGGAAAATATCGACGATGTCTTCAACGCATCTCATAGTCACGCTCGACGGTATCGACGCGCAACAGGGAGCGGCGCAGTTGCGTAAGTGGGGCAAACCGATCCACTGGTTCGACCGCTCCGAGTTTCTTGCCGAAACCGCCCAACCCGGTGTCCCAGAGTTTCGTGCGCATCGCCGGGTGCACTACGCCGGCATGCCGGTACTTTCCGGCCACCGTGATCTGAGCGGGTTTGCGGTCACCTTTGCACCGGAGGATGATCATGCGGAACGTCCGTGGCAACACCATCCTGCATTACGATTGCTTGCGTCAGATGGGGCTGCCGTGGCGTTCGCCGCGGACAAGTTGTCGGTGCTGCGGTTGTTCGATGACGCCCGGGTCCGCTATCCCATAGTGCTGACTGTGCCGGGCGGCAATCCGCGGCTCGCGACAGAGATCTGGCATGCGCTGGGGAACGCCCCAGTCGTCGTACAGCGGCGCGAAAACAACCTGATTGGGCGAGGCACCTGGTTGGCCAAATCGCCGCGCCTACTGGCAGACCGGTTGCGCCAGTGCACGGGCCATGAACTGCGGGTCAGTCGCTATATCGAGGGACTGGCGGTGACGGTGACCGCCTGCATCACGTCCCAGGATATCCTGGTGTCGGGTTTGTCCCACCAACTGGTTGGGATCCCCACCTTGGGCGCAAGTTGGGGTGCGCATTGCGGCAACCAACTGTTGCATCCCGATGAGTTGCCTGTGGGCGCCGCCGATGAAATTCAGCAAGCGGGACGTCGCGTCGGCAGTGCTCTGCGGACCCGAGGATATCTCGGCACTTTCGGATTGGATTGGATCGTGGATCCAACGGGCGCAGTCTACGCGATCGAAATTAACCCACGCTTCCAGACGGTGGTCTCAATTGTGCAGGCGCAGGAAATTACCTGTGGACTGATGCCGACTCTAGGGACACACGTGTTGGCGCTGGGTGGCAATCCATGCCTGCCCCGAGTCGAACGAAGCGGTCGGTTTTATCCGCTAAGTCAGTTCGTGATGCATGCCCCTCGTGACGGTGTGATTGCGTCAACGATCAGCTCCGGCTGCTATCGCCTCGACGGACGGCAGTTGTACCCGATTCCCGACCGGCCCCTGATCGAACTGACCGACCATGAAGCACGCGTCTGGGTCCACGCGCCACGCGGTGCACAGGTCCATACCGGAGACGAGACGATGCTCGTTCAGTTCGCGCACCGGATTTCCCCCTTGACCTCAAGAGGCAAACTGCACGCCGATGCCACGCGCTGGATCTCAGCGTTGTCCCCTCAATTTAAGGAAACCTGATCAATGGCCATGCTTCGCGAGATGGAGTTACCGGTTGACACGATGCGTACCCTAGGGTACCGCGCCGTCGATCTAATTATCGATCATCACGCGCATCGCACCGAGCATACGGTTGTGGGCGCTACGTTTGTTTCCCCGGCGATAGAAGAAACGAGTCGCCCCCCTGAGCATCCGACGCCGCCGGGCCAAGTACTCGAGCAAGCGCACCGGGAAATCCTGTCGTCCGCGCTACACGCCGACCACCCGCTCAACTTTGGACGGATTCCCGGGCCAGCGATGTTCATTGGCGCCTTGGGCGATATGCTGGCCGCAGGCTTCAATGCGTGTGCAGTCAGTACTGCTGTATCGCCCGGCGCGACCCGGGTGGAGCAGTTGTGTGCCACCTGGTTGGCAAACGCGATAGGGCTTGCTCCTGGCAGTGGTGGCATTTTTGTGTCCGGCGGGTCGGTCGCCAATCTGATGGCGGTCGTGTTGGCCCGCGATCGGCACCCTGGAGAGATTGCCCGGCTTGTCGCGTATTGTTCAGACCAGACTCACCCATCGATACGACGCGCGCTCCGGATTGCCGGACTGTCAGCCGATAATTTGCGCACGGTACCGGTCGACGATGCATTTCGGATTGATCTGACGGCCTTACACACGCAGATCGCTGCCGACCAGCACGCGGGCAGGATCCCGTTCTTGCTGATTGCGAATGCCGGGACGACCAACACCGGATCAGTCGATCCATTACGCGAAATGGGGCGCATTGCCACCCGGTACGGGATGTGGTTCCACGTTGACGGTGCGTTTGGCGCCGCCGCTGCAATGGGCACGCGCGCGGTGCAACTGTTCGATGGACTGGCAAACGCGGATTCCGTGACAATCGATCCACACAAATGGCTATTTCAGCCGTATGCGATCAGCTGTCTGCTGATCAAGTCCCCGGAAGCGCTGGCGCGTTCGTTCTATTTAACTGACGTCTATTTGCAGGACGATCAACAGGATCCCGCGAATCTCAGTGCGCAAGGGATCGAAGTTACACGCCCTTTTCGGGCGCTCAAGCTCTGGATGAGCATCACCTGTCATGGCATGGCGGCGATTCGGCGCGCGATTGATCACGGTATCGAGCTAGCCGAACATGCCGCGAAGGCGATCGAAATGAGCCCCGACTTAAGCATAGTGACACTACCGAGCCTCGGCGTGCTCACCTTCGCCTGCCGCGCGGGTCATCTGAGCGGCGTCGAGCGCGATGCGTTGCATGAACAGGTGAGTCGGACCCTCATTGCCGATGGGCACGCAGTGATATTTTGCACCACCGTCCATGGACGGCGAGTGTTTCGGATGTGCGTGATCAATCCGCTGACCACTCGCGCGGGAATTGAACGTACGCTATTACGCGTCGTTGAGACGGTACGCAATTATCTGGCGTTTCACGCGCCACTCTCAAACGCGCATGCCGTGCCGACCGGTAAAGGGTAAGAGGAACCGAAGAAGGTGCCGCCATGAATTCGGAAAGCGGGATAAATGGAACCGCTGAACATTGATCCGGTTGGGTTCCTCCGCTGGGGTCCAAGTATTAACGGTCGACGCCTTTAATGGCTTCAGCCGTCGGCTGCGCTCCGTCGCTCGTATTCTCAGTCATCCCATATCCGTTCAACAGTATTCTGCCGACGGACCAGCGCGCCAACTTACCTTCGGAGTTGATACGATATGCGCCATACACGTCACACTTCCAGTCGCTCCGTCAGGTTAAAAATGTTGATGCCTGATAAGCTACCCAAGACTCAGGCAGCCCTTTCATCCGCCGCATCCAAACTGTCGGCGTTCGCCTGCGTTCGCTCATCGCTCTCAAGCAAGAACTCTCGCGAAGAAGTTCGCGCGCTGCTCGGAGATAGAGGGGAAATTGTTTCTCATCCGATTGTCCACGTTGGTAGCGATCGCGTGACGCTCGAAGGCATCGAATGTGACGCTTATTTTGCGGTGGATCGCGTGTCGGCAGATCCCGGCGTTGGTTTTTTATCGAGTCTTTTACTGTCCTATTGCGAAATGTTCGACGATTTTGAGAAAAATTGCACCTCTCTCGCCATATCAGATCTGCGTTATCTATACGGCCTGATTCCAAGAATATTTTCGTTCTCTGGAATTGATGATGAATTTTATACCCCAATCACATTGCCGCGGTCACAGATAACCGCAGATCAGGTGATACCCAACGTCCGATGGGAAATCGGTCATCACGCATTTTTTACAACTATACAGGCACTGTCATTTTCTTTATCATGCCTTCTTCACGCAATTGAGGAAGATCGGCTTTCCGATATTAACAGCGCTCTAGAATTGGCCACTAGTTTGGTTCTCGGTAGCTCCGCAGTCATGAAATATGCCAGCGCATTCAGCGCGTCGGAGTACAGCGAGATTGTGCGACCAACTATGCCCGATGGTTTTAGCGGGATATACAATTTTGATCACCGGTACCTGGTAGGCCTGTTTGGCAGGCTACGCGGCGTGGTTCCGATCCTTGTCGTTCGTTCGAGTGACATGTACAGTCAGTTCTTGACGGCGGTGGGCGCGATGTATGAGGCACACGCCGGCGTTTGTTCGCGTTTTGGCGGCGGGACTTTACCAAGCTTGCGGATGAAAGCGCAAGGAACATCAACCGTTCAGACCTCGGTAGAGTTGCTTGATAAATTTAGAATCAAACGATTAGCATTACTGAAATGATAGCTGACGCTTGGATGTTTATGGTTTTTTCTTGATGTGCGGTGACAATTTGTTATTTTAATAGGATTTGAACTTATGAATCTTGAACACTGGCTCGGCGAGGTCATTTCCGAAAACAGAAAATGGTCCGACACTTTTGGCCGATACCGCAATCATAATTCCATCTCCATTAATGAGAATGATTTCGTTGAATCATTTCGAGAACTTGTCGATCGTTTAAAAGATAATTATCCATTTTTTCATCCGTGTTACGCGGGACAAATGCTCAAACCTCCGCATCCAGCGGCGATTGTTGGGTATCTGGCCGGAATGCTAATAAATCCAAATAATCATGCGAAGGACGGTGGTCCGGCTACTGCAGCCATGGAGGCTGAAGTTGTTCAGCTGCTTGCCCACATGTTTGGCTTCGACCAACATCTCGGTCATCTCACTACGAGCGGTACGATTGCGAACCTGGAGGCCCTATTTGTTGCTCGGGAGTTGCACCCAAACAGAGGTATCGCATACAGCGAAGACGCTCACTATACGCACAAAAGAGTGTGCCATTTGCTGGGCCTAGGGGGCCACCCGGTCGTTGTTGATGCTCAAGGGCGAATGGATTTGAATGCTTTGGAAACACTACTACGTACGGGGAAGATCGGGACAGTTGTTTTGACAGCGGGAACCACCGGTTTAGGTGCCATCGACCCAATTCATGATGCGCTCACATTATGTTCCCGTTATGACGCACGGGTACACGTTGATGCGGCTTACGGCGGCTTCTTTACGCTGTTAGCTGGCAGGGACGGCGTTGAAAGATTACCAGAAGCCGATTGGCAAACCATCTCTCGTTGCGATTCGGTTGTCGTTGATCCGCACAAACACGGTCTCCAGCCTTATGGGTGCGGCTGCGTGTTGTTTCGAGATCCGTCGGTTGGAAGATTTTATTTGCACGATTCGCCGTATACATATTTCACATCAGATGAGCTTCATCTCGGACAGATCAGCATCGAATGCTCCAGGGCGGGCGCCGCCGCAGCAGCTCTATGGCTCACTTTCCAGGTGCTACCACCCACTCAGGAGGGCCTGGGGAATGTATTGGCGGCCGGACGCCGCGCGGCTTTACGTTGGGCCGCTCTCATCGAGCGATCTGACCATCTTACGCTCTACCAGCAACCCGATCTGGATATATTGACCTATTTTCCAACGAGACGGCCTTCGTCACTTTCGAAAATCGATCGAGAAAGTGAACGGGTTTTTCGAGACGGTATGAAGTCAGTGAATGGCCAGGTGTATCTAAGTACATTGAGCGTTACGGCCCAAAATTTTTCGGATCGTCACCGTGGCGTTGTAATGGACGCGGATGGTTCCCGTATTCTCCGGAGCGTTTTGATGAAGCCAGAGTCGGAGATTTTTGTGGAGGAATTGCACAGCCGTGTCGTACGGTTAGCAGCCCAGGGATAAAGACGATCGGCATGATTTCTTATGCAGTGGAAATCAGTAGCTTCGTTTTCTTAGACTGTCAAAGAGAGCGTTAGCGTTAGATCGGCTCGTTATCCAAGAATTTTTCTCTAGGGAAGGTCTGCAAAAGTGCAGACATGGGAGAGTATGTGGGCTATCCCGGGATCAATAGAATTCAAGGGGCGCGGTGATGAGGCAGATGGGTCTGGGTCTGGATCTGGGAACGAAACGCACGCGCAAGCGGGAGTTTCTCGAAGACATGAGACGCGTAGTGCCGTGGTCGAAACTATTGACCTTTCCATAAATCATGACGTCACCACAAGGTTGCCTGAATCCAGCACGCGGCGATGATCGAAGGTCGGTGCTGAGCGCTTTTGAGCTTGTTGCGAGCGACG
>NZ_CADIKH010000122.1 GCF_902859855.1 Paraburkholderia humisilvae
CGTCGCTCGCAACAAGCTCAAAAGCGCTCAGCACCGACCTTCGATCATCGCCGCGTGCTGGATTCAGGCAACCTTGTGGTGACGTCATGATTTATGGAAAGGTCAATAGTGTCCCTTCGGAAGCGCGCGCAACAATGCCACCCGGTCATCGAAGGCATCATTCCACACACCGGCCAGGCGATCTTCAAATACAGCTCGTGCGTACCGTGACGGCATCGACGATGTCTTGGACCAGCCGAAGAAGGTGCGCAGTTTCTGGATGGCTTCGTCCATCGAGTCGCCCTGTTCAAGCAACTGATGAAGCCGCATCACGGCGCAGGTATGCCTCAGATCATGTGGCGTGACGGATTCTTTGCCGGTTCGATCTTTCAGTTCTTTCAAGACAGCCGTGGGCAAGCGGTATGAGATCTGCGCAAATATCTTCGTCAACGCTTCGGTCGACAAAGGCATGTCAATCTGTGAGTTCAGCAGAAACGAATGCCGCGGCCGGCCGCGATAGTTTCCGGCGTACGTTTGCACCATGCTGGCTGTTAACTCGCTGACCGGCACCTGCCGAATCGAATGCGCGGTCTTGATTCCCGGCCTGGAATACCGTGGATCACCGTCCGAGTCTTCGTACTCGTTTTCCTGCACGTTGAGCCAATGCCGCGTCCGGTGTTGTTTGTGGTCGTAGGCACTTTTGACGGCATCCACAGGCAACAGCAGGACTTCGCCACGCCGCAATCCCTGGTGCAACATCAATACAAATGCGATGAACACTCGCCAGCGCGTCTTTTCCCTGGCGAAGGGGTTCGTTGCCGATTCCGGATCCAGTATCTCGTACAGCGCCTTGACCGTGCCGGCTGGCAACGAACGAACTGTTTCGATCGCCTTGGCCCTGCGCACATGAAGCTGGCTATAAAGCGTTGAAAGCCGAATCAGCCGTTCTTCAATACGCCTGATCCGATCGTCGGCCGCTTGACTCTTCGACACCCAGGTAACAACCGATGTTACGAACCCTAGGCCAGTCAGCCAGCGCATTTCGTCAATGTCCGTACCGTTTGGCTGGTTGCGGATCGACACGAACCACGATTCGAGAATATCGGCCAATGCCTCGTCGTTCAATGTCCCCAACGCGTCGTCCAGCGCTGAGACGCCGCGCAACTGTTCGGCGTGTTGATACAGATTCTCTATGTAGCGCAGCTTTTTGACGTGCGTTGAATTTGCCAGCTGCGCAGTAGACGTCGTCGCCCAGACAGCCGCCCAGTATCGCGGCAACCCGTGTTGATCGACCAGAATCGGGCCTCGCAGTCCCGCCGGAACCGACTGGTCAGACAGTTGCTCGAACATTCCTGCATTCCGTTAGATTGCGCAACGCAGAAAGATACCATTTATCAAGACGGCGTTGCGGTCAGAATCATCTGGCAGCGTACTGGAACGCAACGGTTGTAAACCTACTAAATTTTCGGTTGATAATTTATATTATGTAAAATTTGTTGTCCAAGCTTCGCCGCGCGATTCAGGCAGTCAAGGCATCTCTTCATGTATTCCACGACGCGACGTTCGGATGAACCAATAGAGATTGCGCACTTCACGCGCCTACAGTGAGTGTACCAAATCACTACCCGGTTCGCGGCGAAACCCCTACCTGCCGACATTAAACCCCATGAATAATGACCTCGGGTAGCCATTGCGCCGCCCGACCGAAACACTACCCGACGACATCGCCAAATTAGCGAGACGCCCGAGCCTCGGTTTCATCCACCGCGCTTCAACGACACCGGGTAATAAACAGGCCGCCTTGCCGAAACTGTACGCGTTGTCTACAAAACCGCTGGGCCACGCACGGCCAGCATCCTAGCGAATTCGCGACCGGCGTTCGGGCGTCCCGCAAGCCTCGTCGGAGTTGTCGACCGTCGGTGAGAGCCTTGCAGCGGTGGTCGCGCAACCGAAACAAATGATGCCGAGTACTGCTTCGGTCAACTGCAGCGCACTTGAATCAGCCTTACTGGCGATTTTCAGTCCGTCTGATTTGTCGCCCCACGTGTTCGACCAGCAACTTCTCGTAGTCAGGCGTCGGTACAGGAGCGAGAAGGTCCGAACTAGCAACGCCAAGTTGTTTCGCGATTCGCTTCAGGCTGTCTATGGATGGGTCCGCCCGAATCACCTCAAGAGCGTTGATATATCTCACGAAGTGCCCGGACTGAAGTGAAAGGTCTACTTGACTTAGGCCCATGGACTTTCTGAGCCTATGCACATTGAGCGCGAGGCGGATTGCCGGGTCTTGTGCGTTGACGTGATGCCGTCTGCCGTTCTGAAAATCGACCAGATCGAGAATCTCGAGTTGCAGGCCGTCAGCGAGGCGTACGAGCGTAGACAGGCGCGGATTGTTGACCGTCTTCTGTTCGAGATGGACAAAATTGCTGCGTGAAAGTCCGCAGGCCCTCGCTGCCGCTTCCTGGCTAAAGCCGAGTTCTTCCCGGCGGCCGCGCAAAATCGACGCTATATGCTCGATCTCCGCTGATGCGTCCCGGGTAGGCTTCTCCAAGACGGGTGCTTGCGCGCGTGTCGCCTGCTTGATGTGGCCGAGTTTCCGGGGCCGAAACAGGTCAACGACTGGCACGCCTAGTCGCGCGGCGATACTCACGAGAGCCGTTACAGTGGGGTCAATCCGCAGCCCTTCCAGGCGACTGACATACGCCCGGAAGTGACCGGAACCTAGCGACAAGTCTTCCTGGCTCAAACCCGCCTCTTGCCGAAGATGGGCGACATTGCCCATCACTCGGAGCTGCGGTTCCAGACTTAGCCTTCGATGCGGACGGATGGCGGCGCCGTCTAGCAGATTTCGGATATCAAATTGCAGACCTTCTGCAAGGCGCGCAAGCGTCGAAAGGCGCATATTGTCCGCAAGGTTCTGCTCGATTCTGTTAAGCCGCGCTCGCGACATGCCGGATGCAGCGGCGAGCGCCTCTTGGGAGAGGTTCAATTCACCTCGCCGGCGGCGCAGGGTTGATGCTATGCAAGCAAGCGTCTCGGAAGCGTTGTCGGGGGCGGGTCTTTGCATTGTGGCCGAAGGATCGCCGACCCTCTGGCATTTTTCTAGACCCATTGAAAAGATACGCTATTTTATAGATACGCCGGATGGTTTACAATTCGGACGTCTGGCCGTCGCGCTCGCTCTGGTTGAGAGCGAACGTTGACTCGAGCCGCCCTATGACACCGGCTGACATTTGCCTAGCGGGTCAAGTATTTTTGGGAATCAAAATCATGAGCGAAGTCATCGAGCCAGCAGTCACGCCTCTGCCTTTGGAAACTTTGTATCTGCTTGACGCATTCTTCGATTCGGGGAGCAGCGGCACGGGGCTCCAGTCGAAACGTCTCCTGGTCTCGAAGGTCCGTACAATTATCGACGTTCTCAAGTCTCCGGGCGCTGTCGTCGGGCAGGTTCATGTTCTGCGCGGTCACGCCTCCGACAATGCCCCGAACAAAGAGCTGGTTTGTGCTGTGTCTGAGATACACGTATCGGCTGGGGGGGTGATCGTCTATTCACTTGAGAATGGCGAAAAGTATCTGGTCGACGATCGCGACTATCCCGTCCCGCTGCGCCTGTTGCTTCGTAGTCAGTCAATGGACGACAACGCGGAGGAATAAATACGCGCCCCTGTTCTGGCTGTCGCCGTGCGCGAGCCGGACCGGTAAAGGGCGCGATCTGCGTTCAGTTACTTAGCCGCCCTGCTCGCCTTCTGTAGTCTTGGGATCCGCTTGCACTGTTTCCCAGTCGACCCGATGCCGGCCGACGGTTTGACGATGGCGCTCGTCGTCTTCTGCGTGGAGATAGATGCTTGTCGTATTCAACGAAACATGCCCCAAGTTGTCCCTGATCGCGCGCAGGTCGACTCCGCTGTCAGCCATTCGGGAACCAGCCGTATGCCGGAGCCAGTGTGCGGAGGCCCTTTCAATTTCCGCTGCGCGATCCGAGTGCTCTGGTCCGCGAGATCGAAGCCACGCGGCCGCACCACGGAAAACCTGTTTGATCGCGTCATGCACCGCCGATCGGGTCAATGGCTGCTTTGGGCCACTGAGTGGAATCAACAATGGTGTTCTTTCGCCGGGTTGCGGCAGTGCAGGCATTCCGTTGGCAAGGCGGTACCGGCTGAGCTCGGACATGAGTTCCGCCGAGACCGGTACCAGGCGCTCCTTGTCGCCCTTCCCTAGCGTCTCAAGCCACCATTGCTCGTTTCCGCTGGCATCCAATCGCCGGAAAAACTGCCCCATTCTTCCTGTAGCAACCTCCGAAATTCGCAGACCCTGAAGGTAAAACAGCGTAAGTAGCCAGCGGCTTCGAGCGGAAACGGTCTTTTGCCTCGGCGTCTGGGTGGGCAGCCGAGCAACGAATGCCTTTACGTCCTCCCAAAGCGCGGCGGAGAGATAGCGTGTCACACGATGCTTCGTCTGCCTGCTCCCGCTCCGGAGCAGCGCGATGGGGTTCCCTCGGAGATACCCCGCGCTCACAAGCCATGTGAACATCGTGTTGAGAATCACCATAGCCTGCCGTTGGCTTGCGGCGGACAGCGCTCCGTTGAAGGGGCGCCAGCGTGGGTCGGCCCGCGCGAATTTGCTGCCGGTGGCAGATACCCATTGGGCCGCCGGTTGGGGATCCAGCAGAAATGCCCTGTAACGCAACAAATCTTCATGCGTGAGCGACGACAGCGGCTTCCGGGCGTCGATGAGCGCCCACAACAGCAGTCTTTCCCCCTCCTTCCTGTAACTCGCAAACGTCGTTTTCTTGTCCGCGAAGTTCGCCAGCCATGCACGCACGGCGTCGAGGTCATTGGACGCCGAAATCTGCTTGTGCGCCCGGTCGGCGCGGTTCCAGCCATCGCGACCATCCAGCTGGCTGGGTACGACCAAGGTTTCTACCGGCGCGACGCTGGTGATGAGTGCTTTTGACACCGCTGGCTTCCAAGTTCACGTCTCAAACGATTTTATAGCCGCCCTAGGCCAAAGTAACGACATTATGTGAATAATGTCGTGCACATAGGTTTCTAGTGTTGTGAAATTTACAAAATACATTGTATTATCAACATTTCCAGCCAGCTCTGACGGAAACCGCCATGACCCTCGAAACTGACGTCGAAGAAGTACGACAGCGGCTGTCCGAAACGCAGCACATCTACCGCGAGGTCTGCGCGCTGCTCTTCTTCCGGTATGGAGAAACTCCGACTGCGAATCGGCTCTACCAACTGGTTCGCAAAGGCAGCATGAGTGCGCCGGCCAAAGCACTGCGTGACTTCTGGGCCGAGATGAGGGAAAAGACACGCGTTGATGTCGGGCAACCGGATCTCCCGCGCGAAGTCGCCGCGGCCGCCGGCGAACTGGCTGTCCGCCTTTGGCGTCTGTCGATGGATGAGGCAAACGGCTCACTGGGCGCCTTCCGGCTTGACGCGGAGCGTGCGGTGGAGGCTGCACAGCAGCAAGCTCGGGAAGCACAGGCGTGCAGCGAAGCCGCCGGCGCGGCGCGGGACGAAGCGCTTCGGACGCTGAATACGGAGCGGCAACGGAGCGCTGCGCTTGAGTCGCAACTGGCCGCGCAACAGGCAGCCAACGCCTCGCTGCGGGAACAACTCGCTGGTGCCCGCAGCGAAGTTATCACTGCCAATGCTGCTCTTGGCGATGCCCGTCGGGATTTTTCGGTCGAGTTGGAAAAACTCCGTGAGTCGGCCGCGCACAATGAGCAGCGGCTTGCCGCCGCTGAGCGACGCGCGCTGCTCGAGATTGAGACTGAGCGGTCAGCTGCGTCGCAGGCCAGAAAGCAACTCCAGCAGGCAAATGAACGCATTGGAGCATTGGAGGCCTCGCACCGACTGGAGCGTGACGCGCTTCGGGACGATCTTGCTGGAGCGAAGGCTCGGCTGGCTGCGTCGGACGCCCAGCGCGGCGAACTTGAGCAGCGACTGGAGCAGAAAGACCACGAACTGGCTCGTGCAACCGAGACGAGTGTTGATTTGCGTCGACGGATTGAATCGCTTTCCGTAAAGCTCGCGATGAGTCGGGATCACTTTGCCTCGCCAGATAAGGCGTCCCGGCGTCGTGCGCAGACTGGCCGTCTCGCCGCTCGGCCCGTCAAGTTTCCTGTAACACCACTTCAAAGGAAGGGCTGACGGCTTACCGATTTGGCAGACCGCTAGCCATTTGCCGCAACGCTGTCCGCTATCCGCATGGACGGATGAAGATATCCCCACAGGCGCGGCCCAGCGAAGATATTGGAATCTACCGGCAGCACGACCGGCCATTCTGCTTGACACTCGTGGCGGTAATTCATCGCTCCTTTCGGCGCACAGGGATACCCGCCAGTTCATCGTCATAGAGTCCCAACCGTTCAGACGCTTCCGTCATAAGGACCAACCCCTGACGCTGTACAGCACGTGTCTGTTCCCTGTATGCAAGGACGGCCGTGCGTGGTATCCGCCGATGGCCCCTTTTTGTCCGGCTGCTTGGCAGCTTTCCTTCGTCGATAAGGGCGTTCAGGTGTGTGCGAGAAACGTGGAGGAGTTTCGCGGCCTCTTCACTCGTGAGGTCCCCGGTGTCAGCAGCCATCGCTTCCGAAGTCTGTTCTGGGACAAATGGGGTGCCCGTCGCATAGACCGGAACTCCAAGACTCTGCAATTCAGCGATAGCAAGTAGATGGGTAAGCAGTGCCCGGTGCTTTCGGGGCGAAGTCCCCGCTCCCAAAAACTGCTTCACGAAAGCAGTCGTCAACGCCGGGGGAAGCACTTCCGCAAGTCTGCCCCACTCCGAGTCAGTGATGTGCAGACCGGGTTCAGCCTGCAACGTCAGGATTAGATGCTCACTCAAACCGCAGACCACGCTCCGCACTCGATTTAGCAGGTGTTCGTCGATGCCCGGCATGGCGAGTGATTTCCCAGCGCCAGGGGCCTTCGGGCGCGTGCGGCCCTGACTCGTACGGCGAGAAGCGGGCGTAACCATTGCGTTCTCCTTCATCTGGCGACTCATTGTAGATTGCCAGATTCGATGTCACGTTGCTGGTCCCGCCCGCGCGCGCTTCGACAACTGATAGCCGCTCAAGGCGGCCCACCGTCACTGTGCAGAGCTTGATGCGGGTGCGAAGCTCACCGCGCCGGCCGCAACGGCGCTCGTAGCCGGCACAATCACCGCGCCGGTAACCGACTTAACTGCCGCCTTTACTCGACGAGTCAGAAGAATGTTAATGCAACGGTAACCTACCTCGACGCCGGCGAATGCACTTTCCGCACTCTTTTCGATGCTACCGTCCGCAATGAGACTGCTTGCCACCTGAACAAAAGCCTCACCCTTCTGGCCAACGTGCCGGCGATGGCGCTCGAGTGCGCCCGCACTGGTAGGTGCCTGCCAGGGCAGAAACCACATCTTGTCCGTAGATTGGAACACGAATCCCAACTCGCGACTGCGCGACATGTTGTTCATCGCTGACCAGAAGTCCGAGTCTGCCGCGTCCGCCAGCCAAATGAACTGGGCGCCCCCTTTCTGGAGTCTCGCGGTCATGATTGTGCAGTCATCGACCTGAATTGCCCCCATCCAGAAACTCATTGGCCCCAACTTCGCGTAGTGCACGAATTTTTCCCCGTCTACCAATGTCGTGAAGACGGGGGCTCCGGCGCGCATTCGCGCCGCGTGATCTGACAAGGCAGCATAGGTGCCGGCGCGTTCGAGGTACCCGCATTGCAGCGCGGCGTACTCCGAATTGGCACTCAAATCCGGCGGCGGAAGAATACGTTGACTGTACACAGTAATTCCCAATAATCTCTGATGCGTTGGGTGCGAATCATAATCGCACTCCGAGAGTAAACGCAATATGTATCGGGAAATATAAATTCTTATGCGGGCCCGGTTAAATTGTTATCAATCATAGCGAAAACATTGAAAAATAAAGTTATCAACTATTCAGGGGCTCGGTTTCGTGTAAAACGTATTTTCAACTCGGAAATTGATAACTTCCGCACTCGAGAACTTTCAGTCGCGGTGGTACTTATTTTCGGAGTTTTCAAAGGGACGCGACGAGCCCGGAACCGGTCTTTGAATACAATTGGGCGGTCCAGCGCGGGTGGGCCAGCGGTGGGACGCACTTGATTCATCTTCCGTTGAACTGCTCCGAGACGGAGCACAAGCGCACTTAGACACTTCTCGCACCGTTAATTTTCCATCGAAACTTTTTTCCATTTTGATGCTAAGCCTAAATCAAAGGTGACAAGCAAGAACAAATCCATGCGCATACGTGAATCGACCCGAATTCAATGGCGGCACTAAGTATTTATACGTTGACGGAGGTGAGCGGAATGCCTTAAATTTCCGCTAACTCAACTCGCGCGACGTTAGTCGTTTCAGCGAATTTCGGCATATCCGGTTGTTGGATTCAATTTTGACGACCTGCCCGCGACTTTTAAAATCGCCATGAACCACGAAAAAGCTGCTGCTCACTGTAAAACCTTCTTCGAGACGACTCTTGCGCCCCTTGGATTCGTGTTGCGTACGCCGTCGTTTGCTGAACGTGTCCTCGTAGGTATGCGCCAAATTATTGTCTGGAAACTCGAAAATCGCGGAGCTGAGTCCATGTTTGCCTGCGATGTCCTCTGGGCATATTCACACGAAGCAGACGATATCTTCCCTAACGCCGCTCTCGGTGATGACGGCCGGTCGTTGACCGGCGGTGGTGTGAACCTCATTAACGCGACCGGCGTGCGCTCCGCGCGCGAGGTTGCAGACCACCTTGATAACGTGCGGGACAAGCTCTTGCGGTTGCTCAGCCGAACTCAATCGGCGGCGCAGATACTCGCGGAAGTCCAGGATTATCTTCCTGCAGGACGTTACCTGTTTGGCGCAAAACCTATGGCAATGTCGCTCAACTACGCGTATTGCACTGAGATCGCAGGGATGAAATCCGAGGCCGCACGCCAGTACCAAGCCCTTTCTCAAAACAGGAAAGCTGATAGGTCGCTACTTGCCGTACGATGCAGGGAGGCCGCGCGAAAGCGAGCAGGGGCCCTCGGCGAATACCTCACCGATTCCGGTCGCGGACAATGCGCGGCGGACGAATCGGACGTCGACGCGAATCGGGTGGATAGGGGCGGCTTCGGAAAACGGAAAATAAAGCACGCTAAGCCAGCGAGGCTCCGCCGGAAAGGCCATGGGCTATGGTGCGGCGAACGCCTCGTCCATCTGCCGGGCGAGTTTG
>NZ_CADIKH010000123.1 GCF_902859855.1 Paraburkholderia humisilvae
GTGCATCCAGTTGTTATCCCATCCTCGCATCGCATCCGACGTTCGACATTCACAACCAGCCCTGCACCGATTCAATTCCCATAGCCACCGGCAGCGGAGCGGCTTAGCTCAGAGGATTTTTAGGATTGCGTTTAATGGACTAAAATCAGGGGCAGGGCGGTTAGCCGCGGCAAAATCGGGGGCTTCCTTGTCCAAACAACTAGCCAGAATGAGGTGGCCTCGCATGGCGCAATCACCCGTCGATGTCCGTCAACTCTTGAGCGCCACGGCCGCGAGCCTGTGGGCCACCTTCCTGGAAAGCGCGGCCAGCGCGCGCCCCGACCACAAGGGCGACCCGCGCGAGGCGCGGCTGCGACAGTTCCTGCGTGAGCGTCTGCCCCCGAAGTGGGGTGTCTCACGCGGTCACGTGTTCTACGCGGAAGATGCGACCACGCCGGAGTTCGACGTCATCGTGTACGACGCGCTCAACTGCCCCGCATGGACGCTGGGGATAGCAGTGAAGATCCACGGCGTCTGGTGCCGCTCGATGCCGTCATTGGCGTCGTCGAGGTCAAATCGACGCTTGACGGCCGTTCCCTCGCCAGCGCCGTCGCCAAGGCCCGGGCGCTGGATGACGCGCTGGCACACGATGCCGCGCTCAACGGCCCCGGCGACTACCAGCCATTCCGCCATGTCTTTGCATACCGTCTGGACAGGACCTGCGATTTCGATATGTGGTTGAGCCCCGCCGCGTCCCTCACCCGTTACGTCGGCGCGCGCCGCCAGCCGGACGGCATCTTCGTGCTGGACAGTCACTTCTCGGTCCTGGAGGCCAGTCACGGCTATGCTCACGCCTTTGCGCTGCACCGCGGCCAGACACCCGACGAAGTCGCGCGGACCAGCACGGTACTCGATCAGGAAGATGAACGCCGTCTCGTCCAGGAGGGTGATGCCTGGGGTCATGACTATTTCACGACTGACGCGACCGACGGCCTGCTATTGCTTGCCTTCCTGACGTATGTGATCCAGCGCGCCTCGCATTACCAGCCCGTTGGTGTCAACTACGCAGATCTGTTCTGCCGGTGGGGCGGCCCGAAGCTGGGCGGAATGATGGACTTCCGCCCGCCGCCCGATCCGGAGCTCCCTTCGGTGCCTGTCCCTGAGCTGTAAGCGTGGCTAACCAGATCCAGCCGGTTGCGCATGCGCGCGCCTACACCCGCAGCGACTTCATTGCGCTGCGCGCGTTCGTGCAGCGTGTGCCGGCCGCGACGATCGCCCGGCTCTATTTCACCGCGGACGCGAACGGCCACGAACCCACGGCGGGCTGGGTCGAGTCGTACCTGCGAAGGATGCAGGCGGACCTCGTGGATCTGGCGGTCGAGCACGGCTCGCCCGCGCTGACCGATCACCTCAAGCAGTCGGCCCGCTGGCACGGCAGCGCGCGCCTCACGGCCATCAACCTGAAAATGGTCGAACAGGCGGCGAGCCTCGCGGTTGCGCGGCCCGCCCCGGAACACGGCGTGGGCATGTGGTTCCGGCCGCTGGTGGCGGTGCGCCTGAAAGAGGCCGGAATCGGGCCCCTCGGCGAACTGGTCGTCTTCTGCAACGCCCGCGGCGGCACGCGCGATCCGGCGCATCGGCCCGGGGCGGGCGCGCCGCATCGTCGCATGGGTGCGCCAGCACGAGACGGCACTGGGCACGGTCGCGTCGGACGTCGACGAGCGCGAACCGTTCACGGCCGACGACCGCGAGATCATCGAGATCGGCGGCGCCCATGCGCCCATGCGCCCCTGGTGCCGCTCGAGCGGATGGCGCTGCGCGCGGCGCTGTCGGGCGCCGACGGCGCGAACCGTTCGCCGGCGTTCGCCTACATCCACGCGCGCAACGACCTCGAGGCGGTACGCGCCTACCTTTACCAGTACCGCGACAAGTCCAAGACGTTGCGCGCCTACACCAAGGAACTCGAGCGCTTCCTGCTATGGACCGTCTCTGTGCGCGGCAAGGCGTTGAGCTCCGTGCTGGCCGACGACTGCGAAGCCTAAAAGGATTTCCTGAAGGCGCCCTCCCCGGCCTTCGTTGGGCCGCGCTTCGCGCACAGCAGCCTGCGCTGGCGGCCGTTCGCGTCAACCGACCTGACGGCCGACACCCGGAAATATGCGGTGCGCGCGCTGCGCGCCGCCTTCGCGTGGCTGGTCGACGTCCGCTATCTGGCAGGCAATCCGTGGAAGGCAGTCAAGGATCCGGTCGTGGTGGAACGGGAGGTGGACATGGACATCGGCCGCGCCCTGCCCGCCAGCCTCTGGCATCGCGCGCGGCGCTACATCGACGCGCAGTGCGCGCCGGCGCAGGCCCGCTACTGGCGCACCGTCCGGGCCGCCCTTCTGCTCAGTGGCGACTCCGGTCTGCGGCGCGAGGAGCTGACCGTCGCGCGGCGCGAGAAAACACGCCCGTCACCGCACGGTGACCAGAAGAGCCCGGTATGGGAACTGACCGTGATCGGCAAACGGAACAAGGAACGTACCGTGCCGGTCAGCCCGGCCGCGATCGACGCGCTGCGGGCGCACTGGGCCGACCGCGGCCGCGAGTTCGACACGGCAACGGCAGGGCCGCTGGTCCGGCCGGTTTTCATCCCCCTACCCCGCTCGCGCTGGCCAGGCACGGCGACGGCACGGACGAATCGTACGTGCCTGACGGCATCAACAAGATGGTGCGCTGGGCCATGAAGCGGCTGGTCGCCGGCATGCCGGACCTGACGGTCGCTGAAATGACGCAGCTCGCGTCGACCTCCCCGCATGCGTTCAGGCACACGTTCGGCACCCAGGCGGGCGCCAACGACGTACCGCTCGACGTGATCCAGCGCATCATGGGCCACGCCTCGCTGCAGACAACGACCATCTACCTGCAGGCCGAACGGGAGCGCATGATGAAGGAAAGCGCTGAATACTTCATGAAGACCTTGCCCAAATCCGATGCTCAAGGCGTTGGCGACGCCTCGGCACAAACGACCAGCAATGTCCCATTCCCTGCCCGTCCTGATGTGTGACGCACTGGGCGTGGGCGTGCCAGCGTTCCACGCAAAAACGCCCTTTGCGTAACTGACACTTTTGTGTCGGACATTCTGATAGTTTCGTGGTGTCATGCTCTCGGCACCGCGCCTAACTGGCACCTAGGCTAGTGGAAATTGTTCGCGAAATATTCTTGCAGGTAGCCGGCGAGCTTCCCCACGGTATCAGGATCACCACCGGCTTCGAAACCCTCTATCCAACTGGCTGTTTGATCACCTGTTGCAGGATTCCCTTGCGCACCTTGCTGCTGAGCAAGGTGACACATATTTTGAATTCGAATAAATAGGTCTTGTAGATCTGCGGTGAGGTCAAAATATGTAGTGGCCATTCGCCTTTCTCCAATAAGATACAAAGTTAACGCTATGAGTTTTGGTGGATGGCCGAAAATAGAATGGCAAAAGCTTGCCAGAATATTTCTGATCGACTGCCACGCATAATGTACTAATATCACTTGCTAGCGCGAATGGCACTTACTTAAGCCTGCCTGCAGGAGAAGTCGGGGGTAAGTTCTTGAAGAGAAAGGGATGCGGCTGATCCAGGGATTGATAGGATGGTTGTTACCAGGCAAACACCGTCTCATTCCAAAGATCAGCCACCATGGATCGTAATGCACGCAGTCATCACAGGCAAACACGAAGCACAATTCAAAGCCGGGCACGCAGGACCCAGGCCGTGGACTACTTCAACATACTGACGAGCCCGCAACTGTTGGCCCTGACGGAAGCGCATTTGCCCGAGCATCGGGAACGGCTGTATCCGCCGACGGTGACGCTGTCGATGTTCATGCGTCAGGCGCTGGAAGCGGACCCTTCCTGCCAGAAGGCAGTCAACGGGTGGGCCGCGCAGCGAGCTGCCGACGGGCTGCGGCCCACGAGCGTGCGCACGGGAGGCTACTGCCGCGCTCGCCAGAGACTGCCGCTGACAATGGTCTGGGAGTTGGCGCGCGAGACGGGGCGTCAACTGCACGAGCAGGCCGAGCCGGCCTGGAAGTGGCGCGGGCACCCGGTCAAGCTGGTTGACGGCACCGGGATCTCGATGCCCGATACGCCGTCGAACCAGGCGCGCTTCCCACAGTCCAGTGCTCAGGCCGAAGGCGTGGGATTTCCGTTAGCCTATCTGGTTGCGGTGATCTGTCTGGCAAGCGGCGCAGTGCTGGAGGCGGCTGTCGGAACTCACGCAGGCAAAGGCAGCGGGGAACTGACGGCGTTTCGCATGCTGCAAAGCACGTTTTGTCGAGGTGATGTGATTGTCGCCGATGCCTTGTACTGCCACTACTTTCTGTTGGCCTCAATGCTTGCCGCCGGAGTGGATGTCGTGATGGAGCAGCATGGGGCGCGCCGCACCGACTTTCGGCGAGGCAAGTCGCTGGGCACGCGCGATCACATTGTGACGTGGCCCAAACCCCGCCAGCGCCCCGCCTGGATGACACATGAGCAGTACCAGGCGTTCCCCGATGAACTGATGGTGCGCGAATGCAGGCTGCATCACCGGGTACTGGTCACCACGATGCTTGATGCACGCAAGACCAGCAAACAGGACCTCTCGCAGTTGTATGCCAGGCGCTGGAACGTGGAACTGGATCTACGGAACATCAAGACGACGATGGGCATGGATGTGCTGCATTGCCAGACTGCCCACATGAACGAGAAGGAGATCTGGGTCCATCTGCTGGCCTACAACGTGATTCGGCTGCTGATGGCCCAAGCCGCCAGCCACTGCGCCATCGATCCGGGAACATTGAGTTTCAGGCACGCCTTGCAGCTATGGACTGAATGGCTGACCAGGGGGTTGACGGCAACTCACGACCAGAGCGTCCTGTTCAAGCTCATCGCGCAGTCTTGCGTCGGGAATCGCCCTGGTCGTATCGAACCACGAATGCGAAAACGACGACCGAAGTCTTATCCATGGCTGAAAGAGCCGCGTCACATTGCTCGCGAGCGCGCCCGAAAATATGGGCACGCTCCTCGGGCTCGGGCTTAAGTAAGTGCCATTCAAACTAGGGGGCGTTCGACGGGAGCCCCCATCATGCTCTGACGCCAACGAACACCCCCGAAGACGCAGCTCACAAATGTTGGTACATGCGCGATAAAACACGCGTGATGATCATCACGCCGTCATCGTGAGTCAAAATGAATCTGCATATAAGGTGTTCATACTCGGGGATGTGAAATGAAAGACTCTGATGTGATGGATGACTCCCGCTAAGCGGCAAGGAATTGTGCCAGAGTGGACAAATCGTGATATCCACGGCAAAGGAGGCGTTCATCACTCAGAACCCTACACACTATTGACGCACTCGTCAGTAACAGCTGGATAATGTCGCGATAGCATCTTGTCGAATCGTAAGTAACCAAACATTATGTATCCCGTCACTTCGCCTTTACCACGTTGAAAAAATGCTACGGAACGCGGCCGATAATGACACGCTTGCATTGAAACTCCATGCTCGTCCTGTCGGCGCGGGTGACTCAACGACAAAACCCATGGACACAGACTCCTTATGAGAAACATGCTCGACTCGGGCCTGCCGGGCGAAAGCGCGGCGCCCGTGGACACCATCACGACCGCCGCCCGCGTGCCACACACGCTGCCACTTTCGCGCACTGCGATGCTGCTGGTTGCCCTGCTGTTCGTGGGCGCATGGTTTGCGCAGCTTAATTACCGGCATCTGATCCCGAACGACGAAGGCCGCTATGCGGAAATGGCCCGTGAAATGTTCGTCACCGGCGACTGGATTACTCCGCGCTACAACGGTTACAAGTATTTCGAGAAGCCGCCGTTGCAAATTTGGTTCAATGCGCTGACCTTCGCATGCTTGGGCATCGGCGAATGGCAGGCACGGCTCTACACCGCGATGACCGACCTCGCCGGCATCCTGCTGGTCGGCTACACTGGCGCGCGCGTATTCAACGCCGCTGCCGGGGTGATGGCCGCGGTGGTGCTCGCGAGCTCGCCGTACTGGAACCTGATAGGCCACTATAACCTGCTCGACACCGGCGTGTCGTTTTGGATGGGGCTCACACTATGTGCGCTGCTGCTCGCGCAGTTGCCCGACGCGAGCGCAGCGCTCCCGGCGCAACTGGATGTTGACACATTGGGCTGCGATGGGCCTCGCGATGATCTCTAAGGGGCTGGTCGGGCCGATCGTTCCGATTGGGACCCTGATCGTCTACTCGCTAGTCTCGCGCGACTGGGCATTGTGGAAACGGCTATACGTGGTCAGGGGGACGCTAATCTTCGCAATCGTTGCGATGCCGTGGTTTATGCTCGCGCAGCGCGCAAACCCGGAGTTCATTCACTACTTCTTCGTCGTCCAGCAATTCGAGCGCTACTTGACACCCGCGCAGCACCGTCCCGGCCCGATCTATTACTTTGTACCCGTGCTGCTGATCGGCTTTTTGCCGTGGCTGTCAGTCTGCTGCCAGAGCGTGCGCCAAGCGTTGCGAACGCCGCGCCAGACGAATGGCTTCGCAACGGCAACAATGCTACTCGTATGGTCAGCGTTCACCTTTGTGTTCTTCAGCGTCTCGCATTCAAAGCTGATCCCGTACACGTTGCCGATCTCGCCTGCGCTTGCGCTGATGATTGGTGCGTATCTGCCAAACGTGACTGTCCTGCAATGGCGTCGCCATCTTTTGGGCCATCTGGTACTGCTGGCTGTCGCGGCGTACGGCGCACATTTCCTCACGCGCATGAGCGACGCGAAGAATCCAGAGGAGCTGTACAACGAGTGTCTGCTGTGGATTTACGCCGCGCTGGCCGCCTGCTTCGTGTTCACACTTGTTGCGCTGTGGGCGAACCAGTGCTTGCGGAGTGTGCCGGCTAGCATCGTCGTATTTGCGTTGGGCTGGTTCGCATTTGGCATGCATCGGCGGCAACGGCCACGAAGTGTTCGGCCGCCACAGCTCCGGTGCGCTGCTGGCGCCAGCGATCAAGGCCGAACTCGCGATGCTGCCACCCGACACACCTTTCTACTCGGTCAACGTTCTCGACCATGCACTGCCATTTTATATCGGCCATACCATGATCATGGTCCAGCACACTGACGAGCTGTCATTCGGCGCGCAAGTCGAGCCGGACCGGTGGGTGCCGACCGTCGACGACTGGGTAGCTTTGTGGAAGCGGGAGCGGTATGCGATGGCACTGCTGCCACCAGCGCTGTATCAAAAATTGGTCGCCGACGGGTTGCCGATGGTGGTGATCGCGCACGATCTGCGCCGCGTGGTTGTCGCCAAGCCGCAATCGTGCGTTTCCTCACGAAGCGGCTGCGTCAACTTGGCGACCCGGCGACACCGGATGCGGGCCCGTGACCACCGCGCTGCACTCGTGCGCCGTCTGTCTGCCTGGCAGCAGTGGACAGCTGCGGACCTGGCAACATAAGCAGTACTCCGCATATCAATCATCTTTCCTCCGCGACCCTTACTGCGACAAAACCTCGTCGTGATCTCGGCGACGCTGATGGCCGACGGGACTTCGCGCGCATCCGACCGCAAAAGCGCGTCAACCGGTATTCGTTAGTCCACCATGTCCCAACCTAATCTATTGACCTGAATGGAAAATCAATGGTCGGGTCGAGTGGCGGAACGGGACGCTGAAGGCCCGCCAGGTGATCCACACACGGTTGACGTGCTCCCGCCGCTACCGCGTAAGCGTGGCGGCTGTGACGATTTGATACAGCATCGAGGCTTTCCCTACGGAGGCGCACCATGGTGCGGAGCCGGTATTTGTTCAGAACCGCATCGTCGTTATCGCGACTCCCGGCCAACTACTGTGGCCTACGGCATATTCACGCGGCGTCATCCCGTAGCGTTCCTTGAACACGCGACTGAAGTGGGCCGCGCTCTCGAAGCCGCACTGATACGAGACTTCCTGAATCGCGCCGCGCGGCGTGTTGGCCAGTAGCCGCGCCGCGTGTTCGAGGCGCAGCGACCGCGCATAACGCATCGGCGACAGCCCTTTGGTCTTCAGCGTGCGCGTGAGGCTACTGATCGACATGTTCAGCTCGGCCGCGATGAGCGCGACGCAGAGATTCGGGTCGCCGACATGGCGTGCAATCACCTGCTTTGCGCGCAACAGGGTAGCGGCGCTTGCGCGGTCCGAGGCGGTCGCGGCGCGGTTACTCACCAGTACGTCCATCAGGTCGAGGCACTGATCTCCAATTCGCGCGAGCAGTACGTCACTCGCCCTGCCAGCCTGAGACGTCAGATTGAGCACCAACTCGCGTACCGCAGCGACATCCGCGGACGCCGGATCCGGACAATGGGCCACCGGAAAGCGGTGGCGCAGTCCGCGCTCGCGAAACGCGGAGTTGGGAATGCGTAGCACCGACACGCGCGTAGGTTCGCGAAACACCTGATCAAACGTATGCAGCGGGTCGAGCACGACCACCTGGCCGGATTCGACCATCGTCGTTTGCCCGTGCTGTTCGATCGACAGCATGCCGCTTCGCACGACTTGTACGATCAGATATTCGCTTTTCCAGACGACGTTGGGGCCGTGCAAGATCGGGGATATCGACTGCCACGCGGCATCGATGTTCACGATTTCGGTCGGGCCGACGCGTGCTACATTCATGGCTAACACGTAGGACCGCGAAGTATCTACCTGACAATCCCAGCCTCGTGTCGATGCGCCATCGACCCAGGCGTGATGGTCTACGGACGTCCCATTCCACGTGTAAGACCTGATATTCACTTCTATATCTCCATCTCTGAAATGTATGCATTTCGTTCCGATCGGTGACGATGCTTTGCGCCAGGCCGTTCAGGTGATGCGCTCGTACAGGGCAGTGTGATATTCGACCGAGCCAGCCTACGGTATGCGCTATGCGGCCCAGGAAAAATCTTGCCGGGATTCATCAGATTGCGCGGATCGAGCGCGTGTTTGATCGCGCGCATCGTGTCGATGGCTACCGGGCCGGCTTCCTCGACCAGAAAATCGATCTTGT
>NZ_CADIKH010000124.1 GCF_902859855.1 Paraburkholderia humisilvae
GTCGCTCGCAACAAGCTCAAAAGCGCTCAGCACCGACCTTCGATCATCGCCGCGTGCTGGATTCAGGCAACCTTGTGGTGACGTCATGATTTATGGAAAGGTCAATAGACGGTGATAAGCGTACGCTCTCACTCGATCTGCGTTTTCGCCAGATCATAGAAACTCCCCCGTTTTTCAATCAATTCGTTATAGGTTCCCTGTTCAACTACGCTGCCGCGATCCATCACGATCACACGGTCCGCGGCCTTGATCGTGCTAAGTCGGTGCGCGATCACGATGCGAGTGATCTTCATGCTGTTGATATGTTCGCTAATGACGGTCTGCGTCACGTTGTCCACCGCGCTCGTAGCCTCGTCGAGCAGCAACACTTTTGGCCTCTTGACCAGCGCCCGCGCGATCAGGATAAGTTGCTTCTGGCCGCCCGAGAGCATGCTGCTATTGGCGCTAAGGTGCGTATGCATGCCATTGTCCAGTCCCTTGATGTGGCGCTCGCAGCCGGCGAGGCGCGCTGCTTCCCAGGCATCCGCCTCGCTGCGCGTAGTACCACCGATAATATTGGACAGCACCGTACCCTCGAGGATGCGACCATCCTGCAGGACCACGCCCATTTGGTCGCGAAGCGTACGCAGATCTATGGTCTGCATGTCGACATCGTCAAAAAGGATTGCACCCGACTCGCACTGTTCAAAGCCGAGCAATAGGCGAAATAAAGAGCTCTTCCCCGAGCCTGATCCACCGACCAGTGCGACGAATTCACCCGCGCTAACCTTAACGTTCACATTGCGTAAAGTGAGATCCGGTGCATTTTTGTAGCGGAAATTGACGCCGGTGATCTCGATGTCTCCGTTTAACTCACCGATGTCGCGTTTGCCCTCGTAGTCCTCGGTGTTGGCCTTGAAAATAGGGAGCATCATGTCGTAGGCTGGCTTCAGGCTAATTAACGGCACCGTCACCATAAACGCATTGATTAGTGCTCCTTGAAACGTGAGATATGCGGAATTGAAGCCGACGAAGTCGCCAAACTGGAAGGTCCGGACCGGCGCCGTCATCAAATGGTAGACACGCAGATAAATACAGATCGACGCAAAAATCGGAAAGGCGAAGGTGAAAATTTCCGCCGCGATCAAGAGGCGCTGTTTGCCTATGTAGTGATGCTTTTGCTGCGCGAAGCGTTCCGCCCAGATATCGAATACCTTGTCGCTAGCGCCGGTCATTCGGATCTTCTGAATGCCACGCATCATCATCATCAGGAACCCTGATATAACCGCTTCCATGCGCATGTAGCCGGCAACGTACTTGTAAGCGAGGATGCTGATCGTCAGCGTGAACGCCGCTACCACGGTTCCCAGCGCTAGCGCGAGGACGGCCAGCCAAACATCGTAGTACAGCATCAACGCGAAATTGAGTAGCGAGAACTGGAGAGATACCAGTGCACTCATCACGTTGGCAGAGAGAACGGTGCGGATCTTTTCGATGCCGAGCGCGCGCTCGGCAAGGTTTCCTGGATCGTATTCAGAAAAAAACTGTGTCTTGATCGTGAGAAGCCGATCGAGCACTGCGCCCTGAAGTTTGTAACTGGCGCGCCCCTCGAAGCGCAGTACCGCGATCGAGCGCGCGAGCTCGATGACACCTAGCACGCAAACGAGCGTGAGCAACAACGTGCCTATTGTCCACAGATCACGGTAGCTATCCCCGGGAACAATCTTGTCGAATATCTCGCCCGATGCCCAAGGAATCACGAGTTGCAGCAAAGCACCGGTGAGCCCGAGGACGAAAAAAAAGATTACATCGCGCCAGGTAAACGCGAGCGCATAGCGCAGCAGTGCGAGCGGCCGCACCGTGCCCTTTGGCAGCGGCGTGAAAAAACTGTGCGCCTGTGCGCCGATTTCATGCACATTCGCGGCGCTAACTATCCGGCGGCGGCCGCTGCGCAAATCATATTCCTGATATTTACCGCGTCTAAATATCAGCGCCAAAGGTGCGGCGTCAGCGGCACGCTGGGCAAGGAAATTTCCGTTATCGCTCTTCCACCACCCCTGCGGCAATACGACGGCCTGCGCGCGCACGTTCGAGGCGCGCAAGATGCGATCAAGGGGGGTCGCGGCCTGATTGGCGTTGGCGAACGGCGCCTTGAATAAAATTCCCTCTCGTTGGCCGATCAGGCGACACGTCTCCAGCAGAATTTCGTCGGAGGACTTGGGGTCAAGCGGCGTAGCCACTTCGATCGGTTGCCGACCAAGGCGGACCTCTGCGTTGAGCAGCGAATGTGCGTGATCCCGCGACATTTTTCGAAAACCGAACGACTTCTTCACGCGACGCAGCGTGGCAACGTCGGGCTTAGCGGAGGGTGCCTCAGTTCGCCTTTCGTTCGCCATCTCAAGCCTCTACTGCCAGATGGTAGTAGAGCCCAGCCTTCTCACCCATGAGCTCCTCGTGGCTGCCACGCTGAACTACCTTGCCCTGGTCGAGCACTAGAATCTCGTCGTAGTCGCGGATCGTCGAAAGACGGTGCGCAACGGTAAGCGTAGTACAGCCGTAACCCTTCAGGTTCTCCGTCACTTGCTGCTCGGTATGTGAATCGAGCGCCGAAGTGGCTTCGTCAAGGAAGATCACCGACGGGCGCATCAACAGGCCGCGCGCGATCTCAATGCGCTGGCACTGACCACCGCTGAAATTGCTGCCGCCATTCTCGACTTTCGACTCGTAACCTCCGGGTTTCTCGCAAATCGTGTCATGAATGGTCGCGTCGCGGGCAGCGCGCACAATGTCTTCCTGATCAATGGAGCGGTTCCACATCGCGATGTTGTCGGCTACCGTGCCAGTGAACAGAAAAATGCTCTGGTCTACCATCGCCACGTTGGCGCGAAATACGTCCGTGTTGATGGTATCTATTGGCTTGCCGTCGTAGAGGATTTCGCCAGCATCGGGAGGCATCAACCCGGCGAGCACTTTGAGCAGCGTGGATTTACCGCAGCCCGAGCGCCCGACAAGAGCGATGCGGGTGCCTGGCGAGATGCTGATGGAGAAATCGCGAATCAGGGGCTCAGCAAACTTGTTGTAACTGAAGCTCAGATCGCGCACCTCGATTGCACCAGCCAGTCTCGCATTCAGGGGCGTGACCTGGTCGATGCTTTCGCGTCCTCCCTGTGCGCACAGGGGGTCTATGGGAAGTTCGCGCACCTCGATCAGATTGTTGATGTTGGCAACGTTTTCCTGGAAGCCCTTTCCTCCGTCGACGCACTGCTTCACCGGCCTCGAGAAGCTGGCTAGCAGGCTCTGCATGGCCGTGAAAACGCCGATGGAGATCTCGCCCTTCATGATCAACGCGCCTCCGACGAGCACGATTAATACCGAATTCAATTGCGTCAGGAAATCCGGCATCACGGTAAGGATGCGTGATGTGAACCCCAGACGTTGGTTCTCGTTGATCGCCGAGACGAGGTAGCCCGACCATGTTATGAAAGCGGTGTTCTCCCAGCCTTGCGCCTTGACCGTCTCGATATTCTGAATCAAATCGCTAGAGGCGCTGAAAGCACGCTGCTGCTTCTTGTAGAGCGCCTGGTTCATCGCCGTTCGGCGTGCCGATACGTAGCGTAGTACTACGAAGTTTACGACAATGACCGTCACGCCAACCGTCGTCAGAACCTCGTTGTACTTGATCATCACCAAGGCACATAAGCCGACATTGAGCAGCGCCAGAACAACGACCGACACGGTGCGTGTAAGCAGCGTGGCGACTGCATCATTGAGCACGATGCGTTTGATTGTGTCGCCGGCCGGGTTGTTCAATAGAAAGTTGTACGGAACCTTGAGCAGATGGTCGACAAAGGTAACTGACTCACTGATCGCCATCCTGATTTCCGTCTGTAGAAGCACACGCTGCTGCAAGAAGATTAGGATCGAGCCGAGCACCAACGATGCGGCCATGAACGACAGCATCGGGTAGAACCAGTTGGTCTGCGTGTGCGTAAGGATGTCGTCGAAGAACAGCTCATTCAACATGGGCGACACGATGATGGGGATCAGTGTCACCACACCGGCACAGATCACGTAGGTCAGCCCGGCCTTTTCTCTGCGCAGCCGACGCAGCAATTCGCCGGATCGCGACGTCACCGGCTTAATCGGGTTGAAACTGGCATTTGGCGAGAGACGCAGCGCGAGGCCATTCCAGTCATCGGTGAGCGCCTGCAACGTTTTTGTTACACGGCCGTGCTCCGGATCGTGCAGAGTGAAGCCACTCGCACCACCTTTGATCAGCAACTGGTAGCGCCCTCCCTTGTCCTGGATCAGCATTGGCAAAGACTCGCGCGCGAGCTGCTCAGGTCGTAGGGTCAAAGGATTCGCACTCAAGCCAAAACGCTCAGCCACGGCAAGGAAGCTGCGCACCTCGAGCTCGTCGACCCGAAAGCCGCAGGCAAGCTTGACATCGACGAGCTTGGGATGGGATCCAAACTGCGCCAGCAACATGGCTAGGCACACGGCAGCGGATTCTCCTGGCCGTGCCTGCACGATAACTGGAATGGAGGTCGACATTGACACTTTGATCACCCGGGTCTAATCGACAAGTTTCTTGAAAGTCGGGATGAGGTAGTCGACCGGCGCTTTGTCCTGGACATGCACGTAAGCATTGCCAAGGCTTCCAACGTCGATACGGTATGGGGGACCTTTTCGGCTAGTCCAGGCATAACCGCTCGTAGTGCTGCTATCGCGCTGCAACTCGATTTCGACGCGGTACACCGGGCCGGTCGCTGTGATCTTGCCGATCAGCAAGTCGTTCTGAAGATTGTTACGCAGTTGATCGGCGGTCGAGACGAAGTCGTCAACATTGACCACCTTGCCAACTAACCACCCATATAAATTGTGATCGACCGTGAGCAGTCCGACGTCCACACGCATGCCAGGAGCGATGCGATCATCAGCGGTATATGGAACATATAGAACAAACTGGTAGGGGGCGCTGGCGCCATCCTCTTCGAGCACGATCAAGGATTGGCCTCGTTGCGCGACAACGTTGTCCGCGATGTTCACCGCGATGACACGGCCTGATCGGTCAGCGCGAATAACTGTGCTGCGCGCGTACTGATCATTGAGAACAGCCAACTGCTCCTGCAGGTTTAAGAGCTGGTTGGCCTTGACCTTCTCGGTCATGTCGGTCTGCATCTGCCATTGAAGTTGGTCGAGACTTTGCTGCCGAATGCTAGTCCGGATCTGGTCTCGCTCTACTTTTGCAGTAGAGAGCGCCTGCGCGGTATCGTTCACTGTGGACCGGAGAACGTACCCTTGAGCCAGTAGTTGCCGCTGCTTGAGAAGCTGATTATCTAAGAACTCGATTTGTGAGTTAGCTCCTGCGAGCTGGGCCTCCAGGCGCGTGTAATCGAGCGAGCGCAACCGGTCGCGCACTGTCGAATTCTGTTTGTCGCCCGTACGCAGGATGTCGAGCTCCGCCGACACGGTCTTTATCTGCGTCTTTAGCGAATCGATCTGGCCGGCGATATCAGGTTGCTTCAAGCGCAGCAGCACGTCACCCTTTCGGACCGACTTGCCATAGTAAGCAACAATGCTTGCGACTTGCCCCGTGGCTGGCGAAGTGATGCTATGCAAGCCTTCAGTGGAGACGACCTCACCAAAGCCCTGAATGCGCCTCGGAATCGAGCCGAATAGCCCCCAGATCACAGTACCCATGCCAAGCAGCACGAACGCTGCCAAAGCCGAACGGTAAAGCGGGCTGCGTACCATCAAGGCCTCAGCGCCGGTTGCACCCTCTACGGCGGGAGGCATAGGAGAAGAACGAACCACGAGCTCGCCCCGCGATGTTAACGACGCTTCGGTGGAACCAGTGGCTCAGGCCGAACCAGTGACTCCGGCTGAACAAGCGGCGCCGGCGGAATCGGTGCATCTGGCGGAGCCAGTGACTCAGGCGGAATCGGCGCATCTGGCGGGACCAGTGATTCTGGCGGAATTGCGGCCTCGGGCGCACCTGGTAGCGTTGGCGCCATTACCGCCGGCATCACCGGTAACCTCGGCACAGCCAACGCCTCAGGAGCAAGCGGTACCTCAGGAGCAACCGGCGCCTGGGGTGGAACCGGTGCCTCCGGGGGAAACGGTGGCACCGGCGGGACCATCGCCTCTTGACGAACCGATGGCGTCGGCGGATCCGAAAAAGGGGGAGCGGGGATTTTCGGAATTTTGAGGTTGGGGAAATAGTTCGCCATAATCGCCTCCATATAAATTACCACCAGTTAATGCTTTGTCATAAATACTAACTTTTTACAAATCACATAAAATAAATTTTCTATTACAAATAAAATATCGTCTGCCGTAAATTATTTCCGTGCCAATTTGCCTCTACTTCGATTGCTATTCGCCAATCGGTGCGGGCTGCGACGGAAGTACGGTTCGATCAATGTGCTGCTGTATATAAATGACGTAGATAATGGTAAAGCCCGTGAATACATAGTTGACGACTGACGTGCTAACCTGAATCTGATTGTAGCCATTCACGCCGTACCGATTGAGCAATACCGACCTGATAGCGATGCTCGCTATTTCATGCAACATCAGTAACACGGTAAACTTATAGAAGTGGTGGATGTTTCGAGGATGACGGTAAAGCATCCTTGCGCGCTCGCGAGGGACACCCATTCCATGCGCGTAGTCTATAAAAAAGAACATCCCAAGGGGGCGTTTCAGCAGCATTGTAAGCATGTAAAAGGTAAGCACTGTGCAACTTAGCCACACTGGATTCCACAATGCTTGATTCGCATTTGAAGACGCGAGGTCAACCAAGAGGTTCAATACGATAACGACCAGAAAGAACACTCCGGAGACGCTCCACTCCTTTTTTAAGACGACCGTGGCAATGGTGTAAAGCAGCCCCGGAACCAGGCCGACCAGAATCAGTCCGTAGTCGCTCATGTGACCGCGCAACAGATTCCAACTAAGCAGCGGCAGGCCAAGATAGATCAACAATTCGATAAAGATTCTTCTTTTCATCGATGTCCCGCTAGTTCAGTGTAAATACATTCTTTTCATCAAGCACTTCCGGACTTCAAAACGCTTCGGACGAGCTCGCGCGAGGTATAGCGACTTTTATACGTATTCCTTGTTCATATTTCAAGAATTACGCCGACTTGACATATATATCGTTCAAGAAAACGTTTTAACTAAATTTTTTCAGATACCAATGGACACTTTTTCCTAAATTCTGAGATTCCACTCTTACCCGCGCAATCTCGTCAAAAGCAAGCGTGTCCGCTTACAGCAGTAAAGCTCCTTCACTGCAAAAGTGCGTTGATCGTCTCCAGGTCCGCCGGAGTGATGGCCCCGACCATCTGCCTGAGAACTAGGCTATCGAGCACGAACTGGTGGCGCGCCTGTGAGTAACTGACCTGCGCGTTAAGCAAATTGGTTTGGCTGGTAAGCATGTCAAGGAGGGTCTTGCTACCAGCCTTGTAGCTGGCTTGCGCCGCGTCCACTGCACTCTGCGCAGACACCAGAGCCGCACGTGTTGCCTCGATTTGCTTAATGCCAGAAATCACAGCACGGTAGGCATTTCGCGTTCCGGCGGCGACGCGACGGCGAGTCCCCTCAAGTTGATCCTGGGCGGCATCACGCTGAAAGATGGCTTGACGCGTCTGCGCGGACGCGTAACCCCCTGAAAAAAGCGGAATGCTCAGCGTCAGACCGATCGTGGTACTACCAGTCCTCGTAGTGGAATAGTTGAACCCCGGCGCAATGATCTGGCCAGTCTCTGTGCCCCACGCTTTAGTAATGGTGCGCTGGAAGGAGCCGGAAAGCGTCGGAAGATGTCCGGCGCGCGCAGTGCCTACGCTGTAATCGGCGGCCTCAACCGTCTTCTTTGACGCAGCAAGTTGCGGGTTCTGTTTATAGCTAAGTTCGACCCAAGCCTGCTCGTCGGCCGGGTCGGGCTTGTTGAGTGGCACCTGCTCTCGCAACGTCTTGAGCGTGCCGAATTCTCTGCCGATAATCTGAATAAGGCGTTCGCGCGCACTATCGACTTCATTTTGCGCCGCAACGACCTGCGCAACCGAAGTATCGTACTGCGCCTGTGTCTGGTTCACATCAGTGATTATGCGCTCGCCGGCCTGGTATAGCGCCTTGATTTCGTTCAGTTGTTGCCCAAGGAATTTCTGATTGGCCTTCGCGAAATTTAGCTGCTCCTTTGTGCTCAGCACATCAAAGTAAGCCTCTGCCGTACGCACAATAAGGTCTTGCGAATCACCGTCGAATACGTAGTCAGCGCCATCGGCCGATGCTTTTGCGCTACGCAATCGCATTATATTCGCCCAACTGAACAACATAACATCCATCGAAATTCCAGGAGCGCTACTTTTGCCTTCAGTATAGGTGCTGGACGGAGTGATATAGTTTCCTTGGTAATCCTGAGTGAGGGCGGTAGTTTGCGCACTGATGAACTGGCGGCCGTAGGTGTAGTTGGCATTGACTTGCGGCAGCAAGGCAGAGCGCGCCATGTCCACATTCTCGTGGGTCGCTTTTCGGGTTGCATCGGATGCCGCAAGCGTGGGATCAGCCTGGCGCGCGAACTGGTAAATCTGAATAAGATCCTCGGCCCGCGCCAACGGCGTTAGTAAGGCCAGAACAAGTGCGGCAGTGGGCACTTGACGGCAGACACGATGAGGCCAAATCTCCGAGTTGAACATGGCGTTCGCGACGACTCCGCTGGCGTAGGCTCTCCGATAACCTCTGCGGCATTCCCGGGATGATTGAAGATTGATCATTGCGAGTCAACGTAGACGGCTGTGTTCCCGCTAAGAGAACCGCAACGCGTGAGATACCATACGCGCGGAACCGCTGAATCCACCTATTGAGTTTCCCATAAAACATGACAACCGATTCGATGCTGGCGCGTTATATCTCTAACGGATTGAATGGAGATACGCGCCATGGCAAAGAAGCCGTTGGACGAGG
>NZ_CADIKH010000125.1 GCF_902859855.1 Paraburkholderia humisilvae
TTCCTTCTCGAACCACGCCCGCTCATCCGCCTGTCGCTTGCCGGCCATTTCGCTCGCACACGAAACATAACGTGCACCAGGTTTCGCATCCGACTTGTGGGTAATTGCAAGGTCTGTGCCGCGACTACCCGCTTGTTGCGATGCTATGCGCGATCAATGCATTCACAGCGCGGACTATGTCGAGAGCAAGAGTGAACTGCAGAAAAAGCAATCGATCGCCGTGATTGGTAGCGGGCAGAGTGCTGCGGAGATCTTCTACGATCTACTCAAGGAAAGCGATAGCCACGACTATTCGCTCACATGGATCACCCGCTCCCCCCGCTTCTTCCAGATGGAGAACACAAAGCTCACTCTTGAAATGATCTCGCCAGACTATATCGACTACTTCTACAAACTTCCGAGTAACGTGCGCCAAAGCATCATCGCGAAACAGGATAGTCTTTATAAGGGCGTGAATGCCTCGCTCATCAACCGGATCTACGATCTGCTCGATGATCGCCGTAGCCGTGGTCGTCAAAACGCGCGGCTGATCACGAATTCCGAACTGACCGCCTGTCACTACGACCGCGTGGACGACCGCTACGAATTGCGCTTCGTGCAGCGCGACGAAGGCGTGCAGTACACGTACATCACCGACGGTGCGATCTTCGCAACTGGCTACACGCAGAACGTACCGGCATTCATCGACGGCATTCGCGAGCGCATCCGCTGGGACGACAACGCCCACTACCGCCTCTCGCGAAACTACGCTATCGACATCAACGAAGGGGAAATTTTCGTGCAGAACGCCGGGGTGCTGAGCCACGGGCTGACCAATCCTGACCTCGGCATGTGTTGCTATCGCAACTCGTGCATCCTCCGGGAGCTGACCGGCGTGGAGCATTACAAGATCGAGCAACGTATCGCGCTGCAAGACTTCTCCGTACCCGAGACGGACGCGTTCGTGAAGATCCCTTTGGAGGCGCGATGAAGCTGCGCAGTATGCTCATCCTGATGACCATCTGCGCCGTCATCAGCGACGCGGTCCTGATTCCCTTCTATCCGCAATTCTTCGCCGCGCGCTATGGGATGACGAGTCCGGTGCATGCAGGTGCCTATGTCGCATTCATTTCGATCATCGTGATGCTGACGTTGCCCGCCTGGGCACGAATCGCGAAACGGTTCGATGCCATGCATCTGCTTGTCTACACGCAATGTGCCGCCGGCGTCCTCTCGATCGCGAGCTACTGGGCGCCTACTTTGCCGCTCTTCTGGGTGCTGTCGCTGGCGATGTTTATGTGTAAAAGCAGCTATCTGCTGACGTATCCGTACCTGATGCGGCTCGAGCCGGCTGAGTCGCACGCGCATACGATCGGTCTACTGTCGGTGGTTGTGCACTTCGGTGCAATCGCGGGCGCCGCCGCGGGTGGTTTGGTGATGCAGGTCTGGGACGCGCAAACCTGCATCTTCGCGATGGCCGCCGGCGACTTCGCACAGATGGTAATCTGCATATGTCTGATCAGGTCGCACGCAATCGCGCGACGCTGCCGCTTCGCAGACGAAGCGACCGCTAGAACTTCGGCGCGTCCGAGGCTGCGCGCCCGTCTGCCGATCCTGCGTCTTGCGTTAGTGATGCTGACATTTGACTTCTGCGTGTACCTGATCCGGCCGTTCATGTCGTCATATTGGCAGAGGGCGAGCGGCTCGACGAGCGAGTTCGTCTCCGGGCTCGTCTTCGCGATTCCTGGGATGGCCGCGCTTCTGGCGTTGCGCATCAATAAGCACTGCGCCGATAAAGGCAGGCGACTGCCGGATTGGATTACCCCGAATCTGCTGCTGTGCACGGCAGGCATATTGCTGCAGGGCATCGAAGCGCCAGTATGGATCATCGTCGGGCGCGTGCTGTTCGGCTGGGCGCTTTTCCAGATCATCGTCCAGCTCGATGTGACGATGTTCGCGCTTAGCACGCCCACATCGTACGCCGCCGACTATAGCGTCATCAACTTCTTTCAGAACCTCGGCGTTCTGCTCGCCTCGTTCGCCGCGGGCATGATTGTCGATGAAACCAGCTTGCGCACGCCGTTCTTCATCGCCTCGGCGGGCATGTTGCTGTGCGTACCTATGGGCATCTGGCTGCTCGACCGCAAAGCTTCCGGTGATACGAAACACAGCGCACTGCCGGCAAATACGTTACCCGCCGACGCAGTATCTCGCAACAACCTTGCCAACCCAGGAGTCAGCGGACATGCGAACTGACATCGCCCCAGCCGAAATCGCGCTGCGCTCGGCCACGGTTTTACCAACTGCGCGAGCAGCACATGGTCCGTTGGGTCCCCTCGACTCGACGTTATGTGCGACCGTGGACGGGTTCTACATCCGCCCGCTCGACATCGGGCACGACGCTTCCACGCTGCACCGCTGGTTCGTCGAAGAACGCGCCGCCTTCTGGAACATGAGGGACAAGAGCGTGGACGAAGTCGCAGCGTTCTACCAGTCTGTCGAAGACTCGGGCCATGCCCGGGCGTGGATCGGCAGTCAGGACGGCGCGAGCGCATTTCTCTTCGAGAGTTACGACCCGGCGCACGACGAGGCCGGCGAACACTACGACGTGCGTCCTGGCGATCTAGGTATGCATCTTTTCGTGGGACCCGCCGAGAAGCCGGTGTCCGGCCATACTCGCCGCATATTCCAGGCTCTGATGCGGTTTCTCTTCGAGTGCCTGGATGCCGAACGTATCGTCGTCGAACCGGACGCGCGCAACACGCGAATCCATGCACTCAATTGTGCAATGGGTTTTGTCCATGTAAAGAACGTTTCGTTCCGCGAGAAAACCGCCTTGCTCTCGTTCTGCACGCGAGCAGACTTTTATGCCGCTCTTCAGAAAACCACCACAAAGGGACCTTCAGCCATGACTCAGCCGACGACGGAAGCATCGGTGCAACATATCATCCCGACGCCACAACAGGCCACCGAGCATCTCGCGCCCGACGTCTGGCACAACGCTAACCGCATGCTCGTGCGCAAGGCACTTGCCGAATTTGCGCACGAGCTAATCATCGAGCCACAGCGCGTCGGCGACGCGCCGGGCGAGGACCATGCGCGCTATGAAGTGAAGTCAGACGATGGCATGCACGTCTATAACTTCGAAGCACGTCAACTCGCGTTGCGCCACTGGGGCATTCGTCCGGAGTCGATCGTGTGCGCCCGAAAGGGCGAGCAACAACCGCTGGATGCTCTCACGTTTATCCTTGACGTGAAGGGCCGACTTGGGATCAAGGAAGAGATGCTTCCGATCTATCTCGACGAGATCAGCAGCACGTTGTACGGCGCGGCGTACAAGGCGGTGAAGGCCGGCCCCGAAACGCCTGATCTGCTAAGCGCCGACTTCCAGGCGATCGAAACTGCGATGAGCGAAGGTCATCCGGGCTTCGTCGCCAACAACGGCCGTCTCGGCTTCGACGCTGGCGACTACCGCGCATTCGCACCGGAAGCAGGCTCGCCGATTCAAATCGTGTGGCTCGCGGTCCACAAGGACGACGCCGCTTTTCACTCTTGCTCCGACCTCGACTATTCGCGCCTCATGGAGGAAGAACTTGGTGTGCCGACCATCGCGCGATTCAGGGAGGTTGTGGAAGCCCACCGCTGCCGCTTCGAAGACTACCATCTGATGCCTGCGCATCCATGGCAGTGGTTCAACAAACTCTCAATCGCGTTCGCGGCGTACGTAGCGACGAATCGCATCATCTGCCTCGGCTATGGAGACGACCGCTATCTAGCACAACAGTCGATCCGGACGTTCTTCAACGTTTCGGACCGCTCGAAACGCTACGTGAAGACATCGCTGTCGATTCTTAACATGGGCTTCATGCGCGGCCTCTCACCGTATTACATGTCCGGGACGCCCGCGATCAACGACTACATCAACGGGTTAGTGTCGAACGATCCTTACCTGAAAAGCCACGGCTTTACCATCCTGCGCGAGGTAGCCTCGCTGGGTTTTCGCAATCGCTATTACGAAGCGGCCGTACAGGCCGACAGCCCGTTCAAAAAGATGTTTTCGGCACTGTGGCGCGAGAACCCGCTGATACACGCGGGTGAGGGCCAGCGCCTGATGACGATGGCGGCACTGCTGCATACCGACCGGCACGGCCGTGCGCTGCTTCCCGCGCTTATCGAGGCGTCTGGTGTCACTACACAGGCATGGCTCGATTGCTACATGAACGCCTATCTCGCGCCGCTCGTGCATTGCTTCTATGCGCATGATCTTGTGTTCATGCCGCACGGCGAGAACCTCATCCTCGTGATGGAAAACCACGTGCCGATGCGTGCGATCCTGAAGGATATCGCGGAAGAATCCGCCATCCTCAACAAGGATGCGAAACTTCCCGACAACGTGAAGCGACTCGCGGTGGACGTGCCCGAAAGCGTGAAGCTGCTGGCTATCTTTATTGATGTATTTGACGGCTTCTTCCGCTATGTCAGCGAGATTCTCGTCGAACATGGATGCTGCTGTGAAGACGTGTTCTGGAATGCTGTGGCGCGCTGTGTTGCCCGCTATCAGGCAGATCACCCGCAGTTCACGCAGAAGTTTGCCGAATACGACCTATTCGCGCCAGAATTCCTGCATTCGTGCCTCAACCGACTTCAGCTTGGTAACAATCTGCAAATGGTCAATCTCTCCGACCCGGCGGCCAATTTGAAGATGGCGGGCAATCTGCGGAACCCACTCGCGGAGCGACGCGCTGTGCTATGCGAGTCTCGAACGCAGACAGGCTCCGAAGTGATCGAAGCATAAGCATGACGGCGAACCGCACACTGGAGGAAGTCCTGCACCTCGCCAATCGCATCGTGCCAGGCTTGCACGGGGTCGTCGCGAGCGGCGCAAGCCGTCCGCCGTCCTCCGCGAGCCCTTCCGTGCCGCGAACCCTGCACCGACGTCCGGCGCCCCGCAGTGGCAATCGCGTCGCGCTGGAGGCACTGTTCGCTCGCTGGGCTGCCGCATATCCCGAAGCCGGGCGGGCCTACTGGTCGCTGCGCTGCTGGAGCATTCTGATCTGGCAACCGATCTATCTGAGTGTCATTGGCGTGCACACTGCGCAATGTGCCGTATCGCTTGAGCACTTTGAGCAGTCAATCGAAAACGGCTGGACCCACGAAGTGCGGCTGCTCGGTCACGAGCCTGCACAAGGCGATCTCGCCGCGCTGATCGACCTCGCCTCGCGTGAAATTGCTGCCTGTTGCGCGCAAATTCTTGATGAACTGTCAGGGATTGCACGCCTCAATGCTCATGCCGCAATCGGCATGCAGGCCGATTGTGTTTTGGCAGCATTGCTTGCCCAGCGTTCGTCGCACCTCGCCTGGGACCATGCGCATATCGAAGCGCTCGGCGAGCGCTGGCTCGAAGCGCTCGCCCTCGTGGGTCGCAGCGGCTTTTTAGCTTACCCGTGCAGCGACGGCTCAAGCGGACTCGCCCTCGATCGGCAAACATGTTGTTACCACTATCTCCGACGTGATGGCGAATCTTGCAGTACATGTCCGCGTCTGGAAAAACACGAGCGCATCGCGCGCCTGAATGCGCGACGGGACATCACGCCAACTGTGTGAATGCGTAGTCGCAGAGGCGTGACATCCCGGCCGAAAAGGAGACAAACTATGAACAACATCAATGATATTCCGCACTTTGCTCCGTCGCCCGCGGCGGAACACGGACAATTGCAACTTCCGGCGAGCGTCTATTTCGATCAAGCGGTGTTTGAATGCGAAATGGCGTGCATCTTCTCGAACTCTGCGCTTTACTTGGGCCACGAGCAGTCGGTGCCCGAGCCAAACGATTGGCGCCGGCTGCTGCAGCACGAAGGCGGTCGCGTGCTGGTGCGCAATGAGGATGGCGTGCAGTTGCTCTCCAACGTCTGCCGGCACCGACAGGCCTTGATGCTAGGCGGTGAAACAGGTTACGGTGGTGACCCTTTGCAATCAAGTGGCAATCTGGCCGCGACTGGCGGCAACATCGTGTGCCCGCTGCACCGTTGGACATACGATCAGAAAGGCACATTGATCGGCGCCCCCGAGTTCGAACGCAAACCCTGCCGCAATCTTGAACGCTTCGCGGTGACGAATTGCCATGGACTCCTGTACGAAGGACCACGTGAACCGGCCAAAGATTTGGCCAGCGTATTCGAGCGTCCGGAGTTTGACTTTTCGGGCTATGTTCTCGACCACATCGAATCGCATACGTGTCGCTACAACTGGAAGACATTCATTGAGGTTTATCTGGAGGACTATCACGTTGCGCCGTTTCATCCAGGACTGGGAAATTTCGTGAACTGCAAGGCCGTTGATTGGGAATTCGGCGACACGTACAGCATGCAGCGCGTAGCCGTCCATGACGCGCTCGCGCATCCCGGATCGGATATCTATCGGAGATGGCATGACCGCTTGCTTGACTATCGCGGCGGCGATGCGCCCTCGTTCGGCGCGATCTGGGTGGCTTATTTTCCGACCCAGATGATTGAACTTTACCCGCATGTTCTTGTGGTGTCGACCCTCTATCCGAAAGGGCCGCAAGAGACGTTGAACATCATCGAATTCTTCTATCCTGAGGAAATCGCGGCTTTCGAGCGGGAATTCGTCGAAGCCCAACGGGCGGCCTATCTTGAGACTATGATTGAAGACGACGAAATCGCCGAGCGAATGGATGCGGGTCGTCTGCGCCTGCATCGGCGCGCAGTGAGCGACGCGGGACCGTACCAATCACCACTTGAAGACGGTATGCGGCATTTTCATGCGTGGTATCGGCGTGCGCTCATGACGTCGGCTGTCGGGGCACGGGAAGTGATGGATAAAGGGCATGCACTTTGTGTTATGGATGATTCTGTGACATGAGAACGGCTGAAATCCAGGGGCGTTAGTGCATAACGAGATGCGTTAACATCCCCGCTGGCGCAGTGCAGATCTCATTCGCTTCAGATATTGCCCTGCTTAATGAATCGACTCTGAATATATCGTGGTGCTTTTCGCGGCAAAGGGTTGAGGCAGAAAGTGGTTGATGCAATTGGAGGATCCTGGCACATTAAAGGAGAAATCCTGCAAATTCTTTCGAGGTTTGGATGGGTCCGAAGACACCGGTAAGCGAAGCAACTGCGGCCATGCGAGCCAGGTCATTCGGCCGTCGTCACGGCGTGACAGTAACTGATCGAGTCTTTGATCGTGATGGTCTAACAGATGCGGGCAGCATATCGTAGATGCGGCGGGTCGCGTGGGTAACCGCCTCCGCGCAGATCCGCTCAATCACGTTTGCGCCGGGCAGCAGGATTGCCTGTTAGCGCAGGTATCCGACCAGCGCCTGCGCGAGCGACAGACCCTTGTCGGTCTGCGTCGCCATATCAAGAAGCGAAAGGGCTTGCGCGGCCGGACGGTAGTCGGCTACAGTGACCAGTCAGATTTGGAGCGCGGCCTGCAATTCGAGCAAATGTTCGTGGCGCGTCTGGTCTCCACGTGGCACACTCTTTCCAGAGCGTCGGTTCGATGCTGAGCCGTTCGGCAACATACTCTCGTAGCGCAGACGGCGATTCGACGCCTGCGCCTAGGACAACCTCGGATAGCGCATGCAGCAGAGCTGGACAGCGACGCCCGGGCGATTGGTCGCGCCCCGGTGCTGCCCGATCAGCGACAGTTTCTCTTCGTTGAATGCGTAGTGACGGATGATCTCATCGTGGCTCTCCGGAAACGAGAAGAGACTGTCTCGCTCGGCAGGCGAGAGAATGGAACGTCGTGGGGTGGCTGGCTCGGCAACGGGAGGCCGTCATGGATTGCGGCACCGATTCCACCGGATTGACGGTTCGAAAAACGCACTGTAATCCGGTCTGTCGTCATAATCTATTTTATGACGACCACAGGAATGCTATCCAACGTTCCTGAGCTTCTCGTTTTAGCAAGTGCTTCCTTGACGGCCGCGCCCGTGGCCGCTTCGATACGAACACGCGCTGCCAGTTCGCGTTCGCTGCGCTTCACCGCGGCAAGATTCATCAACTTTACGTGACCGTAACCGCGCACTCGTGCATACAGATCAGCCAGTTTGATGATGTCTTCAGCGATCACATCGTTGACCATCACGAACGCTCGTTGCATCGTCATTTCATAGTCGGCTGACAGCTCGCGTTCCATCTGACGCTCGATGGTTCGGCCGAATGGATCTAGCATTGTGCCGCGTAGGTTGCGGCATTTCGCTATTGCGCCGAACACAGGCCACACCCATTGACCGAATGACCTCGTTTTCGGCTGCACCCCATTTCTCGCCTTCAGGATCGTCGGAGGCGCGAGATTGAACTTCACGCGAAAGTCTTTTCCCGCTACGCCGCCGAACTGTGTTTCCAGCGCCGACCGAAAGGCCGGATCTCTATGCAGTCTCGCAACTTCATACTCGTCCTTCACTGCAAGCAGACGATAGAACGTCATTGCCACCGACCGGGTCAGGCGAGCCTCGTGCGCACGTTCGAGTTTGCGCTCTGCGTGACGCGCCGCATCGACCAATGCTCGATACCTCTTTACATAAGCAGTGCCGCCGTAAGCCAGCAGACGCGCTTCACGATCGGCGACCAGAGCGTCGACCGTGTCAAGCGGCACGACTTGCTTGTTCGCATGTCGTTGCTGCCACATCGTGTCGAGCGACGCCGGGTCGGCGGCCGCCAGCCGCCCGATCGAAAACGCGAGCTGGTTCATCTGCACCGCGACGTTGTTCAATTCGATCACGCGCATCATGGCCGCGAACGACACGGGCACGAGCCCGAGCTGCCACGCGAAGCCGAGCATCAGGATGTTCGCGCCGATCGTATCGCCGAGAAAACGCGTCGCCAATGCCTGGGCATCGCATGACGAGAGCCGT
>NZ_CADIKH010000126.1 GCF_902859855.1 Paraburkholderia humisilvae
ACTGGTGCGGCGGTAGCTTCGATCCCGCTGCCTTTGACCTTCAGGGCGTCAACGAACGCCTCTTCGAGATCAAATTCTGATCGTCAAGACGGCCGACAAATGTCGCTTACCCGGGTCCGCTCCCTGCTGGTGCTGCACAACCTGCGCGTCAGCCATGTCGGCGGCCGCATCTGGACGCACTGGTGGGCCCGGCGCCACGAGCTGCTGGCGCCTGGTCTGCGCGACGAGATCGAGAGCGTGTTAGGTACCTTGGATAATAGGTACGGCATGAACAAGCATGAGCATGGCGAAGACGACGAAGCGCAGGCCTGCCGGGGTTTCGGGCAAGCGATTCGTAATCGCGTGCCAGTCGTCTGAAACGGTTGAGCCAGTCGAAGCTGCGCTCGACCACCCAGCGGCGGGCCAGCAGCACGAAGCCCTTCTTTGGCTCGGGCAGTTTGATGATCTGCAGTTCCATGCCTTCATCACGCGCTGCCTGCGCGGCCGTGTCACCCGTGTAGCCCTGATCGGCAAACGCCAGTTTTACCGTCTGGCCGGTCACATGCTGAACCTGACGTGCAAGCTCGGCCGCCTGTGCGCGCTCCTGCTCGTTGGCCGGCGTGATATGCACCGCCAGCAGATTGCCCAGCGTATCAACTGCCATGTGTACCTTGCTGCCCCGCTTGCGCTTGTGAGCGTCGTAACCCGCTCGTGGACCGCTTTCGCATGTGAACTGCAACGTACGTCCATCCAGGATAACCGCACTGGGCTGACCCTGCCGCTGTTGCGCCACGCGCAGCACCGAACGCAGATCATTGACCATCGCCTCAAAGCAACCCGCGTTCAGCCAGAGTTGCGTTTGCTGGTAGACCATTTCCCACGACGGGAAGTTGATCGGCAGCATTCGCCACGACGCACCGGCTCGCGCCATCCAGCGCAGCGCGTTGAACATTTCACGCAGTTCGTATCGGCGCTGCGGTGCCTCTTCGTTCATCAAGGTCAGATAGGGAGCAGCGAAGCTCCATTCCTCGTCCGATACATCAGTCGGGTATGGCTTGCGTTTTGTCATCCCGCCAGGTTACCAGGTCTGAACGAAAGTGCCTAACACCGTCTAGCCGGAGGCGTCTCCATAATCGAAATCTTAACGCTCGCCACTATTATATAGTATATCCAATTTCAACTAAAATCACTTTTCTCGCCCCGAACAAACCGTCATATTTAATTTGGCAAACAATAATTTTGAAAATTTAATATTCAAATTGTTTTGCGTGGAAACGGGGCATTGACTGGTGAAAAAATGGTCTGCCGATATAGATTTAAATGATACTTTTTTGTTATTCGGATGAATATCCAATCAAAATTTCACGATCATAATTGTATTCTTTAGGTCTATATTTTTTAATCCGTTATTGCTTCGCAATAAATTCATCGCCTATCATAAAAACCGGTCTTATCGAACCTTAAACAGGGTGCGCCGAAGAGCTTCACTGATTTATCCGTGAAGGACTTATACTCCGACACGTCGTTATTCAAATCACGCGGTATTAGTGCCTGAGAGGACAGCATGGAAAACAACACGCTTATTCTCGTTGGTGATAAGTTTGCCAACTTTGCTTTGTCGAACCCCGATGTTACGACCATCTCGACCCTGAACACTCTACGACACGGTATCAACGGCGAAAGGGCAAAGATTCTCATTGGTCAAGGCGTGGACATAACCAGACTTGACGCCGCCATCCAACTGGCGAACCGCCTTGGTTACCCTATAGAGCGGTCCCAGGTGAACAACGCACATGACAACGATGTTCACCGGCGTTCAGTGCATAAGTACGATGGTCGCAACGTCCTGATTACTCCACCAACGCAGATCGACGCGTCGACGTACCGGGCGAATCTGCGTGTTCATGAAGATTGTGCGGAGATGTCAGACCACGTCACCGGACAACACATTCAGGGCATGATTTTTGTCGAGGCAGCAAGACAGCTGATGCTATCTGTGTCTGAGAACTTCATCCTTGATGAAGAGTTTCGGTTCACGTCTTATTTTGTTCTAAACGAAATGAGGGTAGCTTTCCAGGCATTCGCGTTTCCGATCCAGATCGACTGTGAGTTCAGCCTCGCGTCCTGCCAGAAAAGGGAGGATGGGCTCGTTCGCGCGTCATCTTGTACGCAATTTGTTCAGGCCGGCTTGCAAGTCGCCAAGGTTGAGATCGATTTCAGCGCGTATCCGCGTGCGCAGCTTGAGCGAAAGGAGGCGACTCTTGCAGAAGAGGCCGTCAAACGTTATTTCGAGACCCAACCCGAGCAGCGGGAATCTGCATGAGCACCCTACCTGCCGGCAAATCGGCGCCGTCAGGCAAGAAAGTAGCTTTCTTTGACGTCGACGAAACACTAATCACCGAAAAGAGTATGTTCACCTTCATGCAATATCATTATTCGCGACGATATCATATATCGGGGAAGATACGGTATCTAGTCTTTATTTTCTGGATTAAATTTCTGGCGCGCTTGGGTACAAGTCGTGAGGCCGTAAACCGAATCTATTATCGAACATATCGCGGCACTTCTATCCATCATCTGGATAAACTTGGTCGAGAGTGGTTCGCTGAGCGTAGCAAACGGCCCGGATTTTTTATTAGTGACATTACAACCGAACTAAAAGGTCTACAGCAGTCAGGTTATCTCGTCGCTCTCGTTTCAGGATCCTTCCGACCGTGCCTTGAACCTATCGCGGAGCAATTGAACGCGGATTTCGTCCTGTGTACAGAGTTGGAAAATAACGAAGGCACGCTAAGCGGCCGCGTCCTTCAGCAGACGATTGGCAAGGGAAAGTCGCGTGTGGTTCAGGAGCTACTCAGAAAACTCGACGCCAACGCGGACGACTGCACAGCGTACGGGGATCACATCAGTGATCTTCCGATGCTCGAATTGGTCGGCAGGCCGGTCGTTGTGGGGCGCCGATGCTCGAAGCTTGTGTCGCTTGCGGAGCAGCGCGGATGGGCAATTCGTCGAGTTCACGCATGATTAAATTCCGCCGAAATAAATGGCAATGAAAGGGCCGCTAGGCACAAGCGATATTCGCAGATGTACAGCCGCGTGTGTCTTTTCTCTGGTCATCAGGGAAATAAAAAACTTCCTCGTGAGGCGTCCACGGAAACTGTCCGTTACAAGGAGGTCTCCGTAGACGCCTGCGGTGCCACCGCAAGCGCCCGAACGTTGGCCAGCAAACCTGAGAGCTTTTGAACAAGGACGCGAGATGGTTGCCTTACCCAAACGGAAGTACGAGTTGAGCGTAACCACACAGGGGCCGTTATACCCACCGAGCGAAATCTGCGATTTTGCCGGCAATTTCATTGTCGTCGGAATAATCACAGAACTCTCCAACGACGCGACGGTCGCGTCTAATTGGGGGGCGGCAATCGTAAGTGCCGACAGTCCGGTGCCGCCCTTCGGCGCGAGACTACCTTACAACATCGTCAAGCGAATTGACCTGAGCGCTCCAGGTTCAGATGCAGATCTGATGTTGTATACGTTACCTCTGCCGCTACCGTGCAACAACTATCCTATGGTGTTTGCTCCCCAACAGCGTCCCGATGCTCATTCGATTAACCGGCCAAAACTCCCCCTTAACCAGGCGGTTCCCGACTACCGCGTGGAAGATGGCAGACAATATGTTAGTCCAATCACCCTCGGAGATTGGTTAAAGGCACGCGGGGAACTCTCGGTCGAGATTGACCAGGACGGGGTACACGTGTTGTTTGAGCTGGAGATGTCTGGGCTTGTGCCATTGAGCCTCTATACGGTCATGTCGTTACGCGAACATGATTTGCGCCCGGATGGGCCTACTCGTCCCGGACCACTTGGTATTCCTAACTGCTTTGTTACCGACTCCTGCGGTACAGCTCATTACCGCGCGAGGATGCCTAACCCTTTTCCAGAGCCAGGGACCGGGAACCGGATTCAGAATGTTATCGTGCTTTTTATGAGCACCGAGGCTTCCTACGGTGGGGCGATAGGTCTTCATGGTCTGGGTGGAGACATTCACGCACATCTCAAAATCAAGCATCATCGCTCTTTCGATGAGTTTGTCACGAGGAGTCTCACTGGGGCTGGCTAAATGAGAACTTAACCGCCAATTTGCTGCCCTGTCGACGCAGCACAGGGTTCGCGATGAGGCGCTTCTCGTACGCGGGCACGGGTAGTCGAAGACCATTACGCTCCACGCGCAGATTGTCGCCGCGATCACGTTTAAGTAAAACAAAGAGACCGATCGATGAAGGTGTACCTTCCGCTTGCCTCTGGCCGGGTTGCAACAGTTTCCGTCGCGTCGGTCGCTCTGACCGTGTCGGTCGCACTTTCCGGGTGCGCGACCTACCTCGATATCAGCAGCGACAAGGAGATCGCAGAGCCCGCGCAGTACGAGACCGTGCAAAGCTTGCCGAATGAAGGCGGTGCGTGGCCGTCGCTCGACTGGGCCACCCAGTTCGGCGACCCGCAGTTGCCTAACCTGATCGACGAGGCGGTGCAAGGCAACCCGTCGATCGCGCAGGCGCAGGCGCGCCTTGCCAAAGCGCAGTCCTATATCGAAACCTCGCGCTCCGCGCTGTTTCCGCAGGTGACCGGCAGCTACACGTGGACACGGGAGCGCTACTCACCAAGTGGCCTGTTCGCACCGCCCGTCGGCGGCAGGTTGCGCAACGAGAACTCCGTACTCGCGAGTGCGACATGGGATCTTGACCTGTGGGGTAAGAATCGCGCGAAACTGGAGGCGGCCGTCTCGCAGCAAAAAGCGGCGCAGGCCGAATTGCAATTGGTGCGCGTGACGCTTGCCACGTCGGTCGCAAGTACGTATAACTGGCTTTCGCAACTGTACGCGCAGCGTTACATCGCGCAGCGCGAGATCCAGAACAGACAGATGGTCGGCTCAATCACGAACGACCGCGTCGGCGCTGGGCTCGACACCAACGTCGAGAAACAGACCGCGAACGGCAATATCGCAACCAGCCAGTCGACGCTCACCGACCTCGACGGTCAGATCACCGTCGTGCGCTATCAGCTCGGCGCACTGCTCGGCAAGGGACCGGACCGCGGTCTGCAAATCGCGCAGCCGATGTTGAACGCCGACGACATCGTCACCTTGCCGGACAACGTGCCCGCCGACCTCGTGTCGCGCCGCCCGGATCTTGTCGCTGCGCGGTGGCAGGTCGAAGCGGCAATGCAAGGCGTGAAGGAAGCGGAGGCTGAATTTTTCCCAGACATCAATCTTGTCGCGAATTTCGGTTTCGACTCGTTTGGCGTGAGCGACCTGCTCCTGTGGTCGAGCCGCCAGATCATGGCCCGCCCGGCCATCCATCTGCCAATCTTCGACGCGGGCGCGCTACGCGCGCAGCTCAAGGGCCGCTATGCGGATTTCGACCTCGACATCGCGAACTACAACCAGACGCTGATCAATGCATTGAACGAAGTCGCGACGCAGGTCGCGTCGATCCGCTCGATTGACAAGCAGGAAGGCGACGCACAACGCGCACTCGATGCGTCGACGAAGGCGTATCAGCTTGCCGTCATCCGTTATCAGGCCGGGCTGTCGCCGCAACTGCAGGTGCTCAACGCCGACGACAACCGGCTCGCCGCCGAGCAAGTGGTCACAGACCTGAAGATGCATCGCCGTGACCTGCAGCTCGGTCTAATAAAGGCACTCGGCGGCGGCTTCGACGCGACCGCCGTAGGCCTCAGTACGCCAGCGTCGGACGGGATCAGTTCTTCTACCGCGCAAGCGCAGGCACATAGCGGCGATACAGCGGCCAACGCCGCGTCCACTGACGCGGCGAACTGAGCTGGGCACCTCGCCACGCACACCACACACCAGACATGCGAGTGTCCTGCAAGGGACACAAAGGATAAGGAGCACATCATGAGCATGCCCCAACAGCCCGCGCAGGGTGTGCAACCTTCGGACAACAACGGTAAGCGCAAACGCTTGATGACACTGCTAATCGTCGTGATGCTGCTAGCCGCGATCGCCTATGGGCTGTACTACTTTCTCGTCGCACGTTTTCATGAGACCACCGACGATGCGTATGTGAATGGCAACGTCGTGCAGATCACGCCGCAGGTGACCGGCACGGTGATCGCGGTGAACGCGGACGACACGCAGACCGTGAAGGTCGGCGATCCGGTCGTCGTGCTCGATCCGGCCGACGCGCGCGTCGCACTGCAGCAGGCCGAAGCCAATCTCGCGCAGGTGGTACGCCGGGTGCGCGGCTTGTACATCGACGACAGTCGATATCAGGCTCAGGTCGCGGTTCGCCAGTCGGACCTGTCGCGTGCGCAGGACGACCTGCTGCGCCGTCTGACGGTCGCGCAAACGGGTGCCGTCTCGATGGAAGAAATTTCGCACGCGCGCGACGCGGTGCGTAGCGCGCAGGCCGCGCTCGACGCGTCCGAGCAGCAGCTCGCGGCGAACCGCGCACTGACTGCGAACACGACCATCACCAATCACCCGAACGTGATGGCCGCCGCCGCGAAGGTGCGCGACGCGTATCTGAACAACGCGCGCAACACGCTGCCGGCACCTGTCACGGGCTACGTAGCAAAGCGCGCTGTGCAGGTCGGCCAGCGTGTGTCGCCGGGCAGCCCGCTGATGGCGATCGTGCCGCTCAATGGAGTGTGGGTTGATGCGAACTTCAAGGAAGGACAGTTGAGGCATATGCGCATCGGCCAGCCGGTCGAACTGACAGCCGATATCTACGGTTCGTCGGTGATCTATCACGGCAGAGTGGTTGGCTTCTCCGCCGGCACAGGTGCTGCGTTTGCGCTGCTGCCAGCGCAGAACGCAACCGGAAACTGGATCAAGGTCGTCCAGCGTCTGCCGGTACGTATTGAATTCGATCCGCGGGAACTCGCGGAACATCCGCTGCGCATCGGCCTGTCGATGCTGGTCGACGTCGACATCGAGAACAATAGCGGCAATGAGCTCGGCAACGCGCCAAACACCGTCTATCAGACCATGGTGTTCGACAGGTACGGCGACGAAGCCGACGCAGAAATCGCCCGCATCATCGCCGAGAACGCCAGAAGCACCGGCAACGCATCACCGAAAGCCGCCGCGCACGGCGTGAGCAAGCATGTGACCGCCAAACTGATGTAGCCGGATTACCTAATCATAGTACAGGGCTCTTCGCTCAATGGCTCAGGTACCGATCATTCACCCGCCGCTGGAAGGCACGCAACTCGTAATCGGCACGATCGCTGTGTCGCTCGCGGTGTTCATGAACGTTTTGGACACCACGATCGCCAATGTATCGATTCCGTCCATTTCCGGTGATCTCGGCGTATCGTCCGACCAGGGCACATGGGTCATCACATCATTCGCGGTTGCCAATGCGATTTCCGTGCCGCTCACCGGCTGGCTGACCGAGCGTATCGGCCAGGTGCGGCTCTTTATGGCATCGGTCGTACTGTTCGTGATCTCCTCATGGTTGTGCGGCCTTGCGCCGACGCTGCCATTTCTGCTCGCCTCCCGCGTGTTACAAGGGGCGGTAGCGGGCCCGATGATTCCGCTGTCACAGACGCTGCTACTTGCAAGCTACCCTCGTGCGAAAGCGCCGATGGCACTGTCGATATGGGCAATGACGTCGCTAGTTGCGCCGGTTGTCGGACCGATTCTCGGTGGCTGGATCTCGGACAACATCACGTGGCCGTGGATCTTCTACGTGAACATACCGATTGGCGCGATCGCAGCGGTGGCAACATGGGCGATCTTTCGCGACCGCGAATCCGTCGTCCGAAAAGCGCCAATCGATCTGGTCGGCCTCGCACTACTGATAACGTGGGTCGGTTCGCTGCAGATCATGCTCGACAAGGGCAAAGACCTCGACTGGTTTTCGTCGACGACGATTGTCATGCTTGCGTTAACTGCTGTGATCGCGTTCGCATTCTTCGTTATCTGGGAAGTAACTGCGGAGCATCCAGTGGTGGATCTTTCTCTTTTCAAACTTCGCAATTTCGCTGGCGGAACGGTCGCGCAATCGGTCGGCTACGGGCTCTTTTTCGGCAACCTCGTATTGCTGCCGCTCTGGCTTCAGACGGACATTGGCTACACTGCGACTGACGCGGGCATGATCATGGCGCCAGTCGGCGTGTTCGCCATCCTGCTGTCCTTGGTCATCGGTAAAATTTTACCGCGCACCGATGCTCGCTATATCGCGACCGCATCCTTTGTAGTTTTCGCTCTGTGTTACTGGATGCGCTCGCGCTATACGACCGTCGTCGATACGTATGCGCTGACCGTGCCGACGCTGATCCAAGGTGTTGCTATGGCCGGGTTCTTCACTGCGCTCGTATCGATCACGCTATCCGGATTGCCAGGCAACCGGATTCCGGCGGCATCGGGTTTGTCGAACTTCGTGCGGATCATGTGTGCCGCCACCGGTACATCGATTTTCCAGACCGCATGGGAACACCGGTCCACTCTCCATCACACGCAGCTCGTCACGCAGGCGAATCCCTACAACCCAACGTTCGACGCGACCGTCCAACAGATGACACAGTTGGGCCTGAGCCAGCAGCAGGCATGGGGATTGTTCAACCTGATGGCAACACAACAGGCTGCGCAACTGGGCGTGAACGACCTGTTCTACATCTCGGCAGGCATCTTTATCGCGCTGATAGTGCTGATCTGGATCACCAAACCAGAGCGCGTTACTAACCGCGATGCGAGCGCGGCGGCCTCAGCCGCGCACTAGTCAATGTATTATTGACCTTTCCATAAATCATGACGTCACCACAAGGTTGCCTGAATCCAGCACGCGGCGATGATCGAAGGTCGGTGCTGAGCGCTTTTGAGCTTGTTGCGAGCGACGG
>NZ_CADIKH010000127.1 GCF_902859855.1 Paraburkholderia humisilvae
CGTCGCTCGCAACAAGCTCAAAAGCGCTCAGCACCGACCTTCGATCATCGCCGCGTGCTGGATTCAGGCAACCTTGTGGTGACGTCATGATTTATGGAAAGGTCAATAAGTAGTCTGCACATCGCTTTGCAAACCTGGCATTCTCTGCTTCGGAGGCCGGTTTCACGGTTGCCGAAGCATCCGCCAGAACCTTCCTCTCCGCAGACTGCTGCGCCAGAGCTTGACGCCGAATGTTGATGGTCGCGTTAGGGTCGCGGTCCATCTTTAGTCCGCAGCCGCATTCGACAACGCCGTCGCTCAACATGAGCGCGTGAATCACGCCGCAGTCCGAACTCATCTTGCTGCCCGGATAGAAGCGCTCGATAACAATCACCTGAGCACCGGCCATGGCGGCCTTGTATTCCAGTTGACGGCGGAACTCGAAGAATCCTGCATCGGCGATGGCGCGAGCGAGCTTGCCGTTCTTCAGCATGCCTCTCACGTTCAAGTCCTCGATCCCGATGGCCGGGTAGTTCGTTGCGAGTGTCGTCGTCAGTTTGTGCAAAGCATCCTTACGAACGTTTGCGACACGCAGGTGCGGCCGGGCGAGCCTGGCTTTCGCTTTGGCCCAGTTTGCACTTCCCTTCTGTCTGCGCGACATCGAGCGCGAGAGGCGCACGATGCACTTGTGCTCGTTCGGCTTGCCATCCTCCTTGTGCTGGCGCGTCCATTCCGCCAGCGCCCAGTTGTAGGCGAAGCGAGCCACGCCGCATGCACGAGCGAAATACCTTGCCCGCTCTGCGGTCGGGTCCAGGCGGATTTTGCGGACGCGAACAATCACCTGGCGGCTTCCTTCAGCACGTCAAGAAGCTTCCTGTTCTTTTTGCTGCGCGAGCCGCACAGGCGTGCAGAAAAAACCGTGATGATTTCGAGCACATCCTTCGTGAGTTCTTCCTCGAAGGATGGCTGTTCGCCCTTGTAAACGATGACGATTTCGATGTTCTGCGCCGCGCCCATGGCGAACACCAACTCCGAACCGAAGCGCAGGAGCCGGTCTTTGTGCGTGATAACAAGGCGCTTCATCTGCTTGCGCAGAATCATTTCAGGCAGCCCGCCAGGACCTCTCCTGTGGTAGTTCATGCCACTGCCAAGATCTTTGATTACCTCGCAGCGCCAGCCTTTAGCCGCGCAGTAGCTTTCCAGCATCGCGTGCTGGCGCTCAAGATCTTCCTTCTGGTCGTGCGAGGAAACGCGGGGATAGCAGACCGCGGGCGCATTCTCATTGCCGATTCCGGGCAGGTCCGACATGGCGTAGTAGCGCGTACCCCCTGCCGTCTTGCGAGCAGACAACAGTTCGCCAGTCTCCGCCCACTTGCGCAGGGTGGACTCCGCAACGCCGAGCATCTGCGCTGCTTCACCAATCTTGACCAATCGCTTTTCCATGAGGACATGGTTAGAGCAAATTTCGGTAGATAATTGAACTCAGTTGCTCGCCCACGGATATCAGCCGGATCCACCCTCGACGTTACAGGCAGCCCCCCAGCAGATTCACCCAAAGCGACAAGCCGCTCAGAACACCGCCTTGCGGTACGTGACCGCGAAACTCATATCAGTGCCTCTAGTCTAGAGGCTCCGGGAAAACGAAGCCCTTGGGTATTTCGACAGATTTACCTCCCCGGCTTCATGGGGCTCGATCCATCGAATCAAAAACGTGCCGCGTTGGCATCAGAGGAACGGGCAGCCATCATCGATGGTCGCTCTGTTGCAGGCGGAAAGACATTCCACGATCCGTCAACATGGCGAAAGAAAAAGATCGATAGTGCCCCTTCATGTCGCGCCGCCTCGACAAGCACGCAGTGCCGACCATACCCAGCCGCCCTCGAGAGACGAGTCACATGCGAAGGCCGCGACTTGGTAAGAGAAAACCACTTCTCCACAACCGAGCGCAGTGTCTTTCTTGAAGTGCTCATTAAGGTCTCCTTCGACGGCAGTTCATCACGAGTCGCTATCCAGGTGGCACCGAGCATCCCGCCAAATGATTGATGTCGAGCTGCCCTAAACCGATCGTAGATGCACCCGAACCGTAACGTGTCAACATTTGTTAAAGGCGATCTATTCGTGTTCGTGCCCCATAGATTGTAAGAACTGAAGTCATCTTGATTTCGTAAGGCTCGCAGGCCAGGATCGTGTCCATCCAAATTTTTAATGGACAGATGCACACGATGATGAGATCGAGGTGACGCAGGAGGTCATGCAACCGACACGACGTCGGTAGCTTAGATACTGTCCCAATTGAAACATTTCTGTCCATCGACGGCATCCAAGCGGTCCACATGACTTCGACCCTGTCAAGCGTACCGGTCGCGCGTTTGCGCCTGCCCTTAATTCACGGCATGATATACGTCTAGTTCCGTCGAGAACGTACCTTGTCTTTCTGATGTTGGAATTTCTCAGTCGGCCCCTGATCCCCAATTACGGAATCCATGTTGAATCGTCCTTCTCCCGTTGCCCCCCGGGTGATGTTTTGTTCTCCGGATTGCTTACCTCCTAGAAATGATCCGATTACTTAAGGTCTTGCTTTGCCGAAGGCCGATTGTCGGCCATCGCCCGGGAATAACGCGCTCAGGTACCCGTCGTCGAGCCGCGACTGACGATTGATTGCCTGGTACCAACACCGTCGTGACACTCGCTGAACCGCAGTCTTATGAGACTGCCCAGGATGCAACGCGCTGTTCAACGAGTCGGAGCAGCTTTGCCGATAGTTAGGCCTTCGCCAAGAATCGTAATCGTCGCCTGATCATCAGGGTTGCGCTCGGCAAGGTACTCGGTTCGGTAGCCGGTATGCACGCCCCAGTAGTAAAACACCAGCGCGCACACGATCACGACCACCATATCCCAGCCATACGGCAACATGCCCATGCCGCCAAACTGCTTGCTGCCGATCAGCGACAGCGCCGCCATCGTCGGCAGATAGGCAACCAGCCACCACGCAGCGGTCAGGTCGCGGCTCCAGCCGGCAAAGCCGACCTTCGTCTGATAGTAGAAGTACACGGGCAACGCAACGATCATCAACAAAATGATTTCACCGGTCAGCGGCCACTTCGCCCAGTACAGAATCAGCGATGCGCAGACGAACGCGAATGGCGCGATCACCTTCATGCCCGCGATCTCGAGCGGCCGCTCGAGATCCGTCGCGGTGCGGCGCAACGCCATCAGACTGATCGGCCCGGTCAAGTATGAAATCACTGTCGCGACGGAGATCACCGCTGCCAGCGAGCTCCAGCCGCGGAAGAAGAACAGAAACAGAAACGATACGAACAGGTTGAACCACATCGCCGGACGCGGCACACCGTAGAGCGGATGCACGACACCAAAAATCCGCGGCATCGTATTGTTGCGCTCCATCGCGTAGATCATCCGGGTCGTGGTTGCCATGTATGTCGTGCCGGTGCCACTTGGGCTGACAAACGCGTCGATATACAGCAGAATCGCCAGCCAGTTCAGGTTCAGCGCGATCGCCAGTTCCGCGAACGGCGACGCAAACGTGAAGTGGCTCCAGCCCTTCATCACATCGGCGGGATCAACCGCGCCGATAAAGGCGATCTGCAGCAGCACGTAGATAACAAGCGCGATCAGAATCGAGCCGATTACCGCGAATGGCACGCTCTTCGCCGGATTGCGTGCCTCGCCCCCCAGGTTGACCGGGCTCTGGAATCCATTGAACGCGAACACTATGCCACTTGTCGCGACCGCGGTCAGCACGGCCGACCATCCGTACGGCGCGAACGTGCTCGCCTCGCCGAAGTTCTCGCGGTGAAAGCCGGTCAGCATCAGGCCGAGAATCGTCGCGCCGGGAATCAGGAACTTGAAGATCGTGATGGTCGAGTTGGCATGCGCGAACAGCTTCACGCCCCAGTAGTTGAGCAGGAAATAGATAATCACGAGCACGGCGGACAGCAGTAAGCCGTTAGTCGTCAGTGATCCGTTCACGAACAGCGCATGCGCCCAGTCGTAAGGCCAGGTGCTCATGTACTGGATGGACGCTTCAGCTTCGATGGGAATTACCGACACGATCGCAATCCAGTTTGCCCATCCGCTGATAAAACCGACCAGCGCGCCATGCGAGTAACGCGCGTAGCGCACCATACCGCCCGACTCGGGGAACATCGCGCCAAGTTCAGCGTAGGTAAGTGCGATCGCGAGAATGACAATGGCGCCGATAACCCACCCAAAAATGGATGCCGGCCCTGCGATAGTTGCTGCGCGCCATGCCCCAAAGAGCCACCCAGATCCGATGATCGACCCCAAGCCTGTCAACAGCAACGCGATCGGACCGATGTCCCGTTGGATGGAATTTTTCATGTCATCTCCTATTTTCCGGAATCGGAATCCAATTGTCTCGCCAACAGTGCGATAGCAATAAGAACTCTTTCGCACCCTGACGCGTTTGCAAGCAAGCCGGCAAAGCACCAACCTTGCATGCTGGGTGGTTTATATATTCTCCGTGCAAGCGCGCATTTATTCCACCTGCAGTTCAATCTGGCAACGCTTCGCCCGTCGTAAATTCGGACTCGATATCGGCTGTGCTATCGAACTTTCATGAAGCCTGTTTTTATAAAAAATAAATAATTAAATAATAAACATTTTACAATTCACAATTTCAATTCCCGATTGTGTCGAGGCACTAGAGAGATCTCGTAGAAGTTGACAGAAATGCTGGAAAGCGCGCGAGCGCTCGGGAAGCACATCCGTCGCCCTGTTCAAGCGCTAACGCTGCCCGCTGGAAGGCATCCTTCGCAACCGAATAGATTGCTGAGGAAGTCATATGCCTAGTAGTGTCGCCCGAGATAGTCATTACAGCGGGAGTCGTATCGTATGCGAGGGGAAAGGGCGACAGGCCGTAAAACACACGGTACCGTGCAAAATCCGACATGAGAGCGTCGCTTATCGGTAATTCAAATGCGACCTCGCCCCCATGGGTGACGAGCAGACGCCAGCGTCCACGTCGTAAAATGAAATCACAAGACTTCGTGCGCGCAACCTCGCTTACGCTTAATGCCGTGTGATAAAGGAAGAGTATGATCCAGCGGCTGCGTTGATGATGTTGACGTTCTTTTAATGTGGTCTGCGGCCAATTTTCTATCGAATCGAGAACATTCTGCCAGAGCGAATGCTCAAGTTGACGTTTCATGTGCCGCTCAACCCAGCCTTCTCTCAAATATGGGTCACGGGAAGGTATCAAGGGAGAGGCAACGAGGTAGCCTATCGCAACCAGATAGTCGAACATCTTTGACAGAACATTCAGCGTATGCTGTCTGCTTTGCCATGACAGGGGGAGCCCGAAGAGATGCCTCAAACAGCTACCTCGTGGGCGCATCGGAGCAAGCCAATCCGCAGCAGGCGCGGAGAGAAACCGGACGAATGCCGAGAAATCTCTATGCTTGAGAGCCGAGAGAGGCTTGCCTAGCTCGCATGCCACCCATACCAGCAAACGAACCGCCTCTCTTCGATAGCTTGACAAGCTGTGAGGCGAGAGTGCGTATCGATTAAGCCACAGGTGAACAGCCCGGATATCCCCATCCGCCACGATTGGCCATTCCTTATCGGGCGCCACCTTCCCGTTGTTACCTCCCACAAGCACCGCTGCCAGCACGAACTGCAAGAACGGCTCGGAAATGGGCGTCGACTGGTTCATGGATAGCGAATTTTAACATTAGTACTCCTATCGTACATCATCCGCATTGAAGATTATTCCGATATTATACACACCATTTCCAGTCGAATCGTCCTTTTTAAGAAACATCTACCCTTCTTACCACTTTCACGAATCGTTCGCAGGTTGCGGACGGTGAAGCGCAACCCCGCATGCACAGCAACGCCAAATACCGTTGCCGGCCACAATCAACTCTCCCTAATCGACGCAGACTACATTCCTCCCCTCTGATCGAAAGAGGCATCTAGTGCGATGCCTCGTCGGACGCTTGATTGAGCAATTCGCTTACCTGAATGACGTTTAATAAGGTCAGCGTCCAGTAGCAATCTTATAAACGCCCCCGCCCAATCGCTAAAATTCCTCCAAAAAAGTTACTCCCCACGCAATGCTCCTCATGAAGGAGCTGGAATTTATATTAAACACCTCCATAAAGCATATTCTCCTCGTCAGATATCTTTTACCTCACTCCATCATTAAATATATTAGTCCTGTTCCGTTATACAATTAATAAAACTGTAAAAATATTCTGATATTGAAACACATTTCATATCTGGGTCAATCCAAGCCCTCATCTACATCAGCATGTAGCGCGTCTCCGGATCACTCCATTTACACATAGAAATATCCCAAATAAAGACGATGGAAAATTTGCCACCCAACGAAAGTGGCACCAACCCTGCAAAAGGACGGCTTCCGATCACTATCGTAATGTCAACGCGTCTTAGCAAGCTCAGCCGTTTCGTTTCCTCGCGGTACTTTTCGGGTCGGCGCGCCAACACCGTGACATCACCCAAGCTGACAGCTCATGCATGGGTTAGTCAGACGCAGAATGTGGAGCTTTGGGGCTCACATAAGTTGGCACCCTATCGCCAAACCGGTATGCGTTCTAGCGCGAAACAACGTTCGATTCAAAGGACGACCTTCGAAATTCGCGCGCGCCAGCGGCAGGTTGCCGCCGCCGACTGCAGGCTACGTCGCATCAACTGAACACAATAATCGGAACATCATGCTTTCAATCGAGACGCAGAGCCACCTCCTGACAAACGAATGATCCTTGCTGAACCTGTAGGACGCGTGCTGACATAGCGCGCCCGTCACGCAAGCAGCGCACCATTGGGGATCAGGAAAGCGTCAAGTGGCTCGAAGGCCTTGAACATCGTCGACTCTCACGGGTCATTGCCTTGATACCCACATTGCGGAGTGTGCGACCGCAAGGGTGATGTCGACGATGTGTTCTTCGCCGAACGCCCAACCGGCGTCGACTAGCTCGCTCACGCGAGTTGGAATCGCAGCGTCGCACATCCGCAGAAGTGCCTGTAGGAGACGATCGCCGCAGCACCCGTGCTGGATCAAGACCCAATTGCAGATCCCGGGCTCGGGCCGCACGATTGAGCGCCCTGCAGGCCTGACGCTGCGATGCGCGCCGGTGCGGTTTCGCCCGCCGCTCTACCGGCGCAGTAAAGGACGGCCGGATGTCGCACGCTCGAAGAAGATGTTGCCGAAGGCGTTGAACCTCGCGAATGGATGTTGCTCACTTCGGTGCCCACGCGTACCCACGAAGATGCATTGGAGCCTTTGACATGGTACGCGCGCCGCTGGACGATCGAATCGTGGCATCGCGTGCTCAAGAGCGGCTGCCGCGTTGAGCACGGCAGTTTGGCAATCTCGACCGGTTCCCGCGTGCCACTGGGCTGTTTGCCGTGATCAACTGGCGCATCCTGTATGCGACGTTGCTGGCCCGGCTCGACGGCGACCTGCCGTGCGAAGTCCCACTTCAACCTGTCGAGTGGCACGCCGTATGCCGCGTACATAGCATGACGAAGCGATCTCTGGAGCCTCCATCGTTGGCGCAAGTCGTTCTCTGGATCGCCCGCCTCGGTGCCTATCTCGCACACAAGCAGGATCGTCCGACCGGCCCAACCGTTATATGATGCGGCTTCCTCGCCCTGCAAGACGTCACCCAGATGTATCGCATCTTCAGGTAAAACGAATGACTCCATTTACGAGTAAACATCAGGCTAGCCGGAAGGTGACCTCAATTCGGTGATCCTCGACTTCCCCCGTAATTCAGATGCTCAATACTCCAACCCAATACTCGCGAGTATTTGTCGTCCACACGTGCAATTATAATATCCGAACGTGCATTTTCGGTTGACCCGCAGGCAATTTCGTAGCTCAGCTCGTCCACCGATGGCTGGCATCCTAACGTCCCGCCCGTCTCAACCCACTCTCACGCTGACCCAATGCACGTCTACAACAACTCAAGCCTTGCAACCACCGGCCGCGCCACCTCAGGCGCCGCCAACACCCGCGAAGACGCAGTGGCTGACTTCATGCAATCACCCAATTCCCACAACGCTTCAGACATCTACCGCAGTGCTCGTGATAGATCGAGAACGCGCAGTCCAACTCCTGCTACACACGAGATGCTTCCGGCATCGAGTTCATCTTCCGTCGTCTCTTCGGTCGAGCAATCCCCCCAATCGGCTGGTTTGACGTTGGACCAGTTGAAACGCTTGGCGGACAATGTGCATCATTCTGTGATAACCGGCTCGCGGCCCACGCTCGCCGACACTGCTATGCGATTCTCCCTTGCAAAAACCTATGAGATAAAGAAACGCGAGGCGCAAGGTTTACCACCGAGGCTGCCCAAGGATAATCGCAACGAGATCAGCGTGGCCGCCTTCGCCAGGAGCGATCACCATTCGAAAAGACACCTTTATAGCCTAGTTACTCCACAAGGCAATTTTAAAACGGAAAAAGACGACTCCACTACTGCGCTGGAGCGCACGATCAAGAGCAACCGTAATTGCTCCCATTACCAAGAGCTCCTAGACTGAGCCCAGCCGGGAACGCATTTCGCCCCTCCAGTTATACGAATTCCCTGTAGGGTGTTAGGCACTTTTGTTCATGCTTGGTAACCTGGCGGGATGACAAAACGCAAACCATACCCGACGGATGTATCGGACGATGAATGGAGCTTCGCGGCTCCCTATCTGACCTTGATGAACGAAAACGCCCCGCAG
>NZ_CADIKH010000128.1 GCF_902859855.1 Paraburkholderia humisilvae
GTAAACGCGATCCGCCGCAAGTTTACAAGCGCAGCGCTACGTCCTTGAAAGTAAACGCGTTCTCCCGCGCACGACGCCTTGGGCTACGAGATGTGTATAACAGGATGCCTTAACCGTGGTGAAGATACCTCGCGTGATCACGTCACGCTGGATGCGCGCGAAGCGGTTTTCCACCTGATTGAGCCAGGACGTACAGGTTGGCGTGTAGTGCAACTGCACGTTACGCTGTTGCCGCAGGAAGTCATGCACGCGGGAGGGCTTGTGGCTGCTGACGTTGTCGCAGATCACGTGAATCTCCTGTTTGGGCCGCTGGCTGGCGATAACACCGGTGAGGAAGGCGACGAACTGCCCGCTGGTATGGCGTGGCGCCGTCTTGCCGATCACTTCCCCGGTTGCCGTATTGAGCGCAGCGAACAGGCTGAGCGTACCGTTACGCCTGTATTCGAACCCATGGCTCCGGGCGCGGCCGGGTGACAGCGACAGCATCCGGTCCTTACGATCCTGGGCCTGAATTGCCGTCTTCCCGTCCATGCAGAACACCACAGCATGTGCGGACGGGTTCAGATACAGCCCTATCACGTCTGCAGCTTTGGTCCCGAAGTCGGGGGCGTTTTGAGACCATGAGGCTTTCTCCGGCAGTGGCACGAGCCGTATTGCCCAGCGATGCACCGTCGAATGGTCGACCTCGACGCCACGCTCGGCCATAATTCTTCAAGGTTACGCAGGCTCAGCGAATACGCCACGTACCAGCGCACCGCCAGCAGGATCACCTCCAGCGGATAGTGCAGCCGCTTCAACGCCTTCCCAATCGCGGCCCGCACCGTCCTGCGCGGCGTTTTCGTCGTCTCTGCCATCGGGTTCGTTCATGTGTTCGGTCTTCGCAATTCTACCCAACCGCCCTAATGCGACAGAACTCTACGTCCGCATTGCCTGAATTCAGCATCAAAGGCCCACGTTTGCGTTCAAATTCGATTTATGCAACAACGTCCTTTTGTAAGCAAACGGCTGGTCGAAATAGATTCAATTCGAATCGCCGAAATATAGTCGCAATGGGCGCTTGAAGTACCTATCAAAAATTGCAGTTCTCGCTAAGGCATGGTTGCCCTCTAATAGAACCGTCGTCATTCAGCAGGGCAAACAACATGTCTTCACGATTACTAGAAGCGGAAAGAATATTGGAAGACCCCAATACCAGCCGGACAAATGCCGGCACGGTATTTTCGTCAGATAACTGAATTGGCAACCGCCAACGAAGAGCTGTTGGAGCCGGACCGGTTCGATCACGACAAAACGCTCTATCTTGTCGGTATCGACGTGTGCAACGCGGATACGGATGTGTCCGACTGTTGCCGACGAGCCGCCCCTATCCTCTGTCAGAAGTGTTTCCGTTTCTGCCGCGGACGGACGATGCCACCGCACAGCGTTTCCGGTGGAATTTCGAATCCCGCGGTGTACTGGAAGTGATTGGAAACGTGAAAGTCCAGAGGCGTTTTCAACTGTGATTGCGGAGATGGCAACTGAAAGCGCGCAGGGCGCTCGCTTTCGACAAAGCAGAGAGGTGTGTTACACACATGCCAGAAGCCCCGAACGCCGGGAACTTCCAGGTCGCCGGAAAGTTGGCGGCCGAAACTCGGTCAATCATTCGAACTTCTCTGGGACATGCACGTATTGCCGCGCAGCGCTTGAGCGCGCGTCATGAAGCGATTTGATCCTCATCGATCAATTTGAAGGCACGATCCGTCAGCTAATAAAGTTGAATGGTCGCCGCGAATTAAATAGTACCCGGTAGTTATAAAATCCATGAAAATTCCAGGAAAGTACACCACCAGGATGAATTCTAACCTTGACGCCGGAACTAACTCCTCAGCCTCCCCCTGGGAAACACTCGAACGGATCTTTCGAGGCCGAGCTTGGCGCAACGGACAGGCAGATTACGAGCAGAAACGCCGGGACTGTTGCTGGAACAGGCGAAATTTCTCACGTTTTCCGCATTACATTGTCCGTGCGCATTCGGCTGATGACGTTGTGACCGCCGTCAATTTCGCCCGCGAACATGATTTGCCAATCTCACTACGGAGTGGCGGTCACAGTTTTTCCGGTTCATTCCTGCGCGACAGCGGAATCTTGCTCGATATGTCGGCGCTACGCACCTTGGAAGTCGACCCGAATCGACAACGCGCGATCGTCGGGCCGGGCGTCACCAGCCTGGAATTGAGTCGTGCGCTCGCGCGTTACGGCTTGGCCTTTCCGACGGGACACAGCGGCACGGTGGGCTTGGGCGGCTTCCTGCTCGGCGGAGGGCTCGGCATCAATTTTGGCGACTGGGGGCCGATGAGCGCCTTCCAGATCACGGCGCTCGATCTGGTCACCCCCGACGGCCGACTCCTGCATGCCAGCGCGGAGGAACATTCCGATCTATTCTGGGCGGCCCGCGGCGGCGGTCCCTGTCTTTTTTTTGCGGCGGTATCGTTTGAACTGAACTGCCCGGCCCTACCGGGTACCATCACCGCACGAAGCCTGCGGTTACCTCTCGAGCGGCTGGCAGACGCCCTGCGCGCAATCACTGAATCGCCGCCAAGCCGCCGATTGCAAGTCATGCTGGCCATCGTGCCAGCGGAACACGCCGATTCGTCGCGAAGCCCGCATGAGGTGGCGATCACCACGCTCGCGTTCGCCGAGGACGCTGCGGCAGCGACGGCTTTGCATACACCCGCCATCACACTCTTGCGCAGGTGGGCGTCTGCCGAGCCGAGCGAGGAACAAGCCACCGGCTTCGACGCGCTGCACCAACATGGCGACGCGGTGTTTAGTGCCGATCGCTACGCAGCCGACAACATACTGACCGATCGTCCAGAGGAGGCTGCGCGGATACTGATTTCACATCTGGCGCGGCTGCCGTCCCCTGCAACCCTGCCGCTTCTGATCTGGCGTGGCACACCGACCCTGCCGGCTGCCGCATACTCGGCTCAGGGGCAGTGGTATTTCTCCACCTACGCGAGATGGAGCGGCGCAGGCGACGACAATGACAATTTGTCCTGGCTCAGAGAGCTCTACGATGAACTCAAGCCGATCGCCGCCCAGTGTTACATCAACGAGTTCGACCTTGAACATCGATCACACGAAGTGTCACGTTGTTTTTCCCCCAGCAGCTGGCGTCGCCTCCAGGAATTGAAGCAACGTTACGACCCACAGGGAGTCTTCCAGGGTCTTCCCCTCGACGGTTAGTAGGCGAGCGTAATTGAGACTTACGACTCGAATGGCAAGACACACTTACATGGAGCGGGGCCTACGCTTCCATCGAAGACTGAACCGCTGTCGTCCAACTCGACAACCGCTCAATGCATCTCAAACCAATATCCGAACAATTTTTTCAGGAGAGCCAACATGACCAATTCAACGAAAGTGCTCGATGACATAGTACGTCAGGATCCCGAAGCCATAGCACTTGTCTCTGACGATGAAACACTGACCTACGGAGAGTTGAACCGGCATAGCGATGCGGTAGCTGCCTTCCTGGCAAAACGGGGCGTCGGATCGGGAGATCTTGTGCCTATTGAGGCCACACGATCGACCAACTTCGTTATTGGCCTGCTTGGAATACTAAAGGCCGGAGCAGCCTACGTCCCTATCGACCATGCTTACCCGTCGGCGCGCAAGGCCTACATCATCGAGCAAAGCCGATCCGTCTTGCTGCTAACTACTGCCCCGGGCATGGTGAGTTCCATCGCCGATGTGCAGGTTGCCGATATCGACACAATACGAAAGAACATGGGGGATGCGACGGCACCTGCTCGGGTGGTCGCACCAACAGATGTCATGTACGTGATATTCACATCCGGAACCACGGGCGTACCCAAGGGCGTAATCATCGAACACCACTCAGTAGCAACTGTCGTTGGCTGGCATAACCGTCATTTCCACATCGACGCTCAGAGCCGCTCGACTTCGATGGCCGCGCTCGGCTTCGACATCGCGCACTGGGAAATATGGTCAGCGCTGTGTGCGGGATCACGCCTCTATCTGTTGAATGATGCGACCCGGCGTGACCCTGCCGAACTCGTGCGCTCGTTCGAAAGAGAACGTATCACGCATGCATTCGTGCCTACGGTGATGGCTGCCGATGTGGTCATGCACGGCGCCGATCTCTCGTCGTTGAAGTATCTGTTCACGGGCGGAGAAAAACTCAGTCCGATCAATACCGACCACGTCCACTTCTCGCTGATCGATTATTACGGCCCGACCGAGGCGACGATGTGGGCAACGTGCCGTCCTGTTGCGAGCTCCAGTCTGGGACGGGAGCCGTCCATCGGCACGGCAATTGGCGAAGCCCGGATCTGGATCCTCGATAAGTCGATGCGAGAAGTCGTCGGCAATGCCATTGGCGAGATCTGCATTTCCGGCGGCTGCCTGGCCCGGGGCTACCTGCACAATGAAGCCCTCACAAATGAGCGCTTTCCGCTCAATCCTCTCGATCCAGGGCAGCGAATCTATCGTACCGGCGATCTCGGAAGGTATCTGCCAGACGGTAGTGTCCAGTTTCTGGGTCGCCTCGATGAGCAGGTGAAAATCCGGGGGCACCTGGTCGAACCTAGCGAGGTGGAAGCCACCCTTGCCCGGCACCCCGGCATCCGCAAGGCTAGCGTGACCGCGACTTTACCCGGGGACGGCAACTCAAGAGAATTGGTGGCCTTCCTCATTCCGGAAAACCTCGAGGCATCCCATAGGGATATCGTCCAACGTGTTCGCGAAACCGCACGCGCCCTTCTTCCCGACTATATGGTGCCGGCGCACTATGTCATCAGGGATAATTTTCCGTTGAATGCCAACGGCAAGACGGATAAGGCTACCCTGCTCGCCGGCTTCACGCGCACGGCAGTGTTCGCACAGACCTTCGATGAGATCGCTGATCCCATCGAACGATCGGTTCTACTGGCCTTTCAGGCAGCGCTGGAGCATTCGAACTTTCAACGCGAAGACAATTTCTTCCTTGTGGGTGGCCATTCTATGCTCGCGGCTCAAGTCATCGCAAGGCTGTCCGAGAAGCTCTCCCTTTCGCTGCGTATCACGGACATCTACAACCATCCGACGGCCGAAACACTTGCTGCGGAAATCCGTCGACGCCCGCATGCTTCCAGCGCAGTCTCCGATTACACGCCGCCCGAGGTGCTGTGGCGCGATGTGGTGCTTCCCGATGACATCGTCTTTTCCGGTTCGTTCGATCGCAAGCGACTAGCGGATCCCGCGCATGTGCTGCTCACCGGCGTAACCGGTTTTGTCGGCGTTCATCTGTTAGCCGAACTGTTGACCACTACCCGTGCCGACGTCCACTGTATTGTGCGGGCGAGGAGCGCGGCGGAAGCCATGCGGCGCATCCGGGAGAAGATCGAAGAATATCGGGTTCCCGTTGCTGCCGCCAACATTGGCCGCATCAAGGTCCACGCCGGAGACATCGCCTCCCCGGGCTTCGGCCTGAAGCCGGTCGACTATGACACACTCTGTCAACAGGTCGAGGTGATCCACCACTCGGCGAGCGCTGTGAACTTCATCAAGCCTTACGCGGCGATGAAGCGGGACAATGTCGACGGACTCGTCAACATTATTCGCTTTGCCGCTACCGCTAAAACGAAGGCCCTGATGCTGCTGTCGACTATCTCGATCTATAGCTGGGGATACTGGATTACCAAGCGGGACGTGGTCACCGAAAACGACGATATCGACCAGAACCTGGAAGCGATCTGCTCCGACATTGGCTACGTCAAAAGCAAGTGGGTAATGGAGAAGATCGCGGACCTCGCCCGGACTAGGGGGCTGCCGTTGGCCACGTTCCGCCTCGGCTATGCCACGTACCATACCCACACAGGCCTCAGCGCCGATTACCAGTGGTGGGGGCGGTTGGTGAAGACTTGTATTGCGCATCGCATGGTTCCCGACCTGCATGAACTGCGCGAAGGGTTGAGTTCCGTGGACTACATGACAAAGGCGGTTGCCCACATCGCCCGGAAGCAGTCCGCCCTGGGCCAGAAATTCAACCTCATCCATTCCGGCGAAGGAAACGTATCGTTAAAACAGTTCTTCAACCTGCTCGAACGGTACTTCGGATTCGAGTTCAGGGTTGTTCCTTTCCGCGAATGGCGCGACCATTGGGTGGACGTTCCGCAAACTCCACTCTATCCGGTGCTGAATCTCTTTCGCGATCCCATGTACAAGGACAACTGCATCATCGAGATGTACCAGCAAACCTATCTTTGGCGGCACGACAATACGTCCGCGCTGCTCAAAGGAAGTGGCATCGTCGCTCCCGCATTCGATGAGGCGGAACTTCGGCGTTATCTCGAACATTCACTCGGCATTCGGGCTGATGCCTTGACGAGTGAGAAGGGCGTTGTTGCATAAATCCGGCCGCGACATCCTGACGTTTACGCGCAACAGCATCCGGCGCGCCCCTGTTAAGGTGTTACGTCGCGAATAATACGAGGCTCGGGAGAAGAGTTTGTCGCGTGATCGGCGAGGGAGAATTTCAGAACGTCACCCCGAGCAGCGCGAGACGAAGCTGACGTGAGGATGGCCAGTGTTGCTCTGATATCGTGCGATGTCTACCAAACGCCGTACGAGCATCAAGAACAAACTGGCCATGCATCGGATTGTATTTGCATTTCTCACTCTCGAACAACATCGTCGCGCGGTCGTCGCTACACCCCAGTCGTACCGTCCGGATCGTTGCCCGCATTGTGGCTTCGGTTACCTTTTGGGGACATGGTTTTTATGATCGCAAGGCTGATCGCGGCGCGCGCGGCGATCTCAATCCCGTTTCGGTGCCGCGTTTCCAGTGTCCGTCGTGCCGACGCACATGCTCGCGTCGGCTCTGGTGCAAATCGGCTTGGGGAATCGGTTAAAGTAGCCAGCCATATGAAATGGGTAGTCGGTGAGGCTCTGTCGCATTAACGCGGTGAAGTAGAATCGGCCGGATCGTAACGCATGACGAAAATGATGGCAAAGACGAAGACGCCAGGCAAGGCACTGCCTGCGGGCATTGGCAAGGTACTGAAGCGACTGCACTATCCATTGGAGGTGATTGTGCTGTGTGTGCGCTGGTATGTGGCGTACTCGCTGAGCCTGCGCAACCTCGAAGAGATGATGGCCGAACGGGGCATTGAGGTGGATCATTCGAGCGTGCACCGCTGGGTCATCAAGCTCGTGCCGTTGTTCGAAAAGGCGTTTCGACGGCACAAGCGACCGGTTGGCAAGAGCTGGAGGATGGACGAAACCTACGTCAAGGTCAGAGGCCAATGGAAGTACCTGTACCGGGCCGTCGACAAGGCGGGTAACACGGTGGATTTCCTGCTGCGCGCCCATCGTGACAAGGCCGCTGCGCGCCGCCACTTCGAGAAGGCGATTGAACAGAACGGCGAGCCCGAGACAATTACCGTGGACAGGAGCGGCGCGAATCTGGCTGCGCTTGAAGCGCTCAACGCCGAGCGCTCGACACCGATCAAGGTCCGCCAGAACAAGTATCTGAATAACATCGTGGAGCAGGATCACCGCGCCATCAAACGCATCATCAAACCAATGATGGGTTTCAAGGATTTGCGGTGTGCTCGCATCATCCTGGCCGGCATCGAACTCAATGAACATGATCCGCAAGAAGCAGATGAAAGACGACGGCGTCGACCGAACGGTTGCCGCGCAGTTCTACTCGCTAATTATGTAACGCACTCCTGATTATATTGGAGCTTACTCGTCCCGACCATCTTATCGCGACACAATCCGGACTATCCCCCGCATTTCTGCTTCACTTTGCAGATCGAACCCGAGGGCCCGATTGATGGCTGCGCGCGTGTTGGTCTGCAAGCCATGATGCCGGATCCCCTCGCTGACGGCCTGTTCAAGCGCGGCAGGACGTGCACCCGCACCGCTGCCCGCAGGCACCAGTTGCGACCATGACTGTCCCTGCTCTTCCAGATGTACCAGGAACCGCCTGACGCTAAAGCGGTATGCCTGACCCAGTTCTTCGGGCAGATCCTTCAGCAGATCCTTGTGCTCCTGAAGATCAGGCACTCTGTGTATGTCGCCTTGCAGCCTGAACCTGAAGGCCTGGTTGATGGCTGCGCGCGTGTTGGGCTGCAAGCCATGATGCCGGATCCCCTCGTTGATCGCCTGTTCAAGCGCGGCAGGCCGCGCACCCGCACCGCTGCCCGCGGGCACCAGTTGCGACCATGACTGTCCCTGCTCTTCCAGATGCACCAGGAACCGGTTGACGCTAGAGCGGTATGCCTGACCCAGTTCTTCGGGCAGATCCTTCAGCAGATCCCTGTGCTCCTGAAGATCCACCGCTCTTTGTATGTCGCCTTGCAGCCTGAACCCGAAGGCGTGGTTGATGGCTGCGCGCGTCCTGGTCTGCAAGCCATGATGCCGGATACCCTCGCTGACGGCCTGCTCAAGCGCAGCAGGACGCGCACCCGCACCGCTGCCCGCGGGCACCAGTTGCGACCATGACTGTCCCTGTTCTTCCAGATGCACCAGGAACCGCCTGACGCTAAAGCGGTATGCCTGACCCAGTTCTTCGGGCAGACCCTTCAGCAGATCGATGTGTTCAGGTAATGTCGGAACGAACCGTGCACGGGGCTTTGCGCGACTGCTGCCTGGGAGAGGGGCAGCCGGCTGTCGACGCCCTGGAGCGTTCA
>NZ_CADIKH010000129.1 GCF_902859855.1 Paraburkholderia humisilvae
GAAAGTCGCCGGGGGCCGGGCGCTCCGCGCCCGGCAAACCACAAAAGAAGAGAAGAGGGAAAGCGAAACGACAACAATCCGTCGGGTAACATTCCTTCGTGAGGCAACACGCAGGTAGCCATGGTTGTCGCTCCCTGCCGTTCAGCCGTGGTGAGCCCGTCATGACGCACTCCGGCGTCACGATCGGCCTGCGCCACACAGTTGTAGATGGTCTGCGCGCTCGGCTCGAATTCCTTTTCCAGATCTTCCGGCCTGCGTCCGGCCCTCACCAGCTCGATCATGTGCGCCCGGAACTCCTCCGGGTACGGGATACGATGCTTGCCCATTTCGACACTCCTCCTTCTGTTCAAAAGGATAGGTGTCCGTTTTCGCGGGTCAATCTCAGATTCAATCCCAGTTCGCGCGCCATCTGGATATGAGCATGGCTCAATCTGAAACGCTGCCTCGCCTCAAACCACGGCTGAAGTTTCGATGGTATCGGCACTATCGCTCACCTCCGCGCCAGCTCGCGGCGGTCAATCGCTCCACAGCCGCGTAGTAACGCGCCTGCGAAGTCGCAGCATCGTCGTTCTGATCCGTCTTCAAAATATCAAACAGATGTTCTGCGACGACTGAGCCGATCGCGTGAACCTCGTCGTGTCGCGTAAGCCCTTCTTTCCCGAGGCGATCCATCGCCTGAACCACGGGCTCAAGGTTCAGGGCGATCTGGTTTTCGACGACCGCGTGTAGCGCAGCGTGTGCCGTGACGTTGGGAAGCTTGATCCGGGCGACGCGGTGATACGTTTCGACGAGTAAAATTCGCTCCTGCTCGTCAAGCTCAAGCCATGACTCAGGTTCGGGTACGCGTTCGGGGTTGTACTCTTCCATGATGCAAGTCCTGTACCGATTCTGCCTATCATAAAACTACCGTCTCCAGTTGCGTTGCGCTTCAGTCCAGTCATTCGCGGCAAAACGGGTGCTGGTTCCGTACGACTGGAAGCGATCCGTTGACAACGACCCGCCGGGCCTCGGGCGTGCAGAAACCGTCCATGCTGTGGCCAGGATGCATCTCGCGACGTTACACCGCCCAATGATGCGCCAGTACCGTGGCGACGAACGAGTGCCCCGGAAAGTCCGCAAACTGCGCCCTCAGACGCTTGTTGAGCTCGTCGCATTCCATGCCGGTGGCAACGGCCGCATCCGCCAGCGCACCGTAGGCATCCAGCACATCGCTCCCCGTGATTTCATACCCGAAGCCTGCGGCCATCCAGTGCAACGCTGCCGTGCCACAGGCCATCGCGAATTCGGGCCTGCGTTGCGCGAAATCGCGTGCGGCCCGCGTCAGGGTTCGCGGGTCGGTGGGGCCGCGCATCGCAAGCGACGCCGCCAGATCGAGCAGGCCGGCGTCTTTCGCGGCGGCGAACCATTTCCCTTCCGCGCCGGGACTGCTGGCGACGAGATCGTGGAGGATGCTGTCGGGACTCCCTATCCGGATATTTTTTCGCGATGGCGCGGAATGTTGCGAGATGCGTGGCGGCCTGATTGGCCTCGATTGCGTAGCGCCGATATGCCTCGTCCATCATGCTCGACGACAGAAGGATCACTTCGTATTTGCGGGCGATGGCGGAAGTGCGCGCGTTCAGCCCCCCTCGACGCTTCCGCGTAACGCAGTGCTTCAATGCGATCAGTGCATCCACCCCGTACTGGCGATACTCCCACCAGTTCAGGCGCGCGCCATTCACGAGAGCGAGTAGTTCCTCATGGCGCCGGGCGGCATTGAGCGCGCTCAGGCAGGCGGTGGTACCCGCGAAATGTTCTCCCAGTCCTTCAGCGCCCATCATGCGCGCTGTAGTCGGCAACAGCCGGTCTGCCCATGCTGACGCAATGGCAGGCGACGCGCACAGATCACCTCAGCGGTCGCCCAGCTGTTCGATATACGGCATCGGGTCGTCCTGGAGCGTATCAAACGGGCGTTCCAGCCAACGCATCCGGACCGGAGCGGGCACGTCCACCCCGGCGATGACCGGCACAAGCGCGTCGATTGCGCAATTCACGACGGTGCCCATTGCCCCCGAAGAGCTGTCTACGTGTTCAAGCGCCGGCGAAAGCTTTTCGAGCAAAGCGACCGCGCCGTCCGCGGCGAGAACAGGGGCGGCGCGGGCGATCTGCCGGATCTCCGCCAGCGCTTCTTTCAGACGCTGGATCGGCAACGCGGATTTCCAGCCGAAGGCGCCACGCCGGAACTGCGTGGCGAAAGCTCATTTGTGAGAGGTTGTGCGTGTCATGCTCCGGGGTGCCAGGTCAGCGCGTCTTCATATAGACGGCGTACAGCGCCGTGTTGAGCGCCTGCAGTTCGCGCCGGGTTTCAAGCAGTTCGTGATGCCGGCCCTGACGCTCCAGACTGAGTAACCGGAGCATCACCTTCGTCGCCCGCTCGGGTACATTACGTCGCGAAGGCTCTGCCTGTTTGAACAGCGGCGCGAGGCCGGTCTTTTCCGTGAGTACCCACGCCGGAAACCATGCGAGATCGTCAATGTCGCCGGCGCCGTCGAACGACGTATCGAAGTTACGCCGCAACGTATTGACACACGCGTCGCCAAGCCGGCTCAAAAGCTGGTCAAACCGGGATGGAGAAAGCCACGCAAGTTCCACCAGCAATGGCCAGGCCGCGTCCAGGCCATCGAGCCGGTAACGTGCCTCCGTCATCCAGCAAAGCGGCGCTGGAATCCGTCGCCAGGACGCGATGCGCGATATCGCATCGAAGGCCTCGGTCCACCGCGCAGCAAGCAGGAAGAGCGGCGCCGCGTGCGCATCCGCGTGGTCCGCACGGAAAGGCAGCGCAGCGGCGCGCCCGGCCAGTTCTGCCCAGAGGGGTGCGAGCCAGGTCGCCCCACTCTGCCTCGGGAACAGATGCGCGACTGCGGGCTGGACTTCGTGATATAACGCTTGGCGAGCCTGCAGGGCGGCTTCGTGACGGTCAAACGGTACCGTCGATCGGCCCTCGAGAGCATTGACGATCGGACCGAAATACACCTGGGCAACATCGTCTGGATACTCGTTCGCAAGGGTCTGCAGCGCGCGCCGGGCGCCCGCAGCATCGTACCGCTGCAAGGCTGACAGGACGTCATTGCGCAGCATCACGTCACGGCTGTCGTTGAAAATGTCGAGCTGCATCCGTCGGATTCAGAACAGTTGGCTGGTCGGACTGATGAGATTATTCCATTTCACTGCGCTTCTCAATTTCCTGCCTTACTCGTCGAGCGACTCGACGATTGTGCGCCGACCGCTCGCGTCGGTGACCACGGTGCGGATGCGTCATCAATGGTCGTGTTCCGTCGGGTCTGCGAAAGATGGTTCCCGGGCCTGTCCGCCGTAGAACACGCCAACGATTGACACCATCTCGGGATCCACAAGGTAAGCAATGACCACGCGCTGCCGGTAGTGGGTCACGCGCACGCCAGATAACAGATCATCGCGCGGGACGCCGCGCTCAGGGAACGTCTGCAGGCGCAGGCAGAAATTCACGATGGCGTCCACGAAGCGAACCGCCGTGACGGGCGAACCCGCTTCAATGATGAACCCGTTCCATGTCTTCAAGCTGGTCCCGCGCTTCCGGGGCAAACTGCACCCGGTAGGTCATGCGGCGCCCGAGCTCTTTTTCGCCAGGTGAGCGCGCACCTGCTCGGGCGTGAGCGCGCGCGCTGGCTCCGCGCGCAACGCTGCGGCCGCAGGCACCACCTCGTCGCGCAGCCAGGCCTCGATGGCCCTGTCGCGGGCCGCGAGGGTGCGTAGCCCGTCGCGGATCACCTCGCTTTCAGAAGCATATTCGCCGCTGGCGACCTTGGTGCGGATGAGCTCGGCCATCTCGTTGGGCAGGGTAATGCTGAACTGCTGGGTGGTACGCATGGCGCTCTCCAAGCTGACAGGATTTAATCCTACTCTGTCGACGGCGTGCTGGCAAGGCGCGCCGGCCTTGCACAGATGACGATAGCGGCTGCGCGCGACGGGACGGCGCCCAGCTTGCCGGGTCTTCTGGCGCCAATTCATTTCGAAGGAAAAACGGGATGCGTCTGTCAGGGGCGAGCTTGATATCCGCTCGCCAGGGGTCAGGATCGAACCGGTACACCGCTTCGTCCCACAGTGGCAGGAATAGTCGGCGACCAATTCGGGCGTAATCGCTCCATCGATAGTCAGTCCGTAGGCGATAGAAAGCTCCTCGCCCGGCATCACGTCTGTGAGCGTCTCGATGAAAACCCGCCCCCGCTCGTCCTCGATCGCCTCGCAGTTCGGCTGGCAGGAGTGGTTCAGCCAGCGGGCGCTATTGCCCCCAGCGGAAGCGCAGTCCGGCGAGAAGATATATATCAGCCATGTACCCGTTTCCCTGGTGGCGAGTACCTTTGCGCTTATACCGTTTTTTTGCGCCGCGTTGCTGCTTTGGCTGTCGGCACCGTGCGAGACGAACGGGTCGCCCGTGGTGCCTTCCGGACTCCAGCCGATGCGGACGACGCCAGGGGTTCCCGTGCACGCGTTTCCGCTTCCCGCAGCGTCGTCATCTCGGTCTGCAACCGCAGGTTCTCCGTCTGAACAGCGTCAAACCGCCCCTGCAGCATGCCAGCCTGATGACGCGCGTCGCCCAGCTGCGCCTGTATGGCTTCAATCGCACGGCGATGGTCGGCGTCCTTGTGGTCCGCGCGACGCATGGCTTCGTCCAGCTCCTTCTGTAGCTTCGCCGCAGTACTGCGCTCACGATCGATCTCAAGCAGGGCACGCTTTTCGGAAGCCCGGAGGCGGTCTTCGGCGCGTTCCGCAGCTTCGCGTTGCTTCCCCAGATCGCGCGAAAACCCTTCCCGCACCTCCATGAGCTCACTATCCCTCGCAGCCAAGGCCGCATTGAGCCGCGCCAGTTCCGCGTCCAGTGCCTGGCGCTGCGCGTGGCCTTCGGCCTGCGCCTTATCCAGATCGCGGATCTCGACCTGTGCGGCGAGCAGGGCAACCGTACGCTGCCCAAGCGCCGACTCGGTACGCGCCAGATCCGCCTGCAGGGTAGCGACCGAGGCCTCTGCGGCGAGCCTGGCGGCTTCCACCTCATCGCGCAGGGACGTGAGCGCATCCTGCGCCGTGGCGGCGGCGCGCTGCCAGAGGGTGGCCACCAGCTCGCCAGCGGCATCACGCAGTTCCTCGGGCAGCCCGGCGTGCTCGATGCGCACGCGGCTTTTCTCGCGCAGCCCGGCCCAGAATGCGGCCAGCACCGCCACCGGCGTGCTCATGCTGCCGCGCCGCACCAGCTGGTAGAGGCGGTTCGCCGTCGGCGTGACGCCGTGCCGGAAGAACAGCAGCGCGCAGACCTCGCGGTAGAGCTCGCGCGTCACCGGAAACGCGGCCTTCAGGCGCTCGATTTCGGCGCGCAGGCCGACTTCGTCGGGGATCAGGTCGGGCATGGGTCGTCGGGAGCAGTGATCCTGATGAATATTACAACGTAAACCGGTTATTTTCTACTTCGCCGGATATGAATTTTGACATTAATCCTATAATGTGATATTTATGGGGTGCAGTGTGACAATCACCGCGTGACACCCACGGCCAACTGGGAACCCGATGAAAACTGCACTGATCGCCCCGCGCCCGCTCGACACCCTCGACCTGCCCGATGAGCTCGACGGCCGCACCGGCGTGAACCGCGCCACCGGCCGCCGCCAGATCAGCGCCGATGACGATCTCGCGGCCGTGCGGGCGTGGCTGGCCCGGGTCGCCGACACCCCGACCACGTTCGAAAACTATCGCAAGGAAGCCGAACGCCTGCTGCTCTGGTCGCTCGTCCAGCCCGGCAAGCCGCTGTCGTCGCTCACGCACGAGGATCTGCTCGCCTACCAGCGCTTCCTCGCCGATCCGCAGCCGCGCGGGCGCTGGGTCGCGGGCGGCCGAAAGTTTCCGCGTGAGGATCCGCGCTGGCGCCCGTTTCACGGGCCGCTCGCCACCAGCAGCCAGCGCCAGGCCATGGTGATCCTCAACGCCCTCTTCTCGTGGCTCGTCGGGGCCGGCTATCTCGCCGGCAACCCGCTGTCACTCTCGCGCCAGCGCGCGCGCCGGGCGGCGCCGCGCATCACGCGCTTTCTGGAGCGTGACCTGTGGCAGGAGGTCAAGGTCCACATCGACTCGCTGCCCCGCGAGACGGACCGCGAGCGCGAACGCGAGCGTTACTGGCGTGCGCGGTGGCTGTTCACCCTGCTCTACCTGGGCGGCCTGCGCATTTCGGAGGTCAGCGGCAACACGATGGGGCGCTTCTTCTGCCGCCGCGACGCCGACGGGCACGGGCGCTGGTGGCTCGACGTGCCCGGCAAAGGCGACAGGGAGCGGCTCGTGCCCGCCTCCGCCGAGATGATGGTCGAGCTGGGCCGCTACCGGCGCGAACGTGGCCTGCCCGTACTGCCCGCCCCGCATGAGGACACGCCGCTCGTGCTGCCTCTCGGAAAATCCATGAAGCCGCTCACGCGCGCCGCGCTGCACACCATCGTCAAGGGCATCTTCGCCGGCGCCGCCGGAAAACTGCGCCTGCGCGGTGACGAATACGTCGCCCGTGCGGCCCAGCTCGAGCGGGCGTCCGCGCACTGGCCGCGCCACAGCGCGGGCTCCCACATGGCCGACGGTGACGTCGATCTGCGGCTCATCCGTGACAACCTCGGCCACGCGTCGCTCACCACCACGAGCCTTTACCTGCATGCCGATGACGACCAGCGGCATCGGGAAACCGAACAAAAACACCGCATCGCCTGGTAGCGCCAGCTGGCACCGAGTCGACCGGTGACTCCCGCCCGCTGGCAACCCGGGGAGCCGGTTAAGGATGCCCATCACCAGAAGGCGGCCCGGAAAAGTCGACGGTCGCTGCGGCATGCGAAATGCTTTCCGAAGCGAAACGCGCAAACGTCCGCCCCTGTGCCTGCGTTGCTACAGAGCGGCCTTGTTCAGCAGGGTCCCTTGCGCGGCGATCGTGGGTCCGGCGGGAAGAGCCCGGTGATCGATTGGACTGGAATGCTTTCATGCCTTTCAAGGCGAGACTGAAGACGGGTGAGCCAAGCAGGTGGCCGAAGCGGAACTACGCGGTAACCAACGCGCACTATAGACTGGCTGGCGAATCGCAGATTCGCCTTTGGTTCTGAAAAGATCAATCTCAGTATATAAGGCCGAATATGGATCAACTGCCACAATGGATTGCTGTGCCTTCGAACGCATACCGGCGTTGGCAGGAAACCGACGCTAGCGCCGGGCAGACAAACCGCCGTTTGACGGACAGGCAAGAAGACCGTTACCAGAACCCCACATTTGTGCTAATGTGGGGTTCTGGAAATTAACCGCAAGGGTGATCACGTGAGCCGCCTGACTATCGACCTGTCCGACCAGCAGCATCAAAGCCTGAAGGCACTTGCGGCCTTGCAGGGCAAGACTATTAAACAATACGCAATCGAACGCCTGTTTCCGACCGACGCATCCATCGATCAGGCATGGCAGGAACTAAAAACCCTCCTGGAAACGCGCATCAACGATGGGCTTAAGGGGAAGGTATCTGCCAAAACCATTGACGAAATACTCGATGACGAATTAGGCGAGGGTCGCCGCGATTGAGCCCAGACTACGTTCTGACGGAAGCGGCCGAAGCCGACATGCGCGGTATCATCCGCTACACACGCAAACAATGGGGCGACGCGCAAGTGCGACGCTATATCGCCAGGCTAGAACGAGGCATTGCCAGCCTTGCAGCCCGCAAAGGGCTGTTCAAGGACATGAGCGTGGTCTATCCGGCATTGCGCATGGCTCACTACCAGCATCACTATGTTTTTTGCCTCCCGCGTGAGAACGCGCCCGCATTGATTGTGGCGATTTTCCATGAGCGAATGGACTTGATGGTGCGTCTCGCGGAAAGATTGAGTGAAGGAGAAGGCTGATTGCGAACAGCCATTTATCGCTGAAAGCCACAGGTTTGATCCTCGATCCGCCAGCGCAGTCCGGGTAAATCGGCGAAAGGAGGCGAGTCGTCATGAAAGCCCCGCCGCTGCCTTCCGGCCGCACCCGCGGCTTAAGCTTCATCGTCCCCTAGGACTGGACGCCCGAACAGGCGCTCGACGTGTTTGAACTACCCGACGACCTGCGTGAAGTGATTGGCTCTGGTGCAAATATGCTCGGCGAATCGGATAAAGTAGCGAGCCTATCAAACGGGTAGCCGGTGATGATCAAGCGCAAGGGGCTGGAGGGGTTGTTCGATGGGCGGCATTTTGATCGGGAAATCATCATCCTGTGTGTTCGCTGGTACCTGCGCTACAAGCTGAGCCTGCGCGATCTGGTCGAGATGATGGCCGAACGGGGTTTGTCGCTGGCTCACACGACCATCCTTCGCTGGGTGAGGCGTTATACGCCTGAGTTCGTCAAACGCTGGAACCGCTTTGCTACAGCCGTGGGTCGTTCGTGGCGTGTCGACGAGACCTACCTGAAGAGGTCTGGTGCAATTAGATAAGCGAGTTGGTCGGGTAGCCCGATCCTCTTACGAAGATCGGGCCCCCCGAGAACCGTACGTGCGAGTTTCCCCGCATACGGCTCAAATCTACAAAACAAACAAAGTCCCGTCTTATGAC
>NZ_CADIKH010000130.1 GCF_902859855.1 Paraburkholderia humisilvae
AATCGCTGGCCCGTGATCCGGATGGAGGGTATTGCCGCACCAAAGCCTGAGTAATGCTGCCAGTCATACCTGTCCCGTGATGATCTGAAGAGGAATTTCGCCACACAGGCGTCGTGAGGGCGCCCCCGGCTTCGAAGCCCGGCAGGCCGACGCGGCCATCAGCGGCGCTCCCCCCCCTCATCGACGGGCAGCTTCATAACAACGTTGGGAAACGGCACTGTTGCGCCTGCCATGATCCTCAGAGCGTCCCGCATCGCTCTGCACCCCATGCCAGGGCGCGTGGATCTTATCCCGCTCCCCCTACGCATTCAAGCACGACTACTCAGTCCCTTTTCGCCTTCCAGCTGGCATTTGGGCATCTGGACCAGGGACGGCTTGCATGAAATCCGTGTCCTTAGTGGACGTCTACCTGAACTCTCCGTTGCTTGACGTGAACCGGCAGCAGGACGAGAAGCGCCCGGCAGGCAAAAGGTTGCCTCGGCTAGAATAGAGGGCTGATAGCGGCAAGCCGTAAGCAGCTGGCAGGGCAGAATTTCGAAACGTTCCTGGACTGGGTCCGAGCTAAGTCTTCCGTTCGATGACGAGCCGTGGGGCGTGATCGCGCAAGGAAATCGTTACCGAGTGCGGCTTTGCGAAGTCGGGCGCTCGACCAGAGCCCGCGCATCAAGGCCTCCCACGACACATGAGCGGAACGTTGGACCTCACACTGGCGAGCTTATAAGTGGTTGTAGTACATCCCAACGGACACAATACATAGCGACCCGCCACCCGCATTGCCTTCCGATCCATAGCCAACGCCCCTTCCTCCCCCATGCCTTCATCCAAATTCACCTACGATCTGCCGTCCGGAGCACCGAGCCCCGTCGTCAAAGAAGAGCACATCGAATGCGGCTTCGTTGGCAAGCTTCAGAACTTGAAGTACGAATACCGCGACGACATTCGCGATCGCGCCGCGCTGGAAAGGAACTTCCGGGAGAAGTTCGAGGCCCTCAACCGCGTCAAGCTGACCGAAGCCGAGTTCGCCAGGCTCCTGGATGAAATAGTTACCCCGGATGTCTACACTGCTGCCAAGACCCTGCGCGGCATCAACGCCTTCACCCGCGACGACGGCACGCCGTTGAACTACACGCTGGTGAACATCAAGGAATGGTGCAAAAACCACTTCGAGGTCGTCCACCAGCTCCGCATCAACACCGACAACAGCCACCACCGCTACGACGTTCTCGTCCTCATCAACGGCGTGCCCTGTGTGCAGATCGAGCTGAAAACCCTGGGCGTGAATCCACGCAGGGCCATGGAGCAGATCGTCGAATACAAGCACGACCCGGGCAACGGCTACACCAAGACGCTGCTCTGCTTCATGCAGCTGTTCATCGTCAGCAACCGCGACCGCACCTACTACTTCGCCAACAACAACGTCCGCCACTTCGCCTTCAATGCCAACGAGCGCTTTCTGCCCATCTATGAGTTTGCAGGCGAGGACAACCGCAAGATCACCCAACTCGACGAGTTCGCCGAACGCTTCCTGAGAAAGTGCGACCTCGGCCGCACCATCAGCCGCTACATGGTGCTGCTTGCGGGTGAGCAAAAGCTTATGATCATGCGGCCGTACCAGGTCTATGCCGTGCAACACATCGTCAAGTGCATCGACGAAAACAACGGCAACGGCTACATCTGGCACACCACTGGCAGCGGCAAGACGCTCACGTCCTTCAAGGCCTCTACCCTGTTGAAGGAAAACGACCACATTCACAAGTGTGTGTTCGTCGTGGACCGAAAAGACCTCGACCGCCAGACGCGGGAAGAATTCAACAAATTTCAGGAAGGCTGCGTCGAAGAAAACACCAACACCGCCGCCCTCGTGCGCCGCCTGCTTTCAGAGGACTACGCCGACAAGGTCATCGTCACCACCATTCAGAAGCTCGGCCTCGCGCTGGACGAAAACAGCAAGCGCAACAAGCAGCGCAGCAAAAACGGCCAGGCCACCTACAAAGAACAGCTGGAAGCACTGCAGGACAAGCGCATTGTCTTCATCTTCGACGAATGTCACCGTTCGCAGTTTGGCGACAATCACAAGGCCATCAAAGCATTTTTCCCGAAGGCGCAGCTCTTCGGTTTCACCGGCACGCCGATATTTGGTGGACCCAAGGGCAACGCCAGTCGCATAAAAATCGACGGTGAGGTGGCCTCGTATCGGACCACCGAGGAGCTCTTCCACAAGCAGCTCCACGCCTACACCATCACCCATGCCATCGAGGATGGCAACGTCCTACGCTTCCACGTCGACTACTTCAAGCCCGAGGGTAAGGACCCACCAAAGCCCGGCGAAGCCATTGCCAAGAAGGCCGTCATCGAGGCCATTCTTGCCAAGCACAATACAGCCACCGGCGGGCGCCGCTTCAACGCGATCCTCGCCACCGCGTCCATCAACGACGCCATCGAATACCACGCTCTGTTCAAGACCATGCAGGCGGACAAGCAGGCCGCCGATCCCGATTTCAAGCCGCTGAACATTGCCTGCGTCTTCTCCCCGCCTGCCGAGGGCGACCCAGACGTCAAGCAGATCCAAGAAGACCTGCCGCAGGAACAAGTGGACAACGAAGAAGATCCCGAGGGCAAGAAAGCTGCGCTCAAGGCCGTCCTCGCCGACTACAACGCCCGCTACGGTTCCAACCACCGCTTGAGCGAGTTCGACCTCTACTACCAGGATGTGCAGAAACGCATCAAGGACCAGCAGTGGCCCAATGCCGACTACCCGGCCGCGCAGAAGATCGACATCACTATCGTGGTGGACATGCTGCTCACTGGCTTCGATTCCAAGTTCCTGAACACGCTCTATGTGGACAAGAACCTCAAGCACCACGGCTTGATCCAGGCGTTCTCCCGCACCAATCGCGTGCTCAACGGCACCAAGCCCTACGGCAACATCCTCGACTTTCGCCAGCAGCAAGATTCCGTCGATGCTGCCATCGCCCTCTTCTCCGGCGAGAAGAGCGGCGAGCAGGCGCGGGAAATCTGGCTCGTGGACAAGGCGCCTGTGGTCATCCAGAAGCTGGAGACCGCAGTGCAGAAGTTGGACGACTTCATGACGTCCCAGGGCCTTGCCTGCACGCCATCCGCCGTAGCCAACCTGAAGGGCGACGAGGCCCGCGCCGCCTTCATCAGCCACTTCAAGGAAGTCCAGCGACTCAAAACCCAGCTGGACCAATACACCGACCTCAGCGAAGATAACAAAGCCGCCATCGAACACGTGCTGCCCGATGAAAACCTGCGCGGCTTCAAAGGCCAGTATCTGCAAACTGCCAAAGAGCTCAGAGCGCAGCAGGGCAAAGACGTCAAGGAAGGTGATGGCCCCGGCAACGATGACCCCGTGGACCAGCTCGACTTCGAGTTTGTCCTCTTCGCTTCCGCCGTCATCGACTACGACTACATCATGGGCCTCATTGCCAAGTTCTCCGCCAAAGGGCCCGGCAAGGCCAAGATGACTCGCGAGGAACTCATCGGGCTCATCAGCGCCGATGCCAAGTTCATGAACGAGCGCGACGACATCGCCGAATACATCGGCACACTCCGGGCCGGCGAAGGCCTCTCTGAGGTCGCCATCCGCGACGGCTACACCCGCTTCAAGGCAGAGAAGAATTCGAAGGAACTCGCAGTCATCGCTGCCAAGTACGGCCTGGGCACCGCCGCCCTGCAAACCTTCGTGGACGGCATCCTCGACCGCATGATCTTCGATGGCGAGCAACTCAGCGACCTAATGGCCCCGCTCGACCTCGGGTGGAAAGCCCGCACCCAGGCAGAGCTTGCATTAATGGAAGATTTGCATCCCCTACTCATCAAACGCGCCGGTGGCCGCGACATTTCAGGACTGAGCGCGTATGAGCAGTAAGACGAAAGCCCCCGACATGAAGAAAAAAGTAACGCCCGAGTTGTTGCCGAGGTTGCGGTTTGCAGAGTTTCGGGGTGCGAAAGGATGGGAAAAAAAGCTCATCGGACCTTATCTGGAAGATTCCTCTGGTCGAGTGCCGCCTGATACCGAGTTACCGGTCTATAGCTCCACGCGGGAGGGGCTGAAACGCCAAGACGCCTACTTCGCCGGTCAAGTCCTTCAGAACAAGAACGAATACGGTGTAGTTCCACCGGGTTGCTTTGTTTACCGGCACATGAGCGACGACGGTCTGTTCAAATTCAACATCAATGAAACAGGCGGAGAGATTGCCGTAAGCAAAGAGTATCCCGTTTTTAGCGCCAAAGGTCTTAACCCAGTTTTCTTGCTCGCCAAGTTGAATGATGGCCTCGACTTCAAAGAGTTTGCTCTATCGCAAAAAGCTGGAGGCACGCGAACCCGGCTCTATTTCAGCAGGCTTTGCGATTGGCATACATCGCTTCCGTCACTCGCTGAACAAAAAAAAATCGCCGAGTGCCTGTGTTCCGTGGATGAACTGGTGGCCGCGCAAGCAGGAAAAGTTGAAGCACTCAAGGCCCATAGAAAAGGGTTGATGCAGCAGCTATTCCCCCGCGAAGGCGAAACTCAGCCCCGCCTCCGCTTTCCCGAATTCCAGAATGCCGGGGGGTGGGATGTTCGGACGGTTGGCGATATGTTTCATCTCATTAACGGTTGTGCCTTCAAGCCAGAAGATTGGAAACGAAGTGGGACTCCAATCATCCGCATCCAGAATCTGAACGATCCGTCCGCTGAGTTCAATTACTCCCAAGCACCAGTGCTAGAACGAAACCGCATTGAATCTGGAGATTTACTCTTTGCTTGGTCTGGAACGCTGGGTTCGTCTTTCGGCGCTCGTGTATGGAATGGTCCGCCTGGTGTCTTGAATCAGCATATTTTCAAGGTGTTGATGGATGAGCAGCAGGTCACATTACCGTTCTCGTTACTGGTCCTTTCGAGGGTTGAAGAAGACATTGCTAAAAAGGCGCATGGATTCAAAGCCTCGTTTGTTCACGTCAAGAAGTCGGATCTTGTTAAAATTGAGCTGCCACTGCCATCCCTCCCCGAGCAGCAACGCATCGCGTCGTGCCTGAGCAGCCTCGACGCGCGAATCACCGCTGAAACCCAAAAGCGCGAAGCCCTCAAGACCCACAAAAAAGGGTTGATGCAGAAGCTCTTCCCATCCTCCGAAGAGGTTGAGGCATGAGCGCAAAGCCGAAGATCAACAAATACGCCAACCTCAGGACACTCACGAGAAAGCTGCGTGACGATCTGGGCGGAGTAGAGCTCATCCTCATGTATGCCTACAACCGCACTGGCAAGACACGGTTGTCGATGGAATTCAAGGACGAAGGAAAGCGCAAGAACAATGGCACTGCCGACACCCTCTACTTCAATGCCTTTACCGAAGACTTGTTCACCTGGGACAACGATCTAAATGGTGATGCGGTCCGGCGGCTCCAACTCAATACCAACTCCACCTTCTTCAATGGCCTGAAAGACCTCGCACTGGACGAAACGATTGCGGGCTACCTCGACCGCTACGCGGACTTCGATTTCGACATTGACTACGAGACATGGAAGGTCTCTTTCCGCAAAGGTGAAGCCGAGAACATCAAGATCTCCCGCGGCGAGCAGAACATCTTCATCTGGTGCCTGTTCATGGCCATTTGCGAGCGGATGCTCGATGGGCACGTCTCCTATCAGTTGAACAAATATCTCTACATCGACGACCCCATCTCCTCGCTGGACGACAACAACGCCATCGCAGTGGCCTGTGATCTCGCACAGCTCTTGCGCCGGGCTGCGATCCGCAAAGACCAAAACGGCGTACCCGCGCCCATCAAGGTGGTTTTCTCATCCCATCACGCCCTTTTCTTCAACGTGATGTGTAACGAGATTGGCAGAGCGAAAGAGGGTGAGCCGAGGGTGACCCACAAGCGCTACTTTCTGCATCGTCCGAACGGAGATGGCGTATATACCCTGCGAGCCACCGAGGACACGCCCTTTTTCCATCACGTCGCGTCACTCGCTGAGCTCCAATTTGCCGCCGCCCCCAGCACCGGCAAGCTATACACCTTCCATTTCAACGCCCTGCGCAGCATCATGGAAAAAACGGCGTCGTTCTTCGGCCACGCTGACATCTCCTTCTGCCTCAAGGCGCTGAGCATCCAGGAAGATCGTACACTCTACAACCGCGCGCTGAACCTCCTCAGTCATGGAAAATACGCCATCCATGAACCGACCGAAATGGGGGAGGACAACAAAGAGCTGTTCCGGCGCATTCTGGAAGACTTCACCACCAAATTCCAGTTTGACCTGCCTGACATTCTTGAGACGACACCGACACCAGCCGCAGCACCCACGGCAACCGCCGCCGCACCTGCCACGATCCCATGAACGAATCCAAACAAAAGCAACTCAACCAGACCCTCTGGAGCATCGCGGACCAACTGCGCGGCGCCATGGATGCGGACGACTTCCGCGACTACATGCTGTCCTTCCTTTTCCTGCGCTACCTTTCGGACAATTACGAAACGGCGGCGAAGAAGGAGTTGGGGCGGGACTACCCTGACGTGGGAAGCGACACCCGCGAGGTGCCGCTAGCGCTCTGGTATGCGAACAACATTGACGACGTCTCGGCGTTCGAGAAGCAGATGCGCCGCAAGGTGCATTACGTCATTCAGCCCGCGCACCTCTGGAACAGCATCGCCAACCTGGCCCGCACCCAAAACGCAGAACTGCTGAACACGCTGCAAACGGGTTTCAAGTACATCGAGACGGAATCCTTCGAGAGCACCTTTCAGGGCCTGTTCTCCGAGATCGATCTGAGTTCCCCCAAGCTCGGCAAAACCTACGCCAACCGGAACGCTAAGCTCTGCGCCATCATCCAGAAGATCGCCGAAGGGCTTGCGGGGTTCTCCACCGACATCGACGCGCTGGGCGATGCCTATGAATACCTGATCGGCCAGTTTGCCGCTGGGTCCGGCAAGAAGGCAGGCGAGTTCTACACCCCGCAGCAGATTTCCGACGTCCTCTCCGCCATCGTCACGCTGGACAGTCAGGAACCGAAAACGGGGACTAAGAAGCGGCTGGAGAGCGTGCTGGACTTTGCCTGTGGCTCTGGCTCGCTGCTGCTTAACGTGCGCAAGAAAGTGGCCAAGGCGAACGGCACCATCGGCAAAATTTTCGGCCAAGAAAAGAACATCACGACCTACAATCTCGCACGCATGAACATGCTGTTGCACGGTGTGAAAGACACGGAGTTCGAGATCTTCCACGGAGATACCCTGCTTAACGAGTGGGACATGATGCGGGAGCAAAATCCGGCCAAGAAGCCTAGCTTTGACGCCATTGTTGCCAACCCGCCCTTCAGCTACCGCTGGGAACCGACCGACGCGCTGGCTGACGACGTGCGCTTCAAGAGCCATGGCCTCGCGCCCAAGTCCGCTGCCGACCTCGCCTTCCTGCTGCACGGCTTCCACTACCTCAAAGACGAAGGCGTGATGGCCATCATCCTGCCGCACGGCGTACTGTTCCGAGGCGGGGTGGAAGAACGCATCCGCACCAAACTGCTGAAGGACGGACACATTGACACGGTGATCGGCCTGCCTGCCAATCTCTTCTATTCCACCGGCATCCCCGTCTGCATCCTAGTGTTGAAGAAGTGCAAGAAGCCGGACGATGTGCTGTTCATTAACGCAAGCGGGCCGGAGCACTTCGAGAAAAGCAAACGCCAGAACCAGCTCAAGCCCGAACACATCGCCAAGATCATCAAGACCTACCAGTTCCGCGAGGAACAGGCGCGCTACTCACGCAAGGTGGAAATGGCTGAGATCGAGAAGAACGATTTCAACCTGAACATCTCGCGCTATATCGGTACCGCGGTGAACGAGACGGAGATTTTTCTGGATGAGACTCACCAAGAGCTGGTTGAGATTGAAAAGGCGATTGCGGCTGCGAAGGACAAGCACAACGCTTTCCTGAGAGAACTGGATTTGAAGCCGTTGCCATAGTCACTCACACTGACTGGTCCGTGCATGCCCCAGCCTCAGCGTGCGCGAATATGTCTCGACATGCTGCTGCACCAGGCGGTCCGGCGTGGTCTGCTCCGGGCGGCGGCGCTCGTGGTGAACAAGTGCGTCGTCCGGCGCCCGCCGAAGCTGCCGTTCAATGGCTTGCACGCAGGGTTCCAGGAAGATTGTGAGCCGGCATGGTCTCGAGCCTTGATATCGCGTCTCAACCGCTCCGAGCGTCGCCCACCGATGCGTGCCTGCCTCTGTCGCGTCTCGTTCTTTGAGATTGACCCGCGAAAACGGACACCTATCCTTTTGAACAGAAGGAGGAGTGTCGAAATGGGCAAGCATCGTATCGCGTACCCGGCGGAGTTCCGGGCGCACATGGTCGAGCTGGTGAGGGC
>NZ_CADIKH010000131.1 GCF_902859855.1 Paraburkholderia humisilvae
ACCGGATTCTGGAGGCTCGGGCATGAGCCACGCAGGAGCTGGCATATGGCATATGCGCCACTGTGCTGCACACCCCGGAAATCACCTCGAATCTGCGTGCTACGCTTCCTCAAATCCGCCTGGCGGCCTTGCGTCGAAGTGGGCGACCGATTCGACCGTTTTGAACATCTTCCCTAGGAAGTTTCTTTCAAGAGCCAACCTGAAGGGGCTCCTCCAGATCGCATCCGGATTCGACCCAACGCCGCTCAGCTACTGCGCGGGCTTGCTCTTCCCGCCCGGCGTGTCATTCGCCAGGTCGCCCGTACGTCAATGGGGGATGATTGTCCACACTTGGGCGTTGGTGTAGCGAAGCATGAGATTATTGCTGCTGTTGATGCACAGCCACAGCGGAAGTTCATTTGGGTTCGCGGCAACCGAAAAACCTGTTTTGGCCTGGTCATTGTCGCCTGAAAATGGCGGCGCTTGCAGTACTCAATCATCCGGATTCGTCATTTACCACAGAGGGCATGCGCTGAACCGATCGATTCAGTACCACACGGCGAAACAGGCGAAACAATGATTGATTCGTTACTGATATCGAGATTCTCATGGCTGTAATCGGTGGTAGTATCACCAGCCATTGAAACGGCTGGCAGGAATGCGACTACCGCTGATTGTTCAGCGCCGCGCAGCATTCTGTCGCAATCCTGAATTGTTGATAGGCAAAGCGCCAGGTCCACACACATGTCCGAGTGTCGTGGCCCGCCGGAATAACGGCGCTCCAGGAGCACATGAAAGTTCGTAATGCCCGCAACTGGGCGCCAGGGGGCGCCCGCCGGTGGTGCTTCGCTGCTGGCGTGCTCGCCGTCGCGAGCGCCCTGCGCATCGCCTTGCATCCTGCTTTCGCGCCGATGTTTCCGGGTACGATCTTCTGCATCGCCGCTTCACTGGTCGAGTACTATTTCGGCCTGGCGCCGGCGCTAACCGTCATGGTATTCGGTCTCGGCATCGCTGATCTTATGTATGCCCCTTCTTGCAGCAAAATCTTATGCTTAGGTATCCGTAATAGAATCCTGCTAGCGCCGTATCCGTTTGTCACGCTGATCTTGATCGTGCTAATCGAGCGCTTGCGCCGCGAGCAGTTTCGTGCCGAGCTTATAGCATCGGTCGCGAAGTCTCGCTACGAGATGCTACTGCGTCACGATAACGAACGTATGCTGGCACGACGTGCGGTGGATGAGACGCATCGTATGCTCCGTCATCTCGTGCGATACCATGACGGCTTCATTCTCATCAAGGGACCGGATCTTAACGCCGGGCGGGGCGCAACTGCGCACGAACGGGCGACACGCAAGATGGTCGGACCAGTCGAAGTTACACCGGGCCCGCTGTTCGACGCATTGCATCCTGCTGACGTTGAACGCTTCGTCAATGCACTATGGCCTGGGAATCATCGCGTTCGTCTTCGCAGCAGGCAGCATGAGCAGGAATTCCAGCTTACGGATGGTAGTTGTGAGCGCTTTGCGACACATGTGGGCGATTTCCTTGTCCTGCGCATTGAGTGCTGACATCGGGCCCGACGCGGGGGCTGCCCCGCCCGATGGCCATCCGGAGAGCTTCTTCAGCGAGGGCGGCACGCATGCGGTGCTCATGCTGCACGGCTTGTCGAGCTCACCGCTCGAATTGCGCTACCTCGCCCGCTATCTGCGAAACGAGGGATTCACAGTGTATGCGCCCTTCATTGAGGGCTATAGCGCGGCGTCGGGGGAGTTGCCGATGGAGCGCTGGGTCGAAGCCTCGGTTCACTCATTCGATATGCTCGCCGCGCGGTACGAATGCGTATCAGTCTGCGGACTATCGATCGGCGCGGCGCTTGCGCTGCGATTGATCAACGAGCGTCCCGGCGCGCAGGCACTCGTGCTGCTTTCACTCACGCTTGCGTACGACGGCTGGGCAATTCCGTGGTATCGCTTCCTGCTCGATTGGGCATACTTCACGCCGATGCGCCGTCGATACCGTTACCGCGAGGGTGAGCCATTCGGTATCCGAAATAAGGCGTTGAGAAAGAAGATCGCACGTGAGATGCGGCGTAACAAATTCAGTGAAGTCGGTCCATCGACGATTTCTTTGCCGGCGCTACATCAGGCGTTGCGTTTGTCGCGCGCTGCACGCAAGGATGTCGCTTCTGTGCGGAATGATACACTCGTCATTCATGCGATCGATGATGAAACGTCGAGCCCGCGCAATGCCCTTTTTGTGATTGAACGCATCGGGGCAAACTTTCTGCGTACGTTGTGGCTCGACGATTCGTATCACATGATCACCTCTGACAACGAGCGTGAAATGGTCGCGCGAGAAACTGCGTTGTTCCTTCGTCAAAGTGAAGTTGCGCGCGGTACCGCGGGTGCATCGGCTCGACCGGTAGTCTCGAAGGCGCTCGCACGGCGCCTGCGACAATTGGCGGCAGTGGAAAAGATCAGCAAGTGAAACGGTCTGGTAGCGCGTGCGAAAATTTGGCCGAAATGCCCAGTATCGAACGTGGTCGGGTATAAGAAAATAGTATAGCCGGAGAAACACGGCGGCCGGCGAAGCAATTGTACAAGCGCTTTCAAGACGCAACGAATTGATGACCTGACACCCTTCAACATCATCGAAGAGATGGCTGTCGTGAATCAGTAATCCCGACCCACATCTCACGCTTAGTGCACAAGCGCGTGAGCGTTTTGTCGGGTAGGTATGTTCCTGGCGCTCTTGTTCTGCTGATTAGAATCGCTGCTCCGACGATTCCACATCAAACGTCACCGGCCTGATTCTCCTTGCAGGAAGCACGTTCGCCGGTGCGTTGGGGGCTGCGCGTTCAACGGAATTCCCGCAGTCGCGGCGCTAGCCGTCCCGCCGCGAGTCATACCGGATGTGTGTCGTTGCACATGCGTTGAGCGCTTCAGTTCCTTGCCGGCAACGGACCGGAACGAAGACCGGCGCAGACAAAGAACCCCACGCGCCGGGCGCCGCTCAATCGCCAATCTGCGCATCGGGCCTCGATGATTTGCACCATGAATGCTCTATAAGCCTTCGTTTGGCGAGGGCCAGCGCCAGTGCGGCGGCAGCCGTTCAAGCTCCTTTGCGTCCTCAACTGCCGGATCGCTCACTCTTGGCCCGGCCCTTCATGACTGGGTTAAAACGGTAGGCGTGGGTATTGGGTTCGCACGTTGATCGTCCCCCGCTGAAGATGACTTACCAATCGTTCAGCTATCTTCCGTGCCAGGGCGTCGCGCAGAGCCGGGTCGACGTGATGAAGGTCCGATACAGTCATGCTGACAGCATCGCCATTCTCGCCAAAAAGCTCGTGACCTGAGGTGCATTTATCGGAAACGGTCCCAGACAAGTTTCGAAGCGACCGGTTGAATAGCGCGCGCTCTTCCCGGCCGAGACGATAGGTCGGAAGCGTCAGGTCGAACCCGGGGCTCTTTTCCTGCTAGCGCCGAGCTGCGATCAACTGGATCGACGCAGCCTGATACAGATGGTGTATTGGCATCAGGATATCGCGCCGCATGATACGCTCGCCGAGGGTCTCCAGTTCCGATTGATTTGCACGCATTTGGTTCAATGCTAGCTTGCGCATAGTCGAAGGAAAAATAGTTCCAGCGTCGAGCCACGAGGATTTCGAGCGCTTCACTGTTTCACGTCCCTTTGATGTCCGACGCATTGAGTTTAAAAGTCCCGACCAGTGCGATAAGCTTCTTGCCAAAGACCTCTTTTGCTTCAAGTCTCATGTTATCGGAAGAACCGTTTGACATCATCTCGCTACGCATCGGTAACAAGGCGTTCACCTGTTCTTCCAATGTCCTAATGCCTCGGTCGAGCCGGCTTTGTCCTTCAGTCTCTACGCTAGCCAGATATGTCTTCAGGGCTGGATCACTCACCATGAGGTGCTCCGATTGGCTTTGTTCGATCGCTGTATTATTGCCAGACGCCTTCCCTCGCGCGGTGTGTGGTGCAAGCCACAATTGAAGTTTGGTCCGCCTTCCGGTCCATTCGCCTGTGCCTTTGACCTCGGCGCCTGCAACTTCGAAAACGGGGCTTAGTTCGGCCGTGCCCATTGCTACTTTCGCACCGAAAATGCCTGCTGCGCTAATTCCTTTTCCGGTCGTCCGCATGGGACGAAAGCTCTCCGGGAGACTGAAACTCGCTTCGTCGCCAAAGGCGAGATCAAGGATGCTCTGCAACCGCGCAAACTGCGCAACGTCGCGAAGTACGTTGCTATCACCCGCGACCAGCGGGTATAACCCTTTCAATAGTTTGTGGCTGTTCAGCTCGGGGCGAGAACTCTTCGTATCGTTTTCGAGTGCGTTAATCCGTGTGTGCTCCAAACCCGTAATCTTGTCGGCGAGGCCTCGCGTCGAAAGATTGACACGGTTGCCGAGATTGCCAACGCGTTCACGCTTGTTCATCAACTCGTTCAATACGGCGTCGCAAAACCTTTTTGCCCCAGTTTTCGCATAATGTAGCCGCTGCAACCATACGTGCTGACGTACTTGCCGTGCCTTTAACACTGCGCCGCGAGCCAAGGCAATCTCGCCGCGCGGTGCGCTTTCTGTCGTCGCCGCCGGCAGCTTCGCTTCCTCGGGCAGCGCGCACTCGCGTGTCGAGCGAATCAGCCAATCGGCCGGCGTGCCCAGTCCTGCGCCCACGCCATCAGCGCGAGCATGTCCAATGGGCTGCCGGTTCCCTCCCTCGACTTGTCCAACGTCTACCGGGAAGTACAAGGAGTTTGATCAACAGGGCCGCGGATTCTCCTCTGGCATCGCGGGGATGACGGCAGTCGATAGGGTGGTTTCGTTCGATCATGGCAAGCACAATGGTGGGCTCTATGGGTGACGTCAAAAACTCCAAAAATGCCGACAGATAAGTGCCTGGATCGGCTGCTCGCTTCTCAAGATCAAACTTGCCATTTCTAGTGCCATCATTTGTTTTGTGGAGCGGGCACCTTCGTCCCTCAGGCGCGACTGGATGTGAGCTCTTTCGGCATTTGATTGGCTGGGAAAAAACCGTCAGTGACGGCGCGAATCATCTCATCGCCCCGTTGCGGTGTTTCTGCGATCCTGCGTTACCCTGAGGGAGCACCGCCGAGATTCCGATCTGCGTATTCGTTGGCCGAAACCGCGCAGCCAGCAAACGCCATGATGCGCGAACGACGTTATCCAATTGCACCGAATCGGGCGCTAGGAAGGTCCTCTTCGGAGATGTTCGGTGAGTGCTTGTTGCGGCATACTATTTGCATGTTGCGGAAATGCCAGGTCCGAGAGAAGCCCGAACCATCTACCTATGGACAAGACACTGTGAACTTCAATTTTTTGGCCGATGTCACCAGTGATACCGATCTTCGTCACATGGCGAAGTCTCTCTACGAGGCTGCAAAGTATCGGGAATTGTTAGAGTTGCTGGAACTGCAGCCTGATTCGTGGAGGAGCGACGTATTCCTTTTGAATCTCGCTGGCGCTTGTCTACTTGCACTTGGCAGCAACGTGGGGGCAGAGCGGCATTACAGAAGCATGATTGCATCATATGGTGATAATGCTGAAGCTTACTGTAACCTTGGACTTATTCTCCAAAACAAAGGTGATGTTTTCGAGGCCGAACTGGTTTATAAAAAAGCAATATCGATTTCGCCAGATTTTCCCGAGGCATACAACAATCTAGGTCTGTTATATATGGCTCAAGGGAATCTGGCTGAAGCGGAGGCGGCATACAGGAAGGCCATCGCAGCAAACCCAACCTTCGCCTTGGCGTTTTATAATCTCGGTAACGTTCTACTCAAAGGGGCAAACGGGAGAGATTATATCGATCTCGCAGAGGCGGCATTTCGAAAGGCACTGGAAAATAATCCAAATTTTGACAAAGCCTGTAATACTCTGGGGGGCATACTGCTGGCAACTGGCCGATATAAAGAATCTGAAGCAATGTTTCTGCGGGCGATCTCGATTGCGCCTCGATTCGCCGACGCTCATTTTAATCTGGGTAGGCTTTATCATAATCTGCTCGGACTCCAAGACTCAACTCCGGCCGAATCGGCGTATCGACATGCTCTGACTATTGAGCCCAATCATGCGGCTGCTCATGGAGAGCTCGGGCGGTTGCTGAGAGATCTCGGATCACTTGACGAAGGTATCGCGCATATGCGGCGCGCCGTTGATTGCGCACCGAACAGCATGCGACTACACAGTAACCTTGTCTATTCGTTAATGTTTCAGGCCGAGGAGGGGGCGACCGTCCTCGAAGAGTGCAGACGCTGGGCCACGCGCTACGAGACGCCGTTACTTCATGAGAAACTATCTCATAAAAACGAGCCGTCTGTTAGTAGGCGGATACGCGTTGGATACGTGTCGCCGGATTTCCGGGATCACTGTCAATCGCTGTTTACGACGCCGCTTCTGCGTCACCATAATCACGAAAAATTTGAAATTTTTCTTTACTCTTTCACCCGTGTCGAAGATGAAGTTACGAGGCGAATTTCCACATACGCGGATGTATGGAGAGACGTTAAATTTCTTTCGGACCTTGATTTGGCGAAGCAAATTAACGACGACCGAATAGATATCCTGATTGACCTCACTATGCATATGGCCGATGCGCGGCCACTCGTTTTTGCCCGGCGACCATCTCCAATCCAGGTGGCTTGGCTTGCTTATCCAGGGACAACAGGCATGAGTTCGGTCGACTATCGACTGACCGACCTGAAAATGATGCGCACTACAGCGAGCGCTCAATCCGATTGCCTTCGTCCTTCTGGTGCTACGATCCAAGTGCGGACGTGCCAGTGAATAATTTACCCGCCTTGGAACGGGGATACATAACATTTGGGTGTTTGAACAACCCGCGCAAATTTACGGATCGTACGCTCATTATGTGGGCCAGTGTCCTGCATGCTGTCGATTCCTCAAGACTGTTGTTGCTGGCGCTTGATGGAAAAACACCAGTTCGATTGCGTGACAGAATGGAAAAAGTCCGTATCCCAATGGATCGGGTGGAATTCGTGCCATTTAAGCCGCGCGATTCATATCTTCGGACCTATCATGAAATTGATATCGGACTGGATTCATTCCCATATAATGGGCACACGACTACTCTTGATTCTCTCTGGATGGGCGTGCCGGTGGTGTCGCGCGTCGGAAATACGGCTGTTGGGCGGAGTGGATTCAGTCTGCTCTCGAATCTTGGCTTGCGCGATCTGATTGCCTTTACTGACGAAGATTTTGTCCATGTCGCATCGCGGCTTTGCAGCGATTTGCGGGGTCTCGCGCGCCTTCGGCAAGCAATGCGCGACAGTATCGAAAGCTCCACACTGATGGATGGCGCGAGTTTCGCGTCACACATGGAAGCGGTGTACCGGGAAATCTGGAGTAGGTGGTGCAGGAGGTAACAACGGCGCATCGCAGTGAGGGTGCGATAAGCGCTTGTGGCGCCGGCCGGGCGACAAGCTGCGCTCTCGGATCAGACTGTCGCATCCGGGCCGAACGTGCGCGTTATGGTTGTACTCGCTATACGGGGATTCCGGTGTGAGAGCAGGTGACGACGGTGGTTGCTAACGGCGCCCCCAATCAGTTTGTACCGGGAACCTTGGGCGAGAGGTGTCAGATTTGAAGATAAGACAGCGAAATACCGAAGTCCCGGTCAAATCTGTTGAAGTAAGTGTGCCGGATCCAGCCAACTGGTCAGCCAGTTGCGTACGTCACCTGGGCGCAAGGGAAAGGGAACGCCTTTCTCGCATTTGGTGAAATAGTTCATACTGAACTCCATTAGCACGATGCGTTTAGATACGCGCGGGTAACAATTCGCGATATGCATAGGCCCGGAATTTACGCCAACAAACCTCGCTGCAGTGACGATTTCCGCCGCGGTCTCCCAAATGCTAAGTCGGCCCCGCTGGTCAATCACATTACGCGCATTGATGGGCTTATCGTCCGCGGCACCTACCTGCACGATCATCCAGTCCTTGTAGTTGCGGGCGATCGCCGCAATAACGCTGTCGCTCATGACCCTGACCTCATCTTCACCGGACTTGTATCGGATCGCGGATTCGCCTGCTAGTTCGCGGTTGGATCCGGTGGTGCGGACAACAACTTTGTGGGGCACGATGTCAAGGTTCTCGTGTATGTGGAGTCTCGGGTGTCGGCTCGCTCCGCTGACAAGTCCGACGCTATGTAGTCCGCCCTGAATAAAGCGTTTTGTCCGTCGTCGGCGTTAGACGACGGGCGTTCTCTGATCGGCAGAAACGAACAACGCGACAAGAACGCGGGCGCAAAAAAGCCGCAGCTTCCTGAGGATCATCCGCAGGTTATGGCCAGCGCCGCACAGCACCGC
>NZ_CADIKH010000132.1 GCF_902859855.1 Paraburkholderia humisilvae
GGCCTCGGGGATGCCGCCACGCCCACCGTATGGGATGCTGTCCTGTCAACTCGATAAGGCATCCTTTATATCAGAAACTGCTCAACTCGCTTATCTATTTGCACCAGAGCCAAATACCGGAGTACATCCGCGCGTCTGAGCTGTTTGCGTACAACGACCTGTCCTTCAGATCGACGGCGTGAACCTGCAGCACGTTCTTGGCCAGGTCCAGTCCAACAGTCGCTATGTTCATGATGAACACTCCTTTGCCGTGGATATCACAACTTGTCCACTTTGGCACAATCCCTTGCTTGCCGCTTAGCGGGAGTCGTCCATCACATCAGAGCCGTCATTCTCATATTAGTCTCCCGATCATCCCTCTTCGTTATCGTGACACAACCCTCGTTCTCACGTCTCGTGCATAGCGTGAACAAAGCGAGCCGTAATGGTTTGAGGCCGAGTGATGGCACTACCAACCACGACAAAGTCGGCGCCACAATGTAATACCTGAGCGGCTTGAGACGGCGTTTCAATCCTCCCCTCTCCGACGAGCGGGCAGCGCGTCACGACTGAACGGAGCGCGCGAAACGCCGCAAAATCGTTGTCAGGAAGCTTCCGCCCCGAAGTCTCAGGAGTGTAGCCGAACGCCGCGCTGGAAATGCAGTCAAATCCGAGCGCTTGTGCATGCAACGCTTCGTCGGCTGTCGCGACTTCTGCCATCAACAGCAGGGACGGATAGCGAGCGCGAATGCGTAGATAGAAGGCATCGAGCGTGTCGTTGTTAGGTCTACGCCTTTTGGTTGCCTCGAGGCCGGCAATGTCAGCCCCCGCCCGCCAGATGGTGTCAATTTCCGATAGTGTCGCGGTCAACGCGATTTCTGCATCTGGATATCTCTGGCTGATCACGCCGATGACCGGCAGGTCCACGGCCGCTTTTACTTGCGCAATCTCGGCATAGCCATTCGTCAGCACGCCGGCGGCCCCTCCCTCGGCCGCTGCGCGCGCGACAACGTCCATATGGCCGAATAGAGGTTCATCGGCGAGCGCCTGGCAGGAGACGACAAGTTTGCGATGGAGGCGAGAAAATAGCGGATTCATGGACTATCGGTAAGTGTGGCGCGCAAATTCTGCACGAACTGGTCAGGAGGGGGAAGCGCGATGCGACGATCTTCCTTGTCAACCAGCCATTGGTCGATGTCGAGCAGCCACCAGGCATCGAGCGTCAGTTCGTAGAAGCGCCGTCCGCCCTCCGCGACGAATTCATCTATCGGCAACATAAACGTTCTGCGGACGGATTCGTCTGGAAAATTCAAGCGATAGTACACCGCATGTATGTCGACGACGTGCTGTTCAGGGACCGCGCGAGCGCTGCCACTAAATTGAAGCCCGTCAAGCGTGAGAGGGGACTGTTCCGTCGATAGATCGGTTCGGAATATCGCGCCTGTTGTTCTAGGCCGTGCGGCGAGATTGGCCGAGTGCTGAGCCTTCCTCATCGAGTGCCAGAGCAGACGAATCCGATGATCTAAAAGCAGGACGTAGTTGACGGTGGACGCCCACGGATCACCGTTTGCGTCGGCCGTCGCCAGTGTCATAAAGCGGGTGTTCCGTATCAACCAGAATGCCCGTTCCTGAAGTGCACGGTGCTCAGCCATGGCAAGCTCCATCAGATGATGGTATCGACTCGGGGGATCGGTGCGTCGTTCAGGATGCGTGCCTCCAGAATCTCCCACCAAAGCTCCTGTTCCACGCGTCGCCGTTCCCAAGCGATGTCCCGTGAGCGGCGGGAGACTTCGAGGCGGTAGACGCCCCATGCCGCTTCATCCGCAAAGGAAATCGTGTGTTCGAGCGAGTGCACATCGGTCCCGATCGTACGGACGTACCATCGCGGATCGCGCGCCATATCGAGGCCGGCGTAAAACCATGCTTGCCGATCGCGGACCCACGACCAGAATGCGTTCATGTCGGTGCGTGCGTGAGCAGATGGGCGCAATAAGTAGACGAGATGCAGCATTTCGACCTCCGGTGATTGGATCAGCAATTCACGATCGGCCATTCATGACTGAGATGGCCCGCGTATTCCCTCTGAAACGTTCCGACGAAGCTATTGTTGTGGCGCTCAACGTCGTCGGGTTCAAGCGAAGCCGAGCCCGTCAATTTGACGACCGCCGCAAGCGGCTCGATTCTGGCGCCGCGACGGGCCTTGGCTTTTAGTGCGGAAGTTGATAGGCGAAAATGCTTCAACCCCTTGGCCGCTGCGTAGTTGACCGGGGCGTAATAAGTCAGGACGAAGTACCGGAAATCGTTGTCTGGTAGGTCGTAGTCGCAACCAAAGTAGCGGGCGTGGAATGCCTCGCCGAATCGGTAAAATATGGTCAGCGCCGTTACGGCATCGCCGCGGCTAGCAACCGCGGCGACGGCCGATTGCAGCACGCCAGCCTGCCTTTGTCCTGTAAGCAGGCGGGCCATCCACGCACTTCCCTGCTTGCTGCCGTAACGCGCCCGGTTTTCGGCTACCAGTCGAGCGGCAAGTGCCTCAATGTTCTCATTGATCGGCGTCCATTCGATGCGGTTGCCTTTGCGCTCGAAAGCGGAAATTTCCGCCTTGCTTTGAACCCGATCGTGCGACTTCCACGCAGCCATAGCCTCCGGCAAGCCCCCTGAAGGGATTGGTGCTGCGGCCTCGGCCGAGTGCAGCAGCAGAGTACCACCGGTCGCACCGGCGAATTCCAGAGCGACCGGAACGGGCATATATGGACTGACAAAGCCAGCGAGACCGCGTCTTGCCGCGATGTCGGCCGCGGCAAGTCCCAGCTTCCGCAGATATTGCGTGCGCCGCTCCCCCGCTACACATGGAATTTCATTGTGTGTAGAGCGACGGCCGCCGAGCCAGAGGAACGGTTCCTGCCAAGGCCCGCGCATGTCCGTGAAATAGTCGGGCAGATAGAAGAGGCCGGAGACTCGCTCACCGTCCCATAGCGCGCATCCCGCAGCGAGGCCGGACGAACTCCAAACAGTGAGAACTTCACTATTACCCAATGCATTGTCGATACTGGCGAGCCATCGATGGCTGTTGAAGAAGTTGTTGTCGGAGACGAGTGCATCCCAGTCGTGCTCGCCGACCGCACTTATTCCGGAAGATACGCGCGTGTCAAAGGCATTGACCATTTGATGGGGGGCGCCGATGCGCCGAGACGTCGATTCGTGTGGCGTCATGAGATCATCCGCGAGTCGCGTCGATAACAACAGCATGCGGCCTGTCAAGGTAAGCACGCAACTTGGTGGGTACTTTGCTGATATCCGGACAGGCAGGCGCATAGGGGTTGAACGTGTTGATTGCAGTGAAACCCGCCTTGCCCAGTGCTGCCTTGAGCGTACGGTCCGACCAATACCACGCGTCCACGCTGGTTTGGTAATGTTGGAAGCACAGGTCGAGGCGTACCCGACCACCATCGATATAAGGCGCTGTTTCAGGATCGTCGGCCACCAGTCGAAACCCATACGGCTCGTAGTAGGAGGGCGATGGCGAGTACTCCGGGTGGATTGGCAGGGTGATAAGTCGACCTCCCGGACGAAGCAGGCGCGCCATGTCCGCGCACATCGACTGCAGTTCCCCTGGCGTTCTTGCGTACGGCAACACGTAGACGGCGAGCACGACGTCAAATTGTCCCGTCAGATCTTCACCGAGTGAGGACATAAACGCAATGTCAAGACTTTCCTTTTCAGCGCGGCGTCGTGCATAGTTGAGCATGCCTTGGGATAAGTCATAGCCGACAACTCGTGCTGCTCCGCGGGCTTTCAGCGAGCGCACATACATACCGGTACCGCAACCGAAGTCGAGTAAATCCAGACCGCGAACATCGCCCAACGCCGCCAAGACGCTGGGTATTTCAATTTCCTTGCGAAATGGCCAAGTCGCCATATCCTCGTATAGGATGGCTAACTCATCAAATTGTCCTGCGGTTTCTTGAGTCATATATGGAGCCTCTAGATTTGTTATCCTACCAATGTTAGATGGGCGATAAAAAAATTCACCTATATAAAGTAACAGCTAGCCATTTTTGATGGCAGGTCATTATGCTGGTATCAGTTACACAAGCAACGGATTTTGCGACTAGCGGTTTGACTGGCTCTTCGGATAGGTCGCATGAAGCTTTACGGATTATTGGAGCAGTCCCCCGTTAGCTGAGAAATCACGAAACGGGTGCTTAGCTCAGTTGGTAGAGCGACGCCATTACAAGGCGTAGGTCGGGAGTTCGAGCCTCTCAGCACCCACCAGTTCCGGTATCATTGTCCACTAGCCTGAAGATCAGGAGGGGGGCGGCAGGTGGAGGGGCATTGTCAACCTGGCGAATACCGGTCAAATGCAGACGATAAGCGAAGAATCCTGATCAGAAGGTGACGATGCTAGTCAGTTCAGTGGTCCACTAGCGCCACGCGGGCAGGCGTTGAGGGTGGCACCACGAGTGCCGGCTTCATATAGTGCCGACGCAACGCAAAGTGCTTCCAGATCGGACCGAGGCTGAGAAAGAAGGGCCCGCGTATGTCGTGGGTCACGAAATCCATGTATGTGAAGTTCGCGCATGGGAAGATGGCGGTTTTCAGCGCGGATTGACCCGGGCCACGCCCTTGGTTAGCACGTGCTTCACGCTGGCAAGTGTGCGCATCACGCGTCAGAAAAAGCGCCCGCAGCTACCTTGTCACAGCTGCTTTTGCAGCAGCGCGTCCGGCTCCGCTCCATATTCATTCGCCACACGCCACAGCTAGTACTACAATCGTACATTTTTTTTACTATACTAAATTAGTACTACTACATGAATAAAGACTTATGCAGATGGTTGAGAAGGCATGGGAATGCGAGCTGGAAGATTTGCACGAGCGGCTTGCCGGTCTGTTCAGGCGTCCGGAACCTCGACAGCGGTCGATGGCTTATCTGAAAGGCCTGCTCGGGACTGTGGAGCGCAAGAACGGATGGCAACTTGCCGAATGGATTGGCGAGGCCACACCCGACGGCGTGCAACACCTGCGCGAGCGGGCGCAGTGGGATGCCGATGGCGCACGCGACGTTCTGCGCCGGTACGTTATCGAACGGCTGGGCGAGCGTGATGCCGTGCTGATCGTGGACGAGACTGGATTCGTCAAGAAGGGGCTGCACTCGGTCGGTGTGCAACGTCAGTACAGCGGCACAGCAGGCCGTATCGAGAACAGCCAGATCGGTGTGCTTCTCTGTTATGCCGGTCATGGCGGCAGCGCATTCATCGACCGCGAACTTTATGTGCCTCAGGTGTGGACCGACGATCCCGCGCGCTGCAAGGCGGCGGGCGTTCCCGATACAGTGAAGTTTGCGACAAAGCCACAGCTTGCCCGTGTCATGCTTGAGCGGGCACTGGATGACGGCGTGCCATGTGGCTGGGTCACAGGTGACGAGGTCTATGGTGGTGACCGCCATTTGCGGCTATGGCTGGAGTCGCGCGAACAGCCCTTCGTGATGGCCGTCGCAAAGAATGAACTGCTGTGGTGGAAGGGACCCGATTATGTGCGTGCCGACCGGATCGTGGAGAGTTTGCCCGGACAGGCATGGCGACGCCTTTCGGTGGGCACCGGGACCAAGGGCGAGCGTCGGTACGACTGGGCGCTCACGCCGTTATGGCGCCTGCAGATTACGTCCAGGGAGCGCCGCTTCGGACACTACCTGCTGGCTCGGCGCAGTCTCGACGAAAAGCGTGAACATGCATACTACGTGGTCTATGCGCCGCGTCGTCTGGCCAAACGGCAGACGCTGGCCAATGTCGCAGGCCGCAGGTGGGAAATCGAGATCGGCTTTGAAGCAACCAAAGGCGAGTGCGGCCTGGATCAATACGAGGTGCGTCGATGGCAGGGATGGTACCGGCACATTACGCTGGCACTGATCGCTCATGCCGCACTCGTCACCTTGCGCATACGCAGCAAAAAAAACTCCTGAAGGCATGGTACCGCTCAGCGTTCAGGAGATTCGTCGGTTGTTGTGCCGCCTCTTATGGCACGCCGTTCATACGATCGATCATGTGCTGAACTGGTCAAGCTGGCGGCGCACGCGTCAGTGGCGCGCGCAACAGTCGCACTATCGGAGGCGCAGCTGTACGCCTCCTGATATTAAAAATCTACGGTTGTAGTACTAGTACAGCCTACCGCGCAGGCGCGCGGCCATCTCGTCAAGGTACCGGGTCGAACCCGGCACACCGCGTGCCGCCTCGCGTGACGGGTGAGCTGCGACCCAAACTGCTCGGACCACTTGTCGGATCGATGCGTACGCGACGACTACGCCGCGCTCCGGCGGCAACTCCTCGGTGTCGCGAAGGCTCGGATTGAAAGACTGATATCAGGCTACCGCAATTGGTGTCTGAACGCAGGAAAATGGAGACAGCGGAACGGGGGATTTGATCTTCTTCATACTCCGAAATTTACCCAGCCACTTCAACAACATGACAAAGCCGGAGAATGTACAGATGCTGATGGATGGTTATTTGCGGCTAAAGGTAGCCGAATTTAATGCGCTTCGCTTCATCCATTGCTGGTCCGCAGAGGCCGATGAAGTGCGGGCTGATCTTCGCGCGGCTGGCCTCGACTCCCGGACAGGCGGATACACGGAATGGACGTGCATGTTCGAAGGTGAACGCATTTCGCTCGGCTGGCTCTGGTATGAGAGCAGCACTGAGCGCTTGGAAATGGTACCGCCAGAACTCGGCGGGATCGGCACGAACTTGATGCTGATTAGCGAGAACGGGAAGGATTTGGGGCTTGGCGTTATCAATGATTTTCTGCGAACGCGGATATCCGTCATGCAGTGGCACGCAAGTGTACAGTCGAGTATCCGCGCCGACCGATCTTGAGTAAGCACCTCACAACGGCCGTTCGCAATGTGACGTGCGTGTGAGGCATGATGGGGGATGGGTTCTCGCCAGTTGGCGATCAGGCGGCTGAGGTCGGTAGACTGGAGTGCCGGGGCAGTTTCGCGACGACGTTCCAGGGTAGCAGTTCGTCGATACGGTTGATGGGATGGTCGGCGATATGGGTCAGGACGTATTCGAGATAGGCGCGCGGATTGATGTCATTGAGCTTGCACGTGCCGATCAGGCTGTACATTGCTGCCGCGCGTTCGCCCCCGCTGTCAGACCCGGCGAACAGGAAGTTCTTGCGACCAAGGCTGACGCAGCGCAAAGCGTTCTCGGCAAGAGCGTTGCTGATCTCGATACGACCGTCCTCGCAATACAGCACGAGCGCATCCCACTGGTTGAGCGAGTAATTGATTGCTTTGGCCAGATCGGACTTCTTCGATGGCGTCGAGAGTTTTTCCGTCATCCACGCCTTGATGAGCGCCAGCAACGGCAAGCTTCTCTCCTGTCGTACGCGCAGCCGTTCAACAGCTGGTTTGCCGCGGATGTCGGCCTCGATGCCATAGAGTTCGCCGATCCGTTCGAGCACGTGCCTTGTTGCTTCGGTTGGCGTACGCACGTGGACTTCATAGAGATATCGTCTCGCGTGATCCCAGCATGCGGCCTCACGGTTGCCGTTTTCGTACAGTTCGTTGAAGCCGCTGAAATGTTATGCATAACGTTTCAGCGGCTATGTTGCGTCCAAATTTATGTGGAGGCGACGGTTTCGAGTCAGGGCTTGTCCAATGACCGCTGACTCGTGCCCGCACATAAAAAATGCCTCCGACAAGCTAAAGTTGCTTCAGAAACGTCATCAGTGACGGCAGCGTGGTCGCGCACCTTGATGCCGCGGGCAGGCCCGAGATGTCGACGCAAGCAAGCGCCTTTGCTTTCATTTCCAAGTCGACCTCGGCGTAGATGTGTGTCGTATCCAAAGAGACATGCCCTAACCAGGCTCGGATCGTGTTGATATCGACGCCGGCACGTAGCAGATGGACCGCAGTCGTGTGTCGAACCGAATGCGGACTGATACGTTTATCTTTCATCGTAAGATGTGTTTCGGACGCAAGCTTGGCATATTGGGTGACGACGCGATGTATGCCGAACCGTGTCATCGGCTGATTTGTCCACGGTGTCGTCTGCACTACGCCCGGTTACGAGTTGAATCAAGACGGAGGACGTCGTAGGCCACAAGGGACACACACGCATCTTGTTTCCTTTGCCAAGTATGCGAACAGAGGCCGGCTCGGTGAGCTGCAAGCGTCCGATGGTCAACTTCGCAGCTTCATCGGCGCGAGCTCCGCTGTTGTACAGGAACAGAAGCAATGCGTAGTCGCGCGGGCTCTGGTGCAAATAGATAAGCGAGTTGAGCAGTTTCTGATATAAAGGATGCCTTATCGAGTTGACAGGACAGCATCCCATACGGTGGGCGTGGCGGCATCCCCGAGGCC
>NZ_CADIKH010000133.1 GCF_902859855.1 Paraburkholderia humisilvae
GTTCGCGCTGTACGACAGATCGTTCTGCGGATACACGAACGGCTGGCCGATGCTGTACTTGTACGCCATCGCAACCAGCGTCGGCAGCTTCGCGATCATGCGGATTGCCGACACTTCGCGGTGACGCGGGTTATTGATGTCGAGCGAGTCGTGATAGAACGCGGACAGCGCGCCGACTGCCGCCACCAGAATCGCCATCGGGTGCGCGTCGCGACGGAAACCGCGGAAGAAGAACTGCATCTGCTCGTGCACCATCGTGTGATTGGTGACGGTCTTCACGAACTCGTCTTTCTGTTGCGCGTTCGGCAGTTCGCCCTTCAGCAGCAGGTAGCAGGTCTCGAGGAAGTCCGCATTCTGCGCGAGGTTGTCGATCGGAAAACCTCGGTACAGCAGTTCGCCCTTGTCCCCGTCGATGTACGTGATCGCCGAGTTGCACGACGCCGTCGACATGAAGCCCGGGTCATACGTGAACTTGCCGGTCTGGCCGTACAGTTTGCGAATGTCGATCACGTCCGGGCCCAACGTGCCCTTGTAGATCGGCATTTCAACGCTCGGCGAGTTGTCGCTGAACGATAGCGTGGCTTTAACATCTGACGGGGTCATAGCACATCCTCAATCGAAAGTAGGAAACAGGGTTTCGATAATTGCACGCCTTTTCGGCCACGCACGCCGCACGGTTCGAACTGGACATCAACCAGACTAGGCCGTCCGCAGCATGTCGAGGACCCGTTTGACGTCCGGGTCGGCCAGGTCGCCTTCAGGTTCCTTGCGGGCGAGCAGCAAGTCCATCAGGTCGTTATCGCTCAGCTCCAGCAAGCGCGTCAACGCGCCGACGTCCGCATCACTGAGGTCATGCTCATATCGGCTGAAAAAACGTTCGAAGATCAGATCGTTTTCCAGCAGGCCGCGCCGCGCGCGCCAACGTAGGCGTGCGCGGCGTAGGGGATCGGACTGATGTGGTGATCGGTCCATGTCAGTACGCGCAGGGCCGCTCCCAAGCGAACTGACCTCCCCCTCGGGGGGCAGCGACTGATAGGGAGCGTGGGGGTTACTCATATCAGACAGCGCGGCGCACCATCAATTCCTTGATCTTACCGATCGCCTTCGTCGGATTGAGGCCCTTCGGGCACACATCGACGCAGTTCATGATCGTATGGCAGCGGAACAGACGGTACGGATCTTCCAGGTTGTCGAGGCGTTCGCCGGTCGCCTGATCGCGGCTATCCGCGATAAAGCGATAGGCCTGCAACAGGCCCGCCGGACCGACAAACTTGTCCGGATTCCACCAGAAGCTCGGGCACGACGTCGAGCAGCTCGCGCACAGAATGCACTCGTACAGGCCGTCGAGCTCGTCGCGCTCTTCCGGCGACTGCAGGCGCTCTTTCTCCGGCGGCGGCGTGTCGTTGATCAGGTACGGCTTGATCGAGTGATACTGGTTGAAGAACTGCGTGAAGTCGCAGATCAGGTCGCGCACGACCGGCAGACCCGGCAGCGGACGCAGCACGATTTTATGCGGCAGATCGTTCAGGTTCGTCAGGCACGCGAGGCCGTTCTTGCCGTTGATGTTCATCGCGTCCGAGCCGCACACGCCTTCGCGGCACGAGCGACGGAACGACAGCGTTTCATCGACGGCTTTCAGCTTGACGAGCGCGTCCAGCAACATGCGTTCATGCTCGATTTCGAGCTCGTACGTCTGCATGCGCGGCGCTGCGTCCTGGTCCGGGTCGTAGCGGTAAACTTCGAAAATACGCTTGGCCATATTGTGGGTCCTTTGACGTGTGGCTTGCGCCTTAGAAGGTCCGTGCCTTCGGCGGCACCGATTCGACGGTCAGCGGCTTCATGTGAACCGGCTTGTAGTCGAGGCGATCACCTTCGCTGAACCACAGCGTATGGCGCAGCCAGTTATCGTCGTCGCGATGTTCATAGTCGCTCTGCGCGTGCGCGCCGCGGCTTTCCTTGCGAGCCTCGGCCGACACCATCGTCGCGCGCGCCGCTTCGATCAGGTTCGCCAGTTCGAGCGCTTCCACCCGCGCCGTGTTGAACACCTTCGACTTGTCCTTCAAGTGCACGTTGGCGACGCGTTCCTTCAGTTCATTCACCTTCTCGACGCCTTCGGCAAGCAGCTTCGACGTGCGGAACACGCCGGCGTGCGACTGCATCGACGCACGGATGTCGTTTGCGATCGCCTGCGTGTACTCGCCCGACGACGACGCTTCGAGCTTCGCGAGGCGTTCGAGTGCGCGGTCGGCCGCGTCGGCCGGCAGCGGCTTGTGCTCCTTCATTTCGCCCGCGCGCTTGACGATATGGTTGCCGGCCGCGCGGCCGAACACCACCAGGTCGAGCAGCGAGTTCGTGCCGAGGCGGTTCGCGCCGTGCACCGACACGCACGAGCATTCGCCCACCGCGTAGAAACCGTTGACCGGCTCCTCGTGATCGCGTGACGTGCCGACCACCTGACCGTGCATATTGGTCGGAATGCCGCCCATCTGATAGTGAATGGTCGGCACGACCGGGATCGGTTCCTTGATGCAGTCGACGTTCGCGAATTTCAGCGCGATTTCGCGGATCGACGGCAGACGCTTCATGATCGTCTCTGCGCCAATGTGCGACAGGTCGAGCAGCACGTGGTCCTTGTTCGGACCGACGCCGCGCCCTTCCTTGATTTCCTGGTCCATCGAACGCGAAACGAAGTCGCGCGGCGCGAGGTCTTTCAGCGTCGGCGCGTAACGCTCCATGAAGCGCTCGCCGTCCGCATTGCGCAGAATGCCGCCTTCGCCGCGCACGCCTTCGGTAATCAGCACGCCCGCGCCGGCCACGCCAGTCGGGTGGAATTGCCAGAATTCCATGTCCTGCAGCGCGATGCCCGAGCGCGCCGCCATGCCCAAGCCGTCGCCGGTGTTGATGAACGCGTTGGTCGACGCCGCGAAGATGCGGCCCGCGCCGCCCGTGGCGAACAGTGTGGTCTTGCCTTCGAGGATGTAGACGTCGCCCGTTTCCATTTCGAGCGCGGTCACGCCAAGCACATCGCCGTCCGCGTCGCGGATCAGGTCCAGCGCCATCCATTCGACGAAGAACTGCGTCTTCGCCGCGACGTTCTGCTGGTACAGCGTATGCAGCAGTGCGTGGCCGGTACGGTCAGCGGCTGCGCACGCGCGCTGCACCGGCTTTTCGCCGTAGTTCGCGGTGTGGCCGCCGAACGGGCGCTGATAGATCGTGCCGTCCGCATTGCGGTCGAACGGCATGCCCATGTGTTCAAGTTCGTAGACGGCATGCGGCGCTTCGCGGCACATGAACTCGATCGCGTCCTGGTCGCCGAGCCAGTCGGAGCCCTTGATCGTGTCGTAGAAGTGATAGTGCCAGTTGTCTTCGCTCATGTTGCCGAGCGACGCGCCGATGCCGCCTTGCGCGGCCACCGTGTGCGAACGCGTCGGAAACACCTTCGACAGCACGCACACCGACAGGCCCGCACGCGCCAGTTGCAACGACGCACGCATTCCCGAGCCGCCCGCGCCGACGATCACCACGTCGAAGCGGCGACGCGGCAGAGAATTTTTGATTGCAGCCATTCTTTTACACTCTCCAGAGAATCTGCGCGGCGTAGCCCGCACACGCGAGCAGCCAGACGATCGTCAGCGCCTGAAGGACGAGCCGCGTGCCGACCGGCTTGATGTAGTCCATCCAGATGTCACGAATGCCGACCCAAGCGTGATAGAACAATGACAGCAACGTGACAAACGTCGCGAGCTTCATCCATTGGGTCGCGAAGATCGACGCCCAGCCGTCGTATGAGAATGCCTGCGCGGTGAAGAACCAGACCAGCAGGATCACCGTGTAGATCGCCATGATCGTCGCGGTGATGCGCTGCGCGAGCCAGTCGCGCAGGCCATAGTGTGCGCCGACGACAAGGCGCTTCGAACCGATTCGGTTATGGGAGGACATTTTTTAGAAGGCTCCGAACAGTTTGAGCGCGAACGCGATGGTCAGCAGCGACGACACGACCAGCACGACGACTGACGTACTTTTGCCTTTTTCCTTCGACACCGCGTTGTGGTTGGTGTCCATCACGAGGTGACGGATACCGGCGCAGAAGTGAAACAGGAAAGCCCACGCGAGAACCAGCGTGATCAGCTTGACGATGATGTTGGAGAGAAAGACCTTGAAGACTTCGAAGCTGAGTTCGGAAGTGAGGCTTTGATCGAAGAGGTACAGCAGGAACGGAAGGAAGATGAAGAGCAGTGCGCCGCTGACGCGGTGCAAAATCGACACACGCCCCGCTAGTGGGAGACGATACGCCGTCAGAATCTGCCCGATACCGATGTTCCGGAATTCCGGCCTCGGTTTTTTTACGGCTTCAGCCATGCTAGACCCCTACTATGTAGTCACACTAATCCGCGATTTTAGCGCCTTTTCTTTCCGCGCTGCAGCGAACATCTGCTCAAGACTGCTTTATATCGGTGGCAATAAAGGCGATTCATCGTCCGCTTCATTGCCTGCTGCACAACCTGCTGCACAACACTTTGCAAGCAAGCTACGCCCGTTTTATCACTTGCATCAACTGAGATCGTTCTGATAGTAATAGCCGGTTGTGACATACCAACCACGCCGCACTTCGACCGGTCGATCGCCATACGTGTATGACACCCGCTCCACCGACAGTAGCGGAAAACCCGGCGGCACATGCAGCAGATCGGCAACCGCCGGGTCCGCCGCCACCGCGCGAATCTTCTCGGACGCGCGAATCATCCGCGTGCCAAACTCCGTTTCGAACATCGCGTAGAGTGGGCCTTTGTAATCGGACAGACGCTCGAGCGTAAGCCCGCGAAACACGCCACCGGGTAACCAGATTTCGTCGAGCACCGTGTCGTCGCCGTCGAACCGCAGCAGGCGCTTGATCAGCACGACCGGATCCGACGGCTTCAGGTCGAGTTGCCGCGCGATCTCCGCCGATGCGCGCAAGCGCCGGCATTCGAGCAGCTTGCTGATGTGCGGATGCTCGACGCCGTCATCGGCGAGTAATCTGAGGAAGCGAAACTGGGCGCGGTCTTCGTTGTGCGTTGCAACAAAGGTGCCTTTGCCTTGCCGGCGCACCAGCAGATTGTCGGCGGCAAGTTCGTCGATCGCCTTGCGCACGGTGCCTTGACTCACCTTGTAACGGGCGGCCAGTTCGACTTCGCTGGGGATGATTTCGCCGGGCTTCCATTCGCCGGATTCAAGGCTTTGTGTAATGATGCCTTTGATCTGCTGGTAAAGCGGACTGAACGTGGGCGACGAAGACGATGCGGAAGCAGGCAAGCCTTCGCCCGTGCCCGCCGGGCCAATCGGATTCGCGGAGCTCGCCTGGTTCGAATTCATTCGCGCATTTCATCATAAAGGGTCGCCTGGCGTCCACACATTTTGGGCTGATACTTATGTCTTATATAAGACATAAGATACTGTTGACTTTGTGTCCGCCCACTCCTACACTCCTTGTCGAGCAAGGGTTTGCGGGTAGTTTTCAGGTTACGCGCCAGCGGTGGAATGCAAGCGAAGGCGTAGTCTGGAATACCGTCCTGCGCACGTTGCGCCCCATCAGTCCAGCTTTCGATTCGCCTGCCGTCCGCCTCACGAATGGCCCCAGAAGGCCTCGAGCGGCCCCGCCCAACGGGCCCGACCACAGCCTCATGCGGCCTCATCGACGCTCGCCGAAATGCGCTATTGCAGGATTCGCAGGTCGCAGCGAGCCACGCGCGCTATCGCGCCGCGAGCGGTGTATCCGCGCTCTGCTCGGCAGTCTCGCCGTCCGTTGGCGGCCGGCGCGGCAGCCTGGTTGCAGCGCGTGGCAGGCACGTTTGAGTGCCACGCCGCTGCGCATAGAGTTCACCGTGTTTGCCACGCTTCGGGTAACGCGCATATAAAATGGCGTTTTCTCAAGCGTCTAACGCACTAACGCACCGTCCTGGAGATTTCTCAATGGCTAAGCCCGCAAAGCGCGTTGCCGTCACTGGCGCCGCAGGTCAAATCGGTTATTCCCTGCTATTTCGCATCGCCAATGGCGATATGCTCGGCAAGGACCAACCGGTGATCCTGCAGTTGCTTGACCTGCCGCAAGCGCAAGCCGCCGTCAAAGGCGTCGTGATGGAACTCGAAGACTGCGCGTTCCCGCTGCTCGCGGGTGTCGTGGTCACTGACGACCCGAAAGTCGCGTTCAAGGATGCCGACGTTGCGCTGCTGGTCGGCGCGCGTCCGCGTTCGAAGGGCATGGAGCGTAAGGACCTGCTGTCGGCCAACGCCGAAATCTTCACGGTGCAAGGCAAGGCGCTGAACGACGTCGCCAGCCGCGACGTGAAGGTGCTGGTGGTCGGCAACCCGGCGAACACCAACGCATACATCGCCATGAAGTCGGCGCCGAGCCTGCCGAAGAAGAATTTCACCGCAATGCTGCGTCTGGACCACAACCGCGCGCTGTCGCAACTCGCGGCGAAGTCCGGCAAGCCGGTCGCATCGATCGAAAAGCTCGCGGTGTGGGGCAACCACTCGCCGACGATGTACCCGGATTTCCGCGTCGCAACCGCTGAAGGTCAATCGCTCACGAAGCTGATCAACGACGACGAATGGAACCGCAACGTGTTTATCCCGACGGTCGGCAAGCGCGGCGCGGCGATCATCGAAGCGCGCGGCCTGTCGTCGGCGGCATCGGCAGCCAACGCGGCAATCGATCACGTGCGTGACTGGGTGCTCGGCACGAATGGCAAGTGGGTGACGATGGGCATTCCGTCGGACGGCTCGTATGGCATTCCGGAAGACATCGTGTACGGCGTGCCGGTTACTTGCGAGAACGGCGAGTACAAGCGCGTCACGGGCCTCGAAATCGACGCCTTCTCGCGCGAGAAGATGGACGGGACGCTCAACGAGTTGCTCGAAGAGCGCGACGGTGTCAAGCACCTGCTGTAAGCCGGCCCTTGGAATCAACCGGGACCTCGTTGCAGCGCGGCGGGTTCCGGTTTTTTACATGCCGGGTTGATCAGGCGAAGGCTGCGTTGCGTGACCTTCGCCTCTGATTCGAATCTGCTTTGGAGCCCCAGAGTGCGTTCGAATAGACCTTTCCAACTAGAAACCACGCTTTTTGACGCCGAGAATGCGCGCCCTCACCCCCGCCGAAGTGCTGTTTGAAGGCGAAGCGCCGCCGACCGTGCTACCTGCCTGCGATCACTACGCCGGCAGCGAGAAGCTGATGCTGAAATCGCTCGCGCTGCAGCAGGAGCTCGGGCCGGTATTCGACGTCACGCTCGATTGCGAAGACGGTGCGCAGGTCGGACGCGAGACTGAGCATGCCGAACTGGTCGCATCGTTAGCCGGTAGCGAGCACGACCGGTTCGGCCGCGTCGGCGTGCGGATTCACGATTTTCATCACCCGCATTGGCGCGACGACGTGCGTGTGATTCTGCGCGCGGCAAAGCGGGCGCCGGCGTATATCACGCTGCCGAAAGTCCGCAGCGTGCCGGACGCCGCGGAAATGTGCGCGTTTATCGAAGCGACGCGCCGCGAGCTAGGTATCGCACAGCCGGTGCCGGTGCAATTGCTGGTCGAAACCCATGGCGCGCTTGCGCGCGCCTTCGATCTCGCCGCGCTGCCCGGCGTCGAAGCACTGAGCTTCGGCCTGATGGACTTCGTATCGGCGCACGACGGTGCGATTCCCGATACCGCGATGCGCTCGCCAGCGCAGTTCGATCATCCGCTGGTACGGCGCGCGAAGCTCGAAATCGCCGCGGCTTGCCATGCGCACGGCAAGGTGCCGTCGCATAACGTGTCGACCGAAGTGCGCGACATGAGCGTGGTCGCGAACGACGCCGCGCGGGCGCGCAACGAATTCGGCTACACGCGGATGTGGAGCATCCATCCGGCGCAGATTCCCGCGATCGTATCCGCGTTCGCGCCACGCGACGACGAAATCGCGACCGCCACTGAGATCCTGCTCGCCGCGCAGGCCGCGCAATGGGGCCCGACGCGCCACCGGGATACATTGCACGATCGCGCGAGCTATCGCTATTACTGGTCGGTGCTGCGCCGCGCTCGCTCGACTGGGCGTGCGGTGCCGGCCGAAGCGGCGTCGCTGTTCGCCAATACCGCCGGGGCCGCCCATCCGCAAGGAGCCGCATCATGAGCAACGCTGCAAGCCAATCGGCAGGCGCGGCTTTCCGCGCCGCAGTCGCCGAAGAGAAACCGCTTCAGGTGGTCGGCGCGATCAACGCGAATCACGCGCTGCTCGCACAGCAGGCGGGCTTCAAGGCGATCTACGTGTCCGG
>NZ_CADIKH010000134.1 GCF_902859855.1 Paraburkholderia humisilvae
CCCCTCCAGCATCCGGTCAATAGTGGCATCCTGCCGTGGTCCCGGGCAAGCTCCTGAATTGTGCGAGTGCCACAAACGGATATTGTCATTTAACAGCGCGATTATTTGGGGCGCCGGTTCAAACCAGTATCCCACCATTATGTTTTTCTAACCCGCATAAGTGGACAATACAGCCTCGTTCTGTGCGGAGGACGCCGCTCCACGACGCTGTGAGAGCCGTGTTGCGCGTGAACGGACGACATGCACCGAATTTTTTTATCGTCGCAGTTACGACCTTCCTTATTAATACGGTCCATGCTGACAGGGCACCAGCCAAGATGATTGATGAGCGTAAGCCGACGCGCACGCAAGACAAATATACGGCGATATTCTTCGCGCTATCCTCGATTGCGGATAGGGGATGCCCGGCGGCTTCTGACCGAACAAGTGCTCGCCTCATGGCTGGAGATGTCCCGGCGGGCCGTGCGATGCGCCGTCCGATATTTACCGCAGCCGTGACTGCCACGACTTCCTTGATGTGACTGACGCGCGCGCAGCATCGCTGATCGCACAAATTTCGGACGAGGACGATATCAGCTTGGTCGAGGAAGCTTGAACGCTTGATCGAAGGCTAGGAACTGGCGCGATAGACGACTTCTCTTTGTTTCTCGGGAGTCGCGTGTCAAATGTTCGTTATTCGTTATTCGTTATTCGTTATTCGTTACGAGGATGTTTTTATTGAAGAACAGATATTGTTCAGCATGAATCTGTCATTAAATTTTTCGCTCGTGAAAACGCAAAAGTGGCAACGGCTCGCGCATGTCGAGCATCGAGCGACGACAGGCTGTCTTGTTAACCTCTTTTGTGCGCCTTGCCGCCCTATGTTGACGTGAATCCTATGCACCCGCAGTCCATTGCCTTACCCTTCCGCGATGCCTTGTTGGCGATGCTTGGCATCGGTCTCGTCAACATGCTGGTCGCGCTTGATCAGACGGTGGTCAGTACCGCGCTGCCGTCAATCGTGTCTGAGCTGCGTGGCTTCGAGTTCTACGCATGGATTGCGAGCGCGTATCTGCTTGCGTCGGTCGTCACGGTGCCTGTGTTTGGCCGCCTCGGTGACTATTTCGGCCGTAAGCGCTTTGTGATCGCCGCGGTGATCACGTTCACAGTGGCGTCGCTACTGTGCGGCATCGCGACGAGCATGCCGTTTCTCGTCATCGCGCGCGGGCTGCAAGGGGTCGGCGGCGGTATGATGGTCGGTACCGCGTTCGCTTCGATTCCCGATCTGTTTCCCGATCCGCGCGTGCGCGTACGCTGGCAGGTGGTGATGGCGGCCGCATATGGAATCGGCACTGCGGCCGGGCCATCGCTCGGCGGATGGATGACTCAGCATCTTGGCTGGCGTTCGACGTTTATCGTCAATCTGCCGGTTGGTGCGATCGCGCTGTATTTTATCTGGGCGCATTTGCCGTATTACAGGCGCGAACAGGTCGGCGAAGTGCGCATCGACTGGGGTGGCGCTCTGCTCGTCGCACTCGTGCTGGGCGGCTTGCAGATGTTTATCGAGGCGGTGGCGAAGGACGGGCTAACGAGCGGCAATCTGCTGCTCGCGGCGTTCGTCTTGATCGGCACCGCATTGCTGCTCGCGTGCGAGCGGCGCGCGACCCATCCGATGATTCCGCTGGATCTTTTCAACGACGCGCAACTCGTCACGCTTTTCACGCTGTCGGTGTTGTCCGGCTTCGTGATGTTCTCGCTGATCTTCTTCGCGCCGCTGCTGCTGCAAGGCGGCTTCGGCCTGTCGCCGCAGCAGGCCGGTCTGCTCGCGACGCCGATCGCCGCGTGCGTCGCGTTGGGCAGCTTGATCAACACGCGCATCGTGATTCATCTGTCGCGGCCGACAGCGATTCTGTCGATCGGTTTCGGGCTGCTCGTCGCGGCATCGATCGGCATTGCGCTATCGACGCCTCTTACGCCGCACCTGTATCTGGAACTCTCAATGGGGGCCGTCGGCATCGGGCTTGGTTTTGTCCTTAACAACCTGAACATATTCGGGCAGGAGATCGCGGGCCGCGAGCGGTTCGGCATCACCACAGCACTGCTGCAGTCGACGCGGATGGTCGGCGGTATCCTCGGCACAAGTGTCGTCGCAATGATCGTGAATCGCCGGTACGCGCCAGGCGTCGATAACGCACTACGCGTGTTCGGTGAACCCCTCGCCGCAAAGTGGCGCCCGGCGTTCGCCGACCCGCGTATTCTCATTGACGAAGGTTTGCGCGACTCGTTGCTTGTGCAACTAAAACGCGCGGGACTCGACGGCCCCGCGTTGCTCGATGTCGCGCGGCATGTGATGGTCCAATCGATTCACATTGGCGTGCTGGTGGCCGGCTGTGCAGCGCTGGCTGCGGCGCTGCTTGTGCGCAATATCTCGCAAATTACCTTTCGTCACAGATAAAGTCAGAGCCCATAGTGCGAGTTGTTCTACAGAGTCCTGAACTTTGCGTTCGTTCCGCGCATCCGTGCTTGGCGAGCGCGCTTGAACGTGTGCCGTATGCAGCTCTATACGGTCGTATCCGGGCGCGTGTGCAACTCAAACCCGTGAGCGCGCGCGCTTTGCATAGCTGATCACGCACGCCCTGCAGGGCGCCGGGTGCGCGCATACGCTGCCGGGCTGGAACCGTTGAGGTGCGGGCCTCACGCGGCTAGCCGCGACGGGGCGGGCACCTCCTGCGCCGCCATGCAACAACTGGCCGTGCCGCATGGCCTGAATCATCTGCCCGACGAACTGCCGGAATAGGCTTTCGAGGTATTCCGGAGAATCCACATCACCAGCACCCAAACGTATTGCACCCTAAGCCGGTGATGACATTCCGTCCGCCCGCCGTGTTGAAGTCGTCCACTTCCACTAGCGGGGGGACTCCCGCCGCGCTCTCAATGGAGTTAGATATGGCGCGGCAAGTACCGCTTGCGACGCTTAGAGACCTCCAGGCGCGCGAGTGGCGTTAACTCATCAACATCACGCAGTACGTGCTTGCGATCCCGATCGACGTACCGGCGCAGCGCGTCAACGAAATCGTGATGGGCGAGCGCTCAGTTACTGTGAACACGGCTGTGGCGTTTCTTCGGTACCGGCGTGCAGAGCTGGATGAACCTGCAGATGCGCTACGACACCGAGATGGAGAAGGAAGAGATCGGCGTCGAGAAGCTCGATGAGACCAGGCAGCACGCCAAGGCAATCGCATGAAAAATTGTTTGCCGACAATGAGACAAAAGTTGCCTGGAAGAATCGGGAAGCGCCGGTGCGTTGGGACCGACACGATCGACTGGATGGTTGAAAGCAAATGGGGGCAGGCTGTGTTCGGTGGTGATGGTTGCGTCGCCCGAGAGATCGACGGCCACGTTTTTCTGAAGCGGCGGTACTTGTTAGCAACCTGCCCGCGGATCCGAAGGGGATTGGCGAGGCGGTGCACGTTCGCTGGGCCATGGAAAACAGCATTCATCGGGTGATCAATCTTGCGTTTGGCGAGGATCAATGGCGTGTTCGTATAGACAACATCGAACAAAATTTCGCCATCCTGCGCCACAGCGTGTCGAATCTATTGCCTACTGGTAAAATTACCAGTAGGCAATTGTTATAAAGCGGCTCAAAGCCGAATTCGACGAACACTAACGGATCAAGTACTTGGCATGCAGGGCTCTTGATCCGATTGCCTTGGGCAGCAGCGAAGGCTGCTTGACCCACCGTTTCTTACCGATCGTGTGATGAGCGAAGTGCGAGCGTTGAAGATCAGGGCGATCTTCAACGCCGAGAACGCTGGTGAGATGGCGGAGAAATCGCGCGAGCGTTTGGGTTAAGCGCACAGCTCAAGCTTTAGGCAACGAGGAACTTTCGTAACCGTGTACGCCGCCACGTGCAGCCGTGCATTACATTGGACGGTTTGTGCTTTACCCCGGATACGTCGCAAGAAACGCTCAAGCTTGTGGGGCCGCGTCTCGGACCACAATGGCATTGGTTCACGCCGTCGTCGCGCTCACGGAAACGGGTAATCTTCGAAATTGCATCGCGGCAAAGTCGATTGTTCGCGGTCGCGCGTTGGCAAGCACAGTTGACAAAGTGTGCGGAGCGACTTTATCCGCTCCTTGCGTCGCCAAAGCGAGCTTGCGGTAGCTGGGTGGCGCCCCTTGGCAGTCTGTGCGGAAAGGGCGACGCACACAACCCGATTCGATAGCAGGCTTCCCGAGTCCCCGATACTGGCTTGAGGTGCGAGAGTGATGCTGACCAGATTCAAGCAGCAGCATCAATTGACTTACCAAAGTCGGCTGCAAATGTAAGGGTATTGACTTACTCTGTCACCTGTGGCGCAAGCGCGTTTGATGTCAGCGATTCGTCGAGGCCGAATTTCCTAAGTTGACGTCGCAGTGTCTTGTGGTGAACGTTAAGAGCACTTGCGACCGATTTTTCCGAATTGCTTTTCAGCAAGTCGACCGCGAGTTCAATTTGCGAACGTGTGAGGCTGCTAGGACGTCCCGGTCGTCGGCCTCGGTCTCTTGCTGCCGCGATACCGGCGCGAGTGCGTTCGCTTATCAGCGCGCGCTCAAACTCCGCGAGCGCGGCGATTATATGGAACGTAAACTGTCCCGTGGGAGAGCGCGTATCGATGCCCTCGGTCAGTGAGACAACGCCCACTTCGCGGGCGCGCAGATCACTCATGACTTCGACAAGATGTCTTAGCGACCGACCGAGTCGATCGAGTCTCCAGACAACGATTGTGCTGCCCGGTCCAGCCGTATTCAGCGCGTCCTGAAAACCGGGGCGATTGAAATTTGCTCCGGAAAAACCAAAATCGGAAAAAATATGATCACACTCATATTTTTTCAACGCGGAAAGCTGCAGGTCGAGAATTTGTTCCGCAGTAGATACTCGCGCATATCCAATTCGCATAAAACGTCCCTTTTCCCCAATTTATTTGCTCCGTACTATCGTGATCTACCGGCGTTCGACGGCGACTGGTGCCATGGCAAACACGGATTCGGTAATCGATGCGCCATCTCGTCGGATCTTTCACGCGGTGACGCAACGACGACGGCTCGGGACGCGCAGGGCTGCCGCGTGCAGAGTCGAAGTGCGCGGTTGATAGCGATTCGTTGCCCAAACGGAACATTTGCTTGCGGCCCGGGCGAGCGGTGTGGCGATTTGCCCTACATGTAGCAAGGACCCGGCGTAAACGCCGCGGCACGTGACAGAGGTCGCCGGACCCAGGTGAGCTCCATTCCGATATCTCGTACCTAGGGCAAGTATTTAGTATAACTATCAACGTGTGTGCATATACATCAGTTCCTGTACCTGGGTAGCATTTGTCTTCTCGCTCTCGATGCAACTTCAAGTCCCGCGGCGTTTGCGGAGATCCCGTTATATAGGTTCCGAGCTTGCCGACTGGGCCGCAGCGAATTATTCGCGATGAATTGTGACAATCATGCCCAAAGTCGCTCTTTATGAAAGCAGCTTTTGCCGGTGTTTTGAGGCTATGCACTAGCGTGATCCGGACGAAGTCAGCGAATACGGAACGAATTGTTTAAGCAATAGTAATTGCTAATCGTTTTATGACTAAATCGTGATATCGCGCACATTTTCATTTTGACTTCTTTTGTGGGGTGGTCTTTCAGCAAATACTTCCGCAGCTAGGCTGATGTTGCCTCTGTGCCCGTCTGTGGTGCTTCCTCGCGAACCTTGACATCTTCTCGGAACTGCGATATGTCGCGAGGAGGGGGAAAGCTTTGTGAAAACTCATACGTATGCGACTTATTGTAAATATATTAAGAAAAATTTCAACAAAAATAATGATCTAAAAAGGTTGAAATTCTTTGTCTTATAAAAAATGAGGAAAATAGGAGAAGTTAAAGAAAGCCCGCGAACGCACACGGCAAACAGATAAAGACCAGCAAGCGGACACCTCGACAGACGAGCGACGAACAAGACCTAACAACGAAGCGCGACCGACAGTGCTGTGCCAACACACGGAACAGAAACAGACAGCAAGGCGACGCAAGAAGGGTACGCGCACCCAAATGCAGCACTCAACGGCACGACGTAGACCACAACGGCCAAACAGAACGGAGACACGGCCAGAGACGCGGTGGTACAACAACTTACACCCCTGCATCGCAGGTGGGTGCAAGCTATGCTTCGGGTCGATACGCGGGTGCTCGAGCTTCAGAGGTCGGGTTTGCTGGCGTCGTAGCGCAGCACTGTATGAATGCATTGAAATACGTTTGTCACAATGATCCGTAGCAAAGTCCCCCGCGAGCCAAAATGTGGACCCTTACGTAGGCAACGATTCGAATGAGATTTAAGCTCGCGGCGATACGCGAGCTACTTCGGCTAGTAAGCCTGCCGGTTTGTCTCAGGTGGGTTCTTTCATGGCGACTACCAGCACGAGACTGAACTCCGTCCGCGTCTGAGCTTGTTTATTGCCGCAAGGCCACGTCCGGCATGGAGGCAACTCACTGTGCCGTAGGTCGAAGCGACTCCGGTCGCCCGCGATTCGCGGAGGGGCAGATGCGCGTCGTTTGAGGGCAGCTTATCGCGCAAGATTGAAAGTGCTGTTGGCCTGATCCTATAAGATGAGATAGTCGATCTCGCGTTCGTCAGTAACTAACTGGCTAGCAACCAGTCCGGAACGCTCAATGCAAGCTCAGCGTCGGGAGAGTTCGATCGCGTCGACTGGTGTGACTTCTTTCTCGTCGACTCGTGCATCGACACGATCACCACGGGTGAAATCTTGCTACGTCGATTGATCGACGCCCGGACGTGAGCGCGACGGGGGGGGCGCCTGGCAGACACCCTGAAGCGAAGGCGCGCACATGCGAGTGCGTCTGTGCAATCAGGTCTTGGCGCGAAACGCATTATTTGGACGATGTCAGCCTCGTGCTCGTGTCGCATACCCAACCCGCTCGATGTGTGGCACGTCAAGCGCGGTATCCGTTACGCGTCATACCCCACACCCGGTGCGTACTTTGTTGACCTGGGTGCGTAGCGATTCGCCAGGTCGAAAAGCTGTTGCGCATGAGCACCTTGCCCGGCGAGCGCGACATGAATGTCGTGCGCGTACCTGTGATTGGGCCTCAGGTTTCCCCCCGGCGACGGAAAGGCACTGAGTTGTTCACGTGTGAGTGACCGGGCGGTTGGCCGACTCGCCCTGAAGTCGCACGAGAACATGACGTCGCTGATTGAGCCTGGGCGGCGGTTTGCGGAAACCGCCGGCGCCCGCAGTGGGAGCAAACCGCTGGATTTCGACTTCCGGAGTTTTATGCATTGTGACGAGACGTCACGAGGGGTGGTGGCGATCCCGCGGTTGACGAGCGCCAAGCGAGTCGCTCTAGTCTAGGTGGTCAAAGAACAACCGTGTCGGCCAAGCATGCACCACGCCATTGCGAAGCAATGGAAAGTCCCCTGCGCGCCGTAGTGAGCGGGGCATAATAATTACTTCGTGATGCTACGCAAGTGTCCGAACCTTCGCCTGAGTGGATTCATGGCGCGACGGCGGCACCGCACGTTGCGCCGCCAGAATCAAGCCAGTCCCCTGACCCGCGAAGGGGATGGGGACCGTCATTCCTGCTCCCCTACCGCCCCTCACCGGCGTTGCGGCGCGCTTGATCTGAGCTTGGGCTAGCCAAAGTCAAATCGCTTGTAGAGACCGCTTATCGCAAGAGGATTAATGTCAAATTAACCTGAAGCACTGCGCATAATAGCGTGGCATGATTATATCGTTTCCTTTCTTGTCGAGAATCTCGAGGAATCATAGTAGCCTTGCGTCGACCCAAGGAATGTGTTGATGCGGAGTGCGGTTTGGAGCGGTGGTATTGGCTAGCATCGATTCTCCAATCCGACGCCCTTGAATGTTGGCTTGCGTGTCGAACAGCAGCCTGAACGTATAGGCGCACGACTTGTAGGTGCCGTCCGCCGGGTATGCGCGGAGCAAACTGACTCACCGCTGATCATGGAGCTTCTCGAGGATCCCCTACGTGCGCCGGAGGAGTCAGAACGCGTTTAAAGATTTGAGCCGGATGTGGTTTAAGTAGGGGATGTGAAATAAAGAACATTAGGGATGGCCAGGTAAAGCGGGCGCAGAAGACGAAGCGTTACCCGAGCGATATGAGCGACATCGAGTGGGCCGCAATCAGGGGATTGCTGCCACGTGCTGCTTCACGCGGACGCCGTCGGCAGTGCGATTC
>NZ_CADIKH010000135.1 GCF_902859855.1 Paraburkholderia humisilvae
CGGATGAAGCATACTTCGCCATGCTGCCAGCGATAAAATCGGCAGCTTGATTGCCTCAGCGATTCCACTTAAAAACTCGCGGATCCTGTCCGAACGAATGAGGCCACCTCTGATAGCCATGCCGCAGACTGCGTTTGGAGGGCAGAAAACCATACAAGCACTGCGCAACATGATTGCCAAAGCGCTCAGGCTTATTCTGCGTCACTCCCTTTTCCTCAGCCAGCAGCACAATTCCAGCGATCGTTTCGGCCAAACCCGCTTCGAGTGATTCTGGTATGCAATCGGCAAAGAGGTCCTTCACCGATCGCCCGTTGGGTTTAAGATGCCGAGCCGAAGCGAAAACTGCGTCCAAAGCTTGGCTGGTCTGCTACTGGCGATTTCGAGCCAACACTGTCACTCTCACTCTCTGAGCCGGACGCAGTCTTGAAATCGTCTTCTGAATCGGATTGAACCCCGGCTAGCAGTTGACCCGCTCGATTATTGTCAACTTCGACACCTGCTTTTTTGAGAAGATCATTAAAAACAGCACCGTTGGCATTTGGCGAGCTCTGCTTATGGCCTAGGACAAACCTGGCATCGATATTATTCCTCGTGCGCTCAGAGTTCGCCGATCGCATAAACGGATCCGCTTCAAGCGGCACCTTATCTGGTGGGCAAATTACCCTTACTAGTGCCTCTTTACCACGCGAAGTCGTCATAGCGACCACTTTTGCGACGCTTTTATTACTCGCGAAATGATGGTGCCCTGCATTTTCGGTTGCCAATTCACCATCGGCCTGGAATCGACCTTTCTTAACCGCGTCGCCCGTGTAGCCAAGTCGCTTTCTTTCGATCATAAAGCCATTTCGTAATATATCTTCCTTGCTCTCGCGGTCAGTTCCGTGATACCGGACCGCCTCTTTGTAGGTGCGCCTAGCCACCGCTTGCGCCGATTCGCCAGCTTGTTCGGTCGATGACGACGGCGTGCTATTTAACGGATCAAGCGCGCAATTACGAGATCTGCTGCTCATGGAGAAACGGGGGGCCATATCGGCAGCAGGTATCGCACTCTCCCGATCCGAGGTCGGGTACTGACTGACTCTATTTGAATCGGTACGATTTGAATTCATTTACAGTCCTTAAGATATGCACAGGGAAGCAGTCCGTGGTGTATGCGAAAAGCGAAACCGCGCCCTCGTGAAAGCGTCCTATTCGCTTGGCGAACTCGACAAAGCGTGTTGAGCCGCATTGGCCGTTCAAATATAAGTCTTTGAAAGCGGACGCCAAGTGCATTTGGCGAAAATCGTCATCAAAGCGCGAAGCAGTCGCGATCCCGTCAACTGGCTCCGAAGCGTGGCAATATCCGGCCCAAACCTCGAGTATTCGAGAGAGTGCGTTTTGGGGCACCCCCTTCGGGAAGGGTTACAGGACAATCAACCGTTGAACCGCTACACGCCCCTGATCTGGCGAAAGATGCACATAGCGCTCTGTCACGGTTACGGACGAGTGGCCAAATGGATCCCGAACAACATATAGCGACACACCATCCATCACGAGCCATGAGGCGAACGTGTGACGCAGATCGTGAATGGGAAAATCGTCAATGCCGCTACGCTTGCAGGCAGCCTCAAAGCCCTTTTGCAGCGTCGTGATGTGAGCACCGGCTTCCGTTGCAAACAAGGCGATCCCGAACAATGGTCCAGCTGCCAGCTGTGCTGATCCCGCAACACCGACAGCGCCGGGTCATTCAACGAAATCAACCTCCGTCTGGCCGATTTCGTGAGCCGCGCTTCTAGAGAGAAGCACTGTCTTTGGAAATAGACCGGTTGCGCGACAAGCCCCGTCGTTTTCGGCGGGGAAGGATAGCGCGGACGCCAAAGGCGTCCTTCCGGGGCCTCAGTGACGCGGCGTTGCAGGCGAATGCCAATGATGCGAAGGCACACGACCAGCGTTTTGCCCAACGGCGCAAGACGTTGAGCGAGACCGTCTCGAAACATGAGGCGACACTCGGACAGCGTGACGCCATTAACGGTGCTGCGGCCGCGCGCGACGATGCGCAGGTTCGTATTGGTCGCGAAGAGGCGAAGCTCGAACCGTTGCAGGCCGTGATCGCCGATCTGGAGCAAAAGCAGTTGTCGCTCACCTCGTTGACCTCGGGCCTGAAAGGGCTTGAATCGGATGGGACGTCGAAGCTGACGCTGCTTCGGAGCCTGGACGCCCAAGCGGGCGTGATCGCACAGGTTCCCTGCTCCGGTCATGAGATGCATGCCACCTGCCCATTGCTGACGCAGGCACGGGAAGCGGGGGCGAAAGCCTCCGAGCACCGTGTTTCACTGGAGTCGCTGCGCGAGAGGTTCCGCATGCAGCGCGCGGAAGCCGACCTACTCGGACCGCAGGTACAGCAGCTTCCTGCGAAGCGTGAGGCGTTGAAAGCGGTGAACGACTCGCTGAAGAAGGCGCGTCAGGACCTGCAGAATGCCCTCGACCTTGCCGCGCGCAAGCCGTTGCTGGACGCGGCTACGGAAGGACTGCCCACCGCCCGTAATGATCTGCAAACGCTCGATGCCGAAGAGAGCGATGCACGTCAACGCCGGGAGACGGAGACAGCGCGTCTTACGTTGCAGCTTCAGGAAGTCGATGCGGAACTGGCTCGCCTTGCTGCCGTCGATGTGACCGCGACAATTGAGGATATCGATCGTCAGTTAACCACTGGGCGTGAGGCTGTAACAGCCGCAGATGCGCAGATTGAAGCATTGATCCGTGCGCAGGCAACGCGCCAGGCCGAACGCGATGCGCTCGAGAAGGATCTGTCCGGTTTCGACGCGACCCAGTCGCGCGCGGGCCGCATCTCCGATGAGATCGTGCGCTGGAAGCTGCTCGCGAAAGGACTGGGCAGCGAAGGCGTAATCGCCCTGACGATCGACGATGCGGGCCCGGCGCTCACGCAGATGGTGAACGACCTGCTACTCGCGTGCTATGGCTCTCGCTTCACGGTCGAGATTCGTACGCAACGAGAACTGTCCAGCGGAGAACTGCGCGAGGGATTCGAAATCCTCGTGCACGACGCCGACAACGACAGCATCAAGGCGGTAACGGTGATGTCCGGTGGCCAGAAGGTCTGGATCAACGAGTGCCTCACGCGCGGTATTGCGCTGTATCTGGCCGGCAACGCGGGGCAGCCGTATCAGACGCTTTTCAGTGATGAATCGGACGGCCCGCTCGATCCTGAGCGCAAGCTGCAGTTCATGCGGATGAAGCGTGAGGTACTGAAGCAGGGTGGGTATCAGCGTGAGTTCTTTATTTCGCAGACACCGGACCTCGTTGCCGAAGCCGACGCCGTGATCGATGTCGAGGCGCTCGCTGTCTGAGCGTTCATTACTTTTTAACCCTGTGGGGAACGCTCCCCGCAGGGGCGTTCCTCGTTTTGAGGAATGCCATGCAGAATCTTCTCATGCTGCTGATCGTGGCGGGCGGAAGCTCGTCGCTGTGCGCGTACTCGAACCAGCCGCAGGCGCACACGGAACACGCCAGGCCGTCGATCGTGGTTGTCCAGCCGAAAGGCGAGCCGGGGGACTTTATCCTCTGCCCGGACGGCCGTGTGCTGACGTTTGCCGTGAGCCACCCGAAAACCTGCAACTGACCCGGCCACTAACCCCGCCTTTCAAGCCCCATTCCTCGCAGGAGGTCTGGGGCATTTCTTTCTTATGGAGGTGAAGCCGTGAGCAACCGGATCAAGGTCGCAGCGGTAGCAGGGGCGCTGTTCGCTGTGGCGCTCCTCATGATCGAACAAGGTCGCGCTGGCGCCGGTAGAAATGCTGGTCCGCAAGTGGAGTACACCCAGGCGAGTCCGTCGCCATTCGAACGGCATTTGCGGTACAGCCGCATATAGCCGATGGACTACTAACACTGGCAGGAGAAAATTGGTGTCAAAGTTCGAAGAAGAAAACCCGTTGCCTATACCTGCGTACGTTTCGACCGCATGCGGCATCGCGGTTGTAGCACGCCCGAGAAAAGCCAGCGAGCCAGATCTCCTCGCCGGGCTCGAAAATGCCATTCTCGTGGTGAAAGGCCCAACCGATAACGTCGTTTTCAGCGTGTCCCCTTCCTTACCGTGGACGCACGACGCCATTGTCACTGCCCTTGGGCACGAGGATGTTGTGCGTGCCGTGAACGATGACGTAGCGGATGCCTACCTTGGTGATTGCTGGATCGGCAGCACCGAGCTTTAGCAGTTCATAACCCGATCTGGCCAGGCTCGTTCCAGCCGGAAAAATCTTATTTTCTTGACCCCTGCGGGCGCACTCCCGCAGGGTGCTCCTGCGCAAGGAGCGATAGTGTTTGACGAGATTCTGCAAAAAATGGAGGCGGGGATCGCCGTGCTCACCGGCCTCATTCGCGAAGGCCACCCGCTGTGCGGCACGCTCAGCGGCAAGGATTCGACGTGCGCAACGATCCTGATGCTCGAGGCGGTCCGCCGCGTCGCGATACAGGATAGTACGCAGCCTGCGCACTACATCTCGACGGCCAATACGACGATCGAAAACGCGAGTCTGTCGCGGCACATCGACACGATGCTCGATGAGATCGAACATCATGCGGTGGTGCAAGGCCTGGCCTTCGCGACTACGTGGCAGAGCAATGGAACAGCTACCGGCATCCGGAGCGTGTTTCGACATATGCGCAAGCCACGGGCGGAGAGCGTGTCGTCTACTTCGATGAATCGGAACAGCTCGACGTCGACGCGACGCGTGCGTGCGAATTCGTCACGTGCACGTTCGACTACGGCTGGGCTGCGAGAGCGCAGCAGCACGCGGCAATCGACTCGGCGCGCTTCTGGCTCAACGAGACGATTCTGAAACTGCCTGCCGGAATGTCGCAGCGCTATCAGGAAATGGCGAGACGCGGGCAGTACTTCGCGAACCTTGCCCAGCGCCTGAACCTCACGCCAGCGGGGCTCGACCAGCATCTGGTCCGCAACTCGATCAGCGACGCAGAGCACGCACGGCTGGTCTCCCAACAGCAGCCGGATCTCTTTTCGTTGGCCGCGTAAGCGGCGCTTTCATTTCACCCTTGCGGGGCAACCCGCAAGGGCTGCCCTGTCGATCGGAGCATTCATGCAATTCGAAACAATAGGGGCCGGCATGCCGGTCTTCCAGAAAAACGCCCACGTCCGCGACGGCCTGCTGGTGCGGGTGGGCATACCGCATCGAAGCGGCAAGCTCGCGTTTCACGCATTCAACGAAGGCTATGCGGCCATGGTATCGGCGTCGGCCTTCTGGAACGCGAGGAGCGGCAGGTTCGTGATACCGCAAGCGACCGACCTCACCGAGATCGATTTCGCGCTCGACAGTGCCGGATTCACCGCAATGCGCGCCTTTCAGGCGAAGGGACGACAGCGCGGCATCGCCGGGATCTATCCATGGACGATGGAACAGTATGTCGAACTGGCGTCGTTCAGCGGTGCGAACTGGATCGCACAGCCGGACCTGTGTTGTGAACCGGAGCTGGCCGCCGATCAGGTAGCGATCGACTACCGGATTGACGCGACGGCAACGTTGCTGGAACACATGCTGCGCGTCGTCTATGCATGGCAAAACGAGCTTTTGAATACGTGGAGCGCTGACGCTGTCCAGAATGCATTGCGTATCCCCGTCCCGGTGGCTCAGGGGTGGTCCGTGGACGATTATCGACGCAGCATCGACCTCATGTTCGAGGTATGGGAACGGTGGATGCCATGGATCAGCGCACCCGTGCTGATCGGGCTGGGCTCCGTCTGCCGGCGTCCCCTGACGCATCCAAGGCATGGCCTGTTCGCCATTCTGGAAGGGCTGGAAGGGCACCTGCCGCCCGGATCGCGCCTGCACCTTTTTGGCGTGAAAGGGCAGGCCCTCTCTCGCGTGAAGATGTACGACTGGGTCGCCAGCGTCGATTCGATGGCGTCCGATTTTGCCGCACGCGTCGCGGCGCGAGAGCGGGGTATCTCCAATAACATGCGGCACCGTTGCGCGGAAATGTCCCGCTGGATGGCAGCGGCCACCGGGCGAATCAAACCGCGCGCGGGCGATCAGTTCCGGCTGCCTCTTGTTGCCTGAACTAGTTTTTCTGCACGCGCCTGCGAGTTTTTCGGAACCCGTGGGCGTTTTCTTTTTTGTCACATCGTGTTGTACACGTCTTGATGCAACAGCGCGCTGCTGCCAATTTTCCGAGGAACCCGGCAATGGCGGTGCAAGCAGAGCGGGTTTCGCCCTCTTTCGAGCAAACGTCCTCGTAACACGCACCGAAATTCACACGTAGCGAGGGCTTGCGACAGTCCCAATATGGGACTATACTGCGCTCATGAGAGTCGTTGCGAAAAGAGTCCTTCTGGCATTCGGCGACAAGCATCCGATTGCGCGGCAAGCGTTGCTCGCATGGCACGAGGAGGCCATAAAGGCCGCCTGGATGACACCGCAGGACATAAAGGCCAGATACGCGACCGCGAGCTTTGTCGGCCGAAATCGTGTGGTATTCAACATCAAGGGAAACGACTACAGGCTCATTGTCGCTATCGCTTATCGCATTGGTGTCGTCTATATCAAGTTTATCGGAACGCACGGCGAGTACGACAGGATCGATGCCGAAACTGTTGAACTGGAGTGACCAAGATGGAAATTCGACCAATTCATAACGAGCGCGACTACAAGGAAGCGCTCCAGATCGTATCTGGCCTGGTCGATGCCGACCCGGCACCGGGCACGCCTGATGGGGATCACCTCGAAATTCTGGCCACGCTAATCGAGCGTTACGAGGCAGAGCATTTCCCAGTCGATCTTCCCGATCCTGTTGAGGCCATCAAATTTCGTATGGAGCAGGCCGGACTCTCCGCCAGCGACATGCAGCCGTACATCGGCAACCTGAATCGCGTCTACGAAGTCCTCAATCGAAAGCGTGGACTCAGCCTTTCGATGATTCGTCGCCTGAACCGCGAATTGAAGATTCCTGCCGAAGTACTTATCGGATAGGAAAATACGATGCTCAACGACAAATCGACCGCGGTTCGAATTAGGGTGCGTCAGGATGGCTTTGACTCCGGCCACGAAGGCAAGTCTCAGCGCAGTTGCCCATTTGAGGAATCGACGGATCTCGCGCACGAGTGGCGTTGCGGGTGGATTGCGGGATGGTGTGAGCAAGCGCCCGCGACTGCGAACTGATCGGGAAAGCAGTCATGAGAAAAGCGCGCGATTTTGACACTTGGGCCGCTGAAGCATCGCGAGAGTTGGCAAACCTCGGTATGCCGATGCTGGATGCAAAGCATGTCCCGTACGACAAAGAGGAATGGTTTCGGCGTGAGTTTGATGCTGGTGAAGACGCTGCGATGACCGCGCAAGAATGGTTTAGCAACAACTAGGAAAACACCTCCTCATGAAATCCCCATGGGATCGGGTCAAGCTCCGGGTAAATGCGTGGGACGGTCCAGCACCGGAAGGCGGCGACGAATTGCGTACCGGCACCGGGCGGCGCTACCAGATCGTCACGATAACCGGGCGGACATTGGAGTGTTTGGTGTTGCCCGCCGATGCGGAAGTTCAAGGACGCGTGTTCCATTGGACATGGGCTGCGCGAAGCAAGAGTGCGGATTTCGGTGATGGTCATCAGTCGTTTCGGCGATCGTGATCAGGCTGGAAGGTGGTGTTGCGCGGTTAGTGGATTATAGCGAGAGCGATCACGATCAGGCGTCGGCCGAATCCGGTTTGGTTTTCTTTCTCATCGAATCGCCCTTGATCGGGAGTTTGTGGGCTTGATGCACGAGCCGGTCGAGGATGGCGTCGGCGAGCGTGGGGTCCTGGAGCCGGGCGTGCCAGTGCTCGAGCGGCAACTGGCTGGTGATGACGGTCGAACGCGTGCCGACGCGATCGTCGAGCACTTCGAGCAGATCGAGCAGATCGAGCAGATCGTTGCGTGCGCCCTGATCGAGATCCTGCAAACCCCAGTCATCAAGTAATGTTGCGCGCAACATTACTTGACTTATGTGCAGCGCGCGGTTATGTGGAGTTTCCTCTGGGCGGTGCTTCGGCGCTTGGTTGCGTCAGGAGTTCGTCAACATAACTTCGTCGTGGGAGTAGCGTAGTTC
>NZ_CADIKH010000136.1 GCF_902859855.1 Paraburkholderia humisilvae
AGCGGCAGGCTCATGAGGCGGTCCACTGTAATGCGGTATCCAACCCGCGCATATCAGCCTGATCCACCGTCGACATTACTGCTGCGCCGTCCTCAGGAAACTGAATTTGCCTATGAAAAGACGGAAAACCACTACACCGATTGACACGGAAAATCATATCAGTCCAATTGTCTGCCCGCGCCCGTGATTTGGCTACGGCAAGTGATCCACAAGGTGAGCTGTTGGGCAGTTGGATATGAGAACGCGGAAAAAGCGAATGGCGGGCGGTAAAAGCCCGCATAGGGGTTCAAGATTTTCCCCGACCTGAAAGGGTGCAGACTTCCGCGTGGTGCAGTTGTCGCAGGTGTTCATTTGAGGTTCGATTGCAGGGAAGCCTGAAAGAGACCGTTTTACGACGGTTCAGCGCCCTTCGTCTCAGCAATGAGATGAACCAACGATGTGACGGCTTGCGAAGGGCTTGTGCAATTCGGCAAGACCGGCGTCAGCAAGGCGCTTAATGCTGTGCGCGAGCCGTGTGCGGGGAAAGCTCGCATGCACGGTTCTTCGGGGGCCGCGTTTCCGAGAGGAAGCGTGGCTACCCACTAGCCACCGCGACAATGTAGCCCGGCGCAAGCCATGCTGAGGTCGTGAGATCGAGGTTCCTCTGCAAGTGTCAATGCGGAGGGGGCATTAGACTGGATGGCAAGGTTAAGGGATCTGAACCGCTGATAAACACCGTCATGTCTACGGGGCCAAAGACACTGATAGGTCTTACCCAAACGGGAACGTGGGTACGTCTGCGCGTTCGGTACTCGTGCAGCACGGACACAATGCCACCGGTCGTGCTCGGGGTATGGCGCAACAGTAGCCGACGCAGGCCGCCTTGAGTTCACGGGTACCACAAACGGATCGGCCACTTTCATTACAGGTACGAATCCCGCCGCACTGGTCCAGGGCAACTCCACGGAGTCGATACTCACCGGCCGCCTGCGCTCCAGGACGATCCACTTGCACAGCTGGTTGGCGCTCACACCCGCCTTCAGCGCTAGCCCGGCAGCGGACGGCACCGAGCTTCTCGCAAGCTTCAATCAGTCGCCGCTTGCCTTCAGGATCAAAGCAGCGTCGGCGCCTTCGTCAACGCGCGTGACTTTGAGAGGAAGGAAATCAAGATCGCCCGGGTCATGTTGCGTTCGCAAGTTGAGCGCGGACGCTTGATCTCGCAACGAACATGCAGGGCGGGTAGGAACTATCACTTACCCTCGAAACGCTACATCGCGTTCCGGCAGGTGCCCTCATGCAGGCCGAGAGTCGCTCGGACTTAATGTTGCAGAATCAACCAATCGTCAAAACTGAAGCCGCGAACCCGTACGGTGTTCAAAGGCAATGTCGCGCCTGCCATCATTCTGATCTTTCTGCGAAGGCGCATGACGATAGTATCGAGCCGATTCTGGCTGTATGTCATGTAATTTTCACCGAACTCATCGATGATCCGCCTCCTGGTCACAACCTCTCCCTGCTCGAGTACGGCGAAAATCTTAAGCAACGTGAATTCAAGGTTGGTCAGTTTTGTCTTCTTGTCGTTAGGGGCTGCGAGTACGTGCTGGCGCAAGGAGAGGCACCACGGTTGGCTTGCACCACACGCCAGACTGGCAAAGTGCAACGGAAGTGGACGTTCTTGGTCAACCTGCAGGACCGCCACGTTTCTGGATGTCTCGATAAGACGGGACGCCGCCGGCGGAGCGCTCATCAGGTCGCTACCCGTTAATCTGAATCCCGCGTTCTTCAACGCGGCACAAATCTCGTCCTTTTTTACCGGGTCCTCGTCCTGAAGAAAAAGAATTGCCATCATCTTTGCCCCGAAGCAAGTCGACACACGTCGATCAATAGACGTTGTTTGAATTCATCGAATGCGGTCCTGTCACCTACCGATTTCCTCGCCCCTTGAACGCCCTCCCGATATGCCGGGAACGCTCCTCACGTTTTGCAAAACACGCTCATGGTTCGAGGTCACGCAGTGCCCAGTTTGCCGGCACTGCATGTTGACCGCCGCTTTTCCCATCGCACCTGCATCTCTCTTTTATTTCACCCTGATCCGCTGCCACTCGCATCATCGTTCGCGTTGCGACCGAGCATCCAGCTGTGACATGGAGGCTCAGCCGGCTATTCATTTCGCATATCTAATTAATTAGCGGAAAAAGCCATAATCTCCCGATCTGTTACGACGTGGCGGACGGCCCCGACTGCTGCGCGCGTACTAACAGGAATCCCAGCCAGTAACTCATGAGCGACAACGATCTGAGCAGCCACAAGAGACGGGGGTGCCGTTGAGCAGACGGGGCCGACTGTGCCCACATCTCCAGCAACCCGTCAGCGAGCGGGCCATCGAGATGAGCATTTCGGCCTACGCAACCCCGTGCCACGCCTGCCGCGTACACGCCCATCAAGGTCCCTCTAAGTTCGCGTTCAAGTCGTCTTCGACTGCGTCGCCGCCTCCATCGTGAACAGCCTCTGCCTTGTCCCGTGTTGAGAGTCCAACGCAGTTGTAAGGACCATTGCATCAGAACCAGCATTTGGTACGTACGCGCAATGGCGCCGCATGCCCACTGTGCCACCGCCGCCCCCGTACGAGCTACATGCTGCCACTTCCATTTCGTTACACCTGCAATATTCACTTCCAAGCCCCCCTCCAAACAGCCAGAGCTCTGGCAGGGCCGCCGCAGGGCACAAAACCTCATAGACGTACCCCATCGCATCATCGTCCGCTCTACGCCGTAGCCTTCGGGGCCACTTCCGAGCGTCGATTGAATAGCGCGCCGGTTTGCGATCACATATTCGCCTGAAAAATCCTCACCATTGTTATGCGCTCTACTTCAAAAAGGTTTGATACCGCTTGCCGAGGACAAAAACGATCATTTGTATCAGAGTAGGTCTGACGAATCTAAGTATTTGTTTTTTCACGTCGAGCCTGATCATTATATCGGTCGGACAAAATCGATCGTTTTTGTCCAGTACAATCTGCAGTGGCGCAGTCAGTTTTTTCTTGATTTTCAAAACCTACAGGATGCCCCAGAGGATGACATTTATTGGCTACCGACATAATCCCGACCAGTTCACCGACTACAAGCAGTACTCGCACCGCCTGGCTCACACCCCTCTGGCTCCTGCCAACCGACGCCCTCGACGATCTCGCGGTTCGCATGTGGAGTCTGACCGTCCACCAGGTGCACGCATCGGTTATGCACGCGTGTCCACGGATGAGCAGAATTTGCGCATGCAGGTCGACGCACTGCAGGTGGCTGGTTGTGACCGGATCTTCACCGACCAAGGAATATCCGGAGCGGACTTCTGTCGCCCGGGGCTGGACGCGGCGCTTGAACAGTTGCGCCCGGGCGATGCGCTCGTCGTCTGGCGGCTCGACCGCCTTGGCCGGTCACTTACGCGACTGGTTGACCTGATCAACTTCCTGGCTCGACGTGAGGTCGATTTCATCTGCGTCATGGAGTCCATCAATACGCAGTCCCCTGGTGGTGTTCTGGTCTTTCACATGATGGCCGCACTCGCCGAATTCGAACGCAGCGTCATCAGCGAGCGCACTCGCGCGGGCCTGGCTGCCGCGCGTGCTCAAGGAGCCCAGCTCGGACGAAAGCGCGCACTCTCGCCCGCGCAGCTTAAGCAAGCGCTACAACTGGCCAGGACCTTGCCGCTCACCGAGGTCGCCAGGCGATTCAATGTTCACCCTCGTACAGTCAAGCGTATGCTTACCGCACATGCGACGCTCGCCAACTCGGGGGCGGCGGTCCCGCATATCAAGGACGCAAGCTTGTGCCCGAATGTTAAGGCGAAGAAAGAGTAGAAAAGCTACAGCCGAAAAGGGCATGCGGCAACGTTCACCAAGACATCAGATCCTGCATAGCGGTTGCGCCTCGAATTGAACTTATGCGCATCGGCGACTTGTCGGCTCTCACAAAACCAGCGATTGAATGCGACTCGGCGTTGGCGGGAGGCGGAACGCCGCGTTGAGCGCCACACGAGGAAATCCGATATGCAGCCCCTAGCCCGGCGAATGAATATGACCTCCGCCGTGACAATCACAGACCAGCAGGTGCGAAAGCACCTCCATAAGGGTGCCGACGAGAAATCAAGACGCTCGGAAACGCAGGCTTCGCGTGCGCCCGAGCGATAAGTGAAATCGGATTGTCGAGCTGTGCAGCACCAGCCGTCACACGCTAAACCGCATGCGCGAACCCGCGCACGTTGGCACCTGGCCCTCTCCTCAACAGTCAAAGGCTCCCGCCAGGTTACCGGACGGACGATTCCAAGGAAAATTCCCGCTCCACCATGGCCCCGGTCGTTGAGGCCCAGGTCGGTGCCGCGGTGTTCGTCACTCGCGCGTGCGCGCTGCATGGGCATCCACCGCCCGGACCGGCATAGCAGAAAAGCCAAGGAGCCGCCCGCTGGACTTAAAGCGGGGGAATCCCGGTGCCTGTCCAGCCTTGAGGCGCCGGAAGAATGCCTGAAACGTAAGGTCCAGTTCGCGACGCGTTTGCTGTAGCGCTTTCGAACCCAGCCCGACGGGCCAAGGGAGTGCGGCTTTGATTTCCGGCAGGACATTTTACTGGTCGTAGCAGCAGATCGCCCGCCGGCACCCAACAGGTTTGCCGAACACCTAGCCCGGTTCGCCTGGAAACCGGTGTTCTGCAACCGCGCCTGTTTTGTTAAGAACGCCGGCACGCCAACGCCGGAAACGGTGCAGGTCAATGTGCAGGCTCATGGTGCCGGGGAGCATGCCAGAATGTCTGCCACGAAGAAAAAGGCAAAGCCGCTCGCTTGACCCGCTCTTGCCCGGTCGGCTACACCTGTGGGTTCGGTCGCGAGCCAGATCGCATAAATGCGGATCATCGCAGCGATCCCTGTAACTATGTCGCACAGTCGTTGGCCGCCGACAGTGGACAGCAAAGCGTAACCGTGGCCCCGCCGCGGCGGACCTCTATGCGGATCTCGCCCCGATCCGTCGCAACGGCTGGCGCTTGAAGTTGTAGCGGTACGAATGCCGCCGCCGGTGGCAGCTGCGCTTCGTCCGGCGCTGGCTGGCCGCTCGCACGCTGCGGCGCTGCCACCACCCACCGGCGCAGCATGTTCGCGTTCAGGCGATAGTGCAGCGCCACCGCGATAATGGACACAATGCTCCTTCCGATGGGCCGTACACCTCAACGTGCCTTTACCGGGGCCTTACTGAAGCACGAGTGCTCCGCCCAATCATCAAGGACGGCGGCCGACGCCTCGGCATGGCTACGGCATCAGTCCCGCCGCCTCGTTTGCGTGAAACGTCCGGCAACCGTGGCTGACAGCCTCGGTGGCCGCTCACTGCTCGCGCGCCAATTGTCCGCGAATTTCGCCACTCGGGTACTTAGCAGTGTGAATGTTGAAATACCACTGTCCCGCTATCAGTTCACTCACTTGCTCCTTAGTCAACGTGGCCGAACCCTCTATCGGGTCTTTGCCCGCATCCGTGGAGATCGGCACCACAATGGCCGCGTTCTTGCCAACAGTCGCTGGACGATGAAAATGCGCAGCGGCCGCCAGCCCAAACAAGCCCTCATAGGTAATAGTCCATTTCAGCAACCTCGTTGATGTGTCTAATTTCGCATCCAGAGTGCCATGACCGTCGCTCAAAGTTGCTGGCACTTCGCTTGATGCCTCGAGATCGGCGTCGAATGAATCCGTCTCCGCGAAGGCAGTACTCGCCACGAACGCGAGACTAGACACAGCCACCTGCAAGTTGTAAAAAATGCAAAAAGCGATCTTGATACCCGCAAGCCATCCCCACACGCACAGCATCATTGTTGTTGAAGGGTTCGCCAACCGATGAATCGTCGCGGCCGAGGCAAATTACACGCCTGCGCCCGAGAGGAAATTGCGTCTCGTCTCAAGCGGGGACAGCTTAACAACGCACACGGAGTTCCGAAATAAACCAGATAAGACTCAACTAACACCCACATCGCCTTATACATAAAAACACCATTTTCAATGCTTATTGATTAAATTAATCTTCCCAGAACAATTTTTGCAATCCTGGCTATCAGCGATGCGCCAAAAATTCATTTTTACAACTCCATTTCTTTTAATTTATATATAAAATCGTTTGAAATCGATATTTTCCCAATCGTCAAACAGATTTCGCGTCTGGGGTCGTGCACCCCATTCTGTTACCTCCAATCGGTCAGAGCTGGTTCGAATTCCTTAGCCTCGGTTGGAGTAGCGTGCTGAGCCGATCAGACGAATCCCAGAACGCGAGGGGGTATTCTTTTTATCGACAACAGGATCCTGATGGAACGTCTCGCCTCAGGGCGAGCTTGCGAAGAAAAAAGTGCATGAAGCTGACAACAACCAATTTCGCAGCGGCCTGGCTACCGGCAGTCAGCAGCTGCAGGTCACAGAAACGATCTTTAGCACTGGCCTTGGCCGTACTGCGCCCGAGCCAACCGCATCTCCCATACATGGAAAAGTCGTTTGTCACACATTTGAGCGCATACAAGATCTCCTCACTTAATTCCCGACGTTGGCCCGCTGCTTGCGCCCGAGCTGGAACTGCTGAACCAAGATTCTTCTCCTGGTTAGGAACAGGCCAGACTGCCCCCCCAAATGAGCGAGTCGAACGCACCGGTGTGGTCTCGCATGAACCGGGTGTGTGCGCAGCACTTCTGGAACGAGACGACGTTCACTGATCACCGGGCGGCGGTGGCGTGCACCCGGCGTTTGCCGTCACTGCATCGCTCTCATTCATCATGAGGCTTGTAAGACAGCGGTTTTTGAAGCGTGAAACGATAACGTAGCCACCACGCCTCATTAACATTCGTTATGCATAACTATCTTGTTGTTTTATATTTAATTCCTGCATAATGCACATTCATTGTATTTTCCAAACAAGCAAACACCTTTTATTCAGTTACCTTTCCAATGGGCTTGCGGGACTCGGCGGAGTAGAATCTAAATATCGGTGAATATGGGGAACCGCGCTAGTGCGAATGGCAATGGCCGTCGCCCAATGTGTAGCATGAAGCGTCTTGACGGTTGTAGCTGTTGGCGTCCTTTGCTCACATGACACCGACCCGCTGATGCGGCATCAGTCAAGGGGTAGCCACTGGTCTCTTAAACCTCACAGACGTGGGCGACGGAATCGGTCTGTCATCGACCGAATCGGAAGCTATCCACGATTGCACGCAAACGCCTTTAGACGTCTTTCCTGTCAAATGATTTGACTGCGCCGAATGGGTAAGCGCAGGTATCGGCCCAACACGTGATTAGATCGTACCATCGGCCGTCATGGACGACACGGCACATTGACCGGGTGTCAGTCGAACTTGCACCTGCATCGCCAGAGTCGATCTGAACAAAACGCACGTCATCAAGCGTAACATGCGCTCGAAGCGGCTCCCCACGCTCGATCTTGGATAGCCGTCCGGCCCGCTGAAAGAACATCGGGGGCCTTGGCCTTGCTGACGCAATCGAGACGCCAGCCCCTGACAGGTTGCCGCCTTTCTCGACGGGTAGTGTGATGATCATCTCGCTACGGGGATTAGGGAATTGTAGATGCCACTCGGGGCCGGCATCAGGGTGATGCCCGAGCCGGCGGGGGCCTCTTGCAAAAAGCGATGCTAAGGCTCGTAGTACCGCCGGGGACCGGAGTCTCGCCCGCCAGGAGCATCGACGATCCCATGAATGACAGGCAAATCACGATGATTCGTGTGACCAAGCGTTGTCGAATTTCTATAGTGACAGGAACACCCTTTGCTCAATGCGAATCATGGTTAAGCAAGCGCCATTTTGCTAGAAGGTGTTAGGCACTTTATGTCGGGACCTGGTATCCTGGCGGGATGAAAAAACGCAGGCCATACCCAACAGATGTCTCGAATGAAGAGTGGTACTTCGCTGCTCCGTACCTGACCTTGATGAACAAAGACGCACCGCAGCGCCGCTACGAACTGCGCGAGATGTTCAAGAGCAATTGTCAAATCTGGTGTACGCGGTGAGCAGGTTCATCAGGCGGCGAGCGATTGCTGAACCGGTGTGCTGTCGATCACCGGGATGCCATTTCTGAAAGGAATGCCT
>NZ_CADIKH010000137.1 GCF_902859855.1 Paraburkholderia humisilvae
TCCGTCGGTTTCGCTTCGTCATCTTCTGGTTCCTTGTTGCCGGCCATTATGGCCGACTCACGCCCCAGCTTTTCCACTCAACGAACTGTCCGAATTCTCGAAGCCACCTCTGGCCTTCCAGCGGAACGTCACGCCACGCTGAGCGAAGGCGACCCGGCGCTGGTTGGAGATGGCAACGCGCTGCGTGTAGCGCGAGAGGTACTCGAGCATCGCCTTCGGTCCGGCGAACGGGCGCTTGGCGTGGGCCACCCATTCGCAGGTACGTAGCGACGCAAGCCACCGGGCAAAGGTGGCGGGATCAGCGAGCGCGGTGTCGCCGAAGAATTGCAACTGGCCATGCCGGTGGGCCGCTTCGAGTGCCTGGAGGAAGCGTGAGAGCACGCGCGCGGGCAGGAAGGAGCCGGGGCGGCACGCAATCCCTGGTGAGCTCGCGCAGCAGGTCGGTGCCACCTGGACATAGAGCGCGGTGTTCTCCATCCTATTGCCCGCAGGCAATAGGATGGAGAGTACAGTTCGATACTTGGGTATCGAGGTTGACGACGCGCTGGAGATGGCGGAGCAAACCGACGTGTGAAGCGGGAACGCCGGACGGCGCGTGGACGCTAGATGATTTCAATCCATTGCTCTTACTTGGTTTACACGGAAGACTTAGCGACCAATGCCGTCTACGCGGCGATCGCATTGCGAATAAATCACAATGTCAAAACACGTTCTTTTAGCTGCGGCTACGCGTAATGATTACGTTGAGCGCAGTCACTGGGGGTCGCTTGCAGTTACGGACGCCCACGGCTCGCTGATTGCATGGTGTGGCGATCCCCATACCTATGTGTTCTCACGTTCGACCATCAGCCTTTTCAGGCGATTCCATTCGTGCGGGATCATGGGCCATCACATTTCGGATTTTCTGATTCAGAAGTGGCGCTTTTGTGCGGAAGCCATTCGGGCGAAGAGTCCCACGTGGCAGCGGTCAGCTCGATGCTTTCGAAGATTGACTTATCGGAACAGGATCTACGCTGCGGAGTTCATTTGCCAATTCAGTATGGCGAAGATAACTTGCCCCTCACTGGAAGTCGCTTTGACCAACGACACAATAACTGTTCAGGGAAGCACACTGGATTCCTGCGCATTGCTGTATGCACGGTCACGATCACGCTGACTACGTCGCAGACTGTCATCCGTTACAGCAAGACATCGTTCGGGAGATCGAACGGCTATCCGGGCTGCGCGCGGCAGGGCTTTGGTTTGGCACGGACGGATGCAGCGTACCTAACATCGGCATGCCGTTGTCTCGCCTTGCGATGATGTGGGCCCGTCTCGCTTCTGGTGCATCGGGGGGAGCGCAAAGGAAGATGCCATATTGTCCGAAATTTTCGCGGCGATGGCAGCACACCCCGAGATGGTTTCAGGGAGCGGCCGCTGTGACCTGGCGATCGCGCGAGCAACATCCGGGGATTGTGTCGGAAAGGTGGTCGTAGACGGCACGTACGTAATTGGAGTTAAGAGTCTTGGCCTAGGGGGCGCCATCAAGATTGCTGATGGTAACCTGTCAGCGCTGTACGCCAGTGCAGTCGCAGTCTTGAGGGAAATCGGCCTCGTCGACGATGGAAGCGTCTCGGCTCTCACCCGCGGGAACAATCCAACGCTCCGCAATCTCGGCGGTATGGAGGTTGGTCAGCTTAAAACGATGTTGCACCTGAGTCGAACTTCATGATGAAGGCGCATTCGGGTTTGGCCACGACTGTCTGTCCGCTTCGAGGACGGAGAAGACTTTCTTCCGGGTCGCTACGGGTATCCAAGCCGATCGTCGCGCTCGGAGAATGAGACGCAGGGCGTTAAGGGTTATTATTCGATGCCTGCCATTGGCCACAGGAACGTGACGGTGGTTCTGCACGCGTTGGAAGGCGTCGAATAAGCCTCGATGGAGGAAACTGCGGAGTGCCCCGATGCGGTTAGAGCTTGGCGGCTATGGAGATTGATCGGTCAGGATGCTCCGCGGTGCCGGATGCGGCGGGGCCAGGCGGGATGCTTGATGCGCGCTGACGCAGTGATGAAGCGGTGCCGTGGCGCAATTGTGGTGGCGAAGCGGACGTGCAAGGGACTGCGCGAAGCGACACGCACAAAGGTCCGCTCGTGGCGCGTTGCCACAGAGCCGACGTTCGACAGGCAGATCGAGCAACTGTTGCGATCATGTCTGAGTCCAGCGGATCGGCGGTATGCGGATCGGGGCGCTGCGCGCGAGGATGTCGATGACGATCATCGGTGCTCCGCAGTGTCGGCAGATGAAGACGGGCCGCGTTCGGAGGACGGTGTCATCTGGTGGCGGGTTGACCTCGGGTGGGGGAGGTGTCAGGAATTTTGTGTGCTAAGTCGGTTATAAATCTCAGCTGATGGCAGCGGTGAATCTCTCCCGAACAGGATGGCGAACTGATTGACTGCCTGCCGCCAGGTGATAGGTGGCATCTTCCAATCCTTTTCGATATTGCGCAAGGTCAAGTACAGCAGTTTGCTGGCGGCTGCGTCGCTGGGAAAGTGGCCGCGGTTCTTCACGATCTTGCGAAGCTGCATGTGCATGCTCTCGATCGCGTTGGTAACCGGCATGATATAGCCGGTGCCTCACGGTCCCGCGCCAAGCAGTTCCGGCGTATGGTGTGACCATCCGGGACAAGGGGCACCGGGGAGCACTTCGGGTGGGCAGGCCGCTCTTATACGATGAGCCGCGAGCTCGTGTTAGTAGTTGGCCGCCCCTGCGACCCGCCCGGTTGCGCTGCGAGCGCGAATCCGTAGTTGTCGTGCTGTCCCACCGGCTCCCGACATTCATCTGAATGGGAGAACGGTTATGCGAATCGTAGGGCTGGATGTTTCGCGCTCCGTGGCTGAGATCGCGTATCTCGAGGACGGCGTGCTGCATGCCGGCGGTCATGCCGAGCTAAGACGCGACGAAGTCGAGCGCTTTGCCGCAGGGTTGCGCAGTACCGATCATGTAGTTCTCGAAGCAACGGGCAATACCGCTGCGATTGTCAACGTGCTGCGCCCCCACGTCGCACGTGTCGCGATTGCGAATCCCCTGCTGGTGCGGCTCATCGCCGAGGCACGCGTCAAGACTGACAAGATTGATGCGGCAGTGCTGGCACAGCTGTATGCGAGCCGTTTTCTGCTGGAAGTGTGGATGCCCGACGAGAATACCCTGGCGTTACGCCGGCAGGTCTCGCGCCGGTCACAACTCGTGCGCCAACGCACAAGGCTGAAGAACGAAGTCCATGCTGTGCTGGCCGCGCACCTGATCGAGCGGTGTTCCGCTGCTGATCTGTTCGGCAGGAAGGGACGCGTGTGGCTCGGTGCCCAACCGCTGCCTATGGACGAGCGCCTGGGAGTCGAGCAACGGCTGCGAGAACTGGACCGTCCTGGTGACGATCTGCGCGAGGTGGACCAGGCACTGGCGCAAGCGAGCATTGGCGACGGGCGGCTGTGCAGACTGCTGACCATTACCGGTGTGAATACCGCTGTGGCAATCGGCCTGCTGTCGGCGATCGGCGCTGTCGAGCGGTTTCCCAATCCGGAGAAGCTGGTGAGCTACTTCGGGCTGAACCCGTCGGTCTATCAGTCGGGTCCAACGCCCACCAGGCATGGCCACATCACCAGGCGGGGACGTTCGTACGCACGGGCATTGCTCGTCGAGGCAGCCAGGGGTGCAGCGCAGGCGCCCGGCCCTCTACGCGCTTTCTTCCTGCGCGTGCGCGATCGCCGCGGCCAGCAGATCGCCATTGTCGCGACGGCACGCAAACTGGCGGTCATCATGTGGTACGTGCTCACGCGCAATGAGCCGTTCGCATGGGACCGTCCTGCCCTGACTGCACACAAGCTGCGCGCCCTGGAGTTGCAGTCCGGCATGCCGGCGCAACACGGCTCGCGCAAGGGTTCGGCTGCGGCTTACAGCCTGAAGAGCGTACGCGACCAGGAACGGGCCGTTGCCGAACAGGCCGAGCGCACCTATCAACGGCTGTTCTCACGATGGAAGCAGGCGCGTCCCAAGGGACACGAGGCACCGCTGTCGTGGCCGGGAACGCCGACTTCATAGAAATATTGAGCAGGGGCTTGTCAATTTCATCGGTCGTGTAGATGATCCGTCGCAGTTCCGGTGGATAGGCGAAGAATGGGATGACCTGCTCCTGTGATGAATCAGTTCCGCCGCCAGCATGCGCTCAGCCAGTTGTTTCTTCAGTTACCCGGCCAGGCCCGATTCGCCGGGAACCGACTCGGCATCTTTGTTCTGAATCTGCGCCAGCAGTTGATCGATCAGTTCATCGGGGAACAGCTTCGGCGCCTTCGTGTTCTTGCTCTTCCTGGTCACAGTTGCTTCGGTCATAGCACGTAATTTCCGTTGTCGTCTCATGACCTCGACACACTAAAATTCGGACAGGCTCGAATGTCAACAGCCGTAAATTCCCCGCCCGCCTCGCAGGTCGTGACGTGCGCTGTCACGATGGCCACCACTGCCCGACGAACTCCACGAACGCCTGCTGGGCGAGTGCGAGCGGCTGGCGCTGGTCGAGAAGCAGGCGGCCGCGTTGGAAAAGGCCTACCCCCTCCATCTTCCCGAACGTGCGCGCCAGCGTATTGATCACCTCACACACCTGCGCGGGATCGGTCCGGTTAGCGGCTCGAGACTCGCGCTGGAGCTCTTTTGGAGACGCTTCGCCAACCGCCGCCAGGTGGGTGCTTGTACCGGCCTGGTCCCGCAGCCCCTACGACAGCGGCCAGACCCAGATCGATCAGGGCGTCAGCAAACAAGGTAACCGCCGCGTGCGCGCGTTACTGATTGAAACGGCATGGACATGGATACGGTATCAGCCCGGCACCCTGCTCGCCCGCTGGTTCAACGAGCGCGCCAAGGGCACAGGCCCCAACCGACGCGCCCGACGTATTGCGATCGTCGCGGTGGCACGCCGCCTGGTCATCGCCCTATGGCGCTACCTCGAGCAAGGTGTGACTCCCAAAGGTGCTGAACTTAAAATGCGATAAGGATACCTATTAAATAAGGCAGCGCAGCAAGCAAAGGATCAATGAAACAGGTACTTGCCGGTCTGAACGGAATATGCCCGAGCAGTTGCCGGGTTGCTCGACAGCAACCGAATGATATAGGGGCATACTCCTGGTGAACCTTTCCAGCGTAACGCGCATAGGATGCGGCCGACTCCCCCCGCTGGGCGGATAGAAGGCGGTGAGACGTTGAATGTCTCACGTGCGCAACTCGCTTAAGACACGTGCGAGATAGTTTCGTCCCCAATGCGCCTGGATGACGAGGGCCACGTCCAACATGACAGAAAATGTACTGATTCAATGAAGAGTCCGGAAGCCAAAAAGCCTTGAATATCTTCTCCTCATAGAAGGCAACTGTTGGTCGCACAACAGGTCACAGTTTCGATCGCCAAATCTTCAACGGTCGAAGTGTGACAAGACAAAAACGAGCTTTGCTGCCCTTTACTGCTTGAGGCTCGACACACCACGGGCAGCAGCACGTGTCGCACCATGCGGAACTTGCCTGGCCCCACACCGCACGGCTGCTGGCAGTGTCGATCCCTTCCGGCCGCCCGTGGGAATCGCCAATAAGGCGGGTACGTCGTCCCCGAAGCTTCGAGCCCGACTGTTACCAGTCGCGCACGTTCGGGTAGTCAACTGCTGGTCACACAGCAGGTCACAGCTTCACCTTCCGATGTTCAGGGGGTGAACGTGACAAGGCAGAGAAGAGCTTTGCCATCCACTACGTTGCGGATTTACGTCCGGCGGACGGCGACACGCATCGCACTTGTTAAAGCTTCCTATTGCGACACCCATTAGTCGTGCGGCTGTCCGCGAACGGCGCGGGAAACTGCGGCGCCGTTCGCCGCTCAACACGTCGGCAATGCCGGGCGCCTGTGCGTGAGCGCGCAGCTTGACCGTTAACGCGCCGCTTGCCGATGCGTCATGCAGGCAGACAAGCGCGCCAAAGTCAGTCGTAAGTTGCGCGAGCGCACCGTGCCACGGCATCCCCCTTTTTGCGCGAGACGGGGGCGCCAAGCTCCAGTCAAAAGCATCAATCACTAAGCGCATTGACTGTAGCCAGGCCTCTCAGTTAATGCATGCGCTAACTAGGGATAACACTAAATTGGATCCCCTGACCCAGTACGCCAACGATGACTGTACTGTCGTCGCTACCGGTATTGCCGGAATTGAGGAAGCAGCCGGTGCTATTGTTGACGCTGACGGTCTGGCCTCCAGAACCGTCAGTGGCGGGACCGGCGTAACCAAAAAGAGCAGCATTAGAGCTTGCGAGAGAGAGTGGCGATCCTGCAGTAACAGGGTTACTGCAGGAAATAAATAAGCCGTTGGACGGATCCTTGTCGAGCAGAACCTTCAACGTTGCTCCCGTGATTTTTGATGAATTGATATCGTCAACCGACAGATTGGTTGTCCAACTAAAGGATGCACCTTTAGGGGTTTTTTTGCTAAATGACAGCTTGTTCTTGAAGGTGGAGTTCGGATCGTAAATAAGGAGTGTCTTCGATTCAATATGTTCAACCATAACAACGGTAGTCATGGAATTCTCCATTAGGTTAATGCCGTGGTGGGGGAGCGACGCGTCGTCATGATCGTAGGTGTTGCTTCCGAGATTCACAAGAGGGGTGATTTTGTAAATGTCAGGTTTCGACAGTTTCAGAATTGATGGATTAACGTCTCGGTCTTCCAGACGAAGTGGATCTGGGGGGGCATGTGCCCCGTTGCTGTTTTTACTTGAGGAGAGTTGACATGTGGTTTTCCGGTCTGTTTGTACGGCTCTTGCAAACAGGCTCGGCGAATCGGTTAAGGTATCCGTCAAACAGGGGCAAGGCCACTTGTCGTGGACGAGGCCAGTGGCGATGTAGAACTTCTGAGCCATCACTCGATCATGGAGTGCGGCAACGTGATATCGCCGCAGCTCGTTTCCGGCCGGTTACAGGGCGGAATTGCCGTGGGCATCGGTCATGCGCTGGACGAGTACCTGCCGCTTTACGAAGATGGCCCCGGAATGAAACCTGGAACTTCAACCGCTATAAGGTTCCGCTCGCGAGCGACGTCGCGGTCTGGAAGCAGACCGGCGAGGTTCTGCCTGCGCTCTCTGAATCCGATCCGCCCAGGGGCGTTGCCGAAGTGGTGATGAACGCTGTGGTTGGAGCGATCGCGCATGCAACGGCACATCGCTTCAGGCACCTGTCGGTTACCCCAAAGAAAATCCAGGAGGCGCTCGCATGACGGCCGCCCAACAGTTGTCCGCTCAACCCGCCAGCGGCGCAGCATCTGCCACCGCTGCCAACCATTGGCAGTCGAGCACATCGGACTTGCGACCCGAGACATTTTTCACGTGGCGGGCATTGACCAGAAATACATCCAGACCTCGCGACTCCAGCAACTCGAACAGCGTAATCCGGTACACACCGGTCGACTTCATAGCCACCGTGTCAATGCCGCACGAAACCAGCCAATCCGCCAAATGCTCCAGGCTTCGGTGAAGCTCTTGAATTCCCGAACTGGCTCATCGTCGCGGTCTGGCGGTACGGAAACAAAGTGACTCGCTGAGCCAACATCAATTCCCGATGCATTGGGGCTGGCAATTTCCATCCTGTTTACCCGGCTGCGCTGTGCCATTGACTACTCCATTATAAGTGGAAGAGTGTCGCGCCGCCGACGGTACGTCGTCATTGCTCAACCTCTCAAGCGGGAAATCCGTTTGCACGAATTCACCAATGTCGCCGACGTGACCTTAGACCACGCTAAGAATCGGGCGTTGATAGCCCCAAAGGGGAGTCGGTCTTCGGCGGTACGACGCCCCAGCTTACCAAAGCGGTGATCCGACCTGGTTTCTTCAGGGCGCCCACCGCGGCTGCGGTTACTGCGCTAAGGTAGGGTCGAGAACTGGCGCGCGCACGGTAGGCTCCGGTGGTCTCTCCACCGCTTTCGCGGTTGGACCTCAGTCCGGCTGCCATGGTCACGTTTCCAGCTCCCGCCAC
>NZ_CADIKH010000138.1 GCF_902859855.1 Paraburkholderia humisilvae
TTCACGCAGACTGAAATCGAATTGCTTGAGCGCGTCGTCAACGATACGCCCCGCAACGCACAGGCACCGCCGCTCTTGCGCAACGTTATCAGGCTCGCGCAGCTCGGGGGCCACCTTGCGCGTGCCAATGATCCTCCGCCAGGGAATACCGTCATGTGGCGCGGAATGCGACGTTTAACCGACATCCGGTTTGGCTATGAACTCGCGCTAAAAAGAAGTGGGTAATTGCAAGGTTGCCTAGACGCTTACCTACACACCAACCATCGGCCATGCGGCTCGCGGTCGCGCCCAGCAAAGCGCAAATCCTCGCGCATGCGAACGATACCGCAGCGCGGGAGTTTCACGGATTTGCCAACACCTGAACCGCGTGGCTCGCCTTGTCTGCAGGGCCGTTGCCCGTGCAGAACGAATCGCGGATTCCCTTGCGCTTGAAGCGCGGATAGCCCGGCTTCTGGCCGAGCTTCACGCCCCGGAAAAAGTGGTCGAACGCGAGCCAAACATTCCTGATTACGACCGGTGGAGCGCACTTCGTTACCTCTGCCATCCACGGGAATCCGACGGCCTTGATGGCGTTCAGTTGCTTGCGGAGCGCGGCCTCGTTCGGCTTGCCATCCTCCTTGTGCTGGCGCGTCCATTCCGCCAGCGCCCAGTTGTAGGCGAAGCGAGCCACGCCGCATGCACGAGCGAAATACCTTACCTGCTCTGCGGTCGGGTCCAGGCGGACTTTGTGAACGCGAACAATCACCTGGCGGCTCCTTCAGCGCGTCGGAAGCTTCGTGTTCTTTTTGCTGGGCGAGCCGTACAGGCGTGCAGAAAAGACCGTGATGAATTCGGGCACATCCTCGCGAGTTCTCCCTCGAAGGACGGCTGTCCGCCCTTGTGGATGGACACCGCAACGCCGGGCATCTGCGCTGCTTCACCAATCTTGACCAATCGTTTTCCATAAGGACGAGTTAGAGCAAATTTCGGCAGATAATTGAACTCAGTTGCTCGCCCGTGCGATGACCGACATTCCAATGGGAACACCACCGACCGGCCCGCCGCGATGTGAGCCCGTACCTGAGCACGATCAGGCATTCGTCGGCGACAGCTGCGAGCAGCGTGAGCTGCCTCTCGTTTGCGAGATCGAGTCAATTGCGACGCATCCCATATCGCGACCATCCAACCGCGATGCTCGTATATCTAGGCAAAGACATGATTCCCGTCGCTGGCCTTTGCCGCGGTTTAAAGGTGCATGCGCCCTCTGGACGCGATATGCGCGCCGAATCAGTGTCCGGCGCCGGATCGTCGCTACCAAGCCCAGCGCGCCCCAACGTTTCCAGTGACGATGCGCTGGTGTTCCGAGCCGAGATTCGTACTGACGCTGACCGTCGCAAAGGCGCTTCCATGCTTCGTCAGCTTTGCCACCATGCCCGCGTCCACCTGCCCAGTCGTCTGGCCAACCGACGTGCTGATCGGCGTGACGCCGCCAAAAGTCGCTTTATCACTGCCCCCGAACGAACGCAAAAGGCTGAACCGCAGATAAGGCTGCCAAAACACGTGCACCGCCTCATAGACGCCGGCTAGGCGCACACCGAGACGACCGACCATAGTATTGCCGTTGCTGAAGGTGACATTGGAAATTCCGTCGTTCAGATCCCTGATCGTCTGGTGTTGCCAGATGAATTGAGCTTGTGGCTCGAGCGTCAGCGAGCGCCCCACCGCAAACGGCACACCTCCTTCGACTGAACCGGTCACCGCCTTCCCGTGCGTCGTCGAGCTGATTCCGTCGCGCGACGACGAATCGATCTCCAGCGCGCTCCCCAATACCACCGCATCGCTATACCATCCGCCCGGTCCGATATGAGTCCAATAGCCGCCAACACTATATGCGCTAACGCCGAGATGGCCGACCTCGGTATCCGGCACGCCGACTGCATAGCCTCTGACATCTCCTGTGGCGCGTCCAAAACCAAGCAACAGACCATAGTGGTTACGGTGACCACTCGGCGTCGTACTCGCGTAGAGGTCCTGACCAATCTGTGTTCCCGTCATGGAGCCAGAAAACCGGGGGACGACGTCACCGTCTTGCGACAATGTGCTGTGTCCGCCCCATACACGTCCCCACGCCGCCGGCAAAGGGCCGGTCTCGCCAAGCAGAGATTGCTCGCCCTGGCGCAGGTGGAAACTATCGATCTGCATCATCCCGAGCTGCCGGGCGACGGAAGGAAGCTCTGCGTAAAGGGCGACCTCAGGGCGGAAGAGCGTAACCGGGGCCGAATCTGTGACAGGAAGTGCGGGTGTGCCCGGCGCGGCGGTTGTGCCACCGCCGTTCGGATCTGCGAGCACGGTATTGCGCAGGTAGAAGTTCTCCGACGTGCCTGGCGTCACGCCGCCCTTGGCGAGATAGTATTCGTAGGCACCCGCTTTCACAGTTCCGCCTGCGAGTGAGAACGCGCCAGCATCGGTGGTCGCACCGTTCGTCGCGGCGACGACCTCAATCCCGTTGGACGCAACCAGCGCGCCCTGCCCCCCAACGTTCCTTACCTTCAACGTGGTCGCACCTGTTGCCCTGCCACCGTTCACGACCAGCTTGTCCGATGCAGCGCTGTCTCCCGCGAGAACGGTATTCAGTGCAATGACCCCGTCGTTTCCGATGTACCTGTTAACGACGAGTGAATTGCCGGCGTTCTGGCCACCACCAATCTGCACAAGGTTCGCATTCGTCAAGGTGCCATTGATAGTGAAGTTACCGTGCGCGCCACCTGCAAATTGCACCAACGCGTCGGCGACCGCGACGGTGCCCTTGTTGGTCACGTCACCGTTGACGGTACCGTAGCCGCCGAGCGTTGCGCCAGCTGCAACGCTCGCGCCAGCAGTGATTGATGCGGTGGTCGCCGATGCATCGCCGATCCCGAGCGCGCCCGCGCTCACCGTCGTGCCGCCCAACCAGCTGTTCACCCCATTAAGCACCAGCGTCCCTGCCCCTACTTTGGTTAATGCACCGGTACCGGTGATGTTCTGCGTTATCGCGGACACGAAAGCCTGTGTGTCAATTGTACCGCCACCCGCCGCAATTGAGATCGCGCGGGTGCCGGCCGGGTTGAAGCTGTTGCCAAGCTGTAGCGTGCCGCCATCGAAGGTCACGCCTCCGGCCGCACCGCCAAGTGCGTTATCAGCAGCTACCGACAGCACACCCTGTTTTAGCATCGTGCCGCCGGTATAGGTATTGCCGGTCGCCGAGCCTGGCGAGAGCGTCAACGTGCCGAGCCCGCCCTTCTCCACGACGCCAGTTCCACTTATCAGCCCACCATACGTGCCGTCCGCGTCCTGCTGAAATTGCATCAGTCCGTTGTTGGTCACCGTCCACGGAAGGCTGTGCGAACTCGCCTGCAACGCGGCATGCGCGTCGACGGTCACGCTGCCGGTATGTTGCGCACTGCGGCCATTTAGCACCAGCGTACCCTGTTGCACTTCGGCGGTGAGCGAGCCAACGAGCGAGCCACCTATCGTCAAGGTGCCCGCACCTGTCTTGAACAACGCACCTGTGCCCCTCAGGTCTTGCGCAATCGTCGACTGGAAGCCTTGTGTATCAATCGTGCCGCCGCCAGCGGCAACCAATAGCGCTCGCGTACTCGCTAAGTCAAAGCTGCTGCCGAGTTGGAGCGTGCCGCCATTAAACGTCACGCCGCCTGTTTTCCCGCCGAGCGCGCTATCCGCGGACACGGAAAGCACGCCCTGCGTCAGCACAGTTCCGCCGGTGTACGTGTTGCCGCCCAGAAGTACAAGTTTGCCGGTACCGTCCTTCTCTACTGAGCCTGTACCGCTGACGACCCCCGCATAACTTCCATCGCTGGCCTGTGCGAATTTCACTGAACCGTTATCGGTAATCGCCTGCGGCAAACTTCGTGACGTCCCCTGAAGTATCCCTTCCTGGTCGACGAGCATCGTACCGGTGTACTCCGAGTTGTCGCCTGTGAGCACAAGCGTTCCCTGTCGCACCTCGGCCGAACTGACTCCCATCGTGCGGATAGAGTCACCAATCGTCCAGATGCCACTGTCCTGCTTCTGTAGCGTCTGGAAGTTCGTGACGTTAGCTAACATGCCCGTTCCGGCGCCGTTCAGCGTCAATATATTGTTGCCACCACCACCATCGATGCTTCCGCTTACCGACGAGCCGGTGTAAAGACGCAAAGCATCGTTGCCGCCGGCAAAATCTAGACTCCCGATGACACGCCCCCGATTGGTGAAATCGACGGCGCCATTGCCAGATGCTCCCATTACGCTTCCGGGCGCCTCGATCAACCCGGTCGCATTGTTAATAACGGTATTTGAACCAGTTGTGTTCTCGAACCAGATTGCAGCACTGTTAACGCCCTGGATCGTCCCGTTGTTAACAATGGCATTGCCCGTGCCCAGCGGATTGACGGCTTCCGCAATGCTTTCGGTTCCGCCCGAAATAACGGCCGCGCCCTGCTCTACCGTCAACGTACTATTGTTGCGGAACTCGATCGTATTCGCCCCTGTGCCGTAGGTGCCGTCATTGACCCGGGCGCTGTTTGTCACTTGCGCGCCCGACTGAACGACGATAGTGGCATTGTCCGAAAGCGCAATCGCCGTCGCATCGCCCATCGCGACCCGGGCGTTCGCGCCTACCGTCACTGTCGACCCTGAAGCGGTGCCTGGCCCAGCTCCGATCGTACGGGACCATGGCGACGGAACGCTCGTATCGCACGTCGTCGAATTATTTACCGTTGTGCAATTGGCGAACGATAATGAAGGAATGGTCGCAATATACGCCAATGCGGCCAGCCAGCCCGCGCTTGGCTTCATAACAGAGCAGCGCTCGCGTAATAAAGTCCGACGGTTGGTTATTCTGCTAATCATGCATTTCACCTTTTAGGATTTGTTAGTTATACTTTTTAAATTATTCGCGCGTAAACCCTGATTACAGGATTCAGCTAGCGGCCGATGATTCCGTAGCCGAGAAAATGCGTTGGCGCCTGCGACGCCGCTCCGTTAAACGGTTGGCGTTTTAGCGTGTCGCTGGCCCCGGATTGTTCCGTCCCGGCAAGCCCAGCAATCTCCCCCTTACTTTCGTAAAATTTATGAAATAAGTACAGCGCGTTGCAGCGATTCATGAGGAATCGCGAAGAGTATAAGCAGCCTCCACGCGTAAATTTCCCTTTGGTTTTACACTTTACTTTTCTGGCACCCTGCAGAATGGGCTTTCGGTTCCTTGGCCCTAATCCCGGCAGGCGCTTGCGAAATGCGTCGAATAACTGCGGTGCCGTTCACGCGCTGCACGCGGACCCACCATCCCTGCGCGCCCGCCGCTAGAATGGCCGAGCGTCCGATGTACGTGAGCCATCGCCAAGCCGCAATGCGCGCCTTCGTCGCCGATCACGGAGATCACCATCGCGTACCGCAGCTTCCTGTGTTGCCCCGCACCAGCGCTGAATCGGGGCGCGCCGCAGCAACCGCGTCGCAGCAACAGATCAGACTCCGATTTTTCTGCTACGCGCGCCGGGCGCGGCGCCATGCAAGCCATGCCAGCGTGACGCATCTGAGTGAGTGCACCGAGCAATTCGTCCGCAAGCAAAATGCACCGCACGGACCCTCAAATGGACTCTCCGCGGCTATCCGCTCCAAGACAGCGCGATCGAGTGTCCGACATGCCGGCGCTACCCGCCAAACCTTTTTTCTTCAGAACGGCAGCGTCAACTGCGCAGCCTGCTCAGCCACGAGCAGATCATCACGCATACCCATGGGCGCACCTCCTGGTCAAAATTCCCGATGACGAGGGGTTCACGGGCGGTGTCGCGGCTGACGGAGCGCGCTCGCACCTGCTTTGGTGCGCCCTTTTTTAGCCGTAGTGCAGGTTGAGAATCTCTGCCGGTACCGGCACGCTCAACGAGATGGCCCGGGGTGGTTTTTACGCTGCTGCGGCCGTACTTGCAGCTCGACAATTACTAAAATCTATGTACGGGATGTTGTACTGTGTTCTGGACGTGTCCTGTGACGACTTCCGCATTCCGACGGTTGAATAAAAGTAACGACACGCCCCCTCCCGTTCGTCAACATCACAATCTTTGACATATCGTCGTCTCGCAAGGGCTAAAGTAGGTCACATGGTTCAAGAGACACGCGAACAGACCTCTTTAGGTAAGCAAACTGATCGTGAAATGCGATTTCGTCGTCATTTTCGACGCGGCTACAACCTTTCGCACCCTTGCGAACCCTACAACTGATGATCCGGGTCGATTCAATGGTCTACGAATCTCAACATCATTACGGAGAACTGGTGGTGCGGTCCCTCGAAGCTTATCCGGCATCCTGGCCTGCAACTGGTGTGTCGAGTAAAGTTACTTTCCATACCATTAAATTGCGAGTTTTCGCTTCCCTCTGGACTATCCGCACCGACAGATCCGAACTGCTTTGACATCAGATAGTTACAGATTGACTGCTCTCAACGGGTGAGAGTCATGACGTGCTTGATGTGCCCGACGGTGTGCAAGCTGACGCCACGGCACGAAAACCGGGCCATGCCACGCTGCCGCGATTCATCCTTCGGCACTGTGTCGCATTGTCAATATTAATGTTACTTTATTTAGGATAACTTATGCATTTCCTTCACCATGGCATAACTGTACAACCCTCGGTTTCAACGATGGGGCACACTTTCATCGCGCGTGTAGTCCTTCAGAAAGAGGATGGCGAAACCACTTCGTTAGGTGATCTGGGGCAGTTCGCGAACCGCGAGTCCGCCTTTGCATTTGCCGTGCGCTGCGGCACAGCTTTTGTGGAAGGTGAGCCGCTGCCGCAGCCTCCCTGCCGATTGACCCGGCGCCGGCATTGATACGCGCGGCGGCGACGCACTATCCGCGCAGTCCCAATCCGGGCAATACGGACGCTCAAACGAGCGTCCCGCTAACGAAGGGCCGGCACTCGGAGACGAGCGCGCCGTCACCCTGATTGGGTTAACGGGCAGGGCCTGGTCAGTATCAATTTCGGATGTGACTCTTTTCACTCGTGGTGTATTTTTTGCACCGGCCATACCTGCACCGCTACTGAACGTATTCCTATTTAACACCAGCTGATGGCTGCTGTTCGCTTCCTATCGATACGTCTCAAAACGCGTCGTGGAGCGTCGCCATTCCATTTGGCGGACTCAGATCTTGTAGCGTCTACTTCGTCTTTGAAAAACGAGTATGGATGAATCAGAACACGGTTTGCCGCTTACGGCAGCATCGCAATTGACGTAACACGGCTCGGCGAAGGGATTTGCCCCTCGGATTTGTGATCGGAGACGCGGTATCCGCTGCGTACCTGCGCAGAGGCTGGACGCGGGTCGTTAGGGTGTGGATTTCGCCATGTGATCTCCGGCAATTCGCCCGCGGCCTCCAGGAACAGCATATTTTCCGCAGGTCTTACCATATTATGCTGGGACTGCGATATATATTTTACATTTAGAGAATGAAAGGGACTTCCCCGTCCCGAGGCTGCGGCGGAAGCCGCGAGTCAGCATCGACGTGCCATGATGAGGTTGCGAACGTTCATCAACACCAGCGAGAGGGGAAGTCCATGTCTATTGTCACTATCGGAATCGATCTTGCCAAGAATGTTTTCGCCATTCATGGTGTAGATGAAGCAGGTAAAGCGATGCTGATCAAGCCGCGTGTACCGCGCGATCAGCTGGTGGCATTGATCGCGCAGTTGCCAGCGTGCCTCATCGGGATGGAGGCATGCTCCGGCGCACATCACTGGGCCCGCGTGTTCCAGCAGCACGGGCATACGGTCAGGCTCATGGCGCCCAGTCTTGTCGCGCCTTACCGCATGTCGGGCAAGCGCGGCAAGAACGACGCGGCCGATGCTGCTGCGATCTGCGAAGCGGTGACACGCCCGAGCATGCG
>NZ_CADIKH010000139.1 GCF_902859855.1 Paraburkholderia humisilvae
GGTCAGGAACTACGAGCAACGCGCCGACGTGTCTGAAGCCATGATTCACATCGCGATGGGCAGCCTGTTCTTACGCAGAATCGCTCATCTGTGATTTTTCAAACGGGCTCTCAGAATAGTAGTGCGGCGGCGGGATCGCGTTGCGCTAGCTTCTGTCACGGTCGGTTGCTGGGGTCATTTCGAAATCGAGCCGCTCAAACGCTATGTCGCCCGCCCGGATGCCGCACGCGAATGCCCGTCGAGCGATGCACTGCGTGCCGCATTCAGTATCGACGTATCGCGCAGCCGGCGGCGCTCGGACGGCACCATGAGTCCGGCCGGTACGCGCTTCGAGATCTCCGCGGCTTACCGGCACCTGCAACACGTGTGCGTCTGCGATGCGCACTGGGAACTGAGCTGTGTCGATCTCATCGACGCCGACTGGGACGGACGTGCTGTGCGCGCTACGGCCCCAGGACAAGGCGTCAATGCGGACTGGCAGCGTCCGACTTTATGCCGTGCTGTCCATGTCGAACCACTACCATACAGCGCCGAAGGCATCGTCGCACCGCAGCTGGTCGTTCAGGCGCGTGTCGCCGACGAACACCACGCATAGCAGGGGCGGGTCATTTCCCCATCGATTTACCTGCTCACGCTCAATTGGCTCAAACGGCGCACAGCAGGCACAGGTCCCAGTAGCCGGGTGCGGCTACGGACCGCGATCGTCGCGTTCGCGCGTCGTCTCATGATTGCACCATGACAGCAGTTAAGGGATGTGGTTGATTTTCACAGGGGCATGGGTGACGCCGACGTAACGCCTCACAATTCAGTGAGCCAGATCAAGGCGTAAGCGGGGGGATACAAATGTGCGGTCCGAGACGAACGGGCGCAAAATTCCGGATCTGGTCCACGCATCCGATTCGTTAGATGTGGCATGTTTCCGTTGTTGAATGCGCGCAAGGTGCATGCGGGCTGACCGCTCAGCGGCAGAAGGGGTTGACGCGTCAAGTTCTTGACATGTCTGATGCAGGCAAGGCGTTGCCTGCCGATGTTTGTATCCCATCGAGACTTAATACCGGTATGTCGATACCGAGCCGCTTCCGCCGCAGCTTCGGGACGGGATCGCTCCTTTCATTTCTCCAGTTATGGGGCCGTGCGTATCTCGTGCGGACGGGGCAAAGGAAAATCTGCTCGGCCAGTCTACTGGGCATTAGGTTTCACGGGCAACTTTGGGCTATCGGTATTTTTCGCCAGACGGAAAACGAAAACCCTTTGGGCGAGAGAGGCAACTCGGCCGGCGACAAGACGTAGATTGATGTGCTTCAATCCATCTTGTCACCAGCTCCGAGTGCCGATCTGTCCATACTGCGCGAGCTCGTCTTAGCCCTTTGCGTTTTGTGCCAAAATGGCTGCATTGGAATTGGCCGCGGTGCCATTTCCCAGGTCCGTTAGTGTTGCAGATACGTTGGCATCCGAATAAATCGGAAAGGTGAACTCGGGCGAGGTTCCGTTTGCGAGGAAATTGTTTGCTTGCTGGGTCAGGTTGCTAAGGTGCGCCAAGTCGTTCAGCGAGGACATGCCGAAGTCTTTCATCACGTCAATATGACCAATTATCGTTGTGATCGCGTTCTTGACATCGTTCGGTGTATTCGGATTTACAATCTGCGCTTCCATCGCTGCCATTTGCTGCGCTACCGCTGCGGACGCCTGCGCGTTTGTTGGCAGAATTCCTTGTCTCGCGTTATTCTGAATCTCGCGGATAAGCGGCGATGTAACGCCGGCCTTGTTTGTGTTGACAATTACCCCGCCCGGCTCGCTAAACAAGTTGCCGTTCGAACCCGATCCATTACTGTTTCCCACGTTGTTTGAACTGTTCGAACCGTTCATCTTGTTCCAATTACTTCCCGAATTGTTCATACTGTTCATACCGTTCTTGCTCAGCGCGATGTTCGCGGCATCGTTCAACTGTTGCATCTGGGTATTATACAGTTCCTCATAAGGTGGGACGCCCGGTGGCATCGGCGGGGCTGGTGGAATGTTGGCGGTACCGTTCATGCAATGGCTCATTTCTGATTCTCCCGTAAATTTAACGAAGGTGCGGTTGCCAGGAGCGGCTCCCACTGAACTTCATTTTGGAGAAACTTGAGACCGGTGCCTTGACCATTGACGAAATCAGGTCCGGGCAATCCGAAATTGGGGCGTGCGGCAATATCCTGCGCAAATCAGGCGACGGGTAGCGAGGTGGCGTGAACACCCTTGACTGCGAGTCATTGTCACGCGATTTGATGCTAAAGAGTACGCAGCCGCAAGAGAGGCGACCGGTTCAGTCGTCTGGCACACATCATACTTTCACAGTTTTTAACATGGAGCCACGCGTTTCGTGCTTGTTGTGTTTTTTTCGCCTAACGATGCCCCTGGAAGGTCGCAATTCTTTTTGTAGGTGTCGGTCCGCTCAGGCGCATCTACGATTTGGGCGCACCCGAGTCGATCCAATCCACGTTGTCGCTGGCATGTCGCGCGAGCAGCATGCGCCGATCCGCGGCTAGCCGGTGCGCTCACAAGTTGGCCGACACCGCGCCCCGGTGGATTGCGGGCGGGCGATCACTAGCGGGATGACAAGCAGGGCTGCGTACGGAGCACGCGAACAATGGAATCGGTAAATTGACATGAAATGCGAAAATAGCCGAAAACCACAGACTGGTTAACTTCAACGATTTTTAAAGGAAGGGTAAGATTCGAACCATCGGCAGGCCGCCGATTCGGCCGGTGCCGGATAGAGAGACTTCACACCCTCAAAGCGACAGATGGAAGGCGGAAGATTCAAGCTGATGCGTAGAGGGTGCGACGTGTTCGCATACGACATTGGATGATGACTGCTGTTACTCATTTGTTATTTTCGTCATCGAATGGAGCGGTCTCTCATGCCGGAAATCTTGGGATGACGTGAATTGCCCTGGCCACAGTTCGCGCGACCGGATTGACACGGCGCGTCGGGAAAGCCGGGAGTGTCCCGGTCGGTCACCCCGGCCAGCGAGGTAGGCCTTCCAACGGGTTGGCATAGGCTTGGCTTCGCCAGATCGAGGAGTTCGGAAACCGAATCGTGCCATCTTGCAGTTCACGCTGCTGTGATGGCTTATTGTCGCGCCAAATAGCGGAACGTTTCGTCGAATCGGTCTTGAGACTCAGCAAAGTGTTCGTCCCCGTTCTGCTAGTTATCTTTCCCATGGTCGCGCACAGCGCCGAAGGCTTGTCGCCACAAGTCCTTGCTCTGGCTGAGCGGTGCGCGCCGGATGTGCATCCATTGACGATCGCTTATCTTGTGAACGCGGAGTCCCGAAATAATCCGCTCGCGATCAACATCAACGGAAACTATGAACTTCCCGGGCAACCTGCCACTGAGCGGGAGGCGCGTGAGGCGGTTCAGCGATTGGAGAGGCAAGGGCTGAATTTTGACGTCGGGTATGCACAGATTAATTCGGCCAACTTCCGTGGTCTTGGGCTAACGGGCACGCAATTGCTCGACGGATGTACCAATCTGCGCGCGGCCGCGCGGGTCTTGGGTGATTGCTATGCACGTGCGGCTCTGACGGTGGGGGAAGGTCAGGCGGCCTTGCAGCGTGCGCTGTCTTGTTACAACACGGGCTCGCAAGGCAAGGGTTTCACAAATGGCTACGTCGCGCGTGTGCTCGCGCAGGTCAGGTTGCGAATTCCTGCTCTTCTTGATGGTCCACTTGATCCCAATGGGGCGAACAATTTCCCCCGGAAGCGGCGCGGGGTCATGAGCCAGACGCCGCCCTCGTCGCGCACGGGGAAGATTAACCGGCACGACGACATCTCCGATCCGACGAAAACTCAATGTAATGACGGTGATTCAAAGGCAGCCGATCAGACTGAGTTGGACGATTCCCCTAGTTCAGGAGTGGAGGTCTACAGGAGCTACATACGGCCGGGTGAGCTTCAGTGACAGATTTGATAAGCGACAAAGTCCCGTGAAAACCAACGCGGGTGCTTGCAATGTCGTGCTTCTTTTATGACCCGATGCGTAACCTGATACAACCTTTATTGCTGCTTGGCCGGAGCACGCAACCGGTCTTTTTCAGGTGCCTGCGAGCCTGGCGCCAGTAAAGCCACTCAACGCTCCGGCCACGAGCGCGCACGCGATAAGCCATGGCGCGCTTTGCTCCCAAGTGCCCTATTCACGGCGACAAGTTGGACCGTGCGCCTGTTACGTTAAATTTCAATTTTGGCAGCGGCGTGCCGGCCCGACCTCGGTTAGCTTATCCGCGTTCCGGTCAATTACGGATTCGAAATTTAGTCTCGCGGCGAGCAGGGGCCTTGCCGGCCGCGTCCTTTGTCGCTTACTCGATCCTATCGGCAAGAAGTTCGTCTACGCGCTCAACGCGGCGCACAATAGCATCGGCGTCCTGCAACAACCACAGCGTATGGCGGTTGTCGGGCGAAGTATGGTGAGTGGAAGAAGGGCCGCAAGGCGCATACGGGACCCGATCACTTGGGTGCTTTGCCTTTTACCTAGATTTTTGAGTCTTTCCCATCGTTGTGATATCAACACCGCGGGTGGGCGCTATTCAACGTGTACAAGCGCATTGGGCTATTGCTTTGCGCATCGCGTTGTTTCCCTTTGCTATTACCTTGCCGAACTCAACGAGCCTGTTAAGCACATCTTTTTCGCATTGATCGCCTCTTTGATTTGACCTCTTAAGGCTCGTTATTACCGACTTAACCGCATTGAAGTGCTTGTTGCACTGTCGCAAGACGTGAAAAAATGTCTTTACTATAATCCATTGCTAAATTATTATTCTGCGATCAAAGCACGCCTTATAGCGTTCGATCGTCTGTGCGGCTTTCGCCTTCGTGAACATTTTTGATCGTAATCTATTCGTTATATAATAAGTTTTTGCGAATTGTGCGTCAACCGCGTTGATCTTTTGCGAAGGTTCGCAACGTTTTATCGTGCGCGATGTGATCATCTCCGTTTTCGGAACAAGGGAAATTGCGAAACAGCGAAGCTAGCAGGGTGCATGAAAAGAATTCAGACTTGCATGACCTGCCTAGACGTCCCCCTCCCCCAGTCTATTTCGGATTTCTCGATTGTCATTTCGGATGCTGAACAAGGAATCCTCGACCAATGAGGAACAATCAGATGGATGCTCGCAACAATCCGTAGAGGCATCGAAATCACATAAGGAGCACAAACAAATGTCATCAGTAAATTTTGGCCTGCTACCAGGCTACTACCAGGGAGCCGCAAACTTGTTTGACGGAGACGGCACCAAGGCGACCAACTCTCTCAGACTCCAGACCGGGACGAATATCTATGGTGGCGATCGCACCAAGATATTGAATGCACTTAAGCTCAATATGGATACTATGGGAACCGAGAATCCGTACATATTCGACAGGGCGTTGCCGGGCCGCGGCAAAGTCATTAGCATGGCAGATCTTGATAAATGGGCAAACCAGTCTCCTAATGGTCAGTCACAGAGTGATTTCAACAGAAGCGAGCTGGCGCGCGCAGTGCAAGCTGATCCGGGCCTGTTCAACTCGTTGGACCCGTTGAACCACCACTTTATCGGGATGCCAGAGATTAACGAGGCATTGAATCAGCAGGCGCCACTGGAGACAGGAACGATCGGCATCTTTTAATCGAACCGGCCTCCATGAACAAAGTGGGGCGAGTAAACTCGTCCCACGGTTCTCGCAACGGGCTGCGGTGCTATGGTTTGGCGCACTGCCGGGCCCCGATGGGCATCGCCCATTTCGCTACAGAGATCAAGTCACACAACGATATTGTGACTCCATATCGTGAGCCTCTCATTCCCACCATTTACTTTATACTTTCATGCGAAGCAACGTTGTCCGCCAGAATTCAACCGCCCGCAGTTCCGGCTCGTCCTACGGGAACACCGGTTTCCCCGACGGCGATAACGCGGGCGCTGGTGCGAAGTCGCCCACCCGGTCCATCGGTGGCGGTGGTAAAAGTCAGACCCTCGTTGGCTTGAGGCCCACCGGCGCGAACTTCACGACCAGAGATGTCGTCGAAGATGATCGCCTCTTCGGCCCGTTCGCCTCCTACATTGACGAGCATCCCGAAGACGCGGGAAGAATTGCACGCTACGTCGCCAGGCTGCGCAGCACCGTTTCCGGTCGGGCCGTGCTAAAGGAGATCGGAGAAGAAGTTCGCCTCAAAATTCAGTATCGATTGAACAAAAACGAGGTGGAGCGAGGTGTCAGCACGGCAGATCCCAAGGAACGACAACGTTACGCGCAGGCTCTTCATTACGCGATCGGCACGCTCGAAAGCGGATTCGCGCGAGGCGCACTTGGGCGCCGGACGATTCGGCGGGCTGCCGGAGAGTTAATGGAACGACTCGATGAGCAGGCGATGGAACGCGGCATCATCAGCGAATGGGACTATAAGGCGCTCGCGGATCGCCTGAAAGAAGTTCACAACAAATGAGCAAAAAGTCTTGCAGCATGAATTCCTGCCAATGACTCGAGTGAATTGCCACCCCTCTTCGGCCGTGACTGCCGCTGGGGAGTCTGCCGGCGTCATGTGTTCCGAGGTCTTCGCATTAGCGTCCGTCAGCCTGCGCAAGCGCCGCGCGCGTACGCGCCACGCACGATTTGCTGCTTGATGCCCGCGAGCGAACCGGCGAACATACGGTGCGGGCCGGACTGGCGAGTTTGATTGAGCGGCGGGCACAGCGATCGCAGCGGTTCAACTGGCCGACCCAAGGCATAGTTGCCTGATACCTTTTTCACGATGTCACTGCTCTCCTGCCGATGTATGCGCTTGCGGAATCTACAACGTGACAATCAAACTCTTATCCTACGTCATCCGGCGGTTTACACGGAAAAGTTGGTGATTTCCACGTGCATGCCTCAATGTCGTTGACCCGCAAGGCCCGTATGCTCTCGGGATCACTGATGGGACGCGTTCGTTCAATCACTGGAATAGGGGCGCCGCTGCACGACTCGGCTGCCTTGAAAGCGTGCGGGAAACTGCTGCTCAAGGAAAGCAGGCGATAGGTGCTCGACCATTGACATGGCCGCGCATGTGCCCGCCACCAGGTATCCTTTCACTCCTTGGCCGCTGACCACGGCAAGTCGACTGGCGTAGAGAACACGGTCGGCATGCCGAGGTCGAACATGAGACGGACTTGTCGCCGATTCGCCGCGGATTACGAACGACGCGGTATTGCATCAAGGAAATGGTGTTGCGCGGGCGAGCGGTCCCGGATGTGCCGCTTATCGTACCTGTCCCACCGCTCTTGCACCCCCGCTCCAGTTGGCCGTAGCAACCGCTGAATATATCGAACAAGGGGGCCGCGGCGCCGTTCTTGTCAATCAACTTGAAGTGTTGTGCCGATTTGGGGCCACCACCGTGGCGTTGCCGTATCCATTCGGCTGCTTGGACATTACTCAAAACGACCGTACTCCGATGGTCTCTTGCCCCGTGGCTCAAGCAGCGCGCGCTGCAACGCCTGCCTGCCTCCGGCCGTACCTCTTGGCAGCATATCGGCCTCGCAACGCCGCAACTGCCGCTCGCGCTCGATCGTCAATGCGATGGCTTTGTCGAGTCGCCAGGCAATTGCTGTTGGTCGTTGTTGGATTGAATTTGAGTACGCACGCGCCTCATAGCGCATGCGGCTGATGGCCGTAACACAGATTCATCGACGTGGTGCAGCTCCTCCTGTCAAGCGAGATCAACAAGCGGTCATTCGCCGAGCCTTGCGCACTGTGCGTAAGCAACTCGTGGCGGCCAGCCTTGAATGAACAGGCGTGACACGCCAAAGTGATTCCCACCATTTTTTGTAGCGGGAATCACTTTGGCACCAGAAGAAGAGCAGATATC
>NZ_CADIKH010000140.1 GCF_902859855.1 Paraburkholderia humisilvae
TCGGCACACGGCCGCGATGAGCCTGATGCATCACGGCGTTGACCTGACCGTGATCGCGCTCTGGCTCGGGCACGAGTCCTCCGAGACTACTCAGATCTATTTGCACGCCGACATGCAACTCAAGGAACGCGCGCTCGCGCACGCGACGGTGAGTGGTGTTGCACCGACACGTTACAAACCTCCAGATCCGTTAATGCCGACAGCCGGAGCGACAGGGAACAGAGATCCGCCTAACCGTTGTGTCCGTGGATTCATGACGCGGCATAATCGGGGAGTCGGCATAACGTGCTTCATGCCGCTAGCGGCATGAAGCACGTTATTGTCAATGGGAGCATGGCCATCCTCGACGTAGCGCCGCAAGTACTCCCACTGATTGCGCGTGTAGCTGATGGCCTTGCCGGTCAGGCTTTCGGGCAGCACCTGTGGCGCCTGTTCATCGAGCCAGATTTTGAACGCCTCCAGCAGTGGCAAGCTGTGCGTCTGGCGCAGCCAGTACGTATAGTCGGCACGGGTTTGACCCTCGGGTAACTTACCGCGTGCGAGGGTCTCGACCTGATACAGCGCCTTGAAGTATTCGAGTGCCTTGCGCGCGCGTCCGTCGGGTTTCTTGAGCGCCTTGTACGCCTCCGTCAAACGCCCGGCGCGCGTGGGCCAGGCATCCGGGATGCGTGACACCTTCGAGCGTGCGCCACGCACTGTAGCCATCGGTCATTAGCGTACCGGCATAGCCTTTCAGGAAAGCCTGCGGATACTGTTGCCCACGCCCTGGCTGGTATTCAAACAGCACCACCGGCTTGGCAGATGCTTCAGCGCTGCGGTAGACCCACATGTACGACTTGCTCTGCGCAGTCTTGCCGTCCTCCTTGAGCACCTGCACCGTCGTCTCGTCGCCATGGATCAGCGACTGCGCGAGCAGCGTGCCGCGCAATGCCTCGTACAGCCGGGACAGGTGCAGTTCGGCAGGCCGGATGATCCCGTGCGCCAGCGTGCCACGACTGACCGCGATGTTCGAGCGGCCCAACGCATCTTCCATGCGGTAGAGCGGCGTGCCATCCGCGTACTTGGCGGTCATCACCGTGGCGATCATCGCCGGACTCGCGTTGCTGCCCGGCAGAGGTTGCGCCGGCATGGGCGCGATCAAGATGGGCGTGTGCTCCGCGTGGCGTTCGCAATGGCGACACGCGTACTTGAAGCGCACGTGTTGCAGCACTGACGCCTTAACCTGGATATGCAGCTGTTCGCAGGTCTGCTCACCCATCCGGTGCATCGCACCCTGGCAGTACGGACAGACCTTCTGATCTTCAGGCAGGTCGTACTCGATACGCGTACGCGGCAGATCAGCCGGCAGCGGCTTGCGCCCCCGTTTCTGGTGGCCTGAGCCGTCTACGGCTGGCAGGCCCGTGTCGGGCAGCGCAAAGACGCCGTCCGGATCGTCTTCAACGGGTTCCGCCAGGGCCACCTTCTCGGCTTCGTCGAACACTCGGTCTTTGAGTTTCTCGCTGCTCGGGGCGAAGCGCTTGAGTTGCGCGAGACGAAACAACTCCTCGAGCTGCTCGACGCGTTGAGTGAGTTGCTGGTTGCGGGTCTCAAGTTCGCGGATATAGGCGAGAACTTCGGGCGGCAGACCGGCAGTGGGATCGTGTGCTGACATGACGCTCACGATAGCGAAACCGCAAGGCGAATGGGTTTACCGAATTTGTAACGCCGGTCCCGGATGTTGCATCACGACATCAGCCCGCGTGCCGATACTGCCGCGCAGGATGACGACGCACCGCATCGATGTCGATGCCCTCAAGTAACCAATGAAGCTGCTCGGTCGAGAGTTCCATCACCACCTGCTGCCGGCGCGGCCAGACGAAGCGGTCCTCTTCCAGGCGCTTCATCGTCAGCCAGAAGCCGTTGCCACCCCAGCCAAGTATCTTGATGCGATCCCGTCGCCGGTTGCTGAACGCATAGAGCGCCGGCGCAAACGGGTCCAGCCCCATGGACTGCTCGACCAGAGCGGCCAGGCCGTTGATCGACTTCCTGAAGTCGACTGCCTCGCGATGAACGTACACCTTGAGTTTAGCGTCGAGCCTGAACATCGCAGCGCCCCAGTGTCTCGATCATCGCCGATACCAGCGGCGCATCCTGTCCGGTACAGTCCAGCCGAAGCGTTACGCCGTTGGGCATTTCCACCGTCAACTGCGAGCGCACCGGCGGGGGCGATGAGCGCGTGGGCTCCGAAGCCAGCTTTACGGTGTCCTTGTGCTCAACCACCTCACGACGGCTGATCTCGACGACTGGCACGAACGCCGACGGCACGGCAAGCGGAGGCGCATTCGCGACAACTTCCGACGTCGCCGCCACGCCGTTGCGTTCTTGATACAGCTTGATCCACCGGCGCAGCAAGTTGGCGTTCACGCCGGCCTTGAGCGCAAACCCGGCCACCGACACGCCCGGTTGAAAGCAGGCATCAACAAGCCTGCGTTTGGATTGCGAGTCGTAGCGCCGCTTGCCGTCGCGACCTACGAGCGTAACGGCCAGAAGCGCCGCATCTGAATCGATCTGAGTCATGGGCTGTGTCCACTGTTAATCAATGGACACAGCTTGCCTTGCTCTCAATTCGGGCGCTATGTGCTGATAAATTCGCGCTTACCGTGAATCTGGAAAACATTTTTCGCCAGATCGATGCCGATGGTCGTAACCTTCATGGTGGGCGCTCCCGTTCAGTTCAGGTGGTTGACGTAGCACTACTCTCCACTTTGGCACATCCATGCCGTTGGGTGGGCGTCCATTCCATTAACGCCACTCAGATGTGCAAAATAACTTTCTCTAACTAATCGATTAAATGATCGGATGAGAAGGCAATGTCCTTGACTGGCGTTATTTATCATGGGTATCAGTGATTTTAGTGCATTGATGCGCGATATACGCAACGCTGCTGCAGGAAAATAAAAGATCGGTGAACTGAAACCCGACCAAGATTGTACATGCTCGGTATCAAGGCAAAAAAAGCCGAAGCCCCCCCAGACTTACAGCACTTGCCAAGATTCAGATGGTCAATGACCTTAGGAGGATTGTGGGTTGAGATAAACATGCGCACTTTCTATGAAAGCAAAAACAGGGCAACGTCTTCCGGTCACCGTGTTGCGTGCGGAACCCGTCACTTCAGGACAGAGGTGACGCTGCCAGGGAAGCATACGTTGCATTTTTCGTTCTCCCCCAATTTAATTGCGGGGAAAAGACACCCTGCTAAAGGAGGGCGGCATATAATAAACGATTCTCCCTTTTACTTTAGAAGCACGTCATGATTAATCGAGTCAACGGAACCAATCACGCTGAAACTACGACGGCAGTGCTCTCTTCTGAGCAGAATTCTTCAAAACTGGTTACGGCTCGTCCACCACGCGACCCGCGTATACTGGGAGGTTTGAAGGCGGTGGCGCCTGATGACGTGCACGAAATAATAAAAGATATGCGAAAGAATGTTTCAAAAGCCTCTGGCTTTCTGAGCCGGCAGATTTCGCACGCAAACCAAGTCGGATTTTCGACTTATCTCGATGTCGGGAGGAATCTTCTTCGGGATGACGTGGACGTGATTAACCAGTATACGAGAAATCAGACGCTTGCTAATAATTATCTTAAGCAGGGAATTGAACTGGACGATCCTGTTAATCGTACTGCGAAAAATTTAGATATCGCATTGTCGAAGCTACCAAATAGCAGCGAGGTTGTATATCGCGGAATTACTGCTCCGAAGGGCGTCTGGGGCAAAAAGATTGTTGCAGGTGACGTGATAAACAACAACTTGTTTATGTCGTCGAGTGCATCGCTCGACTACGCCAAGACTTTTACTGGTGACGCAGACTCCGACAAGGAGGGTGTTGTCTTCAGAATTCTTGGACGTACTGGGAAAAATATCTCGTCAATTTCTCGATTTCAAGGTATGAAAGGTGAAGCGGAGGTTTTGTTCCGTCCAAATACTCGCTTTCATGTCACTGCGATGGAAAACCATCGAGGCGTTACCTATGTATTGCTTAACGAACAAGCGGCGGGGACAGCTCCGGGAAAAAATATCTACACCGGAGTCCCTGAGGACATTAAGACAGCACGGAGCGATGTGAATGATCTAGAGAGTGCGTCTTCCGCCCTGCCAGACCATCCGGTCAGGCAGATGGGCCAGATATCTAATGAAGGAATCGTCGAAATACGGGCGCAGAAGCTGGCCGGGGCACTGCTTCGTGTGATCGGGAAATTACAGGATATCGTTCGCAACGCCGACATCCTTTCACCGGAGCATCAATTGGAGGCCATGCGCCAGAAAAACCCGGACGGGGAGTACGAACTGAACGAGCTTCTGCTGAACCGGATGGCGAATCCTTCACGCGAGTTGCGGGCGCTCGGGGCGGAGCTGACCGAGAGTTACCTGGGGCTGCTGCAGGCGCTCGTGCAGAAGGGGGGATCGAGCGCAGCGGAACAGGCTGCACGGCTGCTGCGCTCGCCTGATAACGGCAGGCTGATGATGGGCAAGCGCGAAGGCTACTATCGATCGATAGTGGACCAAGGCGCTCGCCACTATCCCGATCTGATCAAAACATTGCAGTCATTGGTGGATGCTATTGAACAGCACGCCAGTCCCGACACTACTTCCAGGCTTACCTCCAAAGTACAAAAGGAACTTCGGAGAGCTGGCAGCCTGCCCATCGGTTCGCCCAAGCTTGTCAGTGTTGGTGAAATACGGGATCAGCTCGCAAGAATTGGCGAAGACGCGCTTGGTCTGGCGAGAGGCATAGCGAAACACGAGGTGCGCAAGGAGGCTCACGAGCGGCAACAGACGCAGCTTGCGGAGGCATTGAGAGCGGTCGTGAAACCATTCGGACTGAAAGTTCCGGACTATATGCGCGAGAACCTCAAAGGCAATCACCTGGAGCAGGCCCGGGAAATTGCCGCCGCGTTCGAGCATCAGATCAAAGCGCTGCCTCACGGGAGCAAGGTCGACCCGGCAAGCTTAGCGCGCGATGCACAGGGGCGCCTGACCACCGAGTTGCTGGCCGCTGGCGTTTTGCTGGAAAATCCCGTCGAAGAGCGCGCTGCGTTGACTCGCATCCTTGAATCCAAGGGCGCGAAGCACAGAGCGATCAATGCAATTGAACAGAGCAGGGACTCCACGGGCCATATCGATCACAATAAGGCGATCGGGCGTGTTACCGAGGAGCTGACCTCACTCGTGATGAGCGACAGTTATTTCCAGGGCAAGATGGAAGGAATCAAGCGGGCATTTGAGAAGCGGGCGGAAGTGCTGACTGAAGGTGACGGACCCGTACCCACGAAAGAGGAGCTGTGGCGGGCACAGGATGGAGCGAGGCAGTGGGTGGAGGAGATTGCCCGAACCTGGGTTGCGCAGCAAGCTAAACCGGCCAGAGCCAGCGACCTGGAAAGTTACTTCGCGCAAGCGCTGCAAGAACGTCATCAACGGCAGGCCACTCGCGAGGCCGGCGATGCGGAATTCGGAGACCTTATGGCGAGATACGAAGCGGAGCGCCAACACAATGAGTCGAAGCAGCTTTCGCCTGTGGCCGTGCTCAATGCGATTGCCGGCGTGCTTCCCGTGCTGAACACTGGCCCTGCGGCACAGCCTGTGCGGCAGGCCTTCCACCAGGCGGAACTGGTGGCGCGGGCTCGGAGAGATGACGAAATGAAGGCTGAAAGACTCACGATCGACCTGAGACCGGCAGATATCAACTTGATGGAGGCGCGAGTTAGGGACTTCAAGGCCGAGTCCAAGGATCTCCTCAAACCTAAAGCTAGGCAGGGTGACGTTCGAGTAGGCCAAAAGGAGGCGTTGGATTTCGAGGGCAATCCACGCGCTGTTTGAGCGGCTCTGTTGCCAAGTTGACGAAAGAGATGGCGCCGGAAATTCGGACAGGCCGGTAAGTGGAACGGTCGGGGCCTGAGTTGGTCATAGGGACCAGCAGGAGGAACCCAAAGATGACAAAAAGAAGCCGCCGGTCGCACAGCCCGGCATTCAAGGCAAAGGTAGCGCTGGCAGCCCTGAAGGGCGACAAAACGCTAGCGGAGTTGGCGCAGCAATACGAAGTCCATCCGAACCAGATCACGGACTGGAAGAAACAGTTGCAGGAACGCGTGGCCGAGGTCTTCGAGACGGGCAAGGCGAGCAGCGGCGAGCCACCCGTGGACGTCAAGGTGCTCCACGCGAAGATCGGGCAACTAACGCTGGAGAATGATTTTTTAGAAAGCGCGCTCGGCAAGGCGGGGTTACTGAGCGCAAGGCGATGATTGACCGCGAACACGCACTGCCTGTCGTACAACAGGCGCGACTGGTGGGCATTGCCCGCTCGAGTGCTTATTACGAACCGCAGCCGGTCAGCAGGACGGATCTGCAACTGATGCGCCGCATGGATGAGTTGCATCTTGAGTTCCCGTTCGCGGGAGCACGTATGCTGGCGCGTCTGCTGCGCCGTGAAGGCAACAAGGTGGGGCGCCGGCAGTGGGCACGCTGATGAAGCACATGGGCATCCAGACGCTGTATTGCAAGCCGGACACGAGCCGTCGTGACAGACAGCACAAGGTTTGGCCATACCTGCTGCGGGCAATGACGATCAGCCGCGCCAATCAGGTGTGGGCACTCGACACAGGCTATATCCCGATGGCGCGAGGCTTCGTGTATCTGGCGGCCGTGGTGGATTGGGCTAGCCACAAGGTATTGGCACATCGGGTGGCGATCACGCTGGAGGCGATCCATGCCGTGGAGGCGCTGGAAGAGGCATTCGCGAAATACGGGCAGCCGGAGATCGTCAACACCGACCAGGGTAGCCAGTTCACCGCGACTGCCTTTACCGACGCGGTTCTGAATCGCGATATCAAGCTGTCCATGGACGGCAAGGGAGCCTGGCGTGACAACGTGTTCGTGGAGCGCGTGTGGCGAAGCGTCAGATATGTGAAAGTGTACCTGAAGGCATATGAGTCGGTCAGCCACGCCCGGCGCTCAATCGGCGATTACATCAACCTGTACAACCAGAGACGACCTCATTCGAGTCTGGAAGACCGCACCCCGGATGAGGCATACTTCGCGACGCTGCCTGCGATCAAATCGGCAGCATGAATGCCCCGGTGCTTCCACTTAAAAATCTCGGGACCCTGCCCGAACAAGCGGCGCCACCTCTCTCTTGGGGACTGGCAGTTGCTTCGCCTTTGGCTGTGTTCAGTCTGGTCTTTAGTGATATATCCTCCTGATCAACCTGAGAGAGCACTTCCTTCGTCTGCCCGATCACGTTTGCGCGGTCTGGGGATTTTCCCGTGACAGACATGCTGCTATTGCAGATTTTCGCAACAGGATCGCCTCGCAGGTGGACCTGGTTTCAAAAAAGCCGCTGGATTCCGCCGTTGCGATGCATTCAGAGTAGACGTCGATTTCCTGGAGTGTTAGCGCATGGACGCGCGCCATTTCGCGTAGCGCGTCGCCGTGCGGTTCGTTTGCCAATGCATGCTGGCCACCTACGGGAAGATCCTCGTTGATCGCTCGGACCGTTTCGCCGTCGCCATCGATTCTGCGCAGACACTCGATCAGCAATCGTTGCTGGTCGAGCGTTTCGTTCACGCAGATTTCCATCGGGTTGACGAATGGAACGCGACTGGCGTACTGCAGCCCGCCCAGCCGTCTTAGCGCGCGTTCAACATCCAGCGCCAGCGCATAGGCTTCCTGTAGCAGATGCAGCAGATTTTGCCGTTGGTCGGGCATGACAATTCCCGTCATCGAAAGAGTGCGGCGTGATC
>NZ_CADIKH010000141.1 GCF_902859855.1 Paraburkholderia humisilvae
GTTGCCTCGTCCAACGGCTTCTTTGCCATGGCGCGTATCTCCATTCAATCCGTTAGAGATATAACGCGCCAGCATCGAATCGGTTGTCATGTTTTATGGGAAACTCAATAGATCGCTGAAGCACCAGTTGCATCCAGTCTCGTCGTGGTCTTGCCATTGCGCTGCCTCCTTGATGCGGGAGGACCAAGTCGCGACGAAGCGCCGAGGCCACGTGTCGGGCAAGCACGTCGCGCCGCTCGAAGAGTTCGGTTGGCTTAACCTGAAGCCGGTAATTTTGTTACTGAACAGAGACGGCTCTTTGATCGAAAATGCTGTTCCGCATAAACGTCGCGATCTCCTACAATGACATCGCCACTTGGCGTTATGCACAGTTACCACAGGCGCTGGGTTGCGATGGCTGGTCAGCGTGAACGTGTGCGAGAAGCTGGACGCCGCGATTGGGCGCGCCGCAAGTGCCGGTATCAGCGCCTATATCGAGGTGATGACTCATACGTACGCCGCTTCAAAGCCGTCGCTGACGATGCATGACGCCGGTGAACACCCTCTCTAAGTCGTGACGCCGCCCGCCGGCCTTTTCCTGGATATGACAATGAGATCCATGTCGCGCCGTCAGGCGCTTCAGGCCTTTGCCGCGCTCGGTGCGCTGGCGGTGCGCCCCGGCTGGGCCAGCGATGCTCGGGTTAGCCTGCCCATCCCGCCGGAACGCATGCCGGACGCGCAAGGCGTTATCGCCTTCGACGCCCGCAGCGCCAGCCGACGCTTCCTTTCGAACCGGAACACTCCGACCTACGGCTATGACGGCGCCTTCCTGGGGCCGGCGCTGCGCGTGCGGCGCGGCCAGGCCGTGACGATCGACTTCACCAACCGCCTGCCCGAGCCGACGACCGTGCATTGGCACGGGCTGGTCATCCCTGGCAATGTCGATGGCGGTCCGCACCGGCCCGTGGCGCCAGGCGGACGCTGGCGGCCAACGCTGCCGATCGACCAACCCGCCGCGACGCTCTGGTTCCATCCGCATTTTTATCCCACAACCGCAGCACAGGTGATCAAGGGCCTGGCCGGCCTGCTGATCATCGACGACGAGGAGGCGGACCGGCTGACGCTGCCCTCGCGCTGGGGCATCGACGACATTCCGCTGATCATCCAGGACCGCCGCTTCCGCGGTGACGGCGCCTTCTTCGATGCGATGAACATCATCACAGCGATCAACGGCTATGTCGGCATCCAGCCGCTGGTCAACGGCGCGGTATATCCCGAGGCGCGCACCGCGCGCGGCTGGGTGCGGCTGCGCGTGCTGGACGGGTCCAATGCCCGCAGCTATCGGCTGAGACCCTCGGACGGTCGCTCGTTCTTCGTCATCGGTTCCGACGGCGGACTGCTGGAGCGTCCGGTGAAGATGAACGAACTCATCCTGCACGCGGGCGAGCGCTTCGAACTGATGGTGGACTGCCGCTCCGGCAAGCCGTTCGACCTGGTCGCGCAGCCCGAGGGCGATGCCATCATGCGGCTGCCGCCCTTCGATGCGCCGCTGTACTTGCTAACGATCCAGCCTACGGGAGTGGAGGGAAAGGGCAAGCTCCCCGACGTGCTGGCGAGGTTGCCGTCATTGCCGGCAGAGCCGCCCGCAATCAGCCAGACGCTGGTCATGAACATGTTTCGCGACCAGGCCGGCATGATGCCACTGATGAAAGCCGGACTGATGATGGGCATGGCGCCGCCAAGCCCCGTCGCACCTGAGGTCGTTGCCCGTGTTACCCGGCTGATTGAGGGTGAACCGGTCTTGCCGATGGCCGAGCAACTTGCGCTCAACGGCGTTGACGGCAAGTCTTTCGCACTGAAGGAGCCGGGCTTCACTGCCGGCCGCGGCGAGGTGCTGCGCTGGCGGGTTTCTGAAGGCGAGGACAAGATGCTGCATCCGGTGCACATTCATGGCTGCCAGTTCCGCATCCTGTCTGAGAACGGCCGCGCGCCGCAGCCGCATCGCGCTGGCTGGAAGGACATCGCACCGATTGCGAATGCCGGCGTAAGCGAGCTGCTGCTGAGCTTTCCTCACCCGGCCGTAGCCGATGCGCCCTACATGGCGCACTGCCACATCTTGGAGCATGAGGACTCCGGCATGATGACGCAGTTTACGGTGGCATAGAGCGCGCGGGGCGGGCCCCGTCGGCATCCTTAACTTCCACGCAGCTCATCTCGATGTTCGACTGCGTCGCGCTGCTGTGGTTCGTGCCGGCGTCGTCGTCGACGCTGCAATCGACATCGGCGCCATGCCGCAAGTGCGGGTAACGACGTGGGCCTTCGCTATGGTCACACCGGCGTGATCGGTGCGTTCCTCTATGTCCTCGGCTGCCGAGAACAGAGGCCGAGATCGTATAGGCGCCGCGTAGCAGCGACGGGTGTTCGGCCCGACCATTCAAAAAACGGCTACGGGAGTCGTTCAGGTGTGGATCTATGCACGCGGAAATTTCCCTTCAGGAATGGAAGACTCGAAGAGATCGTGAACGATAAGCGAATGTAGTTGGCCACCATTGGTCGCGCAAAGCGAGCGACGAGCGTGTGTGTTCCCGATCATCCAATTTCACGGACCGCAGCAAGCCCTCTTCGACAAGACGTGGACGCCAAGACGACATCGCCCAATGTGACGAACGGATCCTATTGGCACGATTCGAGTCGAACGAACTCGAGCGTTGAAGGGCTGTTACTGGCCGAATTGAACTAGGCCGATCGCGCGGCGCGGCGGGTTCGCCGATAGCAAGCGAACGCAGCGCGAAGCATTTCCGGGTTCAAAACGGACAGCGTCTACGTACCGGCCTCAACGGGCAATTGCAACAAACCGGATTGCCCACTATGCGATGGATCGGCGCCGGGCCGGTTGAGGAAACCTGGACGGGACGACTTCGCGACGCCTCAATTGTGATACAAATATGGCCGCACGTCTGGCGCAGGCCAGTGACGTTGTCTACAACCATTCTCCCAGGAAGATTCAGAACATGGCAACAGGTACGGTCAAGTGGTTTAACGATGCGAAGGGGTTCGGGTTCGTCACGCCGGACGACGGCGGCGAAGATCTGTTCGCGCACTTCTCTGAGATTCAGACAAACGGCTTCAAATCGCTTCAGGAAAACCAGAAGGTCAGCTTCGAAATCAAGCAGGGCCCCAAGGGGAAGCACGCCAGTAGCATCAAGCCGCTGTAAGTGCTTCGCGCCACGAACGCGTCATGTCGGGCGGTGCGAGCGGTCGGAAAGTGGTCAGACTCGCGTGAGCATGCACTTGCCCGACGGACTGGACGAGTCACGGACTCGTGCGGGGGTATTACTTCGTGTGAGATGGGCCGGCCCGATCGGGACGTAGCCGTCACGGTAACCGCGCACTGTCACGAAGCATTGATCGACGACAGGCGGAGGCGCTGCAATGGCATGCGTACCGGCTTCGGAAGTCTTGAGTGATGTCGCCATCGACCGCGAGGACGTAGTCGATAAGGAGTTCGTCGCCCCGCCTGATGGCAGTGAGGGCATGAATGAACACACGATCGCCCGTTTCTACTGCCGCGCAGTTGGGGGGCATGCATGGTTGAGAAAGCAGGCACTGTTGTCGCCGCAGCTGCCATCAATCACCCGCCTGTCGGAGAGGCCAAACACGAACGTATGGCCGGTCCCCTCACCGTTGTACTGGATCAGCCGTTCTCCAACCGCAAGTGATTGAAGGGCAAAAAGTCCTGTGCCATGCACAGATGGACGTCGTGCTGCCATGCGTCGCACTCTTATGGTTTTATTTCCTGGCCGCATTGCGGTCGGGTTGTTCGGGTTTGTGGCCGGGCGAGAAGCATACCGCTGCGGCTGGGACCTCGCCATTCGCCTGGTTGATGGCGCGGCACGCGGGAATGCGATCACACGCATCGCGGCGAGCTGAGCGCCGCAGCGCGTGGAGCACGGTTCGCGACCGGTACTGCTGCGGTGTTTTCCTGGCAGTAGCGACGGGCACCTGAGGAGGCACGCTCAGTCGCGGGGCAAGATGTTTGCCCGATCCTATATACGGATGTTGCGCTGGTCGACCTGCAGAGGGAAGGGCGTACCCGCCTGCCATCATGCGGCATCCCGGGTCCGGCAGGGCATGCCATCACGCGGTGAGTCGCGGTCTAAATGGCTAACCTCTATTGCGGGCGTCGATCCACTCTTTTGCCCACTCCAGTCCGGCCACCTGCGCGTCCTGTTCTGCTGTGAAATATCCGAGCACCCTGGAAGCCTCGACGACCCTGAGTCCGCGGGCAATTGTGCCGCTCGCCGCGTAGCGATTCTGTTCCGGGATGGCATATCCCCGGATCGGGTAGCCCGCGTAGATTGCTGTCTGCGTCACCGGCTTACCTTGTCATCAACCTTGTCTGCGCTGACCCGCAGGATGTTGCCTTCCGGCGTGGCGATGCGCGGCATATGGTGGGCGCGTGCCTTGCCATGTCCAGGCTTGCGTGCCGGTGTCTCCCGCCGTCCGTGGCGGGCGATGCTTTTCCGATGATGACGTTTCGCCGGTCCTGCCCCGGGGTGTGCGCCACCCGGCCTTGCCTCTGACCGATCCCGGGTCGCCGCGTCGCCGGTATCGTGGAAGCCGGCAAACACGGGCGACGAGAACCAGGTGAGCACGAAAATCAGCGTAAACAGTTCGCCGCATTATCGCTGTCCATGGCATGCGCGTCCGGCGGCGGCCGATGTGAGTTTGCGTCCAGCGCACAGCCGCCAGGGGCGCTCATGCGGTGACCCGCGTGGCGCCCGTGCGTGTCGAAGCCGGGACAGTTCCGTTGCCACCGGAGTCTGGTTCTTCCGTCGTCGGGATGGCCAGGAGGCGATCCAGGTGATCGCTGGCTCTCGCAAGGACTTCAAGGCGCACGGTGGCCAGCATGCGGTCATACTCGTTGACGACCCGGGTCAGGCCATCGATCAGCGCATCGGGCAACTCGCGCCACACACCGGTCTCGTCGAACTCAAGCAACAATTCCACGAGTTGCCGCTGGAGCGTATCAAACGTTTGTGTTTCGAGCCTGCCATGACCCGCCCGCGTGACCAGACCGCCGATGATGCAGACCTGTGCCAGATGATTGATCAGCATGCGCTCGACATGGCCGCTACGGATCCGCTCGAGAAAGAGACGGGTGCGCAGTATCAGGTCTGAGGCCCGCTGACGGGGCATGGGGAGCAGCAACGCCTTCGAGTGCACGGCGGACAGGCGTATTGGTTTTGTGTCTGGCATGGGAGCGTCCGGGTTGTCGGCTTGTGAGGCGATTTTGGGGTGGCTTCAGCCGTTTCAAGAGTCGCTGCCGGACTACCGGCTGCCAGATGCGCCCGCTCACGAAGCCCTCACTTTCTGGCGGTGAAGGCATCGCCGATTTGCCGCGCACGTTCGACCTCATCGCTGTGCAGGTAGGTGGTCACATGTTTGATCTTATGTACTGATCTGGCGTTGTTCGCCCTCGCGGCGAATCGTCGATTTCGCCAGCAGTTCTATCGCGGATAGGGCGTATTCATGTCTCATCGTACGGGCTATTCCACAGGCCATCATGCGGTGCGTTGCCGTCTCGGCGGCTAGCTTCCGTTGTGGCGATCGATCCACGCCCTGGCCCACGCCAGACCAGCCATCTGCGCGTCCTCTTCGGCTGTGAAATATCCCAGCACGCCTGAGGCATCAACGACCTTTGATTCGCGGGTAATCGTGCCACTCGCCGCGTAACGATCCCCTTCTGGAATGGCATGCCCCCAGATGGAGTAGCTCTTGTAGAATGCTGATTGCATCGCCGGGTTACCTTGACATCAGCCTTGCCTGCGCTGACATGCAGGGTGTCTCCTTCCGGCGTGACGATGCGCGGCATGTGGTGGGTGCGTGCCTTGCGATGTCCTGGCTTGCGTGCCGGCGTCTTTCGCGACCCGTGGCGGGCGACCATGTTCCGATGATGATCTTTCGCGGGTCTCGCGACGGAATGTGCGCCGGTCGGCCTTGCCTGTGGCCGAATCGCGATTGCGGCGTCGTATTTGCTGGCAACGCGGAAGGCGCGAACGACGCGAGCACGGCAATCAGCATGACGGTGCGCAACATTTCATCGCTGTCCATGGTATGGGGCCTTTCAAAATAGCCGATGCGACGTTAGTTTACGGCTAGGGGAGAGCGGCGAGGGCCAGTCATGCGGAGACTCCGGTGGTGCCTGCGCGCGTGGGAGCAGGGACAGTCCGGCTCTCGGCGCAGTGCGGCTCTGCGTTCGCTGAAATGGCCACGAGGCGATCCAGGTGGTCACTGGCTTTCGCAAGGATCTCAAGGCGAATTGTGCCAAGCATGCGGTCATACTCGTTGACCATCTGGGTCAGCCCGTCGAGCAGCAGATCGGACACGTCGCCCCACCTGCCGGTCTCGTCGAAGTCGAGCAGTAACCGTGCGAGTTGCTGCTCGACCGCATCAAATGTTTCTGCCCCGAGCCTGCCGTGACCGGCCCGCGCGACAAACCCGCTTATGATGCAGACCTGCGCCAGATGATTGACCAGCCCGCGCTCGATATGGCCACTACGGATCCGCTCGAGAAAGAGGCGGGTGCGCAGTATCAGGTCGGATGCCTGGTTGCGGGGCATGGGAAGCAGTAGTGCCCTGGAGCGGGGCGCTGGCGGCCGAGACGGCTTTGTGCCTGACATGAGAGCGTCCGGGTTGTCGGATTGCGACGCGAGGTTGGGGCGGCTTCAGCCGTTTCAAGAGTGGCTGACTTGCTGCCAACTACCGACTGCCGTGTGGGCCGGCTTTCGAAGCCCTCGGTTGTTTCCCGCAATAGTTGCCACCGGGGACTCGTTGATACACAGATAAGACGAGTTTCTCGACAGTGCCACTCAAGATGAACTGGAAGTAGTAGTCAATCGGCGTGCGAAGCCGACGTCATTCGCGCATTGAGAGTTGAGAGGCTCAGCGTCCAGCGCATGCGGCAGAAGTCGTTAAGGGTTATTCGATGCCCGCCATTGGCCGCAGGAATGTGTGTGCCTCCGCGCATGTCGGCAGGCGTCGAATAAGCCCCCGATGGAGGAAACTGAGGAGTGCCCGGATGCGCTTGACGTCTTCGCGGCTATGACGATTGATATGCCCGGATGCTCAACGGTGCGGGATGCGGCGGGTTCAGGCGGGATGCCGCACGGGCACTGACTCGGTGAGGAAGCGGTACTACGGTGCGATCGCGATGATGACGTGGGGTTGCGCGTCGCTTCGCGAAGCGACGCGCAAACGTGCGCTCGTGGGCCGTGTTGCCGCAGCGCCGACGTTCGACAGGTGGATCGAAGAATCGCGATGCTCATGTCTGAACCCGGCGCATCGGTGGTGCGCGGGTGGGGGCGCTACGCGCGAGGATGTCGATGAGATCATCGGTGCGCCGCAGTGCCGGCAGGTGAAGACGGGCCGGGTTTCAATGGTGGCGTCGTCTGGTGACGGGCTGATCTGGGGTGCAACGTGCAGCAGATCGCGCACCTTCACGAGACTGGCGCAGCGCACCGGGTTGGCGAGCAGTCCGTAGTGCCGGATGCGATGGAAGCCACAGGGCAGCACATGGAGCAGGAAGCGGCGCATGAAGTCGCCGGTTTCGAGGGTCATGGTCTTGTAGCGGGTGCGTCTCTTCGGACGGTAGGCAGAGGTGGCCTCATTCGTTCGGACAGGATCCGCGAGTTTTTAAGTGGAATCGCTGAGGCAATCAAGCTGCCGATTTTATCGCTGGCAGCATGGCGAAGTATGCTTCATCC
>NZ_CADIKH010000142.1 GCF_902859855.1 Paraburkholderia humisilvae
GCTTTGCAGGATGAACAGGATGCCGGTGAGCACGGCGCGATTGTCCAGCGGTTTGCGCCCGGGATAGCGCGAGCGCCGCGGTTTGGGCGGTGGCAGCAACGGTTCGATGAGCGCCCACAGTTCGTCGTCCAGTATCGGTTTAGCCATGTCCTTTTCGTCGTCAAAACAACGATCAGGTTAACAGGAATGGCCAGGACTAAAGCTTCTAAGCAAACCAGCGGTCTCAAGGTCCGCGCGGGACACCGAATGAGCGATATGCGCGAAAGACCGTTTGTCGGCGCGCAGCATGTGCACGACAATCTTGGCGGCCACATACACCATCGCAATTTCCAGCAACCGCCTCTGCAGTTATCCGCTCAATGTCAAGCCCACCAGCGAAACCTGCATCGCACCCGAACCTGACTACCGACACCGCTACGTCGAACTCGCAGACAGCTGTCGCGCAAGGTCAATCCGACCAAGCAATTCCCCTCATTCACGACGCCCCCACTCCCGATATATTGCCTGTCAGGGCCCTCGGCGCTCTTGCGCGGCGAGCCATTTCGTGGTCACCTGCATAGTCACTCGGCGTCATACCGTAGCGAGCCTTGAACGCACGGCTGAAGTGGGCATGGCTCGTGAAGCCGCACTGGTATGCAATCCGCTTAATCTCGCCATGCGACACGTCGCCGAGTAACCGCCGAGCCGCTTGGTCGAGACGTAGCGACCATATGTAGCGCATCAGCGACAGTCCGTTGGCTCGCAACACGCGCGCGAGACTACTGGTCGACATGTTCAGCTCGCCAGCGATGCGCCCGGCACTCAGGTCGGGGTCACCTAGGTGGCGCGCGATAAGTTGCCTTGCGCGCAGCAAAGTAGCCGCGCCCGATCGACTTGCAGCAGATTCGTCGAAACCGGTCGTCAATACATCAAATAAATCAATGAACTGATCGCCCAGCCGCGCGAGCACCGACTCGCTTGCCTTACCCGCTTGCGCAGTCAGATACAGTAAAAAGTCGCGTACCGCTCCGACATCCGCCAACGTCATATCCGGACGAAGAGCGGTCGGAAAGCTGTGACGCAATCCACGCTCGCGCAAAGTGGACTTCGGGATACGTAGCGCGGAGAAATGCGCCGGTTCACACATCGACTCGATGAACATACGCTGTGGGTCGAGCACAGCTATATCTCCGGGCCCGAGCTTGGTCGTTTGCCCGCGTTGTTCGATCGACAGGACGCCGCTCCTCACCAACTTGACGATCAAATATTCCTCGCTCCAGACTGCGCCCGGTCGATCCAGGCTTGGCGATACCGCTTGCCATGCCATGTTGATGTTTGAGATGTCCGCCTGACCGGCACGCTCAATATCCATTGTCGAGTGACCGAAGTGCGAAACGTCGAAGCGGCAGTGCCAGCCTCGCGTCGATAGTGCGTCGACCCACGCGTCACGGTCTACTCGCGCGCCATTCCACGCGTTAAAAGCCGTATTCTGTTCCATATTTTCCTTCTCATATCGATGCGTTCTACTTATTATATGATTATTTTGTTCAGTTGTGCGATTCAGCAAGGACGTGTTGAATGGCCTGACTAGGCCCGAACGATATGTCGCGGCGACCATGTCTCACAAACGAAAAGGCGCAAAATATGCTAAGAAATCAGCGCTGCACAAGTCGCCAATGCCGTCACGCCAGCTCGGCCATTTCAAAAAACTTTCATATTTCTTGATTCGAGAACCAGCGTGCTCCAGAAACGCATACAAATAGGAGAGCAAATGATACTGACCCTAGGCGAAGCTATGTTGTAGGGAACTTCCAACGGCCTGTGGGTGGCTGCTGATCGCTGATAGGCGGCTCGGCCCTCCCCCGGTGTCACACTAGTGTTGTCGCCTCTGAATTTTCGTCATTCCAAGAACTCAGAGGTGCAGGTTGAAGACGAAACAGACGTATTCTGTTGAATTCAGGGAGCAGGCGCTGGCGAAGGCCCTGCAACGCGGCAACCGGTCGGTAGGAAAGGTTGCCGCAGAACTGAACGAACGCATTAGCCTTGAGGAAGTGGATCCGGGTGTCTAACACCGCAAGCCGCAACCCGGAGCCCGTGGATGCACGGCGCCCGGAAGACTGGTCTCTGGAAGAGCGCCTGCTGGCCTTGCATCAAAGCCGTAGACTGAACGCGTCGAGGCACTGAATGTGGCGCGACGATCTGGATGAGAGGCGCGCGACAAACAAGATGAGAATGTCGCGGCGGGTTGATGATGCCGACGTTGATTGAGGCTGGCAAGCGCCGCGCGTCAGTCGGCGAGGTCGATCGCGTGACGATGGCCGTCAGGATGCGCTTGACGGACTGGCGTTTGGTCTCGATCAGTGGCGTCGGCACGGTGCCGGTATCGAGCGCCGCTAATTCCTGCCCCAGCAAGGCCAACAGCGTCACGCGTGACGCGCTGGGTTCGTCGCCGATCGCATCGATGACGGCGCGTTTGCGGCGCAGGCGGTAGGCGCGTTGCCGTTGCGCGGCAGTGTGAGCAACGGGCGTCTTACTCGCGCTATCGGGCGCGTCGTCGCGCGTGACGCTCGTCAGTTGCAGCTTGTTGCTCATCACTGATCCTCCTGACGCGGCGGCATGCCCACGTTGTTCGGCGTAGCGAAGCTGGCCGGACGTCCTGGTCCCTGCTGCTTGCGCTGCAGGGCGGTACGTCGGCGGTAGCTTTCGACGTTGAGCTCGAAGATGGACGAGCCGGTCGACAGCGGCCAGCGTCATGGCCGGGTCGGGGAAGACCCTGTTCCATTCGCCAAAGGGCTGGTTCGCCGTAATGAGAAGGGAGCGGCGCTCGTACCTCGCGCCGATCAGCTCGAACAACACGGAGGTCTCGGCCTGGTCCCTGGTGACGTACGCCAGATCGTCCAGGACGACCAGATCGAAGCGATCGAGGCGGTTGATGGCGGCTTCGAGAGCCAGTTCACGGCGTGCCACCTGCAGCCGCTGCACGAGGTCGGAGGTACGGGCGAACAGGACCTTCCAGCCCTTCTCCACCAGACTCAGGCCGATGGCCGACGAAAGGCGCGACTTGCCTGCGCCGGGAGGCCCCATCAGGATCAGATTGGCGCCGCCGCGCAGCCAGCCATCGCCGGCGCACAGCGCCGATACCTGCGCCCTGGACACCATCGGCACCGCATCGAAATCAAAGTTCTCCAGCGTCTTGCCTGGCAGGAGCCTCGCCTCGGTAGATGACGTTCGATGCGGCGGCGATCGCGCTCGGCGATCTCATGTTAAGCCAGTGCTCCGGGCAGGCGCGCCGCAGGCCAACCTTCCTTGTCAGAGCGCTCGGCGAAGCTCGACCAGATCTGCTTGATGGCGGGCAGCCGCAACTCGCTGAGCAGCAGCGACACACGGCTGGTGTCGAAATCGTCGCTCATACCGGGACCTCCATGTCGAAATTGAGCAGGGCTTCGTAGTCGCTCAACGAAGCCAGTTGCACGTGCACTTGCGGCACACTCGCCGGGTCCGACGAGAAGCGCGAGCGTAGTGCTTCCAGATCGGGCAACTGGCCCTGGGCAAGGCAGTGATCCAGCTCCTTCGCCAGTTGCACCTCGCAGGTGCGCTCGTGTGCCAGGCTGAGCAGCTCCACTATAGAACACCTTGCGCAGGACGAAGCCGCCGGTGGAGGTGACGTACACGCGCGTTTCCTCATAGTCGCTGGTGCGCTGGCCCGGCAGCGACTGCAGGAAGGGGCGTTCGGCCTCGATGCGCTTGCCATTGCGTGCGTTCTGGCGGCTGACGATCTCGTCGACGAAGCGGCGATAGGCGTCGAGGTCAGGGAACCCGATGCTGCCGCGCAGTAGTAACGCATCACGGATCGCGTTCTTGAGGTGCCCGTGAGGGCTCTCGATGGCGCCGTTCTCGTGGGCGATGCCGCGGTTGTTGCGCGTTGGCTGCATGCCGTAGTGGGCACACAGTGCTTCGTAACGCGTGGTCAGATCGTCGCGCGCCTCGCGATCGAGGTTGCGCAACGCTGCGGACAGACTGTCGCTACGGTGCTCGCGCGGCGCACCTCCCAGCGCCCACAACGCGTTCTGCAGCCCTTCGGCCAGCGCGACGTAGCTCTCGCCGCCGAGAATGACGTGAGCGTGCTCGAAGCCCGAGCACGCCAGACGGAAGTGATACAGGCGGTGATCGAGCGCGACACCGGCCACGGTGACGCCCAGGCTGTGCATATCCGTGAAGTCGGACAGACCCATGCGGCCCGGCTCATGTACCTCGCGGAACACAACGTCGCGCTCCTCGCCATGGACGGCACGCCAGGCGCGGATGCGTCGCTCCAGTGTGCGTCGCACGGTGCGCGACAGTGCTGGATGTCGCCGAAGCATCTCCTCCAGTATCGCTACGGGCCGCACGCCCGGAGCGGACTGCAACAGCGGGACGATCTCCGCTTCAAAGATCCCGGCCAAAGGATCCGGGCGTCGGCGCTCGCGCGGCGCCTTCTTCTGCGGCGACTGCCGCAAGTCCTGTTCTATCCGGTAAGCCGTGGCCGTGCTGAAACCAGCGCGTGCGGCCGCCGTGGACGGCCCTTCCGTGCGTCTGTACTTCATATAAAGCCTCATCTGGTGGTCGTTGACGTGTCGTCCGGGCACGGCGCCCTCCGTTGCAAGGAAGGCTCGTTCATACCCGATCCACCGCGACCACCGACAAGGCTCTGTGCTAAAGACAGGCCTCCTCAGCGCGGCGGGTCGGCGGCGGTTCCGGGCTACGCCCGCTCCCGCCGCCGACCCGCCAGCATTCTCATCCTGATTGACGCGCTGTTCTCATCTTGATTGACGCGCGGCACACTGAACGCGTGGTGTCGCGAACGGGGCCTGTTTACCCATCCTCTGGCCCAGTGCGCGCGCGGTTCTGCTCTGCCGTAGACGCCGGCAGCCGACGCGCGAGCGCGCCAGAGGTGCGTGAGCTGAAACAGGCCAATGCGCAATTGCAGCGCGAACTGAAGCACAAGGACCATGCGCTGGCGGAGGCAGCCGCATTTGGCTTATTACATTTGACGACGTTTACCAGTGATTCGCTTTCACTAACCGTACTGCTCACCCTGGCACCTTATCCATCTGATGCTGATAGAAAGCACTTCTCCCTCACGGGGTCAATGCCGCACTCTCGTGCAGGTTACGTTGTCCCGGCGGCTTCATACCACCTCGTTACCGAGATCGCATGCGCCGGTAGGGTACGGCTGACGGAACAGCCGGTTTCCTCGCTGGCACAGGCCAGCTGAAACAATCCTTCACGCGACCTCACGTCGCACCCATACATGATGTCTAGTCGATCGGCCATATTTTTGATTCTTCCGGCCCGGACAACATCGCAAATCCAAGCTGAAAAAGCAGCCAACCCCATACGGTCTTTGCGTCGACGTTCTTGTGCGCACCCGCGTCGACAAGCTCGCGGGAGATCACCCGCATACGATCTGCAAGGTAATTCAGCAGGTTCATGCCAGGGACTCCATCGCGTCGGGCTTCGGGACGCGAAGGGCCGTCTGATGAACGCGACGCTCGAACTCTGCTGTCAGCAAATGCCCGTTCTGCAGCCTATCGGCAAGCAGAGCCGCTATCTCGCGCCAGAGCTAACAGTCCTTCACGCACGGAAGCGCGATCCGCCAGCCAGGCGTCTTCGTTTCGAATGGAAACTGGTCACTAACCTGCCGGTCCGCTCGCGTGCCGAGGCAATCGAGAAACTTGACTGGTATGCGATGCGCTGGAAAATCGAGACCTGCGACAAGATCCTGAAATCGGGCTTCAAGGACGAGGAGCCCCGGCTTCATACAGCCGACCGGCTAACAAATCCGATCGCGGTCTTCTGCATCCTGAGGTAAAACATATTCTGGCTCACCATGCTCGGGCGCCCGGCGCCGCAGGCCACCGCCGACATCGCGTGCATGCACACTGAAATCGGACTGCTCGAGCACACCGCTCACCACAGTCCTGCACCGCCAACACAACGCGCACCTGGCGCGTACGGCCGAGCGTCTGGCCGATATGCGAGCTCGGTACGCCGTCAGCGTTCATTTCCGGATTATCAAAAAAGTGGTACCCAGCCTTGAGTTCGGCGGCATCACGGGACTGCGGAAACGAACATTGCGGTGCGTGCAAGGGCTGTGGCGCGAGTGCGATCAATCGCTGCGTCAGGCGAGCGTCGCCCAACTGCGCCGCGCCAAACTCATCATTGGCCCAATCATCGTCATTGTTCGCGTCCGACAATGCCGCTCCTCGCTACAAGGACATCGCCGAGCGAAAAGTTGAACATCGTGCGCGGCAGTTTACAGGCAGCGCCACACCGAGATGTGGACAAACCTCAGCCTTCAGGAGGGGCGGCCCCAGACAGCAGGCGTGCAGCTTTTTCGCACACTCCGGCGGTTGTTGCGGTCTGACCTTCCGGCGCCTTTAAGAAGCGATGTACAAACAGGATATTCAGCTATTACCTTCGAACGCTAATACCATGCCCGACACACGCCCTATCTCAGCAAATCTCCCAGTGAGCGCGCGCCTGGACGCGCCACGGCATGAGCCGTCAACATCACGTCTCCGCCCACCTGCCGGCTCGCCTGCTCCGCGCTGTTCCTCGTCGCTGCGCGAACTGGAGCGCAGCCCTTGCCGCCGCTCTCCGACGCCTGTGGACCTCTCCTTCCTGGCAGAGGAACAGGACGAACGGCTGCGTGTGGCAGACCCGGTGGGCGTGATACTCGGGCTCGCGGACGCCGATGATGAGGCACTCTTCAATGCCGAGTTTCCGACGCAGGAGGTCGCCGAAGACGCGCCAACACTATGTTCGGCACGTCCTACTGTAGCGCAGCATCGTCCGTCGCATCGTAGCCCCTTACCCTCTCAGCCTGCCGCTGCCGATCAGGGCGGCGCGATACCGCATGGCAGCCCATCGCCGTCGACCGGCACGTCAGCAGGTCTTCCTGTACAGCGAAACCGTCGTACGGCAGTGGGAGCTCCTGCCGCGCCGGAAGCAGATCATCCGAAACACTGCCCGACATACGAAGAACTGAGGCTGATAGTCGAGAGAGACAAGCACAAAAAGGTGCGTGATTGGTCCGGACGCCAAATTAAACAGGGATCTACTCGTATCGTCCAACGATACGGCTTTTCAAGTCTCGATGCCTACAAGAGATGGGATAAGAAGGAAGAGAGAGAAAGAAAGTATAGTTGAAGGTGTCAAAGATTTTGCCAACTCTATGGCCGATGATTGCACTGGGGCTACGCTCGATCAGGGCTCCGGCTCCGACTTGAAAAACAAAAAAAAGGGCGGCACTTGCTGAGACGGTCGGATACACATCGCTCCGGTGAATAACTTGCCCCCGGACCCGGCGCGACGTACTGGTTGCAAGCGAGGACCGGCCACCCGACGCGGAAGAGTGGCATCAGACATTGTCGCAACTAGCGACCGGCGCCGTTAGAGAATGAAAGGGACTTCCCCGTCCCGAGGCTGCGGCGGAAGCCGCGAGTCGGCATCGACGTGCCATGATGAAGTTTCGAACGTTCATCAACACCAGCGAGAGGGGAAGTCCATGCCTATTGTCACTATCGGAATCGATCTTGCCAAGAATGTATTCGCCGTTCATGGCGTGAACGAGATGGGTAAGG
>NZ_CADIKH010000143.1 GCF_902859855.1 Paraburkholderia humisilvae
GGGGTGGCTTCAGAAAACGGAAAATAAAGCACGCTAGAGCGTGTTAGGCACTTTGTGTCAAACCTGGTAACCTGGCGCAATGCCAGAACGCAAACCCTACCCAACGGACGTATCGGACGAAGAATGGAGCTTCGCCGCTCCGTACCTGGCGCTGATGAGCGAAGAAGCGCCGCAGCGCCGATACGAACTTCGCGAAATGTTCAATGCACTGCGCTGGATGGCGCGTGCCGGAGCATCGTGGCGCATGCTGCCCACCAACTTCCCACCATGGGAGTTGGTTTATCAACAAACGCAGCGCTGGCTCAATGCGGGTTGCTTCGAGGCGATGGTCAACGATTTGCGCTCGGTGCTGCGTGTGGCACAGGAGCGCCAGGGCCAGCCCAGTGCGGTGATTCTTGATGGCCGCACGTTGCAGTCCACGTGCGAAAGCGGACCGCGCGCAGGCTATGACGGTCACAAACGCAAACGAGGCAGCAAAGTCCATATGGCCGTTGACACGCTGGGCCTGCTGCTCGCGGTACACATCACGCCCGCCAACGAACAGGAGCGCGCGCAGGTGGGCGAGCTGGCGCGTCAGGTTCAGCACGTCACGGGTCAGACGGTGAAACTCGCCTTTGCCGACCAGGGCTATACGGGCAATACCGCTGCACAGGCTGCGCGCGACGAAGGCATGGAATTGCAGGTCATCAAACTGCCCGAGGCGAAGAAAGGTTTCGTGCTGTTGCCCCGTCGCTGGGTGGTTGAACGCAGCTTCGGCTGGCTTAACCGCTTCCGGCGGCTGGCTCGCGATTACGCCCCGAAGGAAGTCCCCTTGGGGGACGAGCGCCTGCCCGAAACCCTGGCAGGCTTGCACTTCGTCGTATTCGCCATGCTCATGCTCGTCCATGCCGTGCCTATTATCCAAAGTGCCTAACACGCTACAAGGGCTCCCCGTTGAGCTCAAGCTCAATCGAAGTTCGCTGTGATACATGCTGCAATGCCGTGCGGGTGCATGTGAGAAGGTGAAGGACTGCAGTTCTACAACCGGTCATGTTGGGCCAATGGCCCGGACCCTGATGAAAGACGCGCGCAGATGCCTCATTCTCTAGCCGGGAATGGATATCCCCGCCGTGTTAGTCAGGCACGCGCCGCGCGGGTCCAACCCGCTTCACATCACCGCTGGCAGTGCAAAGTGATCGTTTCTACGTGCTCATGATGTGTGCGCTCCCGTCTCGTTGCCGGTTGATCGACAGGCCCGGATCGAAGTTAGTCCGCCACGTACTGGAGCCTGAAGTCATCGCCATACTTCAGCGAGGCCCACGCCAGTCTCGCGTTCTTTGCAGCTATCGCGATGGCGGCCCGCCAGTAGCCACGGCGCTCGACCAGGGTTCGGACCCACCGGCTGAAGCGATCCTGTTTCTCGCCGAGACTGGCAATAACGGCGCGGGCGCCGTTGACCAGCAACCCGCGCAGATAAGCGTCGCCGGCTTTCGTAATGCTGCCCAGCCGCGCGCGTCGTTCTTGCCGCGCTTGCCGGACATGCGATAAGGCGCCACAAGGTTGGGCGCCATGAGCTTGACGGTATGGCCGTGCTGCTGAAACACGCGAGCCCAATGATGCGCGCCGGAGCACGCTTCCATGCCGATGAGGCGCGCTGGCAACTGCGCAATCAATGTCAGCAACTGATCGCGCGGCACACGCGGCTTGATCAGCATCGCTTTACCTGCTTCATCTACACCATGAATGGCGAATACATTCTTGGCAAGATCGATTCCGACAGTGACAATAGGCATGGACTTCCCCTCTCGCTGGCGTTGATGAACGCTCGAAACTTCATCATGGCACGTCGATGCCGACTCGCGGCTTCCGCCGCAGCCTCGGGACGGGGAAGTCCCTTTCATTCTCTAGGCTAGGGACGCCCCCGCCGGAAAGCCCATGGGCTATGGCATAGCAAACGCGTCATCCATCTGCCGGGAGCGTTTGACCTCGTCGCTCTGAAGGTAGATCGAGGTCGTTGCGATCGACGCGTGGCGCAGGTTGTCCCGCACCGTCGTGAGTTCCGCGCCACGGGCGAGCGCATGGGTGGCGTGGGTATGGCGTGTCCAGTGAGGACTGGCGCGACGCAGTTTTTCAGCCAGTACAGGGTGATCGGTGCCGATGACATCGGCGGCCAGCCTAAAAAAACGGCGCATCACAAACCACAGTCGGGAACGGGTAATGCCCGTTGTGTTTTCCCCGTCGAAGCTTGCCAGTAACGGGGCTTTCGGATCCCAGCGCTGCGGTGTTACGGGCAAACCTCTCTGGACAAGATACTGTTCGAGCGCCGCGCGCGCGAGGGGCGGCACGGCGACCTTGCCGGGCTTGCCACCCTTGCCCACAAGATTGAGCCAGTGGGCACCGAGCTCATCGGTACGGATGTCGCCAAGCCTCGCGCCGACGAGTTCGCTCGCACGCAGACCGGTCGCGTAGGAGAAGTCGAGCAGAAAGCGCAGTCGTTGCGCGGCGGGGGCTTCCCAGCCGTAAGACCATTCCAGCCCGTTGGCGATCGTGCGAACCAGCCCCCATTCGCCTTCGGTGAAACCGCGCGACGTGTCGAGTGGCGCGACGCGTGTTTTGCCGCGCACCTTGATTCCGGCAAAGGGGTTGGTGAGCACGTAGCGCTGCTCGATCAGCCAGCGAAACAGCGCGCCCAGCACTGAGAGGGCATAGGCGGTCGAGCGTGCCGACAGGTCGCCGGAGAACGGGCGCCAGTCGGGCGCATTACGCGGCCGCGGCGGCCCGATCCACCGTTCACGCGGTGTTGGATGGCGCAGAAAGCTCCGATACGCGATCGCGTCTTCAGTCGTGAGGGACGAGAGCGCCCGTCCGCGCTCGACGATGGACCACAGGATCACGCGCTCGGCCTCCTTGCGGTAGGCGCGCTGCGTGGCGGGAGTTTCGTGCAACGCGAGCCACGCGTGAACCGCATCGTAGTCGTTGTTTGCGTCGAGCGCGCAGGCCCGCCGGGGCGCCCGGAAGCTGCCGTGCGAGCCATCTACCTCGTGCGGCACCCTCAACTGCTCCCATGGAACGACGATGCCCGGCGCGGTGACGGCAATCAGCGCGCGAGCGCGCTCCGTCAGTTGCGGATGGGCGGCAAAGAACGCCTCGATCTGCCGGGCGCTGGTTTGGCCGAGTCCGGGCACCGTGCTCCACCAGCGACGCCGGCGCGGCACGCGCACGGTCAGGTCCGCGAGGGTCGTAATTCCATGCGCGCGAAGCACACGCGCCGCACGGGGCACAAACCACAAACCGATGTCATCGCCAATCTGCGGCTGCGGCACGGGCAGCGACCGCAGGACCTCGATCGCGTGCGTAACGGCGTTCGCGCGGGCGATCCTCTCACTGACGGAATGCTGGAGGAGTTCGACGACATCGGCGCGCTGCCGCTGACAGGCGAATGCGATCAGCTGCTGGCGGATGCCACTGATGATGCCGCGCGCGGACTGGCCGGGCGCCCGACCATGTGACAGATAGCGGTCGATTGCCGCCCGCGACGACAGGCCCGCATACCAGCCCCGCAGCGCCGCGAGCTGGTCGCCACCGGGGAACGTAGGCGACGACGGCCCTGGATTGCTCGCTGGCACCGAAGACTGACGCGTTTTCATGATCCTGAGTTTAAGGCATAAAAGCTCTTGTTGCGATAAGAAGGATTATGGCAATGGACGTATTACACTGCCGTTTTTCTGATCCGCCAGTCGGGGGGAATCGGTGCTGCGCCTGGTCATCGCACCAACCCCGTCCCCGTCGAGCCCAATATGCCCCGTCGAACCGTCCTTTCGCCGACCGAGAGAGCCAGCCTGTTTTCGTTTCCGGACAGCCACGATGATCTCATCCGCTACTACACGTTCAGCGAAGCGGACCTGTCGCTGATTGGGCAGCACCGCGGCCCGGCTAACCGCCTAGGATTTGCGGTCCAGCTCTGCTGCATGAGACATCCGGGCATTGCCCTGAGTCATGGTGAAACGCCAGCGCTCGCATTGCTGCAGTTCGTTGCCGGACAGCTCGATATCGCGGTGACACACTGGGACTCGTACGCGCAGCGGGACCAGACGCGCCGCGAACATCTGCTCGAGCTGCAGGCGGCACTTCAGGTGCGCCAGCTTACCGTCGCCGACTATCGCCCGGCGGTACAGGCGCTTGTTGATCTCGCGATGCAGACCGACAAGGGCCTGGTGCTCGCACAGGCGCTGCTCGACTACCTGCGCCGGCACGCCATCCTGTTGCCGGGTCCGAACGTGATCGAGCGCATCTGCGCCGAAGCGCTCACGCGAGCGACACGCCGGATTCACGATGTCCTGACCGATTCGCTGTCGGATGATCACCGGAAAAGACTCGACCAGTTGCTCCGACGTCGCGACGTCGGCCGCATGACATGGCTCGCCTGGCTGCGGTTGCCACCGGGCAAGGCCAGTTCTCGGCAGATGCTGCAGCATATCGATCGCCTGAAAATCCTGCACGCGATCGAGCTTCCCGCAGGCCTTGACCGGAAGGTGCACCGGAACCGGTTGCTCAAGATTGCGCGCGAAGGCGCGCAGATGACGCCAAACGACCTGGCGAAGTTCGAAACACAACGGCGCCATGCGACACTGGTTGCCATCGTGCTCGAAGCGACGGCAACAGTTACCGACGAAATCGTCGACCTGCACGACCGCATCATGGGGCGGCTCTTCAATGCCGCCAAGAAAAAGCATCAGCAGCAGTTTCACCGATCGGGCAAAGCCATCAACGACAAGGTGAGACTGTTTGGGAAACTGGGCCGGGCATTGCTTCAGGCACGGCAGGACGGTGGCGATGCATTCAGCGCCATTGAATCGGTCATGTCGTGGGAGGCGTTCACGAAGAGCGTCGGTGAGGCCGAGCAGCTCGCCCAGCCGGAAGCGTTCGATTTCCTGTACCAGATCGGCGACCACTATGCGACGCTGCGCCGCTACGTGCCGGCTTTCCTCGACATCCTGAATCTGCGCGCGGCGCCGGCGGCGACCGAGGTGCTGGAGGCCATCGAGACGATCAGGACCATGGACAACGACGGCGTGCGCAAGATGCCGGCGGATGCGCCAACCGCGTTCGTCAAGCCACGGTGGAAACCGCTGGTACTGACCGAAAGCGGTATCGACCGGCGTTACTACGAGCTATGTGCGCTGGCCGAGCTGAAGAACGCGTTACGCGCCGGCGACATCTGGGTTCAGGGTTCACGTCAGTTCCGCTACTTCGACGACTATCTTCTGCCGGCGCAGGACTTCGAGGCAATCAGGGAGGTCAACGCACTGCCACTGCCCGTCATTACGGACTGCGATCGCTACCTGAATGAACGGCGTGAGCTGCTGGAGCAGCGGCTGGCAACCGTCAACGCGCTTGCGGCGGCCAACGGCTTACCCGACGCGATCGTCACGGAATCGGGCCTGAAGATCACGCCGCTCGACACGGTCGTGCCCGACATGGCACAGACGCTGATCGACCAGACGTCGCTGCTGCTGCCGCGCGTGAAGATCACCGAACTGCTGATGGAGGTCGATGCGTGGACCGGCTTCACGCGCCACTTCTCGCACCTTAAGACCGGCGAGGCCGCGAAGGACAAGACGCTGCTGCTCACCACGATTCTCGCCGACGCGATTAACCTCGGGCTCACGAAAATGGCCGAGTCCTGCCCCGGCACCACGTACGCGAAGCTGTCATGGCTGCAGGCGTGGCACATCCGTGACGAAACGTATTCGCAGGCGCTGGCCGAACTTGTCAATGCACAGTCCGAGCACCCGTTTGCCGTTCATTGGGGCGACGGCAGTACATCGTCGTCTGACGGACAGCGCTTTCGCGCCGGCGGCCGCGCCGAGAGCACCGGGCACATCAACCCGAAGTACGGCGCCGAGCCCGGACGGATGTTTTACACGCATATCTCTGACCAGTACGCGCCATTTCATGCGAATCTCGTCAATGTCGGCGTACGCGATTCGACGTATGTGCTCGACGGGTTGCTGTATCACGAGTCGGACCTGCGCATCGAGGAACACTACACCGATACGAACGGCTTTACCGATCACGTGTTTGCGCTGATGCATCTGCTCGGCTTCCGGTTCGCGCCGCGCATCCGCGATCTTGACGACATGAAACTGTACGTGCCGGGCAGCGCGAAGGACTATCCGGCGCTGGCTTCGATGATCGGCGACACCTACAACGAGAAGCGCATCCGCCGCAGCTGGGACGAGGTCCTGCGTCTGGCCACCTCGATCCGGCAGGGCACGGTCACGGCGTCGCTGATGCTGCGCAAGCTCGGCAGCTATCCGCGGCAGAATGGCCTTGCCGTGGCCCTGCGTGAGATCGGCCGCATCGAGCGCACGCTGTTCATCCTCGACTGGCTTCAGCACGTGGAGCTGCGGCGTCGAGTGCATGTCGGCCTGAACAAGGGCGAAGCGCGCAATGCACTGGCCCGCGCCGTCTTCTTCTACCGGCTCGGCGAGATCCGCGATCGCAGCTTCGAGGCGCAGCGCTATCGGGCCAGCGGCTTGACCTTGGTCACCGCCGCCATTGTGCTATGGAACACCGTATATCTGGAACGGGCTGTAGAGGCGATCGCCGTGCACGGTGCGAAGGCCGATCCGCGCCTGCTACCGTATCTGTCGCCGCTTGGCTGGGAGCACATCAACCTGACGGGCGACTACGTGTGGCGGCACAGCCAGAAACTGCAGCCGGGAAAATTCCGCGCGATGGGATCATTATCGGATGCGCCCGGGCGATAGCCAGATCAATTGTAAGCGCGTCATCCAGCACGCGAAAGCGTTCGCATAGAGCGCGCATATTTCGTCACTGGATTCCGTATTTATATGGTCACGAGTTAGTGTGAGGAAAGGCATACACATCGCATCACCATGTTGAGGCCAATTGTTACATCCGTCGTTGTTGGCGATCACCAAAGGAAACAAACTATGTCGAGAATTGGCGAAGGTAATAGAGGCGGATATCCGGCCGCTTTGTCGAACAACCCGTCTATGTCCAATACGGAAGAAGCTTCCCACGGTCCGTCGAGATCACCCGGTGGGCGTCAAGGGTGGCCGAACGAGCAGTTTCGGGGAATTCCAAGGATGAACGCGCCTTCTACAGCCGTTGGTCAGCCGCATCTCGGACAATCGCAGGCTTTTTCGCAAATGCCCCGGCTAAAAGCGCGGGAGTGGCCTGAACACGTTATGAACAGCGGAATGTCATATGAGCAAGTAGCGGCACATTTGCAAGGCCGTCAACCGAAATTCCAAAGTACTGTCCTTCAGGGCTTGAGGGACCGTGGGTGGAATCAAGCAGAACAACTCGCTCACGCGATAGGGCGGCCTTCGCTAAATCCTCTTGACGCCGCGCACGTTTCTGGTGGACACACTGTGGCATTTCCGCCTCAGGTACAGTTCATGCCCCAGCAGCCGTCGCATTTTATGGCCCAGCAGCCGTCGCAGTTCATGCCCCAGCAGCCG
>NZ_CADIKH010000144.1 GCF_902859855.1 Paraburkholderia humisilvae
GACCGTGCGACTGCGCGAGCTTCGCCACCGAGATGCCCGGCTCGCACGCGGCCACTGCAACTTCACGCCGGAATTCAGGCGCGTAATTCGGCCGCCCCTTGCGGCTTCCAGCACTGCTGGTCTCTGTCATCAAAGTGGTCCCCACTACTCGAAGTGATGGACATCACTTTGGACTCACGCGGGTACCCTGTCGATGCGGCCTCGAAATGACGCTTACTCTCCTGAAGGCTAATGCTTACCTATAAATGGAGTCATTCGTTTTGCCTGAAGATGCGATACATCTCGAAATTGAGGATTGAATTAGAGGGTGTATTGTTCGGAGCTTCGAGATGCAAGCCAAGCGCTATGAGAGGGAGGTGCACGCTGTGTGTGCAATTGCGCTGTCGACGACGGCAAGCGTCCAATTCGCTCAGAAAGAGTAAGGTATTCCGGGGAGCCGGGTGCAACTGAATGAGATGCTGACACACACTGGCGAGGCGCCCAACTGGGTGGGTATCGCAAGTTACTGCGCCGGCCTGATGGGACGGAGCCGGAGCGCGCGGCGCGGGGCCCCGCATGGAAGCGGGGTTCAGCGCCGCCAGCGCGCCAGTTCATCGCGCTGGACAGCGGGGCGTTGCCCGGTGGTGCTTTCGATACGTTTTGTCAATCCACTGCTATTGAGCTGCCCTGGTTTACCGTACGGAAGATTTACTTTTGCGGTATCGCTGGCGCAACGGGTCATTTCGCGAGAACTCGTGGTTGGCATTTCGATTCCTTGTCGCAAGGATGGCACGTCGACTGCGTGCCGGCCGCTCCTCAGGCGACTGCGTCTGTCGGGTCGATCGTGCCGGAATGAACGGTGTAGCGATCGGGGTTGGAGCACTCTCATCCTCAACGGTAGCTGGGATCTGTACGTCACATTCCTTTCCACTGGCAGTCAAAATGGTTGCTTTATATCCCCATTTGTCCGTTGGGGAATGCAAATATGAGGCGCGATCCTTCATGTTCGCAAATTTGCTGATGCCGTAGGTATACTCCTCGAGCAGCGCACGACCAGTGTTGGTGGTCGTAAAATACCGTAGCCGATCCTCCTGATTCTGGCTGGATGTGATTCGACGTGAAGTCTGGATCTTGATTTGCAATTCGTCAGCCTGTATGCCTGCAGATCTGTACTCAGAGTATTGCGTCGTGTTATGGACAAGTCTCGCGAGTCGTCCAAGTACATCGGCCTTGGCGTCTCTGCCTGCCTTCACTTTGTACATCAAGTCGAGAACGTCAAGGACTGCGTTGTTTGTAAAAAACATCGGAGCGAAATCACTATTTCGCAAACCATCGAAGGTTGTTTTTTCGGCGCTAAGGTTACCCTGTTCATCTAACAGGGTGTCTTTCACAATGGCCAGTTGAAGTATGTGAGTGGATGGAGACGAACCCAAAATAAGCGGTGATACAAGTTGAGTGGCTCTGCCGATGGCGGAGTTGAGCCCCGCACTTCCACCAACACCCATGGCCCATTTTCCTTCTGCCTGAGCGCTTGCCGACCGATTTTCGATAATTGACGACTGAAAATATGAAAGTCGCCATGGCTCACTCTTTTCGCTGCGTTGGAGAACGATCTCAAACTGACGGGCGATGTCCATTGAAGCATCTATCTGGCCGCTCGCGGGGTTCGCGGACCCGGAGCCAAGCGCGGCTGATAAGGATGCGACAAGTGCGGCACGCTCGGTTGTGTGGAGCTGTTGACCATCGTTTCCGGGGTAAATGCGATCCATAAGGCATTTCACAATCGCATATGCGACCTTGTCCATCATGCCAAGCCCTGGAAGATGAGTGGCCGATACATCTATGGTTCTGAATTCGCCATTTCGAAGAAAATTCGAATGATGTGATACGGTGTCTTGATATACGGTGGCGGACAGATTGCCAAGTGAAGGTATCTTGACCTGGGCGATCTTATCCGCCCCAGCCTCCACTCCAGGCAGAGTTAGCGTAAATGCGCTTTGCGCCCTTAGGCGTCTTGGGGTGGCCTTCAGCTGAATGGAGGCCGCGTGGTAGAGGTGCGTTCGCGCCATTACGATGGCCGGGTCCTTGATGCGTTTTCCCAAGGCTTCCAAATTTGGTTCATCCTGTGCCTTCGTCTCCAGCATGGCTTGCGCGTAACCTAATGATATGCGGTTCCAGCATCGTGCAAGGATGTGCTCAAGCCGTTCGCTCTCGGGTTTGATGTCCTTATACTCGCATTCGCCAAGTGAAAATGTATGCTCGAATGCCGCGAGACTTTGATTGAAAAGCGTACGCGCATGGCGCTTAAGAACTGCCGGGGAAGCCTTCCCGTTTACAATGCCGCGTGCTGAAAGGAGCGTGTTGGCGTGCTCCTCAAGAACGTCAAGATCGTGTTCCAAGAGACGGATGTCTTGTCCGCGGCGACGATCGAGATAGCGAACGACCGACGGATCGATTTCCCTGACCTGATCCAGGAGCATTTCCTTGCTCTGTGTGCTTCCGCCTGAAACTTTGTCGAGCGCAGTATGCGGTGCGGACCATAGCCTGTATGGTAACCAGCGATGGATCAAGTCTCCAGTTACTGAGGCATTTATGCCGGTTACGGTACCATATTCTCCAAGGTTTGCGCGAAGCACATCCACATTAGCGCTACCTTCCGCCTCTATGTCAATCCAGTCTCCGTCCAACACTATGGGCGAAAGACTTTTTGGTAGATCGCCTCTGAGTCTGGTGTCGTAGGCGCAATCCAGAATTTGTTGAAGATGGGCATATTCCGAAATACCCTTGAGAATACTCTGGGCTCCGACAAGATATGAGCGCGGGTTACTGCCTTTGATGAGCTTGTGTGTGTTGAGCTCCGTGTGCGAGTCTGACAGAAATACGTCTTGCATACTGTAAGCTTTGCGAACTAGGGAAGATAATTTTCCTGCCACGCCGCGCGTAACGATATTGCCGCGCTCCTTGAGGTCGCGCCGCGTGGGCGACAGTTGGGCGGATAGCCTTTTACCCCCTTCGCGTTGATGCATGATTGCGTAGTTGACGACAGCGCCTGTTTTGGTTCCATCAAAAAGGCTGCCGCGTGTGCCTTTTAGCCCTAGTGAGCCGCCAAGCTGTGCCAGTCGGGATGTCCCGGCGAGTTCTCCAACGTCACCCATCACGGACGCTGCGATGCTGGCTCGTGCGAGCTTTGTGAGTAGAGCGTCTCCGTCCAGATCCCTAGTGACTGAATCCGTTTTGGAGCCTGCTACGGTTAACCCGACCTTAAACGACGCCGCATCGGCGAGGACTACGGAAGCTCCGAAGGATACGCCCAGATCGGCGGTCATGGATACAGAGTTTGCTACGGAAGCATTCGTACGCCTGTCAAGCATGGAGTTGGCTTTGAGATATCTCGACGTTGACTCCTCTCCGTCATTATCGTATTTTGCTATTCCGTTCTGAAAATTGTGTGCCCATGCCATCATCATGACTGCGGCCGCCAATCGCTGCGTCGTCTCGTTTGAGCTCTCGTTCGCGATGGCGGAACTGAGATCTTTCAAGGCGTGTGTGAGGTTCTTGTACTTTACGTCGCCATCGAGGATTTTTTTGATCTGCGCGGCGCTCTTCGTGTTATCAAGGCGTTTTTGCGTTGAAAGCGCCACCCGGACCGCCACGAGAACATCATTTAATATGGAAATGTTGAGCGTATGGTCATGGTTATACATGGTGCGCACCATGCTACATGTATCTGTATCGCGCTGACATTGCGCGTCGGCCGAGCGTGAGAAGCGGCTTGTCCTGCGTTGCTCAAGCGAAATTAACCCCGATAGAGTATCGTTTGAAGCGGTTTGTGTGTGAACGGAGGGCCTCGATAGTTCTGGCTGCCGTGCAGAATGATCGGTGGTTTGCTCGTCGGTTTGACAGGCGCGGTCAGCGTAAGTGACGCCGGTAATCTTGTCGATTGCCAAGCCTGGCTCCTGCAAGTTGGTATTCGAATTTGCCCCATTCGAGTCGATGGGAGGCCACACGCAAGGCGGTGATGGCGCTTGAATTGTCGAGTTCCTGTGGACGTCCTGCATTGGAGCCGCGAAACAAATCCCGTCAAAACGAAACCCGCCGCTCCGACTGCTCCGTCTTCAGTGGGGTATCGCGATTTGTAAGTGATTTTTGAGCTGCCTGATTTCTTCGGATAGTGTCAATTCTCGCGAGCGACCTTTGATACTTCGGTTGGGCGACGAGTTCGTCACGGTGAGGGTGATTACCGTGTGCTGACATCCGCGAAGCCCCTCTTGAACTCGGCCGCGCTCGGCGCCGCTGGAACATGTTTGCCCTACCGGGCGGCCTCTTTGCAGCGGTATCCAAGCCACGCCAGCCCCCTGACGATCACGGGAGCCCCGGGTTGCGCAGCCGTCTCCTTTGTCGGGCTGAGCCGCAAGCCAGTTTTGCATGGACTGGATTGGCGACGCGAAGCCGAGCGATGAATGAAGACGACTGCGGTTATAAAACACTTCAATGTATTCGAACAAGTCTGCCACAGCTTCGCGGTGAGTGCGATACCTCATGCCGTGTACCCGCTCGTTCTTCAGGCTGTTGAAGAAGCTTTCTGTCGGCGCGTTATCCCAGCAACTGCCTTTGCGGCTCATCGAGCAGTGCATGCCGTATGGGCTCAGCTTGCGCTGGAATTCGTGACTCGCGTATTTGACCGCCTCTGTCCGGGTGATGCAACGCGCCGGGCGCGGGCTGGCGGCGGAACCATGTCATCGTCAGCATGTCGGTCACAAGGTTCACCCGTCCAGATGTACGTGATGTCCGATGTGAACACCCGATTGGCCTCGGCCGGCGGAAAGTTGCGGTTCAACACGTTCGCCGCGATCGGCAGTTTGTGTCGAGAATCGGCTGTCACCCGATAACGGCGCTTGCGGTGGGATCGAATACCGTTGTTGCTCATCAGCCGCTCCACCCGGGTCTTGCTGGCTGGAAAGCGGCGAAAGCGGACCTGCCCTGGTCATGCGCGGCGAGCCGTAGGCGCCCTTATACTGAGCATGAATCGTCCGAATCTACGTAAGCAACTGCGCATCGGTCAGCCGCTGACGCTCGGGTGTGCCGCCGTGCTTCCTGGCATGATTGTCGTTCACGCTGACATCAAGGACCTCGCACAGCGCCGACAACGGATAGTGCCGGCACTGCGTGTGGCTCCTTCTTCGCGGCAAACCTACTACTCACTTTCTTCCTCTTGATTTGGTTTTCCGGCAGAGATCCGTTAGCAACCATCGCGCGACGGTTTCCGGACGATCCATGCCGTACGACGCAAATTTGATTTCACTACCGAAATAGACAATGACGCTTCCAGTCAGGACACGAAATCGGCCCTCATACACCACGTCGTCAATCGTCACTTGTACGGTTCTTGTCTCTTCGTAGTCCGCGTTTGCCTTTGTCATTTTTTTGTGTGACTTCGGTAAGAGCATGCAACTTAACCGTATTGGCAACCTCAGTCAAGGCGCAGCAGGGGCAGGAATCACCGAGATACAAATGATAGGAAACCTAAATACATGGACGCAACTCGTATGCGTGAAGTGGGACCTTTTGAGGAAATTATCTGGCGCGCTTTGTGGGCGTTTCATAGGAATATGATTCCGCTTGCTTCGAGTCTGCTCTTGCATCGCGTGCAGACGCACTCGGTATCGACCGTCGAGTACCGTCGGCGGCGCGTCGGAAAAAAGGTTGTCCTTGTTGGGGGGGGTCGACTGACCCGTGCTTCATTCTCAAATAACGTAGGATGTTATCTTTTCCCGCGTCAGGTTAGGCAGAAATTTGCCGTCAAATTGACCCGTAGCCGAATCAATATTTCCGACAAAGGCGCCATTGAATCTGCAGATCTCGTCGATGTATTCGGGGTCGAAGTATCGTTCAATGACGCATGCAAGGAGATCCGGAAAGGGTTCTTTGTCGCTTGATTTTGCATGCGCCAAAATCTCGCCGAGTGCTTCTGCGGAAACCTTGGGTGACAGGAATTCCACCACCGTGTCCGTGCTCAATTCCGGTGTGGCATACTGGTTTAGCACTCGCGCCAACCTTTCTTGCCTTTTGCGGGGTAGGACAACACAGCTGGCACGGCGAACGTTGTCGACGAGTTTTGGTGGTAGCTTAACGCCGAAAACGTCAGTCGGCTTCCATCCGATATAAACCGGTGCATCACGGTCTAGGTTTCTAAATGTTGCGACCAGCCGACTGTCGAATTCTTCCTGCGTAGGCAGAACTTCCGCGCTCAGGGCTTGGATGCACATGCCGCGAGTCCCGAGTAGCTCGTCAATTGACACGGTCTGTTCGCCGTTTTTCTCCAACTGATCCAAGGTCTCGGTGACGCCAGCACCTGGTAGGCCGATTATCGGAATAAACAGGTAGTTGTCGAATATCTTTTCTCGCATCTGGTACCTCACAGAGTTTCGGATATTGGTGTCATAAATCGAACGATTTGCAATCATGGCACATGGACTTTGTACCTCGATGCCTGTAATACCCGGATCGGCAAGGGGGGCGGACATTAGCGTGTTGTCTTTCAGGTGGCGGGTTCATCCGGTCCACGGCCGTGCACTTCCTTCGATTCACTGCTGTGACTGTCATCGCATCGGGCGCTAGATACCGCTGCAGTCGGGCCACTGTAATAGGGGGCGTGAGCGCAAGGGCCTCGAAGAAGGCTGAGAATGGCACTAATACCGTCACAGGCACGAATACGGCAAGCCACATCGTCACGTACGACAGGGGTGGGAGTGCGCACGCGAGGAGTGCAATCGGCGGTCACGAGGTCCGCGGAAACGGACCCAAAGACGAACTGGCCGATGACGTAGGTCGCCATGTAGCCTGATCCACTCGACAGGATTGTACGCGATGACATTGTAAAGAAACGAGCCATGGCCGGAAGCGCAGATACCTGAAAATCCGCAGCGATCTGATTGCTGCAGGAGAGCGGGCGCGCAGGGTACGTGAAGAGACGCGAAAAATCTGTTGTACGAGCCAAGGTCTTGGGAACTTGCCAGCTATCGTGGGCCGAGTACCCCGCATGGACGCGGTAAGCCACCCGCGGATTGAGCGACCTCGGGCATCCGCCTGGTACGTTTCCTGGTCTCGACGAGGTGTGGTCAAAAAGGTCAAAAGGGTCAAAAGGCGCCATAGTGCTCTATGAGGTAATTCTGCGAGTCGCTGCCAAACGATGGATGGGCGCATGGTTAGTGACCAACAACTATTCCTTTCCGTTCGATGTTTTGCGTGAGCGGGGGGGGGGGGCGGCCCGTCAGGTGTATCCGAGTAGGCTTGGCTGACAGAGTGATTGAGTTTTGTTTCATCGGCGCCTCGCTTCCGCATGATGTGACGAACACTCGTAGATGCACTTTCAGCCTTCGCCTATTGAGTTTCCCATAAAACATGACAACCGATTCGATGCTGGCGCGTTATATCTCTAACGGATTGAATGGAGATACGCGCCATGGCAAAGAAGCCGTTGGACGAGGCAA
>NZ_CADIKH010000145.1 GCF_902859855.1 Paraburkholderia humisilvae
CCTCGTCCAACGGCTTCTTTGCCATGGCGCGTATCTCCATTCAATCCGTTAGAGATATAACGCGCCAGCATCGAATCGGTTGTCATGTTTTATGGGAAACTCAATAGTTGTACGAATCCGGCGTGGAAGAAGCGCACTTGAACAGGCGCGGATTCCGAATGACGTGAAGCCTGGTACACCGTTGGTTGATCGTGACTACCGTGGCGTGGACATCGAGGGAGTCAGGATCTGGCATCTCGGATAGCGTGGCGGCGTGGTTCAAATTGCCGCAAGCGGTCTCAATCGCAACAGCCATCCCCAGCGACAGAGATGAGACCATCGATGATCCGATTCAGGACGTCTTTTTGCGTCTCGCGAATGCTACTGAAGCCTAGCCCGTACGCGACTCTTGCCGCTCTAGGGCGCCAGCGACACGGGGTGCTGATCTTCAGGAGGCGACAGCCTCTTTGCATCTTGATTCACACGGCCTTGTTCAATCGCGGCGTTGCTGCCAACACGATGGCATGACGACGAGGTCAATGAAGAGAATTTTTCAGGGACCCCCCTGTTTTCTAAAACTTTCGGAAACTATCACGGACCAGATTGGTCGCCTTGTGATGTCCTAAAGGCATGACTATGATGGTTTGCGCCACTTCTCTTCGAGTCTACTTGAAGGCTGTTTAGATCGAGGCGAGCGGAAATCTGTTAAGGTCATGCCGTTATAGTGCGTCATCAATTTTCGTCGCATCCGGCCACTGAATATTTCGAGGAGAAAGAGCGTGTTTAGCGCCTTTGATAAACGATGCACACACCATAAAATAACGCGTCTGAACCTTCTCAATCTCGTGAATTCTATCGATGGTCAATTTTTTCTGGTCCGAAATCGGGCACAGGCTCCGGGCCATCGCGAAAAGGAAAAACGGAATGAGGCGCAGACCTAACGACTATGGCACGCCTTGAATTGCGCCGCTGTGACGGTCCTCGTCCCCACTACAGCGGTGCCCGCAGCGTCAGAGCCGCGTATCGCGGTATAGATATTCGGAGAGCAAGATGACCACGAACTCGTTGATCAAGCCCATACCTTTCGGGGGTTCCCGTCCAACGCAGGAAGAAGCTGAGGATGCCGTTCGGGTGCTGTTGCGCTGGGCCGGGGACGACCCACATCGAGAGGGGTTGATCGACACCCCGGCACGGGTGGTGCGTTCTTACAAAGAGTTCTTTGCAGGTTATGCTGTTGACCCAGCCGAAATTCTTGCGCGCACATTCTCCGACGTAGATGGCTACGACGAAATGATCGTGCTGAAGGACATCCGCTTCGAGAGTTATTGTGAGCACCACATAGTGCCGATCATCGGGCGTGCGCACGTTGCCTATTTGCCCGAGCATCGCGTCGTCGGAATCTCGAAGCTCGCGAGGCTCGTCGATGCTTTCGCGAAGCGCCTCCAGATCCAGGAGAAGATGACCGTGCAAATTGCAGACACGCTGAATCAAACATTGCAGCCAAAGGGCGTCGGCGTAATCCTGGAAGCCTCGCACCAGTGCATGTCGACGCGCGGCGTGCACAAGGCAGGGGTTGATATGGTCACGTCGCGAATGCTCGGCATGTTTCGCACCGATCCGGCAACCCGCCGCGAATTCCTGTCGATTGTCGGCGGCCCTACAGCGGTCAGCGTCGCCAATACGTGAGTTGATGCGCGGCGGCGGCGCACTAATCACGCCAGCTTCCCAACGATACGCCACGCACAGTTCGCGCCTTTTTCCCATGACAGGACAATCTCATTTGTCAGCGCGGATTCGCTGAAAATTTCGGCGCGATGATGTTCTTGAAGTACGTCTCCATTAGCATCGCGACATCGTGGGGTGGTTTCGCGAGGAGCCGATGCAGGAGCGGGCGTACGAGCGCGTTCGTGGCTTGCAGGAGATCTCGGCAACGGCACCATCCGCGCAAATTCAGACAGTTGACATCGCCGTTTCAAATCGTCAAACGGCGCCGTCGCATTATTGACTTCATTAGCCCAAGCGCAAAAACTCTCGACGGCGTCCGGCAAGCTCTCTAATAATGGGAATTGATCCTCGACGGTTTCTCGAATTAATTTCATGTTTGCAGCATGGCATCAATTAGACATGGCTTATTTTGTCACTTCAATTTTCATCCGGATCAATATGATGATTACGATCATTGATTTGGTTCCGTCGCCAAGCTTGCACTCTTTCGATCGCCAAGCCTGGAGCCACTGGGCGCAATATAAATTAAATCACTTTCATTAGCCATCGATGATTCTTTGGCTGCCCCAAACTCCAAGAGGTGGCTCTGATTGTATCAATCGTAAAGTCGGCGAATTTTGACATTGAATGACATGGGGATCTTTTAATTATGATGGTTTTCTCGAAAGATTTTCATGTTGTCCACATGAAAACGGCATTTCGATAAATATAATGCGTCAATCAATCGGCTGCCTGGTATTTTGACGTGTACGCGCAACACCGTGCAGCCCAACTGTTAGCCATTGAGGTAGCTGTATGGATTTCTGATTTGCGATCAGCAAGGATTTGTAGTGGCACGGAGCAAGGCACGCACGGCGAAAATGCACCCGATCGATCTGGGGATGGCTGTATCAATGGTAAGTGGGGGAACACCGGGCATTTTGGAAGGCCTGTGGCAAGTTGGTGTCTGGCCTACCACGAAGCAGGGCAAGATGCCGGTGCTCGACGCCACGGAGGCGCGTCAGGTGGTCGACAGCGTCGATGTGACGACGCCTGCGAGCCTGCGCGATCGCGCGCTGATCGCGCTGATGTGTTCTCGTTCGCGCGCGTGGGCGTGGCGCTTGTCATGCGTGTGGAGGACGTTTATGTGCAGCAGCGACGCCCGCGGGGACGCTTGCGCGAAATGCCCGGTCATCACACGCTGGAGGCGTATCTGCACGACTATTTGGAGCAGATAGGTCTGTGCGACGAGCCGAAGGGCCGCTGTCCGCACGATCGCGCGCGGCACCGGGCGGCTGAGCACGACGCAGCTGCCCGCAGGCGAACCATGCGCGATGGTGAGGCGCCGGGCGCTTGCCGCTTGAAACGAACAAAGATTGGCAACCGCACGTTCGGCGGCACGGGCATCACCGCAGACCTGAAGAACGGCGGCACGTTGGAGAACAAATCGTTGCTGGCAAGCCTTTGCGGGGCAGATCACTAGCTGCGAGCTGGGCATAAACGCGAAACTTCACAAAAAGCTGGTGATGGGTTGCGCTGTGCAGCGTGCTGTTTCGTGACAGTAGTCGACGGCCCAAGAAAGGAATCTGTAACTTGTATTAACCTCCAACGATTCCTTTCATCATCATGGCACTCGACCCAATCTACGGCGCCTATCAGCCCGTTACACCCTATGGTCACGACACTTCCTCCACCAGCCGCCGAAACTTAGCCGGAATGGATCCTTTCAGCGCACCTGATATGAATACTCCAAGGCCATCGAAGTATTCGGCTCAACTGACCTTGGCTCAACTGCCGTCCAAGCCCACCAAGCCCACCAAGCCCACCAAGCCCACCAAGCCCACCAAGCCCACCAAGGCCGATAAGGCAGGCTCATCCTCCGCCACTTCAATGGAGCAAAGCCAAATCGATTTGACCATTGCCCCCTACGGCTACGACACTTTCAATAGTCGACGTGACCTTGCTGAAATGGATCCTTACAGTGTGCCCGATATGAAGACACCAAAGTCATCGAAGTACTCGGGTCATCAACCGAATCAACTGCCAGCCAATCCTACGGCCGACAAGGTAGGCTCATCGACCGCTGCCTCAGTGGAGCATAACCAAATTACTTCCTCCAAGGTTTTCACCTGGGAAGATTTAGACAAGGCCATAGAAGACGGAAAAGCGGAAGCGAAAGGGCTTGAAGAGGCGAAGAAGCGGGGCGACCGTTTTCTGGGCCGGTATCTTCCGACGCCTGAGGAGTTAAGTACGATCAGCGACGTCCAGTCAGGCATGCCGCTGCGAGACTCAAAAGGGCGGATGAACCTCAAATGCAACAGGGGCAGTAATGCCTCGCTCGCGGTCGATTTTGGCGTTAGTAGTACCACTATTGGAAACTATCGTTAAGGGCGCAGCGAATAGTCGAGATGGGCTGTGGATCTTACCGCTCATCTCATAAATGGCGACTCGCTCGCCGGTGATGGTATCGAGCGTGCTCTTGTCGGCTGGAATCGCGCATGGTTTCCCCGTCGAGTAAATTAACGGTGAAACAGCGCTACGCTACGTTCACGTCCCGCAGGCACGTTGTTTCCAGAGCTTTACACCCAACGGTCACCCGTTGCGCATGTCTGGAAGGCAACTGCTGGCCGTACAGCAGGTCGCAGCACTGCGATCGCTTGCGACCGCTGCGCCTGCTCGAAGAACTTCGCGCCTTCGTCGTCGCGCATCGCAACCACGATCCGCAGCTGCTGTCCTTCGCTAAGAGGCGGCCAGATCCATCCGCGTTACTCCGGACGCTGCTCTCATGTCGGTTGTGGGCGTTGTCTGTGGACTCCAATGTGTCCGTCAAGCCGGTGTGACGGAAGAGGGAGTGTGCTATGAACGCGATAGTTCGGTTCGACCAGGCATGGTCGCGTGATTGAGGCGGGTCGGGATTCGAAATTTTCGACCAAAAATCCGCTCGACTCATTGAGATGCAAGCTGAATAATTGACGTCGTCCAGATGGATTGAATAATAAAGACATTATTCATATTTTGTTAAATCTCCATAGGTAACGGTTATTCATTGAAAATAATGTGGCGCGGAATGGTTTGCGCCTAGTGTAGGTGCTATGTGGAATGGTAATGTCGGGTCGTATCCGGTTGCGCGTTTATTAGAGGGAGGGGCGAAAGCTAACTTTTTATTTAAAATCCACAAGCGTTTCCCGCATAAGAATAATTGTGGTGACATATAACTCAATATTGACTCACCTCGCCTGTATAACGCACCATTTTAAGAAGGGTGCTAAGCTTCAAGCCGTCTTGTCGCTTGCTGCTATTGACAGCTTCCGCACGCTTTATCGCCGCGACGATTGCACTCGGTCGAAAAATTGCTGTAAACGTGATAACTATCGTGTATGACATATCAAAAACCAATTTTGTGACCCGATAGTAGTGCGCGACGCGCGGTGCGGCTTGGTAGTCGGGTTTGCAACACGGACGAGGGTTGACAGGTCATGAATGACCAGGATCTTTATCGGTCGGCGTATAACCGTCGCATGCAGGTATGGATTTCGGCGCCGGAGACCGCGGGAAGAATACGGGATCGGATGTGCCGCGGACAATCGGAGGCACGTTCTAAAGTCGAGTTACGACGCTCCCGTCAGCGGGAGCGGTCTCCGGCGCCTGTATTTGCCAAGCGTTTTTTCAAACTGCGGCGCCTGCTGGATTAACCCGCAGTGCGCACTCAAGTGATTCACTTCGCACCCCGTAATCTTGTCTCCGAGTTTGAACAAAGCTCGGCGAGCAGGCCATGCACCATTGCACGCACAATTGCCGGCCATGATTCTACCGCAGCGATTATGCGACACAGACACTGGTGGAGGGGGGGTGTGTATGCCGCGAGAAGCACCGTGCGATCACTTTACGCAGTCCACGCATTCATTCCCGACGTCGCCGGCTGAGCACGAATGATGAAAAACTGGTTAGATCTGAATGCATTCATGAGTATTTCGGCAACCCATTGGCTTTATGCCGTCGGCATTGCCATTGTGGTTTACCTAGTGCTCGAATCGGTGCTCAAATTTGCCGTCGTCCGGCTAGAGGTGATAGCGAAGGGGAGCGCGACCGATCTCGACGACATGGTTGTCCTGATCTTGAAGGGCACGAACCGCTTCACTCTAGTCACGGCGGGATTGCTGAGCGGTGTCAATTTTCTCGACATTCCGTATAAGTTGGTCAGTACTCTCGGACATCTCTGGTTCGTGGTGATCGGGTTCCAGATCGCCGCTTGGCTTAACCGTGGCGTCACCATCTGGACCATGCGTCGCCTGAGCCGGAATGGCGTCTCCCCGCGCAATCCCGTGATTACGACGATGCTCTCGTGGATATTGCGCGGACTGTTATGGACGGTCCTCATTCTCGCCGTGCTTGCCAACATAGGTGTAAACATCACGGCTTTCGTCGCTAGCCTCGGCGTCGGGGGCGTGGCCGTTGCGCTTGCCACACAGAACATTCTTGGCGATGTGTTTGCCTCGCTTGTAATCGGCCTAGACAAGCCATTTGAGCACAATGACTTCATCGTGTTCGGCAGCAACTCTGGCAGCGTCGAACACATCGGCCTGAAGACGACGCGCATCAGAAGCCTGAGTGGCGAAGAAATCGTCTGCAGCAACACGGATTTGCTAAAGCACACGATACACAACCATAAGAGGATGACGGAGCGCCGGATTCTCTTCGGATTCGGCCTCACCTACGATACGATCACCGAGAAGTTGCGCGCGGTGCCGAGTGTGGTCAAAAAGACGGTGGAGGCAGCCGGGTCTACACGATTCGATCGTGCGCACTTCAAGGCGTTCGGCGACAGCTCCCTTGACTTCGAGGTCGTCTACTACGTGACAAACGCCGACTATAACCTTTATATGGACATTCAGCAGCGTATCAACCTCACTTTAATCGACGAATTTACGCAGATGGGTCTCGAGTTCGCCTTTCCGACGCGCACAGTGCAATTCGTCACGTCAACACTTGAGGCTGCCCCACCTCGCTGAACGCGCTTCACGGAAGTCGGCGCTGCTCCTTGCCCTGTCTTGCGCCACCTCGCGGCGAATTCGACGCGGCGCCATAGGCCTGCGCCGCCCCGCCGGAGTTCTAATGGATGAGGGGCGCTCCTCCGGTAGTTCCTGTACGCGTTGCCTGTACCGAAATGACGGGACTGGAAAAGGGCCGCGCGAACGTGTATGCAGAGCTTGGCTATGCCAATGCCGAGAAAATGCTTGTAGAGGTGAAACTGATGACCGCCATTCGCAAGGTCATCGAAACCCGTGGATAGAGCGGTCGGGACGCGCGTGACTGAGTGTCAGCGCTTCCCGACCGGGGCCAGAGACGGTCGTGCCGTGGCCGCGTTTGCGGGCGGCGATTGAGCCGTACAACCCGAAAGGCGAGCGAGGCCGACCGCCGATTGGCCTATTGACCTTTCCATAAATCATGACGTCACCACAAGGTTGCCTGAATCCAGCACGCGGCGATGATCGAAGGTCGGTGCTGAGCGCTTTTGAGCTTGTTGCGAGCGACGG
>NZ_CADIKH010000146.1 GCF_902859855.1 Paraburkholderia humisilvae
GCCCGCAGCGGGCATTACCGGCTGCAACAAGGCCGGATAGAGAGCTGCAGCCCATCCTGTCAGTCCGAACACGCGAAAGCTGTTGCAAAGCGGGACGCGTTCATAGAGAGCTGTATGAGGCCCAACGACAGTGTCTGCGCCTGCGAATTTGCGCCTTATGGGCATTCCGTGCGTATGTTTCGAACGATGTTGCTGCCGGACCGCCGAAGCGGACGGGTGAATCCCGGCCGAACGCCAAGGGATATCTCAGCTGCTACCGCATTCAACCTGGGACGCGAAGTCACTAAGTCAACTATCTGCCAACTTCTTCAAGGGAAAGTTGTTCTATCAGCCTTGGAGCTCAGCCCACTAGCGGTCGCAGATTTCGACGACCGTCGGGGCGGTCACGCAGTTCGCAGGCATATTTGCCGGAAATTCAGGGCTTACAGGTTTGGTACGTCGTAGCCCGGTTTTCGCAGGTTACGACGTCGATCGGTTATGTTCGGTCGCGGGCCCAACGATCCACAGAGGAGGCTTTGAGCATCAGGCGCGAAAAACTGGTCCTAGTCGTCCGTCCCGAACGAGTTGAGGGCTCTGCCCTTAAGAACGCTCGCGGGGCGTTGCCGAATTGGACGCGCTGCGGACGGTCTTAATTTGACGACGGTCGCAGTTTGTCAAATCGTCCAATCAGGTATTTTCGAAGAACTCGTCCACCGTAGATGCGTAACACCCTTTCAGTCTTTTCCAGGCAGCGTCTGTGAAGCTGATGAATGGCGCGCGCGCGATTTCGTCCCGAGCCATTAAGAGGTACCTGCCTCATCTTCATCGGTTTTAGACTTTCTAGAAGGCAGATCCCCCCATGCCATACACCGGACATATCCCACGTTTTTTTCCGATGCACCCGATCGGTACTTCTTTGCAAAGGGATCGTCAAGATGGTGACGACCATCTCGAAACCAGATCAGGTATTCAAACCCACGTGCCACGCGCATCAACAAAGCATGCGTTAGAGAACTTCATGTTGCCGCCATTGGATGCGGAAGGTAAAACCATCTTCGAAAGCTATGTGCACGGTCATCGTGTCGGGCCGGATTCTGGAGTTACTTCGCCTAATTACCCGCCGGTGCCTCAGACAACAGCGCAAACGTTCTTGGCCTTGGCGGCGTTCTTTTCCGCATTGCGAATACCCAATTCTGCAAACGAATCATGCGGACTCTCGATGTCTACCGCAGCATCTGTCGGAAGCCTGGGCGATGCGATAGCTCCCTCCGATTCTGCAAGACCTGTCGCGCAGCGAAATATCGGCGGCCAGCCAGTATCAGAGTGCTATCGAATGCGCCGCAGTCCCCGGATAGATTCCTCCACGGAATTGAATAGCGCCCCGGTTGACGAACTGGATAGTGAAAGACTGGAGCAAAAGACCAAGCTTTATACGAGGTGCGGCATCGACGCACAAGGGAAAATAGAACGCCCCGTTGTGAAGCACGTAACGGCCGGCGACAAGGATGTGAGTCCGTGTACGACATCGTTTTCTCCGCCATCTCACTACTCGATCAGAAGGCTGCAAAAACTTGCGACCATCATACGGAACAGAGATGCAGTGACAACGCGACAGCGCGTGGATCAATTAAACAAGTTTGCCAGGCATTGCCTGGTGGGGCCCCCAGCGCCAGCTCAAGGCGACGAGCACAAGATCCGCGTGCATATTCATCTTGACGGGGACGTAGTACGGGCCGGAATTCCGGACGAAACTATTCGCAGCTATTTCTCACAGTACGAACGGGAAATGTGTCTCGTTGGCGACTTCGACATCAATTACCATATCCAACGGCTTCCGTCATTACTTTCCGCGCAACAGTCTGCGGGATGGCCTGGGGGATGGTTACGGAGATTTGGCCGGCACCTTGCCAAGGATACGGAGATAAAGTGTGGCAAGAACGACAAGCACATTATTCTGACGACAAGAATGTTGTCCATTGCTGGCACCTCCGTGCCAGGGCAGTACTTCCTCGGCGGTAGCATCGGGACAGTTGTAATTGATGTCCATAAGGAAGAATTTACGCAGTATGTACTCGCGCATGAGATGGGGCATGGTAACGGACTGGAGCACCCGGAGGGGGAGAATAAAGGGACAATGGTCCCAGACTTGCGCCGTATCAACGCGGGTCTTACGGCCGAAGAACTAGTCGTAGCACGTCGTTATTTCAGCTTGAACGAATCGAATGGCGACCGATGTTACCGCGATGGGGTTGGGGTACGTGGATCGCCGCAAGCCTGAGGTTGGGACATCGAGGACTGTGGCATCCCTTCAGTTACACGCTCGCGCCACGAGTGTCTCTTACGGAGAGACGCATATGTTACGAGAAGGAAACTGCGCGCGTGGAAGTTTGTTGCAAGGCGGGTTTCTTGCCAGTTCACGCTATGACCTTCTAAGGTTCCACCGGGTCGCGGTGGATCAGGGTGACCACGATGCACGCTGTGCAACCCCGGATGTCCTGCCGGCTAAGCCGACGCGAACAAAGACGAGAAGTTGCCCTGGCAATCAAGGCGCCGTTGAATATGCAAGGTATTGTGGAATATGCAAGATATTGTGGAATATGCAAGATACAAAATTTTTGCATAACGAACCATTGAGGTTGATTTTGTCGCGAAGGCGCTTGATACGTTCAAGCAGCGTATCCGGGTAATCACCAGACGTGTGTCGGCGCACCAGACGTGTCGGCGGCCATGACATGGTCCAGATTGCCGAACAAATGCGGGCATACCTGCCAGGCTGGAAGTCCTACTTCCGTCTGGCGCAAACCCCGCAGATCTTCAGAGATCTGGATTCGTGAATACATTACCGACTTCGCGCCATCCAACTCAAGCACCGGCGCACGGGGACGACGATCTACGGTCGCCTCCGCAGTCTCGGTGCCCCTCACGAGTTGGCGGCGCTCATTGCGGGAGGCGCGGCGCACTGGTGGCGGCACAGCGAAGCTGGGTCGAATTGCATCCTCACGGTCAGATACTTTGATGCTCTCGGCTTCCCTCGACTCGCATGACCTTAACTTCTCGAACCGCCCGGTGCGGACCCGCATGCCGGGTGGTGTGGCAGGGGCACGACCTCGCGCCGTCCCCTATGCCGATCAAGTGGATAGCATTGTGAAGACGACACGCAAGGTCGAAGATCACAGCCAATATTTCCCTCGGTCAGTGCCAAAGCCATTACAGCAGGTGCGACATGGTTAGCAAGTGGCCGAATACACCTCATCGTCTAGCTTAGCGCTCGACGATGAGGTCCCGTCACGTTAAGGAGAAGAAAGTACCTTATGGCAAAGTTGCCGGCGCGAACCGAAAAGCCTGAGGCAACAAGTCCTGTCGCTGGCGTGACTCACGCTTAACGCATCACGATCGACTTGAAAGAGTTCCCGCAGCATAGGCAGGGCGTGTCACGAGTTCGCTGTTATTTTGGCCAGATCGGCCGTCGTGGAGTAGACGGGGTCGTTCTGGTCGCCCGGCAGCACGTCGAGTTGCCCCGCCGGGACGTACATCGTCTTGCTCTTACCACCCGGTTGGTCAATGATAAACAGAGCCGAACCGTCGGCGTTCAGCCGGCCAACGCTCTTGCCATCCTCGTCATACAAGGTACCTTGCCCGTCGGCCTGGAGTTGAAGTCCAGGGTTTTGCAATTTGAATTGATTCCCTCCCATGGAAACATTGCCAAACATTGCCAGCTTCACAGGATGTAGTTGTTGCCCTTTGCCGGACAAGCTTGAGTTGATGTTTGCAGATCCAATGCCGCCGCCCCCACCAGTAGCGTAATTGGAGCCCGGCGCGGGCGTTGTCGTTCCATTTAGAAAGAAGCTGAGAGGGTCCGACACGCTTGGGTTGATGTTTGCAGATCCAATGCCGTCGCCCCCACCAGTAGTGTAATTAGAGCCCGGGGCGGTCGTCGTTGTATTTAGAGAGGAACTGAGTGGGTCCGAAAAGCTCTGCATCTGTTGTACCAAATTTAGGTAAACGTTAGTAGAGGTACTGTTATACAGTTCACCGAATGACACGGGCCCCGCTGCGGGGGCTGGGTCGACAGGAGACGCGGGACTGGAGTTGATACTCCGAGCGCTAGTGGTCATGGTGGCCTTCATAAAGTTGGGTTATAAGAACGTTCGATTGAAAGTTGGGCTTGCCTTTCCGTTAGGATTTGGCACTACAATTTATGTTGCACCCCGTTAAGAGGGCCGCAAAGGTGGCACCATTTTTTGTTCTCGTGAAATAAAAAATGGCCAACATCAGGTCCAATCATAGAGCCTGTTCACAGACTCACGCGCTACCCTTCACGAAAATGGCCGCAACGATCTGAAACGGCTCTGTCTGCACCGGAGAACAGATCGTCCTGATCTCCGCGCAGACAAGACTTCGTCCGGGCACTGGATGCCGCGACGAATAAGCTTCCCGAAGGGGGATTCAAACTTCCTTGACGCGATCCGTCGCCATGTCAAGGTAGCATTGGATTCACGCCCGCTCCGCGAGCTGGTCACCCGGTCTTTGACGACCAGAGCCTGCAGGTTTCAGTGAGCTGCGCTTTTCTTCCAGAACGAGGGCTAGGTCCAAGCGTTCGCTTCGTATCCTCGCGCTTGGGGATCGGTTGGAACCGGAGTGGCACGCGCTTTTAAAGCTCGCCATCCTGACCAATACCACTCGACGCATAGGAATCTGACCGGGTTAGACGCGCTACACTGGCTTGCGTAAGCCCAAACGCCTTCGCGCACCATGCGCGCCATTCTCATGGGCACCTGTAGCGGAAACGATGAACACCTGTGCCGACAGACTGATTCGGTCAGCATGAGTCGCGAGACGTTACCCGCTTCATCGAGTGAAGCAGCTGAAGCGGGCATTACACTCTATCCGGGCATTTTTAGTCTTGTCACCTGCCTGATTTCCTCGGATCGTTTCAGCCTTGGAGAATGGCCTTGCTGAGCGGTTCCGGTTTTCAGCGCCAAGGCAATGTTAGTCACATGCTAGCCAACACACTCCTGCCGTTGATACTAGGCATCGGTGCGCGGCCGGAGCATGTGGTTGTACGCAAAGCGCGCGCTCGAATGTCCAGGCAGGAATTGTTTACTGCCCGGATTTCGAGTGGAACCGAAATCGGTACGCGTGCTTGATACTAATTCGCATAGCTTACCATGTGCTTATGTGAGATCTTTTAGACAAGGGAGTTTTTAGCTGGCGGGAGAAGGGGAGTGCAGCCCAGTCTCCTGTGAAAATCTGAAAAAAAAGCACCGGTGCGCAGATAATCTGCGCCCGGCGCTGAAAGTCCTGGCGTTCCGAGGGCCTAACTTACCAGGACATGTGCCCTATGAGTTCAGCACGCTCGTATTGAAGGAGGGGAGTAAGAGGGATGCCGGCTTCAACGTTCCCGGCAATCGCGACCGCACTTCCCACGCAGCAGTCAAGGTGTTGCTAAACATATTCAAGTGATCGGTGATTTTGCGTGATATCGACTGTATCGATCACGATGAATTGAATTTATCCGAAATAAAGCATCAGAACCGCGTTGGTTTTAACGTTGCGAGCACGATCAGGATGTGTTAAACGATTGATGTAGCAAGGCCACTCCCCTGAGCGTCCGCTCGTGAGTCCGCATCAGGGCTGATTGGTTCGGGGGCATGCGGCTATCCTGCTCCAGTGAACATTAGCCAATGCCCGATGTACGTCACAAGCATCGCTGATGCGCCGCCGCCCGGACGTGTACTTCCTCATAGATACTCGTATGAAGGAGCTCAACGTCGACGCTCATCATCCACGGCTTGCCAGCACCTTCAGTCATGGCGCCAGCTTACGGAATTCTCACCGCCGAAGCGCCCCGTTGCCTGAAACAGACCTTAATTGCCCGCAATCCTTTGAAATAGTCCGTCTGCAACTTGGGGCGGGAACTGACAACCGAAAGCCGAGCTCACTGGGGAGACGCAACCGTGACTCTGGAGAGGCTTTACCTGCATCAGAGGCCCAGCGAAATGGCGGTTGACTGTTCACAGTTGACTGCCTCCGTGCTTAACGTGGGACCGCGCATACGAGAAAGTCGCGGATGTGATGTGCGCGGCGCAGTCGGGCGGGCTCGCGCAAATCGGCTTTGTTACGCAGCCGAACCCGTGAGCCCTAGACGGTACCTTGTCCCTTATCCATTCGGGTGCCCGTATTGCGCAGTGCAGGCATGCGCGCCGATGCTTGGTATCAGCGGCAGGGCCATGTTGGCTACTATCAGACCTCCGCGTCCCTGCAGCTGGACGACTTGAAACCAACCCGCCGACCCTCCGTGGTAGTGCTACAAAACGAAGGCGAGAAACATTACGCCAGTACCCGATCGACCACGGCAAGCAGGACGCGACGCTCATAATCAACGGCCGCTTGCGCTTAACACTCAGAGAAGCCAAGGTCTGGTCCGAGTCTGGCGCCACATTCGACACAGCACTGTATTTTGCAAACAAAGCAGGCAAGTCGTTGCAAGACTCTTCGCATACAAGGACATGCCCCCGAAGACTGAGCGACAGATGCCGGCCCGAGAGTTGTTCAAGCTGTTCCTGCCGCGGCCCGGCTGGAAATGCAAGCAGATGCCGCCGTTGAAGGCGCTTCGCTGCAGGCGGTAGACAATTGAGCAATAAACAACATCGGCTACTGTGAGGACGGATTGTCTTTGCAAGTGGACATCACGCGATCTGGCGATTTCGCGAACTGCGAAGGGTATTATCGCGAGTCGATAGAGGCTACAACGGACGCGAGGGCTCACATTTGTATGCGCCGATTCAACAGTCTTTTCTGGCGCCGCAAGCGTAGCGGGAGGTGTTATTTCCAGCCGAGAAAAGGGGGGGCGAGGGTTCGTATTTATTCTCTTTAGGATGCGCTTGTGAGAAGGACGCAGTCGAGGCCGGTGACAACATGACTCGCAGAAAGCTCGGCATTCACCTATTGACCTTTCCATAAATCATGACGTCACCACAAGGTTGCCTGAATCCAGCACGCGGCGATGATCGAAGGTCGGTGCTGAGCGCTTTTGAGCTTGTTGCGAGCGACGGT
>NZ_CADIKH010000147.1 GCF_902859855.1 Paraburkholderia humisilvae
CCGTTCGTTCCCGGCCGAGCCCACGCTCACCACGCCGCTTGCGCTGCCCGCGTACGTGTACGCCGTGCCCGCGATCGTGTCGCCCGTCCACGGCACGGCCGCCGTAGCCGCGATCGAACTGGTACCCAGCGCGACCGAGTTCGCCACCGACGCCGTCGCAAGGGCGCCCAGCGCCAGCGCATTGTCCTGATTCGCCGTGGCGCCCTGTCCGATCGCGGTCACGCTATTCCCGGTTGCTGTGGCGGCCTGGCCAAAGGCGGAGGCCGTCGCTCCGCTGGCGGTGGCCTGCATGCCCACTGCCATCGCGTTATCGCCATTTGCGAAAGACCCCGTACCGAACGCCGACGCATTGGTGCCTTGGGCAATCGCGCCCGAAATATTGATGCCTCGGGTATCAGCACCGCCACCAACAGCGGTCGCCGCATCCCCGCTAGCGGTTGCGCGGCTGCCGATCGCTGTTGCGGAACGGCCTGCAGCTACAGTTATTGATCCAATCGCCATGGCGTTCGAATAGTTACCTCCGCCCGCCCCCCCACCGGCAGGGCCCACCGCAGATGCATTGTTACCGATGGCAATGTTGTCGCAGCCGTTCGCATTTGCCGGAAGCGTGGTATCCGGACCAATCACAAGATTACCGCTGCAGTTGGTGGCTGACTCAGTCGAGGTGCCATTGATCACGTAGTCCGCAAACGCGGGCATTGGGACAGTGGTGCCCAGCGCAGACAGAACAGCGAGCGTGGAAATGCCCGTCGCGTGCCGGAAGCGGTGACTAATTAGTTCAGCAGTTGCCGTTTTCGGGGTACGTTGTCCTTTCCCTTTCGAGTTGGCGATCGCTGTCTCCGCTGCCGGCACCCAAGCCTGCACACGACGGTTCCACACCAGCTGATAAAGATTCCTGTTCATAGTCTACCTGTCCTCTCGTCATCGTCATTGACATTCCTACGCATGCATCGATTCCATTCGCAACCATTCTATTTATTTAGCACTACTTATATATAGATGTGCGACCCGCTCTCGGATCTCGCGGCGACCTTCAAGTCGCCAACCCGTGCCCGCATCACATCAATTATTATTTGATTTTGTAGCGCTATTTTTATTAAATTAAATCACCAGGATTTGCCACTCTTATCGAGAAAACGAAGCGACGACCAACACTGAACAAACAATTCGTAGACCATCCTACGGAAGGTCCTCCCTGCCACGTGCCAGGGGACGTTACGAATCTCACGCGCTTACCAGTCAGACCACCGGTTCACGCCTGCACGGGCGAGTCAACGCTACAGTGCACCCCACTGCAGAAGAACCCCAAAAACACGGATCCGGCACGAGACTGTCAAGACATACGAAACACTGTCTGCCCACAAACGGGCGGGCTCATCCACGCAAATGACCGAGCCCCCTTCTACTGCGTAAAGTATCTTTACGGCCACTGCAGCAGTCAATAAATTTCAACATTCAGCCAAAACCTTATTTCCTTCACGATATTCCTCTCAATTTTCACCCTATATAATTGATTGAATGTTTTTAATATTATTAACGCAACACGAACCAAAAAGACAATTCTTATTCAATATATTAAATCGAAATATTGACTGAATTGAGAACATAAAGGATGATCAACCATCAAGGATCTGCGCCCGTCTTTTCCGATTTTTCGGCGACACAGGACATATCATCTGAATGGCCCCCAGTGTTTGATGAGGTCGAGTGAGGTATATGTCAATAAGCGAACGTCCGTAATAACGGTCACTACGCTCCGATTGCCCAAGCGGAATTGAAGTCTACGAAGTTGGCAGAGCCACGAGTGAGTGTATTCAACAACCCATCCAAACTTGGCATCCACTTCCAGCGTTCGATTAGACGACTTGCCATCGAAGTTATCAACGGCTACACGAACGAACGCCTTGTGATGCGCGAGCTCTTGCTCAATCTTCGCGCTCGCTTGCACAGTACTGCTTTTTGATCGCTGACCAGCTCAATTTAGTTTCGATCGATCCAAATGCCGCGTAAATCACGCAGGAATTCGTAGAATTCGGAAACGCCATGAGTTCGCATCCGACGCGTCCTCCTGAAACCAACCCGCTCCCCGAGCTTACCGTGCGCGGCATACTGCTTGGCGCGCTAATTACAGTCGTTTTCACGGCGTCAAATGTCTATCTAGGCCTCAAGGTTGGCCTCACGTTTTCCTCATCGATACCGTCGGCCGTGATTTCGATGGCCATACTACGTGCCATGCGTGGTGGCAACATTCTCGAAAACAACATGGTCCAGACGCAGGCTTCTGCAGCCGGAACGCTTTCGTCGATCATCTTTGTGGTGCCTGGTCTGGTGATGATGGGGCATTGGCAGGGATTCCCGTTCTGGACCACGTTCGCCATTTGCGGTGCGGGCGGCGTACTTGGTGTGCTGTTCACAATTCCGCTGCGTCACGCGATGGTCGTGGACAGTTCATTACCTTACCCCGAGGGTGTCGCTGCTGCCGAGATCCTGCGCATCGGCAGTGCGCCGCTTGCAGGACTTGACGTAGCACGGCCTCAAAACGCTGCGACAGATTCAAAGCGAATCGGCAATGAGGAAGCAGATGAGCTCCCGGATATAGAGAAGCCCGGCAGGGCTCCGATTTCGAGCAGCAAAGTTGTGCAACCTGAGGCGGGCGCAACGGAAATTTTATTTGGCGGCGTGCTTTCAGCATTGTTCGCATTCGCGATTAACGGCCTGAGGATTCTTGCAGAGAGCGTGACCGTCTGGGTCCCGGTTGGCTCTGTCGTGTTCCGCATCACAACCGGCTTTTCACTCGCACTGATCGGGGCAGGTTATCTGATCGGAATCGTCTCCGGACTCGCGATCCTGCTTGGCGTCGTGCTTAGTTGGGGGATATCCGTGCCCTTACTCACATGGACTGTCCCGCACACCGACGGGCAGGCGCTATCCACGATTGCGGCAAACCTTTGGGCGAGTAAGGTGCGCTTTATCGGCGCAGGGACTATTGGCGTCGCTGCGATCTGGACACTCATTACGCTAGCAAAGCCAATGATCGCCGGGCTGAGAGTGTCGTTTGCCGCAATTGACGGCACAAGCCGAGACAAACCGGCAGCGCGCAACCGCACCGACACGGATCTAAGACCGCGCTGGGTCATCGGTCTGACCATTTCGGGTATGGCGGTCTGGTTTGTGACTTTCAGCGTATTCCTTGCAAACGCACCGCTGAGGTTTGACGTGATCGCCTCGCTGGTCGTTTGCAGCGTAGGTTTCGCGATGGTGTTCGGGTTTCTCGTAGCTGCGGCATGTGGATATATGGCTGGCCTCGTTGGCTCATCCGCGAGCCCAATTTCTGGTATCGGTATCGTGGCAGTCATTCTTGTTTCATTGCTGATTCTTGGTATTGGAGAAGCCAGCGGATTACTCACCACTTCAGGAGGCCGCGACCTCGCAATTGCGCTTGCCCTTTTCACGACGTCAGCTGTGATCGCAGTTGCAACAATTTCGAACGACAACTTGCAGGATTTGAAGACCGGCTGGCTTGTCGGCGCAACTCCATGGCGCCAGCAGGTCGCACTACTGATAGGTTGCGTGATCGGCGCGGCTGTGATTCCGCCGGTACTGAATCTGCTGTACACGGCCTACGGCTTTTCGGGTGCGCTACCTCATCAGGGGATGGACCCGACAAAGGCGCTCTCGGCGCCGCAAGCTACACTGATGACCGCGATTGCGACCGGCATTTTCACACACCATCTTGCCTGGTCCATGCTCGGCATCGGCGTCGCGCTGGGCATTTTTCTAATCGCGTTGGATGCAATACTCGCGCGCCGCGGCGGCGTGGCGCGACTACCCGTAATCGCAGTCGGTATTGGCATCTATCTGCCTCCAACGATCGGCACAACGCTCGTTATCGGCGCTGTGCTTGGCTGGATCGTGGAGCGTACGCTGCGTGCGCGAGCGAAAGCGTGCAATGTCGACTATGCTCAGCTCTCTGATCGTGCAAATAGGCGCGCCGTCTTGCTCGCATCAGGCCTGATCGTCGGGGAAAGCCTCGTGGGCGTGGTCCTCGCTGGTATCGTCGGCTTTACGGGCAAAGATGCTCCCCTTGCCATTGCCAGCGGCGGGTCCCAGACGGTCGCAGAGTGGTTCGGGCTTCTAGGGTTCTTGGGACTCTGCGCGGTTGTTGTCCGTCGCGTGATTTCGTCAGATGTCAGGTCCGGCTGAGGCGAGTCCGTCATGCAACGGCTGTGACGCTGACCAAGAAAGAAAAGAGGAACTCCGTTATCGCTGATCGTCCAGAAGATCGCCACACAGCAAGCCACGATATTAGTGGCGACAGCGAGCTCAAGGCAGCGCACACAACCAAATTCTGCCGCCACACTTGTGGCGCAAACTATCACAGTCAACCAGCAAAGTTCCCGGACGAACAGGATACCGCTCCGGTGCGATGATGATACGGCAATCGCAAGGCAGCGGTAGTACTCAACCGGCGCCGGAGCAACAGGACAGCCCCTTACTGGTACCGGACCAGCACAAGGCGAGTTTCACTCACCGTGATGCTGGCCAGTTCGCGCAGCACTACGACCGCACGTAGCGGTAACGTGACTACGCCTGACGCCCTTTGCGGTCGGCACCACTCGTCTCCGCGGGAGAAGTGACCAAGCGTGCTACGTCGCCCCACTCACATCTCAATGAGAAGTGGGTCGCCAAGCAAAACGAGTCATTCAACGTAGGTATACCCCCCGCTCGCCGCATGACCTCATTCATTCAGGCCTGCGCATTCTTTCTGCCGCAGTGACTAGATATTGCCACGGCGTTGATGATAAAGTCGTTTGTAACGCAAGACCACTCCCTAAGTATGAATCGTCACCACGAGGAACGGTCCAATCTCCGGCCCGGGACCCTGTGTCGAGCGGCGCATCCTGCATAGGGATCTCTGCAGCGACTTAGGCTTTGCGCGCAATCTTGACTTCATGCCGTACCGCTGCGCGTCTGCTTGTACAGAGCGCTGAGAATAACCGCCTAGCAAGTCTTTAATGGCAAATTCTAGTGGTGCCTCGCGTCATTCGGCTGGAGGATAGCGAATCGCTTGAACCGAAGCTGTATCTGGACAGGACCGGCTATGAAAGAAGTAAACAAGAAGTTCCCGCAATCGGTCTGTATTGCGACCCCCGCCCATGAGGGGACCTGCAAGATGGGCTATGTCGAAAGCCTGCTGCCGTTGGTTATCGAGTTGATACAGCGAAATGTCGGCGTCTACTTCACCACTAGCAAAGGGGCTCTGGTCGTGGCGGGCCGTAACCTATGCGTCGATTTCTTCCTTAAGCAAACTTCAGCGACGCATCTGTTTTTCATCGATAGCGACATGAGTTGGCGCACTGCCGACGTCATGCGAATGCTTGAGTATGGAAACCTCGATGTTGTCGGGGCGATGTGTCCGAGGAAGGAGTACGACTGGGAACGCATTGCCAGGATTGCGCGGGCACGCCCCGATTTGCCTGCCTCCGACCTGCCGCTGTATGGCGTAAAGCAAATACTTGAAATTCCGGTACAAGACGACGTAATGGAAGTTGAGGCTATCGGAACCGGCATGATGCTGATTCGACGAGAGGTATTCGAGGCCTTGAAAAACGCTCATCCGGAATGGTTGCAGGGAGGGCATAGCATCCATTCCCAGACCTTCGCCTATTTTGGCGGCGCGAGGAACGCCGACGGGGTGAGTGAGGATATCGCGTTCTGCGCAGACGTACGATCGATCGGCGGTAGCATCCACGCCTGCCCATGGCTTCGCATCGGCCACATCGGGAACCATGAGTTCGTCGGACATCCCGTAGCGACTCACCGGTAAGGCCATCTGCGCGCTCTTGCACTTATCCACATCTTTTCCGCGAAACCTGGCATACGTCATGCCCCATATCCAAGCGACATGACGGGCAGGCGACTGGCGGATTATTTGCCATGGTTAGAGCCTGAGGCCCAGCAAAGCTAATTCCAGGGAACATGGTTGCGCCGCCGCTCCGCAATGCTGCTGGAAAAGCTATGAGACGGCATGGGGCAGACTATTCCGTTAGCGTGTCAGGACCGGACTTCGACCGAAGCTGCGTAACGGTTCCTGTCGATCTACCGCGTCATCCTGAGTTGGCTCATATCCTGGCTCACCCCGCTCGGCAGGTCGGCGTCGCCGGCCGCCACGGAACTCGCGTTCACGCACACCGAAATTGAATTGCTTGAATGCGTCCTTCGCGACACTCCTCACAACGCGCTGGCATCGCCGCTCGTGCGCAACGTTTTCAGGATCGCTCAGCTCGGTGGTCGGTTACCTTTCGCGCGCAGCGTCCCTCTGCCGGGCAATACCTTGATGTGGCGCGGGATGCGACGTCTGACTGACATCACAGCTCGCGTGCGAGCTTGCGCCAAAAGAGTGACAATTGCAAGGTTGCCAACTCGCTTACGAATGTGACACCAACCAGCGAACAAAACCGCGAGCAGGTCGGCGACCTTGTGCGTAGTACGTAGGCGGCCATCGGCCGGACGGTCAAAGTCGCGTTTGCCGTTTTCAGGTAAGTACCAGCGAGCAGCTTGCTCAGGTCTCGACAAAGGATCGAGTTCCGGTGATCAAGTCTCGGGGCGAAAAAGGCTTCGTGCCGTTGCCGCACCGCTTGGCGGTCGAGTGCAGCGTCGGCTGCCTGAACCTCATTCACCAACTCGCGCGAGATTACCAGCGCTTGCCGGAGGCTCTCGCAGGACTTCATTCTGTAGTCTTTTCCGTTCCGATGGTCATTCAGTTCGCAAAATGACAACGGTTCCGTAGCCCACTCTCTAATCTTACTGTGTCAGTGCGACGTGAAGTCGCGTAGAGGATTGTTTCACCTGGCTGCGGCCAGGAAGGAAACCGATTGTTCCGTCAATCGTAACCTACCGGTGCATGCT
>NZ_CADIKH010000148.1 GCF_902859855.1 Paraburkholderia humisilvae
GATCCGGATGGAGGGTATTGCCGCACCAAAGCCTGAGTAATGCTGCCAGTCATACCTGTCCCGTGATGATCTGAAGAGGAATTTCGCCACACAGGCGCCGTGAGGGAGCGATACGCGCCCCCCCCCGGCTTCGAAGCCCGGCAGGCCGACGCTGCCATCAGCAGTGCTCATACCGTCATCGACGGGCAGCCGCATGACCACGCTGGGAAACGGCACTGTTGCGCCTGCCATGAACCTGGAAGCGTCCCGCATCGCCCGCGCACCCCATGCCAAGGGCGTGGATCTTATCCCGCTCCCCCTGCGCGCTCAAGCACGACTACTCAGTCCCTTTTCGCATTCGGGCGGGCATTTTGCGCATCCGGATCAGGGACGACTGGCATGAAATCCATGCCATTAAGAAAACTTATCTTAACAAGCGTGTCGCGCTTCGCACTTCTGCCGATCAGTTCTATTCGTTGGTGTTGTAAGCATTCCTATTCATATTAGGCTATGCTTGACTTGCCATCGTTATCGCGACAAGCCAATTCCTGCGGTGTTATGGTCGACAACGACATCGTTCAACATGGGCGAAACTTGCATCCTTATTTGTTGCAAATATTTTTTCAAATCGGGCGATCCGATGTTGGAGCGATAAGTTCGGCGAGGGCTTCGCTCATCGGGCGAAAGCCGCGCGGCGCACGCCCGGTAGCACGTGGCACCTGGTGCGAAAACGGCGCGACAAGGCCGCCGCCAAACGCTTCTTCAGGCGTGTGCTGCATTCGAACCCGGCACCGCGCAAGATCGTCACCGAGCAGTTGCGCAGCTACCCCGCAGCAAGCGCCGGGATCCCGGCGCTTGCGAACGTGAAGCACGTGTTCGTCAAAGCGGCCGCCCGGCCGAACAACCGCGCAGAGAATAGCCACCAATCGACACGCGAGCGCGAGCGGCGCATGCACGGCTTTCGCGATCCTGAACGCACGCAGGCTTTCCTATCGACCTTCGGCCCGATTCGGCAGCATTCGCACTCAAGCGCCATCTGCTGCGCGCTTCACTCTATCGCAAACAACTCGCAGCCCGGTTCGTTGCATGGCGTGATTTCGCCGGACTCGCCCAAAATTCGTCGAATGCTCTCTGACCAGTAGTCGTATCTGCCCCCTTGCCGTCTCACCCTCGGCTAGTTGACAAAGCCTGCCAGAGATACCGGGACGACTTTTTGCTACGAAGGGAGCAAGGACGACTCATGCGGCGGCTGCGCGGCCAAGATCGAACCCGCGCCCGCGCTAGCGCACTACGCCAGGAAATCCTTTGCGTCGCGCGTACTCGTTGCGCAGGGGTAGATTGCGGATCGCCGAGGCAAAGAACTCCCGGATACGCACGCTCGCAGGCTTACCCGCGTTGGCAACCAGCGCGAGCGCCGGGCCGCCCATTCAGGTCCCTGCGTCCGCACGCCGTTCACGCTGGTGCGGTAGAGACGAGTGCGGTGCCTCGCCTGAAGCGGGAAGGTCGGAAACTAACTTCCATGGCGTGGTACCGTAATTTGCCTCAAGACTCTTGAGCCCCAATTCCGTGTACTCGCCACTCTGATACATATAGTTAGTTACACTGTTTTTGGAAAAGCCATTTCGGATTGCATAGTCGGTAGCGCTCGTACTCGATGGATCGATCTGATAGGCCACCGCCAGGTCCACCAACTTCATGCGCTTGCTGCCGGCAAGCTCCCGTTGAGCGGCCGTGAGCGCCGTGTCCACCAGAGCCCTCATGGCCGGATGAAGCCTGTCGCCGGATGATGATGACTCGTGCTGGGCCGGGGCGGCGGCGTTTTGAGCAGGCCCACTCTGCGATGCGAAAATATGGGCCCGCATTGCCAGATTCCGATCCGCCCCGTCGACCGCATCCTGCTGGACGGGCGTGCCGGCGATGCCCGGACTCGGCGGCAACCCTCCGAAGGCTGCGGAAGCTGGAGGGGTCTGCAAGCTCGGCCCCCGGTAACGTGACTGTCCGGCAAGGTTCCGGGCGGAGGGTGTCAGTCCCGCGAAGTCCTGCTGGGCCTCGGCGCGGGAGTCTGCGGAGCCAGAGGTGGCGCGCCCTGTGGTGGCAAGGCCCGAATTGTTGAATACGTGCATGGAGTTTGCCCGTAAAAGCTGGGTAAAGGGCTCACCCTACGGGTTTTCGATCTCGGCTGCGATCCTGACTGCGTAATCAACCCGCACCGTGGCGAAAACGACTTTTCTATCTGTGACAAAGGATATCGGCACAGTTAGAAGGAAACCCCGGCGCCCCGTCGGCGGCGCGCTATCAGGCCACCTCCTCTGTCCAACGACCTCTTACAACTTGAGGTGACGTCAAGAAAGAGATTACGGCCGGTCGGTACATTCAGTAGTCTGGATATGCAGACCCTCCAAGGAACGCCCTGTGATGATCAGATGTGCGTGTCGCGTAGCTGAGCGGGTCAACCAAATCGCATGCGCAACAGGCCGTTCTTGGGTGCGCTGGGTAGGTTAAATAGCGCCCACGCGCCCCCGGCAGCCTTTGGTGTACTCGCTCACTTCCCGAACAGTCGTGAGTGTCAGCGTCTGGTACGCTCAATCAGTACGGCGTTTCTCGCGAGTGGAGGAAATGGATGACGAGCCGTTGGCATTCAGTTTTATGCGGCGAAGAGCCCTATAAAATCAAGTACAAGTAGGAACCTCGCCGGGCGTTGCCTTTCATGGTCTCCCTGGTAAGGGCCATCTCGATGGGTTGTTGCCTTTCGAAATCAACGGCTGTTGCTACTGACCGACGCGTTGGCGCCACGTGCGACGACCGCCGGTCAGTATTCCAGATTACTACGGTCTGCCTAACTGACTGCATGGTGGCGAATAAGATTCAAGTATAGGAATACATTAGTAAATAGACGTAATTATTGCAAGATTTCATACATATTCATTCGCATGGAAAACGTTGAAAAATTTCGCGTCCCGACGCATCCCAAGTTCTAGGTATTTACAGATGAAATTTACTTGATGCAGTATGATTCGTTGCTGTCTCCGAAAAGGCCAATACACGTCAAGAGCAGGCATTCACAATTTGGTAGCTTCGCTATCCACAACCGGCACAAAAACGGAAACCGACATGAAGACCAATGCAAAACTTCTACCCCTGCTCGACCAAGACCAGTACGTTCTTTTCTCTTTGAATGAGGTCGGTCATTATTTTATCGATCTAAAAACTGGCGAACGTTATTTAAAACTAGATTCCAATTGGCTTTTGACCCCTGGAATACTGTGCGGTTGCGAGTTTTTTACCGTGCGATGGGTTGATCGCGGTTCTCGATTGGTATTCTATTTGGTATTTCATATGTCTGGTAAATATGAAGAAATAAAAGAGATGCTAAAACTGGTGAAAATGCTTGCCGCTCCAGATAGCATCACGGTTACAACAGCGCACAACCCACCTGATTGCGACGTTCGACCGACGATAGTCGCCAATGAGCTTTCGATACCACTCGAAAATATAAAGCACGAGCAAAATGGTAACCCCTTCGTGATGCTTAGCAAGCTCCAATAGCGGCCAGTGCGTGCCGACTCCGGTCATGGCCGATTCCGGCAGTTTGCCTGTCGAGGACGCGCCCACCGGGTGTTACATGAACGTCGACCCCGCAAACCGGATGGTTGCTGATGCGTTGGAAGCCGACTGGAACGCTCGCCTTCGGCAATTGGACACACTGCAGCAAGAACACGACCGCCAACGCAAGTCCGACCAAGGGACTCGACGACGAAGCGCGAACGGCGCATTCGGGCTCTAGCCAGTGACTTCGCTGTCGTGTGGGGCGACGATCATATCGAGCCTGTCGAACGCAAACGCATGCTCGGTCTGCTCATCGAAGACATCACGCTCGTAAAAGCCGGGCAGGTCTCGATCCACGTGCGTTTCCTGGTGTCAAGCGGCCTCAACTAGAGGCCGACAATTATCTTGTCCGGTGGATTGACGATTGTTGTAGCCGGTAGTGAGTAGTCGGAGGCGGCGTAGCCGCCGCAGACGACGAGCTACCGGCGCCGCGCCGGGAGATGGGTATAGGATTGGCTGGTTGCCTTCTCAGGAAGGGACCCGTCATGTCCGGACCCCATATTACGGACCAGCAGGTCCGCCTGTACAAGGTATTGCGCAAGCTGATTCTCCAGTTCCTCGGGCTTCATGCCTGCTCTCCCGGCTACGCGAGAGCGCCGGCATATCGAGCTTCGTGTAGATGGCCGTGCTTTGCAGCGATTGATGACCAAGCACATCGGCGATGCCCTTGAAGCTGGTTCCTTATCTGAGCATGTTCGTCGTGGCGGTACGGTAAGGCCGGCCGCTCGCGTTTGAGATAGACCAGCAGTGCGCGTTCGACGTCGCGTGCCAGGGACAGTTTGCGGTCCCGACGCGACTTGGTGCCGCGAACGTGGATGATGCCATTGCCCCAGTCGATATCCTCAAGCGTGAGCTTGGTCACCTCCGCGGCTCGCATTCCTGTCCTCGCGAGCGGGAGATCGATCGCCGTATTGCGCAGAGGCTGCGGCGTAGTGCCGTTGGCGGCGAATGAGATCACAAGTTAACCTCATCGATCGACAGGCAGGCGGGCAGGCGGGCGGCGCAGCGTGGCACCAGCGACGGATTCGCGGTACGGCGCCCTCGAGCCCTGGTGCGACCAACCCTTTGACGGCAAGGAAGCGCAACATGGCACGCAGCGCCACGAATGGTGTATTCGATGGCCATCGTACCGTAGACAAAAGATCGCGTCGTGCATACGCGCGAAGCGCATCTGGAGACAGGTGCTGCCATTCCAGTGGAGCACCTGAAATCCATTCGTACAGAAAAAGCTTCACGAACCGACCATACTTCCGACGCGTGTCGGTCGTTAGACCGCGGACGGCCTCGAGGAAGGCATCGAACTCGTCGAGAACCTGATCACGTGTACCCAGTTGCTCAACGGCATACTGTCGCAGCACGTCGCGCGCGCCCTGGGCATCCCATCGGGCCCGGTCCAGCAGATACTGGCGCCATCTGGTGTCGATTCGCCCATCCATTCCGCGAGCTGCCAGCCGTTTTGCGCTCCGGGGCGCCGAGCAGCGACCTCTGCCGCGACTCCGAACGGCTGAAATGGCTCGCCAGACGCCCGCGCAACGCTTCCAGCTCATGCTCCCAAGCCTTCACGACCGCTTTCATTAAGTGTTGTCGCGACACAGTCGACCGGACTATTCCTGCTTTTCTGCTTTATTTTGCAGCTTGAACCCGAAGGCCCGATTGATGGCTGCGCGCGTGCTGGTCTGCAAGCCATGATGGCGGATACCCTCGTTGATGGCCTGTTCAAGCGCCGCAGGACGCGCACCCGCATCGGTGCCTGCGGGCACCAGCTGCGACCATGACTGACCCTGCTCTTCCAGATGCACCAGGAACCGGTTGACGTTAGAACGGTATACAGAATCCAGTTCTCCGGGCAGATCCTTCAGCAGATCCTTGTGCTCCTGAAGATCCGGCGCAAGCCGAACTTTTTTTATGTCGCCTTGCAGTTTGAGTCCGAAGGCATGGTTGATGGCTGCGCGCGTGCTGGTCTGCAAGCCATGATGCCGGATACCCTCGTTGACGGCCTGCTCAAGCGCCGCAGGACGCGCGCCCGCACCGCTGTCCGCGGGCGCCAGCTGCGACCATGACTGACCCTGCTCTTCCAGATGCACCAGGAACCGGTTGACGTTAGAGCGGTATGCCTGATCCAGTTCTTTGGGCAGATTCTTCAGCAGATCCTTGTGCTCCTGAAGATCCGGCGCAAGCCGGACTTTTTTTATGTCGCCTTGCAGCTTGAACCCGAACGCCTGATTGAGCGCAGCGCGCGTGCTAGTCGGCCAGCCACGATGCCGGATCCCCTCGTTGACTGCCTGTTCAAGTGCGGCAGGACGCGCACCCGCACCGCTGTCCGCGGGCACCAGTTGCGACCATGACTGACCCTGCTCTTCCAGATGCACCATGAACCACTTAACGTTAGAGCGGTATACAGCATCCAGCCCTTCGGGCAGATCCTTCAGCAGATTCTTGTGCTCCTGAAGATCCGGCGCTCTTTGTATGTCGCCTTGCAGCCTGAACCCGAAGGCCTGGTTGATGGCTGCGCGCGTGCTGGTCGGCAAGCCATGATGCCGGATCCCCTCGTTGACGGCCTGTTCAAGCGCGGCAAGGCGCGCACCCGCACCGCTGCCCGCGGCCACCAGTTGCGACCATGACTGTCCCTGCTCTTCCAGATGCATCAGGAACCGTTTGACGTTAGAGCGGTATGCCCTATTCAGTTCTTCGGGTAGATCCTTCAGCAGATCGATGTGTTCAGGTAATGCCGGAGCGAACCTTGCGGGGGGCCTTGCGCGACTGCTGCCCGGGAGAGGGGCGGCAGGCTGTCGACGCACTGGAGCGTACAGGCTGTCATGGATCTGCTGCTCCGCATGGGAAAGCGGCAGTCCACGCGCCTGCTCTGCGTGGGCCCAGTCAACCAGTGCCGTCCCTGCCGGGTCCGCCCTCCGGCCTTGAGGCGCAACGTCAACGGACGAGCCTGAATGCGGCCTGTCGTCCAGATTCGCGAGTTCGTTGTCCACCTCATCCGCCGACAGCTGGGGGAAGCGATGCGGTTCAGGCGCCCCACCTTTCAGACCCGGAGCATTCCGGGCCTGCTGCCACTGGCCCTCCCGGTTTTCCAGACGGATCGTCCGCTCCCTTGCATTGCCTGTGGCATCCATCGGATTCCATACCACATACCCTTCCGTCGACGCGGCCTCGTCTTTGGCAACCCGGTACAGCTTCGCTCCGATCTGCGCGTAGTGCGCCAGCGTTTGCGGATCCTGCCATGT
>NZ_CADIKH010000149.1 GCF_902859855.1 Paraburkholderia humisilvae
GAAAGTCGCCGGGGGCCGGGCGCTCCGCGCCCGGCAAACCACAAAAGAAGAGAAGAGGGAAAGCGAAACGACAACAATCCGTCGGGTAACATTCCTTCGTGAGGCAACACGTTAGTTGGACATGGTTGTCGCTCCGTTCGGGTTGTCAGCGGGCAATTGACGGCGTCGTTCCTTCGGTTTGTCGCTGGCTTTGCGGCGCCGATAGCTTTCAACGTTCAGTTCGAAGATCGTCGAGTGATGCACAAGCCGGTCGATGGCCGCCAGAGTCATGCCGGGGTCCGGGAAGACGTCGTACCAGCCGGAGAACGGTTGGTTGGCCGTTATCAGAAGACTTTTCCGTTCATACCGCTCGGCGACAACTCGAGTAGCACGCTGGTTTCGGCCTAGTCTTTCCTCACATACGACAGATCATCGTGGATGATCAGGTCGAAGCGGTCAAGCTTCGCGAGCGCCGAAGGCAACTGCAGACTCTGGTGCGCGACCTGGAGCTTCTGCACGATTTGGCCAGTGCGCGTGAACAATACGCGATAGCCGGCGTCGACTAACGCATGACCGATGGCAGATCCCAAGTGACTTTTTCCGCCGCCTGGTGGACCAAGCAGGAGGATCGTGGCGCCTTTCTCGAGCCACGAATAGCCGGTGGCCAGCGCCGTCACATGCGCCTTTGAGACCATGGGCACAATGCCGAAGTCGAAGGTGGCGAGCGTCTTGGTCGAATCCAGATGTGACTCGGTGCGATGACGCTCGATTCCTCGTTTGGCAAGCTCGGCGAGTTCGTGTTCGAGCAATGCACCGAGTGACCGGGACGCCTGCCAGCTTTCCTTGTCCGGGCGTTCAGCGAAGTCCAGCCACAATCGGCCGATTGTTGGCAGGCGCAATTCGTCGAGCAACGTGTCATAGAGGGCGGCGCACGGCATGTCGACGACAACCACCGGACACTCGGCCTGGCGCGGCGCGAACTCATCGAACAGCGCCTTCAGATCGGGCAGTTCACCGAGTTCGAGCATGCATCGAGTCTGTGCGCCAGTTGCGCCTCAACGCCGTGGTGTCCTGCCCAGCTCAAGCAGGCCCACCACGGTCTTGCATGCGCTGCGCGGCGTCAACGCCCTGCTCCAGTCGCTCCCAGGTCCGCCGGTAGGCTTCACGCGCAAACAGATCGTCCCGGAACGCGAGGCCCCTGAAGGCCTGCGGCTTGCGTTTGAGCGAATCGATGAAGTGCCGGTAGTCGATGCCGCGACCGCGCCGTTTGCTGGTGTGTGTGGCTCTCGCTGTGCTGTACACGAGCGCGCCGGACAGGTAGCAATCGAGCCGGTCACTGTAGAGGCGTACCTTCAGGCGACGACCAATCAACCGCGACGGCGCGCGGTACAGGACGCAACGCACGGTGAACGTGCCGTAGCGAGTCACACGCGCCTCTTCCTCGGCGAAGTCGGTGGTACGGTGCTCTGAGGCAGATCCAGCAGGTATTCGCGCTCGATCTGGAACGCCGCAGTATTGCGCCGGTTGCGGGACATCACCACCCCGCGCACGAACTCGTCGTGCGCGGCCCGATCCGCGAAATCGCGGTGACCGCGCGACTCCAGGGCCTGATCGACCTGATCCTTCAGGTAACGATGCGAGGATACGACGCTGCCATTCTCATGACCCATGCCACGGTTGTTGCGCGTGCCTTCCATCCCGTAATGTTCGAGCAGTGCCGCATAGCGAACCGTGAAGTCCTGCTCTTCCTGCAGGTGCGGACGGTTTCGTGGCACGCGCGTCACACGAGCCTTTGATTTATCGTTACATGTAACTCAAAATAAGAACTCCGGATTCGTAAAGAGGGCGGGCATGGTACGCGACAAGAATACTCCGCTACCTGCAACGGAAAAACGGGGCCGTGCCGGCCGTGAGAGCCCGACACGATGACCAACGCCCGGCGCCAGGCGGCCGGCATGGCCGTGGCGGTAACGATAACGGTAAAGGAGCATGACAGGCTCGTGGTCGTATGTGAGCACCTGCGTGAAGAACTGCCGCAGGCTCATCGCGAGATCGGGCGTCGTTCCCGTCGCATCGGCTGTTTTGGTCCAGCCGCTTCCGGCTGACGATGCGCAATCGGATGACCGGCGGCTGGTGGTGACGATGACCGGCCGCGAGTTCTTTTCGCTTCGGCGGCTGGCGGCCCATTACGGCCTGCCCGGACGTGCCGTCCTCGAGCGGCTGGACAGGTGGGAGGATCACAGCGTCGTGCAGTCCTTGGGAGAGGACGATACAGCGGTTAACCGTTACCTTATTCAGTAACGGAAAATAATTGAGCAACCGTTGGTTTATAGTTACCTAATAAATTCGAGCTCCGGATTCGTAAGGGAGTCGTCCACCATATCAGAGCCCTCGCCAACTCGCGATACGCTGCCCTTCCATGACGCCTTATGCCCCGTTCTTTCGTGCCGACCGATGAGCAAGCCGCAATAGTCGATGCGGCTCTTCGAGGGCGAAACCTGAAAATCAAGGCATTTGCCGGAGCGGGAAAGACATCGACGCTGCGGTTGGTGGCGAGCCGCCTCGCAGACAAACGAGGTAGCTACCTCGCCTTCAACCGGGAGATCGCTGACCATGCGCGCCGCAGTTTCCCACCGAACGTCGTCTCCCGCACGATGCACTCGATCGCCTATGCATCGGTCGGCCCGGCACTGCGCTCGCGCCTAGGTCTGCCGGCAGAACAGCCGCACGAGCTGGCTGCGCGCTATCGGCTTGGTGCTGTGGAATTGCCCAGCATCACGGGCAAAAGCCTCCAGATTACACCATTCGAGATCGGCCGGATGATCGCAGATGGTCTTGGCCGCTTCTGCCGCTCGGCGCAGCTCTCTCCTGAGGCCTCGCATGTGCCTGTGGACGAAAAGGTCGACGAGGCGGCTGCGCAATGGCTGCGTGAAGCACTGCTCCCTTACGTCGCCCGTCTGTGGGAGGAAAGCATTGCTCCCCGGGCAGTTCAGGCGATCGGGCCAGACGTTGTCCTCAAGGTCTGGGCGTTGTCAGATCCGCGTCTGGACGCCGACTTCATTCTTTTCGACGAAGCGCAGGACAGTGACGGAGTTATGCTCTCGGTGCTTGGGGGACAGCGTCATGCTCAAATCATCTATGTCGGAGATCCCTACCAGCAGATTTATGAATGGCGAGGCGCGATCAATGCAATGGCGTCCATCGATGCGCCCGAGCTAGCATTGACGGAATCCTTCCGCTTCGGACCAACCTTCGCTGCGCTCGCAAGTCGCATCCTAGGTCTGCTCGGCGAGCGCACTCCCGTTCGCGGCCAGAATACGATTGGCTCGATGATGGTCGAAGACCCTAGCGTTTCGCCCCCGGTCGACGCGGTTCTTTGCCGGAAAAACGTGACGGCTATCTGGCACCTGGCTGCAGGACTCGAGACAGGCCATAAGCCGGCGATCCGCATGAGCCCGGTCGAAATCGAAGCTTTTGCGGATGGCGCAGATCATCTGCTCGCGGGCAGGCGCGCTTATCGGCCCGCTGCCTTTTCGCTTTTCGAGAACTGGGGCGAGGTGCGGTCGTTTGCCCGCAGCGCTGTGGGAAGTGACCTTCTGCCCCTGGTCCGGATAGTTGAGGAATGCGGCACCGACTACCTGCGTGGGCTGGCACGTCGGGTGGCACCGGAGGCGGTTGCAGATTACGTCATCTCAACGGTGCACCGGGCCAAAGGCTTGGAGTGGAAGCGGGTCAAGGTCGTGAATGATTTCCGGTTCGGAATGACCAACGGACGACTGACGCTTGAAGATGAAGAAATGCGCCTGCTCTACGTGGCCATTACGCGCGCGCAACACGTGCTTGATATCTCGGAAGTCCGGAACGAACTCCTGCGGCTGTTTGGCAGGTAAGGACAGCAGACGGCTACATGCTGATCATTTTTTCTGCCAGTGACCGGCGATGAGGATGAGCGGCATCACCGACTTTCTATTTTCCTGGCCTTGAACGGCTGCGCGTAGTTGGGGAATCTGGACTGAACGTCCTACCGTTGCGCCGAACCTGCCAAACCGTCGACGCGGTACGTGAAACAGATGGTGGCCGATCCCATGTTTGTAGCGGGTTCCAATTCAGAATTTGGACGGGCTTCGCTTTGCCATAAAGGGCCCGGTCGGTGTTCGAGTATTTCGCGCCCTGTGCCACCGTAGTGTACTGATGGCCGGCAACCACTTTTCAACGCGTGACGCCTACTTCGCTCGCCGCCAAACCGCGAAACGGTCCGCCGGACAGTCCGGTGCCAGAGGAACGGATTGAGCCAGATGCAGGGTGATCTGTTTGGTGGTTCAAGGGAGCCGTGGCTCGCAGCAACGCGTCGTGACTACCCGACAACGCTAACGACCCGCACATCCGCACTGTCTCGCAGCGCCCGAGATGTCAATTCACAAACAAATCGAAGAGCCGGAGATGAGCTTGTTGCGTGTTCGGCGACGTGGAATTCGGAGGATCATATGTTACGTAGCACCGAAGCTGCGAACGTCATTCATATTGCTTCCTTATTGAAAGGTAGGCGCGTGCATCGAGAGCTTGCGAGTTTTTATAGAAAGTATGGTGTCGATAAAGAGCTGGATTGTGAAAAACTGTAAATGCCATGCTTCTCACCTTACACTTATTGCGAGTTGTTGCGCGTATTGACCGTTTCGGCTGCGTGGAGTGATGGATCCGTCCGCGCGCTTTTTGTGCAACATCTGCGAACCGGCCGGAAGGACAGCGGCTGATTTCGCGCGAGGACCCGGCATTGCGCAGCGATGTCGTGCGACACGGTTGTTGACATATAGTTAGGAATCTTATTTATTATTCAGGATCGGTCATGAATAATATTCAGAGCTATGGCGATGAGCGATCTGGGCATGACGCGCGAGAAATTCGCGAAACGAATCGGTGCGAAGAAAGGTGCGCTAGGTGAACATCCCTCTCTACGGCCATAGTGGAATGGGAGCCTACCTAGGCAAAGTTCTATCGGTTGTCCGAGATGGTCGGTGTGCTCTGATTCGCCGTGTAGGGGTCGTCTGGCCCCCGGAGGTTCCATTCTCTTCGGCAGCTAGCGGTCAAAAGTCAGCTTGAACGAACTCTGACTGCTAGTAATAACGGCCTGTTTCGACGCGTTCTCGCCAAGAGCCAGGGTGGAGTTGCTAAAAGGAAGAGGTGCTACACCATTGGTCGTGGGACCGGCCGCAGTAAATTGAGCGTCGTCTGCCGAGTCCGCCAATGTAAATACTACTGAACAACTAAGATATTTTTTGCTGATCGGATCTTGGAACGTTGCATTCTCGTATGTACCGTGGGAGCTCCACGCCAGTTCCACCATCCGCCATCGGGCTCGCTTGTTGCCGATCTTGCTGATGCCCTTGCTCAGCTTCACTGGTACCGCTCGCTGGCATAGGGCGTTGGGGCCAGGCCCAGGCAGCCGGCCAGTTCGCGGCGGTTGTGAAACCGCCGCCAACCGGACGATTCCCTGACCAGGACCGCGGCACTGCCGGTGCCGATACCCGCAAGGCGCGCGAGCCGCGCAATCGCGGGTTGTGCACCGCTGCACACCTCGGCGCTGCTGCTGTACCTCGAGCGCCCTGATCTGCCTGGCAGCCAGCGACAGTCGCTCACATTCGCGCTCGATCCCAGCGCGTAGACCCGGCAACAATCGGGCGGCGTTCTGCGCCCACCAGTGGGGCCACGCGCGCCCACCGATGTGCCCGACCCGCAGGTTGTGGAGTATCAGCAGCGAACAGATCCGGTTGCTGTGGGGGTACGCTCCTACCGCAGGCGACCGGGTTCACGGCTTACTCGCCGCTCATCTTCCTGTTCGGGGGTGGGAACGCGCACGATGGCCCACATCCTGCGTTCACCACCATAGTATCGCGTCAGCATCGATAGCAGCTTGTCGCTGTCGAGACGGTCGCTCCTGGTGCGACGTCTGCGCCGGTTCACTTCGATACTGGCTGAATCCACCACCAGGTTCGTGACTTGATGTGCTTCCTGGCATCGGTGCAACCAGAAGCCGTCGCGCCCCGCTTCAATAACAACTCTGCACCGGAGCATCGGCGGCCAGATGACAGCGCACCGTGGCCTTCGCAATCGCCGTGAAGACCGCGGCCGTATCGCCGGCGGCCACTATGCAGCGGCTCGGCGCACGCACCCCATCGCCCAGCGAGAGTTTCCAGCGCCTGTAGCCCAGTTCGAAGGCGACTTACGGCGATCCGATGATGGTTGTATCCTGCCCGTGAAGGGCCGTGCGAGGCGCATCCATTTGCGTACTCCTCTCGGAAAACGGGTATCGGAATCCTCGTTTTTACTCCAGGAGCCTTACTTCCGCTGCCCCTCCATAGTATCTAGTGAGTGCGTTGGTAGCAGACTGCAGGCGCTCTCTATCTCTTTTATAAGATTCTCTAGTTTCCCGAGTTAGAAATTCGTAGACAAAATCGCTAAACGCTGGCGAGAATGTCGTCGGTTGATTTGGTCCAGTTGAAAGGTCTCGGATCAGTGTTGTTGGTCTGGATGTATTGGTGAATCGCCTGTTCGAGTTGCCGGGTGGAGCGTTGAGTGCCACGACGGATGTATGTCTCGCTGAGGTGGCAAACCATCGGGCGATCTGGTTAATCCACGAAGCACAGGTCGGGGTGGAATGCCTCCACCGAGCAATTGTCAAATCTGGTGTACGCGGTGAGCAGGTTCATCAGGCGGCGAGCGATTGCTGAACCGGTGTGCTGTCGATCACCGGGATGCCATTTCTGAAAGGAATGCCTT
>NZ_CADIKH010000150.1 GCF_902859855.1 Paraburkholderia humisilvae
ACGCGCGTCCTCACGCGCGATTCCAGCGATCGCACGGTCGTATTCGAGCAGGCGAACCTCGATATGGCCGGCATGCTCAAGCAGATCGCTGATACTGCGCTTCGCCCAGCCCGGCAATGTGTCCAGATGTTCCGTGATGTACCTGCGCAACTTCTCGGGGCTCTGTGGCAGCACCACGCCGAATTCCGGGAGCAGGCCTCGCAACCGGTTATAGGTCGCGGTCCTCTCTTCCACGAAACCTTGTCGTGTCCGATGCAGGCAAAGCGTTGCCTGCTGATGTTCGTCCTTCAGCGGCACGAAACGCATGCTCGGACGCGTCACCGCTTCGCAGATCGCAGCGGCATCGGCCGCGTCGTTCTTGCCGCGCTTGCCGGACATGCGATAAGGCGCAACAAGGTTGGGCGCCATGAGCTTGACGGTATGACCGTGCTGCTGGAACACGCGAGCCCAGTGATGTGCGCCGGAGCACGCTTCCATGCCGATGAGGCACGCTGGCAACTGCGCGATCAATGCCACCAGCTGATCGCGCGAAACACGCGGCTTGATCAGCATCGCCTTACCCATCTCGTTCACGCCATGAACGGCGAATACATTCTTGGCAAGATCGATTCCGATAGTGACAATAGGCATGGACTTCCCCTCTCGCTGGTGTTGATGAACGTTCGCAACCTCATCATGGCACGTCGATGCCTGACTCGCGGCTTCCGCCGCAGCCTCGGGACGGGGAAGTCCCTTTCATTCTCTAGATGAGGCGTGCTGCGCGAGGGTCCGTCGCAGTCGCTGCATCGCGGGCATGACAACGAATCCAAATTGCATCAAGGACTTATGCATCTCATGAGCACGTTATGCACACTGTTTTCCACGGATTCTGTTGATAAGTTGGCGCTACCCCGTTCGAGCAGGCGGATGGGCGGGCCGCGTTCTCGAAGGCGTCATCGTTCTGCTCCCCGATTGCCGATGATCGGCCGGTTCGTCTCGCGGCGGAGTAATACCGATCCATCGAGTGTTGACCCGCGAAACGCTGCGGGGGGGCAAAATATTCGTGCGTCGTGATATGGCGATTCCTGAGATGGCGCACCACGGGCGCGCCACGTTTCGGAGACGACGAGGCAGTAACGACGGCGGAGTAAGCGTGGGGGATATGCGTGTGTGACGAGGCTCGCATCCGGATTCCGCTGCTGCCTTCCGTAAGCAAGTTGTGTTTCCAGAACCTGTACCAGCCGGCCGCCGAAACTGTAGGGCAGGCCGCGAAGCATTCGCCGTCCGGTTGGACCGGAAAATGCACCGTATCGGTACCTGCGCTACAAGCTCAGCCTGCGCGATCTGGTCGGGATGATGGCTGAACGGGGTTTGTCGCTGGCTCACACGACGATCCTTCGCTTGGCAAGGCGTTATACGCCCGAGTTCGTCAAACGCTGGAACCGCTTTGCTACACCCGCGGGTCGCTCGTGGCGTGTCGACGACCTACCTGAAGGTTCGGGGCAGGTGGGTCTACCTGTATCGGGCGGTGGATCGGGCTGGTCAGTTCGATCGCACGAAGCTCGGGCCTCAGGAATGCCGCTGCGCCCGCCGTATGGAATGCGGTCCTGTCCGATCGATAAGGTATCCTGCAAATAGGAAACTTCTCAACCAGCTTGCTTATTTGCACCATGTCGGGCATAAGGTCGAGGTTGCAGCCATGTATCCGGGCTCGGTTCGCAGCACTCGTCCGCGGGCCCACGATGAATATCCGTGAATGGGTACCCCATCAGAGCCTCGGGCCTGGTTGCCCCTGGTGCAAAGCGGGTTTGGCCCATCACGGTCCGACCGTTGTGCCATCGAATTGAAGTCTGCTCAAGCAACCTCTGGAAAGTGAACGATGTTTTGATGTTAAAGACCGGGTCTGTCAACGCGTCACACTGGATCGCACGGGAACATGGCCAGCCTGATAGGGCTGATCTCGTATCAGCATGGCCCAGGCTGTGCGTGCATTCTTTGCCGCGAGTGCCACGGCAGCGATGTTTTTGTGTCGACGTCGACACAGGTTCATCAGCCATGAATCGGCCATCTCGGGCCTGGTGGCGGCCATGCGTATAACGGCACGCGCACCGTGAATCAGAAGTGTTCGTAATGCCGTATCGCCGCGCTTGCTTATGCCCAGCAGGTGCGGGGTACCGCCGGAGGAATGCTGACGTGGCACCAGACCCAGCCAGGCAGCCAGTTCCCGGCCGCTGCGAAAGGCTCGGGCGTTTCCGATCGAGGCTGCAAGGGCCGACGCGGTGAGCGCCCCGATTCCAGGTATTGTTTCGAGAAGTTGACCGGGCGCATCCGTACGGTGGATTGCGCGGATACGGCCTTCCAGCTCGGCCACCTTGTTACCAAGTTCGCGCAGGTGCTCGACGAGCATCTGGATTAACAACCGGAACGGCTCACCATGTTCAATGTCACGACTGGAAAGGGCCTCCATGGCCCGTTGGCCCAGCAGGCGGATACCCTGTGGCAGCACGATACCGGATTCGCCCGGAAGCCCGCGGATCTGATTGGCCAGGGCTGTGCGCGACCTGACCAGCCCGGCGCGTGCACGATGCAGCGACAGCACGGTCTGTTGCGCCGGCGTTTTGACCGGTACAAAGCGCATGTTCGGTCGTTATATCGCCTCGCAGATTGCTTCGGCGTCAGCCGCATCGGTCTTGTTGCTACTGATGTAAGGTCGGACGGATTGCGGGGCGATCAGTCGAACCGTATGTCCGGGCTTTGTGAGTTCGCGGCCCCAGTAGTGTGACGAACCGCAAGCTTCCATGCCGATCACGCACGGTTCAAGGGTTGCAAAAACGAAGTACATCACTGCGTCTCAGCTGTTTGCGTACAACGATGTGGCCTTGCAAATCGACGGCGTGAACCTGCAGCACGTTCTTGGCGAGATCGAGCCCAACTGTCGCTATCTTCATGATGAACGCTCCTTTGCCATGGACATCACAGCTCGTCCACTCTGGCACAAATCCCTCGTCGCTTAGCGGGAGTCGTCCATCACATCAGAGCCGCGCGCAGCGCGGCCAGTTCACCGGCGCCGGGAAAACCGGGCGGATCACCAAGAATGGGAGCGGGCAGGGGTGGTGTGGCGCGTTTTCATGAGGGGGAGTTTAGCGCATGAACCGGTGCCTTGTGATAATTGAGACCTTATCTTAAGGACTCGGATTTCATGCAGGCCGTCCCTGATCCGGATGCGCAAAATGTGCGACCGAACACGAAAAGGGACTGAGTAGTCGTGCTTGAGCGCGCAGGGGGAGCGGGATAAGATCCACGCCCTTGGCATGGGGTGCAGGGCGATGCGGAACGCTCCCAGGATCATGGCAGGCGCAACAGTGCCGTTTCCCAGCGTCGTCATGCGGCTGCCCGTCGATGACGGTGTGAGCACCGCTGACGGCGGCGTCGGCCTGCCGGGCTTCGAAGCCGGGGGCGCGCCTCGCTCCCTCACGGCGCCTGTGTGGCGAAATTCCTCTTCAGATCATCACGGGACAGGTATGACTGGCAGCATTACTCAGGCTTTGGTGCGGCAATACCCTCCATCCGGATCACTGGCCAGCGATTCCGCCGGGCCCGCGATGAGGCAGGTGAATGATAAAAAAAACATCCCCGACACCCGGATCGAAGCGCTTGGCCGGCTTGCCCGCAACGGTCCTGGCCGGCCTGCTGTATCTGGTTCGCCCCGACATGCCGCTGACCCGGAGCTGGAAAGAAGCATCAGGGAGGCCATCGAATGGTATGGAGCCTTCTTTCCGGACGCCGGGCGGATACCCGCTGGAACACGCAGCGCCAATGGCGCCGGCATAAAGGCCGGCGCCAGTACCGGAGCGCGGCAGGTGCGCAGTGCGACGGGCTCGCCTGCAGTGATGCCAGCCACCAGCCTGGCCGGGGCGTGGCTGGATCTGGCGCGGGCACCTTCACGGATTGATACGCCGACATCGGCACTGATAGCCGTGCTCAACCTGCATGGAGTGGGCATCACGCGGCGTGAGCATATCTTCACGGTGCTTGATACCAATGCGCACATCACGCCCGCGTTTCTTGCCGGGCTGCTCGGGCCGGAACTGCTCGACGAGGCCTCGACGCTTCATGCGAACAGTAATGGCATTAACAGCTCACGCCGGGCCAGCATCCAGCGGCATCAGGACTTCGCTGCGGCGCTGGGTAAGGACCGCCTGCAGCAGCGCCTGTTCCTGCCGGATAACCTGACACCGGGCGGCCTGAGCCCACGCGGCTCCCGCATCGATGCTTGCAGGTGTCACCGTTGCCTCGCGGCTTCGGCTAGGCTTTGCAGCCCCGGATGTTGTCCTCGATGCTCCGCACCCCGCCGTTACCAGCGACGCACGATCGAGTAGGCTACTGCTGGCAGAACAGCAGGTCCCATCCATGTACTATCGGCAGGACAGTTGCAATAGCGACTTTGCAGGTCGCACCTGTACAAAAACACAGTATAGTGTAGGAGATAGCGAACGCTCGTTCTTTTACTTTGTGCCGATGCAATCCGGTTTGCGGATTCGCAGGCGATTCCGCTATATTAATTCGGTATGCTGACTAATTCGCTTTACGGTCGGTCATGGTAAATTTCGGGTCAAAATTGGGTTCTGTCGCGATAAGACGGTGAGGCCGAAGTAAATCCCGATATGAATAGGACTGCTTATGCTATCAACCAATGGAACTGGACAGCAGGCGTCGCGGCGAAGCCATCGTTTCTCATCTGCCCTTTGCGGATCATGTGCATCAGCTCGATGCCACTCAGAATAACGCGCGCGCAGTTGAAATCCTTGAACCCGAGCATCGGCCGGGTTCGGCGTTTGATGGCCCGATGGTCCTGCTCGACGAGGTTGTTCAGGTACTTGACCTGACGAACCTTGATCGGCGTCTCGCGCCCGGCGTTCACCGCGTTAAGTGCGGCGAGACCGGAGCCGCTTTTGTCGATGGTTACCGTCTCGGGAGAGCCGTTCTGACCGATTGCCTTCTCGAAGAAGCGCTGCGCAGCAGCCTGGTCCCGCCTGGCTCTGAACGGAAAATCGACGGTGTTGCCCGCCTTGTCCACTGCCCGGTAAAGATACTTCCACGAGCCCTTGACCTTGATATAGGTCTCATCAACCCGCCAGCTCGTGCCGACCACACGCTTGTGCTTGCGAAACGTCTTTTCGAGCAGCGGCACCAGCTTGATGACCCAGCGATGCACCGTCGAGTGATCGACGCCAATGTCGCGCTCAGCCAGCATCTCCTCAAGATTGCGCAGACTCAGCGAGTAGGCAACGTACCATCGCACGCACAGCAGCATCACTTCAAGCGGATAGTGCAGCCGCTTCAGAACTTTGGTAATACCCGGTGCCAGCGTCGTTCGTGGCGTCAGTGTCTTCTTCATCGCGCGGCCAAGCGTTTTCGTCAGCCTCGAATTTTACCTTCTCCGCCTTAATGCGACAGAACCGACGGTAACCATCGACAAAAGCGGCTCCGGTCTCGCCGCACTTAACGCGGTGAACGCCGGGCGCGAGACGCCGATCAAGGTTCGTCAGGTCAAGTACCTGAACAACCTCGTCGAGCAGGACCATCGGGCCATCAAACGCCGAACCCGGCCGATGCTCGGGTTCAAGGATTTCAACTGCGCGCGCGTTATTCTGAGTGGCATCGAGCTGATGCACATGATCCGCAAAGGGCAGATGAGAAACGATGGCTTCGCCGCGACGCCTGCTGTCCAGTTCCATTGGTTGATAGCATAAGCAGTCCCATTCATATCGGGATTTACTTCGACCTCACCGTCTTATCGCGACAGAACCGCCGATTCTACTTCGCCGCGTTAATGCGACAGAGCCATTCAAAAGAGGCAAATATGGCATGTCGCGAATCTGTCGAAAACTGTCTGAGTGTCTTGTCATTTTACGGGAGCACGCCTAAGCTGGTCCGTAGCATCTTCCGTGAACAGTAACAAGTAAAAAAACCAAAGGAAAAGTCATGACTATCAAGGTTTCAATCAAACATGTGAAAAGCCAACGTTATTTGGCTCTGAGTGGCAATGTGCTGTGGCTAGCTACCGCCCCATTTCCGTGGTACCTTAACGCTACGGCTGACGAGGTCGCCAAATATACATTTAAGTCGTGCATTTTTTATGACGAGTTCATGACCACGTGCGTGGCTAGCGACAGTGGTTCTCTGGATACGGAATTCGGTCACACAAATAGCCTCGAACTTTCGGGAGTTTCGTCAGATCCAACAAAAATGTTTATATTCAGCCCGCTGGGCAGTAATGATCCGAAGGCAGGCTATCCGATCATGGTTACTGAGGGCGGAAACACTAGGATGCTTAATACCGGCGTCGATGAACACGATATCGCCGTACCGATTTTCGGAGACGACGATTGGACCGATAACTGTGGCTGGATTGTTTCTCCGTAATTCAACAACACAGTCATATTGCCAGCAACGCTTGCGCGTTACCGCAATAGCCTGTTTCGCCAAGTTGCCCGGCCGATACCCATAAGAATCCTGGTTCTGTCGCATTAAGGCGGAGAAGGTAAAATTCGAGGCTGACGAAAACGCTTGGCCGCGCGATGAAGAAGACACTGACGCCACGAACGACGCTGGCACCGGGTATTACC
>NZ_CADIKH010000151.1 GCF_902859855.1 Paraburkholderia humisilvae
GTTGCCTCGTCCAACGGCTTCTTTGCCATGGCGCGTATCTCCATTCAATCCGTTAGAGATATAACGCGCCAGCATCGAATCGGTTGTCATGTTTTATGGGAAACTCAATAAATCACGCCGATGTTGGACAGATGCACATGTACTGCAATTATGCGAAAGAGCACTGGGTGCTTCCTGAAGAGAATCCACCGGTCGATCTGATCTCTTGCGCCCGGACAAACGCGGCGGCTGCTCGCTATGCTCTTGAGGGTCTGCCGAACAAGGTTCTCGCCGCTGAATACCAGATGTTGCCGCCCGACGAACGACCGCTTGCCGACGAACTTGTCAAGATGTGACGGAAATGGGAGGATCTGCATCGTCAGAATTCAAGCCTTCTCGCCGATGGCAAAAGTGACGATCTGCAATAAGCATTTGTTTGATCGAAGCTGGAATGCACAACGCGGTGTGATTCGCGCTGAGCGCAATTGTTTGTTGACAAATCCGCATGCTGTGGACTGCCCGATCGTCTCAACGGTCGCGGACAGGCGTGCGTGGTATCTGCTCGCCTGAGCGTTGCGCAGCAGTTGCTTGTACGATGTTGTTTGCGGTTCACGACGCAGTCGCCGCAGTTGCTTTATCACTTTATTATGGGTTAGCCAAAGGTCCGCTCGAAACAAGCGGAAATCAAGCAAAGGAGCCAGGATGAACAAGCAGGACCTCATTGATCAGGTTTCGGCGTTGACCGGCGAAAGCAAGTCAAGCACCGCTGAAGCCATTGATGCGATTCTTGATGCCGTCACACAGGCAGTGACGCGTGGCGACGCAGTCCAGCTGATCGGGTTCGGCACATTCTCTTCAGGTGACCGTGCCGAGAGGGTGGGACGCAACCCAGCGACAGGCGAAGCAATAACAATCCCGGCGTCCAAGGCCGTCAAGTTTTCCGCGGGAAAGGCTTTCAAGGAGGCTGTTAATTCGTGATTGAACGCGGGGAGTCGCATTGCCTTGGAGATGCTTGACCTGATGCGCTACTACGGTGGTGAACGCAGGATGTGAGCCATCGCGCGCATTTCCACCCTCGCACAGGAAGATGAGCGGCGAGTACACCGTAAGCCCGGTCGCCTGCGGCAGGAGCGTACCGCCCACAGCAACCGGACCCGCTTGCTGCTGATACGCCACAACCTGCGGGTCGGGCACATCGGTGGGCGCGCGTGGGCCCACTGGTGGGCACAGAACGCCGCCCGATTGTTGGCGGGTCTACGCGCCGGGATCGAACGCGAATGTGAGTGACTGTCGCCGGCTGCCAGGCAGATCAGGGCGCTCGAGGTACAGCAGCAGCGCGAGGTGTGCAGCGGTGCGCAACCCGCGATTGCGCGGCTCGCGCGCCTTGCGGGTATCGGCCCCGGCAGTGCCGGGGTCCTGGTCAGGGAATCGTCCGGTTGGCGACAGTTTTACAACCGCCGCGAACTGGCCGGCTGCCTGGGCCTGGCCCCAACGCCGATGCCAGTGGTACCAGTGAAGCTGAGCAGGTCATCAGCAAGATCGGCAACAAGCGAGCCCGATGGCTGATGGTGGAACTGGCTGCTGCGCTTCCAGCGCAGCAGCCAGTCAGGCGCCTGATTCAACAATTTTCCGGACTTCAGGCACTCCGACCTCACTGCTGTTCTCGCTTGATATGGAGGATTACAAAACATCTGATCGTGAGAGATTATCCACCGCCGGCCAGCGTGGCGGTCGTAACAAGCGACCCGCCGGCCGGCCGTGGATAAGCCGTCACGATCTCGAATGCGAGAAAGCTGACGGGAAAATGGATCGCGAAAGGGCTTGACTTCCAATGCCCCATAGAAGGCTTACTGTTTCACAAAATCATTCGCGCAGTCTGTTACCTTACCGTCGCCGGGTGGCCGCCGTCTAGGCAGGATACGCGACTTGATAATGGAATCAGGAACGTGGCGTTGTGCGCTGCTGCCCCGTGGGATGTAATCCGGGGAAAGTGCAGGCAGCGCGCGTTCGATGAGGCTTTTTTATCGCGCACATCTGATCGCATCCTGAGTCGCTGAGCCATCAGAATCCCATATGCAGCGATGCTCAGCGTGGCATGGTGATGAAAGCCACGCCAGCCTCACCTTCGTAGTGAGCGAGTCCGAACTCCTGTTTCAGGTCCTGATAATCGCGCTCGATACGCCAGCGCATCTTTGGCACGAACACAAGCTGTTCAATTGTTGCCTCCCCGGGAGTGGTGCTCAGAAAGTATTTGAGTGGCTCCGGATTGCCATCGGGCCATTCAATGAGCAGCCATTGTTCGTCGCGAACGGTACTTGGCCAATAGTCACGATGCGCGGGACGAACCCGTACGGCGGCAAAACGTGAGCGGAGTGCTGCGTTGCTGCCTTCGCGCAAGGTGACGCTCTGCCAGGGGTTCACGGGTAATTGCATGGCCATTTCCTTCACCGTGAGCGGTTCGTGGCTAGGTGCGGGCCAGTAAACCGTGCGAGATCACCGAGTTCGGCCACGACGGTCACTGCTGCGAGCAGACCGATGCCGCGCAGCGCCATCAACTCCTCGATCACCGGCCAGAGCGCGCTGGCGTGTGCCGCCGTCTCAATTCGTGGTCGAGGCTGACCACGTGCCTGCCTCAGGCTTGTACCGTGTCGATATATTCGTGCAGTACGATCTGTTGCTACGGCCGGGCGAACTTGATGCCCTCCTGCCAGCGGCTGTGGGCTTGTGTCCACCGGGAGCGGCCCGCGTAGCGATGACCATGGCGCGGCAGAAATGACAACAGCCGTTGCTTGGCCTGACGTCGCAGATGCTTGATGTCCTCACGCGCACGGGTCAGATCGCACAGCGCCTCCTGTGCATGATCAGGAACCCATACGGGGCTCAACTCGCCGGCGCAATGCAGGCGCGCCAGGCTTAGGGCATCGCGCCGGTCAGTCTTTACGCGTTCGCCTTGCTTCTTCGGAATCAGCGAGGGCGCCACGACCTGGCAGTCCTGCTTGAGCTCCCGCAGCTGTCGGCGAATGGTGTAGCTACAGGGGCCGGCTTCGTAGCTGAACGCAAGTTGTCGGCCCGTGCCCCGCTTGATCTGTCCAACGAGTTTCGCAATGGCCTCGGGTGTGTTCACGATCTCGCCCAGATACCGGACTTCGCCAGCCGTGTCGGCGACCGCCACGGCAACGGTTTCCTGATGTACATCCAGGCCCACGTACTTGCTAAACGGATATGACTTTCCGTGTCAAACGGGATCGATTTTCAGTTTTTCATAAGCATCTTCTTTGCGATAGGTTGATCTGAATTTCCTGAGGGCGGCGTAGCAGTAAATCCGACGGTGAATCACACTGATATCCGCGGGTTGGTTACCGCATTACAGAGGTCCGTCTCGTGAGCCTGCCCCTCCCTTGTTCCGCAAATCGGTTGATGCAAGTTGCCATGTTTAGCCACGGGTTGCCCGAGTACTGGGGCTACGCCGCCTTCAGGAAACTGTTCTCCAGATGTTGGTCAAATTTGAATGGTCGGGTGGGTTACGCTGCGTGTGCGGTGCCTGGCACGGCGAGCGACATTGCCAGACGGCTGACGTCCCGGATGAAACCGGCCAGTTCCCGGGCAACCGCGACCGTCGCGATGTTCGGGTTTTTGCCGCGTGCCGCGAGCCTGCGATATCGGCGGCATAACCGCAGCTGCGTGTCCCAGGCGCCGATCAATGGTGACCTTCGGGATGCCTTCGTGGCGGCGCTGAATGTCGGGACTCACGCGTGCCGGATGCCAGTAGCTCCATGCCGCCTCGACGAGCAGCTTTCTGGCGTAACTGTTGCCGGTCTTCGTGATGCTGCCCCGGCGGCGTTTCTCGCCCGATGAGTGTTCTGACGGCGTCACGCCGAGCCAGGCCATCAGCTGACGCGGATGCTCGAAGCGCAACAGGTCCCCCAGTTCGGCGAGCACCCCTACGGCCGTGGTGAACGTCCAGGACAGCTGGATAGAATCACCAGTTGGGCACCGCCTCGCGCAACGCGGTCTCGAGACGCTCGCACTGCGCGAGGCGATCCCCAATCATGCGTCGATGTTCTTCAAACGCCCGTTGCTGCCATTCGTTGCCCAACGAATACTGGCTTGGCCAGTGCCGGTGCGCGGGGCTCCAGTTCGCGCTTCCGGTATAGCGCACGCCGTGCGAGAGCGGGAAGGACTTCAGCCGTTGCCGGGCACGCTTCAGGCCGCCCCTGGCGCTCACCCACGCACGTGCCAGATCCCGGAACGCTTCGTCGTCAACGGTGGGCACGTACACCGCTGACAGGTCGCCGGCGCGCAGCGGCTTCATCCTGACAAGACACCTGGGCGCGAAGAGAGAGTGAAGCTGTTGACCGACGCTTACGCTGACGCGAAGCAGACATAAAGCAAGCATTCGCCTCCGTACTGCGATTGACCGAGGCGTCGATTTCGTTCAAGGGCTACCGGTTTTCACCGGAACATCATCAACTGCGCGGTGTGGCTGCATTGCCGCTTAATAGACCGTCGCTTTTCTTAACGCGTCGCGCTCCATCGTGACGACCGCCAGTTCACGCTTGACCCGCGCAGCTCTGCTTCCAGTTCCGTGACGGGCTTCTGTTGCTCGCCGATTTCAGTCAGCTTGCCCTTCTGGGCGGCGTCGCACCCAGTTGCCCAGTGTCCTGTTCCGCAACGAAAGACGCCGCGATGCCTCCAATAGCGACAGCCCGTCTAGCAGTACGAGCTTCACTGCCTGCTCGCGAAAGTCCTTCGTGCGGTTCCCCATACGTTCCTGATCTCCGTTTTCCACTTTCTTCCGCCTACCTTGCTGCGGCAGAACCGCACGTGTTGCACCGATTGTCCAAACGTCCTCTATAAGAAGTCGTTTATCAGTTAAAAATTCATGCCAAGATCGCAGTTTAAAATCGTAACGTTTATTGACAATCGGTTGAGGTTCAAGTGGTATGTTTATATTGAGTCGTCCGAATCCTGGGTTGACTTCTTCAAACCCCAATGCGAATGTATTGGGACTTAACCAGTCGATTGACAAAATAACTTGTCACCGAGATTACTTTTTTATACTTAGAAGGAGCGTATCATGTCATCAATCTTCAATACTATCAAGCAAAACTTCGACAATCAGGTGAGCAATGTGAAGGGCGATGCTAGTCAACTTGCAGCTGCCGTAAAAAAACAGGGCTCAGATCTCCAAAGTAGCATTCAATCGTTTCATAACGGAAACTTTACTGCAGACCTTAGAAATGGACTTAGTACACAATTGTCTGATAGCACAAAAACCATCGGGAATGCGGGTAAGACATGGTATACCGCAATGAATGCTCCGTCTAATAGCGTCCTGAACACCGTCAAACAAGATGACCCATCGACTGCACGATATATTAACGGCTATCAAACTCTTACGGATAATGTCCAGCAGGGCGTTACCAAAACGTTCAGCAATATTCCCAAGGGTGTACAGGACATCGGCACTGGTTCGTCAAACGTTGTCAGCGGGTTGGAAAAAGGCAACGCTCACCAGGTATTTGAAGGTGGGCGTCAGGTTGTCAATGGGGTAGGGGACATTCCCACGGGTCCGGAGTCGTTCTTCGGTAGCGTAGTCGGAAACACCGTTGGTCGTTACACTAACAATAGTGTCGCACAAAGCGCCGCAGCGAAGGGAGCCACGAAAGCAGCTGGCCTCTTTCGTGCGTGAATAGTTTAAATGGCCATCAACGGCGTTGAGGAACGCGGATCTGGACCATGGGACAGGATGAAAAGTAGCTTCTGTCTCATACGTCTTGTTGACCGCGTTCTTCGGTCTCGAGGTGCGGCGCTTTGGCCACGCGTGTGGTCGGTCGTCGATAGTGGAGACCGACGGGTTAAGCAGCGAGTTTATTTTTGAAGAGCTGCTGCGTGAAGGCGGCAGGAGACAGGTAGCCAAGGCGAGCCTGTTTGCGCTGCTGGTTGTAGAAGATTTCGATATATTCGGTGATCGCGTTGCGTGCCTGTTGACGCGTAGCCAAGCGTTCATGATGCACAAGTGAGCGAACCCCAGAAGCTTTCCATCGGCGCGTTGACGCTCCTATGTCAATGGAGAGGCGTCGAATCGGCCAGATCGACCAGGATGAGCGGGTACAGTTCCCGGACGATATACCGTTTCAGGCAGCGATGGATTTCCTTGTTCGACATGCCTTCCTTTGTCCGACGATCCACATACGCACGGGTATGCGGATCACTGCGCATCCGAACCAGGGCAATGGTCGATAGGGCGTTATTTGCGGACCGATCACCGCCTCTGTTCAAACGATGCCGGACCGTCTTGCCCGACGACGCCTGCAACGGACCTGTGCCGCAAAGTGTGAGAGTGACCCGGTTCGACGGACGGATCTGCAGTTGGTTTTAGCCAGGTGTGGATCCTCCTGTTGCGTCGCGGGTTGTCCACGGCCGGGCGGCAGGTCGCCTGTCTCGACCATGACGCTGCCCGGCGGTGGGCAACCCGCAAGGCAGCACGGTTTTCGTTTTATCGTTTGGATTCTCGAATTCAAGCGGCGAGCAATAGCCGATGCTGCTGTGCAAACGGCGCAGGTTGTACCACCCCTCCAGGAACCAGAAGATGCGCTGGCGTGCCTGTTCATGGGTCG
>NZ_CADIKH010000152.1 GCF_902859855.1 Paraburkholderia humisilvae
CCTTCTCGAACCACGCCCGCTCATCCGCCTGTCGCTTGCCGGCCATTTCGCTCGCACACGAAACATAACGTGCACCAGGTTTCGCATCCGACTTGTGGGTAATTGCAAGCGTTGTGAGGCACTTACGCTTTTGGCGCACAACTTGTAAAATGAACCACGCTCCATTCTCGTAACGTGAGCGGCTTATAGCATGACGCTAGCTGCTTGCGGAGGGAAGCACGACACATGGATCCTGACGAACTTGCCAAACTGCACGTACAGCCTGTCTGCCGCTCGGTGCTGGTCTGGGATGCACCGGTGCGCCTGTTTCACTGGCTGGTGGTCGTGCTGGTCACGGCGGCCTATGTGACCTTGAAACTGAACTGGATCGACTGGCACGTCCGGGTCGGCGAGACACTGCTCGCGCTGGTTATTTTCCGCGTGCTATGGGGCTTTTCTGGAAGCGAGACCGCGCGCTTTCGCAGTTTCGTGGCGTCGCCCGCGGCTGCACTTCATCATCTGCGCCACCTGTTACGCCGCGAGCCGGATGAGCAGGTCGGCCACAATCCGGCCGGCGGCTGGATGGTCCTGCTGCTCCTCGCGTTGTTACTGGTCGAGACGTTGAGCGGGCTCTACGTCAACAACGACATCGCCGACGAAGGGCCGTTGAGTGAAGTGGTCCCCGCGTGGCTCGCCAATGCTATCTCGACACTGCACGGGCTCGTTTGGGACGTTCTGCTCGCCGCCGTAGCGCTCCATGTGCTCGTAATCGCTCTCTACGCAATAGCGAAGGGACATAACCTGCTGCGTCCGATGCTGACCGGCTACAAGCTGTTGCCCTCAGCCATCGGCTCGCCGCGGCAGACGTCAGCGCTGATGGCGCTGCTGCCGCTCGGCCTGGGCGCCGCCGTGGTGATGCTGCTCGCGGCTTTTCTCTAGGCTTGCCGCGAACCTGACCAAAGGGCGCCGCTTGCGTGGTTACGTCAGTTGCCCTTCGGCGGCACCACCTGGCCGCGGATCTCGCCGTTCGGATTGTTTTTGGTGTGAACGTTGATGTACATGTCACCGGCTTCGAACATCTTGACGTCGTCAGGAGATAGCGTAGCCTGGCCGCTGACCGGGCTCGTCATCTCCATGCTGCCCTTCTGGGAGAGCCAGACCCTCACGCCAGCGTTTTTGCCGGCCGGGGCGGGGCCGTGGAAATGGGCCATCGTGGCCTGACTCGACAATCCGCTGAAGCGGATGTTCCAGGTGACGACGTGCGTGTCGGGGTCGTACGTGAGGTCGGCGCTGCCGCTGCCCGGAGTCTGCACCGGCGGAACCTGCTGGGCACCCGTCAACGGCACCTGAAATGAGACCGGCGCCGCTTGCGCCCAAGTCAGCGTGCCAGCCAAGGCCAAGCCACCGAACGCCATGAAAGTGCGCCGCAAAATGGATCGTGACATCGTTTTCTCCTTTTGGAATTTGCCCTTGCTGAGCGGTAACCACTTACGACGAGTGCAGAACACGTCATTGGAGCCGGCCGCTGACAGCCAAAGGGGTGAAAAAAGAATAGACGCAAGCTGCCGGTAACACCAGGTGGGGGGGCCGGAAGCGCTTGACAAGCTCCGGTAGTGAGCTTGGACAATCACTCCGAAGGCCCACTGCATCGTCAAATGCCGGCTGGCCGCGACGTCGAAAAAACAGACCTTCGCATGATATGGCAATTGATCGTGATTGGCACCTGTTCTGGATCAAGATCGACATATACATCCAATCACATTGGATCGATCCGAAAGCAGAAATCCATGGCCGATAGCGGTCTGTATAGGCGGTTCTGGGCTGCAGACAGTCTATCCAACGCAGCGCTCTCCCCATGGAGGACATAGGTTATATCGCTACGCTTTACGTGTCGATTTTTCCCGTGGTTCCTATAAAGATTTGTTATAGGACGATGATTATAGGTCACTTCATTTTGCCCTCGATTCGGTGAGACTATCTAATTTGCACGAAACTGCTGTTGATCTGGAGTGTCACCTGACTCAGGGCGTGTCGCCTGACGAAATCGGTGGTTTAGCGCGAGGCATACCGGCGCCAAGCCAAAGCTGAAAGAAGAAAAACTGCATGCCAGGTTGGCGGATACGCGCAGGACCTGAATTTCCCGTACAAATTTTCGACGCGGCTTATAAACGGGATCAGGTGATCTCCATCAAACCCCTGGCTGTCGGTAGCATACAGAAGAGCCGGAGCCGCGCGAGGACGTTCAATCGGGTGCTGAATTGATCAAGCAAGGCCCGGGGACTCCACCTATTACACACAGTCGGCATCGACATGCAAACAATGTGGCGCGGCCATATTGCTGCGCACGTTAGCGTCGATCGCGAAACGGCTTGGGAACGTCTCCGGTTTATTCACAAAGCCTTCATGAAAATGATGTGCTGCGCCAGCTACCGGTGGATACTAAAAACTTGCTTTGTTATAAGGTTGATCATTTTAATTAGGCGAGTTTGTTATTAGGGTAAAAATATTGTACTTCATTATCATTCGGCGGGTAATGTAAATTACGCGATATTTTATTGACCAGGCTATCTCGTAAAGCTATATTCGACTCGTCAAACAGATATGCGGTGGAACCAGTTCGGGAAGATGCTTTTTATTTTATAGAATATGTAGGTATGCTAATTTAGGATGCAAAAATGAATAAATCATATCGCCTTGTTTGGAGCGAGAGGGCCGGTGCGTGGGCGGCAGTGGCAGAGACGGCCAAGGCGGGCAGACGGAAGTCACTGAGCACTCGTCGTCTGGTGGGCGCAAGTGCTGGCGCAGCGTTGCTGGTGGTTAGCGCTGGTACCGCGCTGGCGGGCGGGTTGGACGGTGGTACAAGCACTGGCTCCGCAAATGTCGCTTACGGACCTAATGCAGTCGTAACAGTTGACGCGGGGTCAAACGCAACGGCTATTGGCGAGGACGTGAAGGTCACCGCTAATGATGGAATTGCATTGGGTAACCAGATTGAAAATGATGCCGTACAGGGGATTGTAATTGGCAATAATGGTCTCTCAGCAGATTCTGCGTCGACAAATGTAATCCTGTTGGCCCCAAGCAGCGGCGCTGTTCAAAGCTCCGCTAATGCATTCGTGGTTGATCCCTACGGTACAGGGGGCGGCCGAGTCGCAGCGTCCGATTCGCCGGACGCCGTAAACATCCTTGGCACGGCGACAAATGCGTCCGGCAGTGTCACGGTGGGCAGCTTCGCGGTTTCTTCCGCTGCTGACACAGTTGTGGTAGGTGCGGGCTCAACTGCCACACAGGTGGGCGATGTCGCACTGGGCAACCAGGCGACAGTCACGTCGCTGAATTCGGTAGCGCTGGGCGCCAATTCGCAGGCGACGACAGCCGCGGTGCCGGTGACGGGCGACACGATTGCGGGCACGGCGTACACGTACGCGGGCAGTGCAAGCGGCGTGGTGAGCGTGGGCTCGGCCGGGAACGAACGGCAGATCACGAACGTGGCGCCGGGCCAGGTGCTGGGCACGAGCACGGATGCGGTCAACGGCTCGCAGCTGTACGCGACCAACACGGCGCTGAACGCTACCAGTGCGGCCCTGGATACGCTGTCCACTACGGTGGTGACGAACGTGTCGTCGCTGTCGACTGGTGTGGCTTCGCTCTCAACGGGGGTGTCCTCGCTCTCCACGGGCCTGGCCAGCGCGGTGATGTACGACGACGTCACGAAGTCACAGGTGACTCTGGGCGGAGCGGGGGCGACTGCCCCTGTGAAGCTGTCGAACGTGGCCGACGGGGTGAACGCGAATGACGCGGTGAACGTGGAGCAACTGAATGCGCTGTCGACCACGGTGGTGACGAACGTGTCGTCGCTGTCAACCGGTGTGTCGTCGCTCTCAACGGGTGTGGGTTCGCTTTCCACGGGTGTCTCCTCGCTCTCGACGGGCCTCTCGACGCTTGCTGCAGGGGCAGTGATGTATGACGACAGCACGAAGTCGCGAGTGACGCTGGGCGGAGTGGGTGCGACCGCACCGGTGAGGCTGTCGAACGTGGCTGATGGCGTGAGCGCGAATGACGCGGTGAACGTGGAGCAACTGTCGACGTCGATATCAAGTGTCAGGACGCACTACGTGAGCATCAACGACGGGGGCCTGGTGCTGGGTAACTACAACGGCGACGGCGCGAAGGCGCCGGGGGCGATTGCGATCGGACCGTCGGCGACGGCGAACGATCAGGGCGCGCTGGCGCTGGGTTTCGGCTCGACGGCGAGCGTGGGCGACACGGTGGCGCTGGGCGCCGGGGCGACGGCGAGCTCGATAAACTCGGTCGCGCTGGGGGCCAATTCGCAAGCCACCACGGCGGCCACAGCGGTGCCCGGGGCGACGATCGGCAACACGCTGTACACGGGCTTTGCGGGCAACGCGCCGGTGGGGGTGGTGAGCGTGGGCTCGGCGGGCGCGGAGCGGCAGATTACGAACGTGGCGGCCGGCTCGATCACGGCCAACAGCACCGACGCGATCAATGGCAGCGAGCTGTACTCGGTGGCCAATGGCCTGTCGAGCTCGATCGCGGGGGCGAAGACGCACTACGTGAGCGTGAACGACGGCGGCGTGCAAAAGGCGAACTACAACGACGACGGTGCGACAGGCGTCAACGCGATTGCGATCGGGCCGCAAGCCGCATCATCGGGTAATGGGGCGGTGGCGCTAGGAGAAGGCGCCGCGGCCAGCGATGATCTTGCCACCGCGGTGGGCTGGGGCGCGAGCGCCTCGGGTGTGGGAGCCAGCGCGCTGGGCAGTGCGGCACTTGCCAGTGGTAGTTTGGCCACGGCAGTGGGTAATAACGCGACAGCAAGCGGAAGCAACTCGGTGGCGCTGGGCACACACGCGGTTGCGAGTGAGGACAACTCGGTGGCGCTGGGGGCGGGCGCGGTGACGGGGGCGGCCACGGCGGTGAGCAGCGCGGCGGTGGGCGGCATCACGTACGGCGGGTTCGCGGGCAGCGCGCCGGCGGGGGTGGTGAGCGTAGGGTCGGTGGGCTTCGAGCGGCAGATCACGAACGTGGCGGCCGGGCAGATCGGGGCGAACAGCACGGATGCGATCAACGGCAGCCAGCTGTACTCGGTGGCCAGCGAGGTGGCGGCGCTCTCGACGGGGCTCTCCACGACCAACAGCAGCGTGGCGTCGCTGTCGACCTCGACGCAGGGCGGGCTGACCTCGCTGTCGACGGGGCTCTCGACGACGAACTCGACGGTGGCGGAGCTGAAGCGAGGCACCGCCGGGTTCGTGGCGGACGTGAAGGGAGACTGGACGGACCAGCCGACGGTGACGAAGGGGAGCAACTCGGCGGCGATCGGGGCGAATTCGAGCGACGGGGGCCGCAGCAACGTGGTGAGCGTGGGCACGCCAGGCGCGGAGCGGCAGATCACGAACGTGGCGGCGGGCACGCAGGCCACTGACGCGGTGAACGTGCAGCAGCTCAACCAGAGTGTCGCGCAGGGCGTGGGGCAGGCCAACAGCTACACCGACCAGCGTATCACCGATGTGAACCATGAAATCGACAGCTTGGCACGCGGAGCCTACGGCGGGATTGCCGCAGCGATGGCCATGCCGAACATGACACCATCGGGCCCTGGTCGTACGGTCGTCGCTGTAGGCGGGGCCAATTACAAGAGTGGCAACGCGGTCGCTGTAGGTGTGACGCACCGATCAGAGGACAGCCGCTGGTTGGTTAACGCAGGCTTTGCGGCGTCCAACGCCGGCGATATGGGGGTGCGCGCACAGGTCGGTTACGAGTGGTAGACATGCCTCGGCATACGAAAGATGCGGGTAGCGGCGAGGCGAGCCGGTACTCGCTGCAAAACTTCAAGGGCCGACGAACAAATAGCGGGAATTGTTATCGGGTGGCATGAAGTAGCGGAACTCAATGCAAGCTGCGCAATCGAGCAACCCTTTACAGGGCGATTCACGACGCGCTTCCATCTTCCGGATGATTCGCTGCAGTTGGCATAGTTGTCTGCCAAGATCCGGCCGATCGGTTCGCTGTCCATTTACGATGTCGGTGGTTTTGACATCCGTGTTGCCGCGCGACCAGCAACCCGAACGCCGGATTGACTGATTTCCAAACCCTAGAATGGCGGTATATGGCCCCAACCGTTGCCGCCGCGTCAGCTACCAAAAGGCGAGGACATAACCGAAGCCAAATCGCACTGTGTGCCAGGCACGATGGATGTTGATGCGCTCGAGTTAAGGCCGCCGCTCTGCAAGTTTGCGTCGACACTGATCGGTACGAAAAAATAAGCGGCCACAATCTGACTCGGAATATTACGAGTATCTATTGACCTTTCCATAAATCATGACGTCACCACAAGGTTGCCTGAATCCAGCACGCGACGATGATCGAAGGTCGGTGCTGAGCGCTTTTGAGCTTGTTGCGAGCGACGGTGTGCAACTCGTTGAGATTGTCGGGGCAGAAGTTCGCAATCGCGTGACGCTTGAGCCATG
>NZ_CADIKH010000153.1 GCF_902859855.1 Paraburkholderia humisilvae
CGAGGAGCTGGCGCAGGCTCGCCGCGAGATCGCGCGCCGTCCCCGTCGCGACGTGGGCGGGCGGCGGGACGCCGCATCGGCGGTACTGGTCCGGCCGCTTCCGGCAGACGAGGCGGAATCGGATGACCGGCGGCTGGCAGTGACGATGACCGGCCGCGAGTTCTTTTCGCTTCAACGGCTGGCGGCCCACTACGGCCTGCCCAGACGCGCCGTGCTGGAGCGGCTGGTCTGGTGGGCGGATCACAGCGTCGTTCAGTCGTTTGGAGAGGACGATGCGGCGTTTAACCGTTATCTGCATCGGGTAACGGAAAATAATTGAAAATCGCTGCTCTTAGTTACGCGTAACAGAAAATCGCTCCTGGTTCGTAAAAGAGGCGGGAGTGGCGCAACAATGATGGGTCCGGCCGCGAAAGCGGACGGGCTAACCACCGGCGAACGAGAACAACCGGCAATCCATTTGCAGACTTAGACGTGCGATCGCCTGCCGCTAACGTGCCTCATCTCCGTTTTCGAATGGCCCCACTTTTTTGTCCAAGGTGATTAAGCGCGTTTATCATGGCCGGGAGACTCGTCAGCGGCGCGAGGTTAGACTTTGGGGGGGCGGGATGACAATATTGGGATTTACCAGAGACGATCTGGGCAACAAGATTAACAAGGTGCTGTCATCAGCCCATCCGATTGACACTCCAGAGAAGCTTAAAGGGCGAGACGAATTGTTGGAGGAAATCGCGCGTCTGCTATACATGGATGGGCGGAGCGTATTCATCTATGGTGACCGCGGCGTCGGGAAAAGTTCGCTTGGTGCCACAGCGGCGTTTCAGTATCAGACCTCTGATAAACCGGTTATCGCCGTTGGAGGGGCGCTAAACGAAACGTTCAATTCCATTGTTGCCAATATCGCAAATCAAGCGCTGGGTTCTTCTCGTACATATTCAGTGAAGAAGACATCGAACGCAGGTTTTGAATGGCGAGGTCTCAAGTGGTCGCTCGGTCGCGAGGTCAGCCAGAAAAGCATCATCGATGAGCTGCATACAGTCGGTGACGCTGTTGATTTGCTGGCCGAGGTCGCGTCCGTATATGCCGAAAAGCCGATCATGTTGCTCGATGAATTCGATGCTATTCCGGATGTCGCTGAGCGCAATCTCTTTGCCGCATTGCTCAAGGCGCTCGGGGACAGGGGCGTCAATCTCAAGTTCATCTTCACAGGGGTGGGTCGTTCGCTTGAGCAACTGCTGGGCGCGCATCTGTCGGCTCAGCGGCAGATCGTCGGGGTCGAAGTGCCTCGGCTAGGCTGGGACGCCCGCCTCGAAATCGTTACGGAGGCGGCAAAGCATTTTGATCTGGGAATGGACAACAACGTCAAATATCGCATTGGAATCATCAGCGATGGGTTCCCGGCCTACATACATTTGATCACGGAGGAAATGCTCTGGCAGGCGTTCGACGATTCTGATATCTGCGGAGAATTGGGTTCCGACCACTACATCTTGGGGCTTCGGAAGGCGATCGGCAGGGTCACCATGCTGTTGCGTAAGCCGTACGAAGATGCTGTCTTGCATCGCGACGACGAAATGGAAGATGTGGTTTGGTCAACTGCCGACAGCGAGGACACCGCGCGCAATGTGGATGCGATGTACAGATCGTATCTTTCGATCGCTGAAACGAGGGAGCGCGATCCTGTGGATCGCGGCAGATACGCTGAATTGCTGCGCAGGCTCCGCACCACTGGATACGGGGCGATACTCGAAAGCGTAGAGAAGCGGGCTGGATGGTATGTGTGCAAGGAAAAGATGCTACGAGGGTATGTGAGAATGCAGGCCGAGGCTAACGGAGTGGAGCTCCATGGTGAAATGCCAAGTCAACGGCAGCGCATGACGGTGCCTTCGAACGTCCGCACAGGATATACGGATCTATGCCACCAAAGGGCACGCGCTGGCCGCGTAAGTAGATTCAAAGTACAAAGGTCAAGGGCGGCACGCGGAACCTTGTTGCTTTTCCCTCGGGGCCCACACAATTGACCGGCTTAGTTATGTTTCTCGCCTCGTTTCGAATGCAACAAAAGCGGTATGCGTATTTGGGTGCTGCCGTACCTGTCGTCATTCTGATCAAATGGAAACCCGCAATCGCCTGGCGCGCTCCTTGAAGGCTCGTTCGCCACCTTCGAGGATGTCGCAGACATGCTGCCGAATTTGCGGGTTTTCGAGGCTGCCACTCTCGTAGGCAATAACCGGCAACCGACCAGACCTGTGCGGCCCACATTGAGCGACGATCACTTGATCCGCATCGGTATTTACGACTAGGTTGGCGTTGTGAGTCACGATAATGATCTGGCGCCGCTTCTTGGCATCGCGGAATCGATGTACCAGTTCCTGAAAGATGGATTGCGGGTCCAGATTTTCTTCGGGCTGGTCGATGATAAGCGGTCGGTCGTCTTCCGCGTCGATAGCGAGGTACAACAACAGCAGGACGATGCCTCGGGTTCCGGGCGATAACTGTTCGATATCAACGCCGTCGTATTGCAGACCATAGCCGACCGTAATGTGGTCGGTGCTGTACAGCCAGTCCGATATGCTGCGCGCCCATCCGCGGAAGTCCGCGTTCTCGGGCATATGCGTCTTAAGCGCCGCTTCCTTGGCCTTGACGAAGTCGAAAAGGGCTGCGGCTGCCTCCGTTGCGTCCCCCGTCTCCCATGCCGCCATCAACCCCGCGCGCGCCGATCGCAGCAGTTCGCCGCGTCCCTTGAAAGGGCCGTTGGTACGCAAGTCGAGCAGGCTTTCGCCTTTGGCCGCCCATTGTTCGAGGTCGACCATTCGACGGACCGAGAACGACAGCTTCGACAACGACCCTTCGGCTTCATCAATACGCGTCTTGATCGGCGCGTACAGATCCGCAAGCTCTTTCTCTTCTTCGACGATGGCCTCAAAAATGGCGGCGTACGCGGTTCGTCGCACATTGACCAGTGCCCGGATGCGTTCATCAGCTCCCTGAATGCGCTCAATCTGCTGGACCACCTTGGCCCATGCGGCCTCTGCCTTGGTAATCTTGTCCGACAACGTCGTGAAGCGTTTGGCGTTCTGTGCGTCGACGCCGACCAGCTTACGCAGCCGAGCCAATTCCCGCTCAAGCAAGGAGAGCGTCTGATCGGCGAGACTCGCATGTGCGGGAATGAGTTCGATGGACGGGTCAGGATTTTCCTGAGCCGTAGGATCGGTTTCCGCAGGCCCTTGTAACGTAGTGATTGCGAGATTCGCCTGTTTGATGCGTTCCGTTAGCAGGGAGTCCACTTGGCCCACGTAGTCCAGTTTGAATGCCTCCCAGTCTGCGACGCTGAGGCCGGCATGTCTGCGCTCGTCTTTCAGTTCGGCCAGTAGGGACGGCGCCTGTCGGAGCCGGAAGTCACTCACGTCATCCTGCAGATGCAGTAGCGCTTGATGTCGCCGCTTGGCCTGGTCCACAAGGAGTCGTTTAGCATCTACGGCCAGCGACACCTGCTCATGGCGTTTGTCGCGTTCCTCATTGCCCTTGGCGACCAGCGACTTGCGATCGATCTTGTCTTTTTCGATCGCGCGTTTCTTTTCATCCCTGTCTTTCTCTAGCGCCTTGAGACTGTCCTTCTTGACGCGCTCGTCGGTGAGGTCCGTAGAGGCCCTAGTCAGCGCCTCTTGTTGGCGTTCGCGCTTCTGGCGTGAGCTCTCCAGACGAATGTCCAGCAGCTCCTTGAAGGAATCGGCCCCCTGCCGATCCGTCATGGGGTGGGCATTGAAGATCACGCGTTCGATCTCCATCACGAGCGCGTCGTTCATGCCTTCCGCCGAGCAAAGTTGATCCACGAACTGCTGCGACAGGTACTGGACATACGGGCTGGCCAGCAAGTCCTCCATGTCGGTTTGAGCGAGTTCGTTGCCGGTCTTTTCGCCCGATGCCCATCGGAGTTCGGCGTAACTGTCACCTAGGTATTGCTTGGCGCGAAGGATGAAGGAGCGTTCGTTCAGATGCGGGGAGAGGGCGAGGCCGCCTGCCGCAATCAGATCGGCCAGCGCGGTTTTACCGGAACCTCTCGCGCCGATCACGGCAACCAATCCCGCGTTCAAATGAACGGTGCCCTTTGCAATCCAAGGCGCGTTTGTCACGGACACGGAGTCGATGGTGTGACTGTCCAGCGCGCCGCAGGGTGGCTCTGCGCCGATGAAAACGCGTTCTTCGGGTTCGATGCAGGTCTGGCGTAACGAGTCGAACGTCAGGTCACCCTTGATCCAGCAGCGGCGGTCGCCATCGGGCTGCCCTGCTTTGGCAAGCGAATGCGCATCCGACCCGTGCAGGCAGAGTTTGCATCCGTTGTATTGGCTTTCAAGTTCGCTAACCGAAGCAGATTCCTTGCCCAGCCAGAAACGGATCTGTTTGGGATTGGCGCTGAATACGATGTGTGCCAGGCGCTCGATGTTTTTTCGCTGCGCAGCGAATGACGCTGTCGCATCCCGCAGACCCGACGTGCCGTCTTTTTCTCCGCCGGCCACAGCGATCAGGGTGTTGTTCTTAATCCATTCGTTTTTCGACAATGCCTGCCTGAGCTGATCGAAGCTCACCTTAAACTGGTTTGCGCCTTCGGATCGTGCTGCTTCGTCGTCAGTTAGTGACGGTTTGTGGGCTCGGCCCAGACGAATGAGGTCGCTGCGCTGGCAACGATAGGACTCGCCCAGATAGGAGAATTCGAACTCGAGGAGGAAGCGCTTGATGCGCTCGACGTGGTCGGTATCCTGAGGCGAGAAGAGAAGGTGGATGTTAACGGCCGACGCTTTCGCGGTTTCGATGCCCAAGCGCAGCTCGACATTAGGGAATATCAGACCCACGCCAGGCATACGGTCGCGGCGCTTCTCGCCAACGACCTGCTCGTAACGCTCGATACCAAAATAGTCGGTGATGCCTAGGGCGCGAATGGGTGGGCTGGAGGCCTCGATGGCGCCGAGGAACGCTTCCCATGGATCAGTGCCGGCATACTGGTCGTTCAGGGCGGTGCCGGGTGTATGGATGTGTGGGTCCCAGCGATGCCAGATCGAACCTCGCTTGCTTTGCACATCGTAAACGTCGGCCATACGGTCCCCAGTGGTTTCTTGTGGCAGCGTCCGCAAGGTCGCACGACAGCGGTGCGATTTCAATGCAGTTGCAGCGTGGAAGTCTGACTCCGAGTGCCGAGAATATAAGCCATTTTCTCAAGCTGGCTTAGCTGCACCTTGTGGGATTCTCCGCGATAGCCTTGATACCCAGCTCATGGCCACGAACCGTTTCAGAGACAAAAGTCCGTCATTGCCGTCATTAGCGTGCACGACGAAAGGGAAAGCTCGATTGCTATGCGAATGGGATATTTCAGGTGGCTAGCATGCGCGGTGGACAACGTAATCAGTGGGATGGCGGTCGTAATGCGGTAAGTGGCGATATCAGCGTCACCGAACGAGCGTCCGCGAAGGCCAATATGGCTCGCGAAGTTTGGGCTGGTGTCTTGCCTTTGGCGTTGCAACCACAGCCACCCGTGGTCGATGCGGCGCCGTCCGGTTCGCCCGGTTATATGCAGCAGTGGCATGAGACCGCGTGTGCGCGTACGGCGGCGTGAAGCACTTCGGTCAGGGTGTTACTTGCGATGAAGCGCATCGAATTCGCATGGTGCGCCGTCGTTCTGAACGTTCGCCGACTTCCACCGCTTGGCTTGTCGAGAAGACGGCACTATGCGCTGGCGCGATCCCAACGTAGCCCGCCTCCGGCCACTTTCGGTCGGCCGACAGCCACCCTTATATTGACGTCAATCGTTGACGCTGAAGCAGCAGATTGATGTCTCCATGGGCGCTAACCGGGTGATCGACCGATAATGACCGGGTGTCTACGCCAACTGAGGGCACACACATGGCCTTGTCCTCTGAACTCGAAGCGCAGATCCTGCGCTTCTACCACGTCGAGAAGTGGCGCGCAGGGACCATTGCCCGCCAATTGCATATCCACCGTGGCACGGTTCAGCGCGTACTCTCGCAGGCTCTGGTGCAAATCGGCTTGGGGAATCGGTTAAAGTAGCCAGCCATATGAAATGGGTAGTCGGTGATGAGCAAGGGCACGGGGCTGGAGGGGTTGTTCGATGGACGGCATTTTGATCGGGAGATCATCGTCCTGTGTGTTCGCTGGTACCTTCGCTACAAGCTCAGCCTTCGCGATCTGGTCGAAATGATGGCCGAGCGGGAATTGTCGCTGGCACACACCACGATCATGCGTTGGGTAAGGCGATTTACACCGG
>NZ_CADIKH010000154.1 GCF_902859855.1 Paraburkholderia humisilvae
TTGCCTCGTCCAACGGCTTCTTTGCCATGGCGCGTATCTCCATTCAATCCGTTAGAGATATAACGCGCCAGCATCGAATCGGTTGTCATGTTTTATGGGAAACTCAATAGGAGCGCGCATCTACGAATGGTTGGCGATCTGGCGCGAAGGTGGTTACGAGGCTTTACGCGGAAAGGCAGAACGCGGAAGGCCCACAAAACTGTCATTGGAAGGTATCCGCTTCGTTTATCAGGCAGTCACAACCGCGAATCCGTTGCAGATGAACTTCAATTCCACATTGTGGACCCGAGATATGGTGCGGCTGTTAATCCAGGAACGATTCGCCGTCGAGCTGTCCGACGTCTCCGTCAGCCGACTGCTGCGCAAGCTTGGATTTGCTCCTCGTCGACCGCTCGCGCACGCATACGAATCCGATTGGGCGCGGGTCGACTCGTGGACGCGTGAACAGTATCCGGCGATTGTCAGGAAGGCAAAGCGCAGACGCGGTCACATCTTCTTCGTGGACGAATCAGCGGTATCGTCGAGAGACCACGTCATCACTTTTACCGCACCGATGGCCACGGCTCCAGTGGCGCAGGAAGCTGACGTGAAGCTCATTTCCGCGATTAATCCGCGTGGCCAGCAGCGCTTCATGAGCTTTAAGGGAGATTTTAGTATCCCTGTCTACGTCGAGTTCGCCAGGCGTCTGCTGCTCAACGCGGATGAGCCAATTTTTCTGATCGCAGACCGCCATCCAGTCCATTGCTGCGAGGAGGTCATGCAATTGGCCGCGGAATCCGAAGGGCGGCTTTGGCTATTCTTCTTGCCAGTCTAATCTTGTAGACCTGCGCTCTTGATCGCAACAGTTCGCATTCCAGCTAGGGATGCCGTCCAACTAGCCTGAGTGTTTGCCGCATCGAAGGGATGCACGTATTTCGCGTGCAGTGACATCACCTGATGTCCGAGGCGCTGGATCTTTCGCGCCTACCAGTCGGGGCCGCTCCACAGCCTCCATGGCCGCAGTTCCTGGTGCCCTTTTCGCAAGAGACTGAATCGGTTGTCGACGACGAAATTTTCGATTACAGAAACACGGAAGTTCACCTATGTTGGTCGTACCCGCTTATCCCTTTCTCCTCTCCGCCTTTGTGCTGGTAGATTTCGCTTTGCCTTCTCCTGTGACACTAAAATTCAGGCGACTTGCAGGTCGCACAAACACAGCCTTTGCGACATCCGGACGATATCTCGTAGCATTCGGTTGGGGCTGTCCGTACCTCGAGTGACTGGCCATACTTTCACTTTCGTACATTGATTCCGTCGGTCAAGAAAGAACCCCTTTCTGCCCCTCGCTCCACTTCTTCGACATGTCTGCTGGGCTTATGTCAAGGAAACAAAGCACCGAGTCGGGCCGGTGAGCCGTTCAGCGAGAAGCGCTACACGTCGGCGTGACTACGCTAAGAGGAAGGGGCTAAACCCGATGGTATTCCAAGTACCAAACATTCTGCTGCTTGTGAAGAGAAAATCGTAAATGGATTTCGTGAGTCGGACTCGGCTACATTGCGGCTGGTGTGGATCAAATTAACAAGCCTGTCCTTGCCTGTTTCGACCTTGTCTCATGTTGGATCATGATGGAACTTGGTCGGGAGAACCTCAATAGCTTCCCGCGCGAACGAGCGGCAGTGTGGAATCGATGGAGCGCCGACGTGAGAAGCATGGCACGGAGAACACATAGAGTCGAATTTAAATTCTACCGGACAGATATACCAAGCCCTCGATAAGCGTGACCAAAATGAAGGCGAATAGTGGCCGGACTGGTGACTTGGGGTATCCGAGGAGCCTCTCTTTTGACGGGTGATACATGAATTCTTGAGTGGGCCAGCCGTGGCGCTCAACGCCATCACCACCGTTCGTACCTATCGAATGTGGCAGGGGCCCGAGGTGGCGGTGCGTTGCCAGTTTATAAAAAGGTTAACTATTGAAATTGACATCGGAGAGGTTGTTGAGATCGATGGAACTGGGGCGGGGTTATTGTACGTTCGAACTCGCGGATCGCTTTGGCATGTCTGTGACCGAGATGAATGACATGCTATGTTTGCTTGCTGAGCGTGGGTTGGTACGAATGCATAGCCGGTCAACACGCATAATTCGATTTGAGCGCATTTCTTGCGGCCTGCCGTACGTGACTCCGCATTCCGATCGTTCAATAACGCCACGTTCGCCACTGATGAGCGAATGCGGACCGGGCATTGGATGCGATTTTTGGGGTGCGACCGAAGACTGGTTTGGCAATTGAAGTGAGGTTGACCCCCTCTGAAGTGTGCTGTTTCCTGGAAGCAGGGCTGCGTGTTCTGATCTGGTGGCGTTGAAAAGAAAGGCTTGAAACACCACCGGCCCGTTCAGGTTGGTGCTTTCAGTTGATTGGGAATGCAAATTTAGAAAAATGATACGTTAAATTAATAGGTGGAGTGTATGAAATTAAAATCGCTTGTTCTTGGACTTGGTTGCTGCGCGTTGCCGCGCTTGGCGGTGTCGGACGCTTTGCTGGCCGAATATCTCGCGAGGGAGCAGCAAAAAGTTGGTGTGGAAATGTTTACCTCCGAGAACTATAAGGTGGGTCTGGTTCGTCATATTGTTTTGTTTAAGTATAAAAAATCTGTCACTCTAGCCGAGAGGAATGAAATAAAGTTAAGATTTCTTGCACTCAAAACCGAGTCACTAATGAATGGTCATCGTTATATAAAATCGATTGAGGCTGGCGACCAAGTGAGTGGGGAAGGCTTGAGCCGGGGTGTTGTCCACGTATTTGTTGTCACATTTTTATCGGAGGGAAGTCGAAACTATTATGTTGGAGATCCTCTCGTCAAAGATCCTCTTTACTATGATGCTGCGCACGCGGATTTTAAGAAGTTTGTAGGTCGGTTTTTGTCGGAAGTTACGGTCGTTGACTACCGACCGGGCGATAGCAAAGAGCAGCAGGTTTTGAGCGCAAATTAGGGTTAGTTAAGCGCAATGTGTTCAATCTCGCGATGCATAGCACGGCGGATTCCGCATGGCCCCTGCCGCCGGTGTTGACGTGGGCGCGGGTCGATCGCGACGATGAGCGACGGTTCGTACGTCGCACCGCCCGCTTCTTTCCGCAAGCATGCGCAGCGACTCGTAAACTGTCAGCGCCCGGATGGTCCGCAAGGTCAAAACCATTGGCAATTGAAAGAAGGTGAAGTTCCGCATCCTGAGGGTTCACGTGCGCATCGTAAACGCGAGCTCAGATTTCCTGCAAAAGGCATCAAACGGAACTAGGAAAAACCACGCAATGCCGTCGAAGATTTGCAGGTGCGGAATATGACCAGATCTGCCAATGGAACGGCAGACGCTCTCCCGGGCGCAATGTTCGGGCAAAGCGCGGGCCTGAACAAGTCCATCCTGGATCAAGGTGGGGCGAGCTCCACTGGCGACTGGAGTACAAGACGGCATGGTGCGGCGGATTGTTCGTCGCAGTAGAGCGGAAGAACATGAGACGTACGTGCCCGTGCTGTGTTCATGTATCGAAGGACAATCGCAAGACGCAAGCGCGGTTCGCTGCATCGCGTGCGGACACGAAGCGAACGCCGATCACGTCGGCGCACTTTACGTTCTGGAGGCAGGACATGCCGTTATTGCCTGTGGAGCTGGGCGCACTCAGGTCAGCCGGTGAGGCGGGAACCCGCGAAGAATTCGCGGCAGACAGAGGCGTCGGCCGCCGCGTCATCTGGAGCATTGAGCGGGAGAGGCAATCCGCCCATCGGCTCTCTCGATCGGATTACGAAGTTTTTCAGACTGAAGACTGGGTTTTTTCGATCAGGCGGAAAGCCCTTCTCAGGCCTCAACCCAATAGCTTTGCCCCCATCGGCTTGGTGGCCGCACGCGATGTATCGAAAGGTGAGCAGCCACGGACGTGGGCCACACAGAGTTTATTTGGCTGTTTCACATCGCCTATTGGAGTTATTTATCGGTGAAATAAAATATTATTTTAAATAAAATGTTTCGTCGATTTTAATTATTGTTTCCGGAGGAATGGCTGTGGGATCATCGATTCCGTAGCTATTAGAGGGAATCCCGTGGTCACCACTTTCAGTGGACGCAAGTGATACTGCCGGCGGGTTTGGCCGATGGTCTGCAGTTATTTGCTCGAGGCTCAGGCGTCAAGTTGGCTGCACTGGGAAGAGAAGTGTTGGGCCAGGTTCGCATTGCTGCTCGACTCATGCCGCTCCGCAGCGGCGAGCTGTTCATTTGCAGAGCGGTCAGATGAGCAGAGGTGACATCGAGAGTCGGCGCGCAATCCCTGTTTGAATCCATGGATTTGACGGGTTCGAGGCATAGTGCTTCAGTGCCATCTGCAGTACGGAGGCCAGCATGGATGCGATGATTGGTGACCAAAAAAGATCACTCTGCAGAAAGACTTCGTTGAGCGAGGGAAGGGGCGAGTTCGTCGCCGCATTGGAAGATGGGCACGACGCTCAATTCGTCTTGGGTGCCACGTTGAACACGCGATGGCTTGGGGCAGCGTGGTGTGCGTCATTGCCTCCGGCTCTCAGTCTGACCGTGATCGATTCCTTACGGCTGCCCCAAGACGCCTGCCCGCTTTTCGTGATGGCGCAACGTCGATGGCTCGCGGCCACTCAACCGCAGATCTCAATACGACCACGACGTTCGTTCTACTGCGTGCGACGGGTGAGAGATCGTTCGCACGTTCGAATTATTCGGCCGAACAGGCGCGCCGTCAGCTTGCGCGAGGCACTTTGGACCACGCAGAGTGCCTACGATCCCGCCTGGCCGGAAGCTGTGATCGAGGCCCACGGCCGTAGAGCGTGTAATGACCAGTTGATATGGCACTCGATATATTGATACCAATCGGTTGCTCAGGCGCCGTCGGTGCGTATTATCAAGAGGACGATATGACCTTCATTGCCGGCAAGAAAGGGGGAATGGTAGTAGTCGTGCGTGTTCAGGGGGAGCATTTGGGGCCAAAGGAATACGTCGTGGCCTATGGCACGGTCCTGGCCGAACTCATGGCGAAAGTCGAACGCTCACCGCGCTCGGATTTCTCCAACACGCAACTGTTTCGCGAGAGCGTTCGGGCGAAGCAGGCGTGGCTAATGGCGCGATCGCTATCAAAGTTGCGCAACAGCATAATAGATGGCGAGTCCGCGCCGAACAACATGACGCGAGTGCACGAAGACGATGCGTCGATTGTACTGCAATGGATCGAGCGGGCGCTGAGTGTAGAGCCGTGTGGTCAGGTTGTCGTGGGAAGTGGTGCCCATTGGCACGATTTCGTCCTGGAAAATGAAGACGTTGTTAATGTACCACCTCTTGATGGAATGGTACGCGTCGTGGGCGAGGTACATACTCCAAAATCGATCGCCTATCAGCCCGAACTGGAGCCGGACATGTACATCCAGCGGGCCGGCGGTTTCACGAAAAACGCCGACAGGTTACACACGATCGTCGTTCACAAAGACGGCACATTTGTCGACTCACGGCACAGCACCGTCGTTCAGCATGGCGACAAGATTATGGTGTTGCCAAAAGTCACCCTCAATAGTGCGCCGGTTGCCAAAGATCTTTTCACAATACTCTACCAGATCGCCACTTTTGCCAAGGTGGTCGTACGGTTACAGCATCATTTCGATAACCCGTCCTGCCCCCTTTCACCGCACGAAACCGCAAGGACACGCCTTGCGACCGCGTCCCGTAGTGCAGCCGCGCATCCCTTGAAAGGGCGATGAGGCGATGGTTGTTCGCAAGTTCGGGAACGGTCATCGTGGTCATCTGATCCTCGCGATGGGTTCGGTCTTCTCGTCCAGAATGCCTTCGGTCATGAAAAAGCATGTCCCCACCCTAGTGATCGCGCTCACTATTCTGACGGTCAACGGTTCCTACGGCGGTCTTGCAGGCCTTAGCTGTCGCGGCACTCATACTTCCGTTTGGATGGCAATTTGCCCGAATCCAGCTCCTTATTCGCGACACCCCAGTATGCAATCTTATCCGGGGCCTAGTATGCTTCCGGCAGCGCAAGGTCTGACGTTCGGCAAGTTATGGAATACTGCGCTTCAAGATGGTCAAGCCAACTCGGAAGGGCAGGTCACGGGAACTTGCGACCTGCAGAGTATCTGTCTGACGGGCGCGTACCAGAGTCAGATCGAGGCGCTTATTGAGTTTCCCATAAAACATGACAACCGATTCGATGCTGGCGCGTTATATCTCTAACGGATTGAATGGAGATACGCGCCATGGCAAAGAAGCCGTTGGACGAGGCA
>NZ_CADIKH010000155.1 GCF_902859855.1 Paraburkholderia humisilvae
TGCGCATTCGGGCCGATCGCGATCGCGCTCAGACCCGTCGCACCATCACCGTTGTAGTTGCCCAGCCCCACCAGGCCCCCGTCGTTGATACTCACGTAGTGCGGCTTCGCGTTGGCTACCGAGGTGGACAGCTGCTCCACGTTCACCGCGTCATTCGCGTTCACCCCGTCGGCCACGTTCGACAGCTTCACCGGCGCCGTCGTCCCCGCTCCGCCCAGCGTCACCTGCGACTTCGACGCGTCGTCATACATCACGGCGTTCGCCAGCCCCGTGGAGAGCGAAGAGACCCCGGTGGAGAGCGACGTCATGCCCGTTGAGAGCGAGGCGACGCCGGTCGAGAGCGACGACACATTGGTCACCACGGTGGTGGACAGCGCGTCCAGGCTTGCACTGGTGGCGTTCAGCGCCGTGTCGGTCGCGTACAGCTGCGAGCCGTTGACCGCGTCCGTGCTCGTGCCCAGCACCTGGCCCGGCGCCACGTTGGTGATCTGCCGTTCGGCTCCCGCCGCGCCCACGCTCACCACGCCGCTTGCGCTGCCCGCGTACGTATACGCCGTGCCCGCGATCGTGTCGCCTGTCACCGGCACAGCGGCGGTCGCGGCCTGCGAACCGGCGCCCAGCGCGATGGAATTGTCGGCGCCCGCCGACGCCCCCTGGCCAATGGCGATCGCGTTCGTTCCCGTCGCGCCGTCACTGTTGTAGTTGCCCACGTGCGTGCCGCCGTCGTTGATGCTCAGGTAGTGTGGCTTGACGTCCGCCAGTGACGTCGAAAGCTGCTCCACGTTCACCGCGTCATTCGCGCTCACCCCATCGGCCACGTTCGACAGTTTCACCGGGGTCGTCGCGCCCACGCCGCCCAGCGTCACCTGCGACTTCGTGGTGGCGTCGTCATACATCACCGCGCCCGCCAGTCCCGTGGAGAGCGACGAGATACCGGTGGACAGCGACGTCACGCCGGTGGAGAGCGAGCTCACGCCCGTCGACACGCTGGTCGACAGCGTGTCGAGCGCGGTACTCGCGGCGTTGACCGCCGCGTTGGTCGCGTACAGCTGCGAGCCGTTGACCGCGTCCGTGCTCGTGCCCAGCACCTGGCCCGGTGCCACGTTGGTGATCTGCCGTTCGTTCCCGGCCGAGCCCACGCTCACCACGCCGCTTGCGCTGCCCGCGTACGTGTACGCCGTGCCCGCGATCGTGTCGCCCGTCCACGGCACGGCCGCCGTAGCCGCCACCGAATTGGTACCCAGCGCTATAGAATTCACTGTCGCTGCTGTCGCGCCAACGCCCAAGGCCATCGAAGCACTGCCGCTTGCCGTTGATGTCGCCCCTAACGCCGTCGCGTTTGCAGCGCTTGCGGTCGCAAAGGCACCAATAGCAGATGCACTCGCGCCGTTTGCCGCAGCAGAGCCGCCAGTCGCCAACGACAATGCCCCAGTTGCAGCTGCGGCCGCCCCCAACGCCGACGCTTTAAAGCCGTTTGCAGCCGAAGCGTCGCCTATAGACAAAGCGCCCCCACCGTTCGAAAAAGTTGCCAAACCGTAAGCTTCATTGTCAGACGTCCCATCTGATCCCGCTGTAGCACCGTTGACGCCGCCCGTGGCGGCGGGGCCACTGGGGTTGGCCACATTAATCGCCACCTCACCGCCTGAGGCATAATTGTCCGCATAGGCGCTGCTCGTCGGCACGCACAGCAGGCCGGCAGAATACAGTGCAACTGCTAGGACTTTGGGCGTCGCCCCCCCGGTTGTCACAGGTGGTTCGTGCAGCAAGCCCGGCGCGGGGACACCTCTGCCAGGGCGTTGCGGGGACTCACCCTGTACGCCCTTCGCCGTCTCTCCCGCCGGAACCCAAGACTGCACACGACGGTTCCATACCAGCTGAAAAAGATTCCTGTTCATGGTCTACCTGTCCTTTGTCTGCGTTGTCAATGACACGTTCAGAGTCCGCCCCGCCGTGCACCGCTATCCAGTTTTATTGGCGGCTTATACACCGTGATAAATACTCCTAAATTTAAATTAGACACAAATAATTAGGCTCACGATAAATCGGCCACAAATCGGTCTAATTTAATAACAGAGTTTGTTCGGCGATACGGATCAGAGCGTGTCATGCGCGTTTTCCGCTTCGGATTGACAAAACATCTGGGCGGGCAGTCTTTAGACTACGCATTAAGAATGCGTTATACGGATTGATCTGGTCAATAATTAGTTATGTCCTGGAGGGCCGCGCGAATGCCAATCATTTTTATATACTCGCGATATTAATCTCAATTCAAAATCAATAAAACCGGGCCCATGGTTTCCAGTGTCCGAAAGGGCGGGAACCTGCGCGATTACCAGTGGTAAGTGTTGCTGGTAAAACGATTTGATTTTGGCTAACCTGGCATTTTGGTCTGTGCCGGGGCAGGATGACATGTGTCGTAGTGCTGCAGGCGGTCGAGGAGCTGACGTTGCAGCAGACGTCTATCGATCACCGTCATCGCGATACGCGCGCACGCGCGGCGGGCCTGCTGATGCGCGGACGGGGCCTGGGGCCCGGTGCCATCGCGGCCCAACTGGGCGCGAGTGGCCAGAGCGTGTACAACTCTGGTCGCACGCATGGCGAGAGCGCGGCGTATTGCGGCTTGATGGGAGCACATAACGGCGGCCGGCATGCACTGCTGACTGAAGCCCGGATCGCCAGCGCCGAACCCCTAGCCCTTTGTGGCATGCCCAGCGTGTCGAAGCCGCGCTCAACGAGCCGCTGCCCTGCGAGGTCGAAACGCTGTGCGAAGCGCTCAAGCGCAACGGTTTTTCGTTCAGGCATAGTCGCTACTCGCTCGAAAAAAAAAGCGCAATGACGAAGTGTTCGCAATGAAGCGGGCCACACCCGCAAAGCTCCAGCAGGCTGCACGCGAGGATGCCGTGAGGTTGCTGTGTCCCGATGAGGCGGGCCTCCATGGATCGCCGCCGGTTCAGCGTAGCTGGTCACCACGAGGCGAGCCTCATCAGGACGAACCGAACCATCACTGCCGCCGCAGCGTAATCGGCGCACTGGACTTCGGCGGGAACACGGTGATCCACAGCGCGCATACCGGCACGATCAAGGCCCCGGATGTCGAACGCTTCTTGACAGTGTGCTCGCCACCGGCAACGGTCTGCCAACGGTGATCGTGCGGGACAATGCCAGCATCCATCACGGTATCAGCGAGGCGACGCGCCAACATCGGCTGCTCGAACATAAGGTCATCCTGTTTGATATGACTCCCCCTTCTCAAACGAATTTCTCGTGAAAACATAATGTCCCTTACCACAGGTAAGAAGACGTTTTCGGAGCGGGACGAGGATTGTTGCGCAGTCACAGATCGCAGCCGGCCGCCGGAAACCAGGCTCTGTTCAAATTGTCGCGAATGGCCCCGAACGTGCAGTCAGGGGATACGAGCACTAGGTAGCGGTGCGCGAGCTTGCCGTAACGAGTGGAGAGTCGACGAAAATGCTTGATACGGTTGAAGAAGCGCTCGACCACATTGCGGGTGCGGTACGGCATCGGGCTGTAGCGGCGTTCGGATTTACGGTTCGAGCGCGACGCAATCACGACATGGGCGCCGGTGGAGCGAGCCGCCTGCACAAAGGCACCGGAATCGAAGCCTTTGTCCGCAATGACGGCTCTGGCACGCAGATGCTCGACAAGCTCCTTCGCAAACGAAATGCCTTGGAAACTGTCCTTCGGTCACGATCAGTCGCAACGGTCTGTCTGCCGCATCCACCGCCAGTGCAGTCTGGTACCCATGCCACTTCGGCAACGTCCTGAGGCCCTTGCGGCCCGCTTTTTTTAATGCCCCGGATCCACTGTCGACGTTACAGGCTGCGCCGCCCTCAGCAGATTCACCGAAAAGCGAAAAGACACACACTACGGAAACTTGCGGTCATATCAGTATCTAGAATCCATGTCGACGGACAGCGCCAGATGCGCCGTGTGCCGCCATACATTCCTTCCCTTCCGGATGCCCGACTCGTGTCTCCCGTGCCTGATTGGAATCCGCTGGTCAGCCCTGCATCAACGCCGCAGACCTTGCGCTCGCGTTGCATAACAGCCTTTTACTGGCCACGGTCGGACCGTTTCGCCACACGAAGGCGATCGCGTCTTCCATTTGCCCCGGGCCGAGCCGAATCGAGGCTACGCTGCTCTGTGGCCGCAGCAGGGCGAGGTGCGCAGGGATGAAAATGATCAGCCAACCAGTCAAGCGTTCCGCTGAGCAGGAAACCACCGAAGACCCGGCCTAGGTAAATCTGGGCCCGGCTGCGATGGAAAACCCTACTCCAGCTTAAGTGGTTCGACTTCCCACTCGAGCGCGGACAAAGAAAGCAAGCACTCGCTAACATAAAAAGCCCCATCGATCCAATCGATGAGCGTACCAAGATCCGACCACACCCTTAAATCCATCCCCTTTTTGACGCGAATCGAGAACGTGTGAGTACTTCCCACATCACCTTCTGCGTCGATAAATGGAATCCATCCGTTTTTTTCGATACGGTGGATCACGATACACGCGACGCGCCGGTCACGCAGGAAGCTCTCAAGCTGGCTTTGCAATGCTAGGTAGACCACTTTCTTTTTCATGGGGTTCGTCCGGCAGGTTGTAACACGACCACGCACCAAGCCCGTCACACGGGACAGGTGTCCGATCTCCGTAGTGGGGACGGGGGCTGGAGGCGGCGTGCGCGTCCATAGGCAAAACGATCATCGAGGACGCGACACGAATGCTTTGCAGAGTTCACAATCAGTCGCTGAAGCGTTGGACGACTCAAGGGACACAAGACGCCGTACGGTGGCGACCGTGCACCGGAGCACGGTATTTTGAACTTACCGATCGCTGCGGCGGCCAGACCTCGGCCGACACCCAGATTGGTGCAAAGGCTGATGGAGCCGTCTACGCCGACAGGGATGCTATCGACCGTGAGATGGAAAGCAACTGACGAAAATATGTGAACCCTGTGAACAGGAGTTCTGCGCGTCACTCTCGCGCGCCGGCACATACTTCATGTGTCGCGCGTCGGCCAGACACACCGTCAGCGCACGCTGCTTCAGCACCTCGTCGCGGCGGATCAGGTACACGTCGGACGACTCCAGCGCCACCGTGTCGATGCCGCACGCGAGCACCCGGTCGGCCAACCCCCGCAGGTCATCAGTCATCGTGCCGAGCTCGCGCATCGACTCTTCGCTGACCCGTCGTCGTACCAGCACCCAGTGGGTCAAGGCCCCGACATCGAATCCGGGGGCGTTCGAGAACAGCTCGGGGCGGCCTTCGCGCTTGCGAATCGCCATTGTCTGTCTCACTATTGTGGATACACGGCAGCGCCATGAGACGTGCCGCATTCGACTTGATCCCTCAAATAGGATCCGGCTCGCGCCGCTTACGACTGCCGCCATCGATTTCCGGGGCATGCCCGACACCGGGCTTGCCTCGCGCCATTCGCACATGTCGCGGGTTACCACCGATGATGTGTCGCTCATTTTCCTGTTGACGCAGACCTTACAGCGCATCGTCATCCTCGACCTCGTTTCTTCAGCGACAACCCTATCCGGTCTGGGTCCAAGGAAACTAAGTAGTACTACCTAGATCCGCGAAAGATGGGCTATTTGCCCACCGACGCTTACTCTGGCACCTGCCCGAAACGGATTCCCAGACACTAGGAGGGCATTGTCGCCGCGCAAAGTGCAGTGGGATGATGTTTTTCCTTGCGCGAAACGCCGGGTCCAAAGAATTATACTCACATCATTACGTATTTCGAGAAACTTTCACGTCCTAGCAGGCTGTGAATACTCCTTGACCGTCGCGAGCCATCGCATTCGGAAGGGTCGTTGCGACGGATCGTTCGCGCCGCTGTGATACTGAACTTCCTTTATTCAGATGCAGCTATGTCGTTTTCTCTGCTGTCCGCACTTTCACGCCGTCCGGCTCGCAAACGTTCGCACGCGCGTCAGGTTGTAGGGCCTGAGTCAGCAGGAAGACCTGATCGACTCGCTCCAGCCCTTGATACTTGGCTTGCCAGATCCTGCCGACGGTCTTGCTCCAGCCAAAGACCTGCTGGAAGCATCTGCGTTTTCGCCGACTGATGGCGCAGCCGGGCCAGAGCGTGTCGTAAATCTGTCATCCATTGAAAGGCCAAAGGCAAGAGGTAAATGCTCCTCTCTCAGGCTTTACCCTGCTTGACCTGAAACATCTTGCGCCCCCCCACTTCGACGCGCACGAGCA
>NZ_CADIKH010000156.1 GCF_902859855.1 Paraburkholderia humisilvae
TCTGTCACCACCTAACGGTCGCCACAACGAGGGGTCGGGCATGGCGATATTTTTACTCGCGGACCACGCGAGGGGGCATGCACATGCCCGTACTAGCCAGCTTTCACGGTACGAGGTGGCCTTAGTGGTATCGACGATTATCGTTTTATTGCCTGTCCTCTTGACGCGCCCCCCCCAGCAAATATGGTCATGTGATGTCGATGGACAAGACATCACGACGTTTCCACTCAAGTTCTAGCCAGTCAGCTCGGCTTGGATCCGTGGGCGCAGGCGCTGATCGATCGGTGCGGTTGAGGCAAGGTTGAGGCGCCCGTCACCGCGGCTCGAACGAACGACCCGGCGAGGCCGTTGCTTATCGCCTTTCACTGCACATCCGACATGCCAGGAACTGCCGCAAGGTTATCCAGTACCTTGTGCAGATTCTGCCTGAAACGACTGGCCAATTACCGCTTGGCATCCCGCGCAGGCTAGGAGCCTATAAGTGGGCTATGCCACTCGCGTATTCACCACGTCTACTGCGTCCAGCGTCACGGCAACGCGCACCGCGAGCTCGTTGATGCGTGACAGATAGTGCTGAAAATGTGAAGTCGCACGGTGAGCGGCTACGGCCTCAGTGTCCTTGTAGAGCTCGTCGAGAACGAATCGCCCTGGGTTGTCAATATCGCGCCATAGATTGTATTCAAGATTACCGGGCTCAGAGCGAGACGGCGAACTCATGCCGCGCAGCAACGCTTCGAGCTCGATCTCGAGCCCAGTCCTCGCCGTGAGTATCGCGACGATTTTTACGGTTGAAGCCACTTGATTATCTCCCTCTAATCACTGCACCCTCGGTCAGTTATGCATTCCGCACCCGCGTCTGCTTGCAGGGTAGCCCAACATTGATTTTCGTCATGATGGCAATGCTCTCTTCCACCGCTGCAAAAACGCACTTGGCGGATTCGGATCGCACGTAGTCCGTTGCAAACTCGCCGTTTGCAACGGGTTCGGTGCGTCGGTTTCATAGATACTACCGGCGTGCGATACCGCATCCCGTGACATTTTTGGCATGCCGTCACACTGCAGCTCATAAGCGAACTGACGCAAAGCTCAGCTTCTTCGCACGGGAACACATGTTTGGACCGGAAGCAAAAACGGCCCATCCGGCCTGATGCTTTTACTTTGGGCATGCTCAATATAACATTGTCGCTGGACGACGCGTCATTCGCCCTATTCACTCATGAGAGAGCTGCAGCGAGACCGCGTCTAGCTTGCTTGAGCAAAGACGCACGAACAGGTAGAGCAAGGATAGTCACCCTGCCGGCTTCCCACTTCTGAAAGGTAACGGCCACGACAACCGTTTGATCGTCCATGCGGTCGTCCCGAAACCGTCCCATTGGTGTCCGAGGGTAGGAGTTGGGGAACGCGAGGCATGGATAACGGGACTGGATGAAAGTCAGCTTCTGTCTCGTAGGTTCTTATTGTCCGCGCTCTTCGTCCACGTCGTAGCATGAGTGCTTTTGCCACAAGGACAATCGACGCCGGAAAAGGCGGGGGTTCTGACGGAAGTACGCCGGTTACGACTATTAACAGGAAGGAAACCTCATCGTGTGGATGGGAGCGCCATTCGATACGCGGGCGTAGCGGCAACGTTGAGGTCGAGCTTCGCGAAAAGCGAACCACACTTATGAACGCGGCGCGTCAAGTCAATGACTTCGGCCACGGTCGCAGGCATCGAGTTGAGATATGCATAACAGTTCATGGGTACGGCAATCGCGGATCTTGAGCGAAGTGCCGTAGATGCGCGGGCATACGTGGGGCCGACGGGCGCAAGGGGTGCTGATACGACAACTGTTCCCAATCATTTGCGGCTATGCCATGGATATCGTCATCCATTGCGAACGTAACCTGCCCATTGATTGACTTGCGCATCTGGCGACTGCTCTGGAGATGGCGAAACGCGGACACCACGCGAAAAGCAGGGCCCTGACGTAAGCGGCGGTACTTCCGGGCGAACGAGCAAAAACCTGGAACCTTGCAACAAAAAGCTGGAGCCCAGGGCAGCATCTGCAGCGCCCGGCTCATCCGTGCTTCACGGTCGCAATTGCGCGATTCGCGGGCCGGTCTGGGCATCTTACTTTGCCTGTCGGGTCCTCGGGGACCCCGTGCTGGCAAAAGCGAGCTTACCCGAAACCGGTATGACTGGGGTCGCCGGAGCAATGACGTGTGAGTCAGCGGAGTTCACAAGAGGGGACCGAAGCGGTGGTCACGGCCGCAAATGGCCGGATAGAGAGCCGCAGCCCCATCCTGTTTATCCGAACACACGGAAACTGTTGCAGAACTGGACGCATTCGTTGAGCATTCCTGCTCGGTCTAATAGAGTTGCTTTGGAAGAACGGATCCTGAAAGACCGGGAACCGGACCGGCGAACACTGACGAGCGGAAGGAACACGCATAGTGCCAGGGTCGCGGTCCCAAGACGGGGGTCCGACACAAACCAGCGCTGATGAAAAGAGGATCCAATCGCGACAGAATGAGCGATTAATTGCCTGATTTGACGAGCGTCCGCCTGCTGTCATACGCGCTTTTTCATCATCCGTTAATCGGAGGTCGGTCCACGAAACGCGCCGACGATACCTCTCGCGTCTGCGCGACAATGGGTAAGAAATGCAGCAGCGAGGCGCCAAGCTCCGCGCCGGCCTTCAACCAGCTACTGGGCCTGGCCATCCGAACAGCCCCCCCAAACCCCTCCTGGCCGAATTCCCGGGCTGCCCTCATGGCCGCCGCGTGCGCTTCCGGACCTACTGCTACGCCAAGCCGTTCCAGCTTGCGTAACTGCGCCACCGGATCGCGATTGTTTGCGGCCATCGTCCTCATCCGGCCGAGCAATTCGGCTGCGTCGCCGGACAGATCGGCCTGAAAGCCGACCGGGTTCCCGGGCAATCGCCGACCTACCGGCCTCTCTGCCGCGAATGTTCCCGAATTTTTCTGAGCGAGCAGCGCCGCGCGTTGCGCATGACGGGACGTCACAGGGTCGCATGCCACCGGCACGTGTAAGTGCGCCGACAGGGAGGCGGCGCCCCGTAATCGGGAAACGGAAGGCATTGCTGAGGCGGAGGCCGCTGGTTTGCGAGCAAAATCCGTGAGCGGTTGGGCCATAACAGATGGGCTAGAAGCAATTCGGTTGGCGAACATAAACAGTCTGGAGGGTTTGAAACCGTTACACTGTAGACGCCGATCGCTCGCACCTACGCTCGCGCCCCCGAAACAACTCCCGCTCCGACGAAAGCGGAACAAAAGACCAAGCGACACATTGCCTGGCTTAGACCGGCAACGACTGGGTAGTTGCACAATGTCTCGCATGCTCGCGCCGTCCGGGTGAAACCGAAAATTGCGCGGATGAATGCCTGCCGATCAATTCATGATATCGCTGAGCATTTCAATGATCTCGACGTTCCGCACCACGACCTTCCGCTTGCGCCGTACGCAGTCAGCCAGTTCGGCGAGGACCACGTCGCGTTGCCAGACGACCGCGGGCGCTGAGCATACTCCTCACCCTCACGCCAGGCCGCCGGCGGGAATCCCAGACTCATGAACTTCCGCAGCTACTGGAAGTCGAGCACATTGCTCTCGCGACCCGGCACATACTTCATTCGCCGCGGATCGACCAGCCAAAGTTTCAGCCCCGTGCTGCTTCAGCACCTCGTACGTCGCTATCGCGCTTGCGCACAGCCAGGGCGTTTCGCACTGTCGTCGATGGACAACAGTGATGCAGAAAGCGTCGATATTGACTCGACCCCTCGACCAGGACGAGGTTCTTCGGCAAGAAATGGAGTCCGCCGACTACTCGCCCATGCTCATGAACTCTCCCACCGCTAAGACCATGTCGTTACACAATGTGGCGGCCACTGTTCTGCGACGGCGAGGAAGGCCGCTTACTTTCAATGGCATAGCGACGCGCTTGTAAACTATCGGCGTTTGGCAATTTACTCTCCTCTTTTAAGCGAACGCCTTGGTCACCGAATCGACGCCCTGGACACATGCGGAATTCGAGCAACTGGATCTTGGCGAGGCGCGCCTGAACAAGCGCGCGAGGCTTTTGATGGAAAGGATGGCGGCCGACCCGACGGCCAGCGTGCCGCACGTATGCCACGGTTGGGGCGAAACGATAACGGCGTATCGCTTGTTCGATAACGAGAAGGTCCAGTGGCATGCGATTCTAGAGCCGCATTGGCAGCAGACGCAAAAGCGCACGCAATCCCATCGGGTTGTGCTCTGTCTTCAAGACACCGCCGAGCTTGATTTCAACGGCCAGGATGCGCTGGGATTGGGGCCGCCGACGTATGAGGCGCACCGATAGGCGTCTTCTTCAGACGCAGTTCCGTGTGATCCCCGCCTTGCCAATGCACAATGACGCGTACCGAGTCGCCATGAGAGGTCACGACGATCTCTTTGATCACGGTTCGCACGATACGCTTCCTGACATCAGGCGTCGTGTCGGGGTGCTCCCACAGGCGTGGTATATCCTCGGCCAACGCCATGAGGGCTTGCCTAGTCTCATCGCTGAGTGCATCGGGGCGCTGTCGCATCAACTCGGCGACCTCTTCCTCCCGCACCGATTGTAGGTCAAATGCATCGTTCCCACGTGGCGTTGTGCACGATTGACTTCGTAGCGAGCGCGCTGCAGCGCCAGGCGCTTCTGGGCGAACTGATCGTCATCGACGCTTTGCAACTGCTCGATGGCCTGAATCGCGGCTTGCAGTCCCAGCGGCTGCAAGCCGCGTAGCACTTGGTCGGCCACCAGTTGATCCGCGCCGACGACGCCGAACATGACATAGCAGGCTTGGTCACGGCTGAAGATATGTGTGATGCATTGATAACGGATGCTGGTCGGGCCGGGATAGTTCACGCTAAGCTTGACCCCACACTGCCCACAGCGCAGTAATCCCGATAGTAGCGCGCTGCCGCTCCTGATCGAGCCACGCACCGCACTGCCATGTCCATTGGTGTTGTGGGCCACCAACTCCCGGTTGGCGCAGTACACGTCCCAGTCGATGTAGCCCTCGTGATGATCGCGAATCAGCACCGCCCAATCCTCGGGCCTGTGTTGATGGGTACGCACGGCACCTTTGCGCCCATCCTCAATGCGCACGCTGGTCTTGCAGCGGCCATGTGTATAAGCACCCGCGTAGATTGCGGCAGGCTCAGCACGCTGTGGTAGCACGGTGCCTTCCACTAGTGGCGCTCTGCGCTGCCGGCGCTCGTCACAGCCGGCATATCGATACCTTGCTCGCCCAGCCAGAAATACACGCGCCTAGCGCTTCCGAGTTCGGCAAACTTGCGAAACACCAGATCGATGGCCGCGCGCACGCGCTCGTTGGGATCCTTCCCGAGGCCATCGTCGCCTGTGCGTACGTAGCTGATAGGCACATGCATGTAAAGCTCGCCGCGTTTAGCCTTCAGCTTCATCGCTTCGTGCGCTCGCTGCCGGAAGCTGGCCAGTTCCATCTCGCTGATCGTTGCCTTTCATGCCGAGCAGCGGCCGGTCATTCACCTGAACGGGATAATAGACGCCCTCTGCATTGGTGAGCAACGCCCGCACAACATTGCAGGACTCCAGCAGCGTGTGCCAGTCTCGCCCATTGCGTGTCAGGCGCGATGCTTTGATGCCCAGAACCGCGCCGACCTCGCCATCGTAAGGCAAGCTCAGCAACTGTTCGAAGCCCGGGCGCATGTGCCTGAACCGGAGTGGCAGAGATCGTCGTCGATGACCTCCACGCGCTCCCACCCCAATTGCCCAGCGCGCTCAACCAGCGCATATTGCCGACGCTGGCTCTCGAGGTTGTTCTGTACCTGTGCCACGGCGATGGCTCGCATCCACTGCACCACCTGCTGCTGCAACTGGTGCCGAACGTCCTGCGGTAGTGTCGGCAAGGGGACTGCGCTGGCGTCTTCGAACAGCGCTATCTGAACCATCGGGCGGGGCGGCATCGAGTTCTCCTGCTGGGCTTGGACTATCCCACAAGGATAAGAACGTCGATACACAACGGTGAAGCTCCAGTAGCGTTGCAATGGATAAGCGCGATTGCTCGACGACTCGCACATTGGCGGCCGCAAGCTCGGTCATCCACGCGGGGGGAGGAAGCGTAGCACGCAGATTCGAGGTGATTTCCGGGGTGTGCAGCACAGTGGCGCATATGCCATATGCCAGCTCCTGCGTGGCTCATGCCCGAGCCTCCAGAATCCGGT
>NZ_CADIKH010000157.1 GCF_902859855.1 Paraburkholderia humisilvae
GTGGATTCCGGTTAGCTGGTTGTTACTCTCGACAAGCAACATTCTCAGCCAACCGCCACCGCCTTCTCAATTCCCCGCCTCAACCCCATACACCAGATCCGACAATAGCTCGCTCACAACACGTTAGATTGGGTAGCCCACTACCTCTCGGCAGCGGGCCCCCCGAAGGTAGGGTCGAGAGCAGGCGCGCGCACGGTAGGCTCCGGTGGTCTCTCCACCACTTTCGCGGTGGACCTCAGTCCGGCTGCCATAGTCACGTTTCCAGCTCCCGCCGCGTCGAACGCAGCTTGCTGGTTTCCGGCACTACGCTCTCCTGTTTGCTTCATGTCAAGGTTATGGGACCCATCACGCTGGCCGTGCTTTCGGTGCGGCAGCACGACGAACACGATAGCCGCTGAACAACAGCTTCAATTCCTCATACAGCCAACGCCTACTCCACCGCTTCCAGCCGAAGCCTCGTCGATTCCGGGATCGCCCCATGTGGCGTCGGATCTTCTTTTCCACCCAGTCCTTGATGAAGCTGAAGCACTCGCTGGAATGTCCAACAGCCGGCCATATGAATGATGCGGACGATGACGTCGACGTTGTCGGTATGCCGTACCTGAGTCAGCATGTAGTGATCGGTTAGCAGCGACGCAGTCGCGCAGCCCCCGACGAATGCCACATCTGAAGTGAGTTCAGGCCCTAGTGCTCGTGCGACATTGCGGATCATCGCAACGTGATCTTCGTAAGCCATATTTAGTTCTTTAGGCGATCATTGAGCAGGGACACCACGAGATTTCGTTCGCGTGGCGACCCCATCAGTAATCAGTATAGAGTCGACGAGCGCCAGCAATTCGTAAAGTAGTCGATCCCGTCGAACTGCAATCGGCACCATGCGAAAGAGCGGCCCGATGGCAAATCCAGATGTGTTTCCCCGGGGATCTGGTCAGACTGGCGCTTTATCTTCGGAACCCTTAAGGATACCTTTTGAACACCGGCTCGGTCAGGCCTGTGGCAATGCCACGGGTGAACTCCCTCATGCGCGCTGGGAAGACGTACCGAATGCCGTGGACCAGAAACTCTTGCAGGCCTCGATAGTTCACTGAAAATCCGCGGTTCCGTCGCAATAAGACGGTGCGCCGGCCTTCACCAGCTCGGCCATGTGCGCCCGCAACTCCGCCGGGTACGGGAACGATGCGTGCCCATTTCGGCACTCCTCCTTCTGTTCAAAAGGATCCGTCTTCGCGGGTCAATCTCACATTAACCTCGGCGCTTGCAGTGGCCAGCATCGTCAGGCGATAAGGGTGCGCGCGCGGAACTTCGTGCTATGTCGATTTGAGTGCGATCATGGCGAGTGGCAGGCGCATCTTGCCGGTCGATCCGCTGGCGGGCCAATTGCTCGCGTTCATCAATCGTCTTGCTACGCAAATCAATGCGCTGCATTTCGATGGCAGCTGCCGGTGAGCCAAGCAGCCCGCCCTACGATTATCTCTGATCGACGTGCCGCAACGCGTGGGCAAACATCCGGCGTCGCGCGTGCACGAACTCACGCCGCGCATCTGGAAATAACTCCTCGCCGACAATCCGCTGCGCTCGCCCCTGCATCAGATCGCGTGAAATCGCAAGGGCGTCGGGGAGTTACCGCTTACGCTCGAACAGCAGTTCTTCCATGTCACAAAAGCTCAACTGAAAGCGAAAATACCACCGCACGACACAACTGGTGACCGCGACTGGAAAACGGCGGCCATGATAGAGCGATTTCGATTTCTTACGTCTCGCCATTTTACGTGATCGACCAAGCAACGTGGACAACGCCCAAAAATCAATTATAGCGAATGGCATGACCCTCTGATACTCGTTACCAAAAATTGAATACCCGATTATATTTGCGATATATCATCGTTATTGGGGTTGAGTTGACGTTGATGCTAATATGTTTTGCACCGAAGTTCAGCGCAATCCTGACTGGGTTAATAGAGTCGTCCTCTGGGTTGGCGGCATTCTCGATTAATTCCGATTTTGTGACAGTTTCTTAGGGCAGAGTGACTGTAATGCCGAAGTTGAAGAGAAGCAGGGTCCCGATTGCACTCGGACTTACAGGACTGCGGACGATGATCGCATGGTCCGTGGCGAGTTTGATCGGCGTTGCCCATGGGTCATCCACGTACGATTGGTCAATCGCAAGTGCGTATCCGGCAGATACGGCCTCCGGAAACGCCGCCGATGACTTCGCGCGTCTGCTAAATCACGCTGGCGTTGGCACTCCTCGTGCAATTCCGCATTTTCAGGATAAGGCGGGTGTTGCCTCAGTTCAGAAGCGTATTAGTCAACAGCCTTTCGGGGTGTTGTTCGGCGGCAATCTGGCTGCTCGCGAACCATTTCTAGCGCGGTCGATTAAACCGTATGTGGTGCATTCAATCGCCCAGGCACGCGATATGGCAAGTATAGACAGACCAGCGTATCGGTGTGCGCTGGATCGCCTCGGTTTGGTTCTGCTCGCGGTGATCCCTTGGCCCCCGACCGGGATCTGGTCACGATCGGAGATCAACGCGCCATCCGACCTGATCGGCATGCGTATCCGTACATATGACGAGTCATCCAAGCGCGTAATGGAAATGCTCGGAGCACAGGCAGTTTTTCTGCCGATTCAGGAAGCGCTTGCGCAAATAAAGGCGGGCCGCGTCGACGCGGTGATGTCGTCGGGCGATGGTGCTGCTGGTCGTGCCTACGCCGAAGTTTTGCCGAACTTTACCGCGCTGGGTTACGCGTACCCGGTCTCTTTTCTTGTCGCCAATAAGCGTTTTCTCGAACGGCTGCCGGAGCTGCAGAGGACCGCGATTTTAACGACGGGTATCCAAACCGAGCACCACGCCTGGGAACGGCTGCCAGAACGTGTGCGCCACAACTATGAGGGTATGGAGGCTTTAGGTATAGCGGTTCACGATCCTGGGCCGCTGGCACTGCTCGAGGCAATTTCCCGTGCTGCAAAGGAAGACAGCCGCAATTCGCCACCGAGCGATAACCGCACGGCGCAGATGTTGACTCAGTTCTGTGCGCAGCTGCCTCTCGATCGACCTAGGTCGGCAGGGAGAAAGGCCTTGACCCGTGAACCCGATCAACCGTTCCCGCATCAGGAAATGAGCCGATGACCGTGGGAAGCGCTACAGGGACGACGGTCTTCTACTCGTATGAGATGACCGACGTGCCGAAGTGGGCTGAGAGCGATGCATTGAAAGCCGCACTCTACGTGCTTGCGAAGACTTTGCCTTGCCGTAGCAGAATCGACATGGCGGGAAATGCGCAAGTTACGTTGCCCATTACGTTGACCAATGACGGATGGCAACGACGGCGACACCGGTGCGGTAAGCGGTGTCGTCACAACATCGACGTACGAGGCGCGGGCGATCGGCGTGCACCCCGCGATGGGAATTATGAAGGCGGCACAGCTTGCTCCCGATGCCTATCGGTTGCCGATGGATTTCGATTCGTACCACCACTACTCGCGCCTGTTCACGGCAGCGGTTCGTAGGTTCACCGACCAGGCATCGACGAGATCTACATCGACCTGACCGGCGACGCGCGACGGCGAGGCCGCAATCAAGGCGGCGGCGCAGAAGGAGACCGCCCTCATCTGCTCGATCTGCGTTGCACCTAACAAGCTGCTCGCCAAGATCAGCTCCGAACTGGACATGCCCGATGGGCCGACGATTCCCGAGCATGCCGATTTTGAGCGCCGTATCTGGCCGCTGCCGGCGCAAGGTCAACGGTGTTGGCCTACAGGCGAACGAAAAGCTCGCCACTATCGGCATCACGACCGTCGGCGAGTTCGCACAATCGGATATTGGACTGCTGCAGGAGACGTTTGGCCACAACTACGCCGACTGGCTTGCGCGCGTCGCGCGCGGCGTCGATCACCGGCCGGTCGTGACCAGTTCTGAGCCGAAGTCGCTGAGCCACGAAACCACATTCCGGCGGGATCTGCCTGTGAAGCAGGACCGCACTGCCCTGTCATTCGCAATGGATGTGTCGCGATAACGATGAGAGGATGAGTAAATCGATATAGATAGGATTGCATATGTGATCTGTGAGTAAAACTGCGCAGCAGGAGTTCTGTTTGCGTCGTCGCGCATCTGCCCCTTGCGAATCATATGCATGAGCCCCGATACCCGTGAGGATGATGCGCGCGCACCGGAAATCCCTGAAGCCCATCATTGGCCTGATGATGCGTTTGATGGCGCGATGGTCCTGCTCGACTACGTTGTTCAAATAGAGCAAGCGCTTTTCGTGGCGTCATTGCCTTCTTCATCGTATGGCCAGAGCGTTTTGGTCCGCCTCGAATTTGACCTCGCCCGTGTTATTGCGATAGAGCCATAGAACGTCACCCGCTGTGAGCAAGTGGATTGCGTCGAGGTGTGGTTAATTACGGGTTAGGAGATGCATGCAGCGTTCGCGATGCGAGAACGTGAGAACTCCATCACCTTTCAGGTAAACGCCATGCCCGGAGTTAACAACCTCACCAGCAATAACGATGATCCGAGTAAGCTAACTTTTGACAATCGATCCGTTTTTATGGGGGAAAGTCCGAACACACCAAATCCACAGATAGAGAGGGCGACTAACCCCTCGTGCCAGGTGACGCGGTTCGATTTCGAAGGACTTCCCACAAGAAAGAGCGGAGCTCCCGTATAGGAGTTACTCAACAAGGAAAAATAAACGCGCGTGAACTCCCCCGCTTGCGGGGGAGTGGGGATACCATCCGACGGTACCGGACATGCACTGGTTTTCCCGGGGAACATTACGGGTTCCATATGGAGATTAAGAGGCCCACTGGAGGTGGCCTTCGTCGACAGTCATCGGGCGTTGTACGGGGCCGAGCCAACCTGCCGAGTGTTGCCGGTTGCTCCGTCGACGTATTACGCACATGCGGCCAGGCGTGCTGAGCCGCGACAGTTTCCGCCACGGACCGGGCGTAACGCCATACTGTGCGAAGCCGTCCGGCACATATGGGAAGAGAATTTCGGCGTGCACGGGGTACGCAAAGTGTGGCGGCAGTTGCAGCGCGAATGCATCCAGGTGGCACAGTGTACCGCCTTCTCGCGTGACGAAGCGCCGATGATAGACGAGCTCGCTTTTCAGCGTATCCCAAAGCGATTCGATTGGCGCATTGTCAAAGCAGTTTCCTCGTCGACTCATTGACGCCTGCATGTGGAGCTGGCCGACGAGTTCCTGGTATGCGTGAGCACGGTATTGCCCTGGTCGGTGTTGACGATCTCAGGTTGCCCGTACTTCGCGAACGCTTCTTCCAACGCCTCGACAGCGTGCATCACCTCCATCGTGATCGTCACGCGGTGGGCCAGTACCTTTCGGCTGCCCAAGTCCACCACGGCGCTCAGATACACAGAGTCGCGCCATCAGGCGTGGAGTAAGAGACAGGGCGTAGGCGAGCTATTTCCCTGTCTCTCCTCCCCGGTAGGGTCGAGAGCTGGCGCGCGCACCGGTAGGCTCCGGTGGTGATTCCACCGCTTTCACGATGGCCTGCAATCCGGCAACCATGGTCACGTTTCCAGCTCCCGCCACGTCGAACGCAGCAGGCCGATTTCCGGCACTACGCTCTCCTGTGTGCTTCATGTCAAGATTTATGGGGCGGATTATGATGGGCGCGCTTTCGGTGTGGCAGCACGACGAACACGATAGCCGTTGAACAGCTTCAGTTCCTCATACATCCACGCGCCTACTCCACCGTTGCCATCTTCGAGGGACCCACGGCACGCGCTTCGCGTATCACGTCGACCGGGACCCGGCCGACGTCTTGCCCGTCTCGAACACTTCGGCAACGCGTTCCTGCAATTGCCTCTTCCAGTTCCGTTTTCTGGTTTGGGTGTACTTGGAACTACTGCGCCAACTCCGCCAGCGTCTTGTCGCCCTCCAGGGCCGCCAGCGCCACCTTCGCCTTGAACGCCGGGCAGTGCACACGTCGATTCCGTTTCGTCATTTTTCTGGGTTCCTCTTTGCCGGCCATTACGGCCGACTCGGGCCCAGCTTTTCCACTTACCGAACTGTTCGAATTCTCGGCGCCACCGCTGGGGGCGACAACCTCGGCTTCAGCGGTCACAAGAAGGTCAAAGGCGACAAGGTCGTCGCCTTCTGCGATCGGCATGCAACGTAATCGCGTCGTTCGTGAGGGCCCCTGGCA
>NZ_CADIKH010000158.1 GCF_902859855.1 Paraburkholderia humisilvae
TTTCCCATGCAGAGCAGCAGATCCATGACAGCCTGAACGCTCCAGGGCGTCGACAGCCCGCCGCTCCCCTCCCGGGGAGCAGTCGCGCAAAGCCCCGCGCACGGCTCGTGCCGACACTACCTGAACACATCGATCTGCTGACGGATCTGCCCGGGGAACTGGTTCAGGCATACCGCTCCTGCGTCAGGCGATTCCTGGTACATCTGGAAGAGCAGGGACAGTCATGGTCGCAACTGGTGCCCGCGGGCAGCGGTGCGGGTACGCGTCCTGCCGCGCTTGAACAGGCGGTCAACGAGGGTATCCGGCATCATGGCTTGCAGACCAGGACGCGCACTGCGCTCAACCAGGCGTTCGGGTTCAAGCTGCGAGGCGACATAAAAGGAGCCTGGGCCCTGTATTCGCCGGATCTTCAGGAGCACAAGGATCTGCTGAAGGATCTGCCCGAAGGACTGGACGCTGTATACCGCTCTAACGTCAAGTGGTTCCTGGTGCATCTGGAAGAGCAGGGTCAGTCATGGTCGCAACTGGTGCCCGCGGGCAGCGGTGAGGGTGCGCGTCCCGCGGCGCTTGAACAGGCCGTCACCGAGGGTATCCGGCATCGTGGCTTGCAGCCCAACACGCGCGCAGCCATCAACCAGGCCTTCGGGTTCAAACTGCAAGGCGAAAAAGTTCGACTTGCGCCGGATCTTCAGGAGCACAAGGATCTGCTGAAGGATCTGCCCGAAGAACTGGATCAGGCATACCGCTTTAGCGTCAAGCAGTTCCTGGTGCATCTGGAAGAGCAGGGACAGTCATGGTCGCAACTGGTGCCCGCGGGCAGCGGTGCGGGTACGCGTCCTGCGGCGCTTGAACAGGCCGTCAACGAGGGGATCCGGCATCATGGCTTGCGGCTCAATACGCGCGCAGCCATCAATCATGCCTTCGGGTTCAAGGTGCAAAGCGACATGAAAAAAGTTTGGCTTGCGCCGGATCTTCAGGAGCACAAGGATCTGCTGAAGGATCTGCCCGAAGAACTGGATCATGTATCCCGCTCTAGCGTTGGCCGGTTCCTGGTACATCTGGAAGAGCAGGGACAGTCATGGTCGCGACTGGTGCCCGCGGGCAGCGGTGCGGGTGCGCGTCCTGCTGCGCTTGAACAGGCAGTCAACGAGGGTATCCGGCATCATCGCTTGCAGGCCAACACGCGCGCAGCCATCAATCGGGCCTTCGGTTTAAAGCTGCAAAGTAAAGCAGAAAAACGGGGATAGTCCGGCCGACTGTGTCGCGATAACAATGAGCAGATGATAAATCGTACGCCTAGGGCCGTTCTCTTTATGCCGTCCATCAAACTTGCGACGGCACGGGCATCTATCTTCGCTGCGTCCTGCTTTCGATCACACCGGGATTCCATCTCATCGGCGCGCGACAACCAACGCCATCTCGCCTCGAATATCTCGCGATGCAGAGTCCCGTTTTGCGCGCGACGTAACACACTGACTACCTGCGTGAGCTGGCACGTCGGGCGACACGGGAGGCGGTTGCAGACTACGTCATCTCAACGGTACCGGGCCAAAGGCCTGGAGTGGAAGCGGGTCAAGGTCGCATCAGAAGGTCAGATCTCGAAGTCGCTACTTGTGTCTTACCCAAGGCAGACGACTGCTAGCTGCAACAGCCCGCATCCCGGTGCAACGCATTACAAGCATTGCGAAGTGAAGTTGATAATCATTGAGATGCCTAAGTGGTTATTAACTTCAGCCATAGGCCTGCCCCGCATGATTTTTGTATAGGCGATGATAGCTACTCGGAAGGAGTCCCGGTCGACCCGCCTCGGAAATTCCAAGAGCTAAGGCAGATGCCTCGTGTGCGTCCCGTGCGACAACGCATGTTGGATGCGCAACCAAGTAACGAACGATCGGTTCAATGAACTTGTCGTAGCTGTGAACTGCCATTGCGCACTCGTCCGAGAAATGGTGGAGCTTCGACGCCCCGCCCCGGACGCAGGAAATCTATAAACTTACGGAGAGGCAGTTCCTATGACTGCACTATTCGCGCTTCGTAGTCCAAGTCTGGATAACTGTCCTGACCGATTTGCGCTTGACTGAAAACAGGCGAATCCGGTGCCCATTCAAGTCGGCGAGTCACCGATTTTAGGTCGGGCGCACCGAACAGATATCGCTCCTCGTATCGCAGATACAGCGTTTGGAAAAACTGTTCTAGGCGCAGGGGACTGTCGTGGGGCGGAAAATCGTTGAGCACGTCGCCGGCACGCTCGCCGGATACCTCCACCATCGCCAGCGTCACGGCTTCGTATCGGCTGACGTCGTTGCGAATTCCCCTGCGCCCCGTAAGTTCCCGCAGCGCCGAATGGAAACGAAAGATCGACTCAACGGGTGCCCCGCCCTCTTGAACGGCTATGTCATTGGCCAAGAGTTGCCGAGCCGGAGCCACATCGTCCGGCCCCAACTCTTCCGCTAAGGCCGCCAGCACGCGATTCGCGCGAATAACGAACATGTAGCCGAACACCATTGCCGGATAGGTAATGTGCAAATTTGTGCACTCACCGATCGTCTCTTCCATGCGGTTGGTCAGATTGCGAAACGCCCCAGTCATCCCTTTACATGAAACAGCCATCACCGGCCCGATTCCATTCTTCGTGACAACTACATCGACGTTTTTCGTCTTTAAGCCACCAAGCACCGTTCGCTCGCCGCCCGTCGCCGTGCTTGGGTCGAAATGCAAATAATTCTTGGAGCCACGAGTGATTATAGTGAATGGCGGTCGCGGGGTGATGTCATCGGGATGGAATCCACCCTCGAGCACTAGCCGGCAAGCAACGTACCAATGCAGTGGTTTGATATGCTGCTGACTTTGTGTGGCTCCTACGTACGTGCCGAAATGATGTAGCGCTTCCCTTTGATTGATCCACTGGCACACGCGTGACTCAGCATCGACGGCATTACTGCGCAACGGCATAGTGCCTCCACTGACGCAAGGTTGCGAGCGCTTCGGCTACAATCGAATCGTTCGCCCGCAAAATCTCCGATCCCGAGGGGAGCACGACTTGGGTCGCTTCGCGCGGCTCAAGCTTAAGCATGCCACCTCCGAGGGGATGTCCTTCCAATTCGGTGCTCAGTTTTACGAAGGGTGACTCCCACGTGTCCAATAGTCCGGAGGCATTGACGCCTTCGCGCAACCTAACGCTATGCACAGAGTTAGTACAGGTGCAGCCTGCATCGTTACGGACCAGATTTGCTTCAAGGCCAGACATGTACGACAAGAAGAAATCTGGAATCTGCACATCAGGAACGGAGTACCAAGGTTCTCGTACCTGGCATTTGTAGGCTTGGCGGGCGATAAGGCCCGCCTCCGAGTCGAGGTAGCGCGAGACGGACGCAGGGACACGCCCCGACTTTGGCATACGTAGTAGCAAAACCTGCTCGTCATTTTGATGCCATTTGCCTACGGTCGACGTTGTCAGGCGCCGCTTCGGGAGAGCGCGGCCGTTGCGGACGGTGGGATGTAGCAGTTGCGTTGGAATGCGCAGTCGACTGGCATCCGAGGGGCGCAGATGAAAAAAATCGTTGGCGCCGCTCACGTAGCCGATACCGATGCTGGCCAGTTCGCCGAACCGCTGCGTCTCTTTATGATCCACCACCTCCCGATACAGACTTCTGGCTTCACGGTGCATTAGAAAAGGCCGTAGACGCCGCCCCCATGTTCGCCATTCGGCGGTCGAAATGCGAGCAAAACTCCTAGGCGGTACAGTCATCCTCCGAAATGCATCCAAGTCAGAAAAACGGATTTCTTCAGTCTTCTTTCCGAATCCTTCGGCGTACAGCAGCCAACAGTCTTCCGAAAGATCGGGAAACAGCTTGTCTTTCACGGCCACGATGTGTACGACGGCGAAGTGTGAAGTCAGATATTCGATCAGAGGAGCTGAGTAAGGCGCGTGCCCGATTTCCGCCGGAACAACAAACGCCATACGCCCGCTTGGTCCAAGCAGGCTCGCGGTTGCGACAAGGAAAGGTGCCCAGGAGGAACTGAGCCCGTTGAATTTGGCACCGACACTGGCACACAGGCGCATCGCTCGATCTCGAACGTCCCCTTTGAAAGTCTGATAGCGGATGAACGGCGGATTACCCGCCGCGCATTCAAACCGTTCCGGGGTGTTGCTTGCCCACGCAAAAAAATCACCTTCATGCACCAGCGCCCAAGGCGCGCGCGCTATCGCGAGCGCACTAGCGGCCAAGTCCTGCTCAATGCCAACGCTGTTACGGTGCCCGGCGATGAAACGACCGTCTCCGCAAGACGGGTCAAGCAGGCGATCGTTTTCACTGCGGAGGGCCCAGTTCAACAGACTCTCGGTGACAGCGTCCGGCGTGTAATAAGCCCCCGATTCCTTCCGGCTACGCGGCGTCATGACTTCCTCTTCTCAAGCAACGGCCATTGGTCGGCGACATATTTTTCGGCGGCATCTCGGATGACCCACGCGACCGAGACTTTTTTGTCTTTGGCGATATCTCGCAAGGTGCTGTACAACTCCGGCGGTAGGCTGGCGGACGCCCGCGTCGCGGGAGGCTTACCCGTTGGCTTACGCCCTCGTTTGATAGCCATGGCATAAAGTCCGTGAATTCGATACAGCACTTTACATCAAAGGGGAGCAATATTGGTGCACTGCCGCGCAGAGATGCCTGTCAACTCTCCGTTGAGTGCCTGCTACGCAGATGAATTCCGCCAACGAAGCCTTCTGCCATGACTGAGATCGAAACTCCAACCAGTATCCGACAAAGCCTTAAGGTAATCCGACGTCATTGACATGATTGCCTCCGCCTGAATGCGTCTTCCCTGTCCGACCACGGCACCCCTATTCTTGATCCGTCCAGGCAGCGAGCGCGCACGCGACAGTGCGACGCATTAGCGTCAATTCATACGGCAGCTCGGCCTGTATCTCGGCTGCCGGCCGTCGCACTTTCTCCCGCGTCTGTGACAGTCCGGTCGCAACGAACGTTGTCTGTGATGGCAGTTCAATTCGATGGTGGTGACCGCTCTCGGGTCCGTAGATTTTGCGACGCTCGTCACTCAGCTGGCGACGACTGCTTTGTGACACAACGCACGAACATCACATGGCTACCTGAGTGAGGGAGGAGCACACCCGGGCGATGCCTGTCGAAAAGGTCTGCATGCATGTATCCGGCTTGCCGATGGGCGACTTGCCGAGGCACGCCCGCGCCTTGATGAGATCCGCGCATTCGGTCCTTTAGCATATTGGCGGATTGCCTGATGACAGGCTGCCGGCCAGGTTCGCAGGTTTCAGGGCGACACCGGATGCAGGCCCGTGACCAACCGCGCTGCGCTCGTGCACCGTCTGGCTGCCTGGCAGCAGTGGACGGCAGAACTGGTCGGCGCCTTCGTTTCCTGATCAGGATACCTGATCTTATCGGCAACATTGATCCGAACCCGTCAGACACGTGAACTGCGACCCAAACCGGCCACACCATTGCCGGATCGTTTCGTACGTGACGACCACACCGCGTTCCCGCAGCAGTTCCTCGAAGTCCCGCTCACTCGCCGTACCGCACGAAAGACTCACGGCGTGACGCAACGGTCGGACACCCCCCCCCATCCTCCCCCCAAAAAACTGGAGGAGGAGTTTCCTGAAGGCGGCGTAGCCCGGCACACGAGTAACCCGCGACCCGGCTACGCAACGGATTGCATCCGATTTGCGACTCTGGATAGTGGCAGGCTCATTGGGCGGACCTCTGTACTGCGGTATCCAACCAACCCGCGAATATCAGCTTGACCCACCGTCGAGGTGTACCGCTATGCCGCCCTCAGGAAATTCTCGCAACATGAGCCACAGAAACCGAAAAACCGATCCCGATTGACACCGGGAGTCATATCAGTCGGAGGCCCCAGCAACTGGACAGTGCCGACAGGCGTGGTTTAGCTTGAGCGGGTCCGCAATGCGTTCAGGCGGGCGGTGCATTTTGCGTTCGAACCACCACGCCTGTAGGCCTGTGCCGCCTTTGTGCTGTCGGGGA
>NZ_CADIKH010000159.1 GCF_902859855.1 Paraburkholderia humisilvae
GGGGCGTGGCCCCGTGCCACGCCCGTGCGGCTCTGGCAGTCATGCTAACCCGCGTTTGATTTCCTGCGGCAGGCCAGCCTCCGCCTCCACGGAAAATCATTCTGACTTACCTGGGCGGTTGCGTTACTCACGCCGGGGGATGGTGTGGTCAACAGGCGGACGCATTTCCCGATCGGTGCCAGCGCCTTTCCGAGGTTGGGCGTCACCGAGTTGAGCAAGCGTGTGCCGCAGAGCCTCGATGACGTCAGGTGTAGCTTCAGCAGGGCTCGGAGGTGATCAGTAGTGCGACCGGATAGTGCCTCGCGCAGTTCGGGCGCTTTCTTGCGCGCATTGCCTTGGAACAGCGCGGCTAGCCGCTCGGGATTGTCCCCGCCGGCGACGATGGCATGGAGTATGACGTGCCCACAGCTTTGCGCGGCGGGTGAGGCCGCGCTCGATTTCGCCTGCGCTGGTCACGCGGGCGCGCATAGTGCAGGCGGCGGCTGCTGACGGGCAGCCCAACAGTGCGATCGCGCAGCGCCTGCAACTCACGCGCGCCACGGTGGGCAAGTGGCGTCTTCGGTTTCTGGAGCAGCGCGTCAACGGACTCCATGACGAAGCGCGCCCCGGCAAGCCGCGCACGATCGACGATGAGCGGGTGGCTCAGCTGATTCACAAGACCCTGCACACCAAACCCGCCGATGGCGCCACGCACTGGAGCGTACGTACGATTGCCGCCGAAACTGAACCGCCCCGGATTTGGTGGAGGCTCCAACTCTTGAGAGAATGGAGCCATGAACAAGTCGAACAAATTTTCTGCTGAAGTCCGGGAACGTGCAGTGCGCATGGTGCAAGAGCATCGGGACGGGGAAGTCCCTTTCATTCTCTAGGGTTGTATTGATAGCCTGATGTCGTCAACGCGATATTCCTCTTTTGCGTATCTGCTGCGTATGAAATATCCTGTTGATACCTTCCTGACCACGGACCGCCATGAAACGACGGATCGTCGGACAAATGCTGGATTGGAGCAGTTCTCTCGAAGGACGGCTCACAACGCGTCGAGTCACCTGACGGAACCACCCCCTCAGGTGCTCATGGAATCGGACGTAAACGTCTCCGCTCATCCGGCTTTTTCCACCGAAGCCTGCTAGCACGTTTAGGGTGTTACTCGTAGCGGCGCGTTGCGGATGCTCCCGATATTGGTTGCACCCGTCCATCTCTTGCGCCTCTCCGCCTTCGTGCTGCCGGATTCTGCGTTACTCCACGATTCGAGGTACCCGACAGACGGCGGCTACTATTTTGGTTCGGAAGCTTCACGCCGAGTCGTTACCAGCTCCGCATGTCCGGGTAGGGAACGGTTGATCGAACAGCCAGTTTCAGCAGATCATGCCTACCCCCGTGAAATAGAGAAGCGTGCGACTTTGCAGGTCGCACGAGTATGCCACTCTCCATTTTTTAGCTGGCGTTCTCACGGCGCAGCCGCATCAGTTCTCTGCCGCTCGGCCGTAGTCAGCCGATCACGACGCACATTCGCGTCACGATCGGCCTGCGCAGCCCAGTTGATGATTGTCTGCGCAGTGGAATGCGACCTCCTCGGGCGTACGACCCGCCTCCATCAACCCCACCTTATGCCCGCGGAATCCCGCAGCGTAAGGGGTACGATGCCTAACCTTTTTTCGACACCTCCTTAGAAATAGGTCTCCGGTTTAGCGGGTCAATCTTAATCGACACTTTTAAGCAAGACCGTGGCACCTGACTGTTATTGGCCTCGAACTCACCTCGGCGCATCCCCGACTTCGGCGCCACAATCTTTGACAATATAGTGTTTTACACCCGTTAAAGTACGTGCAGAAACAACTCGAAGAAGCAAATCGCTTCGAGGGCGTCTAACACTTTACCGCTGCTCATTGCGAACAACGATCAGCGTTTTGCTTCGAATAACGAGGGTGCTCGACGGTTTTTGGTGATAACGATTTGCTCACTGCTAGAAATGATTCGCCCAGTATGTTTGTGCAGAAGCTGAGTACTGGGACGTATCGTTTGGTTAAAGATTATTCGGGCGGTCAAACGCATTATCAATTTGGAGAAAATTTTATGCATTCCTCAGGCGACGAAGAACAACGTCCAGCGAATAAAGTGCCGGAATGGGCTGGCTCTGATCGAAATTTCGTAGAAAATCCATATGATCTAAAGGGCGCCATAGTCGAACTAACGAATCTGCCTTCGCGGGATGAGGTTTCGAATCAGAAATTGGTCGTGTCAAAAAACGCATCCAAAGGCAAATGCAATGTTGCGGACTTTTTGATGAGGGCGCTTGCAGTTAAGGGGGTGGATACGATATTCCTAGTTCCAGGGAAGATGGTTTATCCACTTCTAAAGGCAATCGACGAATCTCGATCGATTCGCGCAATTGTTGCAGCTCATGAGGCCGGCAGCGCCTTCATGGCCGATGGCTACGCTAGGTCCAGTGGGAAATTCGGTGCATGTCTCGCGATTTCCGGGCCGGGCGCAATGAACTTCATGCCTGGCATGGCGGCTGCGCGTGCGGATAAAATTCCTGTACTCTACATTTCCGGGGGTATCTCCTCTAGCGATGAGGGTAAGGGGGCGTTTCAGGACGCCACTTTGGGAGGCATCGCCGAAAGCAACAGTATCGGCAACTTGATCAAGAATGTCGTTGTTCTCAGAAACAAGAAGTCTCTCCGAGCCGAAATGCGTCGTTTGATGAATGGATTGAACTGGACGCGGCGAAATCAGTCGTATATTAGCATCCCTGTGGATGTGCAGGCGCAGGAAATTCCATTTGTGCCGACGCAGAAGACTCTTTTGCGTGAACGGGTTGAGTTCAGTGGAGGTGAATTTCCTGCCAACGCCACGGCGGTAATGGCTTTATGCGATAGTTATTTAACAAAGAACAAAAAAATTGCTTTTCTCGTCGGTAGCAGGGTAAATGATCGTGTGGCGGCGAGTTATTTAATCAAGGTGGCTGAGAGATTTTCCATTCCCGTGGCGACGACGATATCGGGAAAAGGATCTTTTCCGGAGAGCCATTCTCTTTCGCTCGGCGTTTATGGATTTGCTGGACATGCAAGAGCGATAGATCTTATAAATTCAGCGGAGCTCGACGCACTTGTTGTATTTGGAAGTGATTTGAATCAGCGTGATAGTCTGAACTGGAGCAGTGATCTGACTGATAAAAAGGATTTAATTATATTCGATGATTCGTTTGATGCGCCTGCGCAGGGGCACATTGAAAGCGGTGTCGTTCTCTCGGGGATTAGGGAGACATTCAAGATGCTGGCTGAAATGGATATTATGAATAAAGATGAATTGTCCTTGGCTGTAAAAACAAGAAAAGAGTGGTTGATTAATCTGAATAAGGGTTCTCTGTATGATCCCCAGTTAGAGAATGCCGATTTTAGGGTCAGTAACGATGGTCCGTCGATGTACCCGGGAGAAGCAATCAAACGGTTAGGCGAGCTTCTCCCCAAGGAAACAAATATTGTCGTCGACTCCGGTGCACACCGGGTATATATGGCTCATTACTGGATATCCTCCGGAGTGGCTAACTACTTTTCGTCCAGCACGCTTGGTCCGATGGGTTGGGCAATTGCCGCCGGAATCGGCGTAAAGCTTGGTGCGCCGAATTGTCCCTGCGTGGTTGTGACGGGCGACGGATGCATGCTCATGCATGGCGTCGAAATACAGACTGCTGCTCGTTACGGAGTCAAAGTAATTTATATTGTCTTGAATAACGCTGCACATGGCCCGCTGCAGATTGATGTGCTCCGGAATGGGGCAGTTTCGGAGCGGTTCGGGACGCTGCCGCGTCATGACTGGGCGGGCTTCGCCAGATCGCTTGGAGTGGCTGCACGCGTGGTCGAGCGGGTCGAAGATCTCGAAGGGGCTGTTGATGACGCGATGCGATCTGAAGGCCCATTTTTGATTGAAGTCATGGTCGGCGTTCACCCTGCACCGAATAGATACTATGAAGAATCGGTGGCAAAAAGCAGAAAAGCGGAAGCCGCATTGGGCCAGTAGTTCAGCCGCTGTCACGAATGGAAGTACTGTCCCGCCGGGCGCCTGCCTGTGGCGCCCAGCCTGTAGGTACAGCTATCAACCGGGCTACGGCGGGCGTTTAGCGAGCAGGCCGTGGTTGTACCCGGTACACAGGCCGCAACCATCGTCATCCAGCGTCTTGCCCAGCAACTCGTCTCCTTGCCGCAAGCAACGCGACGAAGTCGGACGTCTGGTAGATGCGCACCCTCTCCGAATTCGGAGAGCAGGTCACGTATGTGGTTGTAGATCGCAGTGCGTTCCTCGATGAAACCCGGCCGCGTCCGCTGAAGGCAGGGTGTCGCCTGCTGGTGTTCGTCTTTCAACAGAACGTATGCTCGGGGGAGTCACTGCCTCACAGATAGCCGCCGCGTCCGCCACGTCGTTCTTTCCGCGGTTGCCCGGCATCCGGTAGGGTGCCACGAGCGCTGATGGCGCATTAGTGAAAGCTGCATGCAGGCGCTAGAACAGGCCAGGACGATTCTGACGGCCTTTTCCGGATCGTCGCTTACCGCCGCGCTTGTGAGCGCAACTGCGCCTGGCGTCTTGAAGCCTGCCCCTGCAAGCGGGCTCCAGGAGGCCGGCGCCAATCTTTGGCGCGGCATCACGAGCTCGCGCCCGTGTTCGCGACATAATTAGTGTGGGAGCGAGTTCGGGTTGATCGGATGGGCGACGGGCATGCCCGGCGTTCCAGGGTAGAAAAGAATAAGCTCCAGCGGCTCATCGCCACTAAGGCCATGAGTGACTGTGTGCGTTGAGTCAGGCAACACTTCGCCCGCGATAAGTTTTATCTCGCGCCCATCGTCGGTCTGGACGGTCAGTGTCCCGGTTTGGACGTACACCGCACTCGGCATCGGATGCGTGTGCCAAGGCATGTCGCTATGTGGGGGAATGATGAGCTTCAGTACGGTCAATTCAGGTTGTCCCTTGGGGTACGAAGAATACCTCGCACCGTCCCATGCATGGGTGGATTTGAGCAGGACTGTGACCTTCGCGCCATCAACCGCGAAAATCTCTTTTTCCTGAGTGGTCGGCTGTGCTGCCAAGGCTCCAGACGCGACAAAACCTACTGCAAATGAAAAAAAGCAATTCTTGAAAACTGTTTTCATGTCGGGCTGTTCCATCCATGAGTTGATGTGTTTAAGAATGTAGCTATGAGTAAATTCTGAGGCAAGTTTCGATTATATTTCGCAGTATTTGGTATTTGCGCATGTCAATTTTTAGCGATTTCGTAACGTATTATGATGGCGAAAAATAACTATTGGATAATGAATTGTGCGTTGTGGTTATTCAATTTCCATCGTGGAGAATTGGTAGGGGCTCACCTCCTTCGGATCTCAGATAAGCTGTGGTGGCACTGACATTGTGGTGGTTGATCGTTGCGACGCTTGGCCTCAGTGCCGGCTTGTTGTCCCTCCGTCTTGGGTCGCCGACTGACCAATGAGTTGGAGCATCCGAGGAATGGGGCTTCGTCGCTGCGTATCTGACCTTGATGAGAGAGGACGCGCCACAGCGCCGATATGAACTGCGGGAAATGTTGAATGTGCTGTGCTGGATAGGGCGAGCCGATATCTCGCGGCGTTTGCTGCCGCCCGGCTTCCCACCGTGGGAGGTGGTGTATCAGCAAAAGCAACGCGGCTTCGAGGCGATGGGCGCGACTTGTGCTCACTGCTGCGCGTGGTGCAACAGCGTCGGGCCTACACCCCGTTGCCGTCTCCGTGCTATGCATTGGAAATACTGCACCGATTATCCAAAGTCCCTAGATGCTATGTGGGAGGGTGTTAGGCACTTTGGATAATCGGCACGGCATGAACAAGCATAAGCATGGCGAAGACGACGAAGTGCAGGCCCGCGAGGGTTTCGGGCAAGCGCTCATCCCCCAAGGGGACTTCCTTCGGGGCGTAGTCGCGCGCCAGTCGCC
>NZ_CADIKH010000160.1 GCF_902859855.1 Paraburkholderia humisilvae
ATGGATGGCAAACGCGCGTCAATGACGCGTTGCGCGCGTGGGCAAAGTCGCATCGCATGCTTCCGTCTCGATAGGTTCCACGCGGGCAATAGTTAAGCAGTGACGAAAGGGGCTTTCCCTACATGGATTGCCCCTTTGTCATTTGCGTACCGCACGGTGCATCGACCCTCTTAACAAGGGCGTTCACGCCCAACAGCGACCACTCATTGCCGCGAGTCGTTTTAATCAGGTTGCGGCCGTGCCGAATTTCGTCGCGACGGCCGTGATAGCGAACACTGCCGCTACGAACCACGTGATGACTTCGGGGATGGCTTGGTTGCAGTGATCGGCGGCCGCCCAGCGGCACCAAAAAAAGCGGGAACCCAAGGCTTCCCGCTTTCGTGTGCGCCCAATCTCTAAGGAGATTAGTGTTTATGCGCCTGCTGCGCTCGCCATTCCCTGAGCTGCCGCTGTACATTAGGTCCGGATGCGAAAAGGGACTGAGTAGTCGTGCTTGAGCGCGCAGGGGACGCGGGATAAGATCCACGCGCCCTGACATGGGGAGCCGGGCGATGCGGGGCGCTCCGAGGATCACGGCAGGTGCGACAGTGCCGTTTCCCAACGGGGTGATGCGTCTGCCCGTCGATGACGGTGTGAGCGCCGCGGATGGCAGTGCCGGCCTGACGCGTCGAAGTCTGGGGCGCGGGTCGCTCCCCCGGCGTTTGTATGGCGAACTCCCTCTTCAGATCATCACGGGACAGGTATGACTCGCAGCATTACCCAGGCTTTGGTGGGGCAATACCCCGCATCCGGATCATTGTCCAGCGATCCCGCCGGGACCGCAATGAGGCCGGTGAATGAGAATAAAAACATTCCCGACGCCCGGATCGAAGCGCTTCGCCGGCTTGCCCGCAACGGTCCTGGCCGGCCTGTTGCATCCGCCAGCCCGGAGCTGGAAAGGAGCATCAGGGAAGCCATGGAATGGTATGGGGCGCTCTTTCCGGAGGCCGGTGGAACACGGAGCGCCAAAGGCGCCGGGAACCCGGTTGTGTTCACAAAGGCCCGGGCCAGTCCCGCAGCGCGGCAGGTGCGCAGTGCGACGGGCTCGCCTGCAGAGATGCCAGCGGCCAACCTGACCGGGGCGTGGCTGGATCTGGCGCGGGCACCTTCACGGATCGAAACACCGACATCGGCCCTGCTTGCGGTGCTGAACCTGCATGGAGTGGACATCACGCAGCGCGAGCATATCTTCACGGTGCTTGACACCAATGTGCACATCACGCCCGCGTTTCTTGCCGGACTGATCGGAGCGGAACGGCTCGACGAGGCATCGGCGCTGTACGCGAATGGCGCAGGCGTGAACAGCTCACGCCGCACCCGCATTGAGCGGCATCAGGACTTCGCTGCGGCGCTGGGTAAGGATCGCCTGCAACAGCGCCTGTTCCTGCCGGGCAATCTTGGGTCCGACGAGCATGCCAGTGGTATCTATTTTGATGGCAATGCGCTTGTCAATGCGGTGGGCAGGAGTGTGGATGACCTGGCCAGTAATGCGGCCGTGATGCGGCTGCCCGGTTTCGCTGCCCAGGAGCAACCGGTGCGCCGCAAGATGGTGGTCGACTGGCTGGATGCACACGGCCAGGACACCCAGTACCCGTTCGGTACGTTTGAGCATTCGATGGCGTCCGTGCTGAAGACGGCGGTTCTGTCCCGGGGAGAGGCTGCACCGCAGCCGTATGCGTCCCGCGAAGCATTGGGGGCGGCGTTCGTTGCACTGGCGCAGCAATGGCCCTCGCCGGACAGTACCCTGATTGATCCGAAAATCCTGTTCGGATTGCATCTGGTCAAGACCCATGGCATTGAGCTGCATGGACCGGCTTCGCAACGACTGGACGAACTGAAGGATTGCCTGAATGACCTGCTCACTGAAGCGGCCGGGCCGCCGCTCTTCGACAGCAGAGCGGTGGCGCTGGAGCTGCTGGCACAGGAGACGGGCATATCCCGACACGATCTGGCGCTGACGGGGCGCCGGGGAAAGGATCAGTTAAACGGCATCCTCGACGAGTTCCTGCATTATGCGCGACGTCCCGAGTTTGGGGTGCTTCCGCTGCGCCTGCCTGTGCCGGGAGGGCAGGATGACACGCCTGACGAAATCTGGCTGTATCCGGCAGTCATGCTTCGGGAAGCCGAAGCCCGGTTCAAGGCGGAATTGCCCCAGCATCCGTGGTTTGCCGCACGTGCCCGCCTGGCGCTGCGCCGGGAAGACGTGCCCGTCACGGCAGACACCGTTGCCGAGGAGATCAGTGACCTGGTCGCGCAGTACGAGGCGCCACCCGAACAATCGCCCCCCGACCTGCGGCACTGGCTGGATAACATGCCGGTCATTTCAAACATCATCGGATTCACGGAGGGCATCGCGCGCGGTGATATCGACGAGATTATCAGCTCGGTGCCACTGGTTTCGAATGTATATAACGCGATCGAAGGCGCCGCAACAGGAGATGGCAAGCGCACGGAAACCGCGCTCGTTACGTTGATACCGTTTGTCGGTGCGGGCTACATCATTGCCGACGGGGTGGCCAATAACGACACGGCCGAGGCGGTCGGTGGGACGATCGGCCTGGGGCTGGACTTCGTGACCGAAGGAGAAGGTCATCTGCTCACGCGCGGCCGTGTCGTGGGCCATTCGGTGCTGGCGGAGGGGAAAGTTGCATCGCATACTTTCTCCCAGCATGAGATGCCGGCGGCCGTACGCCTGCAGGCGCAGCACAGCCTGGGCGCACTGAAAGACCTGGGAATTGATGACCGCGCACTGATGCTCACGGACAAGGCTGGTGAACACGGCAGCGTGGGCGACCCCTTTGCGCTGGTCGCGCCCCGCGAGGAAGCCGCGCCTTTAAGTCCGCAGACGCAACGACTGGTCGAACGACTCGCGCCCGTACCAGAGGATAAGCGGCCGGTGGCGATGCGTCGCTCGGAGGGCGGGACATGGCAGGATCCTGAAACGCTGGCGCACTACGCGCAGATCGGAGCGAAGCTGTACCGGGTTGCAAAAGACGAGACCGCCTCGAGTGATGGGTATGTGGTATGGAATCCGGTGGACGCCAGTGGCAATGCCCGGGAGCGGACGATCCGTCTGGAGCACCGCGAGGGCCAATGGCAGCAGGCCCGGAATGCTCCGGGTCTGAAGGGCGGAGCCCCAGAACCACAGCGCTTGCCGCAGTTGTCAGTTGAAGAGGTGGACAACGTACTCGCGAATCTGGACCGGAGGGCGGACCCGGCAGGCACGGCGCTGGTCGACTGGGCCTACGCGGAGCAGGCGCATGGACTGCCGCTTTCCGATGCCGAGCAGCGGATCCATGACAGCCTGAATGCACTAGGGCGTAAACTGCCTGCGCCCCCCCTCCCGGGCGGCAGTCGCGCAAAGCCCCATGCACGGCTCGTGCTGACACTACCTGAACACATCGGTCTGCTGAAGGATCTGCCCGAAGAACTGGATCATCGATACCGCTCCAGCGTCAAGCGGTTCCTGGCGCATCTGGAGGAGCAGGGTCAGTCCTGGTCGCAACTGGTGGCCGCGGGCAGCGGTGCGGGTGTGCGTCCTGCGGCGCTTGAACAGGCAGTCAACGAGGGGCTCCGGCATCATGGCTTGCCGACCAACACGCGGACTGCGCTCAATCAGGCCTTCGGGTTCAAGCTGCAAGGCGACATAAAAAAAGTCCGGCTTGCGCCAGATCTTCAGGAGCACAAGAATCTGTTGAACGATTTGCCCGAAGAACTGGATCCTGTATACCGTTCTAACGTCAACCGGTTCCTGGCGCATCTGGAAGAGCAAGGTCAGTCCTGGTCGCAACTGGTGCGCGCGGGCACCGGTGCGGGCGCGCGTCCTGCGGCGCTTGAACAGGCAGTCAACGAGGGGATCCGGCATCATGGCTTGCAGCCCAACACGCGCACAGCCATCAACCAGGCCTTCGGGTTCAAGCTGCAAGGCGATATACAAAGAGTCCGGCTTGCGCCGGATCTTCAGGAGCACAAGGATCTGCTGAAGAATCTGCCCGAAGAACTGGATCATCGATACCGCTCCAGCGTCAACCGGTTTCTGGTGCATCTGGAAGAGCAGGGTCAGTCCTGGTCGCAACTGGTGCCCGCGGGCAGCGGCGCGGGCGCGCGTCCTGCCGCGCTAGAACAGGCGGTCAACGAGGGGATCCGGCATCATGGCTTGCAGACCAGCACGCGCGCGGCCATCAACCAGGCCTTCGGGCTCAAACTGCAAGGCGGCATAAAAAAAGTCCGGCTTGCACCGGAACTTCAGGAGCACAAGGATCTGCTGAAGGATCTGCCCGAAGAACTGGATCAGGCATACCGCTCTCGCGTCAACCGGTTCCTGGTGCATCTGGAAGAGCAGGGTCAGTCATGGTCTCAACTGGTGCCGGCGGACAGCGGTCGGGGTGCACGACCTGCGGCGCTTGAACAGGCAGTCAACGAGGGGATCCGGCAGCATGGCTTGCAGCCCAGCACGCGCGCAGCCATCAACCAGTCCTTCGGGTTCAAGCTACAAAGTAAGGCAGAAAAGCAGTGACAATCCGGCCGGAGCGGCACACCTGCTGGCGTGAAGCCTGTGGTGTGACGATTGGTGACCAACCGCGAAGCGCACGACCTCGATGCGGTGATCGAACTGATCGACTGGTATCGGGCGAGGTGGGAGATCGAAATGTTCTTCCATGTGCTGAAGAACGCCTGCAAGGTGGAAGCGTTGCAGCTCTCGCACATGGACCGTGTCGAACGGGCGCTCGTGCTGTACATGGTGGTCTCGTGGGTTCCGTCGCAATAGGCATGTTCGGGTAAGCTGGAGGGTATGAAACCGCTCCATCTTCAACTCGAGACGTCGAATTTCCGCAAACGCCTGAAGCGTCTGCACTACCCGCTGGAGGTGATCCTGCTGACTGTGCGCTGGTATGTGGCGTATTCGCTGAGTCTGCGCAACCTTGAAGAAATGATGGCCGAACGGGGCATTGAGGTTGACCATTCGACGGTGCATCGTTGGGTAATACGGTTCGTGCCACTGCTGGAGAATGCCTTTGGCAAACGCAAGCGCCCCGTGGGCCGCAGCTGGAGGATGGACGAGACGTACGTGAAGGTGGGCGCACAGTGGAAGTACCTGTACCGGGCCGTGGACCGGCACGGTCAGACGGTCGATTTCCTGCTGTGTGCGCATCGTGACCGGGCCGCGGCACAGCGCTTTTTCAGGCAGGCCATCGGGCGCAACGGCGAGCCGCATACCGTCACCATTGATAAGAGCGGCGGGAATCTGGCGGCGCTGAAGTCCCTCAACGCCGGGCGCGAAACGCCCATTACGATCCGGCAGGTGAAGTATCTGAACAACGTGGTCGAGCAGGATCATCGCGCCATCAAACGCCTCATCAGGCCGATGATGGGATTCAGGAATTTCCGCTGCGCGCGCATCATCCTTTCAGGCATCGAACTCAATGAAATGAACGCCTCCCACCCGTGAGCATTGGCGGCCGATAGAAGAAAAGGGGACCGTCACGGGCCGACGGCACAAGAGGCAGCCAATGCAAGATCATGTAGGTCTTGACAGGCAACCGGAGTATCCGACATGAAGCTTACGCCAGTAGGGATTGACATCGCCAAAAGCGTGTTTCAGGTGCACTACGTTGATGAGGAAACTGGCGAGATCGTAAACAGGCCGATCAAACGGGCAAAGTTCCTTGAGTACTTCGCGAACCGTACACCCTGCCTGATTGGAATGGAGGCGTGCGGCGGTTCACAACACTGGGCACGGCAACTCACTAAGCTGGGGCACGAGGTGAAGCTGATGCCGGCCGAATTCGTCAAGGCGTTCAACATCCGCAACAAGAGCGATGCAGCGGACGCCCGGGCGATCTGGCTGGCCGTGCAGCAG
>NZ_CADIKH010000161.1 GCF_902859855.1 Paraburkholderia humisilvae
GTAGAGAACCCGGTCAGCTTCATCGCTGACCACAACTACACTGTTGTTCGAGTGCAGATCGATTCCACTAAACCTGTTCATACCGGCCTCCTGTGCGTCACGTCGCTGTTCTCACCTCGACTCTACGCCAGCCGTTCGACCCGAACGGGAGGGGGCCGGCTATATGATTACCAGAACCAATGGAAGTACCTGTACCGTGCCGTCGACAAGGCGGGCAACACGGTGAATTTCCTGCTGCGCGCCCATCGAGAAGGCGATTGAACAGAACGGCGAGCCCGACACGATTACCGTGGACAGGAGCGGTGCCAATCTGGCCGCGCTCGAAGCGCTCAACGCCGAGCGCTCGACACCGATCAAGGTCCGCCAGAACAAGTATCTGATAGCATCGTGGAGCAGGATCACCGCGCCATCAAACGCATCATCAAACCAATGATGGGTTTCAAGGATTTCCGGTGTGCTCGCATCATCCTGGCCGGCATCGAGATCATGCATATGATCCGCAAGGAGCAGATGAAAGACGACAGCGGCGACCGAACGGTTGCCGCGCAGTTCTACTCTCTAATTATGTAACGCACTCCTGATTGTATTGGGGCTTGCTCGTCCCGACCACCTTATCGCGACACAACCTCATTTGATACCTCGGCCCAGCTCGCCACAAGGAAAGCCCCCTTCATCTAGCAGAACCCTTTTTCGCCCCGGTGAGTTTCATTACTGGTCGGCGTGTGTAACATGCCCATCGTGTCGTAGAGTGCTTCTTTTAACAATGACCCTTATGACTCTCTATGCTAAACCCGCGATTATCAGATACCTTTTCCGTCCGCCCCCGTGAACTTAGGAGAGAAACACCCTCGTTATCTCCGCATCAAGCACAGTCTCCGGGCGCGCCCGGAACATTGCGGTCATCCACAGGGCTGCTTTCAGCCTTGGAAAAAACCACCGTGGCGAGAGAGTTACAGAATTTGCCTAGGGAGGATATCCATGAGATCGCGTCCTTTCTTGAACCCAAGGACGTGCTTGCTTTGGCCAGCACGAGTAAAAAGCTACAGACCCATCTGAGCATTCACGAGGACGCCGCCAGAATTACACAGCGGGCAGCTGGTCTGCGTACAATCGAGGACCTGCCCGGAACACTTGCAGCGCTCGAACGCATTCCCCCGCAACATCGCAGTGCTGCGATGTCAAGCATTGCATATTCGACTCGTAGACTTGCGGTGCCCGACAGGACGATAGCGCTTAGTCAGGCTCTTGACGCACTCGATAGTTTGTCTGCCCCATACGCTATTGCACCGCTAACAGCATTCGGTTCTTCTATCTCATCTCTGCTGATCTCAGATCGGGCAATGGCGTTCGATCGCATAATCAGTGCGCTTGAGGTTCGGTTTGCCGAACGCGCAAGCGAGCCGCTTGCTAACCTCATCGATTCAATTGCGGATTTGCCGGAAGCCGACCAACCGGGCGCATTCGATCGTGTTTTCAACCTACTCGCGCAGCAACCCGCCACGCCCGGCCGTGAGACAGCAGCCGGAATGTTACTTCGTGCGTCCTCGTTGCTACCGGCGGCGCATCGAACAACGGCGTATTCTCAAGTTGTCGATAAGTTTAGAGGCTGAGTTTTGTGCGGATTTGACCCGTGGAAGGGGGCGGCCACTAAACCGCCGATCGTCGGCGCACCGCAGCGAGTAGCCTGTGTGCAGGCTCCGCGATCGCACGGGCGGCACCGTCGCCTGTGCGAGTATGGGCTCGGTGCAAGCGGAGACAGTGAATGGGTTAGAGGCGTCGGACTACACGAATTGATGGCGGATAATGGGCGCGCTGTAACGACCGCAACGGTGCTGACGCGATTGCCGAGTGCGTATTCCAGCCAAACCGAACGGTCATTCCACGCTAAAGCGAACGCTGATTCCACGATTATCCGAACGGCTCGACAACGTCGTCGTATTCCGCGCACCTATTCAGCATGCTACATCTCCAGCGTAATGATGCCGGCAATGCTACCCACGATCCCGCTGTTCATGGAGCATGATTCGCCCTGAATATGCCGGGAAAAGCGGCACAATCGGGGCTCGCATCTGTGATGCCCCCACCCGATGCGCTTGGGCATGCACAGGGCGCGTTAGTGCTCGGCGGTCGAGGTTCGTCTCTGCGTCTTCGGGTAGTTTTGCCGAGCGCCGATGATGCGGACGATCTCGATGATCTTGAGGCGTGGCCGGACGCGATAGACGAGGATGACGTTCGGCGTCAGGACCATTTCGCGTGTCCCACGGACGCGCCCTGCGCGGTACAACTCGGGGTTCTCCGGTAGCGCGTCGGTCTGTTGTTCGATCGGCTTATCCATTTCGAGGGCGGCAAGCGGGCTATCTGCAGCAATCCATTCGATGAGGTTTGCGAGGTCTTCTCGCGCTCGCGCGCGCCACTCTAGGATCAAGCCTTACCTCCCTTGATCTTCTTCAGGAGTTTGGCGCGGCGTGCCGCCATATCGGCCTTCACAACTTCGTGCGGCACGCTAGGGCGCGGATCGTCGAGCGATTCCTGCACCTGCTGGCGGAACCACTTGTCGTACGCTGCAGCTTCGTGCGCGTCGCGCAGCCGCTCCGATGAATCGTGGCGCGTGCGTGTCGTCTTAACGTTCGGATCGAAATTGCTCGCGTCGACCTCGAACTGATTGATGCCCATGCGGGTCAGAAAGCCGACGAGCGTATCGAGCTTCGTCCAGGTGCGCACATTCCCGCGTCGAACGGCGAGCATCCCTTCCTTGGTGCCGTAGAGAATCACCACGCCCCACCCGCCCGTCTGTGCGACAACATTTGCACCCCGGACGCTGTGCGACTCGACGAGCTTTTCGAGCATGCCCTGGTCGATCGTTTCCGGCATCGCCGCCATGATCGCGCTCCTTTAACATTTAGCCAATCAACAAATTAGCATGATACCAAATATCTACTATTTGGTATAGCATGCGGGCTATCTATCGCACTTGGATTAATGGGATGTATAGAGGTACCAGCCACACCGGTAGCGGATGGGACTACCGGGTCATCACGTCCGCGACCTTCTCCACTGAGGAGGAGGGTCGCGCGACCATTGAGAAATGCCGCACGACGTTCATTGCGCTCGGCGTGCTGCGTGCCGAGGACTTCGATCACATGAAGGCCGCGATGTCGGCGGACGCGGGGCGTACCGTTGGCAATCGCATTCGACGCGGCAAAGAAATGTTGGCCGAGATCGGCGTGCCGAAAGACCTGATTTTCTCGACGCCCAACTATCTGTTGGTTGCACCGAAGCTTGGCGGTTTGCTCTCTCGTCTGTGCCGTATGGATGCGGGACGGCTACCTGTCGAACTGCTGCCATTGCAGGCACATTTGCTCAGCGACAGTGCGGCTCGACAGGCTGCGGCCCCGAAGCCGACGTATCACGTCGCGGAAGATGGCACGCGTACCGTTGTCGGATCTGGTGCAAATAGATGAGCGAGTTGAGCAGTTTCTGATATAAAGGATGCCTTATCGAGTTGACAGGACAGCATCCCATACGGTGGGCGTGGTGGCATCCCCGAGGCCGAGCCTCGCAGATCGAACTGATCCTTGCGAATGCGATGCATGGCTCTGGTGCAAATATGCTCGGCGAATAGGTTAAAGTAGCGAGCCTATCAAACGGGGTAGCCGGTGATGATCAAACGCAAGGGGCTGGAGGGGTTGTTCGATGGACGGCATTTTGATCGGGAAATCATCATCCTGTGTGTTCGCTGGTACCTGCGCTACAAGCTGTAGCCTACGCGATCTGGTCGGGATGATGGCCGAACAGGGTTTGTCGCTGGCTCACACGACCATCCTTCGCTGGGTTAGGCGTTATACGCCTGAGTTCGTCAAACGCTGGAACCGCTTTGCTACACCCGTGGGTCGCTCGTGGCGTGTCGACGAGACCTACCTGAAGATTCGTGGCAGGTGGGTCTACCTGTACCGGGCGGTGGATCGGGCTGGCCAGACGGTGGACTTCATGCTCAGGGCAAAGCGCGATGTGGCCGCAGCCAGAGCCTTTTTCAGCAAGGCTATCAGGCATCAGGGCCAGCCGCCAGAGACGATCACGCCCGATGGCTACGCTGCCTCGCACCGGGCGGTGCGCGAGATGAAGGCCGACGGCCTGCTGCCCGAAGACACGAGGGTTCGAAGCTCGAAGTATCTGAACAACCTGGTCGAGCAGGATTATCGCCACATCAAATCCAGAACGAACGTGATGCTTGGCTTCAAACGGTTCAGTAGCGCAGCGACCACGATTTCAGGCATCGAGTTGATGCATCGCATTCGCAAGGATCAGTTCGATCTCGCGAGGCTCGGCTTCGGGGATGCCACCACGCCCACCGTATGGGATGCTCCTCTCAACTCGATAAGGCATCCTTTATATCAGAAACTGCTCAACTCGCTCGTCTATTTGCACCAGATCCCCCTCAACTCCTCACCTTATCGTGACGCAACCCTAAAAATCTTCTTCATCGTCAGACTGTACTTCGCGTAGCAACTGGCCTGCAGTCTGTAGGTCGACATTCAGCCCATTTTTGTGCAACTCGTTTTGAAAAATTCGCGCGTCATCCCCGGACGGGTCAGTTTTTCTGCCTAGTACATGCTCTTTCGGAATATCCTTGGATGTGCGTAAAGCTCTGTCGTCAAAAGGGTCCGCCTCAAAAGGGATATCTTCAGACGGTAATCCTATAGTTCGTATCAGAACCTTTCCAGGGTGTGTCTTAGACCCAAGCGTCGCGTAAAACTCTGCTGTATCTTTTTTCCCCGTTAGAAAGTGATGGGTTCTCGCAGACTCATTCAGAGCCTCCATCCACCCCCTTGTGGACGACACGGCACGTTGCCCAGCCGGAATGCGTTGCCGTTCCTGATTGCTCGGTTTTTCATCTAATCGAAAACCATTCGCACGAATATTCGTGGCATGTTTATTCGTTGTGCCATGAAACAGGCGCGTGCTTTCATAAGCGGTCCGCGCAATCTGCTTCGAAAGCGGAGCCAGCATCGATGAAGGGGTAACGCTTTGTGCCTTACCGCTACGTGCAGGGCGCGCGGTGGTTGGATCGCCGGGAGTCACGCTACCGGAGTTCGGCGAAAAGCTATTTCTGATCTTGTCCAAGAGACCCATATCTTGTTCCCTCATGCCATTCGGCGCAACCTATATTAGGCAATCGGAGATAATCCAATTGCGCAGTTTGCAGAAATCCCCAGTTTTCACACCCTATCCGTTCCATTCCCCACCGAGCGACAGTGCCATGGATACACGCATGACCGGTATGATGTGCGCAGCGAACCTTGGGAGGTCAATCATTCGCGAAACGCGAACGGCATGACCGAAATGGGAGTGTCCCATTTCGACTCGTGAGGCCGTTCGAACCGTGGCAGCGCTTGTATTTCCGGCCTGACCCACACGGACAGGGATCGTTGCGGCCGATTTTCAGTTCGCGCTGGCGCGGCTGGCTGGCAGCAATCACGCCGGGCATTTCGCCGTGCGCGATCTGCTGTCTGCGCGGCCCGACCCAGTACCGGTGGATATGGCGCGCCGAATCGACCAGCGAAAAATGCGAATGCGTGATGTTGCTGCGGGCGGTTTTGTCGCAATAAGGGAGACAGGACGAGCGGCGCTGTAGTGTGAGTAGGACTGCTTATGCAAGCAGCGAGTAGAATTACGCGGCAAGCGTTCGCTCAACGTCATCGCTCTTCATCTGCCCTTTGCGAATCATGTGCATGTATATGAACGCCTCCCGTTTGCGAAGCAATTTCGCATGCTTTGACGTCCAGGATCGGCTGCGGCTGTATATACGGCCTTACTGCAAAACGGACGCAGCG
>NZ_CADIKH010000162.1 GCF_902859855.1 Paraburkholderia humisilvae
ATGCCGCCCATCGAACAACCCCTCCAGCCCCTTGCGCTTGATCATCACCGGCTACCCGTTTGATAGGCTCGCTACTTTATCCGATTCGCCGAGCATATTTGCACCAGAGCCTCCGCTTTGATGGCAATGCGCTTGTCAATGCGGCAGGCAGGAGCGTGGACGATCTGGCCGACGATCCATCCCTGATGCGTCTGCCTGATTTCGCCAGCCTGACACAACCGGCCCGGCGCAGGATGGTGGTGGACTGGCTGGATGCGCATGGTCAGGACACGCAATACCGGTTCGGCACGTTTGAGCACTCGATGGCGTCGGTGCTGAAGAGTGCCGCCCTGTCCCGTGGAGAAGCCGCCCCGCAGCCGTATGCGACTCACGAAACATTGGGGGCGGCGTTCGTTGCACTGGCGCGGCAGTGGCCCTCGCCGGACAGTACCCTGATTGATCCGAAAATCCTGTTCGCATTGCATCTGGTCAAGACCCATGGCATTGAGCTGCATGGCCCGTCGCCGTCGCGCAGCCAGCGACAAACGGACCGGCCGACCGGCCGTGCTGCTTGACGCCATCTACTTTGCCAACGCAAACCCTCTGGCGAGGGCTGCGGTAGAGGCTGGGGAGAACGTTCAGAGCGTGGCCCAACGGTTCGGCGTTACCGGCGAGGGAGCTCGGGCAACGCTTGAGTTAACGTCGGTGCGTGGCCCGGCAGGCGCTGCGGTAGAGGCCGGGGAGAATGTCCAGAGCGTCGCCCAGCGGTTCGGCATCACCCGAGAGGGCTCTCTGATCGCGCTTCAGTGATTCGCGCGTCGTGCTGAATGAACGTAGGAGTGCGAATTGGATGTCGTTTCTGACGATGCCGGCATCCTGATCGTTTGACGGTTGCCCTGCCGCGCGACCTGTGATTCCAATGGAACGGACCTTCAGCTGTAGGCCGTGGCCGCCGCCCTCTTCGGGCGGCCAGGAAGGCATTCAATAAATATCAACGCGCTCGCGCTTTGCCGCGTCGTTCCCTGTCGCGACCCGATTCATCATCTGCTCATTGTTGTCGCGACACATTCGGCCGGGACTACCCGCAGCGCGCGTGCTGGTCCCCAAGCCATGATGCGCGAATGCTGAACCCATGGAGAACGGGCAGGAGCGTCATGGTGGTCCTGAGATGGGCGACTAGATCGTGGCGGCGGACGGTCTGCGCCCATCTCCAATTAACATTAATGCTTCAGAATATGCGGTCCAACAGGACGGCAACACATTTTCGAGAAATGTAGGCGCCCTAGCCGAAATCAGGCGAAAACAAGCGTCTTCTATTACCGAGCTAGGCTCGTTGCCTCAAGTATTTTGCTACCTGTCAGACGGCTGGCGGGAGCGACTTATGACGAGGCTCAGCATGACAATAAGATGGGAACTGACTGAGGCGGCTGGCCAGCGGTACCGGCGGTCTGGAAGATGCGATAAGCGCCGGATCTTGGACGAGTTCATCCAATTGACGGGCTATCACCGCAAACATGCGATACGCGTGCTGTCCCGGGAGTCACTGCCACCCAGGGACAAGCCGGGTCCACAGCGTCGCTATGACGATGACGTGCGTATTCCACGCAAATCGAGCAGCCGTTTCACGGCAGAGCGAGCGGACATTCCACGCGAAAACCGAGCAGAGATTCCACAGCAAGGCGAGCGCTGCGGACGTGGCGACGCGGGGTAAGCTCTTTTACTCCTTCGCGGCGTCGGCGGTCAAACCGTTTCGGCGCTTTCGCATCGATTCGCCTGAGAGCGTGAAGCGATGTGCATTGTGAACCAGCCTGTCAAGGATGGCATCAGCGAGCGTCGGGTCCCCGATGGCGGCATGCCAGCTGTCGACCGGACTCTGGCTGGTGACGATCGTCGAGCGTCGGCCATGCCGGTCGTCGAGCACCTCGAGAAAGCGCGGCCCCGAATGGCGGCAGGGTGTCTATAACTGGTTAGCGTGGGATCTATGAGTTCACGAAATATTTAGACCCGTAGCGGCTGCCGCGTCCGACAACCCGACTCCCATGCTGGTGTAGAGGCGGATGAAAAAATCCCACCTCGACTCCCCGGGCTGATGTAGCGCAGCCAAGGGTATCCTGGCGACGCTGATGGCGTTTGTGACGTTCATTCCTTCACTTATGAGGCGCTCCGCGTGATCCCGTCTCGTCTCGCCGGTTTTTGCGCCATGCCCGGTCCTCCGCGCTGCAAGTTCCGGTTCGGTACCCTCAGACAAAAGACGATTGAAGTAAACCATCGGACTTTCGTTTGGTTTGCGGCTGGAAGCGAAACTTGCGGCCCTGGCAAAACCTGGGCTGGCTTTGCTCATGTTCACCTTGGCTTCCCTGTCAAGATAACGATTATTGTGGGCCCACACTTCGCCAGGAAGATGGCCAATATCACTCGCCTTATCTGAAGAACGGGTACCAGCCCAATGATTGGCGATCACACGGGCGGCTTCATCGACAGGGATGCGTGACCGCTGTATTCCCCAGGTCCGCTGAAAGGCCGACCGGAGTCGACCAGGTGTCGATGGCGATATCACTTTCGATAGCACCTCCATGGCGCCTGACAGCTTGCCTTCGGGCTGCGGAACTGGACTGGGACAGTCGGTGGCCGTGGACAACCGGATGCCGGCCGTGCCGGCGTGGCCAGCGGATTGCATAGCCGGGTCTGCGTGGCTGGTGCCGACGCTGGAATCGATTTTCATGAGGGCGGAAATCTAAAGAAGTTGACGGTTGCATTGTCGGCGCCACAATCTGATGTGATGGACGACTCCCGCTAAGTGGCAAGGGATTGTGCCATTAGTGGATAAGCCGTGATATCCACGTCAAAGGAGGCGTTCATCATGAACATAGCGACTGTTGGACTGGACCTGGCCAAAAATGTGCTGCAGGCTCAGACGCGCAGATGTACTTCGGTATTTCGCCACGCGTTGCAATGCGCGGTCACCGGTACCGGTGCTCGGGAGGTCGGTGACATGCGGATGCCCCGCGTCGGTGCGACGAATAATGTTGTCGTTCGGCATGAACTTGGACTCATCGGGGATGTAGACAGCCCCACTGTACCGGTGCAGGAACGCGTCGTGAACGGACGTCCGCAACGGACGGCGCCTCGCCGCAACCGTAACCCCTGGCGGGCACCCAATTTCTCCATGGCTAAACATCTCAATAACCTCATTGAGCAGGACCATCGCAACATCAAGTCCCGGACCCAGGTCATGCTCGGGTTCAAACGTTTCAGGAATGCCGCGATCATGATCGCAGGCATCGAGTTGATGCATTGCATTCGCAAGGGCCAATTCTGTCTGGCCGGGTTGCTTCTCAAAGAGGCCACTGCACCCGCAGTCTGGAATGCAGCCCTCTCCACGCAATAAGGCATCCTGATCGATTGTCAATCGAATTCGATCATTAACGACGCCCTTCGGCGTGAAGGGCCTGCGCGACTGGACGCTCAGGGCGCCCGGGCAGGGCCGCGCCATTCCCGCGCGTGCCAGCCAGCTACGCCTGTATGCGCTGCTCAGGAGGCTCGAGGCGCGCCTGCAGACCTGCCCGGCCCGCATCACCGGGGTGCAGGGCGTGCGCATCATGCGTCTGGTCGCGCTGCTCTCGGTCATGCCTGCGGGCGGTTATGCCATCATCATGCCCTTCGGGGTGAGGGGACTGCGTGACTGGGCGCAGGTGATGTCAGGCGGTGCGATGCCCGGCACGCGGCAGTCCGGCCCGGTGCCGCAGGGGCGGCCCATGCCACGACCGGTGCCGGCCTTCGTGCCCGGTGCCGCTGCCCGCATGCCTGCGCGGCGCCCGGTGCTCGGGGTCGCGGCCTGTACCCTGGGGGCGCTGGGGTGCCTCGCCTGGCTCATGGCGCGCGAAACCGGGCTGCCCGCCCGGGACGTGGTGCCCGTCAGGTCCGCGCCGGTGAGCGCCGCCGCATCTGTTTCCCGGCTGGTGGATACGGACGTGCCCGCGAGCGCCGCTCCGCAGCTCTCCACCGCCCGGCTGGCGACGATTCCGCCCGCGCACGCGGCACCGCTCCAGCCGCGCCTGCACGCGGGCACGCACGCCGTGCGTCACGTGAGCTCCGCCCGCGCGCTGCACCCGTCCGCGCACGCAGCGCTGCGCCATCCACACCCCCACGCCGGCACGCACGTCACGCATTACGTGAGTCCCGTCCGCGCACCGCGCCTGCCGGCAGGCGCGCCACCGCGCGATCCGGACCTGCCCGGATGGCTGCCGGACGATTCCCCGGCACCCGGCGACGATCCGGCGCTCACTGGCGCCACCCGCCACGCGCCTCGCCCGGGCGGCTCACCGCCCTCACCGGGCGACGCCACCGGATGGGCCAGTCGCCTGACCCAGCGCCGCCTTACCGAAATCCCCGATGCGTTCGGGCCTTGACAGTACGCGTGGCCATGCTGGCCTATATGAACGCCTCCCGTTTGCGAAGGTTTTCGTATGTTCCGACTGACAGGATGGGTTGCAGCTCTATATCCGGGCTTGTTGCAACCTGTAGCGGTGCGGCCCACTATGAAATCCGCTGACTCACACCTCGTTCTCCGCGCGAACTCGAAGTTCTTGCCAGCATTCAGGTTTAGCGAGTCCCGGTCCAACCTGTTTTGTCATCACTACGATTGCCAGCACGAGTCAGAGTGGTTTCGTACTCACGTAACTTTTTTCGTACGGTCTGTTATGCGCCAGAATCGCCCAGATCGTGCGCGCCATCTTGTTCGCCTGCGCGACGATTGCCACATTCATCGGCCGGCGTTTCCTGATCTGATCAAGCCATGCTCCCGGCTCTTTCGCATGGAAGAGCACGCTACGAGCGCCGTGAATGAGCAGCGTACGCAGATAGGCGTCTCCGCGCCTGCTGATGCCGAGCAACTGTAGCTTGCCGCCCGAACCTGTCTGCGCGGGTACCAGCGCGAGCCACGCGGCAAATTCCCGACCGCAGCGGAAAGCCTTCGCGTTACCCATCGTTGCGACAGCGGCAGTCGCAGTAAGCAGGCCGACGCCAGGAATTGCAGCGATTGCCTTGCATGCCTTGTCTTGTCTCATCCACGCCTGCAGACGCTTTTCAATCTCAGCAATCTTTCTGTCCAGATCTGTCAGCCCGCTCCACTGCTCGCGCAGCGTGTCGATCAATATCGCTGGCAAGCGATCTGTCAGCCGCTCCAATACGTCAGGCATCGCCTTATCGAGTGCCGCTCTAGTGTTGCGAGTTAGAAATTCGTTTCATTATTCGATTTTGCTGCCAGCTACTACACGCAGCAATTTATTCAATGAATTTCTAACTCACAACACTAGGTTGGGAGGGAAACCGGCGGAAAAGGCAGAAATTCCCGAACTCGCCCGGCCCGTAACCGCCGCGCTGCACTCGCGCAAAGGCTGTGCTGCCTGGCAGCAGTGGACAGCTGAACTGGCCGGCATCTTCGCTCCCTGATCAGGATACCTGATCTTATCGACAACGTTGACCCGAACTCGTCAACTTGACAATGCCTCCACCGCAATGCCCCGCATCATCGCGAAATTAGCGAAGACTATCTGTGCAGCAGGTGGCGGATTACGCTCCGGTGCGTGCAATTGCGGAAAGCCCGGTACGCCGGCTTCGCCGGGTGCTTACAGTGGGATTGTCAAAAACCTTTTCCATTGCCGCGGCCCGGATTTTTCTGGACACAGATTTGCTGTAAAGCAGCTGTCCAGAAAAGGGCTCTGGTGCAAATATGCTCGGCGAATCGGATAAAGTAGCGAGCCTATCAAACGGGTAGCCGGTGATGATCAAGCGCAAGGGGCTGGAGGGGTTGTTCGATGGGCGGCAT
>NZ_CADIKH010000163.1 GCF_902859855.1 Paraburkholderia humisilvae
AGGCATTCCTTTCAGAAATGGCATCCCGGTGATCGACAGCACACCGGTTCAGCAATCGCTCGCCGCCTGATGAACCTGCTCACCGCGTACACCAGATTTGACAATTGCTCGCTGCCCGTGAACGCCGGCGGGACGTCGCCGAGGGACTGGCGCGTGCAGATGCAGGGGGCAGGTGACTGACCTGAATCTTTCCGTTGCGGCTGGCGTAGAGTCAGGGCGCAAATCCACCAACTTGACGATACTGTTGCGTTTCGTTGTTAATTGACCTGCACGATTTACGCTTTTCTGATTTCCATAAAAATGTTAACCTCGCTTGCGTCGGCATAAATTGAAGGGGCCGATATTGACACGTCGCGCGGCAAAATCCCTATCATCGATGAGTCGCTACGATGAATAACACGCCAATCCAGAATGTATTCCATCATCAAAGGGATCGGATTCCGGGGATGAACGTTGGTAACCAGAATTCTGCCATCTGACTTCAACAGGGTGTGCAGGCGGGACAACAATTTCTGACATGTTCGATCAGAAAGGTAGTCAAACAATCCTGCGCAATAAATAAAATCATATCCTTCCCCCGCACTATGGAATTGAAGCCCCTTACTTATAAGCTTATCAACTGATTGATCCAGGAAAGTAACCTTCACGGGTCTTTTTGTAAGACCAGTTACTTTATAAATCTGTGCCCGCGCATACTCGATCGCCTCCGTGCAAAAATCGACAAGCGTAAACTCCAGATTGACACAGTTCACGCTTTTTTCGATAAAACGTTGGATCTCGGCCGCCGGACCGCAGCCAATATTCAGTACGCTTGCTGTTCGGCTCTCGCCCACCGCCCGTGTTGCAGTTTCGCGTAGCTTGCTTTCAAGAATCTCCACCCTGTTTCGATGCGCTTGAGCAGGAGCTGCACTTAAGAACGCCGAGTTGACGATTCGTGAGTAAATTGTCGGGCCTTGCCAAGGATCGGACAGGATCTGATCAACAACACCGTAGTCTCCGGGGAAACCGAGGGGCTTCGAATAGGCACGGTAAACAAATGGCGCACTGAGTACCGCAGGGTGAAGGACCCGCCTTGCGTATTGCTGATGGATCGTCGCCAATTCAAGCGGAATCCGGGCAGCTTCACGTTCAAACGATGCGACGCACTCATTGATCGCACTAAATAACGGAGCGGCGGCGCGTTGACAGGCCTCACCTAGCGCACGGCTGTCGGCGAACCGTTTCTGCTCCTCGAGTCCGTACCGCTCTGCCCAAACGCTGATCGACTCAAGTGTACGGCGCCAGTCGTCAACCGAAACTCTGAACCCCGTTTCTATGTTCGAGTGCATGAACGATAGATTGCTCAGCGACGCACTCGCGGCAATATCGGAAACAGCCGCTCCGACACCTTCAAACAGATCCGAAGAACCTTCGTCAAGATCGAGCGATACCAGCATCCCCAGACGGGTATCTATCTTGTCTGAGAGATGCGCATCACCAACAGCCACCTCAAACCCCGCCCCACTAACCACAAGGTTCCTTATCAAATCTCCCCGGCGAAGATTCCGGAAGGGCGCATAGATTTCCAGTGTGAGCTTTCCCTGTTCGATGTTCGCGATGTCTGCGCGTATTGTCTGATCGCCCGCATCGAGAAAGCTTGCTGTCAAATGCATATCATGAATCGCTGAAAAATCCGACACGCCTCTCTCCCGTAATAGAAATAGATTTTCCCAGTCCGAATCTTGCGCAAAATAACTACGGATACCGATGACACAGGCACGGAAAAACGTATGCAAATCGAGCGCTTATCGATGAGCAAGCCTCCTCATGTCACGACAAAGCGATCGGAAGGAGGCTTGATCCCTGACCATTGTGCAGGATTATTTCGATGTTTGCCTAACCAAACATGTCGGAAACTGAACGGTCGGATGCATGACGCATTAGAGGATTTTGTCGCGGTAAGGCTCGCAGATAGAACGAAGTCGATATGCGAAGTACTGCTTATGTAATCAAACCGTAGAATTGATTAGCGGTGAACGGATGGGTTCCACGAACACACTTCATCTGTCCTTTGGCAAAGGCCCAGTTGGCGGTAGGCAGCGTTTAAACGTTTCATTTGATCCCGTCCCGCGGACTTCGCGAACCAGGTTCCTGCTCAACTCGATAACGCTTCGCTCACGCTGCATGGCGGTTTTGCTTCTAGTCGTTAAGCAAGTTCTCCGATTACTAGAGCCAATTTTCGACTTTGAGCCCCGGTACACGCCGGAACTCACGCTCATTATTCGTGACCACCATGGCACCAACACAACGCGCGTGCGACGCGATCAGAAGATCGTTAGCGAGCGCGGCCTCCATCGTCTGGGCGTGTGATGACGTGGCTTGAGCCCACCGGTCGGCGAGAGAGGTTACACATAGGTCGTTTGCAGAGCTGGCAGCTGTTTCTGCAACGAGGTCTCCTGCTTTTGACGCTTCCTGCCGGGCAGTATTGCGGCGGGCCTCAGTTCATCATGGGGTGGCCCCCTCGATTACGGCCCGGTACTTCTCCTCATGCCCTTCGGATTCCACTTCACAATGGACACCCTGCCCTCCGGAATACCACGAGCTGGTGGCTTGAGGTCTGCCTTGGCCGTATCCGGCTTTCGCCTTGTGCCCGTGTAGGCATCTCCATACCTTCTACCTCTCTCCGGCCAGCGAGGCATTACCTGACGTTGCCTGCGAATTTCGGATCCCTTAACTGAGCGCAAGAGGGACTTGAACCCTCCTGAAGAGTGTGCTGCCCAACGCACACGACGCAGCAGTCCGACTTCCCACGCCCGTAGCTCATCGTCGTACGCCCTCAGGCTTTACGATGCGCACTACTTCCGACGCTTCCCGGCGCGACGTAGTAGGGTCGCGGGACCTCCCGGTTCCCGTGCAAGGTGTTTCCGCATGTGCTCAGGGTCTCCGACCGCCTGGGGTCCGGGACTGCCTTGCCAATACGGCAATCCCGGCTTGGCTTTCGGCAAGCGCCCAGTGCCTCGGCACCCCGATCAGCCCGTGCCTTTCGGCGCGGAAAATGGATTTCGCAGCCCGATACCTGGCCCATGCGTACCTCTCCCAACGCTTCGCCCACGTCATTACGAACGTACACGCATGACTCGAGGCCGTCGTGGCTGGCTAGACCTTCAACGTATGACTCTTTCATTCACAACACCTTGCCGGTTTTGACCTCTTGACTGGCGCACGGACGCGTTCATTTCATTCTTACGAAAATGGCGCTTACGATTCATCATCTGCTCATTGTTGTCGCGACACAGTCGGCCGGGCTATCCCCGCTTTTCTCCTTTACTTTGCAGATCGAACCCGAAGGCCCGATTGATGGATGCGCGCGTGTTGGACTGCAAGCCATGATGGCGGATACCCTCTCTGACTGCCTGTTCAAGTGCGGCAGGACGCGCACCCGGACCGCTGCCCGCAGGCACCAGTTGCGACCATGACTGCCCCTGCTCTTCCAGATGCACCAGGAACCGGTTGACGCTAGAGCGGTATGCCTGATCCAGTTCTTCGGGCAGATCCTTCAGCAGATCCTTGTGCTCCTGAAGATCCGGCGCAAGCCGAACCTTTTTTATGTCGCCTTGCAGCTTGAACCCGAAGGCCTGGTTGATGGCTGCGCGAGTGTTGGTCGGCAAGCCATGATGGCGGATCCCCTCGCTGACGGCCTGTTCAAGCGCGGCAGGACGCGCACCCGCACCGCTGCCCGTGGGCACCAGTTGCGACCATGACTGTCCCTGCTCTTCCAGATGCACCACGAACCGGTTGACGCGAGAGCGGTATACCTGATCCAGTTCTTTGGGCAGATCCTTCAGCAGATCCTTGTGCTCCTGAAGATCCGGCACAAGCCGAACTTTTTTTATGTCGCTTTGCAGCCTGAACCCGAAGGCCTTGTTGATGGCTGCGCGCGTGTTGGCTCGCAAGCCATACTGCCGGATCCCCTCGTTGACGGCCTGTTCAAGCGCACCAGGACGCGCACCCGCACCGCTGCCCGCGGGCATCAGTCGCGACCATGACTGTCCCTGCTCTTCCAGATGCAACAGGAACCGGTTGACGCTAGAGCGGTATGCATGATCCAGTTCTTCAGGCAGATCCTTCAGCAGATCCTTGTGTTCCTGAAGATCCGGCGCAAGCCGAACTTCTTTTATGTCGCCTTGCAGCCTGAACCCGAAGGCCTGGTTGATGGCTGAGCGCGTATTGGTCTGCAAGCCATGATGCCAGATACCCTCGTTGACCGCCTGCTCAAGCGCGACAGGACACGCACCCGCACCGCTGCCCGCGGCCACCAGTTGCGACCACGACTGACCCTGCTCTTCCAGATGCGCCAGGAACCGCCTGACGCTGGAGCGGTATGCATGATCCAGTTCTTCAGGCAGATCCTTCAGCAGATCCTTGTGCTCCTGAAGATCCGGCGCAAGCTGAACTTTGTTTATGTCGCCTCGCAGCTTAAACCCGAAGGCCTGATTGAGCGCAGCGCGCGTGCTGGGCGGCAAGCCATGATGCCGGATACCCTCGTTGACTGCCTGTTCAAGCGCGACAGGACGCGCACCCGCACCGCTGCCTGCGGGCACCAGTTGCGACCATGACTGTCCCTGCTCTTCCAGATGCGCCAGGAACCGCCTGACGCTGGGACGGTATACCCGATTCAGTTCCGCAGGCAGATCCTTCAGCAGATCGATGTGTTCAGGTAGTGTCAGCACGAGCCGTGCGCGGGGCTTTGCGCGACTGCTCCCCGGGAGGGGAGCGGCGGGCTGTCGACGCCCTGGAGCGTTCAGGCTGTCATGGATCTGCTGCTCTGCATGGGAAAGCGGCAGTCCACGCGCCTGCTCTGCGTGGGCCCAGTCAACCAGCGCCGTGCCTGCCGGGTCCGCCCCCGGGCCTTGAGGACGCGGCCTGTCGTCCAGATTCGCGAGTTCGTTGTCCACCTCATCCGCCGACAGCTGGGGGAAGCGATGTGGTTCAGGCGCCCCACCTTTCAGACCCGGAACATTGCTCGCCCGCTGCCACTGGCCATCCCGGTTTTCCAGACGGATTGTCCGCTCCCGCGCATTGCCCGTGGCATCCACCGGATTCCATACCACATACCCGCCACTCGAGGCGGCCTCGTCTTTGGCCACCCGGTACAGCTTCGCTCCGATCTGCGCGTAGTGCGCGAGCGTTTGCGGATCCTGCCATGTCCCGCCCTCCGCCCGACGCATCGCCACTGGCCGCTTATCCTCTGGTACCGGCGTGAGTCGTTCGAGCAGCTGCTGCGTGTCCTGGCTTAAAGGAGCGGCTTCCTCGCGGGCCACGACCAGCGCGAAGGGGTCGCCCACGCTGCCGTGTTCCCCGGCCTTGTCCGTGAGCATCAGTGCACGGTCATCCATTCCCAGGTCTCTCAGCGCACCCAGACTGTGCTGCGCCTGCAGGCGTACGGCTGCTGGCACTTCATGGTGGGAGAAGGTGCGGGAGGCAACTTTCCCGTCCGCCAGCGCTGAATGGCCCACGACACGGCTGCGCGTGAGCAGATGACCTTCTCCAGCAGTCACAAAATCCATCCCCAGGCCGATCGTGCCACCAACGATCTGCGCCGTGTCGTTACTGGCCACCCCGTCCGCAATGATGTAGCCCGAGCCGACGTACGGTACCAGTGTGATGAGCGCGGTTGCCGTGCGCTTGCCATCTCCTGTCGCGGCGCCTTCAGCCGCGTTATATATGTTGGAGATCACCGGCACCGAACTGATGATCTCCTGCCCGTCGCCACGGGCGATGCCTTCCCCGATGCCGATGATGTTCGAAATCACCGGCATG
>NZ_CADIKH010000164.1 GCF_902859855.1 Paraburkholderia humisilvae
CGTGGCGCCTTCGGTCTTCCTCTCATCGTTGCCTCGCTTATCTGCGAACCCTGCAACCCAGGTTAGTACACAACGCAAATAAGGCAATGAATTTCTAACACGGGACACTAGATCTCACGGGCCGCCGCGTATGCAGGCATTACTCTCCCACTTCGGACCAATCCGTCAACATTTCGCCTTGCCCCGGCACCGGATGAACGCTGCCTGCCATCGCGCCGAGCTTCAGGCACGTCTGCTCGCCTGGCACGACTGGGCATACACGCAGACTTCCCAAACCTATTAATCAGGATGCCATACGTTACTAACATCGCTCTGACCCGCGCCATCAACTTGACAAAGCCGGCGCGGGGAATGGATTTCGCAGCTCGATACCTCGCCCATGCGTACCTCTGCCAACGCTTCGCCTACGTCCTTACAGACGCACACGCATGACTTGAGGCCCGTCGTGGCTGGCTAGACCTTCAACGTATGACTCTTTCATTCACAACACCTTGCCGGTTTTGACCGGCGCACGGACGCATTCATTTCATTCTTCGAGGTTGCGCAGACTTCGCGGATACGCGACATACCAGCGCACGCACCTCAGAATCACCTCCGGCGGATAGTGCAGGCGTTTCAGTACCTTGGCCAACGCCGGGTTCAGCGTCTTCATCGATACTCTTATCGGCAACTTGTGTCGCCGGAATTCTACCGTCCGGCTCTTACTGCGACACAACCCTTCTCATCCCATCTTCGTTATCGCGACACAGCCAATAAAAGTCATGCGAAATGCTGCATGCGCGATATCGGTGCAGGAAACAATTGTTGACAGTCTCCTCCCATCATCGCCCTATGCTCGTTTCATGGACATATATCTTTCACAACCACCAGTTATGGACATGTTCATCAGGAACGCTATTTTTACTGGAGATTGCGACGACAAATCAGGCGCATATTACTCTGAATTAGATGTAGGGATTCCTGCTTTCCGAGCGCCATACCATGCAAAGCCGCGCGGAGGGCGGAAGCGCCAAAATCGGATGAAATACCATGTCAATCGAAACAAATCGAATCATCGTGGACCATTCGGCTTCTCAACCGGAGCTACAATTGCCAGAACAGCACAGTCATGTACCTGTGACTGGCACCCAATCGGCCAAAAATCCGGTCCTTTCGGGGTTGGTCGCACGCTCGCATGAAGCCGCAACTCCCGTAAGCGCCGAACATGCGACGCACAACGAACAGGCCGGTATAAACCCTTTCCGCCCGTTCGGGTCTGACGGGAATCTCAACATGATTTTTGTCCGGGCGCTGCTCAAAACTGCACGTGACGGTCTTATCGAACTCGGCGGCGCGAAAAACAAAGGCATCGAGGCGTCAGATCCGGTGTATCTTGCCAGACGACTCATCGATGAAAAGCGCACAAGCATCTCTGCTGACGGCGTCAATGCTACTGAGCTGTATGAATTTCTCAAGAAAATCGCGGCGATCGCCGGCGAAAGCGAGTCCACTCCAATACAGCAGTTTGGAGATGCGATGCTCGAAACCTCGCGAGCGATTTACTTTCGCTCGAAACTGAAAGACTACGATAAGGAAGGTATTGAAGAGTTTGGCAAGGTCGAGACTGTACTTGATAACTGCGGGGCGTCCATATCGAACACCAAGTCAGCGACGGTAAGCGCGGGTGTCAGGTTCCTGGCAGGAGCGGACCTTGGCCTGCCTGTCAAGCTCGGTGCTTCGGCAGCCACCGCCAACGTCGGCGTGTCGGCCGCCGCTTCGAAGACTCATACGGTGCAAAAAGGACTGGATGGAACCGGATCCTATAGCACACTGGCAGAAGAAGGTGTCAGCGGTGTTGTGCATGCTGAACTTGGCGCAATGGAAGTTGGACTTACGACAGGTAAGGCCGGAACGCGACTTGGCTCATTCGCATTGGCCGAAGGCACCGTGGAAGCCGGAGCCAAGGGCATTCATTATGCGACGACCGGAGCAGAGCAGGTTTCTGACGCCATACTAAATGAAGTGATGAACAGGCGTGAGGGCGCCGGCAGCCTCGAAAACCGTGTCAACCGCCCAACAAGAGGTTTCGCCGCCAGGGTCGCTGATTGGACGCATAAGGGGGTTAGCGCGTTTACAAGCGGTACAACGAGCTGTCATCCCGAATTGAACCGTCAAAAACTACTGAAGGGTTTGCATCCGCTGGTGGTGGGTGACAGCAGTGTACTTCGCGGCGCTCCACAGTTCGCGCAGCTACAGTGCCTCCTTGATCTCGCCTTTGGCAACGATTCCGGCTTCAATCTCCCGGAGAGTTTTCGTCCCATGGTGGCAACCGGAAAAGGAATTGGTGCAGGAGGCGTTCTCAGCGCGAAAGGAGCAATCGTCAAAGCCGGATCTGGCCCTGTTTTGAACGTTAGCGCCGCCAAGGTCGAAGGAAAGGGCGAATGGACCGGGCGGAGAGACAATGTCCAGCTGTGGCTTGCACCTCATGAGGCATTGAGAAAGGCGTGCGCCGACAATGCGCAGATGGAACAAAGTATGCTTGAGCAGATGAAGTCGGGGGACCCAAGCCTGACGGCTTATCTGACCAGCGTAAAAGCGGGGAGCGTAAACCGGCTTGGCAAGGATCTTGAGCTACTGGAGGAAAATGCGAACGCACTCTTTTCCATGCGTAGCAAGATGATGTCCAACGGTTCTTCCCCGAACACGAGGATTGAAGCAGAAAAGGTCTTTGGAAAAAGGCTGACAGCATTGGTCCAAAACTTTAAGATTGACCCGTCTGCGATCAAAGGCGCATGGAACAGTGAAGCACTCGAAAGCCTCGTGGCTCGATGCTGGAACCACGTTTCCCTGGGCCTTGCGCAGGCTCGCATGGAACTGGATGGCGCAAGTCGGGCGCGGCTGGAAACTCTTCACGAGCGCATCATGCGACCGGAGATACTCATGCCGACGGAGCGTCTATATCAGGCTGCGTCGATCCAGTTAATCGCGACTCCGCGCGAGCAGGAAAAGCGCCTCGCGTTGGACCTGACGTTTCCGACCTCGCGTCTGGGTCCGGAAGAGCATGAACTGTTCAAACGGTCACTCGGAAGGCTGTCAGGCACCGTTTCCTATAAGAGCACCTCGGGTCGCGGGCTTTTTAGCGAGAACGGCGACGCCGTGAGCATGACAGTGTCAGGTTTTCATCACCCCGGCCTGTCTCGCCTGGACGACGTTGCGCTGAAAATTTCCGAACGACTGGTAAGCCATCTTCAGCCAGAGGACGATGAGGAACAGGAAAGCAGCGGTGAGCGCAGCAAGCTCATCGCATCGCTCTCGACGATGCTGGCCAAGGGTCTCACTCCTGCCCCCGGCACAAAGTACAATGGCTCGAGCGATACCACTTCGCAGTTTGAGATCGTATTTCGCAGGAGCGACAAGGATGACTCTTGGCGACTCTCCCATTTGCAATCGGCAGAAGTTGACAGTCGGCGCGGGAAGCACGCGCTCTCGGGGGGGCTAGCACTCGGCGTGGGTGTCTATGCGAGCGTGGGTGGAGCGCACAATACAGATTCCAAGGTTGTGAAGGCAACAATCCTTGGCTCGTCTCCCTCAATGCACATCAGTCAGAGACCGCTCCTGGGGGAAACCTTTCTGAACGAGCACGGCGAATTCAATGAGGACAAGTCGGTGCTTGGCAAGCTGCGCTTCAGTGATGTTGGGGCGATGCTTTTTTCGAATAATGCGGTTCTCGAGAATCTCGAATTGATGTACAGGGTTAAGTCAGACATCCGTGCCAACACGGATGTGTTTGGCAAACTGGCCAGACTGCGCTCGAGCGAGAAGATGTATCAGGAATACCGCGCCTCCGGCATGAATGTTAAAGATCTTCGCAGAAATCTTGACATCGCCCTCAAGAAATCAGGGAGCGTCGACACGCAGGAGCGCGTGAAGTTTTTCACAACGGATGATGTTGGGCGCGCTTTATTGAAAGAGTATGTCAATGGGATTAACCGGTTCGCCGACATGAACGCTCACGCATCTGTTCATAATGGCAGCGAAGACCCGCACGGGTACAAGATCTTCAGGATGACGAGCGACGGAGGGAAGCATGAAATGAATGCAATCGATCAGGCACTCGTGCGTGGCAGCCCATTGCGTCGCAGGCAAGCGTCAGGGAACCAGACTCCGACATCTTTCGTTTTCGCCGGAGCTTGAACTGCCGGCGGCGGGCAAAGTGCAGGGGTTATGTCGCGATACCCTCTCAAAATCATTCGCCAGTCTGTTACCGTACCATCGCTGGGTGAGCCGCAGTCCAGGCAGGATACGCAAAACGTGGTAATGGAATCAGGAACGTGGCGTTGTGCGCGCCGGACTGCCCTGTGGGACGTAATCCGGGGAAAGCGCAGGCGTTGCGCGTTCGATGAGGTGTTTTTATCGCGCACATCTGATCGCATCCTGAGTCGCTGGGCCATCAGAAGCCCATATGCAGCGATACTCAATGTGGAATGGTGATGAAAGCCACACCAGCCTCGCCCTTCGTAGTGACTGAGTCCGAACTCCTGTTTCAGGTCCTGATAATCGCGCTCGACGCGCCAACGCATCTTTGCCACGAACACAAGCTGCTCAAGTGTCGCTTCCCCGGGGGCGGTACTCAGAAAGTATTTGAGTGGCTCCGGATCGCCATCGGGCCATTCAATGAGCAGCCATTCCTCGTCGCGAACGGTACTTCGCCGATAGTCACGATGCGCGGGACGAACCCGTACGGTGGCAAAACGTGAGCAGAGTGCGGCGTTGCTGCCTTCGCGCCAGGTGACGCTCCGCCAGACGTTCACGGGTAATTGCATGGCCAGTTCCTTCACCCCAAGTGGTTCGTGGCCAGGCGCACGGCGCAGCAATGTCGGTGGCTTGCCGCGCCCGCTCCAGGACCTGGGCGGACGCGGCGCCATCCCGTATGCCCACACAGAAGTGCCAGGCCGGATCCCAACCGCGTACAGCAAACCCAGTTCAGTTACGCCATCGCGGAAAGCGGTTTCGTCACCGTATCCAGCATCGGCCAGCACGATGCCCGATGCAACGCCCGAGGTTTTGTCGCAATAAGGGAGACAGGACAAGCGGCATTGCGGATTGAGTAGGACTCCTTATACAAGCAGCGAGTAGAATTGCGCGGCAACCGTTCGATCAACGTCATCGCTCTTCATCTGCCCTTTGCGAATCATGCGCATGATCTCTATGCCGGCCAGAATGATGCGCGCACACAGCAAATCCCTGAAACCAGCATCGGCCTGACGCTACGTTTGATGGCGCGGTGATCCTGCTCGACGATTCGAGCGCAGCCAGGTTCGCGCCGCTTTTGTCCACCGTAACCGTCCCGGGTTCGCCGTTCCGGTCAATCGCCCTGTCGAAGTACCGACGGGCTGCAGCCTTGTCGCGGTGGGCGCGCAGCGCGGGAAATCGACCGTGTTGCCCTCCTTGTCCACAGCGCGATAAAGGTATTTCCACTGGCCTTTGACCTTGAGTGGAGTAAGAAACAGGGCGTAGTCAAACTATTTCCCTGTTTCTCCTCCCCGGTAGGGTCGAGAACTGGCGCGCGCACCGGTAGGCGCCGGTGGTGATTCCACCGCTTTCGCGATGGCCCGCAATCCGGCAACCGTAGTCACGTTTCCAGCTCCCGCCACGTCGAACGC
>NZ_CADIKH010000165.1 GCF_902859855.1 Paraburkholderia humisilvae
TGGTGGGGTGCGGTGGTTGAGCGATCCGGCCTTTTTGCGTGAAGCGATCTTTAACAATACACAGTCGATAAGTGTGGGCGCTTGATGGCGGCGCACGATGGTCTTGGGGCCATCGCGAGCAAAAGTATCAGGTGCTCACGGAAGTATTGAAGGGCTTCCGGCTTTATGGCTGGAAGCACTCGTCAGTACGTTTTGAGTGAGCGACCGGTTCGCAGGAAACTGTGGAACCGAAAAGTAACAGGCATTGAACTGAAGAGTTTGATCCTGGCTCAGATTGAACGCTGGCGGCATGCCTTACACATGCAAGTCGGACGGCAGCGCGGGGGCAACCCTGGCGGCGAGTGGCGAACGGGTGAGTAAGACATCGGAACGTGTCCTGGAGTGGGGGATAGCCCGGCGAAAGCCGGATTAATACCGCATACGATCTGGGGATGAAAGCGGGGGACCGGAAGGCCTCGCGCTCAAGGAGCGGCCGATGGCGGATTAGCTAGTTGGTGGGGTAAAGGCCCACCAAGGCGACGATCCGTAGCTGGTCTGAGAGGACGACCAGCCACACTGGGACTGAGACACGGCCCAGACTCCTACGGGAGGCAGCAGTGGGGAATTTTGGACAATGGGCGAAAGCCTGATCCAGCAATGCCGCGTGTGTGAAGAAGGCCTTCGGGTTGTAAAGCACTTTTGTCCGGAAAGAAAACTTCGTTCCTAATATGGATGGAGGATGACGGTACCGGAAGAATAAGCACCGGCTAACTACGTGCCAGCAGCCGCGGTAATACGTAGGGTGCGAGCGTTAATCGGAATTACTGGGCGTAAAGCGTGCGCAGGCGGTGATGTAAGACCGATGTGAAATCCCCGGGCTTAACCTGGGAACTGCATTGGTGACTGCATTGCTGGAGTATGGCAGAGGGGGGTGGAATTCCACGTGTAGCAGTGAAATGCGTAGAGATGTGGAGGAACACCGATGGCGAAGGCAGCCCCCTGGGCCAATACTGACGCTCATGCACGAAAGCGTGGGGAGCAAACAGGATTAGATACCCTGGTAGTCCACGCCCTAAACGATGTCAACTGGTTGTCGGGCCTTCATTGGCTTGGTAACGTAGCTAACGCGTGAAGTTGACCGCCTGGGGAGTACGGTCGCAAGATTAAAACTCAAAGGAATTGACGGGGACCCGCACAAGCGGTGGATGATGTGGATTAATTCGATGCAACGCGAAAAACCTTACCTACCCTTGACATGGATGGAAGCCGGGTGAGAGCCGGGCGTGCCCGAAAGGGAGCCATCACACAGGTGCTGCATGGCTGTCGTCAGCTCGTGTCGTGAGATGTTGGGTTAAGTCCCGCAACGAGCGCAACCCTTGTCCCTAGTTGCTACGCAAGAGCACTCCAGGGAGACTGCCGGTGACAAACCGGAGGAAGGTGGGGATGACGTCAAGTCCTCATGGCCCTTATGGGTAGGGCTTCACACGTCATACAATGGTCGGAACAGAGGGTTGCCAAGCCGCGAGGCGGAGCCAATCCCAGAAAACCGATCGTAGTCCGGATCGCAGTCTGCAACTCGACTGCGTGAAGCTGGAATCGCTAGTAATCGCGGATCAGCATGCCGCGGTGAATACGTTCCCGGGTCTTGTACACACCGCCCGTCACACCATGGGAGTGGGTTTTACCAGAAGTGGCTAGTCTAACCGCAAGGAGGACGGTCACCACGGTAGGATTCATGACTGGGGTGAAGTCGTAACAAGGTAGCCGTATCGGAAGGTGCGGCTGGATCACCTCCTTTCCCGAGCTTTGCGTCTCAAAGTTGAGCGCTCACACTTGTCGGCTGTGCATTGAAGGACAGGCTGAAGGGGTCTGTAGCTCAGTCGGTTAGAGCACCGTCTTGATAAGGCGGGGGTCGCTGGTTCGAATCCAGCCAGACCCACCATCGGTGGCTGCGATGAAGATCCCTTCGGGCGGTGTCATGCGGGGGATTAGCTCAGCTGGGAGAGCACCTGCTTTGCAAGCAGGGGGTCGTCGGTTCGATCCCGTCATCCTCCACCACAGTCCCCAATCCGGAGAGTGCCGGCCCGTGTGAAGCGGGCGGCGGTCTGCGTATTGGCGATTGCGCCAGCCAGCGTCGACTGCAGGAGTGGTCGGCTGTCGTTCTTTAACAATCAGGAAGAAGCAGTAAGAGAGATTCACCGGGCGCATCTTGAGATGGATGCGCGCGGGTGAATCAGGGTTGTGATTGTATCGAAAGTATTTAAGGGTCCTCGAAGAGAGGGCGCTTGGAATACGGCACAACGCGAAAACTCAGCCTGTAGCGGCGTGTGGAGCAGCATGAGACACACCCGTTATAGGGTCAAGCGAACAAGTGCATGTGGTGGATGCCTTGGCGATCACAGGCGATGAAGGACGCGGTAGCCTGCGAAAAGCGGTGGGGAGCTGGCAAACGAGCTTTGATCCACCGATATCCGAATGGGGAAACCCACTCCGAATGGAGTATCCATGACTGAATCCATAGGTCATGTGAGGCGAACGCGGCGAACTGAAACATCTAAGTAGCCGCAGGAACAGAAATCAACCGAGATTCCCAGAGTAGTGGCGAGCGAAATGGGACCAGCCGGTACACGTTATCTTCATGGTTAGCCGAACGCTCTGGAAAGTGCGGCCATAGCGGGTGATAGCCCCGTAGGCGAAAACCGGGAGGAAGAACTGGGTGTACGACAAGTAGGGCGGGACACGTGAAATCCTGTCTGAAGATGGGGGGACCATCCTCCAAGGCTAAATACTCGTGATCGACCGATAGTGAACCAGTACCGTGAGGGAAAGGCGAAAAGAACCCCGGGAGGGGAGTGAAACAGATCCTGAAACCGCATGCATACAAACAGTCGGAGCCCGCAAGGGTGACGGCGTACCTTTTGTATAATGGGTCAGCGACTTACATTCAGTGGCAAGCTTAACCGAATAGGGCAGGCGTAGCGAAAGCGAGTCCGAACAGGGCGTCATAGTCGCTGGGTGTAGACCCGAAACCAGATGATCTATCCATGGCCAGGATGAAGGCACGGTAACACGTGCTGGAGGTCCGAACCCACTAGTGTTGAAAAACTAGGGGATGAGCTGTGGATAGGGGTGAAAGGCTAAACAAATCTGGAAATAGCTGGTTCTCTCCGAAAACTATTTAGGTAGTGCCTCGTGTATCACCTTCGGGGGTAGAGCACTGTCATGGTTGAAGGGTCCATTGCGGATTACTTCGCCATAGCAAACTCCGAATACCGAAGAGTGCAATCACGGGAGACAGACATCGGGTGCTAACGTCCGGTGTCAAGAGGGAAACAACCCAGACCGCCAGCTAAGGTCCCCAAATATGGCTAAGTGGGAAACGAAGTGGGAAGGCAAAAACAGTCAGGAGGTTGGCTTAGAAGCAGCCATCCTTTAAAGAAAGCGTAATAGCTCACTGATCGAGTCGTCCTGCGCGGAAGATGTAACGGGGCTAAGCCATATACCGAAGCTGCGGATGCGTGCTTGCACGCATGGTAGGAGAGCGTTCCGTAAGCCTGCGAAGGCGCACCGGAAGGTGTGCTGGAGGTATCGGAAGTGCGAATGCTGACATGAGTAGCGATAAAGGGGGTGAAAGGCCCCCTCGCCGTAAGCCCAAGGTTTCCTACGCAACGTTCATCGGCGTAGGGTGAGTCGGCCCCTAAGGCGAGGCAGAAATGCGTAGCTGATGGGAAGCAGGTCAATATTCCTGCACCAGTGTGAAATGCGATGGGGGGACGGATCGCGGAAGGTTGTCCGGGTGTTGGAAGTCCCGGTCGCTGCGTTGGAGAAGGTGCTCAGGCAAATCCGGGCACGCAATTCAAGGGCGTGGCGCGAGTCGCTCAGGCGATGAAGCAACCGGAAGGGGTTCCAGGAAAAGCCTCTAAGCTTCAGTTTCACATTGACCGTACCGCAAACCGACACAGGTGGGCGAGATGAGTATTCTAAGGCGCTTGAGAGAACCCGGGAGAAGGAACTCGGCAAACTGGTACCGTAACTTCGGGATAAGGTACGCCCCTGTAGCTTGACGCCCCCGCGGGCGGAGGGTGAAGGGGTTGCAATAAACTGGTGGCTGCGACTGTTTAATAAAAACACAGCACTCTGCAAACACGAAAGTGGACGTATAGGGTGTGACGCCTGCCCGGTGCCGGAAGATTAAATGATGGGGTGCAAGCTCCTGATTGAAGTCCCGGTAAACGGCGGCCGTAACTATAACGGTCCTAAGGTAGCGAAATTCCTTGTCGGGTAAGTTCCGACCTGCACGAATGGCGTAACGATGGCCACACTGTCTCCTCCCGGGACTCAGCGAAGTTGAAGTGTTTGTGATGATGCAATCTCCCCGCGGCTAGACGGAAAGACCCCATGAACCTTTACTGCAGCTTTGCATTGGACTTTGAACCGGTCTGTGTAGGATAGGTGGGAGGCTGTGAAGCGGGTACGCCAGTGCCCGTGGAGCCGTCCTTGAAATACCACCCTGATCTGTTTGAGGTTCTAACCTTGGACCCTGAAGCGGGTTCGGGGACAGTGCATGGCAGGCAGTTTGACTGGGGCGGTCTCCTCCCAAAGCGTAACGGAGGAGTACGAAGGTACGCTAGGTACGGTCGGAAATCGTGCCGATAGTGCAATGGCATAAGCGTGCTTGACTGCGAGACTGACACGTCGAGCAGGTGCGAAAGCAGGTCATAGTGATCCGGTGGTTCTGTATGGAAGGGCCATCGCTCAACGGATAAAAGGTACTCTGGGGATAACAGGCTGATACCGCCCAAGAGTTCATATCGACGGCGGTGTTTGGCACCTCGATGTCGGCTCATCTCATCCTGGGGCTGTAGCCGGTCCCAAGGGTATGGCTGTTCGCCATTTAAAGAGGTACGTGAGCTGGGTTTAAAACGTCGTGAGACAGTTTGGTCCCTATCTGCCGTGGGCGCTGGATATTTGAAGGGACCTGCTCCTAGTACGAGAGGACCGGAGTGGACGAACCTCTGGTGTACCGGTTGTGACGCCAGTCGCATCGCCGGGTAGCTATGTTCGGAAGAGATAACCGCTGAAAGCATCTAAGCGGGAAACTCGCCTTGAGATGAGATATCCCCGGGGCTTCGAGCCCCTTGAAGGGTCGTTCAAGACCAGGACGTTGATAGGTCAGGTGTGGAAGCGCAGTAATGCGTTAAGCTAACTGATACTAATTGCCCGTAAGGCTTGATCCTATAACCGGTGTGTTTCGCGGTCATGGTTAATGCTTCAGCATTTACCCGGACCCCGCCCCCGCAAGGGGCGAGCCACACGCCAGGCCAGTGATCGTTGTTGTGCCACCGACAACACAACCCCCCATTCTCTTGCACCCGTTACACCCCCGCTTCTTCCCGATTGGCTGTGGCGCACCCCGGTTGAACCCAACCGCACGCGACCCGGCAACCCCTCATGCCTGATGACCATAGCGAGTCGGTCCCACCCCTTCCCATCCCGAACAGGACCGTGAAACGACTCCACGCCGATGATAGTGCGGATCCCCGTGTGAAAGTAGGTAATCGTCAGGCTCCCCTTTCCAGACGCCCCAACCCCGCCCTCCCAGGCGGGGTTCGTGCGTTTACG
>NZ_CADIKH010000166.1 GCF_902859855.1 Paraburkholderia humisilvae
GCTGCGTCCGTTTTGCAGTAAGGCCGTATATACAGCCGCAGCCGATCCTGGACGTCAAAGCATGCGAAATTGCTTCGCAAACGGGAGGCGTTCATATACATGCACATGATCAAGAAAGGGCAGATGAAGGACTTTGGCAAAGCCTCACTCTCCGCGGCTCAGTATTTCTACTCGCTCGGTTCATAAGCAATTCATAGCAACCGAGTTTTCTCGTCCATCCCGCCATACTTTGGCAAAACCCTCCGACGAGCGTCGATAGGCATAACCATATCGCGGTGCATTAGGGGTCCCCTTGACGGTCGAGGACGCCATCGGAGGCTTTTCGCCCGTTCGCAGCTCGGAACTTGCACATCAATATGCCACATGCTCGCAATACGTCGATGCACGCTTAGCCTGAAAGAAAAGCGGAAAAATAATGCTAGTTCTCTTGATTTTACATGTCAATTTTATTATTGCAATAAGTTTTTATAATATAAACATCATGTTTAATATAATTTCGGCCTACCGGAGGTTATTGTGCTGGACGCGATAGTCTATTCTGTTGCCGCTGCCATTGGATTCTGGTGATCAATTTACTCTAGGTATTTATTAACGTATTGGAGGGGCCCATCCGCCTGCGCCCTGGGAAACGGGATCGCAGCAAACCCCCATACAGCACCATGCCCGTTTGAGAGCCCAGCGGTTCACGTATCCTGCCGTCCGAATTCGTGACGCTCCCTCTGGGATTGCGGCGAGTCAAGAGCGGTTGCGCAACCGGTCACGCAGGTTGCCCGACTCCACCATACACTGCATCCTCCTTCAAAGTATCGTAAATCCCACCATGCCCATCGACGACATTTTGCGCCGGGCGGCCCAACAGCCTAATGACGCCGATTCTCCGGCGCAACTCGGCTCCTCCCGGCCGACTGCCGGCTCGCTCAGCCCCATTTGTCAGCCTGGCAGGCTGTCTGGTGCCACAGAGCTCGCGCGTGGTGTGCTGTCGAAGGTCGTGTCGCCGTCGACACCCGGGCGACTCCGGTCAGCCTTTCAGCGAGCATGGGAAGGCCCGGCCTGGGGACAGGCCATAATGGAACTGGGGAACCAGCTCGCCGAACTGGAGCCGAAAAGACCTCTGACCGTCTCGCGCCGGGACGCGCGCCTTGGGCCGCAGATTCTCCAGGTGGCGCTGAATACACGGGAGAACGGCGCAACGCCGGACGACGTCGCGCAGACAGCAAAGAAAGAGGCAATCCGGGCAAACGTATCGCCGCGCGGCGTACTGCGGATCGAAAAGAAAGCATGGGTGGCTGCGAAGATCGCTGACTACGTGGAACCACAAAACAGGCGTCTATTGGAGTCCACGGGAAAACGTTGGCAGCCAACTCCCCGCACCTTGCCTGCGAGGGGCAACGCATTATACCGGAATCTTTTCTACATTCTTCAGCTATCGGGTGGCCCGGTCGTGGCGGCAATGCCGGTTACAACCGCGAACGTTGGACAGGAACCGATCCAAGGGCGGGGCAACGCCTTGCAGCCTTTACCGGACCACACCTGCGATTCATCGCTAGCTTCGCTCCAAAGCGAAGGCAGTTCGGACTGGTCATCCAATTCGTATCAAAACGTGATCAGCCCAGAATGGGAAAAGAAAATGGCGGAAGCAGACAAATGGTATGAAGAAATGTTTCCATCCGAATTGCGCGTGCGAAGGGAAACAGTTCAAGGTGCTGATTCGTTTGATCCACGACAACCGGTCAACTACGCAGAGGACAGTTTTGATATTCGATTAGATAAGCTAAACAATTGGTGGCGCGATCATGGAAATTTGGCAATTTCCAAGACGCGCTCCCGACCGCGAATGACGGTGGAAGATGCCTTGCAACAGGCGTCAGAGATACTAGGCGTAAAATTACGCGCGCCAAGACAAGAGTTCCAAAAAGAAGGCTCCAGTGACTGGGACTCGTCGTTGACAGCGCGTATCAACTTGGACGGCAATGCGCACATTACCAGCGACAATGTCCTCGATCTGGCCGCAATCATTTACTTGGACTATAACGAACATAAAATTTCCACTAATGAACCCGTTCCACCTTTTGCGCTTGTAGTTGCGGCGGGAGATTTTGAAAAAGCCGTGCGTATGCAAGCCGTCATGACGCAGCTGGACGAGGCCGGAGAAGAGCTCGTTAACAAGACCACCCTGGATAGTTATCTGACCGCCCGCCGGCCTGCTCATCCTAATCTGCGTGAGGTATTCAACATCCAGGCTGATGTCCCGGAGCAAGTGGCAATGCATGCTATCCGGTACGAAATCAAAAAAATTGACAAGAATATTGAATTTGTTAACGATTGGGATTGGCAACACTCTTATTCTGCGTCAAAATTGTTTATAAAGTCGAAAATTTCGCCTTACATAATGAGGGATCTTTTTTCAAAATCGCCTAAGAAAAATGCAACGAATGTCATCGATCCGCACGTGTTCGATGGCAATGTCATACCCAATATTCCTTACGGAAAGAATGCGGTGGAATATCTGTCCGGACAGGCTGTTACGATCATGGTGGTTCGTTCGCACGACAGCGCTCATCCAAACACTCTCGGTGAAGGCACCAGTCTTTTCGACGGGAGTGATATATCCGCCATGGTTCATGCCAAGTTCGACGAACTGGGGATCGACACGCAATTCGGGAGCGGAACGGCGGCAACTGCGATGGCAACTGCAGTAAAGCAGAAAACGGGGAAGCAATATACTCCGTTCGATTTACCTGAGCTCCAGCGTGAATTTGAGGGCCTTGGTGAGGCTGGAAAGGTACGCGCCGGTACGATAATTGCCGCCCACCTCGGATCGCCATCCCCCAATCAGGATGGCGCCATTCAGATATTTGAAGATGCGTACATTTCCGAGTTTGGTAGCCTACCATCAGAACCGGCTGATTTGGATACGCGGATTAACGACTACATCAAATCGGCTCACTCAGCGCGTACGGACCCGCACGGGCCTCTCCCGCCTATCCTGCGCGAGGATGCTCGCAACGCGGTCTATGGTGAATATTTGCGCACATCCCCGAAAATCATTCCCTTCGCCAGACACCGTGTGCGGACCGAAGGACTGCCGATGAACGACGCAAACATCAAACGGAACATCGAGGCGATTATCGACGAGAAAGAGGCCATGTCACCGATCGAACTCGCACGTGCGCGCAACCACCTGCGTCTGAAAAGCCTGCCTGTATTGGGCGGTTGGTACTCCTTTACCACAGCGATCTTTGGCTGGATAAAGGGTGACATATCGTTCGACGAGATGACACGCGCCATGCCATTGATCGGTAACATGCGTCAGCTTTTTGATGGTACTCGAGAGTTGCTAAGAGGTAATAGCGAGGAGGGGCTCAAGCAGCTCGGTCTCGCCGTTCCTGGGATCGGCGAGTTAATTCAGGCCGACGACTATCTGCGTCAAGGCGATGCAGAGATCGGTGCTATGATGATAATCAATGCCGCTCTTACGTTTGCGGGTGCGGGGTCATCATTGTCCTTGAAAAGCATCAAGAGCCCTAACAAGGCCACGGCAGCGAATAATTTTGCTTCCTTTTCAAGGAAGGTGACCGAGGGTCTGTCGAAAATGGAGATTAAAAATTTACAGACCCTGATTAGCCAGAAAGTCTCCAAACTCAAGGAGACCAAGCAATGGCTAACCGTTCCAGAGAAGGTCGCTGATACTGTCGGCATGTATCCAGGAGGGCAAGCCGTTTCTGGTTCGCTACCTGACGGCGAGGATGCTCCGAAGAACGCAACTAGAACGGTTGCTTCATCATCCGTGGCAACGGGCGTGACGACTGAGGCCCCCGTAACTTCGAGTAGTGCGACGGGGTCAATCACGGAAGATAGTGAGTCGGAAGGGGCGGATGCACTGCACGACCTGCACATAAAGATTACCCGGCTACGTGTAACTGGCGATGAAAAGGGGATGAATGATCTCGTGCAAGAAGTTGCATCCGGCGAGGCTGGATCAGCTGAAAAAGCCCTGCTCGAGGAATTGACGATGAAAGTGATTCGAGCCGATCTGGGAGAGGCAAAATTGGAGTCAAGCGGGACATCTTTCGTAAAACTTCCCGAATACTATTCATATGCCAGTCTATCGTTCAATGATATGTTTCTTGATTCGATGGCGCGAACTGCAACCACTGTGTCCGGTGGTAAGACAGGCTACGTACCGGGCCCGGGCCGTGAAATTCTCTATAAAGAGCTTGATGGCATTGTCAAGGAAGGATGGTTTTCCCATGCCGGCGGTGACATGAAAAAAGCAAGAGACTTATTCGTAGTTGGGCTAATCCGCGATCGTGGTTTGAGAAAGCACAAGGCCTCGCAGTGGGGAATAAGCGAAGGCGATGCGGAATGGTCGTTCCATTATCATCATCGTCTTCACGATCACCCTCGCCACTTCCCAACCTATCGCGTTACCGCACACCCGCGCAAAGAGATTCAGCCTCCCCCTTATGCGTAGGCAGTACCTTTCACCGGTCGTGGTAGACGAGGTACTGAGGCTTCTGTCGCGATAACGATAATTTGGATCTCCGTTAGCGCTTCTCTGGCAATATTACTGAGGCCGCCATCGACAGCTCTCCCAACGAGCCTCTCGATATTGCCGAGCAGCTTGGTGTCAGCGGACAGAGCGCTTGCAACTGGTCGCACGCATGGCGCGACAGCGGTGTGTGCGGCCTGATGGGTGGGCACAACGGTGGCCGGGCGGCCTGCGTTGTCTGACGCAATGATCACCTCGGCCCTTGAAGTGGCGCGAACCGGCTTTGTTCGGGAGGGGAGGCGCACGGTTGGTTGCGGGTGCAACTATACTATTTTGACGAAAATGGGCTTGCGGAACGAATTTCACAGGTTCAGCAGGTTGCCGATGATCATGCCCCTCGCGCTGCTGCGATTCGATGGTGCGCGTGAACAGTCGCACGCCGAGGCAACGCATGATTCGCGAGATGTGAGTGATCGAGGTCCACGAGAGTCTTCGAACTGCTTGCCGCCACATCAGACTGATTTCGCGGCCCTGTCCCAGGAATGTTCATTCCGTTTTCTTGAACGTCGACCTGTGCCGCGCAAGTCGAAAGGTGATTGTCTTTACGTTTTCCACGTCGCTGGCGTTGAAGACTTATCTCAAGGCCACGGATTGCATGCAAGCCGTCCCTGATCCGGATGCGCAAAATTCCCGCCCGAATACGAAAAGGGACTGGGCAGCCTGCTTGAGCGCGCAGGGGGAGCGGGATAAGATCCACGCGCCCGGCATGGGGCGCAGGGCGATGCGGGACGCTCCCAGGATCATGGCGGGCGACAGTGCCGTTTTCCAGCTTTGTCATGCGGCTGCCCGTCGATGACGGGTGTGAGCACCGCTGACGCCAGCGTCGGCCTGCCGGGCTGCGAAGCCGGGGGCGCAGCCTCGCTTCCTCATGGCGCCTGTGTGGCGAAATTCCTCTTCAGATCATCACGGGACAGGTATGACTGGCAGCATTACTCAGGCTTTGGTGCGGCAAGACCCTCCATCCGGATCACTGGCCAGCGATTCTGCCGGGCCCGCAATGAGGCA
>NZ_CADIKH010000167.1 GCF_902859855.1 Paraburkholderia humisilvae
GCTTTGCTCCAGGATGAGCTTCTTCCTCTCACTGGGGTGTTGGTAGTCAATCGGAACGTATACCGCGTTGGCCTTCAAGACACCGATGATGGCCACGATATAGTCGATTGAACGGGTCGCTTCGATGGGAATCAGCGCTCCGCGGTTGACTCCGTGTTCAACCAGAAAGTGAGCGACTGCGTCGCTACGCAACGCAAGCTCACCGTATGTCAGGGTCGTCGATCCACTCGCTAGCGCGATTCCATCGGGCGACAAACTAACCTGATGATCGAATAAGTCCAAAACGGTTTTGATGATCATGTTTAAGCGCTCTCATATGAAAAGCATGGGTATGGCCGGGAGAAGGGCGAATGTCTTTGACGCACTGGCTCTGCATAGCGTGGAAATCTCAAATGGCCTTGGGGATCTGGGGGCGCAATGTCCCTAAAGACGTGCGCGAGCGTCAATGTGCTCAATATTGAGAATCTGGGCCTCGGTCGACTGGAAAAGGAGCGAGCGAAAAGATCGCGCTTTCAGTCAGACTTCAATCTTTTAAAACCAGGCGTCGTCACAAAACGTAGCTGAAATATCGCGCCGACAAAGTGAACAATTGTCACGTTGGTTGCCACGCATTCCATGTTATTCATTGCTATTGCAACTGGTGTCGTTCTTGTGGATCATGCAGTTGGCGATAGCCTTCTTTCGAACGTTGGAGGCTTACCTCACCGGATCATTGCGCAAGCCAGCCCTCCTGTTGGAAAGGGAAGCCGTACTCTCAACTGCGCTCATCTTCGTCTCTCCCGGTGTCGTCGATTTCGGGTCGGAGCCGCTCCAGATGATCAGGACCGCTTTCTGGTCCCGTCTTTTCCCGCATCGTCCATGGCCTGGAACACCAGCAGCACTGACCAGGAATCCTGCGCGTAGAGGATCGCCTGCTCCGTTGCGAGCCATTTCGAACTGCGCGGGAGAAGTTGCAACGCTTCCTGCTTATCCATTTTGAATCGGCGCATGTCGCCTGGATCGAAATCCTTCAGGAAGCAATCGTTGCCCCTCGTGATGCGGATTGGATCGGTGTACGTCTGAAGCACATCTGTCTTCAGGCGTTTCACGCAGTGGTCACCACCGACTGTGGCAGATCCAGCCTGTCATTGACGGCATCGCAGCGCGGCGGAACAGGACGCACACACGAGCAGCAGCATTGCAATCGCAGTCGTCCCGTTCACGACTTTATTCATAGTAGGTCACGCGTGATGCACCGCTCCAGATATTTGGCAGCGAGGATATGTTTCCGTAGGTGGACTATTTTTATATAGCCTCCAATCGATTCCCCCCAGTGCCTTCAGGCGGCTACCTCAGTAGCGGCAATGTAATCGCAACGGTCGCCGCTTGCCGGACGTTCGATTGCAACACGTATGAGTTGCGGAATCGCGGGCCGCAGCTTGTTGTAAATAAAGACACATAGATTTTCGAGCGTCGGAACGCCTAATCCGGAAACCTCGTCGAGAAAGCGATGATCGAGCTGGTCACGGACCGAGACGATCATCTGGTTGAGACGGCCGAGGTCAACTATCATGTTCGTCCGCGGATCAGGCAATCCACGAACAAACACTTGTGCGTGATAGGTGTGCCCATGGATACGCCGACTTCCTTCAGCATCAATCTCCCGCTCAAGCGAGTGCGCAGCCTCGAAATAGAATCGCTGACTTAGCTCGTAAATCATATTGGCCTCTTGTCATAGTCCGGTCCGGACGAAAATTCATGATCGCGCATCGTAAGTCCACCGTTCGTGAGGATACCGCTCACCCTTTTCGGCAAAGGCGTCGGTACATACCTGTATGCGATCGATGGTCGAATTAGATCATGCGCGTGTTGACTTCGATTCACGAGCACCGGAAAACGTTTTGCCAAATACGAACAACTGACGGGGATATTCATACTCGCCTTCATTTGCGAGGTCTGCGTCAGCAGTCGATGTTCCAGCGCATGCAATAGATTGTTGTCGATCGATCAGGTCGACCGGTCTACGAGCGCATCCGGTTGCATAGGGATTGATATGCCAGACAACCTGACTCACGTGATCCGAAAATCGGGACAATCAGACGTGGTCGAACGCAAGTCGCTCTCGCGGGCGCGTCATCGCGCGCAAGCATTGGCGATTCAACGCTTTTTTGGGAACTCACTGTTGCGGTTGACTTCTGTGATGGCATCGTCACCTGGTCAAAGCACGAATATGTACCCCACGACTTTACAGATTCAGAGCAAGGGTTGAAGGAACATAACACGGTGTCGTGCATCAAATCTATTGAACCGGGACGTCGCTTGTGGCCATCCGGCACATGAATACGCTTTTGAACATGACTTCACAAAGAATGCTTATGTAGCGTAATAGTAGTATTACTAAACAATGCGGGAAAATGTAATAGTAGATGATGGCTTTCTGAAAGCACTATGGCGTCACGAAACATCCCGTTTTTCTATTTGAGGCACACATGCAGTACGCAGTTACCATCGGCGACCACTTGCTCAACCGGTTGTCGGAGATAGGCATTGAGCATCTGTTCGGCGTTCCGGGTGACTACAACCTGGTCTTCCTTGATAGCGTCGTCAAACACCCTCACATTCGCTGGGTCGGCACCGCAAACGAATTGAACGCGGCATACGCGGCCGATGGTTACGCACGCTGCAGAGGCGCGGGGGCAATCCTTACCACCTATGGCGTAGGCGAACTCAGCGCGATCAACGGTCTGGCGGGTTCTTATGCCGAACGTCTGCCCGTCTTGCACATCGTCGGTGCGCCTCCGGTAGAAGCACAAGCCAGCGGACTCGCGCTGCACCATACGTTAGCCGACGGCGATTTCGGGCACTTCATGCGAGCGAGCGCCGAAGTCTCGGTCGCCCATGCGCGGCTCACTGTCTCCAACGCAGTGCAAGAGATCGACCGTGTGTTGAAATCGATGCTGGCGCACAGTCAACCCGGGTACATCATGCTGCCGACCGACGTCGCGAGCGCGCCGCTGCCAGCTCATCCCGGGCCGCTGGAGAGACCTGTCCCGCGCCATAGCGACGATGAACTCGCAGCGTTCTCGGCTCATGTTGGTCGTCTGCTCAACGAGGCTACGGCTCCCGTCGTGCTGACGGACTTCCTTGCTGACCGTTTCGGGCAAAAAGCAGTGATCGAGGAAATGCTGAGAGCCAGCAACATGCGCTGGGCGACGCTTTGCACCGGTAAAGGCATGGTAGACGAGTCGCTTCCGTCCTTCCTTGGACTCTATATCGGCGCATTTTCCGACGAGCCGACCAAGCGTGTAGTGGAGTCGTCCGATCTGGTGATCGGATTGGGCGCGACATTTTCTGACATATCGTCAGGTGGCTTTAGCCATCGCATCGATGCATCGCGTTTTATCGACATCAAGCCGTTTGGCGCGGCCGTGGCCGGGAAGTCCTATCCGAACCTGACGATGGCGGTATCCGTGCGATGCATCAACCGGCTTGTGGAGGGGCGTCTCGCCACACACGGACCTTGGTCCGCGAATACCGGGCCGCTCCCCGTGCGGCCGTCTGCTGCCGTCGCTGCGGGTGAGCCGCTGTCACAAGCCACATTCTGGTCGATGATCCAGCACTTCATTCGTTCAGGCGACCTCATCATTGCCGAGCAGGGCACCAGCTTTTACGGAGCAGCAACACTGCGCTTACCGTCAAACGTGAAATTCATCGGCCAGCCGCTGTGGGCTTCGATCGGTCACGCGTTGCCGGCCATGTTTGGCGCGCTGACCGCGCTGCCGGACAAGCGCGCGTTGCTGATCACTGGCGATGGGGCGGCCTTGCTGACGGCACAGGAGATTGGCTCGATGCTCCGTGATGGGCTAAAGCCGATCATTGTCGTTCTGAACAATGACGGCTACACAGTCGAGCGGGCGATTCATGGTCCGGACCAACGGTACAACGACATCGCCAGCTGGGACTGGCCGCTCGTCGCCAAAGCCATGGGACGTGGGCGAAAATCGCTGTCGCTGGTCGCCACGACTGCTGGCGAATTCGCGAGCGCATTAGAGTCCGCGGCAAATGCCGATTGTCTTACCCTGATCGAGGTTGCGTTGCCCAAACTCGATGTCCCCCCGTTGCTTGATGCAATCACACGCGAGCTTGCTGCGCGCAACGCGGGTCGGACACGAGCCGCAAGCATGGAGCCCACAAGAGAGCGCCATACCTACTGTGCAACTGAAGCGTCGATTGCGGAAAGAGAATTCCACGACTGATGTCGGATCGAGGTTCTCGCTCACACGCACTCGGTGGCGGCTTCGCGAAGCGCGCGGCTCAATGGCGACGTGTTAAATAGCCTGCCACGATGGCTTTTGCCACCGTCATCGCTTTCGAAGCGCTCTGCGCGACGTGCAGTTCACTCAAACATTATCTGTGTCAATGCTTCGCAAGCTTGCCAAAGACGCTTGGCATCAGCTTCGTTGCGTGCCTGAGATGCAACCTTTGCCGGTCCCACCTGTTCGCCGCGGGCCTCGAATAGACCACGCGGGCCATAGTAGCCACCGTCAACGACGGCGGGCGCGGTGGCAGCATAAAGCGTCGGCAGTGCGCCGGCGACATCGCTGTTGAGGAAGGTGCCGATAAGGCAGCGCAGGACAGATCGGGTTGCCGCGGCTCCAGCCGAACGGTCATCGCGGAACAGATTGGTATTCGCGACTCCGGGATGCGCCGCGACCGACATCACGCGCGATTGCCGCGCGCGCAAGTGGCGATTGAGTTCAAGCGCGAACATCAGGTCCGCCAGTTTCGACTGCCGATAGGCGGACATTGGCCGATAGTGGCGTGTTGCCTGGAGGTCGTCGAAATCAAGCCGACCTCGCTTGTGTGCGATCGAGGCGATTGTCACTACACGAGGCCGGTTCGGCGAACGGTGCGCGGCCATCTCAAGTGCGGGCAGCAGCAGGGCGGTTAGCGCAAAGTGTCCGAGCACGTTAGTGCCGAATTGCAGTTCGAAGCCATCGGCCGTTTCGATGCGCCGGGAAGGCGCCATGACGCCCGCGTTGTTGATGAGAATATCGAGCGGCTGGCGCTGCGCAAGCTGGCGCGCCGCGAAAGTCCGTACGGACGTGAGACTGGCAAGATCAAGATGTTCAAGGTGCAGTTGGGCACCCGGCATTTCCCTTTGCAATTGAGTGAGTGCTTCTGCGCCGCGCTGCTCGTTGCGGCACGCAAGTACGACCTCAGCGCCGTGTCGACCCAGCATCGCGGCGGTGTGATAGCCGATGCCGCTGTTCGCACCGGTGACGATGACGCGCACGCCGTCTTGAGGTGCGATGTCATCGGGACTCCACTGTTCGTTCATGTCATGCGCCGGTTGCGAGAGAAGGATAGCAGGCGGGAGTCTATATGACGCATTGCCTGTCTGGCGACAATCCCTTCTGCGGTCTGACCAGGACGATGGGGCGGTTGAACGAAACGAAGGAAAAAAAAGCCCGCCGTAAGGCGGGCCGGGTTGCTGCGCTTACACAACGGGTACGGGTGAAACCGCTTTGCTCCTTTATTCGACGTGTTCGCCGTGCAGGATCACGTCGAGAC
>NZ_CADIKH010000168.1 GCF_902859855.1 Paraburkholderia humisilvae
GAATCTGGACGACAGGCCGCGTCCTCAAGGCCCGGGGGCGGACCCGGCAGGCACGGCGCTGGTTGACTGGGCCCACGCAGAGCAGGCGCGTGGACTGCCGCTTTCCCATGCGGAGCAGCAGATCCATGACAGCCTGTACGCATCAGGGCGTCAACAGCCTGCTGCCCCCCTCCCGGGCAGCAGTCGCGCAAAGCCCCACGCACGGTTCGTTCCGACATTACCTGAACACATCGATCTGCTGAAGGATTTGCCCGAGGAACTGGGTCCTGCATACCGCTCTAACGTCAACCGGTTCCTGGTGCATCTGGAAGAGCGGGGACAGTCATGGTCGCAACTGGTGCCCGCTGGCAGCGGTCCGGGTGCGCGTCCTGCTGCGCTGGAACAGGCAGTCAACGAGGGGATCCGGCATCATAGCTTGCCGCCCAGCACGCGCGCAGCCATCAACCAGGCCTTCGGGCTCAAGCTGCAAGGCGACATAAAAAAAGTCCGGCTTGCGCCGGATCTTCAGGAGCACAAGGATCTGCTGAAGGATCTGCCCGAAGAACTGGATCCTGTATACCGCTCTAACGTCAAGCGGTTCCTGGTGCATCTGGAAGAGCAGGGACAGTCATGGTCGCAACTGTGGTGGCCGCGGGCAGCGGTGCGGGTGTCCGTCCTGCCGCGCTTGAACAGGCAGTCAGCGAGGGGATCCGGCATTATGGCTTGCAGCCCAGCACGCGCGCAGCCATCAACCAGGCCTTCGGGTTCAAGCTGCAAGGCGACATACAAAGAGTCCGGCTTGCGCCAGATCTTCAGGAGCACAAGGATCTGCTGAAGAATTTGCCCGAAGAAGTGGATCATCGATACCGCTCCAGCGTCAACCGGTTCCTGGCGCATCTGGAAGAGCAGGGTCAGTCATGGTCGCAACTGGTGGCCGCGGGCAGCGGTGCGGGTGCGCGTCCTGCTGCGCTTGAACAGGCGGTCAACGAGGGGATCCGGCATTATGGCTTGCAGACCAACACGCGCGCAGCCATCAACCAGGCCTTCGGGTTCAAACTGCAAGGCGACATGAAAAAAGTTCGGCTTGCGCCGGATCTTCAGGAGCACAAGGATCTGCCTGAAGAACTGGATCAGGTATACCGCTCTCGCGTCAACCGGTTCCTGGTGCATCTGGAAGAGCAGGGACAGTCATGGTCGCAACTGGTGCCCGCGGGCAGCGGTGCGGGTGCGCGTCCCGCTGCGCTTGAACAGGCAGTCAACGAGGGTATCCGGCATCACGGCTTGCAGACCAGCACGCGCGCAGCCATCAATCGGGCCTTCGGGTTCGATCTGCAAAGTAAAGCAGAAAAGCGGGGATAGCCCGGCCGACCGTGTCGCGACAACAATGAGCAGATGATGAGTCGGTCGCGGTAGGGACGATGGTGACGTGCGACATGAAGTCGCGTGGTTGATTGCTTTACTGCTTGCGTAAGGGGAGAAAACCGGTTGTTCCGTCAGCCAGTAGCATACTGGAGGGCCTTGTCATATTGGTGGTGCGGTCAAGTAAGATGGCGAGATGAAGAAATCGAAATCGCTTTATCACGGTCATCGTTTCCGGCCGGAGTCATCAGTTACGCGGTGCGCTAGTATTTCCGCTTTCAGTTGAGCTTGCGCGACATCGAGGAACGACTCTTCGAGCGTGGGGTGATCGTGACATACGAGACGATCCGATGCTGGTGCGATAAGTTCGGCAAGGGCTTCGCTCATCGGGCGAAGGCTGCGTGGCGCAAGCCCGGTAGCACGTGGCGCCCTCGACGGGATGTCCGGCACCCTGTGCAGCGAACCGTACCTGCTGTGACGTGCGGTCGATGAGCAAGGCGCCGAACTCGACATCCTGGTGCAAAAGCGGCGCGATAAGGCCGCCGCCAAACGCTTCTTCAGGCGTATGCTGCGTTCGAACCCGGCACCGCGCAAGCTCGTCACCGAGCAGTTGCGCAGCTATCCCGCAGCAAAAGCCGGGATCCCGGAGCTTGCGAACGTGAAGCACGTGTTCGTCAAAGCGGCCGCCCGGCCAAACAACCGCGCAGAGAATAGCCACCAACCGACACGCGAGCGGCACATGCATGGCTTTCGCGATCCTGGACGTACGCAGGCTTTCCTATTGACCTTCTGCCCGATTCGGCAGCACTTCGCACTCAAGCGCCGTCTGTTGCGCGCTTCACTCTATTGCAAACAACTCGCAGCCCGGTTCGTTGCATGGCATGAATTCGCCGGACTCGCCCAAAATCCGTCGACTGCTTTCTGACCAGTAGTCGTATCTGCCCCTTGCCGTCTCATTCTCGGCAAGTTCATAAAGCCGGCACCGATCCAGTACGACTCGGTGTCATCGTGGTCTGCACTATCGAAGTGCCCCGCCCGCCGAGTCTACGCGGCAAGTTCGGCGATGCGGCGTGGCTCGATATCGTGTGGTCGAAGGCATGCAGCATTGCGAGCAATGCAACGGGCCTCGACCTCGATGTGTTTCCCGAAGCATTGCCGTGGGTCGTCGTCGACGTGCTCCCGCAGGAATCTCATCCAGAGTGACGGAACGCGTTGTGTCGAATGACAAAAGTGGCCCCACGATCGAATGCGGCGCGTGCGGTTGGTAACGGGATGATAGTCGCACGGATAGCGGGCATTGCCGCGAATGCGATGGCGCATGCCTGCCGCTCGAACAGAGTTACGGTAACCCGCAACAGGACTGAAAACAGCGAAGAAGGGACATGGCGGCATTGTCAAGTTGCTGAAGCCTTCGGCTAGAATGGGCGCATGAAGAAGATCAAATCTGCGTTCCCCGGTTTTTCGTTTTTCTGAGTCAGTCATCGGCTGTGCGGTACGTTGGTATCACCGCTTCAGCCTGAGCCTGTGGGACATCGAGGAACCGCTGCGGGAACGTGGCGTGGTCGTCACGTACGAATCGATCCGGCAATGATGTGGCCGGTTTGGGTCGCAGTTCACCTGTCGCGCAAAGGCGGCACGCGCCAGGCCGGGTTCGACGTGGTACCTCGATGAAATGGCCGTGTGCCTGCGCGGCGAGCCGCACTGGCTGTGGCGCGCGGTGGATGAGCATGGTACGGAACTGGACGTGCTGCTGCAGAAGTGCCGCGACAAGGCGGTGGCAAAACGCTTCTTCAAACTGGTGCTGCGTTCGGCGCCGGTGCCACGGCGTATTGTCACGGACCAGCTGCGCAGCTACCCGGCGGCAAAGGCAGACATTCCCGAACTCGTTGCAGTGAAACACGTGTTCGTGACGGGCCGTCGTGCGACTGAACAACCAGGCGGAGAACAGCCACCAGCCGACGCTCACGCGAGCGCCAGATGCGGGACTTTCGCGAGGCGCGGCGTACGCAGGCATTTCTTTCCCGTTTCGGTCCAATCCGGCTGTACTTCCCCTTGCCGCGACACCGGATGCAGGCCCGTGACCACCGCGCTGCGCTCGTGCACCGTCGGCTGCCTGGCAGCAGTGGACAGCAGAACTGGTCGGCGTCTTCGTTTTCTGATTAGGATACCTGATCTTATCGACAACATTGATCCAAACCCGTCGACTTGACAATACCGCCCGCTGCCATACCCCAACGCCCAGCGCCAGGCGGCCTTTCCGGAGTGCCACCCGGTGGCTGGCGAAACCGTTAAGGAACGTAACTTACCCGGCCAGTCGAATGTTTTCGATGGTTGCGCGAAGACGCACCACGGTCCGCTGGCTGGTCAGCCCGAGCAGCCGGCTCACGTCGACGTTGCCGCGGCCATCGAGCAGCTGCCGGCGAGCATAGGTGTTGCGCAGCACGCGCGGACTCATGTCGGGCGCCCGGAATCCGATGGCTTCGAACGCCTCGCGCACGACATTGCCCAGTAGCACGTCATTGACCATGCCCTCACGACCGGGGGCCGGAAAGAGAGGGGCGTCGCCGGCATCCGGCTCACGCGTCTGTTTCCACCTGGACAGGGTGGCGATCGAAAACGGCGGCAACGGGATGCGTCGCGAGTCACGCGGTCCGCGCTTCGGCACCTCCAGAAGTGGGCGCATGCCCTCGACGCCCAGATGGTCGCACCGCGCCTGTCGAAGTTCCGTCGCCTGGATGCCGGTAGCCAGAAAGAGGGCGACGATCGCGCGATTGCGCAATGCGCGGGCGTCGTCGTCGGCTGCGGGCTGGACCCACGCCTGCAGCCGCGCATCCGCGTCGGGGCGAAGATAGAGGGGAACCGGCTCATCCTCTGGCCAGCGCTCGAAAGCGGCGATGGTGGTCACCGGATTCTCTTCGCGGATGCCGTCCTCGATGAGCTGACGGCACAGCCGCTCGAGCAGCCTGCCGTAGCGCAATCGCGTCGTGGTGCCCGGCGCGCATCGCATATCGACGTCGACGAAGAAAGCTTCGACGTTGGCCGTGCCGAAGGTGGCAAGCGTCACGCCCTTTGTCGCGAGATGGCGAAGAAAGCGGTCGAACATCGCCGCATGCTGGATGCGCGAGCGCGGGGAAAAGGGACGGCGATCGGCGCCGACCGCGTCGGTTTCCTGCCAGAGCCGGTATGCGTCCGCTGGCGCGGTGATCCATGGGAAGGGTCGATTCATGTTCGGTCTTATATACTGTATTTAATGCTCCGACAAGTCGTAGCAAATCTGCGCTTCGCCGATCGGTCTCCAAGGAGAAGGGTTTCCCGGGGTTCTGATAATCATATAGCCGGCCTCCCCACCGTTCGGATCGAACGGCTGGTGTAGTGTCGAGGTGCGAGCAGCGACGTGACGCAAAGGTAGGGCCGGCATGAATGTGGTCCTGACTTGCGTGCGTTGGTACGTGGCCTATCCGGTGAGCCTGCGGCACCTTGAAGAATGAAATGAACGCGTCCGTGCGCCGGTCAAAACCGGCAAGGTGTTGTGAATGAAAGAGTCATACGTTGAAGGTCTAGCCAGCCACGACGGCCTCGAGTCATGCGTGTGCGTCCGTAACGACGTAGGCGAAGCGTTGGCAGAGGTACGCCTGGGCCAGGTATCGAGCTGCGAAATCCATTCCCCGCGCCGAAAGGCACGGACTGACCGGGGTGCCGAGGCACTGGACGCTTGCCGAAAGCCACACCGGGATTGCCGTATTGGCAAAGAGGCGACACGTATCTGCGCACGCTGCTCATTCACGGCGCGCGCAGCGTACTGACCCGTGCGAAGGAGCCGGGCCAATGGGCCGAACAGATCGGGGGGCGACGCCCGCGCAATGTGGTGGTCGTGGCGCCTGCCAGCAAGATGGCGCGGACGATCTGGGCGGTGCTGGCCCATGACCGGCCGTACCAGCGGGACTATGTAAGTGTGAAGCCAGTCTGAACAGCTTGCACGAAGAAGAAGATCAACGTTTAACACAGGGTGAACGGCGAAAGGTTGCGCAGCAATCGGGTGAGATGACAAACCAGGTAAGACCGGAGGCCCGTCAGTGCCTGAATCATTTCGAGAGCTTCGGGCTCGCTTGAAGAATGAGGCGCGGGCCAGCGGATTTCATGGAGGGCCGCAGCCTGTCAGGCTGCAACAAGCCTGATGGTATGGACTCCCGCCCCCTCCGGGG
>NZ_CADIKH010000169.1 GCF_902859855.1 Paraburkholderia humisilvae
CCACCTGCTTCGCCCCATCTGCGCACATACCTCAGCACACAACTGAGAACCGGGCTGCATCATGCACTCACGCGAATGTCGTTTCAACCATGGCCAGCGCGAGGTGCTTACAGATAGGGCAATTGCCCGGCCCCTCCTTACGGACCTGCGGGTGCATCGGGCAAGTGTAGGCACCATCAACGCTAACCGGAACTGACGGCGTCGTCAGCTTCGCGTCGTGGGTGTGGACGTCATTCACCGGGAGCAAACGTCCGGTCGATCTGCTGCCGGGGTGTCGTCAACATATCACCCACCGACAATTCGGCGTCTCCGCACCGGATCGAAGTTCCGGCGGTACCTGCGATCATCTGCTCAATGTCGACCAGCGCTCCGATGACCGCGCGGTGACCCGTACGTCTGGCGAAATCACAAGCCGCCTCAACCTTCGGCGCCATCGATCCCGCCGCAAACCCCAACCTTTCCAGTGAGTCTGGATTCACGCTGCGGATGGGACGCGCTGACGGCTTACCCCAATCGAGGAACACTCCGGCAACATCGGTAGCGATCACGAGCAGATCGGCCTCGAGTTCGCGGGCAATCAGCGCGGCGGTGCGATCCTTGTCGATCACTGCCTCCACGCCCCGATAGCTTCGATTCTGTTCGGCGACCACCGGAATACCGCCGCCCCCTGCGCAGATGACGATAGCTCCGTGGGCGAGAAGCCAGCGCACGGCTTGAATCTCGAGGATACGAACCGGCTTTGGACTGGCGACCACACGCCGGTACGCCGTGCCGTCCAGCGCCATCGCCCAGCCTTTGTCACGCTTCGCGAGAGCCGCATCCGCCTCTGTGAAAGCGGCGCCGATCGGCTTGTCCGGCTGGGCAAACGCGGGGTCAGTCGGGCTCACCTCCACCATCGTCAGCAAGGTAGCGCATGCGCGGTGACCCGGAAGCCGGTTGCCCAGTTCCAGTTCGATCATATAACCGATCATTCCCTCGGTTTCCGCATCAAGCACGTCGAGTGGGAAGCGCTGTGGCTCAGGCACAGTCATACCTTGCGACGCAAGCAGACCGACCTGTGGCCCATTACCATGGACAATCACGAGACTACCTCCGGCCGCCGCCTTCGACAGTTGTAGAGCGGCAAGCCGAATATTGTTGCGTTGGGCGTCGGCGCTCACTCGCTCACCGCGTCTAAGCAGTGCGTTTCCCCCCAGAGCCACAACGATGCGCATCGTAACCTCCCCTATCCGGCAAGCGTTGCGACAAGAATTGCCTTGATCGTATGCAGCCGGTTTTCAGCCTGCTCGAATACGATTGACGCGTCGGACTCGAAGACTTCGTCCGTTACCTCGACCCCACCCGCAAGGTCATACTGATCCGCGATCTTCTTGCCGAGTTCGGTCTGCGTATCATGAAACGCCGGCAGACAGTGCATGAACTTCACGCGCGGATTTCCGCTGGCCTTCAGCAACGCGGCGTTAACCTGGTAAGGCAACAGCTCCTTGATACGCTCGCCCCATTTCTCGAACGGTTCGCCCATCGATACCCAGACGTCGGTATAAATGAAGTCGGTGCCCTTCACCGCTTCGGATGGCTGGTCCGTCAAGGTCAGACGCGCGCCTGTCGTGGCGGCAATCGTGCGGCATTGCGCGACAAGCTCATCGTGCGGCCACAGACGGCGAGGCGCGCACAGCCGGACGTCCATCCCCAGCTTTGCGCCTGTGATCATCAGCGAGTTGCCGGTATTGTTGTGGGCATCGCCAACATAGGTGTACGCAATGGAATGCAGCGGCTTGTCGCTGAGCTCGCGCATTGTCATGACATCGGCCAGCATCTGCGTCGGGTGAAATTCGTCCGTCAGGCCGTTATAGACCGGCACGCCCGCATAGTGGGCGAGTTCCGCGACAACTTCCTGACCAAAGCCCCGGTATTCGATTGCGTCAAACATGCGGCCCAGCACGCGTGCGGTGTCCTTGATCGATTCCTTGTGGCCAATCTGCGAGCCACTCGAATCGAGATATGTCACATGGGCGCCCTGGTCGTGGGCTGCCACTTCGAAGGCGCAGCGAGTGCGCGTCGAGGTCTTTTCGAAAATCAGCGCGATATTCTTTCCGGTGAGGCGCGGAATTTCAGTTCCAGCGTACTTCGCCCGCTTCAGATCTCGCGACAAGTCCAGCAGATAGTGAATCTCGCGGGCGGTGTATTCGATCAGCGTCAAGTAACTTCGATTGTGTACATTGAACATGATGAACCTCGGTGGTAGGCCCTTTGGCCGCGACTTACAGGTCGATGGAGTCACGCTCGATCGGACAACTCAGACAGTGCGTGCCGCCCCGGCCTCGCCCGAGTTCGCTCCCAGGAATCTCGATCACGTCGATCCCTGCCTCCCGCATCTTCCGGTTGGTGTAAGTATTTCGGTCATACGCAAGGACGACACGCCGATCGAGCGCCAACACGTTGTTGCCATCGTCCCATTGCTCCCGTTCCGTCTCGTACGCGTCGCCGCCAGTGGTCAACACCCGCAGTGAATGGATGCCGAGTGCGCTCGCCACCACCGCGAGCAAGGAGTTGTCGTGACGTTCATAACGAATTGCATCCGCGACGTCGCCGGGATACAGACTGGTACAGCGAATCCGTTCAGTAACCTCTGGATAGATGCTGACAAAATCAACGTCGAGAAACGAGAAGACGGTATCCAGATGCATCGACGATCTCGCTTTCGGGAACTGGCAGGCAATCACCCGCGTTGCTCCGTTGCCGGCAAAGAGGGCACGCGCTACCTGCGTGACGGCCTGCGGGCTCGAACGCTCCCCCATGCCGATCAGCACCACACCTTGTCCGATCGGCATGACGTCGCCGCCCTCGAGCGTTTCGGCACCATAGTGTCGATCCGGGTCTCCCCACCATGTTTTGAGCACGGCCGAAAAACGGGGATGGAAGCGGTACACTGCGCCGAGCAGCAAGGTTTCCTTCCGTCGCGGAGACCAGAACATCGGGTTCAGCGTGACGCCGCCATAGATCCACGCGCTGGGATCACGCTGGAAGATCAGATTGACGAGTGGCTTAATCACAAAGTCGGAATTCTCAAGATACCCGCCGAACAACCCACGGGCGTCGAATGGCAACTCCGCCTTCGCGATACCGCCGACGAGCACCTCGGCGAGCTGCTGCGCCGGCATCTCCGCCAGCCACAAGCGCAAATCACGCAACATGCCGGTACCGACTTCCTCCTCCACAATGCGTCGGTCGAGGATCCAGTCGCGCGCGACAGGATCTTTGCACACTTGTGTGAGCAGATCGGAGAATTCCAGTACTTCGGTCCCCCTTTCGCGCATTGCATCCGTGAAGTACGCGTGATCCTCAATCGCCCGATCAACCCAGATGACATCGTCGAACAGCAACGCCTCCCGATTGGCGGGCGTGAGCCGTCGATGCGCCAGACCCGGGCGGCACACCATCACCGCGCGGAGTTTGCCCACTTCCGAATGAACACCTAAGGTCATTACCGCTTCTCCTCGCGATCGCTATGCGCTCCTGAATTACGTGAAGATCCTCACGCGATCGTCAGCCACCGCCTTGCGAATGCGATGACTCCTGCTTTCGATACCCTCGTCCGTGGACCAATATCCGTCCCTGCCATAGTATTGATAAAGCGTCGTTTCATCGCTTCGGCTGAGCGGAACGGATTCGTCGTACGATGGGCTGTTTTTGATGGCGTCGCGGGTAAGTCCGGTAGAAATGGTGGATCCGATCCAGTCAACAAGGCCTATCCATTGCGTCGCCAGCAAGACCTCCTTGCCACCAGGCCACCAGTTTCGTGTATCGACTATCAGGTAACGGATGACCCACTCTACGTCGTCGAAGATGAAGCCGGAGACATGGCCGATGCTGCCGTCAGCTGCCTCGATGTGATAGCCCTTGACTGCCTTTGTACTGCGCAGATGGGTGTCCGCAGGTGGATTGTCTGCCTCACGATCACGTCGCGTGCGCGCTTCCGATGCGATGCCCGGTGCCGACACCATCGATCCGAACGCAGGATAGGCACCCACCCCCCAAAGGTATGCACCGCCCCAGTAAGCCGGATAGCCGTAGTAACCGAGATATTCAGTTTCATGCTGGCGCGACACCGGCTTATCCGTGTCTATATTCGGGCTGTCCCTGACCTGTTGCTGGGTCAGGTCAACCTCGACGGTGCCTGAGCCCGCAACCGGGTGTTTGAATGAATACGGTGAGACCAGTACCTCCCCTTTATTGAGCCATCCCCCCGTTTTGACCACAAGGTAGCGCACACCCCACGCTTCGTCATCGAAATAAGCCTGGTCGACTGCTCCGATCTCACCATCACGTGCGGCTACCGGGGACCCGTAAAGACTTTCTATGGTTCTCAACATTTCTGAACTCCTTCTCCGTTTCCCGCCATCACCGCCCACGAACATGCAGCCGCAATTACAGGATCGGACAATAAAAGCAGACGCACGGCACGCATCAGTTCATCCGTATCTGACTGTTCGCGTAATTTCGTCGCGACCAGGGGCACCGACGCCACTCACGTTAGAACAATCTTCCATGTAATTCGATAACGCTACTTGCAACTGACACGCAAGTCAGTACGGTGCCGTACCGGCCGCCTCACGCGTGCTTTCCTTTCGCTTCGTCACGAAGTCTCATGCAAACAGGCTGGTATCATCCCGCGCGCGAGAGGGTGTACGACCAATCAATTGACGGCTCAGTCCCTGGCGTGATGGAGACAGACCACTGAACGCTAACGTACAGACCATCCACGTCGTATGTGAGAAGGTTATATTCCACCCCGTTGGTACGCCTGAACCCTGTCAACAGTGACCGTCCCGATAGACCGTCACCGTCGCCCTGACAACCGAAAGAAGAAAGGGCGCTTGAGCAGAAAGTCCTCGCTTTTTCGTTGATTTCCGCGATCGTGATACAGGCACTCCTAACGATCCATGTCTAGACGCAGCAAGGAGTCAGCATCATGAAACGCAACAAGGAATCGACACTCACGTGTCGTGCGGCTTTCGCCGCATCGCTAACAGCCTGCATGTGCATGGTTTTTTCCGTTCCCCTGCTCGCAGCACAGTCGCTTGACACCAACACAATGCAACACCCATCCGGCGCCGCGAGCGCAACGCCGGCTATGAAGCCAGCGCAGAAGTGTCTAAGCGATCTGCGCGCCTTCGACAGCCAGATGCGGAAGAACGGCGACTGGCTACGCGGGTCCGGCTATGGTTTTGGCTACGGAGATGGCTCGCCGATGTACGGCTACAGCTCTGGCGAGCCGGACACGTTGCCGCCCAGCGCCGGCAGCACCCCCAGCGGCGTTCCGGCAGACGGCGGCTATCGGTCGGTACGTCCCGCGTACGAGGTTCGGACGCTCATGACATCAGCTAACATTCTCGCGCGGCGTGGTCAGCAACGTAAGCACCTCGCGCTGGCCATGGTTGAAACGACATTCGCGTGAGTGCATGATGCAGCCCGGTTCTCAGTTGTGTGCTGAGGTATGTGCGCAGATGGGGCGAAGCAGGTGG
>NZ_CADIKH010000170.1 GCF_902859855.1 Paraburkholderia humisilvae
AGAATTTGCAGGTTTTTCACGTTAATGTGCCAGGTTCCTGCAAATCTCACAACACCATTTCGGCCTCAAAGCTCCGCTGCACGAGGCTCGCCGAATTGTTCAGGCTCGACTGTGTAGCTTTGAATTCCTCTCTTTGGCCTTTTCCACTGCTACCCGGTCGACATCGCAGATGTAGACCTGTGCATCAGCTTGAACGAATGCGTCGGCAATCGCTGCTCCAATGCCCGCAGCTGCACCCGAGATAAGCACGCGCAAGCCGGGCCTCGGCTTAAGAAGCTCAAATATATTCATGTGTCGCACGGACGAAGTGAAATTGCATAATCGAACAGACGCCAACTCCAGGCTCAGCGGCGATTCATGGACGGACCAGCAACGGGTGAGACAAAGGACGGAACCCGATCACCGTGTGGAGGCCGTGGCTGAAGCACCTTCCTTCGTCGCCAGCGGTCAACTCTTTGACGTCTTCAACTGTGCCCCGTTGCCCGTGGCCGGAACGGGACGCTCGGCCGCGCGGATGGCTTTGGCAAGGAGCGGCACAAGACACAACCCGAGCACCGATGCGACCACCACAACGTTGAAGCCCGAGTCGCTCCTGCCGGTTATCGTCTCGGCAAGCCCGAACAGATAAGGCCCGACAAACCCGCCCAGCAAGCCGATCATATTGATGAAAGCGAGACCGGCCGCAGCTTGCACACCCTGCAAACGCTTCATCGCAACGGTCCAATAGGAAGGCAGAATGCCACCCGCAAAAAAACCCGTGATACCGAGCAAAGTGATTTGCGTCGCCTGATTTCGGGCTGCGATAAACGTGCATGCGGCGACGACAACGCCCGCGGTCAGGATGCCAAAGAAGCCGCAATCATTGTTTATGCGCCGGTGAATGCGCGGCAGCGTTAGCACGCCAATCAGGAAGCCAATGCCGACACAACTCGACAGCAAGCCGACAAGAAGCGGCGACTTCACATGCATCTGCCCGACAATCGACGGAGTGAAAAAGTAAAGGCCCACGAAAGCGGCCTGATTCAGGAAGTAAACCAGCGCGATAAGCACCGTGACCGGACGTTTCAATGCGGCGAACCAGTGTGTCGATGTGAGATCTGCGTCCCCATGTGTGTCAATGACTGCGTGAGCCTCGAGTGTTTGTGCTTCCTGCGGCGTCAGCCACTTGACCTCGGAAGGCCGGTTCGGAAGCTTGAAGAACAGGATGATGCCAACCGCGATGGTGGGCAAGCCTTCCAGCATGAACATCCACTGCCAGCCGTGCATACCCCCGATCCCGCCGAGTTGCATCAGACCCGCACCGAGCGGATTGCCGATGATGAGCGCAATCGGCGGGGCCGTATAGATCCAGCCCACTGCGACCGCCCGGTCTTTGGGAGCAAACCACAGCGTGACCATGTACATCAAGGCCGGAAAAAGCCCCGCTTCCGCGACGCCCAGCAATACGCGGAGAATGTAAAACGACCACTCGCCTTGCACAAACATCATGGCCGTGGATAACACTCCCCACGTGACGGCGATACGGGCAATCCAGACTCGCGGACCGACACGATGGGCCGCCAGATTGCTCGGAACTTCGAGTAGCGCATAACCGACAAAGAAAATGCCCGCGCCGAGACCGTAAGCGGCGGCACTGATGCCGAGGTCAGTCGCGAGCGCACTCTTGGCCAGTGCCACGTTCGTGCGGTCGATAAACGACATGAAATAGATCGCGCACATTAACGGGACGAGCCTCGTCATCGCCTTGCGGGTCGCCCGCCAGTGAGTCTCGCCCAGGCTGAGGTCAACAGTCGCCGCAGTCATGATGTCTCCAGAAATTATCCTGCGTGCTTTATCTTGTGTCGCGCGTCGGGCGATTCCCGATCGGCGCTGCAGGAGAAAGGTAGTCCGGCCTACGCGCAGTTCGCGCGCAGTGCCATTTGCTCAAAGCGAGACGCTTTCGCGCCCCTTCAATCCGAGCATTGCACGGGCATCGGCTGGCGTCGCGATCTCGAACGAAAGCTCTTCGAGAATTCTGCGAATCTTGCGGACCTGGTCGGCGTTCGATTTTGCTTTCACGCCCCGCGACAGGTAAACGCTGTCTTCCAGACCCACGCGAACGTTGCCGCCCATGATCGCGCCCATCGTCACCAGCGACATCTGATGACGGCCGGCGCCAAGAATCGAAAACTGATAGTTCTCGCGGCCGAACAGACGATCGGCGGTCGACCTCATCAATGCGAGGTTTTCCGGGTCGGGACCAATCCCGCCGAGAATGCCGAATACGGACTGGATGAAAAACGGCGGCTTGATGAGTCCGATGTCGATGAAATACGCGAGGTTATACAGGTGCCCAACGTCGTAACATTCGAACTCGAAGCGCGTGCCGTAGTCCTGAAACTCGGTGAGGATGTTCCTGATGTCCCGGAACGTGTTCCGGAAAATCATGTCCTCCATGCCTTCAACGTATTCTTTCTCCCAATCGAATCGCCAGGAGGACATCCTGGCCGCGACGGGATGCAGGGAAAAGTTCATCGAACCCATGTTCAGCGAGCACATCTCGGGTTTGGCAACACGTGCATAGGCCAAACGCTCGTCGAGCGTCATACGCGTGCTGCCGCCCGTAGAGATGTTGATGACTGCATCGGTCACTGCCGCGATTGCAGGGACGAACTGACGGAAGACTTCGGGCGAAGGCGTCGGCCGGCCATCGTCCGGATTGCGTGCGTGCAGATGGAGAATAGCTGCCCCAGCCTCGGCGGCCTCGAGCGCTTGAGTCTTGATGTCATCGGGCGTTAGTGGCAGATATTCCGACATGGACGGCACGTGCGCCGACCCCGTCACTGCACACGTAATGATGACTTTGCCGGTCCAATTTCCCATTTCAATACCTTTCGAGTTGCGGCTGACACGCGGCACTTGTACTGGATACCGAGGCGAGCGACCGCGGACGCAAGAAGCGCGACGAGCTGACTGCCAGAAGCGCCACAGGCACGAGATCACGGGGATGGTGGATTTGCATACTTGTCTCCAACAGGTTTGCGAGTCGCACGACTGCAATGCGGACCCATCTCTTGTCCCGTTGACAGTAGTGAGATACGATCCACTATGTAAGGTCTTTTTCGGACAAGCCGATGTCCTCAGAGGACATTCATGGGAGGCGCGGTGTCTTCGAAATTCCCGCTGTTGAACGAGCGTATCTACGCGCCGTATAAGATCGCGGCGCTGGTCGAAGTGCTAGCGGAGCAAGGCATTGCCCCCGAGGACAGCCTGAAGGGAAGCGGCGTCGAGCCTGACCAGATTTACGATGCTTCGGTGATGACCTCGGTCAGGCAATACGCGGCGGTATGCAGAAATGCAGTCAGCCTTTCGTCCGACCCGGCTACGCCCTTCAGGACGGGAGCGCGGCTTCATCTGGCCGCCTACGGAATGTATGGTTACGCCTTGATGTCGTGTCTCTCGCTGCGCGACTACTTCCGCCTGGGCGTCAAATACCATCGGCTGGCGACGCCGACTATCACCATCGAGTGGACCGAACATCCCGATACTTCGGTGTGAACCTTTCCGGACGCCTTCTCGTCAAACCTGCCGCACCATGTTCAGCAGTTCCTTCTGGAGCAGCAATACACGCAGCACGTGACGCATCTCGAAGACGTTGCCGGGCGGAGCTGCCCTCCGGTGCTCGCCCGCTTCTCCTATCCGGCGCCGGACTACGCCGCGATATACCCGCAGTATTTGGGTTGCCCGTGTGAGTTCGACGCTGAGAAATGCCAGCTCATATACGATAGCGTCATACTCGAAGTGAAGCCGCACCTCGCGCATCGGCATTCGGCAGCGCTCTTACAGGAGACGTGCGACAGACTTATCGGGCAAGCGAAAACATCATCCGGCGTATCGGGCGAAGTCTATCAACTCCTGATGCGCAAGCCAGGTGTGTTTCCCAGCATGGAATCCGTGGCCGTCGCACTGAAGATGACCAGCCGAACGCTCAGGCGACGTCTGGAATCGGAAGACACGTCGTTCGTTGCGATTGTTGATGACGTCCGCGGCTCGCTAGCCACCGAGTACCTGAAGACCACGAAACTCAGCACGGATGATGTCGCCATGCTGGTCGGTTTCAGCGACACCGCCAACTTCCGCCGGGCGTTGAAGCGATGGACAGGCAAAGGCCCCGGTGAGATCCGCGATCAACCATGAGTCGCAACATTGGTGGCGACAAGGCAACTGTGGCGGCCTGCAAGACGTAGTTACGAACCGAACCCGTGACGAAGCCAACTACTTCGAACTGTTCCCACTCGCAGATTTCGACTACAAGTCGGAAATATACAAAGACTACGCAGCGCCGATTTTCCGTCGGAGCCCAGAAAGCTATAGCACGGACCCGGCAACGTTCGGCATCGTATCGCGCAAGCACATCCCGCCCGGCGTGACAGTATTCGACGAACGCGCGCTCGGGGTCGATCGGAGATGAGCGCAGGCGGGTCACCCCACGACTGCATCGGCCAGGACAATCCGGCAAGGATCACCGACGTCTTCGGCGACGAACCGGAACTTGCGAACGCTGGCTTCACTGCCATAAGTGTTCACGGCTACGTGATATCTGCGCCGCGGCCTTGCGGAACCGGTGCGCAGGGGAGTTTTCCATACCTGTCCCCCTGACCGTTTCCGACGCATGGTGATGACTCGCATAACCGCCCCAAGTGTTTGGTAGTGTCGACTAGATCCACTCCTGTAGCCTGGAATTCCACGTCGGATACGCGCGCGCACCCGGAGTCCAACGGTCACCGTGCGAGCTCGGACGAACATGGCCGTGATAATCCAGAGGATTTTCAGCGCAGCGGAAACAGGCGCGGAGAGCTATTGATGCGCACGGCGAACGCACCGTTTCCGCTGCGCTAAAAATTCTTTGAGCTAAGCCGCTCCGCTGCCGGTGGCTATGGGTACACGCACCATACCTCGATACCAAGGCACGCTCAAGTTTTGCATAAACCGGAAGTGAGTACGTGCGCTGAGGTACTGTCGTTGATTCGTGCCGGCTAAAGCAACTGGCCGGGTCTCGCCGCACATCGATCACAGCTGTGGCGCTCTGCCTTTGCTCATAGGCACGCCTGTGATGCCGAGTTCGCAACGGAACACTTCCGGCATTGCACCCGCGAAGACCTGAAAATCCTCGATGAGATGCGCCTGGTCGTAGTAGCCGGCCGCCACTGCTATGCTCGCCCAGCTTGCGCGGCTGTTTTCGCGCGCCAGGTCCATCGCGCGCGAGAATCGCATAAGTCGCGCATACGTCTTTGGACTCATCAGAGGCAACTTCGCTCATTTTCGTGTTGAGCAATTTCTTTCCGGCTTCGCATACTATTGACCTTTCCATAAATCATGACGTCACCACAAGGTTGCCTGAATCCAGCACGCGGCGATGATCGAAGGTCGGTGCTGAGCGCTTTTGAGCTTGTTGCGAGCGA
>NZ_CADIKH010000171.1 GCF_902859855.1 Paraburkholderia humisilvae
AGGCGCTTGCGGCCATGCCAAGCGGCGGCAAGCACGCGGCACGCAAGCTCAAGCGAGCGCAGGTCCTGCTTGCAGCGCACGCTGGCAGGATGACGCGAGCATTGCCGCCGCTGTGGCGGTTGGCGAATCTAGGTGTAGCGCACCACACCGCCACGCGCGGGGGCGCGGCGCGCGCCGGATCTGGTACGGCAGCGGGTTTTATCGCGCACGCGGCAAACGTGCTGTGGATTGCTGACGCGACCAACGTGCCGACCGACGCAGGATTCCTGTATCTGGCGGTGATGCCCGATGTGGTCAGTCGGCATATTGTGGGCTGGGCGATGTCAAACCATCTGTATACCGAATTGATGCTGTGTTCGCTGGACATGGCGTTGCAGCAACGACGCTATGACGGTGTGATTCTGCATTCCAATCAGGGCCGCCCAATACACGTCCATTGCCTTTGGGCGGCGTTGCCGCGAAGCCGACGTGCAGCCGTCAATGGGCACGGCTGGTGAGGCATATGATAACGCGATGTGCGAGTGGTTCTTCGGCAGGCTGGAGGCCGAACTGCTCTCGCGCGAACACTTTGCGACCCATGAACAGGCACGCCGGCGAATCTTCTCCTTTCTGGAGGGATGGTACAGCGCCCGCCAGGCTTCATGGCAGCATTGGCTACTGTTCGCCGCTCGAATTCGAAGACCGTTATGCGCAAACCCAGATGCCATTGCTGCGCGGGTTGCCCACGGGCGGGCAGCGTCGTGGTGGTGACAGGCGACCCGCCGTCCGACGGTGGACAACTCGCGATTTATCCTTGGCGGGTGGTGCCACACCGCATTAATCCCAACCCAGATCTATCCGTCGAACCGGGTCAACCTCAGCCTGCTGTAGCCTGCGTAGCTGGGTGCGCGAAGTCCTGCTGGGCCTCGGCGTGGGCGTTTTTTTCGGGATCCTGGGTGGCGCGCTCCGTGGTGGCAACGTTCGAGTTGTTGAATACTTGCATGAGGATTCGCAGGTGATGAAAAGGGGGGCACGATACGAGCCAGACACCAACTTTGCCTCGGGCTTTCCGAAATACCCGGTGCACCGCCGAAAGTGTCCCCATCCAATTTTTGATAAACGACATTTTCAATAGCCTTGGGGTCTTCCCCCTGGCGGGACCACTTCCAGTTGCCCTTTGGAATTCCAGTAGATGTGCAGCATTGGTCCACCGGGTGTCTGTGCATTGAAATGGCTCACCATTCCGTTGTGAAAGCCATGTTGATATGCCCAAGGTTCAAACCCACCGTGCCATTGCCCCTTAACCTGATAAGGGCGCAGGGAAGGGGGTAGATTCCAAACATGTTGAAGCAAGCGAGGTTCTACCGGAGTGCCATCGGGAATCAGCGGGTATGTCAACTTGGGGAACGAACGCTGGCGCGTTCGGATTTAACCCGTGCCGTCGAGGAGGAGTGGGTTGGTGTGTGTCCAGGCCCGCTGGTGTCGGGAGTTCGTTCCGGGCCATTGATCCCGCGCCGCCGCCCTGAAGGCTCGGGAGGCGCCTTGTAATCTGCCACTGACCGCTAACCGTATATTCGGCGCGGATCGTCCTTATCCTGCGGGAACCGTCCGGAGATACGATGTTCCAAATCGATCGGTGCACTGTAGTTTTCGCCCGATCAGGGGCCACCCGGTATAGCTTGCCGCGCAACTCGGCGTAAAAGGCTGCGGTCGCTGGGTCCCAGAGCATGCCCGACGCGCTTTTCTGTAACCTCGCCGGCTGCGTCCTGAGTTCATATCCCTCCAGTCGGCTCATCACGCAAGCCGCATCCCTGAAATCACGCCGTAACGGGCCGCTGCGATGCGCTTTCGCCGTGTGTCCGGGTTCAAGTAGTTGATCGGTGTTAAGGGTGCCTTTCGTTTCGCTGAATTTCGGCATCTTGCCGTGCAACGATAGGGCCAGATCGTTCTGGTGAGCTTCTTCAGATAGCCTTTCAAGGCCTCCCCGTACCTGTCCGTCAGCAAGCTTCGACACTCCGTCGTAAGCTGGAACCGCCTGAGCTAACGATTCATGGACCTTTTGCTGCACGTCGGTTTCCTGATATCCAATTTTTTTTAGTCGATCGAGATCAAAAATACCGTCAACAAAATCCACGGTGATCAGTGCTCCGGACTTAAATGCAGATATCGGTGAAACAGATAAAATATTCTGTCTGGTTTTGTCTGATTGGGGTGTGGGGAAAAATTTGTTGCAGTAAGAGTCAAATTCTGTGTCGATGAGCGCCGTCCCCCTCTGCATCTTATCGAACAATGTTGATTGTATAGATCCTACATACACGTGGTCGTGCGCCACCGAGACGGTTGCGGTCAACTCTTTTTCAGGAAAATAAAAAATGACGGCATCACTTTTCTCTGACACATGACTCCAAATATATTTGGCCGGATTTTCGTCGAACTGGGATAAAATAAATCCGGTCCATTTCTCTGTCGCGGATATTTTCAGCAAGTGGATTCGGTAAAGTAAAGCTTTTTCCTTCTCCATATTAATCCCAAATTTCTTTCCAAAAAGCTTATTTAAGACGTTTGAAAGTGCATGTCGTTTCGATGGTGTGTTCCAAGCCGCAAGTTCGTCGTCGAATATCTGATCTGCTGTTGGCATATTCGCTAGCTTCGCCCTAAGCGCGCCATCGGAAAGCTGATGTTCCTGTTGATTCAGAATGATATCAAGCACCGTTCGCCTTATAACTACGGGCCGTGAATCGTCCGGGTTGTTGTCGTTTTCTTGTTCTATTTCGACCATTTTATAAGGATCAATTTTGCGATCCTGCAGATAATGCGCGACAGCCGTTGGGCGAGTGGGAGGCAGACCTATGCCGGTATAGGCTGCAAAATGTTTGATGCCACCCGCGGTTGCTGCAGAGTCAACGGATCGAGACAATCGGAATGCATTGCCTTCACTAACGACCGTGCTGCGGCTAATGCGCTCCACTTCCTCAAAATGAAGCGATGGGGGATCGACAACCGGTGAATGAGTGACTGATGAGGCTGTGTTGCGCGGCTGCAAGAACGTGCTTGCCGATCGTATGCCCCGCAGGCGCGCCGGTCGGCCCTCATCGCGCGAAGTATATGACCGCGTGACGACTGACAACAGTCCATTGTCAATCTCCGTATCCCGGCCGACGTCGATCCCATTAGCTACCACGGATGACGATACGCCAGACCGTTGAGCGGCCTGTAGCGGATTTGTGGCGTACTGTGACGCCCGAACGTATCGAGGCTCGATGACGAATTTTAGGAGCAGTTCCGATAGCAGGGTCGACTCGGGCGGCGACAGCGAGGGCGCCGTAAGTTTGTTCGCCGCACCCGGCGAAGAGGTCGATCGCAGTAGCAGGATCCGTCCAGTCTGGTCAAAGATCGGATCTCGCCCGCCAGAGGGTGATTGCCAGCCGGGTATTGTTTTTTGTCTACTCTTGTTGCTCGGACCATTTGCGAATTGCTGCGTCCGACGGCTCGTCAGGAGATCGATTGGCATATGAAGATCTTGATTACATTGTGGCAAATTGCGTACGTTGCCGCGCATTGCGATCGCGTCCGATGCACCGCTGTCGCAGCGGACCTGCCCACGCGATACGCGGTCTCGCGCGCTTACAGCATTTACTCTCATGCGCAGTCTCGGCCGCGCATCGTTTGCGCACCGCCCACGCCCGCGAGCCGGAGCGATCGAACGATTGATGGCTTCATGTAACGACTGTGGGACAGTGTGGAACATACGTGGTGCCTGCGCCCGACTCCGAAACTCCGCCTTCCCCTGAAGATGGGCATGTGGTGATCAGCCAGTTGGCCAACGCCTGCGGATGATCTTCGTGACTTGCGTGCACGGGCTATCTGTCCGGCTGAAGCCGGGCCATTGGCGATGCGCTGCCCTGGGTGAGCTGCGCGAGCGATGGTGTACTCGCTGGCGGTCCATTACTCGCACACTTAATCTTGGAGCAGGGCGTGAAGCAGCTGCAATTTCAGCGCGCTGCTTGTTGGGTCTCAAAACAACGCCGCACGCAGCGCAGTGATCGCCGCGTTCGAGTCTGTACGGGCGTCGGGCATCAAGCTGCGCGTGCGCGACGGCGTTGCTTTCTGGCGAGCGTTGTGCGAGGACAAGTAACAGTTGCCCGACCCGCTCCTGAACACTGCCGAATTGAGGCTGCATCTTGGTGACGACCAGTGAGGAAGCCTGTGACGACGCCTTGCAAGACCTGTTCGGGCTGTTCTGGCGCAGAATGCTCACGCATTGGAGAGCCACTTTCCTGAGGGAGCGAAACAAAGTCAGTTCCCACGCAGTTCCTAAGCCCGCTAAGAACTCTTGGCACGGGCCGCTGATGAACGACGTTGTCCGGCGTAGGGGCGAGTCTGCCAAGCAAAGGGGGGGCTTTGGCGGAGAGTAGCCGGCCACTCGGACAGCGGGCACAGACAGACGACGGGGCGGCGCATGGCGAGCGACGATGGCGGATTGCTTTCAGGTTCAAGGTCGTCGAGCAGTGGTCCGCAACACTCAAGCCATCGTAGCTTCGCGCGGACCGATTCGGGAAAACGGGACGAAACAGGCTGCCGTAACTGCGCAATTCGCGCCGGCAGCAATGTAGGCTCGGTAATTCGGTATCGATCTGAGAGCGCGCGTCAATTGAGCTCCAGCATCCAGCGGTATGTCGACCGATAAAACCTGCATAACGCCCGTTCATGTGGACCGTTACCGCCAATTCTAACCTCGAAAAGATCGCCCGTTTACGCAAAGTTATTTCTGGGATGAAACGACTTTATAGTGCCGGGAACGTTGCTCGCGCTGAGTAATGAACTCGCCGGTAACGGCATTCGGCGCTGCGAGCAGGGTCGTTATTCCGTGGCAAAAGTAATCGTACGTGGGGTGCCCACGATGGTCTTCACTTCTGGTGTCAAAAATGATTCCCGTTACTTGGAAATGATGGGAATTACTATCGCGTCTCTACACGTTCAGCTCAACAACGGCTGAAATGACGCACTTACCGATCGCTGATACTCTGGTGCGCAGCTGTTATGAAGCCGGGCGTGGTTTCTGGCTGCACCTCGTGAGCGAAAAATTACCGTACGCGCCTCGCGTGTTCATTACCTGGTCGGGCCGCGAGATGACGAGCCCGTCTGGAAGCGGTCTCATCTATTGCGGCAGCACCGACAGGCGATCAGTCCATGCATAGGTGCCGCCGGGAACTTCGGCAATAACCGGGACGACCTCCGTGAGCCCACCCATTACACACAAGTCAGCCCCTGTCCGAGCTCGCGCGCAAACCTGAGACCGGCAGCGAAATCCATCACACGCTGCAGCCCCTGCCAGATAGTCTTGACGCCGGGTTCGCCGTCACCCTTTCTGGCCAGGAAGCCGCCGGGCATCGCGACGAGCCGAACAACTTCGTTCAGACACGGTGGCGTG
>NZ_CADIKH010000172.1 GCF_902859855.1 Paraburkholderia humisilvae
TGCCTCGTCCAACGGCTTCTTTGCCATGGCGCGTATCTCCATTCAATCCGTTAGAGATATAACGCGCCAGCATCGAATCGGTTGTCATGTTTTATGGGAAACTCAATAATAAAATCTGCTTGCGACGCTGAAGAAAAAGAGACTAAGCTCATGGCACTCACTACATCAGTGAATCTCCCGCCAGAAGACGAAATTCTCTCAACCCTGTTGGGGAAGCGAGATGGGTCAGACGAGCGTTCCTGTAGATCCGCTTCACCGGTTATCAGCATCACGTCCATTATCGCCAGCGCTTGCTGCAAGATGCGAATCGCATCACCGCGCCGCTGGCATGCTCCGCACTTCCGTAACTCGGACCGCCCGGTCTTTTGGCGTTCTAACAACAACGACCGTCTTGATTCATTGAATTGCATTACGGTAGCGGCATTGCCCGACGAACTTCCGGACTGACGTTCCGAACTCGGTCCGCTCACATTGCCCACGGAGAAACCGGGATGATTGATATGTCAAGGCCGTGCATGATCAAGGTGCTGGCGGGCTCTGCATTGTCGCTGTGTGCGGTTGTCGCGATGGCGGATGACACGCTTGGCCTTTCTGAAAGCGTCTATTCCGTCGCCGCGCCGGAAATCACCCAGGCGCCATCCGGCACCGCGAGCCCATGGCGATTTTCCGTCGGAGCCGGGGTAGTGAACATGCCGAAATTCCCCGGCGCGAGCGGCACCAAATGGGAAGGGGTGCCGACCGTGAGCGTCAACTACGATCGCTTCTTTATTGGGTCCAATCCTGATGCCGCCGCGCTGCTGTCACTCGGTGCCTATCTGTATCGTGACAGTAACTGGCGTGTGGGCGCAGCCGTCACCTACGACTTCATCGAACCGCGCAGCGAATCGGACGACGCGCGGCTGAATGGACTCGGCGACGTCAAGCGGACCGCCCACGCTGAACTGTTCGGCATCTATACCTATCAGTTCATCTCCGCGCGTGCGAGCGTGCTGACCGACATCGCCGGCAATGGCCGAGGCACGGTGGCGACCTTCGATGTGATGGGCAGATATCAGCCCATTCCCGATCTCACGCTGAGTGCGGGGCCGGGGTTGACGTGGGCAAGCAGCAAATATAACGAAACCTACTTTGGCGTAACGTCGGAACAGAGTGCTCGATCTGGACTGCCAACGTTTTCCGCCGGGGCCGGCTTGAACCAGTTACGCTTTTCGATCAACGGCGCTTACCGGATTGCGACACACTGGAATGTCGGCGCCAGTGTTTCATTCGCGTGGCTGCGCGGTGATGCAACCGATAGCCCGATCACCGAGAAGACGAGTCAGATAACGTACGGTCTGTTCGTCAACTACCTGTTCTAGGCATCTGCACCTGCGACTGTGCAAACGATCGCTGCGGGGACCCGAGTTCGAACTCAGCCCTCAGACGTTCAACCACGGCCAGATGCGCTATGCTGAGCGCGGCTGGCAAGTCCGCTATCGCATTCGTCACGGCTTCACAGGCCAGTGACTTTTTTTGTCAGAGAACACGGAGATTGAAATGAGTAAGGGATATTGGGTCGTCACCTATCGCAAGACAAAGGACCCGGCAAGGCTGGCGAACTACGCGCAGCTGGCAGCGCCCGCGGTGACAACGCTCGGCGGAAAATTTGTTGTGCGTGGGCCGGCCGAAGAGGCTCGCGAGCAGGGGCTGAAGGAGCGGACTGTCGTGATCGAGTTTCCGTCGTATGAGCAGGCCATTGCCGCGTATACAAGCGAGGTCTACAAGCCCGCGCTTGATGCCTTAGGCGATGCGGTCGAGCGTGATTTCCGCATCGTGCGCGGCGCGGAGTGACACGCGATGCGATCCCGGGGATGAGCAACGCGAATTCCCGGGTGCAGCGACGTCTCACACGGAACGCTTCAAGATTCTCGACATCAACTCGTCTATTCGCGACAGGAACAGTTTGACGATCGGTGCCGTGTTGCCTGGGCTGTAGCCAACGACGAGTTCAATGGTCGGCACGTCGCCGGCAAGCGGCCGGCTCACCACCGACCACGGCATCAGGTCGCGCACATACGCGGGTATCAACGTGATGGCGCGCATCGAAGCAATGAGCGACATCACCATCGCCGGGTTATCGACGCTTTGCACGACCTCCACGTCGACACCCGACCTGGCGAGATAGGCGTCGATGACCTGCCGTAGCACCTTGGCCTTGTCCGCCATCGCAATGAACGGTGCGCCCCGCAGCTCGTCTGGGTGTACCGCTTCGCGTGCAGTCAACGGATGATCGCTCGGCATCAGTACGACGAGCGGCTCCTCGCTCACCACCTTGTATTCGAGACCGTAGCCGCGCTCGGCGCGCATGAACGCCACGTCGAGTTTGCCGTGCGCCAATGCGGTGGCCAATTCCGTCGAGTAGTCACTCGAGACGGTGACCTCGATCGTCGGCAATTCCTCGCGCAACAGGTGCATCGCGTCGGTTAGCCACGTCATTTCCTGCCCGGTCAGAAAGCCAAGCGCAAAGCGTGGTTTGGCCGGTTGTGCCGCGCGTCGCGCCGCTTCGACTGCCGCATCGACCTGGGCCATTGCCAGTCGCGCATGATCGAGAAATGCCTTGCCCGCCTCGGTCGGTTCGACGCCGCGTGCGCTGCGGCGCAGCAGTGCCACGCCGACCTGATCTTCCAGGTCGCGAATCTGCCGGCTCAACGACGGTTGTGATGTGTGTAACCGTTTCTCGGCGGCCTCGGTGAGGCTGCCGGTCTCGACGACCGAGACGAAATATCGCAAATGACGCAGTTCCATCGGTTTCTCCCATGCCTATGAGGCATGCCGTCCCGCTTATAAAGTCTTTTTCATCGGCATGAGAAGCTCATAAATTGGTCCCTGTAGCCATTTTCCCTGCCGCGAACGCCAGAAGCCATGCGTCGCAGCGATACCTACAGGAGTTTCTCATGAATCGCCCCGTTGTTCTGATTACCGGCGCGTTGACGGGCATCGGCCGCGCCACCGCCGTTGCTTTCGCTCGTGCCGGCGCCCAGCTCGTCGTCTCGGGCCGTCGTCCGGCGGAGGGCGCAGCGCTCGCGACCGAATTGCGCGAACTGGGCTCGGAAGCCTTCTTTGTGCAGGCTGATGTGCGCCATGACGACGAGGTCCGCAACCTCGTCGATCAGACCGTGGCCCGCTTCGGGCGGTTGGACGTCGCCGTGAACAACGCCGGCACGGAAGGCACACCGGGCCCGGTCAGCGACGCGTCCGCGGCCAGCTATGCGGCCACCTTCGACACCAACGTGCTGGGCGTGCTGTTGAGCCTCAAGCACGAACTGAGGGTTATGACCGCCCAGCGATCGGGCAGCGTCATCAATATCTCGTCGACCTACGGCCACGAAGGTGCCGCCTACGCCGCGATCTACGCCGGCAGCAAGCACGCGGTCGAAGGGTTCACCCGTTCGACCGCGCTCGAAGTTGCCGGCACGGGCGTGCGCGTCAATGCCGTTGCGCCAGGACCGACAGACACGGGGATGCTCGACCGCTTCACCGGCACACCCGAGCGAAAGGCGGTGCTGGCGGGCAGTGTGCCGCTTGCACGAATCGGCAACCCGTCGGACATCGCGTCCGCGGTGCTGTATCTCGCATCCGAAGGCGCCGCGTTTGTGACTGGACAAATCGTCACGGTCGACGGCGGCAAGACGGCGGGCTGAGGCGCGCTTTCTGCCGGCCTGTCCGGCCGCACAGGCCGGACCCGTGAACTGAGCATCTGAATGAGGAGCAGCAAATCATGAATACGCTAACGGGCAAGACCGCACTTGTGACAGGCGCGTCGCGCGGCATCGGCCGCGCCAGCGCGCTGGCGCTCGCGAGAGCAGGCGCCCAGGTACTCGTGCACTACAGCAGCGGCGCGCAAGAGGCCGATGCAGTAGTCGCCGAAATACGGCAAGCGGGGGGCAAAGCCGACAAGATCGCCGCCGACCTGCGTGCGGCCGAGGGTCCACACCTTCTCGCGCAGCGTACGCGTGCGATTATCGGTGACCGTCTGGACATACTGGTGGCCAATGCCGGCATCTCAGGCGCAGCCACGATCGAAGAAACAACGGTTGAGCATTTCGACAACCTGTTCGCGGTCAACGTGCGCGCGCCGTTCTTCCTCGTCCAGCAACTGCTGCCCGTGATGTGCAAAGGCAGCAGCATCGTGCTGCTTTCGTCGCTTGCCGCGCACGCTGCGCTCGGCACGCTGTCGGCATATGCGGCTACCAAAGGCGCCATCGACACGCTTGTCAAACATTTCGCTGCCGCGCTGGGCGAACGCGGCATACGCGTGAACGCCGTCGCGCCCGGTGTGGTGCCGACCGATATGTCCAGCTTTGCGAAGACCGACGCAGGACGAAATTTCGCGATCGGCATTCAGGCGCTCAAGCGCATGGCGGAACCCGACGACGTCGGCACAGCGGTGGCCTTCCTCGCATCCGAAGACGCGCGCTGGATTACCGGTGATACCTTGCACGTGGACGGCGGGTCGAAGCTTTGACCGGCGATCGCGCCGCGTGATTTTCCGGTGGACGACTCGCGTTTGTCGTCCACCGGATCGATGCATCGAGGCCCTTGTGCAGCAGGCGAAGTGCGCCGCTTCGGTTCTACGGTGATGGCTAAACGCACTGCGCGCGCGGAAGCCATCGCGGGCTCAACCGTATCCGTGAGCGGCATGTCGTTGTGTCCGCCGATCGAAATGTCCGCCGGGCAGTGCAAACCCGCCGCCTGCAATGCGTCGTAGCAGCCGAGTGCGATTCCGGTGTGCCGCAAATCGTGAGGCCGCTGCGCGAGTGAGATGGACTGACTGCGCACTGTCTGTCAGCGGTATGACGGCTTGACGATAAATGACAGATTTTCAGACTCTGTCGCCTTGAATCGAGATGGGTCGCAGGGTATAAGCCTTCAGGGGTTAAATCGGCTCCACATCGCGGCCTTCCCACCTATGCAGTCCTGATGGACCAGGCCGCTTCTCTCATCAGTACCCGCTCGGGCGGAATATCGCTGCAGCTACAACACATTGCCTGATCACGAGGAGGACGCCTACGCATGACACAACAACCCATTGTCGTCCCCATCGCGCTGTCCTACAGGCGAAGCGCCACGCTTACTCTGCCGTGGTTCGTGCAGAGAGCGGAATACCGCCCCGCTGAAGCGACGTTCAAGCCGCTCGTCAATGGTGAGGAGGCGTTTGGCGCGATCCATGACG
>NZ_CADIKH010000173.1 GCF_902859855.1 Paraburkholderia humisilvae
GGCGAGCACGGTGCAGAGACAATACCGCTTGCTGCTCAGCATTCTTCATCGGCACAAATCTCATGTTCGGTCGTGCCACCGCTTCGCAGATCGCTTCGGCATCGGCGACGTCGTTCTTGTTAGTCTTGACGTATGGTTTGACGAACTGCGGTGCCATTAGCCGTACCGTGTGTCCAAAGCCTTGCAGCTTGCGAGCTCAATGATGAGCACTGCCACAGGCTTCCATACCTATGAGGCAAGGAGTAAGCGTGGCAAAGAACGATGCCATCTGGTCACGCTTGAGCTGCTTCCTCAAGGTGGCCTTGCCGTGTTCGTTCACACCGTGAATCTGGAAAACATTTTTTGCCAGATCGATGCCGATGGTCGTAACCTTCATGGTGGGCGCTCCCGTTCAGTTCAGGTGGTTGACGTAGCACTACTCTCCACTTTGGCACATCCATGCCGTTGGGTGGGGCGTCCATTCCATTAACGCCGTTTTGATCAGCAAGTTCACCGTTCTTGACAAAATGGGGCGCGCAGAGTTGGATAATTTCGGTATTTCGCTATGAACCAGCATCCCCTGATGCGCTGTCCGTCGTAACGGACAGCGCGTAACGACAGGAATCGACAATTTTTCGAGTGAATACCATGCCCATTGAGCGCACCAACCTTCCAACACCCTTGCGAGTGACCTCAGATCCAGTCAGCAACGCCTCATTGCCTGCGGCTCAATCAAACGGAGGGCAATCCCGTCCCCGAAGCGGAGGAGGTTTGCTGAACCGATTGCGAGATTTCGTCTCAGGTGACAGACCATCGTCCGTATTCACTGAGACTAGGGGTGCGGACAGTGTTACCGTCACACAAAATGGACGCAACCTCGACGTTACAGGCCGGGTTGATGGGCGTGACATAAGTGAACCTAATCGGCGGCGACTGGAGGTTGCGTTCAGGCAGGGACCCGGGGCGTTTCAAGCGGTGTTCGATGAGCTCGTGCCGACGTCGGAACCAGAACCGATTCCAGAGGAAGTACGCGCAAGGATCGCAGCAATTTCGCAGAGGGATAATGCGGCAAGGGCTGCAGAGGCTGCTGGCATGCCACAGCAGCCACGGAGCATTCCTGCAGAAGTGATCGATCAACTGCGCCAAGTGTTGAGCGATCCTGCCCGGAGACAGCAACTGGAACAGGAGATGTTCCATGAATTTCAGCCCCCTGTCCGGTTGGATGAGTTGCCTATCAAGCCGGATGAGCTAGAGGACAAATGGGCGAAACTGGGGATGGCCAAGGATACCAAGGGTGCTTTGGTTGCAACGGATAAGCAGCAGGGTACGGCACGGGTCTATGCTGAAGATCTGAAGGCGCTCAAGGCCGCGCTGGACCGCAAGGATAGAACCGCGGTCAGGGAACAAAGCGAAGCGATCCTGGAGAAGACTGCCGAGGACGGTGCAGAGGAGCGCCTCACGAGCGAGGACTACGTGACAATCATGAACTCCCTGAGAACCATCGACCTCATGATAGAGAGGCAGCCTGCATAGCGCACCAGAGGCGCTTTGGCCGGTAATAGGAGAAGATGTTACAAGTGTCGAGATGGGCATGGGCGCGCCGGCCTGCGCAGCCGTGCCGCTGTATCCCTTATGGGCCGATTGCGCGTGGCGTTTGTATACGTTGATGGCAATCATCGCAACGTCACGAGCGCCAGGGCGGTCATCACGCCCGGCGGCGAACTGAAGCTGGACATTCCACGCGACCGGCAGGCCACGTTCGAGCCGCAACTGGTGGCAAGTATCAACGCCGGCTGCCGGGCTTCGATGACCACGTCTGCATCATGCATCTGATCCGCAATTCGATGAATCTGGCCGCTGGAAGGACCGCAAACCGTTGGCTACTGCTCTCAAGCCGATTTATCAGGCCGCCACCGTCGAAGCCGCTGCGGCGGCACTTGAAGCGTTCTCTCAAAGCGAATGGGGCAAGAAATTCCCAACGGTCGCAGCGATGTGGCAGCGCCAATGGGAGCAGGTTATCCCATTCTTCGCCTATCCACCGGAGTGCGCCGGATCATCTACACGACCAACGCGATCGGAAGCATGCACATGCAGCTTCGCAAGATCGTGAAGAACCGCGGCCACTTCCCCAGCGACGAAGCCGCCAGCAAACTGCTGTACCTGATCTTGCGCAATATCGAAAAGGATTGGAAGATGCCACCTATCACCTGGCGGCAAGCAGTCAATCAGTTCGCCATCCTGTTCGGCGAGAGATTCACCGCTGCCATCAGCTGAGATTTATAACCGACCTCAGCACGCAAAATTCCTGACACCTCCGCTCGCGTCGCGCGCGCCCGTGCCGAGCGAGAGCACGTTTCGATCGGTCGCGTTCTCTCGCAGCTCGCGCGCTGCGCTGCGGCCGGTCGCCGGTGCCGTGGCGACGCGGAACGGTCTGCCCGTGCTCCCGAACTCGCGAAACGCGCGCCCGGTGACGCCCAAACTAGTCGACCAGCTGCGTGACGAGACGCCCTGATAACCTATCTGCTTGACGTCAACGTGCTGATCGCGCTGCTCGACGCCGGCCACGTGCAACACGACGCAGCGCACGAGTGGTTCGGCCGTATCGGACAGGCCGCATGGGCCACCTGTCCAATCACTGAAAACAGCGTGCTGCCCATTATCGGTAATTCTCGCTATCCGAACACGCTGGAAACGCCGGCCGCAGTGGCGCCATTCGTGGAGCAACTGCGCTCACATCCCGGCGGCTCTGGTGCAAATAAGCAAGCTGGTTAAGAAGTTTCCTATTTGCAGGATACCTTATCGATCGAACAGGACAGCATTCCATACGGCGGGCGCAGCGGCATTCTTGAGGCCGAGCTTCGTGCGATCGAACTGACCCTTGCGAATACGATGCATCAACACGTTTGCACCAGAGGCCCATCGACACACGGCCGCGTGCCTAGATTTCGTTTGACCAACAGTTTTTACGGGGAGGTATCTCGGGCGGCCGCCGCAATCGTCGACACTGTCGACCATATTCTTAATTGAGACGACCAATGCCCTCCTCACCTTCTAAGATTTGGCCGACCAGTGCGTCGCCCACAGCGCACGGCAACGTGCCTTCAAATGCACTTTATACTCCGGCTACCCCGTCGGCTACTTCACCCAGAACGCAGACGATCGACCGGCGGATAAGCGGCCTGCTGCCCAAACCGGACCAATTTCAGAGCTCCGACAGCCAGACCCCTGTTTTGCCTCGCCATGCAAGCTTCTCGGTTGCCTCTGCCTTGCCGGGGGCGCCAATCTCTAACCAAGGGACGGACAAAAAGGCAGATCGAGTTAAAGAGTATGCCGCACACGACGTAAGGTCTGTTCCCGAAGGGGCGTCAAAAATCTACCACCACAAAGATCAAGAGGATTATGGGTATTTATCCTTTAAAGACTCGTCTACTCAGCATCAAGGAAATAGAGATCAAGATATTAAGGCTTATAATAGATTGATCAAAATTGAAAGCCTAAACACCGTTATTCCAAAAATAGACATGAATCGGCGAGCCCCGGAAGGCGCAAAAGCCAATGGGTATTGGATTGAGCATATTGATACCGCATTAGAATTCAAACCATGCGAGGTATTACTTTCCAACAAAAGGCCATATCAAAAAGATCAAGTGAGCATTACCGATATTTCAGAAGGGTTACAGAAGTTAGACAAATCTGGTATTGAGAATGCTTTGGGGGATATAAAGATCATCTCCGATAACCTCGAGAAAATATCGGACGTCTTAGGGGAGCTTTCTATTGTGCTGACCGAAAATGGTGGATTTCGGCTTATCGATTTCGGAATCGCAAGCGACGAAGTGAATTCGCTTAGACGGAAAGGAGGTGGAAGTGATTATAATAAAACGGCAACAATAATTGATAAATTGCGTAATCTCTGCCAAGATCGCCTTGCTCAAATGTCCGCGCAACGCCCCAGCGCTAACGCGTGAAAATAGTGGTAGCGGCGCTCCTCCCTCCCGGAAACACGGCGGCCCACTGTAAGGACTCTCCCCAGGGCACCACCGTCATTCATGGCGATGGCACGACCACAGCGGCGAAGAAAGGGGGGCGACAACCTCGGCTTCAGCGGCCTCAAGAATGCCGCTGCGCCCGCCGTATGGAATGCTGTCCTGTCCGATCGATAAGGTATCCTGCAACTAGGAAACTTCTCAACCAGCTTGCTTATTTGCACCAAAGCCGTCGCAACTGGGGCCTGAGGGCAGCGGTGCGGGTGCGCGTCCTGCCGCGCTTGAGCAGGCAGTCAACGAGGGGTCCGGCATCATGGCTTGCAGACCAATACGCGCGCGGCCATCAATCGGGCCTTCGGGTTCGATCTGCAAAGTGAAGCAGAAATGCGGGGATAGTCCGGTCGACTGTGTCGCGACAACCTGCAAATCTCACAACATCAGTTCGACCTCAAGGTTCAGCGGCATAAGCCGCTCCGGATGTTCAGGGCCGACTTCTACGCAATAAATCCGACAGGCGATGAATCACAGTCTGGCGAATTTCCCCAAGTCGATGGCGGAAATGAGCATGATCGCATTCGTATGCTCCCGGCCGTTTCCCGGTACCTGGGCATGGCTGATGGAAGCGGATCTATCAGTCGCCTTACGCCACCACCGAAATGTCGCCCGTGCTCGCGTCGATCGATCTTGCCCATCTCAGCTCCTGATCGCTATCGCGACAAGGCCCTTTACCAGTTCATGCGATGTTTCTCCTCGGTTTCCCGGTGCCGCTGGTCATCATCGGCATGCAGGTAAAGGCTCGTGGTGGTCAGCGACGCATGGCCCAGGTTGTCCGCGGATGAGCCGCAGATCGACGTCACCGTCGGCCATGTGGGAGCCTGCGCTGTGGCGCAGCCAGTGCGCGGACGCCCGCTCGAGCTGGGCGGCGCGGGCGATGTATCCGTCACCGCGCAGGCGCAGTTTTCCGGCGGCGCCGGCGAAGATGCCCTTGACGATGGTGTGCAGCGCCGCGCGGGTGAACGGCTTCATGGATTTTCCGAGGGGCAGCACGAGCGGCGTGTCCTCATGCGGGGCGGGCAGTACGGGCAGACCACGTTCGCGCCGGTAGCGGCCGAGCTCGACCATCATTTCGGCGGAGGCGGGCACGAGCCGCTCCCTGTCGCCTTTGCCGGGCACGTCGAGCCACCAGCGCCCGTGCCCG
>NZ_CADIKH010000174.1 GCF_902859855.1 Paraburkholderia humisilvae
CCGTCGGTTTCGCTTCGTCATCTTCTGGTTCCTTGTTGCCGGCCATTATGGCCGACTCACGCCCCAGCTTTTCCACTCAACGAACTGTCCGAATTCTCGAAGCCACCTCTGATCGTGATCGCTCTCGCTATAATCCACTAACCGCGCAACACCACCTTCCAGCCTGATCACGATCGCCGAAACGACTGATCACCATCACCGAAATCCGCAGTCAGACTTGCTAGCCGACCTAGAGAGCGTCGTTCCGTGTCCGGTAACAAGCGATCTGCGCGATGCCGCGTCACTGTGAAACCGAATACGGCCAATGGACGGTGCGCGTTATCAAAAACGAGCTACGCCCCTTTGATACGCCTCAAGCATCAGCTGGAAACGCTCCGTGGTTTGAGAATCATCGAAGTTCCTGTCGGGATGGAGTTCACGCGCCAGTTGTCTATAGCTCCTCGCCATGCCTTGACGATCAAGACCGGCGAAACGAGCGTCATATGGGTTGGGCTGAGCTTCGCGCACACGCGGCATAGATGATGTCCCGGCGCTCACTCCATGAGATGTTCCGTTCGGGCCTTCGATTGCCAAGGTTTCCCGTTGGGTCGAAACCGGTACGCTTCCCCGCCCCCCCTCAGCGGATACCCGCCGCCGTAATTATCAGAAGAATTGAGAGCGGCTTGCTCTGCTCGCCGAGCGTTACGCATGGCGTCTTGCCCTGCCTGCCAAGAAGAACGTTGCTCGTCCTCGAGTCTACCGGCTGCCTTCTTCCGTGCCCTGCGCGCATCCCACTCCGCAGAGTCCGCAGCCATTCCCTTGAATTCCGCCGCTATCTTAGCTTTCTTCGCGTCCTTATCCGCCTTTTCTCTCGTCTGCTGGGCGCGATGTTCAGCTTCCAATCGACTGAAGCTGTCAGTCTGCACTCCGTAAACTGTCATCAAGGTTGCCTTAATCCTCGATCCGGCATCGGGCCAATTCTCTAGGTGCTCGATGTCATCATATAAAATCTTAAGTTCATCCAAGGAAAACTTATCGATGTCACCCGGTAGCGAATTAAATTTACTCAGCAACAAATGAAGATCGTTTTTAATACGAGATTTCTCGCGGTCATTAAAAATTTTTTGTAATATGTCGTTGTGAAGCGATTTTTCGCGTCCAAGCATATTTTTGAGCTGGTTCATAGGAAGTTTTTTCAATCGGCTCTTATCCAATGACTCACCCCAATAATTTTGCTTGTGCAACGAACGGAGTCTATCTATGACTTCTTTTCTCTCGATCTTGTTCGATTCTTTAACGTTTGCGCCGCCGCCGATCGGTTTGCTGTCGAGTGTCGTTGCCTCCCTCGATTGATTGCTATCAATAATGCTTGCCGAAAGCCTTTTGGGATCGCCGCTTTTCATCTGGCCTTCTCCCGTCTCGACCACCCGGTCTCTGCGATCCAGAAAACCCTGCGCGTGAGCGCTGGGGGCTTGCTCGGATACTTGAGCGAGGTGATCTTGGCAGAGCCTACGCAATTCTTCAATTACCTTCGTCGTTTTTTTGTAATCACCTCCGCCCCCTTTCCGTCTAAGCGAATTCACTTCATTGCTTGCGATTCCAAAATCGATTAATCGAAATCCGCCATTTTCAGTTAATACAATGGAAAGCTCCCCTAAGATGTCCGATATTTTCCCAATATTATCGGTAATCGTTTTTACATCTTCCAGCGTTCTTTCGATACCAGATTTATCTAACTTTCGTAGGATTTCAAAAATATCGGTGATGCTTACTTGATCTTTCTGATATGGTGTTTTGCTGGAAAGTAACACCTCGCATGGTTTGAATTCTAATACGGCATCAATATGCTCAATCCAATATCCATTGGCTATGACATCTTCCGGGGCGTGTCGATCCGTGTTTATCTTTGGGATAACAGTGTTAAGATTTTTGATTTTGATCAGGCTATTATATGCTTTAATATCTTGACCCCTATCTCCTTGATGCTGAGTGGACGAGTCTTTAAAAGATAAATACCCATAATCCTCTTGATCTTTGTGGTGGTAGTATTTTGATGCTCCTTCACGAACAGACTTGGCTTTTTGTGCGTCATTCCCTTTAGCTGAATCTGCTTTTTCCTCCATTCGTTGGTTAGGGATTGACGCTCCCGGCAAGGCAAATGCAGCTGAAAGGCTTGGTTGGGGAAGCAAAGCAGGGGTCTGGCTGTTGGGGCTCTGAGATTGGTCCGGCTCGCGCCGCAGCCCGCTTGTCAGCGGGTTGATCGTCTGCGTTGTGGGTGATGTAGCCGGCGGGGTAGCCGAAGTATCAGATGCATTTGAAGGCACGTTGCTGCGCGCTGGTGGTGGTGCACTGGTCGGCCAAATCGTAGAAGGTGAGGAAGGCATTGGTCGTCTCAATTAAGAATATGGTCGAATGCAGTTTCGCCGATTGCTGCGGTCACCCAGAATATCAGCCGTAAAAACTGCTGGCCAAACGAAATCTAGGCACGCGGCCGCGTGTCGATGGACGAATTGGGATCGCACGCGCTATGCTCGAAGTGCTTCGTCGGATTGCGCGGGAAACCTGGGCCTTCAGCGGTTGTCGAAAAACGCATCATCAGGCAGTCCGAGTAAGTGCGGTTGAAGCCATGAAACCTGACGCGGAATCGCGGGCGTAAAGTTGGCCTGAGCCTGCACGGGGCGAATAAAGTTGCCCATAGGAACGCGAATAGAGCCTTTTGCAGGGCTACTGCCTGCGTCAGATTGTGCGCCATGATGAAGCGCAAACTCGGTTCAATCCCTGTTGACCGCGCAGGTTACTGAATACCGGCTCAATGATTGCCTTGTACGATGCGCCATATTCCTGTCCACGCTTGAGCCGTTGGGCCATCGCTTCGGGCTCCGTGCCGCTGATGCGCAGACTGTGCGTGCCTATCGTCAAACAGGTCATGCTGCCTGTTATCCAGCGGGAGAGTTTTGCAGCTTTACATGCCGTACTCATCGCTCTTCTCTTCGGCCAGCGAGTCGCAAAATTCTACCAGGTTGGGGCTCTCGCAATAGCTTCTTCAGGGAGGGGAGCAGTCAATTCAATTCCCTGTGGATTCGTCGACCCGTTTCTTGGCTCGGGAACGGAGCTGGTATATTGACCGGAGTTGTGGATCTTGCACCCGTGTGGGTCAACCTCTTTACTCTCGTGGTAGAAATGAATCGGGTCGCCAATCTGATCTTTCTGCCGGTAGGCGTGCCGCAGCTCAGAGCGCGTGATGGAGCTTTCCTCGCTTTTCTAGCGCGTCTTGTTAACGACCGCTTTCATATCCAGCTCGTCCAGGATGAAGTGAATGCGATGCTTCGTGTCCGGAGCCTTTGAATTGCCCCCGGAAATTGCACGTTTTTTGGGGTGTTTTTTGGGAAAATATACAGAGAAGGCGTAGCTGGCAGTCGACGAAGATTACTGCACCGGCCATCACGGACTAAAGGTCGTAGCTCGACGTCACGGCGTGAACGTTGAATCGCTACGCATATGGGCCGCGCTTCACATCGTTTATGGCGCTGAAGGTGTACAGGAGAAGCGCGGAAGCGCTTACGGCGTAGAATTCAGGCTATTGGTGTTGCAGCGCGTGCGGGATGAGGAACTATCCTATCGTCAGTTGCGGCGCTCTTTGACATCTGGAACTTCAACATCATCGTCGATTGGGAGCCTGCATATGACGAGGGCGGTTTAGCCGCCTTGTTTCCATACTCCCCGGGCCGCCGCATAAGAATGACAAAGCAGTCGACTAACGAACCTTAGCCCAGTCACGTGATGACGACGCGCGTACCCGCGAGGAACTGCTGGAAGAGCTGACCACCTCCGAATGAAGAGCACTTACGTAAAAAACTCGACGCCTTAGTTCAAGCGAAGGAGTGGGCCGCGCAGCAGTAAAAGCGCGAATCGTGCTTGAGCTGAGGCAACACTACCCGCTCGCCGGGCTGCTGAAGGTCGTCGGTCTTGCGCGCAGTACGTCAACTATCAACGCATTGTCGAGGCTGTCAGGCCGAGGTCTCGTTCGATCGACTGTGTGGCCGGTTTGATGGCCGATCACTTCCTCGAGATCGAGAAGACTCAGCGAGTAGGCAACGTACCATCGCAGGCACAGCCAGGATCACTTCAAGCGGTTAGTGCGGCCGGTTAAGAACCTTGGCGATGTCCGAAGCAAGCGTCGTTCGTGGTGTCATTGTCCTCTTTGCAGCGAAACGGGGTATCGCGGGGAGCAATCAAGCACACAAAACCCGACGTTTGCACAAAACCGAAGCCAGAGATTTGCGCAAACATGCGTGATGTTTCGTATTTTTGTACATTTTCATGTTTCATTAAGTTTAACTAACAAATAATTAACTCTGCTATCTATCTGGGACGTGAGGGCGCCAGTGCCACGTGGCGCCGTGTATTCACGGCAGCATTGGTATTGACAGTCTTAAGACCAGCATATCAGTTTCATTTTCGTTAGATTTGTCGTTACGCGGCATACGTGCCCGATGTGCTGCCTTGGAGAGAACAAATGAAGAAGATCGTCCCGTTTATCGTCGCGGCCGCGCTCGGGGCTGACTTGACAAGCGCCGCGCAGGCGCATGTGTCGGTGGGTATCCACATCGGTGTGCCGGTGTATCCGGCCTACGGAGCGCTGGCCTACTATCCGCCTCCGCCGTTTGTGTATGCACCGCCGGTCGTCGGCTACTATGGGTATCGCGGGTACTACCGTCCGCATTACCACCGGTACTACCGCCACGGCTATTACCGACATTGACCTGACGTTGCCCGCGAATTTCGGATCCCTTGACTGAGCGGAGATTATGCCACCCGTTGATTCTGGACGGAGTACCAGTCCTGCTCGAATTGCATCGGGCTGACGTAGCCCAATGTCGAGTGCTAGAGGGTAGCCGCGTTTCCTCTCAGAAACGCGGCCCCCGAAGAACTGTACGTGCAAGTTTCCCTGCATACAGCTCGAGCACAGCATTAAGCGCCGTACTGGCGCCGGTCTTGCCGTATTGCACAAGCCCTTCGCAAGCTGTCACATCGTTGGTTTATCTCATTGTTGAGACGAGGGCGCTAAACCGTCGTAAAACGGCCTCTTTCAAGCTTCCCTGCAGTCGAACTTCAAATGAACACCTGCGACAGCTG
>NZ_CADIKH010000175.1 GCF_902859855.1 Paraburkholderia humisilvae
AAGCTCGACCATGCGAGCCCGGAATTCCGCAGGGTATGGGGTACGATGCTTGCCCATTTCCGGCACCTCCTTCTCAAAAGAATAGGTGTCCGTTTTTCTGGGTCAATCTCAATGAGCTGACCGACGGGTATGAGTGGATTGTGGACGCGGATCTGAAGGATTTCTTTGGGGCCGTGGAACACGCAAAGCTTCTTACGTTGGTAGGCCAACGCGTTTCGGAGAGTCGTGTGCCGGCTTGATTGAGCAGATGCTCAAGGCGGGATGTATAGCCGGGGGTAAGCGGCTGGAAACTGAGCAGGGAACGCCTCAAGGTGGGGCGTTTCCCCGATCTTAAGTAACATACTTCCTACTCCGTTTGACGGGGAAATGCGCAGGCGAGGCTATCGACTGACGCGGTACGCCGATGACTGGGTGGTGACATGTGCACCCGGAAGGAGGCTCAACAGGCGTTGAAACAGGCCAGGAAGATTCTGACAGCGCCGGGAGTGAGCTTGAACGAAAGCAAAACGCATATCGTTCATGTATCACGTGGTTTTGATGCGATCTCTACGCGTATCCGCGCGAGAAATCAATACAGCACTTCATGGATCAGATCCGCAAGCGTACGCGGCGCAAGGCACCAGTGGACACATGGGGGCTGATCGCCCAGATCGATCCTGTCATTCGTGGCTGGGGGCTGTATTTCTGTAAAACCCACATCCGCAAGCTCTTCGCTCGTCTCGATCGCTGGATCGTGCGGCGTATCTGGTCGCACCGGTTTATGCGGTGGCGTTGCCTGGGTTGGAAGCATCTTCCTGAGCGATGTCTTTATAACGGGGTGATGCTATCCGCGACGCGAACTGGGCGGCCCTAGCCACGTTGTGGAGTGAGGCGCAGGATCTGGCGAACGAATCGTTACGGGCAACGCAGTCTGCCCGGGAAGCCGAGCGGGCGGAGGCGGATACGCTGCGTGCCGAGCTGACGTCAGCAACAACGCGTGCGGAACGCGCTGAGGCAAGGGTGGAGGAGTGATAGTGGTCCAGAGATGGACCACTAGAAGTAAGCAGCTTGGGATGCCCCAATTCAGACTGTTTGCGTCTCGGAGCAACGTTGACATACACCAAGGAGGAAATCATGACGATTACTTCCGACTCGCTGGTGCCCGCCTGACCTTGTCAGCCCAGCTGATCGCGCTCGCGGACCCGGCGCCAGGCGGATCCGCCTGCCGGGCACCGCCCGGCAGGGGTTGCCGATGCGTTTGTGTACCCGCAGGCGACGGCGCCGGAGAGTCGCGTTCCCCGGCGCCTGCCGCACTAGCTGGTGCCGGAATGGATGCCCAGGCCGGGCGGCCAGTGGAGGTGCCGCCAGTACCGTCCGCACTCGCCGATGCGGGGGCTGCGACCAGCAGTCCGATGTTCGGGCGCCCCTGGGCGTTATGCGGATGAACGGGGACCCACCCCTGCTGCCGCATGCAGGCGTCGATCGCCGCCTGCAACGATCCCTGACCGTGCTGGCCCACCACGAACCGGGTTGTCTGGTCAATGACACCCTGCCCGAGCAGGCGATCAAAGATGGCTCGGGCGACTGCCGGGTGAGCCCCTGCGGGCCGCCCGGAGGGAGCGGGCGATATCAGGATCGCGTTTTCATGCAGGTCCAGCATGTTTTTCCCGGCGCTGAAGCCGAGAGACGGTCGGAATATCCCTGCTGTAATGCCGTCGTCGAGAAGACGTCCAGTTTCCCCGCGCCGGTTGCCCTTCTCGCACGCCGAGATGGCTGCGGTGTAGGTGATGGTGTTGGGGAGGACGCCGCGGGCCGCACCGTGCTGCTGCAGGTGCGCGAACAGGCTGAGCGCGTCGTCGGCGCGCCCCGCTTTTTCGCACGCCGAGATGGCTGCGGAATAGGTGATGGTGTTGGGGAAGACACCGCGATCCGGGCCGTGCTGCTGCAGGTGCGCGAACAGGCTGAGCGCGTCGTCTGCGCGAGCGGCCTTCTCGCACGCCGAGATGGCTGCGGAGTAGGTGACGGTGCTGGGGAAGACCGTTTCTCCCGTCTGCGGATGGCGGCACCGCTGCAGCGCCTCCAGGCAGGCTCTGGCGCCTTCATGGTCATCCCCGAGCTTTATGATGCAGGCTGTTGTCACCCGCAGCACGTCGTCCACGCCGGTTTTGCCCCGGTTGAACCGTCGGATGATACCTTCATTCTCCACTGCCCGGGGAGCGCCCCTGGAAGCGGCTGGCCGGCTCTCCGACGAAATATACGCGCGCGACGACGCGCTGTTTCTCTCACGCGCGTGCACCTGCAGTCTATCCAGCTCCGGGGCAACCCGCGAAGCGGCGGGCATGGCGCGGGATGAGGCCGCAGGGGCAGCGGGGGACTGGACGGGCGACGGGTAGGGGGCGGCTGCGAGGCCGCGGGTCGGGGTGGGGAGCATGGTATCGGGGTGGCTGCAGCGAGGCTGGAGGGGGCAAAGTACAACACCTCGTGTGCGCTGCGCGCGAGCCCACCGCAATACCTCGCACCATCGCGAAATTAGCGAAGTCTATAATCGGAGTTTGCGGATGGCACATGCACTAAAAGAAGCCGCGAAAGTTTACAAGCCGCTCACGTCGACTTGTGTGTAATGGAGTGGGTTCAAGTAGGGCTGCCTATGCTGTGAAAACCCGCTTCGGCGCATTTTTCGAAAAACGAGTGAGTGAGCATTGATTGCCCGTATGCTCGTCCATAGAGCCGTTTAGTTAAATGAGAATAGAAGCGCTCTGACTCGTTTTCCGACAACCATGTCTATCCAAGGTAGTGGATCAATATTCACATAATCCACGGAAGAACCGGCATCATTTCCATCTCGCGCGCGAATACGGCAAAACTGACTTGAACGCTGCTGCCACCGTGTGCCTCACCCTGATCCGCTCGACGGACGACGAGGCCGGATGTGACGATGGTCCTGCTCGACCAGGGTGTTCAGGTACTTCGGACTTCGAACCTTCGTGTCTTCACACAGAAGGCCGTCCGCCTTCATCTCGCGCACCGCCCGGTGCGAAGCAGCATAGCCATCGAGCGTGATGGTCGTCGGCGACTGGCCCTGATGCCTGAGGACCTTGCGGACCTTTGGCCGCAGCCACATCGCGCTTTGCCCTGAGTATGAAGTCTACCGTCTGGCCAGCCCGATCCCACCGCCCGATACAGGTAGACCCACCTGCCCCGAACCTTCAGCCAGGTCTCGTCGACACGCCACGAGCGACCCTGCGGGTGTAGCAAAGCGGTTCCAGCGTTTGACGAACTCGGGCGTATAACGCCTTACCCGGCGAAGGATCGTCGTGTGAGCCAGCGACGAACGCCGTTTGGCCATCATCCCGACCAGATCGCGCAGGCTCAGCTTGTAGCGCAGGTACAAGCGAACACACAGAATGATGATCTCCCGATTCGAAATGCCGTCCACCGAACAGCCCCTCCGGACCTTTTCGCTTGCTCATCATCGGCTACCAGTTTGATGGCCGGCTACTTTAACCGCTTCACCGAAACTATTTGCACCAGAGCCCGGTACGCCGGGTCGCGGGCCGTGTGAAGCGCTATCGCGATGCCGACATGGCGGTGCGCTGGGCGGCGGCCGGGTTCCTGCAAGCCGAGAAGAACTTCCGCAGAATCCTCGGCGTGAGCGAACTCTGGGTACTCGCAGCGCGCGCTGAAGCGCCCGCCTTCGACAGCGAACATTGACCAGGATCGAAAGGTTGCCTAACCTATGCCGCACCCGCCGTCCCAACCTTCAACTGTCTGCGGGACATCGCCAATTTCCCGGCCGACCCTCTTTACCCAACACACTGATAAATATCAGACGTGGCAGAAAGGGATTTCGGCAAAACGAGGGAAGTTACGCTAACCCACGCGAGCGAGTGCCGGGTCGGCCTCTACAGTAACGTGGTGCAGAACTTTCCATTTCCGAAGCCATGATCGACTCCATTCACAACGCCCGCCCCGGCCTCCAGCGTTCGAATTCGCTGTCCAATGTCTCCGACCGTCAGTCGGAACCAGCTCCCGCCCGGCCCCAGGGCCGCGGCGTCCCCACCTCACAGCCGTCCGCAGGAATACTGTCGGCATTGGACCTGGCAAGGCCCGGATCGGCAGAAAACCGTCCCGACACAGCCAGGGCTTCCGACCAGGCGCCTTCCGGAAAACCGATTGATCCTGAAATCGCCCGGCTTGTCGTGCCGCCTGACACCCCCGTGAATTTTGGTAAATTCAGGATGTCGCAAGACCCAAAGGTCGTTCGGGAATTTATGCTCGGTACAAAAAATACACTCCCGAACAAGTCGAGCGCTTTTTGAATATGACCCATCTCCGGAATGGAGCCAAAAAAACCCTTGATACCAAAGCGGAGCTGATCGTCAATCAAAAATATTTCACAACAGGGGAATACAGGCGCGCCGGCAACGATGGAATTAACGCCCGTCCGGCAGAATTCAAAGTGAGCGCATTAGTCGGTCATGGCACAAACTTCGAATCGGCTCTCAAAGGTATATTAAATGCAAACTTGCAGCTCGTGCCGCAAATAAGGCAGTTCGAGCTTCAGGGAAGTAACCCAACTACCGGTGAGGCCAGCGGCAAATCGGGCGCCACCGAGTTAAACAGAAGTTATGTTAGTACCAGTGGCGATCCAATCTCAGATTTCAGCGTTAACAAGCAGTATGCCACCCGGTCCAGTGATTCAAATGCCCACCTGAATGAAGTGAATACGAGATTCGCCACGATGCCGGTTGTGATTTGGGGTGATGGGGTGGGAGCAGGACAGATGACGGGCCGGGTCGGTAGCGAAGTCCCGTTCCAACGGGTCAACATGAGAGTTCTTGCATTCAAGGATACCTCATCGAGAGATGAAGCTCGCCGGGTTCTGCAACAGATCGGGGAGCACTATGGAGTTCCCGAAATTGCAAAGCTAAGGCTTGCAACATTTGATGATCTCGATGGAACCCCCAGTAAGCAGTCGGTTTGGGATAAGGCGGTCGAAGTCGGTTCGCGCGAAGCGGATTTCCAAAGGTGAACGTTGCATACCGTATCAT
>NZ_CADIKH010000176.1 GCF_902859855.1 Paraburkholderia humisilvae
GGTCGGGTCGCGGATCTCGCGAATCAGGCGCTGCATCGGCGCACGACTGCTGACGCGAAAGATCGAATCGCAGCAGCGTGAAGGTGTGATCATCGGCAACCTGCTGAACCTGTGGAATTCGTTCAGCAGGCCCGCTTGCGTCAAAAATGCATAGGTGCGTCCGCAACCAGCTGCGCTCATACCCTGCTGAACAAAGCCCTCCAGAGTCATGAAATCAAACGCTACCGTCAGATGGACGAGGCGTTCGCCGCACCATAGCTGACTACCCAAGCTCCTATGGTTGACAGGCTAAACGTGCTTTATTTTTCCGTTTTCTGAAGCGACCCGCACCAGAGCCTTCGCCCGCACTTCGGCGCAAGACGATGTGGCTCCTGCTATGTGAAGCTCTCTGGGAGAACGGCCACTATCACAAACAGAAGCGACGGGGTTTGCGGTGGCAAGCGGGCCATTTCGCGAGCGCGCTCAGGATGGCCGGCCCGCCCGGTACAGTGTCTCCATCATCTAGCATTGCGAGTCTGCCCATGATCCGAATCTCCGATTCCTCAACAGGACACTCAGTTGCGAACACAAATGGCAGTAACAGCACGGGCGAGATACTCCGGTCAGAATCCCGCTCTCGCAGTCCATCGCCCGATCATTTCGGCCGGCTGGACGATCTAGCGCGTTTGCAGGCCAACAGGAAAGCCCCAGTACAGGGGAGATTCCAGCCCGCTACTACTGTTTCCGAGTCTTTTGACCCATCTCGTGGCGACTTGGTCTATGGGCTGAGTCACAAGAGGATGTCATTTCTATCAATTCCGGATGATGACACGCCATTAGTAACCTATCCAGGCCCGCTCATCGCAAGCCCGATTACAATCGATGGAATCAATAACGCAAAAAATATTTCTGCTAATAATAGTAGGCCGGAAATAGAAAGGAAAGTCGACAGCATGGCTAAAATTTCAGGGCGAGGTTTGTCGGGCCCACAACGCCTCAAACCAGCTCCCCTTGATCTCCCTGCAAATCGTGAGGCGAGGGCAGCTGATCGGTATAACCGGTGGTTCGGTAACTATTCAAAGTTTGCCGCCTATGAAAAGACCTATGACGCTGTGGCCCGGACAGAAAAGCTGAAGCCAAAGTATGAATATTTTGGAAACCTCGCCACAAAAATCGACGGGGCCAAGGTCAATGAAGATGGAAACGGTCTAGCCAATAAACGGGGGAGCAAGGCGGGCCTGATGGCAGCGACGCTTCCGGGATCCACGCATCACATTCACTTCGAACTATCCGGGCTGGACGTCGAAGGCGTTGTTAACAAGACGCGCGAGAAGAACAACCAGGCCTCAATTACGGGCTCCGAGTTGCGACTGGCCTATCGGCTGAGAGCTCAACTGGGCGATAGGGTCCATTTCTACCATGAAGGCAAGGAGGTCGCCGCGCCATGGGTCCAGAACCCTCAGCTCTGGGCGACATACCGGCCCAAGTCACAAACCACAAAAGAGGATGACGAACCGGAAGGAGGCACCTAATAAGCGTGGGAGTATTGTCAACTTGTTGACCGGCGTTCGGCCGCAGACGCAGTATATAAGGATGACTAATATAGTCAACAAGACGCGTCATAATCGGAGCGCACTTCACGCTTTCGCAAGTCTCGAAGCCTGGTGCGTAGCGCCCGCCTTTGCTTTGCGTCGGTGTGGTAACGGCAATGCATGAGCAGACTACCGACCTGATCTTGAACCGAAGCGAAACGTTGCAAGTGGCGCGCCGACTTGAAGCGGCGCGTCACCTTCTCGCGGACCCGGGTTGGCTGGTGTGAGTTTCCCCCGGCCGCACGTTTGGCCTGTCGACCACAGGAGCTTGGGTAGTCAGCTATGAAGCGATCCCTACGACAAGGGAGGGATGGCGCCGGAAATTCGGACAGGCCGGTAGGTGGAACGGTCGGGGCCTGAGTTGGTCATAGTGACCAGCAAGAGGAACCCAAAGATGACAAAAAGAAGCCGCCGGTCGCACAACCCGGCATTCAAGGCAAAGGTAGCGCTGGCAGCCCTGAAGGGCGACAAAACGCTAGACAGTTTTAATACGGTCTCCGTCAACGGCGCCGTCGCTTACTCCACGCACTGAAACGAATCGGCCTGATTGACGTCGCCACCTTCGTACCGCGGCCATTTCGGGTAATCGCATAGCGGCCGCGTGCGACCGGGGACGCCAGCAGTGTCGGTGGTCACTTGCCCGACTGGGGCCTTGCCTCTCTCGACCCATTGCTCGAGCGCCGACAGCGAATCCCAGGTAGCGTTGAAGGTACTGCTCGCCGCATGGCCCATTCCGGGAATCTCATAGAAGCGCACAAACGAATCGACATGACGAAAGCCGAACCGTTCTTGCAGACGTCGATAATATTGCTCAGTCGCACGTGTGCTAACCAGGACATCGGCTGATCCGTGAACGAGCAGCAGCTTCCCCCCTCGTTCCCTGAAAGCAGAGACATCGGTGCCTGCGTCGAGCTGCGAACTGAGCCCGCTGGTACGGTTGGCCCAGACACCCGGTTGTTCGGGGTCGATCGACAGCGAATCGAAGCTCGGCTCGCGCGTAACTGAATACTTGATCCACTGGTCGGTAAGAACGCTGATGTATGGCGCCGTCGAAGGCATAGGATTTGCCGGCTGCGAGGTTCCCAAGGCGAGGAACGTGACCACAGGCTCGACGGGCGAATTACGCGTAGTAATGCCTAGGTCGGCACCCCAGACATTGTATCCGGGGTATTGAGTCTCGCCACTCGCGAGCCGGAAGCGAAAGTTGGTTGACGTATTAATCGTTTTCAACACTTCGATCTGTGCGTCGGACAGGCAATTGTCGCCGGTGTCTGCGCCGTTCTGGCAGCGCAACGGAGCACTGTTCAAGGTGGCGATGGACGGATCGAACCGTGCGTTACATTGTCGCTGGTCGCTGATCAGGCCGTCGGCAACGCCGTCTAGTGCGTCGCATCGTACAGCGCTTCGCGTTTGCCAACGGAAAGGTAAGCGCCCGGTTTAGCTAGCGCACGGTTCATGCGTTGACCTCCGAGCAGCGCCGCTGCGTCGTCCCATGCCGGATACCATGCAATCGCACCGTCCCAATCCGACGGCCAGCGCTGGATCGCCGTCACGGCTTCGCGCCCGCCCGTCGACCCGCCAGCGAAATATGCCCTATGCGGCCAGTGAGCATAGCGGGCCTTGATGATTGCAAGCGCCGCGTCGTGCGTTTTCTTTAGCGCGTCGCCGCCGAAATTTCTCACCGCCTCGTCGTTCAAGCCAAAGCGTCCGTCCTGCGAGCCCAGCATGTTCGCCTGATGGCCGGAGTCGCTCGCAAAGGTCGCATAGCCGCGGCCGAGCGGCACTGGTTTATCGACCGGTCCATTGGGTACGTTGCCCGTTACGTCGGGAATGGTGCCGTCAAAACCACCACCGCCGAACATGACGACCTTGTCGTTCCATTCCGCAGGCAACGCTACCTTGAACTGAATGTCGGGCGCTGACCTGTCGAGTGGGGATATCTTGCCCGTGACCTCGCAGTACTCCGGTAAAGCAGTTGCTCCGTTTCCGCTGGCAGAGACCGGCTTGACGGCGGTTACGATCGCGCCCGACGTGGGCAAGCCGATTTCGGAAGGAGGCACGACAAAGCCCTGAAGGCGCTCGCAGGCGGCTACATGGCGCGCAGGCAGAGTCGCCGCGATGCCGGATGCCGAGGCGGCCGATGTAAGCGATAGCGCCACGACGCGCGCGACTTTCGAACTGCGAAGGTGAACTCGAATCATGATGTCTCCGTTATGACCAACGTTTTCCGCCACTCGAATCATTCGCACTGTTTGAACTTTGTACGGTTATAGCGTCATATCACCAGACGCTTCGATGACAGCGCCGTTGATATAACTTGCTTCCTCGCTTGCGAGAAACGCAAAGATTCTCACGATCTCTTGCGGTTTACCCAAGCGCCGTAATGGGCCTAGCTTCTCATCTTCGAGTACCTCGTCGGGTACAGTCGTCAGGGTCGATGTGTCGAGAAAGCCCGGCGCGACGGCGTTCACGCGAATGCCTTTGGGGACCCAGCTCGAGCTTTCAATCGCATTGAATACGCGTCCTTCGTAGTGAATCTCTTTTCGGGGACGCGCCACCTTCCCCGTAGCATTGATGTGTTACGATGCGCCCCCCGACGCCGGATCATTTACGGACCTCGCGTGTCGGTATGCCCTCAAAGATATTCGACGTTGCCATCTACACTGATGGCTTGCCCCGTAATGTTGTGCCCCGCTGGCGAGGCAAGGAAAAGCGCCATGGCGGCAATGTCGTTGACTGTCACCATGCGGCGAAGCGAAATCTTCTTCAGGTACTGTTCTTTCATCTCGTCGAACGAGACGCCCGTTGACTTAGCTCGTGCGGCGATCACCCTGTCCATCCGTTCACCCTGTACGACGCCGGGCAAAATGGCATTCACGCGGATGTTGGTCGGTCCAAGCTCGACTGCCAGCGACTTGACCAGTCCAACAATCGCCCATTTCGTCGAAGCGTACGGCGTGCGAAATGCGTAGCCCAGCCGGCCCGCCACCGATGACATCGCAATAATGGCCGGGCAATCCGACGTCTCTTTCAGCAGCGGCACCGCCTTGCGGAGGAAGTAGTACTGGCTGTTCAGGTTGGTCGAAATGGTTCGTTCCCAATCGTCCGGCTGGATGGATTTAACCTCGCCCGTCGGACCCGCGATGCCCGCGTTGTTGATAAGAATGTCGAGCCCGCCGAGCTTTGCGCGCGCGTCGTCGATAACCTTGTCGACCTGCTCGCGATTTGCCACATCCGCGACGCCGCTGTGTAGTCCGCCCTGAATAAAGCGTTTTGTCCGTCGTCGGCGTTAGACGACGGGCGTTCTCTGATCGGCAGAAACGAACAACGCGACAAGAACGCGGGCGCAAAAAAGCCGC
>NZ_CADIKH010000177.1 GCF_902859855.1 Paraburkholderia humisilvae
CCGGACACGTAGATCGCCTTGAAGCCCGCCTGCTGTGCGAGCAGCGCGTGATTCGCGTTGATCGCGCCGACCACCTGAAGCGGTTTCTCTTCGGCGACTGCGGCGCGGAAACGGGCGCCCGCACTCGCGGATTGGGTAGCTGTGTTCATTTCATCATCTCCGGAAAATGCATGATCTTCTGCAAGGACCGGGCCAGCACCGACAATCCATAGCTAACTATCTGATTTAATGGATCTTGTGGGTCGCGGAATACGATCTGTTCATTTCAGTTCCGCAATTCCACGTTTCAGAATCGCATTCCCGATGAGCCGCGCTATGCTTATGCATCGCCGCCGTTTTTCCCATGTCATGCATCCGTCAGGCTCAACCGTCCCGATGTCCCTCGTCAACGGCTTCCTCGAAGGCGTGGGGATGGAGCCTGCCGTCGTCGAGCGACACCTGGGTACTGCGAACATTCCGCGAGAACTGCTTGCGGAACCCGAGGCGCGCGTCACCGAAGAACAGTTCTCAACGCTCTATCGCGCGCTTGCGCTCGATCTCGACGACGAAATGCCGGGCATCTTCTCGCGCCCGCTACGCAGCGGCACACTCAAGTTCCTTTGTCTCGGCCTGCTCGATGCGCCCAACCTCGAAACCGCGATGCACCGGTTCGGGCAGTTCTTTCATATCGTGCTGGATGATTTTCGCTTCGAGTCGCGCTGCAACGGCATGATCGCGGAACTCCTGTTGCGGCCTGGATCGCAACATTCGACGCTTGGGGTGCTCGGACAGGAGTTGATGCTCAAGCTCGCGCACGGCGTCGCGTCCTGGTTGATCGGCCAGCGGATTCCGTTGTTGCAGGTGGAGTTTGCGTTTGCTCGTCCACAACGCGCCCGGGAGTACCTGTATCTGTTCTCCGGGCCGGTCGAATTCGATTGCGAGCAGACGTCCTTGCGTTTTAGCAGTGTGTACTTCGATATGCCGGTTCGTCAGCGCAAGGCCAACCTGCGCAAGTTTCTCGATCGCGCGCCCGAAGACTGGATCTTCGTGTCGTTCAGGGAGCAACTGTTCGGCTACCGCGTGCGCGAGCAGATGGCGTCCTGTCTGCCTGATGCGCCGACCATCGAGGAGGTCGCGCAGAACCTTCATTGTTCGGTGCGAACGCTGTGCCGGCGCCTCGCGGCCGAAGGCACCGCGTTTCAGACGCTCAAGGACGAATTGCGTCGCGACATCGCCATTCAGCGTCTGACGGGCACGCGTGACGCGATTGCCGCCATCGCATGCGACGTGGGTTTTGGCGACGCCACCGCGTTTCACCGCGCGTTCCGCCACTGGACAGGCAGCACGCCTGCCGCGTATCGGCGCGGCGCCTGAAACGTCGCCCGTGCCCACATCTGCCGCCGCTTTGCCTGGCAGGATATGTCAATAGATGGTCCGGCTTCGCCAATGAGTTGCGGCCATTCCAGCGCTACGATTCGTGCCAACGTTGCCCTCGCTCCTTTTATCGAGACCAGGGCAGATCCTGATCAATCGGATAACTGGACGAATCGAAATGAGCTACAAGGCACCGGTCAAGGACATGATGTTTGCAATGGGCGAACTGGCTGGCATCGACCGCCTGTCGGCGCTGCCCGGCTTCGAGGACGCGACGTCCGACACCGCGCAGGCGGTGCTCGACGAGGCCGCTCGCTTGACGGAAGGCGTGCTTGCACCGCTGAACGCAGTAGGCGACAAGCAGCCGAGCACATGGCAGGACGGCGCCGTCACCGCGTCGCCGGGCTTCAAGGACGCGTTTCGTCAGTTCGCGCAGGGCGGCTGGCAGGGTTTGCAACACCCGTCCGAGTATGGTGGACAGAACCTGCCGAAGCTGCTGGCGACGCCCTGCCTCGAGATGCTGAACGCGTCGAACCTGTCGCTCGCGCTGTGTCCGCTGCTGACCGACGGCGCGATCGAGGCGCTGCTGACGGCAGGCAGCGATGCGCAGAAGGCGACCTATGTGCCGAGGCTTATTTCCGGCGAATGGACGGGCACGATGAACCTCACGGAGCCGCAGGCAGGCTCCGATCTTGCGCTGGTGCGTACCCGCGCCGAGTGGCAAGGAGACGGCACCTATCGCCTCTTTGGCACGAAGATTTTCATCACGTGGGGCGAGCACGACATGGCCGACAACATCGTGCATCTCGTGCTGGCACGCACGCCGGACGCACCGGAGGGTGTGAAGGGCATTTCGCTTTTCATCGTGCCTAAATTCCTCGTCGGCGATGACGGTACGCTCGGCGCGCGCAATGACGTGCACTGCGTGTCGATCGAACACAAGCTCGGTATCAAGGCGAGCCCGACCGCGGTGCTGCAGTTCGGCGATCACGGCGGTGCGATCGGTTATCTCGTTGGCGAAGCCAATCGCGGCCTCGAATACATGTTCATCATGATGAACGCGGCGCGCTTCGGTGTCGGCATGCAAGGCATCGCCGTGTCGGACCGTGCGTACCAGAAGGCAGTCGAGTATGCGAAGGAGCGCGTGCAGAGCCGGCCGGTCGACGGCTCAGCGAAGCAGCCGGTGACGATTATTCGGCATCCTGACGTACGCCGCATGCTGATGACGATGCGTGCATTGACCGAAGGCGCGCGCGGCCTCGCGTATGTCGCCGCCGCGCATGCCGATCTCGGTCATCATCCGGACGAAGCGGAGCGTGCGGCGCATCAGGCGATTTACGAGTTCCTCGTGCCGATCGTCAAGGGCTGGAGCACTGAAATGTCGCTTGAGGTCACGAGCCTCGGTGTACAGGTTCACGGCGGCATGGGTTTCATCGAAGAAACGGGTGCCGCGCAGTACTACCGCGATGCGCGCATCCTGCCGATCTACGAAGGCACGACGGCGATCCAGGCGAACGACCTGGTGGGCCGCAAGACGCTGCGCGACGACGGCGCGGTCGCGGCCCGGCTGCTCACGGAGATCGACCGGACGCTGGCTGAATTACATGCGCATCCGTCGTTTCACGCGAGCGGCGCGTTCCAGTCGATGCATCGTCATCTGCACGCGGGGCGAGACGCGCTGCAAAAGTCCGTGCGTTTCGTCGTCGACCATGCGAAGCGCGAGCCCAATGCGGTATTTGCGGGCAGTGTGCCGTATCTGATGCTCGCGGGCATCGTGCTCTCGGGCTGGCAACTGGCGCGCTCGCTGATCATCGCGGTGGACAAGCGTGATGACGATGCGTCCTTTTACGACACGAAGATCGCAACGGCGCATGGCTACGCGACGCAGGTGCTGCCGCGCGCTGTGGCACTCGAAGCCGCGGTGACCGCCGGGCTATGCGCCGACGGCGTGCCGGCGCTGCACGAAGACCAGTTTTGAGCACGGGAGCGCTGAATGCAAAGGGATGTCGTCATTGTCAGCGGTGTGCGCACCGCGATCGGGAAATTTGCCGGCAGTCTGAAGGACATGCCGCCTACCGCGCTCGGTGCGGCGGTCGTGCGCGAAGTGCTGTCGCGAGGGGAGGTACAGGGCGGCAACGTCGGACACGTGGTATTCGGCAATGTGATCGCCACTGAGCCGAAAGATCTCTATCTCGCGCGGGTCGCGGCAATCGACGCGGGTGTTTCCGCGGCGACGCCCGCGATGACGGTCAACCGTCTGTGCGGTTCGGGCTTGCAGGCGATCGTGTCGGCCGCGCAGACGATTCTGCTCGGTGACGCGGAGATCGCGATAGGGGGTGGCGCCGAAAACATGAGCCGCGCGCCGTACCTTGCGACGGATATGCGCTTCGGCGCACGGATGGGAGACTGCCGGCTGCTCGACATGATGGTCGGCGCGTTGCACGACCCGTTCCATTCTGTCCACATGGGCATGACGGCCGAGCATGTTGCTCGCAAGTACGGCATTACGCGCGAACAACAGGATGCGCTGGCGCTGGAGTCGCATCGGCGGGCAGCACGGGCGATTGCCGAGGGCCGCTTCAAGGAGCAGATCGTCGCGTTGACTCATACGGTCAAGGGGCAAGTGATGGTATTCGATACCGATGAGCACGTGCGCCAACAAGTCGATTACGAGGAATTCGCGGGATTGCGTCCCGCGTTTCAGAAGGACGGTGGGACGGTCACGGCCGGCAACGCGTCGGGTATCAACGATGCGGCAGCGGCCGTCCTGTTGATGGAGGCCGGCACGGCGGCAGCCCGTGGCATCCAGCCGCTCGCGCGTCTCGTTTCGTATGCGCACGCTGGGGTGGATCCGCTTTACATGGGTATCGGTCCTGTGCCCGCGAGTCGCGCGGCGCTGCGTCGCGCAGGCTTGCGTGTATCGGACATCGACGTGATCGAGTCGAACGAGGCGTTTGCGGCACAAGCTTGCGCGGTGACGCGACTACTCGAACTCGATCCGGACAAGGTCAATCCGAATGGCTCGGGGATTTCGCTCGGTCATCCGATCGGTGCGACAGGCGCGCTGATCGCCGTCAAGGCGCTCTATGAGCTGGAACGGATCAATGGGCGCTTCGCGCTTGTGACGATGTGCATCGGCGGTGGCCAGGGCATCGCCGCGATATTCGAAAACCTGCGCCGCACGTAACGCACGTGATGTACGTGAGGCAAGCCGGGCAACGGCATCGCGCAGGCGATGACCGCCGCTCAACATGAATGGTGGAGGAGAGACTGATGAAGGTACTCGTACCAGTGAAACGCGTGGTCGACTACAACGTGAAGGTGCGCGTGAAATCGGACCAAACGGGCGTGGACATTGCGAACGTGAAGATGTCGATGAACCCGTTCGACGAGATCGCGGTGGAAGAGGCG
>NZ_CADIKH010000178.1 GCF_902859855.1 Paraburkholderia humisilvae
TGCCTCGTCCAACGGCTTCTTTGCCATGGCGCGTATCTCCATTCAATCCGTTAGAGATATAACGCGCCAGCATCGAATCGGTTGTCATGTTTTATGGGAAACTCAATAGATTGCCCACGGGGCGTGTTTCATCGTGCAGGGTCTGGAAGAAGGGGCAATAGGACACTTGATACTCCTTTCGGGAGAGAGGCGGTTTCCACCGCAGAACCGCAGCCATTTCGTGGCGGCGGGGATCATGCAAACATTGTCACGCCAACCAGACAGTCATCGACGCTTTGTTTCTCCCCGGCGCTTCGGACTCTCCGCCGGCATTGGAGATACTGTCGCTTCAGGTATCGCGCCAAGCTCCACAAGTTTGTCCCGTGCGTCGCGATACTGTTCATAGAACCTGGCCCACTTGCTGAAGCCGCCGAGTTCGCCGACGGCGCGCAACATTGCAAGGTGGGAAGCGGTCAGTAGTTGCACCGTGGCTTCGAGTTCTGCAATCCTGATGTCCTTGTCGGCGAGCGATGCCGCGGTGTCGGCGCCGGACCGCTTCGCGACACGGCCACGCCAGCGCCTGTACTCGGACTGCCGCTGCTGATATTCAGCGAGGAGCTTGCTTCGGGACTCGCTACGGGTGATCGACGACGCCGCGTTGATGGACGGGTGCAGCCGCGCGACAGCGCGAGCCGTGATGTCTTCATTCTCGGCCAGCAGCGTTTCGAGAATCTCGCGCATCTGGTTGTCGCCGCTGGACGGCGTGGTCTCGTTAGGTTCAGTCATCAAGTACTCCACGTTCCGGGGGCAGTGACAGGTCAACGCCGTCAGGGAAGGGGCGTTCACCCGCTGGTGTTGCAAGAAGCTTCTGTACGCCGGCCAGCCGCTTCTCTGCGTGATCAAGCTGGTTCTTCCAGCCGACGCTGGTCGATGGTCTGGCCTTGATCGACTCGAGGGCGAGCTTGAACTTGCCCTCAAGCCGGATCAGGTTCTGCCGGTTCTCCGGCAGATCGGTGGCCGACAGATGGCGGCAGTCCGCGAAGCACTCGAGATGTTTGGGGCAGGGATCGACCGTAAATGAATTCAGGCAATGCCCATACGGGGTGGCATGGAAACCGTCCGCTTCGGCACGAAGGTACTCGTACGCGGCAGTGTCGCCCTCTGTTGCCTGGATGCACCGGAATGCGTCCACGATCGGGCCCATTGGCCTTGCCGCGCTTGATGAGCCTGGCAACCGTGCTGGCTTTTCACCGAGCATGATCTCGATGTCCTGCGGGATTTCGATCTGGTCGAGGTCCTCAGCCAGGCTGCGATGGTCATACTCGTAGCTTTGTGCCACGCTGCGCCTGTTGAAACGCTTCGAGACGATCGTGTCAGCAACACCCAGCCGGAACAACTCAGTGTTCTGAAGGTGGCGCAACATATGCGATTCCATTCGCAGAGCACGGTCCTCGTCCGTCTGGCCGTATTTTTCGAACACTGTTACGCAGGTTCGATGCTCACCAAGTGCCAGACCTATCAGGTCGGGTCCCGGGCGCCGTACAGCCATATAGCGAGTGACATCGCAGAGCCCGTCGTTACGTTCCTCAGCAAGCGAGCGCTTGGGCAGAGTGAACAGGAGTTCCCATGGCTGAATCGCGCCAACGGCTAGCGGTAGGGGAGTCGTCTCCGATATTTTTGTAGGTGTTTCCTCGCGTATATGATCTTCCAGCTCGCCGACGTGTAGAAAGGTGTTATGCCAGCCCATGCGTTCCCGGACCCCGATGACCTTGCCGTCCGCACGACGGAAGCGTAGTGCGATCTGCCCGTCACGCATCTTGTCCAGCAAGCGTTTGCCGAATTGATATACCGCCATGTCGAGACTGATCGGTCCGTTCTGCCGGTGTTCCTCCTGGTAGCGGTGTAGTTCACGAAGCACCGCCGGATCGAAACCTTCACGATAGCGCTCAATGAACGGCTCGCGTTCAATATCCAGCCAGAACGGATTGCCCATCAGTCGCGTGTACAGTTCAGTGAAGGGCACCACATCATTGGCCCGATACCACGGCAGTAGCCGACCAGTCTCGCACTGCAGTTTTAAGGTCGCGCGTAGAGGTTCCGTCAACTGAGCCGCATGATCCAAGGTCTCAGTAAGCAACTCGCGGAACATGTCGGGTACGGGCTGCGTTTTTTCACGCAGAACAACGCTATCCGTCTCGTCTTCCTGCTGCTTTTCCGCGAAGTGGCGAACCATCAGTGATGTCGAGATGCCGCCGGCTTCGCCGGCGAGACGTCCCCTGGAGTCCAGATAGGTCCGCCCCCGCTTCCAGTCGACGGGAAGCAACGTAGCTTCGCCTGCCCGGAAGCCCGTAACGATCATTGTGCGTATGGCGGCGAACCGCAGATCATCGATGAAGGTGCGTGGCTTTTCTGTCATCACGATGCGGGTCAGCTCCCAGAACGCGCGTCGCTCCGGCAGCCGCTCAGCTCGCTTGCGCGCTTCCAGATCAGCCCGTAGCTCGTCCTGTGACCAGGTGTGCTTTGCCCTGATCGCACTTTTGCCCTTCATCCGCGGAACGGCAAGCGTCGAATACAGTTGTCCGGCGTCGCAGAGGTGCTGGGCATCAAGAATCACCTTGACGATTCCGACAACCAGATCGCCAAGTTTGCCGCTGGCCTGTATCGCTGTTCCAACGCGAATCGCGATACGGAGGTCATCAACGGTCAGTTGCCAGGGGGCCTTTTCCACGCATGTTGCAACTATCCGGAGCGGCCTCGCGATGTGTTGCATGACATGTCCCGCGGTGTTCCGCCTGAACAGCAACTGTTCGGCAACGGCTGCCTTGATCAGATCCTGCCAGGCCGGCAATAGCGGACGGCGAGGCAGTGGCGTCAGGCTCCGCTCAGCGCGCTCCGCATTGACAATGGCCAACGCCTTCACATCGGGCCCAAGGTCGCGCAGGTAATGGGTCGGAGGTGGAACGTCACTGGCAATGGCGGTCAGGTTCCAGCCAATACCATCCTGCGCGTAACCTGCGTCGTCAAGAGGCATGTTCCATGACAGGCCTTTCTCATGGGCCAACGTTTTACCCAGATCGATGAACGCGGAGTAGTGTGGATTCATCGAATCTCGCCTTCCAATTCCTCGATGACCGCCTGTATCTCAGCGATCGTGCGCTGCAATTGCAGATAGGCCGGCGACCGGGTGTCGCCGCGGGAACTCTGGTCGAAGAAGATCACCACTTCGCGCATCTCGGCTAGCACGCGCTCATGCATCGTCTTGTCGTGCAGGGGCATGAACTTCCTGCATCCGTAGCACGACGTGACCGGATTGTAGGGACAGGTGGGCTGGCCCGATTTGCAGCCCCCGATACCGGCAATCGGAATGCCGTGAGGTACACCGGCAATCTGCTGCTCACCTTTGAGTTGGGTGAGCTCTTCCGGGGAGATGAACCGGTCGTGCGCGATCTTTGCGACACGCCGGTATATGTCCGATGCGCCGAGAGCGCGGTTGACACGCTCTGCGTGGGTGGCCGATGTCTCGTAATACACGAGTCCTGTTTGTACGTTCGAATGCCCCATAAACTCGGCGAGTTCCTCGTGACTCGCGCCGGCGTCAACTAGTCTCTGGGCCGCCGTGTGGCGCAGGTCTGTCGCCGTACCGAAGTCTTCGGAGTCGATCAGTTTTCTGACGAGCGCGGCAATCCGCGCTCCAGCCTCATAGTTCGATTCGACAGCAAAGAAGCGCCCAGCGCCCGCGAGACCTTCAGCCTGTCGTTGGGCATTGAGCGCAACGAGGATTGGAGCCCATTCGCGCTTGACCCGACGCGTGAGTGGCTTTTTCTTCGCGTCGCTTTGCTGCTTTGCCATATGGAAGGTTAGGTGAACCGTTGGCGGCCCGTCTGGTGCATCCTGCCAGATGCGCACATTTCGCATGGTCAGCATTGCGATCTGGATTGGGCGCATCGCGAACTGATAGGCGCACAGCAACATTCCTGCGTCACAAACATCCTCGTGCAAAGGATCTGTTCCCGCCGATGACGTAAGAGCCGCCGTCATTTCGTCCAGATGTCGTACTATCGCTGCTTCTTCGTCTGCGCCCAGAAACACATCGCCAGACCGGACACCCGCGTAAGCATCGCGGGCAGGCAAGGGCAGAGCGGTGCGAATGTAAACGCTGTAGTCATTCGACCAGCCGAACAGCCGGTGTTCGCACAACAGGTGAAGAAGGCACTTTACACACAGATATGTGTGATCCGTCATGACCCGGGCACGCAAAGCTGTCCAGACTTGACCTATACCAATGGGGCCCGCACGCAAGATAGCCGACACGTCAGCCACAGCCAGATTGTGTGCGTACGAGACGTAAAGTGCAGCCGTTGCGATGCTAAGGTTCTGCCCAAGGATGAGGAGAAAGACGTGCTTGAAGACGAATGCGTAACGCTCGTCGAGTCGTGAGAAATCAACGTTGACGCGGTTACCGTTAATCGACAACTCGAACACTGATTGCTCAACCGGAGTCCGGATGGATCGCGGCTTGTCGTCAAAGTCGTCGTAGTAACGGATGACAGGTGGTAAAGCCGGCAATGCGGCACAGAGCAAGCCAATGACATCGGCCGCGGTTTCCCCGCTTGCAAACAGATCCCGTTGCGCAGGCGATTTACTCATCTATTGAGTTTCCCATAAAACATGACAACCGATTCGATGCTGGCGCGTTATATCTCTAACGGATTGAATGGAGATACGCGCCATGGCAAAGAAGCCGTTGGACGAGGCA
>NZ_CADIKH010000179.1 GCF_902859855.1 Paraburkholderia humisilvae
GACTGGTGCGGCGGTAGCTTCGATCCCGCTGCCTTTGACCTTCAGGGCGTCAACGAACGCCTCTTCGAGATCAAATTCTGATCGTCAAGACGGCCGACAAATGTCGCTTACGGGCAAACGCAAAATGCTGTTGAAGATCGCGTGAAAGCTCAGTTTCTTCGCGGGGCCTCGACTGCCCTTGCCCAGATGCGGCAAGACAAACTGCTCGAACTGCGCGCCACGCAATTTCGCTGGAATCCCTTGTCGTGGCTTGCTTCTCGCCATCTCGCGCACCAAAGCAACGAGATTCTAGCCGCTTCGCTCGTATCCGCGAAAACCGCTTCCTGCTGCAGCTTGAAGCCAAGTTCGAGCGCGGAAAGAACCCGCAACCAGTTGGCCTCATCAAACCGATGATGGGATTCAAGGTTTTCCGGTGCGCGTGCATCATCCTGTCCGGTATCGAGATCATGCATATGATCTGCAAGGGACAGATGCGTGGCGATGGCATCGCGGTGACTGCCGCCGATCAATTCTACTCTCCCGCAACATAAGCAATCCTCTTCATTGCGGGCGTTCTCTCATCCCATCTTCGTTATCGCGACACAGTCCGTTCTGTACACCACTCTCGCGTTCGCACGAGAAACGCTCTCACGCACTCCACGAACAATTGCGCTTTGTGTCCTCGCGCTGTTCCATTTGCTTTCTCGCATGGATTCGATTGTTTTGGTGCTGGATGCGCGTCCCTCTTCGTCACACGTGCGCGGCAGCGGCACGAGCGCGAACGGTCCCGCTTTGGACACGTGCTCGCTTTACAGCGGGCCGCGCCTTTTTCGCCGCCGTAGTCGCCTTGGCTTTCGCCTTGGGCGCCGGTTCGGCTGCTGCCAGCGTTAGGTGCAGGCCCATCGCGCCGATCACCTTCATGATCGTCGCGAACTCGGCATTCCCTTGTCGGAGAGCGCGCGGTACAGGGCTTCACGCGCAATACCCGATTCGCGCGCTAGCGCCGTCATGCCACGTGCTTTAGCAACGTCGCCAAGTGCCGCCTGAATCTCGACCGGATCGCCACCTTCGAACGCTTGCGCAAGGTAGAGGCGGTAATCGGTTTCATCTTTCAGGTACTTCGATGCGTCGAACTCCATCATCTCACTAATTTTCACGTCAAATCTCCAACCCTTTCGCTATAGCCTTGGCGCGCTTGATGTCTGCCGGCTGTGTGGACTTATCGCCACCACACAAGATGATCACCAGCACGTCCCCACGTTGCGTGAAATAAACCCGATACCCCTTCCCTACATCGACTTTCATTTCCGACACCCCGTCTCCGACCGGGACGCCAGTGTCCAAGATTACCCATCTGTGCCCGTTTGAGTCCACCGGTGATAGCCGTAGCTGCTTGCCGATCCCGCACGCGGGAAAGCCATGCGTCAAATTCGGAGGTGACTATCAGCTTCGTCATGCGTCACATTGTGACTCATAGGTTACACCACATCAACACCTATGTCGGCGTAACGGGCGCCAGTCACAGCGCGATCGCCGTAACGTCGACACGCTGACGTCCCGGATGGGCGACGTGGTGCACACGCTCGCCGCTCGAATTCGAAGACCTCGATGCGATGACGCAGACCGTGTCACTGCGCGGGTTGCCCCCTGCCAGGCACCGTCATGATCGAAAGAAGCGACCCGCCGCAGTGAGGTTTGCCGGTCGATGGAACTTGGCGAGACGGCTGTTCGGCGCTGGGTGGCACAATACGACGCGGAGTGCGCCGATGGCCCTGGGGTAGGCAAACCGCTAACGCCGGAACAGCAGCGCATCCGGCAGCTCGAAGCGGAGAACCGGCAACTGCGCGAGGACAACACGTTGTTAAAAAAAGCGTCGGCCTTCTTTGCACGAGAATTGAAGTGAGTTATCGCGTGGTAACTCACTTGCAACAGGAGGCCGTATCGGTCAGTGACGCCTGCCGGGTTTTGCAGGTGAGCCGCTCTGGCTACTATGCGCACCGGTGTGCCAGACACAATGCCAGCAGGCAGCGTCTTACGCAGCGCATCCCGATGCGTTGGGCCAGTTCGTTCAAGCAGTGCCCCTGCGGGTCGCCCGTGGCGTGTCGATGAGACGTACCTGAAGATTCGGGGCAGGTGGGTCTACCTGTATCGGGCTGGCCAGACGGTAGACTTCATGTTTAGGGTGAGGCGCGATGTGGCGGCGGCCAAAGGTTTTTTCAGCAAGGCCATCAGGCATCAGGGCGCATGAACTGAATGCCTCAACCGCGCGGCGCGTTGCTACCTCGCCCCCGAAGGGGGTCGAAAAGCCAGTGCGGATGAGAGTTCTGACGTGACCTTGTTGCCCTCGACGAGGCCGAAGTGGATATAAGGTCTGTTTGCGCAGCCGCTGTCGAAGCCGTCGTTAAATTCGTTGCCACAGAGGATGCTGTATTTCCCGATTTTCCCAGCTGCTCGATCGCCCCGTCAAGATCGCCGATGCCGTGTCCGTTCCCTGCGGGCGCAGGCCCTGTCCATTCTTTGGGCTTGGTCATCCATGTGTAGAGACTTCCGACATTTTTGGGAAGAAGCTGCAGCGTCTTCGAGAGCGCCCCCTTCAGGTTTCTGTTAATCACATCGGACGCAATGTCACTGCGCGATAGCAGATCAGAGGACAGGGGAAGCTTGTTCCAAAAAGTCGTGTAATCGCCTTCCATGAGGTCATAGCCGAGCAGCGGAATATTTGCAATGTCCCCGACCATCGGTATGGCAGGGACCTTTTCGCGAATATCCTTTCTGATCATCTCCCTCGGCGTAGGTGGGCCTAGATGCTCGATCACCGCCTTTATTTCCTTCGCCACATCATCCGGGGGCAAGTTGCCACCCTGGCGTGCCTTTCCCCTCGCCACGGTCTGCGCCTTGAGATTCACCCATAGGTCGAAACGCAGCTTCTCCCGATGCTTAAGTATCTCCTTCTCGATGATCTCGGACGGCGTTATATCAGCCTTTGCACCATCAGAAAAGTGAACTCTGAGAACTGGCGCCTTGACTGATCCATCCCCCGTATACTCGACCTTGATCCGGTCAGGATAAATATTATAGACGACAGGGTAACTTTTGAACTGCGAGTGGCGCTTGAACAGATCCAATATCGAGATGGCTTTTTCTCCCCCCGGCCTCACGGGTGTCACTGGCAATTCTTTCGTGAGCTGCTCTTCGTCCAGTCCGATCATTCCTTTAAGTTTGAACAGAATAACTTCGGTTTCGTTAAAGTGGATGGCGGGACCGGTGAGCTGAACGATTACGTTGTCTACCACTGATGCGATCCTCTCATTTCTCACCTGCTCCGGGTCGGCATTCTCGATTTCTGGCCAATCTTTTTCAACCTCCATGATCTGTGCGGCCTGCAGTCGCGGATCGTCCGAGGGAGATTGCTCGACGAGCGCATTGAAATCCATCAACACTTTGATTGCCTCCGAGCTGTTGTATTTGTTCCCGGTAGTGCGCTGGAGAATCGTTGCCATTGCATGAAAGCTGCTGCCAAACGGAAATGCCGTGTCAATGCGATGCTGGTCAAACGACGCCTGAATCAGAGCCAATCGACCGGGCTCATCGAGAGTACGTGCTCGGGTTGTCATCAAGGGGCTGTTCGCTAACTCCTTTATTGAATAAAAACGGCCGGCCACGCCCGCCGGAACTCCTGTCGACTCGTCCAACTTGATTTGTTTGAGAAAGTTTCTGAAGGAGGCCGGGTTCCACCTCCGATGTTCGGAAAAGATATCACGGTCTTTGGGCAACTGCGATGACTGAGCCGCGGCCCGAGGGGAACGCGATCCGGTGGAACTGCCCGGAACTCCATACGAGGGCGGATTGTGTCCGCCTGAAAGGTTGGCGGGCAGCAAAGGGGCGGTTGTCGGGGATTTCCGGTCACCCGGGATATACGGATTGACGCCGAGATGCGGCCCCACGGATGATGGTGCCGTGGTTGACACAAGGAACCCGAGGCCATAGTGATCGGGCTGACTGGCACCGGTTCGATTTGTTGCCGGCTCGTCGAGCTCTCGGAGAACTTGATTGGTCTTGGCACCATGGTCGGAGGTGGAGAATTGCGGATACTTCGACGAACGCTCCGCAGCGGCCGGTTTTATTGTCATAGCGATCGACACGCCGTACATCATAAACGTCAATTTCTGGCTCGGTGTACTGAATTTGAACTGTTGCAGCGCAGGTTCAAGCCCAAGCTTTTCTCTGTCCGATCGCTTCTGCTTGCTGATATTGAGACCGATTTTGGCTCGCAACTGCTCCACCATTTTTAGACTGGATACATTAGGCATCGTTTTTCCTCATCAACCAGATTAGGGCCAGAAAAGCGCTCGCTCGCGTCCGGCGCGTGTGGTATACGTTTGTTCCTGACAGCGGCCTGAGCAGCCTGCGCATTCCGGCGGGGCGTGAATCATCGATCCGAAGAGCTGTGGAATTCACACTTCGGCCGTCTGCGATCGGATACGACGGGTCTTAGCGATGCTCCATTCGATATTTTCGCGAATCGCGTTTTGGCAAATCCTTTACCTCTTCGTTTCCCAATGCGTATCGGGTTGTGTCGCGATAAGGCGGGCGGGACAAGAGAATTTCAATATGATTTGGATTGCTTATATAACCAGTGAATGGAATTGCTCGGCTGCGATTTTGGCGAAACCATTATCAT
>NZ_CADIKH010000180.1 GCF_902859855.1 Paraburkholderia humisilvae
GCGGTGCTGTGCGGCGCTGGCCATAACCTGCGGATGATCCTCAGGAAGCTGCGGCTTTTTTGCGCCCGCGTTCTTGTCGCGTTGTTCGTTTCTGCCGATCAGAGAACGCCCCGTCGTCTAACGCCGACGACGGACAAAACGCTTTATTCAGGGCGGACTAGTTATGTAACGCATTCCTGATTGTATTGGGGCTTGCTCGTCCCGACCACCTTAGCGCGACACAACCATCGATGACGCCAATCGATGAAGTAATTTCGAATCTGTCGAAATCTGTCGCACGAGAAATCGATGTCTTGCTATTTTTCAGAGCAGCATCGAGGATAACAATCACGCTAGCGAAATCCCTCATTCGCGTCTCGCGCTCGTAATGGATCACACTGATGTGCTCGAAGCGCAGCAGCAGACGGCGAAACTTGTCTTTCCACGCGAAGAGGTGGCTAATCGTTCTGAAACGCTCCTCGAAGACCACATGACAATGAGATTTTTCTGACCCGATTTGACTCGATTCGGAACCAATTTCATGGAACGAAATGGCGTGCAAGCCAATTCGCACGTATTCGATTTGAATGACGTAGGTAATATGCGTTATGAGAATATATTAAATGTGTCCGTGTTTACCATAATTTAATATCCATCGAGTTTCGGCAAAAATTCTCGCAATTGATCAGTGCTCTCTTGGGTCATAAGACGATGAATTTATGTTATTGTTGATATGATTAGTTATCCGTAACTGATGTTATTTTTTGCTGAGATTTATATGACTTCTGCATGTGAATGAATAAGCATTTTTACAAATAAATCAGATGACCGAGGCGTTTGCGTAAGAATATAACTATGCGTTATGGGATTTTGAACGTTCCATGTCGTTCGCGATTACATATCAAAAACGGTGGCATTGAATGATTCAAAACGGCGGGTGAAAATCACAGTTTTGGCATTCTGATCTGACGTTCAGGACGGAACCTATCCTGCTCGCACGCGTGTGCAGAAGGCAAGGTCAGATCTGGCAGCGGGCTATAACATGTCGCACGCCACGAAGATATTCAGGAAGTATTGTCCGACCATAAACGATTTGTGCTTGATTGGCGCAACAGCTTGACTCCGGAAAACAGATTCCGTCGCAATAAGGCGGAGCGAAATGATTTGCGTTGTTAAAACGAATCCCAGTTATCGGATTTCGCAATCTGGTTGCGGATGATTGTGAACATCATAGGGCCGGCTACTCTTGAATTGACGTTGACGGAAAGCGGCAGGATATCTTTGCAGGAGTTCTCTTCCGAGTCCAGTCACAAGGCGATATTTAGCGCGTTAAGTTCATCGCGCAAGGTTGATTCGACGAGGCAAGCCGCGCTAATCCTTACAACTGTCGAGAGGTAATATGCAAATCATTAGCAGTCTTACGCATGCATCAAGCGATAAATCATCGACGATGCGCCACTATGTCACCGATGAACTCTCGGTTCGTCTAGCCAGTGTCACCGACATGCCGCGGATTTGGCCTATCTGGAGACAGATTGTGGCATGTGGCGAAACCCATCCTTATCCCAGAGACAGCAATCAGACGGACGCGATTGCACTGTGGTTTAAGCCACCGCTCTCGGCCGTATACATCGCTGAGCAGGCGGGCGAAGTGGTCGCTGCCATGCAAACAAAACCAATGCGCTACGGAAACGGTGACCACATCGCCAATTTCGACCTGATGGTGAGCGCTAGACATCGGAGTCAGGGTATCGGACGAACCTTGTCGACGTACGTCATTGACGCCACACGCCGTGACGGCTATGCCGCCATGGAGGCGTATGCAGTTGTTGAATCAAACGTCCAAGCTGTTCGACTTTGGCGCAGTCTGGGATTTCAGATTCTGGCCACTGTCCCAGCTGCCTTCCGCCACCCCACGTTCGGTCTCGTTGCCGTCCATCACATGCACATGCCCCTTTGAAGGGATAGTCCGATGCTAACCTCAACATCTACCTTTGACTGCACCGCCTACCATGGCATCCTTAGCGAGGTCAAGGCGAAGCTGCCCCTTCTACCCCGCCGGGACCTTCCCGAGTTTTTCTCTCACGCCGCTCAGCTTTCCGACTACCTGCCAGTGCCGTTACGGCAAGCTGTGGCCGACTTCCGGCGGCAAGGCAACGATGACGGTTTCCTCCATCTGGTAGGCTTGCCGATCGACGAAGACGCCCTTCCCCCTACGCCGGCAAGCTATCCCGCGCCCATCGACAGGGAGTTGCTGGATATGGAAGCCTGGATTGCGCTTGTGGGCATGCGCATCGGAATGGCGACCGGCTACAAGGAGAATCGCTTTGGCACCGTTTTCCAGGACGTGTATCCATCGCGTGGGGCACATCAACTTTCCGCGCACAACTACGACACGGAGCTTCGTTTCCATACTGAAATGGCCTACCACGTACAACAGCCTGACTATCTTGTCATTGCCTGCTCCCGTGCTGATCATGAGCGTGAAGCCAAAACATTGATCACATCCGTGCGGAAAGCTATTCGCCGCCTCAGTGAAGACCACCTACACACACTTCGCACTGTTCCGTTGCAGTGGCACGTCGACATTGCATTCCGAAACGATGTGGATCCCGATCCTGTTACCCGACTACTCCTGCTCACCCGCGAAGACGACTTGCTTCGTTACGACGGGTCACTGATTTTGCCCAGCGAAGCCGGTGAAGCCGCAGAGGCACTTGAAGCTTTCTCGGCCGCCGCGAGCGAAACGGCCGTCGCAGTTCACCTCTGTCCAGGCGAGATTCTGCTCATCGACAACGTGCGGACTGCGCACGCCCGTACACCCTTTACGCCAAGATTTGACGCTACTGATCGGTGGCTGAATCGGATCTTCGTGCGTAGTTCCAGCGGCACCTCGCCGATGCTACACGCCGATGTAGTGCCTTTCCAGCTTCGAGCCCCTGACCAGCACACAAAATCCACTCTCCGCGTCTGATGGTGAATGATAGGCGACCCAATTTTAGCCATGACTACATCAGCAGAGAATCAGCTCTACGCGCTTGACGAGATCGCGCTCACGCTGGCACAACCATGTCAACGGACTGCCGTTTACCACACTGTAGAAGACGTCATGCAGCGCCTGATAGGCCATCGACTGTTCACGCTCCTTGCAGTTCTGCCTGGTGGCCATAGGGTTCAGCGTTTCTGGAGCTCGAACGAGACGGTCTATCCGCCGAGTGGCCGCAAGTGCCTTGACTCAACGCCATGGGGTGAAGTTGTCCTGAAAAACAAAAAAGCATGGCTGGGCCGCAACGCAGCTGACATTCGCTGGGCTTTTGCGGACCACGCTCTGATTGCTAGTCTTGGTCTGGGCTCCGTCATCAACGTTCCTATCGTAGTGCGTGGGCAACTGCTCGGCACTATGAATCTGCTTCATAGAGAGAACCATTTTACGGTCGATGACGTAACGATTGCGGCTCGGGTCGCGCCATATCTGATTCCGGCCTTCATCGAGGAGGTGAAAACTATCGAGGTAAGCTAAAGACTGGTCGATCACCATGCCAGTAGTGGCAAAGCGATCTTTGCAGGGCTTGTTGCCCTTGCCGGTGCAAAACTATTCGCCAGCGTTCGCCTGGGTTGTGTCGCGCTAAGGTGGTCGGGACGAGCAAGCCTCACTACAATCAGGAGTGCGTTACATAATTAGTCGCCCCTGAACAATTCGTCTCGCGTGCCGCCGGCGTCATACCATCACGTCGGCGGCAATGCTGAGGTTCAGCAAAGCAGCAAGAACGAAGGCATAAAGAAGCCGCGGCTTCCTCAGGATCATCCGCAGGTTGTAGCCGGCGCCGCACAGCACCGCGTGGATCGCATCGCCCAAGGCGCCTTTGAGCCAGTTCCGATCGAGCTTTCCGTCCGACTTCATGTGGCCGATGGCCGGCTCGATTGCGCTACGCCGCCTGATCATCGCCCGTAGCGCGCGCGTGATGCCGCGCCGCAGGCCGGGGTGATAGACCTTCACGCCATCAATCGCGACGCCCTTGTAACCACGGTCCACGACGGCGACCTCTGGCGTGACGTCGCTGAGGATCGCCGCCTGCTCCAGCGCCTCAGCCAGCGTGTGGCCGTCGTATGGGTTGCCCGGCATCGAGCGCATGCCAACTACCAGTCCTTCCTTGTGAGTCGACGTGATCGACACCTTCACGCCGAATTCGTATGGCGTGCGCGCCTTGCCCTTGGCCAGACACTCGACTTCCGGCGCGTGCAGCGCATACAGCTTGTTCTTGTCCTTCGGCTCCTGCGACAAAATCCGCTTCATGCGGCCAATCAGCTCCTGCAATGCCGCGCGGCTGCAATCGGCCACCGCGTCGAGTTGCCGCTCGACGTCGCGCATCACCCGGCCCACACGCGAGCGCAACGTACGCAGTGTCTTTCTCATCCGTTTGTATTGCTTTGCATGCGCGTAACGACTGATCTGGTCTGCCAGGCGTGGCGCCTCGCGGTTGTAGTGTAAGCGCGAATTAACGCACACCGCAATGAGCCGGCGCGTAGGGCTAGATCATGCAGGAACTATTGAGTTTCCCATAAAACATGACAACCGATTCGATGCTGGCGCGTTATATCTCTAACGGATTGAATGGAGATACGCGCCATGGCAAAGAAGCCGTTGGACGAGGCA
>NZ_CADIKH010000181.1 GCF_902859855.1 Paraburkholderia humisilvae
TCGTAACCTTCATGGTGGGCGCTCCCGTTCAGTTCAGGTGGTTGACGTAGCACTACTCTCCACTTTGGCACATCCATGCCGTTGGGTGGGGCGTCCATTCCATTAACGCCGCTTGCAACCCGAATCTGTCAAAAACTGGCATGGACTGACTTACTGACTTGCAACTTCTGAAAGTGCGTAATATCGTTGATGCCCATGGGCTCGTGAACACAAATTCCCATTTCGGCACTGCGCCCAGACAAACGGATCTTTCTTTATGTCGTAGCTGAAGATCGGCACTGGACCGGATCGCGTTTCATTTTCACGGAGCATTAACCGAGACTATTGAAATGACGCGAGAACCGAATGAGGCAGGCCTTCGCGCTTTTGGTGAAAACACAGGCACCTACATTGTCGGCCCCGCTAGAGCATAGAAGTTACGGAAAACGGGCATGTCTTGCGGACAGTTATTTTGCAGTGTCACGGGACAAAACGACGTATCCGGGCGCTATCCCTTTAGGTGACACTGACTATATCGACCAGCACTGGAATATCAAAGAGGTGGTAACGACGCCAGAAAGAACAAAGTTATTTAAGCAATGCACTGGATATCGCCCGATGGCGAAAATAACTGCAGGTCATTTGAATATCCGGATATTTGGAACGCTGACCAGGAGTGGGGCCCAGAATCGTTCTTGGTTGACGTGGACAACATCCCCGATGAGACGCGGATCCGCATCATGCATGGGATGGATGGCCAGTACATTACGGCGCCATCTGCGCGGCAGCATTAATTAAAACTTCGATTCAACTTTTGATGATATTACGTTGCTTGATTCCGTATCGACGGTGCAAAGGTTTATTTTGACGAAAGCTGACGGCGGACTATATTAAATATGCGACCCAAAATGCGCAATGGTAGTTTGTGCTGCAGAGACCAAAACGGCAGGTGAACACACTTTGGTTAGCGGAGTACCGAATGGCGATGAATGTACTTACTGGACGCTTGGAGCTTTGCCGGATAAATCTGGGTCCCGTCATGATAAATCATGAATCTATTACGGATAGTCGCCGCCGATTACCGTGAAATAATGCGGTGATTTTACGTCGCTGATTACGACGACCAGATCTGAATCACTCAGCCAGACTGAGAACGCTGTCAGGTTGGTAGGGTGCGGCGATAAAATGAAGCGATGAGGAAGACAAAATCGCTTTATCACGCCACCACTTCGGCTCAACCACGACAATCAGTTTCTATGGAAGAAGGGAGTATTTTTTGAGACTAATGACCACAAGCCGGGTAACCTAATTGAATTTACTAAAACCCTCATCCACACGTGGACGGTCACGGTACAGTTCAAAGCATACCTTACGTCTTTGCATTTCCTTCAGTGCCCGACATTTTTTTATTTGATCATTTCCGGCAGAATATCGAATTACATCGAATCCAGAATGCATGGAATTTCAGTATACATATAGGCCACTGCGTCTCAAGCAATCAATATCTTGACCTAATCGGTCATTCAATAACGGCAGTAGAACCCTCTTCCATAGGATGCATCGGACACAATAAACACAGAGCACAGAAAAAACTCTGGAAGTCGTGATCACTCGGGGGAAAAACAAATGGAGTTGAATCGAACCGTGCCGCATGCGTTGCGGCAAAGCATCTCGCAGCCAAACGTACACAGAACCACGCGCATCGACATTGCCCTCTTTAATGGCTTTGCATTGCCGGGGATCGTCGCAATCGTCGAGGCTTTTCAGAAAGCCAACGCGCTCGCGGCGCCGAGATCAATTGGACGCTCGCGCTACGACGTTTCGCTATGGTCAGCCGCAGGCGGGCGCATTGCCAGTACGTCTTCCGTATTTGTCTGGACCGAGAGTGTTGATAGTTACCGGGACACCCCTGACGCGCATATGCTCTTCGTCGCCGGTGGCGCGGGCGCGCGGCAAGCATGCGGGGACGAGCGGCTAAGGGATTGGCTGCGCCGCAGGCATCTGTCCAGCGAAATCGTTCATTCCATTCAGGAAGGGCAGCAGCTCCTCGAGGCAGCGGGCTTAACGGGTCGCGACCGGCACCTCTTCGAAACCAGCCACGAATGGCGTGACGTCTATCCGGAAAGGCCGTTTGCCGAGCCGCCGGATCCAGTCGATACCGTGTTGAGAATCGTGAGGCACGATCTCGGCACGGAGCTCGCCCAGCTGGTTTCCGAATCGGTTGTACCCGAGCACAAGACGCCGTTCGCCGCGCCGATCACCGGTAGAACGGTGTCTCGGATAAGCGAGAAGATCATGGAATCCGCTCGCTGGCTCGAGGCAAACGTCGATCAGCCGATCTCGATCGACGACGCGGCGCAGGTTGCAGCGATGAGCGAGCGGAATTTCCTGAGGCGCTTCAAGAGCGAGATGGGCATCACACCGTCCGACTATCTGCTGCGTGCGCGTTTGAACATGAGCTGCCGATTGCTCGTGGAATCGCGTCTTCCGGTAGACAAGATCGCGCGCCGCTGCGGCATTGGTAGCGGCGGCCAGTTAGCCAAGCTATTCAGGAAGTATCTCTCGACTACGCCGACCAACTACCGGACGGGCCGTGAAGCATCGAGGACCTCTACCTGAGCGTCGGCCGCGCGCTCGGCCCGGCGAGCGACACGGCCTCTCTTCTACGCTCCGAACCGCCGGTAACTGGCCCGGTAGGCGGGCGGCGTCTTGCCGAGGTGCTTACGGAATAGCTTCGCAAGCCGCCCGCCGCTACCAATGCCGCAACGCCGCACAATACTGCCCACCGGCAAGGTTGTTTACGCAAGCACCTGGCACGACATGTCGAGCCGCACGTAGAGGAGATAATCCGAAGGTATCACGCCGAGTTCTGCCTTGAAACGCCGCAGGAAATTGCGCTCGCTCATCTGTGCCATGCGAGCCGCCTCGGTCAGGCCGGCCAGGCCCATTCGCCGATGGCCGTTCGCTTCAAGCCAGCGTGCCGCGGACTGGATTTTCTCGCTCACGTTGTTTGCCTCGTTGCGACGGACGATGTCGATGAGCGGGTTGGGCACGAACTTCGTGAGCAGCGAGCTCATTCTCGCGCGTCGCGCCCGCACAGCGCCCGAACCCTGCCGCATCGAGAAGCAAATGCCCTTCATCGATCGGGACCACATATCCGGTCAGCGCGCAGGTGCGACGTAACCATGCGAGCAACACGTCATCACGCAGTGCATGGCTGACGCCCGGGCCGCCGGCGACGAAAAGCGCATGCAGACCGTCGAGCTCACGACCGGTCTCTATGCTTTCGGTGCAGACGAGGACGGCGGACGAACTTGCGATACGCCCTCCGAGGCTCGACAACAGGTGCACGTTGAGGTAGTCCAGATTGTGTTGGCCATACTCGCTTACTCCGTTCGCATGCTGGAGCGATTCCACAATGCGCGCAATTCCAGGCAACGCGAAACCGTCGGATACTGTGATGCCTATAGTTTTCAATTTGTCGTCCCAGGTAGGCTGCATCTGCGCTGATTGCCGCGTCTCCTTCATCGACCCCGTTTTGCGCCGCGCCGCGCGATAAAGCGCATTGCAACAAGACATCGTGTTCGTTTCGCAATATCAATGTTACGGGAGGCGAAGCGGGCCATCGAGACGTTGGCGGAATGACGCCCGGTCTTGACGGCTTGGATCTTAAATCATCTTCCCTGCTTCGGCGTTGACCGAATCCGACATGCTTTTGGCGTCCGCACACGATCTGAATCGCTAAAATATTAAGGCTCCCTATCGGTACAACGGTACTTGTGGGCGTTACCGATGCTGCGAATACCAACCTTTCACACGCTGCCCCCATGCCGAACGACGAAGACCTGTTGGATGAACTCAGTGACTGGAATCGGACTTATCTCCGCCTCGCGCAGCGGCTGATTCTCGAAGACCGCCGCAATGGCGCACGCATATTCGGCTTCTCAGACGAGGTGACGACGCTGGTCGCCGGTCTGACGCCCTCCCAGATCGATGCGCTCGCGACATCGGTGGAACTGGTTTGCCAGCTGCATCCGGGGCCGACTTCGATCTTCGCGAGCACCCTGCATTGAACGTCACGTGGTCCGGGATCGTACGACCCTCCCGGCAGCATACCGTCACAGCGCCGCGCGGCCCGTCTGTCGAACACTGCGGCGCCGCATCGCCCGGTGTCATCAGTCAATACGCGTTACGGTGTATAAAGCCCTTGATTATCGTAGCAGCCACGATTCTCATATCCAGCACCATTGACCAGTTGCACAGATAGTAGAGGTCGTGTTCGACGCGCCGTTGCATCTTTTCGATTCGATCGTTTTCGCCCCGATAACCGTTCACCTTTGCCCAGCCTGTGATGCCGGGTTTGATCCGATAGCGATGGATATAGCGGTCGATTAGCTTGCCGTACAGTTCGTCGTGTTCGATTGCGTGCGACCGTGGACCCACCACGGACATCCCGCCGCGCAGCACAATGATAAATTGTGGCAGTTCGTCGAGACTGGTGCGGCGCAGGAATGCACCGACTCGCGTAATGCGTGGGTCTATTGAGTTTCCCATAAAACATGACAACCGATTCGATGCTGGCGCGTTATATCTCTAACGGATTGAATGGAGATACGCGCCATGGCAAAGAAGCCGTTGGACGAGGCAA
>NZ_CADIKH010000182.1 GCF_902859855.1 Paraburkholderia humisilvae
GCTCATCACGCTGGTACCGTACGTGGGTTCGGGCTACATCATTGTGGACGGGGTGGCCAGTAACGACACGGCCGAGACGGTCGGTGGCGTGATGGGCCTGGGGCTGGACTTTGTGACCGACGGAGAGGGGCATCTGCTCACGCGCAGCCGTGTCGTGGGCCATTCAGCGCTGGCGGACGGGAAAGTTGCCTCCCGCACCTTCTCCCACCATGAAGTGCCAGCAGCCGTGCGAATGCAGGCGCAGCACAGTCTTGGCGCACTGAGAGACCTGGGAATGGATGACCGCGCACTGATGCTCACGGACAAGGCCGGGGAACACGGCAGCGTGGGCGACCCCTTTGCGCTGGTTGCGGCCCGCGAGGAAGCCGCTCCTTCAGGCGCGGAGATGCATCAACTGCTCGAACGACTCACGCCGGTACCGGAGGACAGGCGGCCGGTGGCGATGCGTCGGGCGGAGGGCGGGACATGGCAGGATCCGCAAACGCTGGCGCACTACGCGCAGATTGGAGCGAAGCTGTACCGGGTTGCAAAAGACGAAGCCGCGTCGACGGAAGGGTATGTGGTATGGAACCCGGTGGATGCTCATGGCGGCGGACGGGAGCGGACGATCCGTCTGGAAAACCGGGAGGGCCAGTGGCAGCAGGCCCGGAATGCTCCGGGTCTGAAGGGTGGGGCGCCTGAACCGCATCGCTTCCCCCAGCTGTCGGCGGATGAGGTGGACAACGAGCTCGCGAATCTGGACGACAGGCCGCATTCTGGCTCGCCGGTTGACGTTGCACCTCAAGGCTGGAGGGCGGACCCGGCAGGCACGGCGCTGGTTGACTGGGCCCACGCGGAGCAGGCGCGTGGACTGCCGCTTTCCCATGCGGAGCAGCAGATCCATGACAGCCTGAACGTGCCAGGGCGTCAACAGCCTGCCGCCCCTCTCCCGGGCAGCAGTCGCGCAAAGCCCCCCGCAAGGTTCGCTCCGACATTACCTGAACACATCGATCTGCTGAAGCATCTGCCTGAAGAACTGAATAAGGTATACCGCACTAACGTCAAGCGGTTCCTGGCGCATCTGGAAGAGCAGGGACAGTCATGGTCGCAACTGGTGCCCGCGGGCAGCGGTGCGGGTGCGCGTCCTGCTGCGCTGGAACAGGCAGTCAACGACGGGATCCGGCATCATGGCTTGCCGACCAACACGCGCGCAGCCATCAACCAGGCATTCGGGTTCAGGCTGCAAGGCGACATAAAAAAAGTTCGGCTTGCGCCCGATCTTCAGGAGCACAAGGATCTGCTGAAGGATTTGCCTGAAGAACTGGGTCCGACTTACCGCTCTAACGTCAAGTGGTTCCTGGTGCATCTGGAAGAGCAGGGACAGTCATGGTCACAACTGGTGCCTGCGGGCAGCGGTGCGGGTGCGCGTCCTGCCGCGCTTGAACAGGCCGTCAACGAGGGGATCCGGCATCATGGCTTGCAGCACAATACGCGAACTGCGCTCAACCAGGCCTTCGGGTTCAAACTGCAAGGGGACACAAGAAGAGTTCGGCTCGCGCCGGATCTTCAGGGGCACAAGGATCTGCTGAAAAATTTGCCTGAAGAACCGAGTCAGAGATACTACTCTAGCGTCAACCGGTTTCTGGTGCATCTGGAAGAGCAGGGACAGTCATGGTCTCAACTGGTGCCTGCGGGCAGCGGTGCGGGTGCGCGTCCTGCGGCGCTTGAACAGGCAGTCAACGAGGGGATCCGGCATCATGGCTTGCAACCTAACACGCGCGCAGCCATCAACCATGCCTTCGGGTTTAAGCTGCAAAGTAAAGCAGAAAAGCGGGGATAGTCCGGCCGACCGTGTCGCGACAACTGCGGGTGCCCCGTTTCGACGGACAGATCTGGGTTTGAGTTTAATGCGATGTGACACCATCCACCGTGGATGGATCGCGGGTTGTCCATTGGCGGGCGGCGGGTCGCCTGTCATGACCACGGCGCTGCCCGCCTGTGGGCAACCCGCGCAGCGATGGCATCTGATTTGCGCATAACGGTCTTCGAATTCGAGCGGCGAGCAATAGCCAATGCTGCCATGAAGCCGGAGGGCGTTGTGGCATCCCTCGAGGAAGGAGACGATGCGCCGGCGTACCTGTTCATGGGGCGCAACGTGTTTGCGCGAGAGCAGTTCGGCCTCCAGCGTGCCGAAGAACGACTCGCATATCGCGTTGATACGCATCACCGGCCGTGCCCATGGACGGCTGCACGCCGGCTTCGCGGCAACGCCGCCCAAAGGCAACGAACGTATACTGACACCTTGATCCGAATGTAGGGTCACGCCTTCGTGGCGTCACTGTTGCAATGCTATGTCCAGTGCCTGCCGAATTAGTTCGGTATGCGGATGATGTGATATCGACCAGCCCACGATGTGCCTGCTGAACGCATCGAGTACCACTGCCAGACATGAATCGGGCGTCGGTCGGCACGTAGGTCGCGTCAGCAACCCACAGCACGTTTGACGCGTGCGCAGTAAAGTGTCGCCGTACCAGGTCCGGCGCACGCGGCGCCCCCGCGCGTGGTCGTGTTGTGCGAGGCCAATCATGCCCGACGACTGGACACCCGACCAGGCGCTCCCCGTGTTCGAACTGCTTGACACTCCGCTCGCCGCGATCACCGACTTCTACGGGGACCAGCTACACGAGTTGCTGCGTGAACGGCATCAACCTGCTGTCGCTACCCCTAGTACTGACTACAACCTACCGTTGTGATCCCTGCGCCGTCATCACGCACAGCACCATGAAGGGGCCGATGGCCCCTTCATGGTTGACGGTTTCGCTCAATCTTGCGCCGCCATCAATAAGCGGTTTTACGCCGCCGCTAACAGCGGGTTAGGGCAAATCTTGAACCCCTATGCAACCTGTTACAGGCTGCCATTCGCTTGCTTCGCATTTGTACCTGCTTCCCAACAGTTCCCCTTGCGAGTCACTTACCTTGGTTCGATGCAAGGACACCTAGGCAGGGGGAATCAGGCTTACCCTGTTCCACGTAATTGACAGGAGCGGGTTGCTTCGAGCTGGAGCGGTTGCCGAGCAGGCCTTGCACCCCGCAGGAAAAGCGCCAGCTTTTCACGGCTTATACCACGCGAAGCGGTCTAGGCTATGGCAGGATGACGATAGCGCCGGCATTTTCCCGCCGTTCCGCCATCGTATGTGCATCCGCCACCTTGTCGAGTGTGAAGCGGGCAGATGACGAGGGCTTAATCCAACCGATGCGCAGCGCTTCAAAAACCGCATCGGCATTTGCTCGGAACGTTGCCGTGTCGGAATTATGGGGAAACACGGAAGGGCGCGTCAGAAACAGGCATCCTTTATTGTTCAGTATCTCAGGATCGATGGAGGGCGTTGGGCCGGATGCGGCGCCGAAGACCACAACGGTGCCGAACTTCGCGGCACAATCCAACGAGCCCAGAAACGTGTGTCGCCCAACGGAGTCATAGACGACATGCGCTTTGCGGCCGTCGCTGGCCGCAACTACACGCTCGACCCACCCTTCAGAGTTGTAGTTGATGGCATGGTCACAGCCCGACTCTCGTGCGATGCGGCATTTTTCGTCGGAGCCTGCGGTGCCGATGACGTACGCGCCCATAGCCTTCGCCCATTGGCAGAGAATTTGCCCTACACCGCCCGCTGCGGCATGAATCAGAACGATATCGCCGACCTTGACCGGATATGTCTTGCGCAGCAAGTACTCGGCCGTCATGGCTTTGAAGAAAACCGCTACAGCAGTCGGTTCGTCAAAGGAGCCAGGAATGCGAGTCAGCTTTGTCGCTTCAACATTGCGACGATCAGTATAGGCGCCAATTCCCGCATTCATATAGATGACGCGGTCGCCCACGCGAAAGTCCGCCACACCGTGGCCGACGCCGTCCACGATGCCAGCAGCCTCATGCCCCAGCCCGGTTGGCAAAGGTAGCGGATATTTTCCGGAGCGCTGATAGACGTCGATGTAATTGAAACCGATGGCGACCTGACGCAGTTGCACTTCGCCTGGTGCGGGCGGTGCGATCTGCTCCTCGCACAACTGAAGGACACTGGGGTCTCCGAATGCGTTAAGCCGGATGACGCGGCGAGTCGTTGCGGGTGTCAGCATACTTCGTCTCCTCAGGCTCTGTTTTGCCGGCCTCAGCATAACTCATAGTTACAAAGAAGTGCGATGCTCTACCACGAGCAGTTCGATAAGCGATTCGGTTCACGATAGAGGAGAGTGCCATGAACGAGGTCACGCTGATCGGTATCGATCTGAAGTTTGTCTTGTTCGGCAAGAACGGTTCACCCGAGGCGGTGGCCATCGACAAAAGCGGTTCCAATCTGGCGGCGCTTCACGCGATGACGGCGAGCGCGAGACGCCCACCAAGGTTCGGCAAGTCATGTATTTGAACAGCATGGTGGAGCAGGACCATCGGGCCGTCAAACGTCGCACTTGACCGATGCTCGGGTTCAAGGACTTTGACTGCGCGCGTGTCATTCTGAGCGGCATCGAAGTCAATGAAATGAACGCCTCCCACCCGTGAGCATTGGCGGCCGATAGAAGAAAAGGGGACCGTCACGGGCCGACGGCACAAGAGGCAGCCAATGCAAGATCATGTAGGTCTT
>NZ_CADIKH010000183.1 GCF_902859855.1 Paraburkholderia humisilvae
GAAGGGGGTCACGTACGGGTTTGTGGCGGACACGAAGGGCAACGGGACGGACCAGCCGACGGTGACGAAGGGGAGCAACTCGGCGGCGATCGGGGCGAACTCGAGCGACGGCGGGCGCAGCAACGTGGTGAGCGTGGGCGCGCCAGGCGCGGAGCGGCAGGTCACGAACGTGGCGGCGGGCACGCAGGCGACTGACGCGGTGAACGTGCAGCAGCTCAACCAGAGTGTCGCGCAGGGCGTCGGGCAGGCCAACAGCTACACCGACCAGCGCATCAACGACGTGAACAACCGGATCGACTCTGAGCGCCGTGATGCCAACGCTGGTTCGGCGTCCGCGATGGCGATGGCCAATTTGCCTCAAGCTGTGTTGCCGGGTGAGAAGGTCGTAGCACTCGCAGCTGGCAACTACGGGGGACAGGCCGCGATGGCTCTGGGTCTTTCGGTCGCGACACAAAAGTGGCTGGTCAAGGGGTCGGTCACCACGGGCGTTTCTGGTCACGGTTCTGTTGGCGCAGGCGCGGGCGTTGGGTATCGCTGGTAAGTAGTTCTCGTGTATCCCGTTGCCGTCGCACTTCTGTGGCGGCAACGGGTCTCGCGAAGCGGCAGGCGGAGCGTGCTTATGTCCGACGCGTATAGCTGGAATTCGGAGTCTGTCCGTTTTTGTGTGCCTACGGGATTGATGCATTTCGATCTACCTGCCGGTTGCGTTAGCGTCACAGATTCGATGGTGTATGGTGCCCTATAAATTGAGTAGGAAAGCGAAACGAATCAGCGCACGATATCGCCTGATCAGCTGGAAATGACTTGCTGGTACGCCGGTTTGGCATTCTCGCCGGCGCTTTGCTTGTGAACGCGTTAGCCGAACCATCTGGTGTCCACGGCAAACGCGATGTCAGAGATCCGGTCTGGCATTCTTCGCGGCGAGCGAGGAAAGTACTGGTCGAGCACGGCGGGCTCATCCGCATGGCCGACGGCGGCTTTCACCCTGACGTCGCGCGGTATCAGCAGCGCTGGCCTTCGCATTTCCCTTTGCAAGCAGCCGCTGCACTTGGTTGTTGCCTTGTCTGAGGGAAGCAAAAGAGCCGGTGCGGTAGCGCTTCTTGGCGCGGCTAGGTCAGATTGGCCGTGATGCTGGTGCACGGACCACCCTGCCAGCGGTTATGCAGGACGGCTTGTTGTGTAGTGGTTAGATGGTGTGAATGAAATTGATCCGAAGGCGCTGCTTCGTCTATCGGTGCATGGTTGCTCGTCAGCCGGAACGGTTGGCGAGCGGCGAACTGCAGTAATCGTGCGGCAGCTGGCGCGGCAGCGATACGTTATCCGCGGCACGCGCAAGCACTATATCGGCGAGAACACACTGCGTGCGTTTCAGTGCGCGTGCATCTTTCGGCTGCGCGCGGGTTGTTTCGCGCCGCATAGAAGGGCTCGCTCAAAGCCGCTGTACCTTCCGGATTTCGATATTTTGGCGAAGTTTTTCGCGCCGCCTCAATGGATATCAATAATTCAAGTTTCACCGTCGATTGTTCCGGTGCAACCGCTACAACCGGTACCAGCCATGTGCGTGCCGAGGCAGAGGGGCAACTTTCAACCTCCGTTGGCTTCAGTCAGAAGCCAGAGTCACCGATCGTCGCGGCTTTGCCATCCCAACCTTTCTCGGCGAAAGACATTGAGGCGGCATTTTCACCGGACCCCGGTCCGTCAGCCAGCATTGTCGCACTACAAAACCGCGAGCTGCCGAAGGCATTGAACCCGTTCAGAGTTGCGGACAAGGCTCGTGCAGAGGTGCTGGCTGATATGGCAGCTGGCAACCCGCCGCTATGTATAGACGTCGCGAGGATTTTTCAGCTCCAGAAGGGCGAGGTGACAGACTTCCGTGCGAGGAATGGTTTGCCGCTGCCGCTTCGAGGTAAGGCAAACAAAGTGACCATTGCTGGTACTGCGAGGCAGTTCGGCACTAACAGAGTCACTTTGCAAAGTTACGTGAATGAGCATGGCGTCTTTACGAACAGGGGGGAGCGTAGCCTCTATTCCAGCTACAAGGACTATTTTAGCGACCACGATCTGGAGCGGCCGATCGAGGGTACGCGCCTGCACCTGCCGGATACGCACCAGATCTAACCGTCGCGGTGCTGCCTGTCGTGCCGGGAGAGTGTGCCCAAAGTGCTCGTGCAGCGCGAGCATGAGTGCCGCGCGTTGCGGCCTCAGGATGTAACGCGACGAGAACGCAGCGTTGGTCGTGCTGATCGACGTGGACAGGCGTATCGCGAGGCCGGAACCCCGTGTCGCGCAAACGCGCCAAGTCAAGGTCTGCGACCTCCGAAACCGCCGCGACAGCCGTGACTGAGGTTTAGCGGTGGGAGGGTTCATGTCGTGATACTCAATGGGGGTGAGGGCACAACGTTCGAGGAAGAGCTTGCCAGGGACGTGCTGGCTATCATCACAGTGTTCAGCGCTCGGTTGTAGGGTAGTCGGTCAAACACGAACCAGTGCTGCCCGATGGCGTGCGGCAGGCGGTGTAAGCACCGTAATGCTCATTACCCACTCCATCGCGCGTGATACCAACGACGCGCAAACCAACTGCCTGACCCGTGCAGCAAGCACGGTGCGCCGCCAGCTAAACGCGATCACGCCGCAAGTAGTTACGTGGATGCTAGGAAGTCACGAAAAACGTCCCGCGGATGGCGATCATGCAGTGGGCTAGGCGTTCCAGAACTTCTTCGCGGGCCGCGTCCGCTATCCGCACTTCCGCAAGAAGAGCGAGCTCGTCAGGCTCACCCACGACCAGTTCAGCGTCGGCGGTAAACGCATTTACATCCGCTCTGGGCTGGGTGCGCATGCGCGAGACGTTGCGCTTCGCTGGCAGGATCATGCTGGCCACGGTCTGCCGGCTGGCCGATCCTTGGTAGGGCCAGCATCGCCATGGACACGCCTGACAGTTCGCACTCGCCTGAAGCCGAAAACTAGAGCGCGGCTGGTGTGGATCTGGCGTGTCGGCACTGGCAACACTGTCAACGTGGGAGTGCCGGTTGCCGGCCTGAACCCTTGCAAGCTTGTGCGGGCTCGCGCAGGCTGTCGTGCAAACAGAAGGGGCGTCGGCCAATCGCCGTAACTCGAGGGCCAGGCTGGCGAAGTTGCACGCGTGCATCGGTGCCATCCTTTCGGACGCTCTGGACAAGCCCACAACGGATCTCGCGCGTCGTTTCACGCCATGGGCATTGAGGATCTGGACATGCACGGCGTGCTCAGTAACCGTGTCTGGTCCGCTCCGTCGCCGGAATGGCCACCGTCGAGTTCTCGGCGTGCGGTGCGCGACTGGAGCGCCCGGCCTGCGGCACGATCCACGAGAGCGACGTGACCGCCGCGACGAATCTGAAGAACACGGCCGCGAGTTCTGCGGTGTCGGCCTGCGGAGGGGAAGGCTGACACCGTCGAGAGAAAGCGACGAAACCGGCCTTAGCGAAGCGGGAAGTTAGCTTTGAACCCGTCTAGTTAGGCAGGTTCGAGCAGGTACGACAGAGCGGCTGACCCGCGAGATCGAGTCGAGGCGTCAATACCGACACGACGTGACCGTTGCGCCGAACTTTGGCGCGGAATACGCATGGTCGACGCTGCCCATGCCTGCACCGTCAAAGCTCTGCCCGTCAAGAAATTTATTAATAATTCGCTGCGTACCGGCCACACTTGCCCGACCGTTATGGTTCTGGACAACGCAAGCATTCATCATGGCATTGACGCCGCGAGCCGGCAGCGTTGGCCCGATCACAAGGATCCTCCGCCTGCCCGCCCGAACGCCTGAGCTGAACATCATCGGGGCCCCGTCCGGCGTCAATTAAAGTACCGATCGCGATGCTTCGTGTGGAGCAACGAAACTCGATCCTAGCTCGCCGGGTTGTTGCGCGGCTACAGCAAGCTTTCCAAACCAGTTTTCGTGAACATTTATCAAATATAGGCCCACATGACTACGGTCGCCACCCTGCGCCTCACTCTTGTCCGCTCTCCAGACGACGAGGCGACCTTCAGCCCTGATTACCAGAGCGAGTTGAGTCAGTTCTACCAGCGGGTGCGCGCCGGTAACGTACGTATCAATGCGGTCGCGTTCACGAAGGACACCACCGGCGCCAGTCGCGGTCTGGTAGGTGAATTTGTCATTCCGCTTGCCCAGGTGATTGGTCCCGCGCTTGCTAGAGCCGCATTCACCTGGTTACAGGGGCGCGCTGGCCGCAAGCTGCGCTTGAAAGCGGGCGACCTCGAGATCGAGGCGCGCACGATCGAAGACATAGGACAACTCCTCGAACAAGTGCAGGCGCTACGGCCTGCCGGTCGCCATCAGTCGTAACACGGCGGCGATGAAAACCACAAATTGCCTGTCGAACTCCATGACATCGTGTCGCCCGCGTGGGTTGTCGAGGCTGCGCCCTCTTGCGTTCGGCGTGTCCGCGATCCGCGTACGCGCCGCCACTAGACACCATGTATGGGTGCGACGTGAGGTCGCGTGAAGGATTGTTTCAGCTGGCCTGTGCCAGCGAGGAAACCGGCTGTTCCGTCAGCCGTACCCTACCGGCGCATGCGATCTCGGT
>NZ_CADIKH010000184.1 GCF_902859855.1 Paraburkholderia humisilvae
GAAAAAGCTTCCTGAAGACGGCGCAGCCCGGCATTCGGGCAACCCGCGTTCGGACTTCGCAACGGCCATCGGCCGACTTGCGCGGTAAGGTAGCGGCAGGCTCATGAGGCGCTCCACTGTAATGCGGTATCCAACCCGCGCATATCAGCCTGATCCACCGTCGACATTACTGCTGCGCCGTCCTCAGGAAACTGAATTTGTCTATGAAAAGACGGAAAACCACTACACCGATTGACACGGAAAATCATATCAGTCCGACATGAAGTTAGCGGCGGTACCGTCTCCTCTGTTGCGCGTAAACGTCGGTCCGACGCGCAACAGACGGATTTATGTAACATTAACGCCACTGCTCAGAGCCCATCTTCCGCCAAGGCTATGGATCGGATCGCCGATGCGAAATGCCTGACGGTCGCGCATGGAAGAACCCTATTTTCCCAACCAATTGCGCGCCAGATTCCGTACCAGTACCTCAGCCTCCCCTTTCGTTTTGAAGAAATTGGTGTTCAAAACCGTAGGGGCAACATGAACATGCTGAATCGACTCAACTCCGATAAACTGCAGCCAGTGCTCGACGTACGGAGTTGAAAAATCCGATCCGAAACTAGTCGCTACGCCCTCGTAATAGACACCACTTGCATGAATGACAAGGGATTTCCTTCCGCGCATGAGGCCAATATATCCGTTTTCAACATCGAATTCAAATGCCAATCCGGGCTGCGTGACAACATCGATAAATTGCTTCAACTTATACGGAACCCCATTATTCCACAAGGGAACGTTGAAGACATAGGCGTCCGCCGCGGCGAAGCGCTCAAACACCCGCTTTATTTCTCCCCACACCGTTTTTTGATCAATACTCAGATCGCCCCCCCTGAGGATAGACATTTTTGCGCTTGAAGCGACGGCGCCAAATTCCGGCAGAGAATCCTCGAACAGATTGTAGGTGTCGAGATCGACTTCAGTATAACTTATCAATTCAGAAACAAAGGCACTTGAAATGAACAGTGACTCACTGTCCACCCCGCGGGCGGACGCATTAATTTGCATCAATTTCATCCGATTTCCTTTTTTCGAATCACACTTGACCATATATTTCAAGCAATCTGATCAGGCATGGCGTTCGTTACAAGAACGCAGGAACAGATTTTTTCATCGGATGCACCACCGAGCGGGTGCATGTAGATTTGACTTCGTCAAACAATCAGGAGGCGAAATACCGTCCCGGACCGCGTCGCCCTTCAAGTGGGCTCAGGACCAGTCTCGGGTCTCGCTACCAATCATGAATACGAGCCCTAGTACGGTCTCGAATCTATGCTTACTCAAGGGGTCCGTCAACAGCGCAGCCTTAACATCACAAAAAACAACGAACTATCTGATCACATAATAATCGAATAAATTTGCAGAAATTTTTCCTAAAACAACAAATGCAGCCCCCAATAGCAGGGATATTAATATAAAATCGCATTGAAATGGTTATAACTTGACAAATGTGGTGCGCCATGCGTGGGAAGCGACGGCAAACAAAAACCGGCTTCAACCGCTATCGATCAGTCACTCAGCGGGGCACATAAACGTCGGCAGCAAGCCTTGGGCTTCTCGTCGAATAGCCGATCCAAAGGTTATAGCGATGCAGATCAATGCGAGTTAGCAAAGCGCCAACAACAGCACGCGTACGGGGCCCGCAAGGGCGACATCCCGGAAAGTTTGAGTAGTGCCCACACGCGGCGACCGAACACGTCAGCACATTCAGTCGTCGACACCGTTGTCACACTAATGACGCCGAGCGCCACCTGCGACGCCATAACCCTGAGCATCCGGATCCGGACGGCATCGTGTTTCCCGTCGTACCTCGGGGTCCCGCCGAATCCGACGAGTCACGTTTCTGGGACACATGTTCGCCAACGCTTGACAACATCTCTGCGAAGAAGCTTCATCGGTGCCGCGACACGCGCCATCTCCTCCCCTTAACAAATGTTGACACCCTGCTTCTTCGTCTTCCCTAACATTGATTTCGCGAAGACGTAATTCATCTTGCAGAGTGGTGCAGCGACGCGACATTGGACTCTACGATGCTAATCGTTGGCCTAATCCGTATCGCGCTGGCTCAATACCTGCACGCGTCAAGAAACTGCTCATAGCCTGCAAGCACATCACACGTAGAACGGGAGAGAGTTTTGAGAATAAACGAGGGACATTTATTGCACCCGCCCTGCGCCGACACGCACTGAGTCGCTTGAAGGGCCCCGAAACTTGGTTTACGTGCACTAAACAGCGGAACCCAGAGAGATGTCATAAATTGATCGAAGCATCAAAGCATCACGACCTGGCTCTTAAGAGATTTCATCCAAATTTGATTATTTTTTTAAGCGAAATTCGCCATCGGGGGTGTCGACGGGCTCCCCACACCACGCAAAAATACTGGAGCGACCATGCTTTATCAATTTCATGAATTCCAGCGTTCACTATTTAACCCGCTCACCGCCTGGGCTCACGCCGCATCGCAATCACTTTCGAATCCGGCCAGTCCGCTTGCGTATATTCCGGGCGCGACTCGTCTATCGGCGGGCTACGAACTGCTGTACCGCCTCGGCAAGAACTACGAGAAGCCCGGTTTCGATCTGCATCAGATCGTCAAGGACGGCCACAACATCCCCATTGTCGAGCAGACGATCATCGAAAAGCCGTTTTGCCGGCTGATGCGGTTCAAGCGCTTTGCCGACGATCCCGATGCCCTCGCGCAACTAAACGACGAACCCGTCGTGCTGGTCTGCGCGCCGCTATCGGGCCACCATTCGACGCTCCTACGCGACACCGTGCGCACGCTGCTGCAGGACCACAAGGTGTACATCACCGACTGGACCGATGCGCGGATGGTGCCTCTGGTGGATGGTTCGTTCGATCTCGACGACTACGTCGCGTACATCCAGGAGTTCATCCGCCATATCGGCGCGAAGAATCTGCACGTCATTTCGGTTTGCCAGCCGACCGTACCGGTGCTCGCGGCGATCTCGCTGATGGCAAGCCGCGGCGAGGGCACGCCGCGCACGATGACGATGATGGGCGGCCCGATCGACGCGCGCAAGAGTCCGACTTCGGTCGATTCGCTCGCGACACAGCACTCGCTTAACTGGTTCGAGACAAATGTGATCTATGACGTGCCATCGAACTATCCGGGCGTCGGGCGCAAGGTCTATCCAGGCTTCCTGCAGCATGCGGGCTTTGTCGCGATGAATCCGGAGCGGCACGCGGAGTCGCATCGGGACTTCTATCAGAGCCTGTTACACGGCGACGAAGAGGACGCTGAGGCACACCGCCGTTTCTATGACGAATACAACGCGGTGCTCGACATGGCTGCCGAGTACTACCTGCAGACAATCCAAGTCGTGTTCCAGGAATTCCGGCTCGCGGAAGGCACGTGGAAAGTCGACGGCGAGCTCGTGCGTCCGCAGGACATCACGAACACCGCCCTGTTTACCGTTGAGGGGGAACTCGACGATATCGCCGGCGCCGGTCAAACGAAGGCCGCGCACGACCTGTGCACCGGTACTTCAACGAAGCACCGCCGGCACTTCACCGCCGAGAAGTGCGGACACTATGGCATTTTCTCGGGCCGCCGATGGCGCTCCATTATCTATCCGCAAATCCGCGACTTTATCCTCGAGCACAACAAGGCGGAAAAGTTCGAGGCAGAACTCGTCGTGTCATGATCAGTCTCGACTGAGGCGGAACGGGCGCTGCGATAATAGCCAGAGCGGCGCCCAGCGGTTCTTACGCAAGTTTGGCCTTCAGTGGTTGCGCAAGCAACAATAACTCCGCCGTCGCTCTCTGGCGAGAGTTCTCGCGAGCTTGGCATAACGGATGATCATTTCCCGACCAAAAAATTCCAACCTACGAGCGACTTTAATTCACCTGCCACCTCAGGACTTCTGCCCAATCACCTGGACGTACCTGCCTGAATAGACGCGCAGAGGGATGCCCGGGCCATCGTCCGACGCACCGTCACGCACTTAATGAGGATGACATTCAATCTCTGATAGTCAAACGCCGGCGATGGGCGCCGCTATCAAGATCAATTTGATTAAGCCTCTTCTTGTGCCCCAGCAACATGTGACGTTTCCCGAATGTTTATTCCGTAACCCAGATAATAAAGCGACACCGTGACGTCCGGCGAATCTCCTCGGGTCCGTTCGCCTCCGAGGTTGCCACGTCGTTAGGACCGGGACCATCTCCAATCTAAGAGCCCGTTTGGACGTTAGAGTCGGATGTAGTTTAAATAAGAGAAGTGGAAAACACAGCATCAGGGATCGCCAGGTAAAGTGGGCACAGAAAACGAAGCGTTATCCGAGCGATATGAACAACATCGAATGGGCCGCAATCAGAGGATTGCTGCCACGTGCTGCTTCGCGCGGACGCCGTCGTCAGTGAGCTAAAGTCGAAAGTGGTGTACGGGGGAGTTGAGGCGGGAAGTTGAAAGCGGTGGAGGTTTCAGCTGAGAATCTGATTGTCGAAGTCGGAAACCAGCAAAAAATCAAAC
>NZ_CADIKH010000185.1 GCF_902859855.1 Paraburkholderia humisilvae
TAGCATTCGGGCGGCGCTGCCGCGAAGCCGGCGTGCAGCCGTCAATGGGGACGGCCGGCGACGCGTACGACAACGCCATGTGCGAGTCCTTCTTCGGCACACCTGAAGCGCAATTGCTCACGCGCGAACACTTCGCGACCCATGAACAGGCCCGGCAGCGCATCTTCTGGTTCCTGGAGAGCTGGTATGTACAACGTGCGCCGTCTGCATGGCAGCACTGGATATTGTTCACCGCTCGAATTCGAAAATCTGAACGCCGCAGGCAAACTGTGCCGCCTCGTGGGTTGCCCCCTGCCGGGCAGCGTCATGGTCGAGACAGGCGACCCGCCGCCCGCCGGTGGACAACCCGCGATTCAACCTTATCGGGAGGTGCCACTCCGCATTAAACTCAACTGCAAATCTATCCGTCGACCCGGGTCGACCACATACTGGGTATTCCCAGCGCGGCGATACTTACCTGCGGACGCCCGCCCATTTGCTAACGGTCGACGTTTCTCTCGTCGGTACACTTCGACGCTTACGTCCTACTCGAAGTGGCCTCTCAGCCCAATCCTAATCGCGCGTGCGCCCTACGTGGCCTCGTCGTACAACTTCCGAAGACCAACACTCAGCGCCCCGTGTGAATGTAGGTTATCAGCAAAGGTAGCGAAATTACTGACATTATCGTGGATAACATGATCGTACGAGACGTCACCGATGCCTGGCGTTTATAAAACTCCGCAAGCATGTACGGACCGGTTCCTGTTGGCAACGCCGCCAGAATGACTGCTACCCCGACAAGCGAGTTGGGCAAGAAGAACACACGCGCTGCTAGCCACCAAGCCAACACTGGCTGTATCAACAACTTCGCGCCGATCAATATCAAGCTATCTCGCGTGACCTGAGCTTCTGGCGCCTGTTTTTCAGCCAGGAAAATGCCGAGGCCGACCAACGCCGCCGGACTTGCAGCACCGCCAAGCAACTTGAGAAACGTATCCACACTCGCCGGCAATGTGACATGCAGGCCTGAAATGATCGCGCCGGCCAGCGGCGCGATCAGCATCGGGTTCCGTCCCAACGAGCGAAGCACCGTTAAGAGCATTGTCAGCCGATGCGCCTCCTTCCGAGTACCAACCTCTACGAGAACACTCGACGCACCAAATAGCACGGACCCGACCAAGACATTGACAATCGTGGCGGGCGTCAGGCTGGACGGTCCAAAAACTATCAGGCATAAAGGAATACCGATGTAACCAGCATTGGGATAGGACGCCGCAATCGCGTTTACGCTCGCGTCCGCAAGCTCCCGTCCTGACGCTAGTCGCCATACAAGCACAACAATGAATACGACCGCGCAGGAAAGACCAACAGTCGCGACAAAGCCCGGCAAATCGAGTTGCCCCCAGGACGCGTTCGCCATCGCCGCGAACAACAACCCTGGAAACGCAAGATAGACCACAAAACGGTTCAATTCGGATGCCGCTGTTGGACCGAGTATGCCCCGTCGCCGACAGACAAACCCAGCAGCAATGAGAGCGAACACTGGCAATAGGATTTTTATGGTTGATATCATCGGTCGCCTTCATTTTTTAAAAAGCAATTCCAGTCGATCGCAACGCGCAGACCAACAGGTCGTAGAGGCGGCATTATTAATGCCGGAACATGTCAGCACTTAAAAAAATAGGATTAGACGGCGAAAATAAATGTATAAGAAGAAAATTACCCCACCCTTCATTTACGCTCCTCGAATTAAGTGACCCGCAACTTCAGATGACGAACCCGTACGACAATCGCACATTGTCACAGCATCGACATGTGGCCTCAAAGACAACATGGATTTACAGAAAATACGGGGCGACAATGGATATCGGCTTGCCGCAGAAACGTTTGTCATAGTACGGCGGCTTCCGCACACAATTGTCAATGTTTGTTAAAACGTTAATTTCATTTAATAATTTCGTGACACCCCATTTTCCTTTCGTGTGTCGCATGGCCACCCATCGATATGGAAATGTAAATTTCGCACTCCATCAACCACGCTTGAAGCGACAAAGCCATGCAATCATTATTTAAACGATCCTTACTGGTGTTAAGCGCAGGTCTTATCGGGGCATGCGTAGTTCCAGCTTTCGCCCAAACCACCGGGGCCTCGATCTATAAAAATGGGGGGAAACCGACCGTTTTGCTACATACGGACAAGTCGTGGAATGGCACGCTCTATCCCGCTTATCCATCGGGACAGCCCCAATTGACCGTCCTGGAGCTGACTACCGCTCCGCACGCGAAAACGCCTTGGCACACTCATCCCGCACCATGCGCGGCCTATATCGCAACCGGAAAACTGACTGTCGAAACCAAGGATGGCTTACGTAAGACGGTATCTCAAGGCGAGGTCTTGCCCGAATTGGTCGGCCCGATACACAGAGGCATTGCTGGCGACACACCAACGAAGCTGCTCTTGTTTTGCGCGGGCGTTTCGGGTAGCCCCTTCGCACTGAATGCCAAATAGCCGTGTGCGCTCGGTCGCCCAACCCTTTCGTAAGATAGGGTGAATGTGCGCATGGGGATGAAGGTTCCTCTTGCGTGCGCGAGCGAATCCGATAGCCACGCCTTTTTATCCGTCGCTAGCCGATCCAAAGCGGTTGCAGCAAGGATGCGCGCTACGTGCGATCGTTCGTCCGTGTATCGCTGCGTGCTCACAAGGACCGAGCCGGATTACAAGGGCGTGGCACCTTGCGGTTTTAACTCTTCGATACCTTCCGGTCGTGCCTTGAGGTGGACATATCATCGATTGTCCCTTGAGCGCTTTTGTCCGCGAATGCGCTTCACCACGAAGCACTGGGCCGCCTGATCGCGCCGCTATTCATATCGATCTCTGGCAGCATGTACTGGCATCGAGTGCTATGTACCGCGCGTGCACGGAGTTCGATTTTTCGGGACTCGGCTCGATCGCGCTTAATGCGCGTTGGAGCGCAGTTCTGGTCTCGTCATTTTCTTACTTATTCTCGACCCAGGCTTGCTTCATGTTGCGAAAACAGATCACCGTAAGGTGGGCCAATTGGGTGACGAGTTTCGTTTTCACCCGAGAGGGCCTGATTACCATTATCAAGGATAATTAAATGTTGAATAGTCGCCCCCTATATTGGCACCACCCGCCGTAACGGCATAGATGTGCCAAAGTTGAAGTCCGATGTTCAACTGACGGGTGGAGGTGTCCGAAATGGATATTACCGCTGTCGGAGTTGACCTCGCCAAGCACGTTTTACAGATCCACGCGGTCGATGATCGAGGACATACGGTGTCGCGCAAACGTCTCAGCCGGCCCCAAATGGTGCCGTTCTTCACCCGCCTTCCTCCCTGTCTGGTCGGCACGGAGGCTTGCGACAGCGCACATTACTGGGCTCGCAGGATGGCTGCCATGGGCATACAGTGAAGCTGATGGCACCGCATTTCGTCAAACCTTACGTGAAGACGAACAAGAACGACATGAACGATGCCGAAGCCATCTGCGAAGCAGTGCAACGGCCGAATATGCGCTTCGTGGCCGTCAAGACGGCCGAGCAGCAAAGCATTTTGCATCTGCACGTCAGCCGGCAACTGCTCGTCAAGATGCGAACCCAGGTCAGTAACCATCTACGTGGTTTGCTGGACGAGTACGGTCTGATTCTGCCGCAGGGCATCTGCCACCGCGCCGACATCCCTGCGCTCGCCGAAGACGCGACGAATGAATTACCTGGCGTGCCCAGACGGTTGCTGATGGACATGCTCGAACACGTCAGGGAGATTGATCGCAAGATCGACGTGATGGAAGCACAGATCCGTCAATGGCACCGGCACAGCGAAACCAGCCAGCGTCTCGCGGCAATACCTGGCATTGGTCTGCTGACGGCAACCGCGCTCATCGGCCATATCGGAACGCACGCGCAGGGTTTTATCAGCGGACGTCACCTTGCAGCCTATCTTGGCCTCGTACCACGACAGTTTTCCCCGGGTGGCAAGCAGCGTCTGGCCCACATCAGCAAAAGAGGCCATCCGTATTTGCGCACACTCCTGATTCACGGCGCACGCGCGGTAGTCCGGATGTGCCAGGGAATCCAGCGGCGCGGCAAGACTCCCGTCGATCCCTTGCTGGAGCACCTGTTGGCCCGCAAGCACCCCAACCAGACTGCGGTCGCGCAGGCCAACCGGAATGCCCGCATTGTCTGGGCCTTGCTCGCGGGTGACCGGGATTACCGCTCACCGGTCACGACCGCCTGAATGAAAGTATCGGCTTCGTATCGCAGTTCGCTTAACGCAACGGTTGCTCAAGGTCAGCATGCATGATGGCGACATAGGTCAGACCGCGGTGAGCACAGCCCCGATAGTCGACAAGGGTCGACTAAATATTGAGTCCAATGACGCCGATTCGATGTGGAGCTGCGGAGCCGACCTATTGACCTTTCCATAAATCATGACGTCACCACAAGGTTGCCTGAATCCAGCACGCGGCGATGATCGAAGGTCGGTGCTGAGCGCTTTTGAGCTTGTTGCGAGCGACG
>NZ_CADIKH010000186.1 GCF_902859855.1 Paraburkholderia humisilvae
GCCACGAACGACGCTGGCACCGGGCATTACCAAGGTTCTGAAGCGGCTGCACTATCCGCTTGAAGTGATGCTGCTGTGCGTGCGATGGTACGTTGCCTACTCGCTGAGTCTCCGCAATCTTGAGGGGATGCTGGCTGGGCGCGACATTGGCGTCGATCACTCGATCGGTGCATCGCTGGGTCATCAAGCTGGTGCCGCTGCTCGAAAAGACGTTTCGCAAGCACAAGCGTGCGGTCGGCACGAGCGATCCGCAGGTGTAGCAAAGCGGTTCCAGAGTTTGACGAACTCAGGCGTATAACGCCTTACCCGGCGAAGGATGGTCGTGTGAGCCAGCGACAACCCCCGTTCGGCCATCATCCCGACCAGATCGCGCAGGCTGAGCTTGTAGCGAAGGTACCAGCAACACACAGCACGATGATCTCCCGATCAAAATGCCGTCCATCGAACAGCCCCTCCAGACCTTGCCCTTGCTCATCACCGGCTACCCATTTCATATGGCTGGCTACTTTAACCGATTCCCCAAGCCGATTTGCACCAGAGCCCTCGGGAGTGCCCGCTGCCTTGCAGCGCACCCGGTCATCGCTCCACGCCTTGGGTACATACAGTTCGCGGTCGATGAACGCACTACCGCCACGACCGGCATAGCAGAGGAACACACCGATCTGGCTGTTCTCGATACGGCCTGCCGTGCCACTGTACTGGCGTTGAACACCGGCCGGGTGCCGTCCCTTCCTGACGAACCCGGTCTCGTCCACAATCAGCACGGCGTCGCGCTCGCCCAGTTCTTCCACTACATACCTGCGCAGTACATCGCGAGCGGCATCTGCGTCCCATTGCGCCCGCTCCAGCAGGTGCTGTATGCCATCGGGTGTCGCTTCGCCGATCCATTCGACGAGTTGCCAGCCGTTCTTGCGCTCGACTGTACCCAGCAGGCCCTTCAGGTATGCGAGCGACCGCTGTCGGGGCTCTGGAGGCCTGAACGGTTCTCCGAGCTGCTGGTGCAGTGCCTCTAGTTCACACTCCCACGCTTTTGCAGTTGCATGCATAGTTTTATCATGTAGTATTCCTAATTCATATTAGTATAGTAAAAAATCTACGACTGTAGTACTTGGAACACTTACGTGGGGCCGCTCCGGCGGCGCAGTTCGTCATCTACGGCCTCGCGATATAAGTGAAACCTGTCATAAGCTGACACACGCAAAATCGTTTCCCTTGTGTTTCTGAGCATCGGTACTTACGATGCCAATCACACTAGCATTAGCCGAAATAGCAATCAGGGTTTTAATCGTTACATCCGTGCTTTTTCCAAAGTCAGGCCCTTCTCGCCCCTTCTGACATATGTTTGCGTGAGTCAGTTCGCTCGACAAATTTCGTGAAAATCAACGTCTGGCTCAGTGCGCCGAGCCTCGCGACGCTCGCGGAGGTCTACCGCACTGGCATTCGGCGTGCGCGATCGGAGGTTCAATCGTTAAATTGAAACATCGCAGCAGTAACGGTCGGCTGCACTGTACAGATTTCAGGTTTTTCAACCCGCCTCAGGTGAACACGGCCATGACAGACTGTTTTGACAATCCCATGGGCCTCATGGGCTTCGAGTTCGTGGAGTTCGCTTCGCCCCAACCCAACGTGCTGGAACCGCTCTTCGAGAAGGTTGGCTTTACGCTGGTCGCCAGTCATCGCTCGAAGGATGTGCTGCTATATCGGCAAGGTGATATCAATTTCATAGTCAACCGGGAGCCGGGAAGCGCCGCCGCGTACTTCGCTGCCGAGCACGGCCCATCGGCTTGCGGCTTGGCGTTCCGCGTGAGGGATTCGCACCAGGCCTACAAGCGCGCATTGGAATTAGGCGCTCAGTCGATCGATATTCCCGCCGGCCCGATGGAACTGCGCCTTCCGGCCATCAGGGGCATTGGTGGCGCGCCGCTCTACCTGATCGACAGGTTTGAGGATGGTAAATCCATTTACGACATCGACTTCACGTTCCTGCCTGAGGTCGATCGCAATCCGAGCGGCCACGGCTTCAAGATCGTGGATCACCTGACGCACAATGTCTATCGCGGCCGCATAAGCTATTGGGCCAATTTCTACGAGAAGCTGTTTAACTTTCGCGAGATCCGCTATTTCGATATCAAGGGTGAATACACCGGTCTCACGTCGAAGGCCATGACAGCACCCGACGGCAAGATCCGCATCCCGCTCAGCGAAGAATCTAAGCGGGGTGGCGGTCAGATAGAGGAATTCCTGATGCAATTCAACGGCGAGGGCATCCAGCACATCGCGCTGCTCACCGATGACATCTTCGACGCTGTCGATCGCCTGCAGATGGCTGGTATTCCGGTCATGACTGCGCCGAACGACGTCTATTACGAGATGCTTGAGGAGCGTTTGCCGGGCCATGGCGAAAATGTCGCCAATCTGCAAAGCCGCGGCATCCTGCTAGACGGCGCCACGCGAGATGGCAGCAAGCGGCTGTTACTGCAAATCTTCTCGCAACCGCTGCTCGGACCAGTGTTCTTCGAGTTCATTCAGCGCAAGGGCGACGAGGGCTTCGGCGAGGGCAATTTTAAAGCCCTTTTTGAATCAATGGAGCGTGACCAGATCCGGCGCGGCGCGCTCGAAACCCAAAAGGCATGACGGGTCGAAGACCATGCGAGCAGCTACGCTCCCCCTTCTCGCATGAACGGGAGTTCAGACGGCGAGCGCAGCCGCCACGGCTGCGAGAGGCGGTAGTCGCACTTTCATGCAAATTCTGGTGGTCCGATCTTGAAAGGCCATATCGAACAATGGCGTGACGTGCCGCCGATTGTGCAAAAGCCACCAAACTGTCGAGCCTTGCCGCAAGCCTTCCTGCACGCGACTACCCCCACAAGTCTTGCGTGGGAAAAGACGATAATCCAAACAAGATGCGCGCCTTGACGAGAAGCCAGGAGCCTCCGTTGCGAAACTTGGTCTTGCTGCTGGCGATTGGGGCAGGAGTCGGCGTGTCGAACGTCTACTATATTCAACCAATCCTCGGCCTGGTGCAGCACGGCTTCAGTGTTCCGGCGAATCTGATTGGCTGGGCTCCGACGATGGCGCAGATCGGCTATGCAACTGGCATGCTACTGTTTGCGCCGCTGGGCGATATGCTAAACCGGCGCTCAGTGATCCTCGTCAAAGGAATCTTTCTCGTTCTAGTACTAATTGCCGCGTTTTTTTCTCCAAACTTTACGACACTTCTCCTTACAAACGCAGGCATCGGCCTGCTCAGCAGTGTCGGACAAGACTTCATCCCCGTTGCTGCACACCTCGCTCCTGAAGACCGTCGCGGCCGTGTCGTCGGCACCGTCATGACGGGATTGCTGACCGGCATACTGCTGTCGCGGACGCTAGCTGGACTCGTTGCAGAACACTATGGCTGGCGCGCGATCTATGCGGTCGCCGCAGGCCTCCAAGGATTGGTTATTCTGCTCGTGTGGCGGCTGCTCCCTCCGCTGCCCGCCAGCACCAACGGGCGTTATGCCGATCTGATGGCAAGTCTTCTCAAGCTCTGGTTGAAACACGCATCGTTGCGTCGGTCAGTATTCATCCAAGCACTTCTCGCCATATCGCTTGGCGCCTTCTGGTCGACGCTTGCGCTCGTCCTGGCAGCACCTCCATTTCACCAGGGTCCGGGGACGGCAGGTGCATACGGTATAGCGGGAGTAGCCGGCGCCCTGGCCGCCCCGTTGTTAGGCCGCTTCGTCGATCGTGCGGGCCCGGTTCCGACCATACGACTAGGCTGTCTGCTCGTGATCCTGGCATTCAGCGGCATGTGGATCTTTGCGAATTCAATGGTCTCACTTGCGATCGGCGCGGTGGTGTTCGATCTCGGCGTCATGGCCGGGATCGTTTCGCATCAGACAATCGTCAATACACTCGATCCGGCTGCTCGAAGCCGCCTGAACGGTATTCTGATTACGGGCGCGATGTTCGGAGTGGCCCTCGGCGCGGAAGTGGGCAACGTCGCCTGGGCCTACGTAGGCTGGGCGGGCATATGCGCGGTAGGGCTGGTTGCCAGCTGTGGAGCGTTGCTCATTAGTTCGCTCTCCACGGATGCCTTTTGTGCATGTCGCGGACCGGACTATTTTTAGGTACCCGGCGTGGCATTTTTAGCTGCATTGTTATCCACTCGCCTGCTGTCATATTGGCGAACAAGTCGGTCCTCTTTCCGGCATATTTGAGTTCGAGAGTCTGGCGGTGTAGCGAGTCGCCATGGCAGAACTGAGATTGACCCAGAAAAACGGACGCCTATTCTTTTGAGAAGGAGGTGCCGGAAATGGGCAAGCATCGTACCCCATACCCTGCGGAATTCCGGGCTCGCATGGTCGAGCTTGTGAAGGCCGGGCGTACGCCCGAGG
>NZ_CADIKH010000187.1 GCF_902859855.1 Paraburkholderia humisilvae
CTTCACACCAGACCGTTACCAATCCAGCATGCACCGGTAGGGTACGATTGACGGAACAATCGGTTTCCTTCCTGGCCGCAGCCAGGTGAAACAATCCTCTACGCGACTTCACGTCGCACTGACACAGTAAGCTTAGTCGTCCTAGAATGCTCCTCAAAGATGGTCGAATCGGCCTTGTCACTTGCTGAATACAGGTGACAGAGCAAGGGGTAAATTAAGGATCCTCATCAGATAGATGCTGCAGCCGTCAATGCGAGCGTCCAGCGTTGCCATGCAGCCAAGCGTTGCGCGAGGAGGGCGCGGTGAGTACTGGCATCCATACAGTGCTGTGGCAAGGCGAAGTGCTGCCGGATCGGACTGAAGCTGGCAAGAAGCGCTTGTGTAGATCGCGGATCGTGAAAAATCTGTATATGACGTTCGCGCCGGGGCGTGGGCTGGTGACTGTTTTCGGCGCGGTTATTCAACCGCGCCGCGGCCTTCACGAACACGTGCCCGACGCTCGCGAGTTCAGTATCTGCGCGTTCGCCGCCGGGTAGCTGCGCAACCGGTCGGTTGCGATCCTGCGTGGCACGGGCGCCACACGCAGCGCCCGTTTGAAGAAGCGTCTGGCCGCCCCTGGTCGCATCGTTTCTGCACCAGCACATCTAGTTCCATACCGTGCTCATCCACCGCGCGCCACAGCCAGTAAGGCTCACCACGCAGGCGCACGGTTCTGGTACAAATAGCCTGACGGAACGATTTTATGTTTATAGATAGGATATTTTTTTTGAGAAAAGAGGACGGTATTCCAGACAGCGGGCGCAGCCGTATCCTTGAGTCGCAAGCTGGCAAGACGAAATTGTCCTTTGCGAATGCGATGCATCAATTCGATCTCTGAATTCGTGCTCGCAGCGTTCCCGAAAAGTTTGAACCCGAGCTTGACGTTCGTTCTGGACTTGACGTTACGATGATCCTGTTCGATCAGGCTATTCAAATGCTTTGAGCATCGTATCGCGGTATCCTCCGGTAGCAGGCCGTCGACTTTCGTTTCGCGTACCGCGCGGTGCGAGGCTGCGTAACCATCGAGCGTGATGGTCTCCGGTGGTTGGCCGTGATGTTTGATGGCCTTGCTGAAGAAGGCTTTGGCCGCCTTCACGTCGCGCTGCGCGCGCAGCATGAAGTCCACCGTCTGACCAGCCCGATCAACCGCCCAGTAGAGATATGCCCACTTGCCACGAATCTTCAGGTAGGTCTCGCCGACACGCCACGACTGTCCCGTAGGCGTATCAAAACGATTCCAGCGCTTGACGAATTCCGGCGTATGACGTTGCACCCAGCGCGGGATTGTCGTGTCTGCGAGCGACAATCCGCGTTCAGCCATCATCTCGACAGGATCCCGCAGACTGAGTTTGTAGCGGAGGTACCAGCGGCGGACACGCAGAATGATGATCTCGCCATCAAAGTATGTTCCATCGAACAACTCGTCAAGACTCTTCAGCCTATTCATTGGCGACCATCAGTTCGTTCAGTCCAACACCTTAACCATTTTCACGTGCCATTTTCGCCAGAGCCGTACGACTCGTCGCCAGGCTCGGCGGCTTCCTCGCGCGCAAAGGCGATGGCGAACCGGACGTCAAAACCATCTGGCCAGGCATACAGCGGATGGTGGACCTCGTTGCTGGCATCAGGTACATGCCAGCGAGGTTGAGCATCAGACTTGTGTGTAATGGAATGACTTTAATCGATTAACCGAAATTATTTGCACGATAACCCGAAATTTCCGGTCACGATTTTTCGTGAAAATTTATATGAATAGTTATTCTGATTTTGTCGTTTTTATTGAAGTACGGAAATATAATAACGCCCGTAGTCTGGGAGAATACAGAATGTACAATCTAGCTTTGTCGCCGCCATGCACGCCCGCCATGAATTCGCCCGCGTCAGCCTTTGAATTGATGTCGTCATTTCTATTGCTTCTCGCCCCCGAGGATCGTGACAGCGCCAATCGCGCCCGCGATTCAAATCGGCGAATTGCAGCGGACACAGACAGCGAAGCTATTAGTCATTGGCTCGCCAAGCACAAGCGCTCGCGGAATACCCTGTGTGGCTATCGAAGTGAGGAAGCGCGTCTGCCTGTGTGGTCGACGCGTGAGCTCGGCAAACCGCTCCCGGGTCTCACGAGAGAGGTTTTTAGCCTGTCGGAGCGTTTTCCGACCCCCACTGTGTCTCGGTTGGATCAATGCCATATCCTCGTTACTGAAAGAGGTCAAAGGGTAATTCACAGCGCGCCCGATGCCGTTACATCTCGCCCCTCGACGGTGGTGATGCGATAGCGCCGAAGCCGTGGTACCAAATTTCTCACGTAATCTCCAGGGTCGTTAAGGCGATTTATCGCGCTTTTCTTTATCGGGGCAGCAGAATGAACGATGCGAAAAGAATGAGACCAGTTGTACTAGGGGCGTTCCTATGGCTTATGATCGCTCCCCGAACGGGTTGGCCCCAAAGCTTCGATTGTCATCATGCCGAGATTGATGCCGAGTGGGCCATCTGTTCCACGCCCGAACTAGCCGAGCTCGATGAAAGGTTGGCCGCGACCTACAAGAAGTTGTCTGGGCCAGCGACGACGTCGCCAGCGGTCAGAAACGAAGCTATGCGGCTGCAGCAGGCTTGGCTGCTTGGTAGGCGCGATATGTGTGGTGGAAATGTCGGCTGCCTGGTGAAGGCGTATCGGGACATGCTGGGCGCGTTGTCCTCGATGCAGATCGACGCTGCCACCTCCATCGAGGCGGCGAAAAGGAGCATCGTTCCACGGTGCGGTGATTCGTCCGTTCCCTTGACGGATGCTGCATTCAAGAACGTAGTGTGTAGCGATCAGCATCTTTTCGACACTGTCCGCCAGATTGAGAACCAGGCTCGAAAAGTGCAATCGCGGCTGAAGCCCAGCTGGCGCCTGGCGTTCGTAACACAGGAGGCGGCGTTTCCGCAGACGGCTTCCCAATGTCCTCAAGACAAGGAGAAACTGGCCTCGTGTGTCGCAAAAGCCATTGCGCAGCGGATACAGGACGTGACCGATCTGGCCATTAATCTCGATCAATCGTTGCCGGAATGCGCGCCGTCGGAATTATCTGTCACGAAGGGAAATGTAGGCGACGGTGGCATGTCTCAGGCGCTAATTACATATCTGATCAAATACACCGGCACGTCGGCCTGCAGTATTCGCGGCTTTCCCAAGGTGCTAGCCGATGATGCGAAGGGTAAGTCCCAACCGACCTTTGTGAACTACTCCGGGAGAACCTATTTTACCAACTTGCTGGGAGCGCCACTGCCAGTGACTCTCTCACAGAAAAACAATATGGCCTGGTTCGGCATTTACGTCCCCACGGCTTGCGATCCCCCTGCTGACATAAGTGTGAAAGTGTCCTTACCCTCGTCTAGTCAATTGCTGAATGCGATGCAATCGGTCAATTGCCCTGTGACCGTGACGCCCATCGAAATGATTTCAACACTATTGTCTTCTGTTTATTAGCTAGTTCGTGGAAGATCCCGGGCTCCATCTATTCGTCTCCTGCGACCCAGCAATTTCGCTTGTGCTTTGGACGGCTCGCCGCCCTTGTCTGCCCGGGCGATTAAGAGCGTTGAGTCGGTCGCGGATGCTCGTCATGGGACCGGGTTCGGACCTTCAATGGTCGGACATACCAAGACGGTGATGCCCCGGCGAGCCCAGAAATGCGCCGAACTGTATGCCTCCATGGCGATCACACAGGGTTCGCGATTCACAAACCATTCGAGCAACCGATCTCTCGAAACAGCCTTCCTGACCATCACACGCTCTGCCGCGTCAACACCGTGTCGCTGTATGATGTTCTTCGCCAGATCAACGCCAGTACGGACAACCCTGTTCATGCCGTTCTCCTTCATCTAATGGCCGGCAAAACTATCGTGGCACCGTGCCACACCGACCGGCGGGGAAGGAGGTCCTTATCAATTCATAGATTTAACGTTCTACGGTAGTGTTGCGGCGCTGGTTGAACGTATCACACGCAGTTCCAGGTGCGCAATATTCCAGCCGGAAGGCGAAAAGGGACTGAGTAGTCGTGCTTGAGCGCATAGGGGGAGCGGGATAAGATCCACGCCCTTGGCATGGGGTGCAGGGCGATGCAGGACGCTCCCAGGTTCATGGCAGGCGCAACAGTGCCGTTTCCCAACGTGACCATGCGGCGGCCTGTCGATGACGGGGGTGAGCGCCGCTGATGGCCGCGTCGGCCTGCCGGGCTTCGAAGCCGGGGGGGCGCGTATCGCTCCCTCACGGCGCCTGTGTGGCGAAATTCCTCTTCAGATCATCACGGGACAGGTATGACTGGCAGCATTACTCAGGCTTTGGTGCGGCAATACC
>NZ_CADIKH010000188.1 GCF_902859855.1 Paraburkholderia humisilvae
GGCTCGAGCTGGCCATGGAAGCGCAGCAAGCCGGTGTCGAAGGCGCGGCGCAGCTGCTCGAGAAACAGACGCCGGAACAGGCGTGAGAGCACCCGCACGGGCAGAAAGAAGCCCGGTCGGCACGCGATCCAAGCGCTCGCCGTCCGGGGCAATGCCGCCGCCTGGTATCACGCAGTGGACGTGCGGATGGTGCAGCAGATTCTGTCCCCACGTGTGCAGGACGGAGAGGAAGCCGATGTCCGCCCCCAGGTGTTTCGGATCGGCGGCGATCGTGCGCAGCGTCGCGGCGCTGGTGCGAAACAGCATGTCATAGAGAAACCTCTTGTTCTGGTACGCGAGTGCCGCGATGGGTTCGGGCAGCGTGAAGACGACATGGAAGTACTCAAGCTCGGGGAGCAGTTCGGCCGGCCGGCGCTCGAGCCATTGCGCGCGGGCGAGCGACTGGCACTTCGGACAGCATCGATGGCGGCACGAGTCGTAGGCAATGCGCTGATGGCCGCAGGCATCGCACTGCTCGACATGGCCGCCGAGCGCGGCGGTGCGGCACAGCTCGATGGCACTCATCGCGCGCTGCTGGGCACGACTGAGGACGTCGGCATGGGTCTGCCGGTACTGTGGGCCGAGGCTGCGGAAGATGTCCGCCACCTCGAGCGTCGGGCGCATCGCCGGCTTCAGAAGTATGCGGGCGGTGTGGGCTCAGGCGGGATGGGTGCGGGATGCGGCAGCAGGTCGAAGGGACTCGGGGTCGCGCACACGGTGCTGGTCGCGTATCATAAGTAATACGAAGTGATCGCAAAAGACCTGTGACCCATCAGCAGCTGGATCCGGCGCACGTCGGTGCCGGCCTCCAGTAAATGCGTGGCGAAGGCGTGCCTCAGCGAATGCGGCGTGATGGGTTTCGTGATGCCGCTCTTGCAATTACCCACTTCGATTGAGGGCGAGTTCATATCCGAGTTGAATGTCGGTGAAGCGCTGCATGCCGCGCCACATAACGGTATTACCTGGAGGTGGATCGCTCGCCCGGGCCAGATAGCCGCCAAGCCGGGCAACCTTGATGAGGTTGCGCAAGAGCGGCGGTGCCTGTGCGGTAAGCGGCAAGTCTGGGACCAAACGCTCGAGCAATTCAATTTCGGTTGATGTGAACACCGTGTCAGGCGCAGCTTGCGGTGCGCACCGGCTGACCATGGTCAGCCAGAATATGCGCCAGCTCAGGATGCAGAATACGGAGATCAGGTTCGCGAGCCGATCGGCTGTGCGTAGCTTCGAGTCCTCTGCCTTGCATCCGGACTTGAGAATCTTGTGGAAGGTTTCGATCTTCCAGCGCATGGCATACCAGTCGAGCTTCTCGATTGCCTGGGCCCGTGATCGGACCGGGAGATTGGTCAGCAACTTCCATTCAATGCCGGCACGCCCGGGTGGCACATCACGCTCATGCGCGTGAATCACCGTGAGCTGCAGTGCCGGATAGCGGTCCTGCTTGCCGATGGGGGGCAACACCGTCATCTGCTGGTAGCGGATTTCAAGGGTTGCGAGCGTCGCACGCCCCTTCGCGTCGCGAAGCTCGACGCGGTGCAGTCCTTTGACCTTAACCTGTTCCATTTCGTGTGCGATGGTATGTTGACCATCGCCCGCGAGCCGGTCGACGCAGGTTCGCACGAGAAAGTATGTGCACAGATCATGCGCGGTGCAAAACAGTTCGTAGATGTCGCTTTCCCGATCGCCGACGTGAATGCAGCGCACCGGATCATCGAGTAGCGCCGTTGACTGGCGCATGTTCTCCAGCCAGCGGTAGCTTTCCTTCTCCTCAATCGGGACTCGCGTGGGGTTGATGTGTCTCTTCAGTGCCGTTGTGCCCTTGAATCTGCTTCGGGTCCAGAACTTCACCGCCGCCAGACCCAGCGGCAATCCTTCGGAGGTGACTACGAGACTCGAATGCATCAGGACCCCACATTGCGTCAGCGGCGTGAGCAGGCCATGCTTTCCTCGGGGGACCGACGTCTTGCCTGTATAGCCAATGAGTTCGGGACGTTCCCGCTGATATGAGAATGTCGTCGTATCCTGCAGGATGAGAATGGGTCCTTGTGTTGCCTTGAAGCGCCCAGCGCTCGCCTGAAAGTGGCCACTCAGGATATCCTGTTCGCTGACACGGTCATTCGATAGGAAGCGGTACGCAGCCTTGGTCGATGCCCAGTCCTGGCATGCGAACGGAATCGTCTGGCCCATCCCCGACCATAACTGTTCCAGCACTACGCCGAAACGCTTGCGCAGTCTGGCATCCTGAAATTCGCTCGCTTCAACTTCCTTCTCGAACCACGCCCGCTCATCCGCCTGTCGCTTGCCGGCCATTTCGCTCGCACACGAAACATGATGTGCACCAGGTTACCAGGTTTCGCGCTAAAAAGAAGTGGGTAATTGCAAGGATGCCGCTACGCTTACGTGCAAGCTGGCATGCCGTGGCCCACGGCATCGCGGCTGATGGGCCGTCCGGGAATGTTGCCTGGAAACAGCCAGTCCCGCGGGTGAGCATCGTGCCAGTACGTTCGCAAGGATCTCAAGCAGCCTCGGCGAGAGCATGACGTAGCGATCCTTATGGTTCTTCCCCTGGCTCACACGGATGACCATGCGCCTGCTGTCGATATCGGTGACCTTCAGATGCACGACTTCTGACACCCGCAGTCCGGCGGCGTACGCGGTCATCAGGATGGTGCGGTGCTTGAGACTGGCGATCGACTCGAAGAAGGTGGTGATCTCCTCCAGGCTGAGGATGACTGGCAGTCGAACCGGCTTCCTCGGCAAGGGAAAGTCCTCGTCGCTCCAGTCGCGTTTGAGCGTCACGCGGTAGAGAAAACGCAGTGCGCCGATCGTTGCGCCAAGAGATCGTTGCGCCAAGACTGGCAGGTGCCAGCTCGCGCTCTTCGCGGAGGTAGACGAGCCAGACCCGGATCTCCTCGGGACCCAGCAGTTCAGGCGAACGGCGGAAGTGGCGGGCTAAACAGGATACCTGAATCAGGTAGGAATGCTGTGTATTCTCCGCAAGGTTGCGGATCTGCATGTCGTGCAACATGCGTTGGCGCAGTGGCGTCATTGCGAGCCTCATGGAAGCAGTGGGTGGAATGCCCAACCGGGCGTTCACATACTGCTCCTGGCGATACCGCTCATCACCTCGCCGGGGTTCAGCGCCAGATGGCCCTCTTCATGAAACGTCAGCCATAGACCTGTGCCCACCTCCCACTACCGCGTCAGCGGTTTAGTGTACGCCCGTGATGGCGTGCCATCTGCAGGGTGAAAGTCCCTGTCGGAGTTGGCCACAGCTCCGTAGCTGAAGGTAACTGCGTCGTCGCGAGGCGGGGTGTGGAGTAACCGGAAGCGAACTGTCGGTCCGTAGGTTAACGAACCTGTTTCGGCGGGGTATGGCGGCGAGCCTGCACTAAAGTGGCGAAGCCTGGAAGTAACACAGCACGCTGTCGTGGCGGACAAAGCGGTGCCGTGGCATACCACGTGATTGAGGACGGAACGATGGGACGGTGGCACGAAGCAAGCGGGGAGACCTGCTGGCGAGGTGAACGCTGGCAGGGGTCAGAGTCCCGGTAGTACCGCACACGGAAGTGTTGATCCGTGGAGACCTGTGTCAGAGCAAAAGGCGCACTAGGGAAGCGGGGCAGGAAAGTTGATAGCAAAAGACCGGAAGGGAGCAGAGATGAAGATCGAAGCATCGCCAGTGTCGGAAACGACTAGACGAGATGCAGATGCGCTGGGAAGCTGTGTGCAGCGGAAATTCGCGTCGGCTTCAATCTGGACGGACGCTATGTTGGCTGCTCTACAAAACGGAGTTAAGGGAGGTAAATGGCATAGTTTGATCGACAAGGTATTTCGCCTGGACACGCTCGCGCTGGGGTGGGCTCAGGTCAGGAAGAACGCCGGGGCAGCGGGAGTGGACCGCATGAGCGTGAAGCGATTCGCGCAAGCGCGGGACCGCTATCTTGCTGAACTGGCGCATGCATTGCAGGATGGCAGCTATCGCCCTCAGCCGGTGCGGCGCGTCTACATTCCGAAAGGTAAAGGACGCCGCCCGCTCGGTATACCCGTCGTAAAAGACCGCGTAGTTCAAGCGGCCCTGAAGCTGGTAATCGAGCCGATCTTTGAGCATGAGTTCGAGCCGCGAAGCTACGGCTTTCGTCCGGGCTTAGGCTGCAAAGATGCGCTGCGCGAGGTGGACCGGCATGTGAAAGCGGGCTACTGCTGGGTGGTCGATGCCGACCTGCAAAGTTATTTTGACTCGATTCCACACCTACCCCTTCTTGCGAGAGTGGCCGGGCGAATTGCGGACAGCCGGGTCCTGGAACTCATCCAGT
>NZ_CADIKH010000189.1 GCF_902859855.1 Paraburkholderia humisilvae
GTTGTTGCCAGAGCTTCACACCCTCCCGTTACCAGGAACGCATGTCCGGCCAGGCAACTGCTGGTCGTACAACAGGTCACGGCGACGCGATATTCTGCGAAGCGTGACAAGGCAAGAGCGAGCTTTACCGCCAACTGCATGCCGCTTGACGCGCGGCTGACGGCGACACGTATCGCACGGCGCGAATGATTGTCGAGCTCAACCAGTCGATGACCTCGTCCGTCGTTTCGCGACGCGTTGCAAAGCGCTGGCCGCGGATGCGTGCTCGCTTGAGCGATCCCCACAGGCTCCCGGTCGGCGCGTTGACGCTCCTATGTCAATGGAGAGGCGTCGAATCGGCCAGATCGACCAGGATGAGCGGGTACAGTTCCCGGACGATATAGCGCTTCAGACAGCGATGGATTTCCTTGTTCGACATGCCTTCCTTTGTCCGACGATCCACATACGCACGGGTATGCGGATCACTGCGCATCCGAACCATGGCAATGATCCATAGGGCGTTATTTGCGGACCGATCACCGCCTCTGTTCAAACGATGCCGGACCGTCTTGCTCGACGACACACTGTTGTTCGAGTGCGGATCGTTCCACTAAACTTGTTCATGCCGGCCTCCTGTGCGTCAAGTCGCTGGGTTTGCACCCTGACTCTACGCCCGGCCGTTCTATCCGAACGGCGGAACGGCCAGTTATATGATTACCAGAACTTGAGTGATGACTCTGGCGGGAAAACGGTGACCTTGATAGAGCGATTTCGATTTTTTCATCTCGCCACCTTACGTGACCGCCTCATCAACATGACAATGCCCACAGATGAAACCACAGAATTCAAGATTGCCAAAGCAGATGCTGGAAGACTGGAGAAAAGGGATTGATAGACACAATGCGTGGCAACAGGAGCATCCTGGGACGTCGAAGCGCAGTAAAGTCCCGCCAGGTTCGTCCCAGCTCGCCTATGCTGGTCGAGCAATGTTTTTCGCGGCATTGTTGACAGGAGACCACATTTCGAAGGTCCAGGCGGCCGTTGCGTCTTCCAGCGGCAGTTCCGCCCGAGGACGGACGCACCACTATACAAACGAAGGCGCTTCATCATCAGCACAGGGGCCCAAAGACCCAGCGCAAAGCAAAGCCGAGAAAGATGACTGCCACGCGCTTGAGCGACAGGCGGTAACAACCGGTTTCACCGGTCCAACCGAATCAAGTAAGGAACTTCACGCTACCGCCTTCGAACCAAAAGGAACGTCCACTAGCATGCTCCGGAGCAAGCGCTTTGACGTGGACTTCGAGATCTTCCAGCCCAGTACGGTTTCGACGCACCGCGTATGGAACGCGGACACACCGCCTGTGAAGTTACAGTCTCCGTCGCTCAAGGGCGACCTGCCGATTGACCCGGACGGGTTGATCGGAGCACGTGTTCGGGCAATGCGCGAACTTTTGGGAGCGGTAGCCGAGGGCAAGGAAGATGAGCAACTACTGGAACTAGCCAATAGCATCCATCGGTCGGCCCATCTCGTCGAGCCTATGAACAGCACAGCTGTTGACTTATCGCTGGCTCTGTTTAACGAGGAGATGGCGATCTGGGCGCGCGCTCAGGGGGACGGGAAACATATAAGCGAACACATCCGGATAGAGGCATTCCGTGAGGCATGGTCCTTTGCGCTGAATCCTCCGCCATCTCCGGAGTTCAAGAGCCAAACCGAGCTGGCACAATCCTACATCACGGAAAACAAAATAGAACAGATCGACGATCCTGATATAAAAGCACTGCAAACATTCGATGTGCCCGAGCTCGGTTTGATCCGAACACTCAAGGGTATCGTAATATCAGATGCAGATCTGCTTTCCATGCTAGCCCGAACTCCAAATATTAAGATCAAATATTTCAAACAATTCGATCAATATATTCGCTCACATCTCGAAGCTGCTGTGAACGCGAAAATACTCTCAAATCTGGACGATGCGAAGATTGGCAGGTTAACCATTGAGTATCGCCCGGAGAATGCGTGGGCGATACGGGATGTGCGTGTGAAATGGCGTCATGGCCCGTATCGAGGCGAAGTACCTTACTCTGCCAGTCTGAGTCCTCGCGAGCCGGCGATGCTTGTACCTGCACCTGATGGTCGCCATCTTTTGATTAGCCCTGATGGCTCATTGAAATATGTCAATGATGCTTTCAAGAACGGGAAGATTCATAAGGAGGCGATTCTCGATGCTTTAGGAATAAAAGTTTTTTTGGACAAAAATGAAAAAAAAGAAAAATCAGGTACCACAACGAGCGTGCACGACATTAGTCTGCGGGCGGTGTATGTGAGAAATACGCCACATCGCCTCTTTACGATAAGAAAAATCATGCAGGGTAAGATCGCGCATCATATTCTTTCATTAATCGAGACATGGAAGGAAAGAGAATATGAGCCTGACGCAGGAGAGCGTCTACTGAATTTCGTCGTTCCATTTTACGAGATAATAAATCGCGCGCAACTTGATTCGGAATACAAGATCAAGGCATCGGATATTGCGATCGATGTGATTAGCCTTGGGTTTACGCTCGCTTCGATTGGAGGTAGCACGCTAAGCCTTAAGGGTGTCATGGCTGGTATTAGCGCTGCACGCACCGCAAAGGCCGCAACGGCCTCCGCAAGGGCATCCAACTTCCTGCGCGCGGTGTTTTCTGATTTCAAGACCAGCTCGTTTCTGAAAAAAACTGGTAAGGAATTAACTGATTTTGTCATGCCTATTTTCACCGCCGGCGGCCTAATGCGGACAGCAAGCCGGCTACCTAAGCTGGTTTTGTCCAGAAAGGTTGGCTTCGAGCTGGCGCAGATGGATAGCGCGATTGTCAGAATTGCTACGGGCAAAGATCGTTCGATCAATTTGGTTAAAAGGCTTTTCACGAAGGCGAGTACGAGCTCATTCACGGTTGATGATGCGGCCACTCTTGTTAGCCGGAACCCGGCGAGCTTATTCATTGACGAGAAAAGGGGTTTCGCCTATCACGGCGTCGTCTTCCGCGGTGACATGAGGGCTCCAGATGTCATATTCTCACAAGGGTTCAAACTGAGGAGCCGGGTCGAGGATCTGACCGAGGTCAACGGATTTCGGGGCGGATTTGGTGGAGGTAAGAATGCCTTGGACATGGACGGAAAGGGTATCTCTACCTCTCCATATATGAAAATCGATGGCGCTGGAGCGGATGTCTATGGACGCGATAGAGGCGGATATACCTATGTCATAGACGCAACCAATCTGGAGGGTTACGACCTGTACCGCAACGATCACTTTGCCAAGGCTCACAACGGCTACAAGCAAAGAAAAATGCTACACGCGCTGGACAAAGCGCGAAAGGAGGCGATGTTTGCTTTTCCTCGCTCTCTGGAGATCAACTATGGAACTGATATTCCGGTCAAAAATATACTAGGTGCATTTGATAAAAGCGGCAACTACGTTCCCAATCTTTCACTCGCCAACAAGCTTGTCGATCATATTCAACCAACGCATCGCCTGCGGGCTATTGCAGATCGACTGCGCACGGCCGGTGATTGGGACGGCGCTTTCGGCGACATTGCACCGATGGCAGCGGCAAGTGCCTTGGGGCGCCAGATTGTTATCCACGGTCACCCGGCACACGCTAGCCCTCTTGTGATACTACCGCGTGGCCTCGAGTCGGGGCCGCCCATCCATGTCATCTATCGACCAGGGCATTATCAAGCTTTGGTCAACGGGAGGGCGTATGAAGTCCCCGGTGATGGCGACTGCTTCTTTCGTGCGGTGCTAATGGGGGTGCAAGACATAAGGCACGCCTCAGACGTTGCTCCGCAAGCCGTTCGGCACTTGCGAGAACAGACCGCACAGGAGGTTCTGCGTTATCCGGCGGACTATGAGCCGTTTCTGATCATTTCGTGACAGCACGTGCACGCGCTTCAGCAGAAAATTTCTCTGACTTAGCCTCAGGTCTGTTATGCCGGCTGCGCAGTGCACCGCGGCAATGCCAGCGACATTGCCAGACGGCCGATATCCCGGATAAAGCCCGCCAGTTCCCGGGCAACCGCTACCACGGCAACGCTTACATTCTCGCGTCGTGAATTTGCGATACCTCTTGCATAGTCGGAGCTGGGCATCCCACGCGCGTTCAATGATCGCCTTTGGAATACCTTCGTGTCGAGGCTGCAGCGTTTTGCCTGCGCGCGCCGGATGCCGGTAGCTCCACGCGGCTTCGACCGGTAGCTTAGTGGGTAGCCACGCTTCCTCTCGGAAACGCGGCCCCCGAAGAACCGTGCATGCGAGCTTTCCCCGCACACGGCTCGCGCACAGCATTAAGCGCCTTGCTGACGCCGGTC
>NZ_CADIKH010000190.1 GCF_902859855.1 Paraburkholderia humisilvae
CGCGATACCGGCCTTCGCGGGCGCGCTCGGCCTCGTGCTGTCGGTGGTCTGGGCGCATAGCACGCTGCTCGCGATGGCCTCGCTCACGCTCGCGACGATGGGCATCCTGACTACGCTGCCGCTGTTCTGGAGTCTGCCCACCGCATTTCTCGCGGGTACCGGCGCGGCCGCCGGCATTGCGATGATCAATTCGATCGGCAATCTCGCGGGGTTTCTCGGCCCTTACGCGGTGGGCTGGCTCCGGCAGGCGACGGCGGCGTCCGCCACGGGCATGTATATGCTCGCGGCGTTCATGGCATTGGGCGGGTTGCTCGCGATCGGCGTGCCGGCGCGGCTGGTGAACAGGTAGAGGGTCGTGAAATTTTCGCCCAAAAAAGCTTGACGCCTTGGTTAAGCCTGGATTTTGACGCGTGAAAGACTGCTTCTGGCCGAGATTCGAACTTTTCCGTACGTTAAGGCACGATGGCGTCAATGGGAGGAATTTCACCTTGACCGCGTAACCACGCATGATCGGCAAGCGCAAGCATTTCGCTGTCGCCCCGACCGTCGCCATACGCATAGAGCACGCTCGGCTGATCGCTGCCAAACCATTGTTGCAGACGTCGCACTTTTTCCGGCCCCCAGCAATTCGGCGAAGCCAGGCGGTCCACGAACCGGCCGTCGCGGAACTCGAGTTCGGTCGCGAGTACCGTGTCAAAGCCCATGGCTGGAGCCCAACGCGTCAGGTAAAGCGCGGGCGATGCGCTGACCAGTACCAACCGGTGGCCGCGGCGCCGGTGCTCCTTGATCCGCTCGGCCATGTCTGGGCGGATCAAGGCGTTCAGCCTGCGGGTGACATACTGCTGCGCCGCGTCCTCCAGTTGGCGCTGCGTCATGCCGCCGATCGTCGCAGCGAGAAAACGACCCTTGGCGGAGCCCCGATCGTATATCCCGCTCAGGAAGCCAACGAGCCACGGTGAGGCACGCAGGACCCCAATGGCAAACCGCCCGTTGCCGACCGTGTAGCGCACAAAGTCACGCAGGCTGTCCGAGGTCGTGATGGTGCCGTCGAAATCGAAGGCGGCCACGATGCGATTGAGCTTCATCGGTTGGTCAGCGGCGCAGCCCGTTGAGGGCGACCGATCGTCGGTGTTTGTGCAAGGACGGTCTGCGTTGCAATGAGCAAAGTGATGGAAACAAATGCTCGGTGTGACGGAAAGAGCATGAGGGTCCCTCCGAAAGTGTGTGCCTGGCTTTTGAGGTCGGGGTATGAACAAGGTAAGCGTCATTTCTCAAATTTCCGCCGCTTATGCAGAAAGTGCCATAAAAAGGCGAGAATTGCAGCCTGATGCGAGGTGAGTGACGGCCTCCCCTCTCCCAGCTTGTCGACGAATCGAAGATTCGCGTGAGCGCAGGCAGCTCAAATTCAGTATATAAGGTCAAGCCTTCCGCGATTCCATCGCCCTTTGCGCTCTGGGCGGACCTATGCTTCTTCGCACATCAATGCCCTGACAACGTGCGGCGCGTAAATCGGGACGGCGCCGGTCCGCGTCAATTTTGTACAGCCGGCGTCGCGCTCGATGCCATCCCCGTAGTCCTCGGGCGTCTTTAACGGGATTGTGATACCCGCGATCGGCACAACGTGGGGGTGATGACCGGAATACAGCAGCGCGCACCCCGGCGCTCATGATCAAACATCTGCCCCGCTCGCTCGACATTGGCTCGATGGCCATCGAAGGTGCAACGACACAGCCCTACATCGGGGGGACGTCAATGCGCAGCCGGCTTCGGCGCCATCACACATGGCACCAATCAGGAAACCTCGAACCACGTCGAGATATAGGCGTTGCGAGACCGCCATGCGGATTTGGCGAACCGTACCTTGACGCGCGCCCGGATTGCGTTGCACCCAGGCAGCCACTCGCTCAAGATCGGCCAATGCAGGCACCGACCAGATCAACGCCATACACGACGTTGCGGTCGATATTGAAGTTCTGGCATGGATGCCGGCTCATCACTTTCCAGGCGATCGAACCATTCATCAAGTTCGTCGTCGCGGAAGTAATAGCCAGCCTCCACCTGACGCACAGCCGCCCGCGCACCTGCGTTGCGTTCATCATGAAGCGCATCGCTTTCGAGTTCGGGGATTGTCTTGGGCGTCACAGATCACTCTGAGCAGGAAAGCATCCTGGAAGAATCGTACCCCCTGGTCGGTCGTACCGCCACGGTGGACGAACTCCCCGACCGGCAATCAGTCGCATCCGCTCGACCCGGCGAGATGATGCAGATTCAAACAACTTGATACTCAATCGTTTGTGGCGTGCCCCACTGGAGCGCACAGGTTGTGCATTTGAAATCAAGTTCATTTGCAGGAGGTCAAGGTGTACATCGACTCGCTGCCCTGCGGGACGGACCGGGAACGCGAGCGTTACTGGCGTGCGCGGTGGCTGTTCACCCTGCTCTACCTGGGCGGCCTGCGCATTTCGGAGGTCAGCGGCAACACGATGGGGCGCTTCTTCTGCCGGCGCGACGCCGACGGGCACGGGCGCTGGTGGCTCGACGTGCCCGGCAAAGGCGACAGGGAGCGGCTCGTGCCCGCCTCCGCCGAAATGATGGTCGAGCTCGGCCGCTACCGGCGCGAACGTGGCCTGCCCGTACTGCCCGCCCCGCATGAGGACACGCCGCTCGTGCTGCCCCTCGGAAAATCCATGAAGCCGCTCACCCGCGCGGCGCTGCACACCATCGTCAAGGGTGTCTTTGCGGGCGCCGCGCAAAAACTGCGACTACGCGGTGACGACCATACCGCCCGTGCGGCCCAGCTCGAGCGCGCATCCGCGCACTGGCTGCGCCACAGCGCAGGCTCCCACATGGCCGATGGCGACGTCGATCTGCGGCTCATCCGCGACAACCTCGGCCACGCGTCGCTGACCACCACGAGCCTTTACCTGCATCCCGATGACGACCAGCGGCACCGGGAAACCGAAGAAAAGCACCGGATCGACTGGTAGCGCCAGCTGGCACCAAGTCAGAAAAGACCGGTGTTTTCCGGCCGCTGGCACCGGGAGCCGGTTAAGGATGCCCATCACCAGAAGGCGGCCCGGAAAAGTCGACGGCCGCTGCGGCATGCGAGATGCTTCCCGAAGCGAAACGCGCAAACGTCCGCCCGTGGGCTGCTACAAAATCTAGATCTTTGATGATTCCCGCTTCCCCAGCCCAGGGACTTCAAATAGATTGACGGTCGCGCCCAAAACTGTGTTGCTAAGGGTTTCCACCCCGGCTTTTGTGGCAACGCCAACGTCACCGCCGTTGAGCGCGGTGCTACCGATTTCTGCTCCGCTTGAGAGGACCTGCGCCCCGATTTGCGTGCCTGCCACCGCGAGCCTGGCTTGCGGAGGAAGAATTTCCGTTGGCACCATATCAATCGCATTGCTTATTTGCCGGCTGGCAGCGGAGGTGGTAGACAGTAACTCCTGCGCCGTGGCCTTGAGGTCCGACTTTGCAGCGGGCATGTCGCCTCGTGCTGCAGACGATCCCGCTCGGAATAACCCGGCAAGAGCTCCGGTGACCAAGTCTGGCGTTAAGGTCAATGCTCCGCCAATGCCAGGAATCGCGCCGGTCGTGTGACGAAGGACGGACTGGTAGCCTCCAACGAATTTCGATAGATCACCAAGTGCCCCACTGAGCTTTCCTCCCGAGCGGGGAGACGCTTTGGTTAAGGTGTTTTCAGGCTGGGTCGCTTGCCTGGTCGTGTGAATCTGCCCGTCGTAGACGCGCAGATTGGCGGCTGAGCCGTTGATCTTAGTCATAGAGTTAAAACCTGAAAGGAGATGGTAGGTTGCCCCAACTTACAGGTCCTTTTCTTGCCGTGCGCCGCCGTTCGCGAAACAACTCTTGCTCCGACGCGAACCGAACAATCACATCGTCAATTGGAGCCACACCAAGTGATCAGGAATCGACACGAAACAGTCCCTGCGTCAACGCAAAAGGCACTAGCAATTTACGTGAACTGCGCCGACAAGCCACTCGCGATCCCGCCGATGCCACGTCGCGCTAAAAACGTGAACCTGCTGAGGGGCTACGGCATGCGAAGCTCGATGAGCCGTCGAGGAAGTTGTTGGGACACGCGCCGACCGGGAGCCTGTGGGGATCGCTCAAGCGAGCGCGCATCCTTGGCCCGCTTTGCTACGCATCGTAAAGCGATGGAGGAGGTGATTGACTGGTTGAGCTTCTACAATCATTCGCGCCGTGCGATACGTGTCGCCGTCAGCCGCGCGTCAAGCGGCATGCAGTTGGCGGTAAAGCTCGCTCTTGCCTTGTCACGCTTCGCAGAATATCGCGTCG
>NZ_CADIKH010000191.1 GCF_902859855.1 Paraburkholderia humisilvae
GCTCGGTCTTTATGCGGGTGCGCTGCTGGTCGGCGCATGGCTCGTCCATACGCACGGCGGCGACGACGCGTGGCCGACAATGTTTTTCACGGGCGGTCTGCTGCAGACGATTATCGCCGGCCATTTCGGCGACATCTGGGGCGCCCGCGCGCAACGTGCGGACGCGTTGAACGGCTACCTGAACGACCGGCTCGTCGCGATGACGAACAGCCACTACCTGATGCGTCTGTCGCACGAACGGCTCGAAAAAGACCTGTTGTCGAAGCCGACCACGCTGCGCGACTCGATTACCGAGTTGCGCCGGCTGTCGGTCGCACACGGACTCGAATTACCGCAAACGCTGCCGCGCACGCGCGCGGCGGGCGAGATCCCGGGCACCCGGGAATTGCTCGAATTCGTGGCGCAGGCCTGTCAGATCGAGGTGGCCGCGTTGTATCCGGTGCGCGACGGCAAGGCGGGCACGGCCGCGCTGGCGCGTCTGGGCGATGCGTTCGAGCTCGACCCGCACGATGAACTCGTTGCGCGCGCACTCGATACAAAGAGTGTTGCGCATCTGCGCAGCGACGAACGGCCGGTCTCGCAAACGTCGCTGCTGGTCTGCGCGCCGCTGGTTGCGGCGGACGGCAACGTGCTCGCGCTGCTCGCGATCCGGCGCATGCCGTTTCTGTCGCTGAATTTCGACAATCTGCAATTGCTGCTCGTGCTGCTCGGTTACTACGCGGATGGCGTCGAGCACTCGCAACAGGTGCGCGACATCCTGCAGGTCGTGCCGGACTGCCCGTACGATTTCGCCCTCGACATGAGCCGGCTCGCGCGGCTGGTGCGTTCGGCGGGCATCGCGTCGTCGCTGGTCGCGCTGGTGTTTCCGCATGACGATGCCGGCGACTCATTCTTCGAGCACGTGATGCGCCGGCGCCGCTCGCTCGATCTGCTGTGGCCGATCAGGACCGATGGCCGGTCGGTGCTGATCAACCTGATGCCGGCGACCGACGAGACCGGCGTGGACGGCTATCTGGCGCGCATCGAAGCGAGCCTGCGTGTGCAGTTCAATGTCGATCTCGAAGGCGCGCGTATCGGCGTGCATACGCTGCATCTGGGGAGCGGCGCGGCGGGCCCGGCACTGCGAGGGCTGCTGACGCGCAGCGGCATCGATGGCTAATCGGTCACCTTCGTCCGCGCGTATGCGGCGCGCGGCGCAAACCTGCGGCGCGCTGCTTGCCATGGCGGCGGTTGCGCTCGCGCAGGGTTGCGCGATCTGGCCGCTTGCGGCAGGTGCGACGACGCAAGGCCCCTTGTTGCCCGCGATGCTGCTCAATGCCGTATGCGGCGCGCTGCAAGCGGTGCTGTTCCGGCTGATGCTGCCGCGGCGCTATCGCGAGCCGCGCGGTTTCACGCTGCTCTTTCTCTGGCTTTTCTGCACGTTCGTGCCGGTGGCCGGCGGCCTCGTGCCGCTCGTCAGCTGCGCATGGGCCGCCTGTTTTCCGGCGAAGCGCAGCGACGAAGACGTGCAACAGGTGAGCGCGCCCGAGTTCGTCACGTATCTGATGTCGCGCGTGTCGCATGGTGGAGGCGCGCGTCTGCAAGCGCGCCTTGTCAATACGCAGGTGAACGCGTCGGACCGGCTGTCCGCGCTGGTCGCGATCCAGAGCATGCCGACCCGCACCACCGGCACACTGCTGCGCGATCTGCTGGCCGACCCGATCGAGGACGTGCGGCTGATTGCATACGGCACGCTCGATCAGGCGGAAAACGACGTGATGCAGAAGATCTTCCGGACCGCGCAGGAACTCGATGTTGCGCAGAGCGATAGCGAACGCCACGCGATTAACCGGCAACTGGCCGAGCTTTATTTCGAGCTCATCTATCAGAACCTCGTGCAAGGGGCGGTTTACACGCACACACTGGAGCAGGCGGACCGCTACGCGCGCGCGGCGCTCGAGATTAACGACGCCGATGCCGCGCTATGGCTGATTCGCGGGCGTCTCGCGCTCGCGCACGGCGCAGCCGACGAAGCGGCCCGTTACATGGCGCGTGCGCAGGCGCTCGGCTTTCCACATGAACGGCTCGTGCCGTGGCTTGCCGAAGCCGCGTACCTGCAACGCGATTACCCGCGCGTGGCTGAACTGATTGCATCGCTAGGCCATGCGTCCGTGTTGCCGATGCTCAAACCTGTTGTGCGTTACTGGTCACCATGAATCCGCCACTTTCCCGCCGCGCCGCCAATGCCGATGTCTGCCTGCTGCTCGAAGGCACGTTCCCCTATGTACGCGGCGGCGTGTCGAGCTGGGTCGACCTGATGATCAGGTCGTATCCGGACACGCGCTTTGCGATCGCGTTTATCGGCAGCCGGAAAGAGGACTATCACGGCGCCGCCTATACGCTGCCCGATAACGTCGTGCATTTCGAGGCGCACTATCTGTATGAAGCGGCGCCCGCCGATACGAAGGCGGCACGCGAAATTCCCGGCGACGCGCACGCGTTCGCGAAATCGGCCGAGCTGCATGATGCGTGGCGCAACCGGCACGGCGCGGACCCCGCCGCGCTGATGGCGGACATGGTGCATCTGATCGGCGACGACGGTCCGTTGAACGAGGCGCAGTTCACATCGAGCCGCGCGGCATGGGACTTTATCGTCGATCAATACCATCGGCACTGCACGGACCCGTCGTTCACCGACTATTTCTGGACCGTGCGGATCATGCACAAGCCGCTGTGGCAGCTTGCGCGTATCGCCGCGCAATTGCCGCCGGCGCGCGTGTATCACACGGTCTCGACCGGCTACGCGGGTTTTCTCGGTGCGCTGCTGCACTATCGGACCGGCCGGCCGCTGCTCGTGTCCGAGCATGGCATCTACACGAAGGAACGCAAGATCGACCTGCTGCAAAGCCAGTGGATTCGCGACAACCGTGGCGCGTTCGAGCGCGACATCGCGAAGATCAGCTATTTCCGTGAGCTATGGGTGCGCTTCTTCGAAGCGCTCGGCAAGCTTGCGTACGACGCAGCCGATGACATCGTCGCGTTGTATGAAACGAACCGGCAGCGGCAGATTGCCGATGGCGCCGATCCGGCACGCACACGCAATATTCCGAACGGCGTCGACGTCGATGCGCTGGCGCCGCTCGTCGACCGGCGCACCGGGCGTTCGCGTGAGCCGGAGCCGGAGCGCATGGCACGCGGCAAGGTCGTGGCCCTGATCGGCCGTGTCGTGCCGATCAAGGACATCAAGACTTTTATCCGCGCGATGTTTATCGTGTCGCGCACGATGCCGGATATCGAAGGCTGGATTGTCGGACCCGAAGAAGAGGACCCGGCTTACGCGCAGGAGTGCCGTGCGCTCGCACAAAGCCTCGGTCTCGCGAACCACGTGAAGTTTCTCGGTTTTCAGCGTATCGACGCGATCCTGCCGCAAGTCGATGCGCTCGCGCTGACGTCGATCAGCGAGGCGCTGCCGCTTGTCGTGCTTGAGGGCTTCGCGGCCGGTGTGCCGTCGATCACGACCGACGTCGGCTCGTGCCGGCAACTGATCGAAGGGTACGGCGACGCAGACCGCGCGCTCGGCGCCGCCGGTCTCGTCGTGCCGATTGCGAACCCGGCCGCATTTGCACAGGCGGTGCTCGACCTGCTCGGCGACGCGCCGCGCTGGCGCGCCGCGCAGGCGGCGGGCCTCGCGCGTGTACGCCGGTTCTATACGAAGGCCCAGATGATCGATCAATATCGCGAGTTGTACGAACGGCTGGCGGCCGTGCCGACGCGACCCGCACACGCTGGTGTGGCGCATGCGGCAGGCGGCGCCATCGGCTGTCCGGTGCATGCCGGAACAGCGAACGCGGCAGCCGGATCGACGCAACGCGACGCGCGGGAGAATCGCTGATGGCAGGCATCGGTTTCGAGCTACGCAAGATCCTCAAGCGCGACACGCTGAGCGGGGTGATGCGCGCTTATGCTTACGCGGGGCTGATCAGCTCCGGCCCGCTGATCCTGTCGATCTTCGGCATTCTGGTGATCGGCGTGATGAGCCTCGGCCTCACGATTCCGCGGTATGCGATCGTTCAGTTTCAGGTGTCGGTCACGTACCTGATCGCGTGCAGCCTGATTCTGACCGGTCCGCTGCAACTGTCATTCACCCGCTTTATCTCGGATCGCCTGTTCGAAAAGCGCGACGACCTCGTGCTGTCGAACTACAACGGTGTCGTGCTGATCTCGACGGCCGCATCCGGCTTGCTTGGTTTCCTCGCGGTGTGGCTCGGGTTCGGC
>NZ_CADIKH010000192.1 GCF_902859855.1 Paraburkholderia humisilvae
CGGGCATCCGCCCGGCGTCCGGAAAGAAGGCTCCATACCATTCGATGGCTTCCCTGATGCTTCTTTCCAGCTCCGGGTCAGCGGCATGTCGGGCCGAACCGGGTACAGCAGGCCGGCCAGGACCGTTGCGGGCAAGCCGGCCAAGCGCTTCGATCCGGGTGTCGGGGATATTTTTTTTCTCGTTCACCTGCCTCATTGCGGGCCCGGCAGAATCGCTGGCCCGTGATCCGGATGGAGGGTATTGCCGCACCAAAGCCTGAGTAATGCTGCCAGTCATACCTGTCCCGTGATGATCTAAAGAGGAAGCCCGCCACACTGGCGCCGTGAGGGAGCGATACACGCCCCCCGGCTTCGAAGCCCGGCAGGCCGACGCTGCCATCAGCGGTGCTCACACCGTCATCGACGGGCAGCCGCATAACAACGTTGGGAAAACTGATGTCAGGAAAGGAAATCCTACGCCGGGGTGCCTGAATCTTATCCTGCGCTGCCTGTGCGTCAAGCAAAGTGCTCAGTTCCTTTTCGCGTTCGAGCTCGCATTCTGTGACCCTCGGACTGCGTGTGATACGTGCAACCCGCGCCGCAACACTACCGTAGGACGTATTAAATCTATGGTTCCTCCGATTTTTGCAACCCCTGCTGCACGATAACGCGGTTGGCTTGCATAAATCTATTCGGCGTCGTTTTGGGGATTGCTCCGCGCGCCACGATGAGATTCGCGCCCGTCGGTCCTGAAAAGTGTCGCGGCATCGAGAGCCAATTTATTTGCCGTTTGATAAATTTTCTATCTGAAGGATGCCTTATCAATCGGACAGGACAGCATTCCATACGGCAGGTGCAGCGATACCCTTGAGGCCGAGCTTCGCGAGATCGAACTGACCGTTGCGAATACGATGCATCAACTCGATGCCTGAAATCGTGGTCGCGGCGGTCCTGAATCGTTTGAAGCCGAGCATCACGTTCGTTCTGGATTTGATGTGACGATGGTCCTGCTCGACCAGGTTGTTCATGTACTTCGGACTTCGATGCTTCGTGTCTTCACGCAGAAGGCCGTCGGCCTTCATCTCGCGCACCGCCCGGTGCGAGGCAGCATAGCCATCGAGCGTGATGGTCGTCGGCGACTGGCCCTGATGCCTGAGGACCTTGCGGACCTTTGGCCGCAGCCACATCGCGCTTTGCCCTGAGTATGAAGTCTACCGTCTGGCCAGCCCGATCCACCACCCGGTACCGGTAGACCCACCTGCCCCGAACCTTCAGCCAGGTCTCGCCGACACGCCACGAGCGACCCGCGGGTGTAGCAAAGCGGTTCCAGCGTTTGACGAACTCGGGCGTATAACGCCTCACCCGGCGAAGGATCGTCGTGTGAGCCAGCGACGAACGCCGTTTGGACATCATCCCGACAAGATCGCGCAGGCTCAGCTTGTAGCGCAGGTACCAGCGAAGACACAGAATGATGATCTTCCGATCGAAATGCCGCCCACCGAACAGCCCCTCCGGACCTTTTTGCTTGCTCATCACCGGCTACCAGTTTGATGGCCGGCTACTCTAACCGATTCACCGAAACTATTTGCACCAGAGCCCCATCAAGCGCGGCAAGATCAAGGCGATGTGCGAAGGCGCATTGAAGGAGCTGTTGATCGCTGCGGAGCGATCCAGGGCCCAGATCCGGGTGCGGGTCGAGCATCCATTCCATGTGATCAAAAATCTGTTTGGTCGTCGCAAGGTACGCTACAAAGGTCTGGCGAAGAACACGGCGCAGTTGTTGAGCCTGTTTGCACTGGCAAATTTGCTGCCAGCCAAGAAATCGTTGTTGACTTGTCATGGACGTCGTCCGTCCTGAGTACGCAAAGTGCCTCAGGAGCGGGCTTAAAACCGGCCCTTTTCGGAAAAACCCCCGCTCGACACGCACTTATATTTCGCATCGAAAAACTAGATGATCAGGTCGAGAGTCTCATCGACACAAACGGTTACTGATCAGCGCCTCCCTAAACGACTGGCCCCATCGCCCCACAATCAGCCCTATTGAAATTGCGCCAGCATGAAACGTATTGCGCGCCACGGGTCAAATGCATCGTTGGGGTTACATAGAGTAAGTGGGTTTTCAACCACTTTCAGGTAATCACTCCATGCCCGAAATTAGCGACATTACCGGCGGCTATACGCCGACTATCTCTCACGAATCGCACAACGACTGGTCGCTGGCCTCCGTCTCTGATAGGGGGCGACAGGGCCTTCGCTTACCGACCGATCAGGCAAGGGGATCAGCAGCCTTGGGGGCGCTGCCGAGTTACTCGGCAGTGGTCGCTCAGCCGAGCCGATCAGCGCCCCTCCTGCGTACTCCGGCCGAACAGGGGCGCCTCCTGCCTACCCTGAGAAATCTAATTTTGTTGGTAAAGTGTTCTCTGTAGTGGCCCAGCCCATGCATACTTTAAAGGTTCATAGACTCGAGAGAGATCTTCGCAAGGGAAACATCTCAGCGGATGAGACATTATATAAAATAATGAAATATGCAAACCAAGTTAAAATCGCGTCTTTAGAAGAGAACGCTGACTAAATTATAAAAAAATTAGTGATATTCCTGCAAAATATCCGGCTGCGATAAGGACGACGGCAATAGAATATATTAATGATATAGCCAATAAAACAGTGGCGCGAACGGATCGTCCGTTGCCGGTTCAAGCCGCGCGCGCTGGTTAGTACGGCGAGAAACGAGGAGAGCCAGATTTTAAAATAATTTTTGTCGATAGTGGGGCGAATTTTTTTAACTAAGAGCGAGGCAGCCCCGTGACGGAAAGATGAAATTCCGGTAACCAGCCCGTGGATATGAACTTGATCCATCGTCGACAAACGGCCCGTGCGCCGCGTTACCCATGAGGTCGGATACATTGGCGTTCGAGATCCCGGCAGCAAGAGCGATGCTCATCCTCCTTGCAAAAACAGGCCATATAAAAATCATCGATTCTGTCGAAATAAGGCAGTTGGTTATGATGTACGGAACAAGATGAACGACTGAATGCTTGATGAAGACACTGATTCCGGCCGAGGCCCGCGTGCTCAAGTGCCAGCATTATCCGCTTGATGTAATCCTGACGTGCGTGCGTTGACAGGTGTCTTATGCGCTAAGCCCGCGAAACCTTCGAGAAATGCGCTGCAGTACGTGTCATTTCTCTACCAGAAAATGTGCCAGAGTGATACGTGTACATCATGCAGTTATCCAAACTTATTGAACAGGTGGCGTCAATATGCCCGGCAAATACAGTCTCGATTTTCAGAACCCGGCGCGGGCAAACGATATCGCGTCCTCCGACTTCGACGACTACGACTATGACGGAATGGTGGACACAAGCCTTGGTAAACGGGCGACGGGCGTAACCCCGCCTGGCTCCCCGAGGCCAAGCTCTCCACGCCTGCAATCCGTCACACCGGCGCTCCAGCCGTTGCAGCATTCTTTCACTAGCGCGGCTATCCGGCGGCCAGCAAAACAAGGTTCCGAGCAATCGGAGCCGCAAGTTTCTCCGGGCACGCCATCCTGTCAAAGTACGGAGACAGGAGGCGCTCAGGTGGCCCCGATCATGAGCAAGGCAGCGCTCGTGGACAGGCTCGTTTCACAGGTACGCAAGGAGAAGCGTGCGCCCGGAGCGGACGTTGCCGTGATTGCCGACTGGCAGAAAAGGACTTTTGGTTTGCCGTGGGGCCGCACCATGTCGGAGTATGGTCACCGCACCTCGGGAGGTAACGACTATTTGTCACGTGAAAAGGGGTTGACAGAATTTCACGAAGCCTCGGTCAAGCGCCTTTACGGGACACCGGAAATTAGCAAACTTGTCAACGAAGACCAGTCCTGAGTTGGCTGCGCTTGGAAGGTTCTGCCGCAATAAGGATGCTTTTTTCAAGCCAAATGAATACGATAAATAATGCTTATCTATCTAGCGATTAAAACTACTCAGCGGACTTTTGTCCGCTGCTTTTCATCTGCCCCTTCTTGATCATGTGCATGAGCTCGACGCCACGAAATCCGACGTGCGTCTTATTGAGTTTCCCATAAAACATGACAACCGATTCGATGCTGGCGCGTTATATCTCTAACGGATTGAATGGAGATACGCGCCATGGCAAAGAAGCCGTTGGACGAGGCAA
>NZ_CADIKH010000193.1 GCF_902859855.1 Paraburkholderia humisilvae
CACTGGTTCAACGAGCGCTTTGCCGGTGCCGGCAAGCGGCTGCGGCGCATCGGCATCGTGGCGCTCGCACGCCGTCTGGCGATCGCCCTGTGGCGCCTTCTCGAGCACGGCAAGATCCCCGCGGGCGCGACACTCAAGCCGGCACAAGGCTAAGCCCGCGAGGGGCCTGAAACATATGAGATGCAGCGACGGCATGTAAAGGTCAGCGCGCCCGAAACACGCTCGGGTTACCCATCGCGGGTAACCGTGTACCTGGATGGGGCGCGTCGGTAACAGGGTGGCGCCAGCGCTTCGCGCGTGCGGCATGAGGTGACCGGCCTGCCGGGCCGGCACGGATAGAAGGTCGACCCGGCTCTGACCGGTTCAACACCCCCCTGACCTGAGTGACACCGATATGCCAGGCAGCAAATGGTGCAGGTCATCAGCCTCGCGACCTGCCAATCACGTGTCGTCTGCGGGCCAGTCTGCCTCTGGTCGTAGCAGGCGGCCATGCAGACTGGCCGCAGACGACACGTAAGGAGCATTACTTTGCAAGACGAAATTTATATATCAAACAGGCTTGACTTCTGATTCCCCATAGAAGGCGTGTTCCTGCTTCTCATCGGGACTGCGCCGTACCAGCAGGTAATGTCCGAAGCGGCGCTCCCCGGCAGACATCTGCAAGCGCCACAGTTCCGTAAGTGCCCAGTCGTACACGCGCTCGCCTTTGGCTCCGGCGCCTGCCGACATTCGCCGCCAGGCACGAGCGGGCAAGCTCCGCGCTATCCGGTCCGCGCGAACGTACGTCGGTCCCTGCCACCATAGCAGTTCGTTCTTCGCGACAGCCATCACGAAGGGCTGCCCGAGCGACTCCAGCCATAACCGTAAAGATCGGTCACCGCCAAGCCTTCACGACCGCTTTCATTTATTGCCTATAGAGTGGCATTCCTTTTAGTTATAGACATTAATTCGTTACGGCTGTCGTACTAAGTCCGGTTGGCAGCAGCAAGTTCAGCTGACGGATACGTTTTGCTGCATGTCTAAACGTGTGCGGAAAACTCCTGATAACCGGCATCGATCGCATCGGTCGCGTGACAAAGCGAATTTGCGCACGAAGCCGCTGCGTGCCACTGGGACATTTGATCCATCTCGGCCTCATGTTGCTGGTCGGCCATCTTACGCATCCTGACTTGAACGATGGTCATCATCTGAGCGCCACTTGCGGTTGCGCGTCCCGGCTCGGGTCCCCGATAATTGTCTGTCAAATGGAGTCTGACACCTGCCTTCCCATTTGCCGGTCGCCAAGTTAGTCCAAGGCAAGAAATTTAATGAAAAACGCATTCATGCACTTGACGAGACTGCACTATCCCGCGCGAAAACGTATTCGCAGTAGATAACAATACGGATTGCATATGAGAGACAACCTGGGAGTGCTAACGTCGTTGCGCTTTATAGCCGCGACGGGCGTTGTAATCTATCACAGCAGTTGGTACTTCGGCTATGGAACGCACCTTGGACGGGTGTTTTCGATTGGGCTGGGCGTCTCGTTTTTCTTTGTGCTTTCGGGCTTTGTCCTTTACTACGCGTATCCGGATTTGCCATCTGGTCGTGACCGGGCCCGATTCATCGCCGCCCGTATCGCCAGAGTCTGGCCGCTTCATGCGGCAACCCTGTTGCTGACCATCGCATTTCTCCCCTTCCCTTGGGGCACCGGACCTGTGGACCCGACGGCGCCGCCACCGCTTCTGATCAACCTGTTTCTCCTGCAAAGCTGGGTGCCGCTTCCGCATTACTTCTTTTCCTTCGACGGCGACTCGTGGAGCATATCCACCGAGATGTTTTTCTACGGAATGTTTCCAATCCTGATCCGGAGCTGGGAGCGCACGAAATGGGCGAAGCTCGCCGGAACCGCGCTGCTCGCAGGATGCTGCGCCGGTTGGGCGACAATATCGCACCTTCCGTATCTGGCTGGCGAGAACGTAAGAAGCATCGAAGCCCTTGTCTACATATTCCCGCCTGCACGTCTGTTCGAATTCACTCTCGGCGTATTCACCGCGTGGGTATGGGGGAAATATCGCCTCCGCTTCATCAGATTCGCGACACTCATGCAGATCGTGTCGATTCTGCTTGTTGTCTTCGCAATGCTATTTTTCATCGCGGTGTCTAACGACGCAGCCTCGCACCGCTATATCTCGAAGGCGACAGTGAAATGGTTGTACGGGAGCGGGAGCGCGCCAATATTTGCGATTGCCATTTTTTCGATGGCGCTGTCGAACGGCGTAGTCGCGCGAGCGCTATCGCTGCGCCCACTCGTCCTGCTGGGGGAGATCAGCTTTGCTCTGTACCTCATACACCCGGTACTGCTTGTCTCTCTTCACAGGTCACATACCTTGGTCACGTGCGGATCGCCGGCGAACCAGCTTTTCATTTACTGGGTCCTCTGTCTGACCCTGTCATTTTTCCTCTGGACCTTCATCGAGAACCATGCCGGAAAAGCATGCTGATGAAGTTCGACGCGATGTGGCCAAAAGATCGGGAAAATCAAAAGGTTGGTGATCGATCGACGCAAGGCTGAGCAGGGATCAGATCGATCGAACTTCCCGGCAATGCGCATCGATGCGTCACAGGTGCAGCCGGTGTTTACGAGCATCCATACCTGCTTCCCGGCCTTCCCTTCGAGAATCCGGGCGGCTGCTCGCGCGCGTCCGACGCTGCATGCGAGCTCGCGCGGCATGGCATGTATGGGGCGCCACGTATGCCTGCGCAGCTTGCCCGCGAAGGCGCGCACGTGGGTCGCAAGCGGGTGGCGAGTCTGATGAGCATGGCAGGCCTGTATGGGGCGAGCCGGCGGCGCTGGCCGCGTACCACGCAGCCACGCGCGGGGTCCGCAACCAACTGTGCCCACCCTGCTGAACAAAGCCGCATATATGCAGTTAGGGGATGGCAAGAGGAGTATTATTGCCGGTTCGTGCATGTCAACTACAACCGTAATTTCCCAAAAGGTTATAGCCTTTTTCGTTATCCAAAGATTTATTATCTGAACGGCCTGTTTTTTGAAGCTGCTATGAACGCAAATGTCCGCCAAGGGAAACTGATCGTCTTGCGAGGCAATTCAGGAGCGGGTAAAAGTACGCTTGCATCGCGCTTGCGAGCATTGGCGCAAGATTCGCTTGTGATCGTCGAACAGGATTACTTTCGACGTTCGATAACTGGTGAAAAAGACCGAACTGATGCGCTCCATGTCCGCTTAATGGAACAAACCGTCCGGCTGTCAATCGTTTCTGGATTCAACGTAGTGCTTGAAGGAATCTTGAATTTCGAGCGGCATGGGTCAATGCTCACAGACTTGGCAAAGGCATATTCAGATCACTTTTTTTACTATCTGGACGTGAGCTTCGATGAATCATGGCGGCGCCATTGCGAACGATCCAAGCGCAGCGCGTTCGGCAGGGACGACATGGCCCGCTGGTTCGTGTCGCGAGATTTCACCGGTCTTGCCGGTGAGACCGTTCTTCCTGAACAGTCTTCGATTGATGTCATGGCAGCGCAGATCCTCAAACAAGCCGATCTCGGTTGATCGTATGCGATCACGCACATGTGCTCTGTCAACTCGTTGCGACTCCGGTCGGAAAGGCCACGGGTTCCGTCCATCAGGAAACGCTGGACGGATTTCGGATGGCGTCCGTGAATTCGCACCTGACGATGAGTGAGGCAGGCGGAAAAGATAGAGTTGGTCACTCATGTTCGTCGTAGCCGATGATTGCATCTTCTACGCAAGGCGGGGAACGGTACAAATCAGACGCTTGCCTTGAGACGGAGCGGATCAGTCGTGACGCAAGGCACATGCCTGATCTTATATACTGATTTTGCGCTGATCGGCCGCGTGGCGAATCAAAGATTCGCCAGCAGATCTGCAGCGTTGTGTCTGGCATGAGAGCTTCGCGGTTATTGAGTCCGCCCTGAATAAAGCGTTTTGTCCGTCGTCGGCGTTAGACGACGGGCGTTCTCTGATCGGCAGAAACGAACAACGCGACAAGAACGCGGGCGCAAAAAAGCCGCAGC
>NZ_CADIKH010000194.1 GCF_902859855.1 Paraburkholderia humisilvae
AGGCATTCCTTTCAGAAATGGCATCCCGGTGATCGACAGCACACCGGTTCAGCAATCGCTCGCCGCCTGATGAACCTGCTCACCGCGTACACCAGATTTGACAATTGCTCGAGGAATTCGATAGATTCGCGACCGAAATGGCACTAAAGGGAAAGTTCGAGGTAGAGTTTAATAGAAAATATAGTGGACTGTCGGAAAAGGAATTGGAAACGTGTCTCGGAAAGCTTGTTCAGGCGAACTTCGAAAGAATTACGATGCCCATAAGAGGGCGGCGCCGAGAATTCGAATTTTACATAAAATAAACTGGCAAGCTCAAAGCCGGCAATGCAATTGGGTGAGTGGTAAAGATGGGCAGAGCTATCACTGTTTCTTTCGTGTCACATTCGCCTAACCATTTATAAAATTAACAAAATGTAATTTGAGGCTTTTAACTTTCGATGAAAGCTGTTAACCCATTCCATTACACAAGTCTGATGCTCAACCTCGCGCATGTACCTGTTGCCAGCAACGAAGTCCACAATCCGCTGCATGCCTGGCCAGATGGTTTTGACGCCAGGCTCGCCGTCGCCTTTGCGCGCGGGGAAGCCGCCGAGCATGGCGACGAGCCGTACCACTTCATTCGCTTGCGGCGGTTTGTCGGGCGGGGGCTTCCTGCTGAGGATGAAGGCGGGCCCTCCATTCATCGGTCTCAAACAGCAGTCCGGCATCGAGGTCCGGGCATTGTGGCCTAACCGCATGAGACGAGCGATGCGCCACGCCACCACCATGAACACCGCCAGTGCCCGCTCGATGCGCTCGATCGTGCTCAGCTGTAGCGCCTCGACCCGGCAACCGTTCTTCAACACATGAAAGAAGGTTTCCACCTCCCGGCGGGCGCGATACCAATCGATCAGCCGCGCAGCCCCGGTCAGATCCGGCTCGTCGCGATTGGTCAGCAAGCGCCATTCGATCGGCGTCACGCGAGCAGGCGCGTCCATCTCGCGCGCGACCAGGCAACTGATCGACACCACTGAGCCTTGGGCATCGTGCAGATTGATCCGTCGACTCCATATTTGCTGATGAACTTCCCGCGCCTTCTGTCGCTGGCGACGAGGCAGCGTGAAACGGATTTCAACGAGCGGCTCAGCTTGCGTGGCGTGATCCCAGAGCCTTTGACCCTCGGGTAACACGCGATTGTGCCGGGCTCGAATCAGCCAGTCTGCCGGACAGCCGGGATCGTGTGCCCGGCGCATCAGCGCGATGATGTCCGACTCCCGGTCCGTAACGTACACCAACTGCGTACCGGGCAGATCCGCCGCCTGCCCGGCCACCCGTTCGTATCCTTCAATCCAGCGCCCGCTTTCCTTCTCGCCGCCACGCACACCATCGGCGCCCTTGCGCTCACGCGCCCACATCCAGGCATTCAACATACCCAACGGTTCACGCTGCGGCGTGACCGCGCAGGTCGCGTGAACTTACATGCCGCGCTGGGCTTCATACGACAATGGCCCCAGCCCCGCGATGTCTTGACCGTTGAAGTTCAGCCGGGTCGTGTCATCCAGGCACAACACTACGTCGCATGCCCGCATCTGCTCGGCCGAGCACTGCCAGTACGGCTCCATGACGTCGGTCCGTTCCAGCTTGTCTTGCGCGAAAACCGATAAGCTGCCGCCGTCTCGGCCCTGCTACCGCACGCCTGCGCAATGCTGGCAGCCGGACTGCCCGCTGGTTCAGGCGCTTGTCGCCCAGATCGATACTCTTGAATTCCATTGCCGCCCAACTTTCCGTTGCTCGTGCCATTCGCGCGTCGTGCAAAAAGCAAGAGTACAAGGCAAGCCGCGAAAGCTTACAAGCCGCTCACGTCGACTTGTATGTAATGGTGTGCTGTTAACCTGATCGTTGTTTCGGCGACGAAAAGGACATGGCCAAACTGTCGGGTAAGGACGCGACGGTAACGTCGCGTCTTCCCCTTCTATGAACCGGACAGGCGAGTCGCCGCGCATCCGGCTCAAGCCATCTTCAGCACCATGGTGTGGCACCGGGCAACTTGATGGAGCGTTTTGCGGCTCGACGGCGGATGAGGTAGTCGTCCCGCTCAGGATCGAATGTCTACACCATGCTGCGGATCTTGACGTGCCGGGTAATCGGGGCCGTCGATGCACGGAAGAGTTTCAGGCCATTACTGCCGTCGGCCGGATCGACCGTAGCAAGGTCGCTTTCGCCACAACGTGACGGTGATACATGGTCCGTTCCCGGATAACGGGGTGGTAGCAGTTTGTAACACAGGCAATACGGGCATTGGCATGGGGTCCTCGCTCTCAGAGCGTCAGCATCCCGCAGTTCGCGACGTTTCCGAGATCTGGTGTGTCCGGGATCCAAAAAAATTTGCCAAGATGCGCGATCGGCCGTCAGTAGATCACCCCAAATCCGCGAGACTACTGCGACAACTAGCCGGCAAGATGCATCGCGTCCTGAGCGGATCCGTCCACGAGCGGGTCGACGCCCAACTCGCCATGTTTGATCCTCCGTCATATGTCGTGCCGAGCAGCGGTATGATCGTGATCGCAACGGTTCTGGAGCAGTTCCCAGACCATGCGGTGACTCTTGCTGGCTTCTCCCGCCAAGGTTGGAAGTGGCACCCATTTTCAGCCGAGCGCCGCTTGGTCGACGCGCTCGTCCCTGCGAGCCGACTCCAACGTCTCGATCCCGACGATCAAGGTGCCTAGTCGTCCGTTGCGACCTGTTTGGGCAGGGTTGTGCGAAGTGAGCACCTAGTCGCCGCAAGCTGGTTTGTGCTCCGTGTCGTCGAGCAATACCTTATAGCCGGGCGCGTGGACGAACGTGCTAAAACGCGTAGAGGCTCCCGATATAGACGGTGCCCACGGCGACGATTGCAACCGTAATTGTTTCGGTCATTTTCCTGGCCCATGAGCCCGCGATTCCCGTCGGCGTGTCGCGAGATTTGGCGCCTCGGCATCGATATGCTTCAATGCAACTCGCTGTCGTCGCTCATCAGCTGCGTTGGATATCATGCCCTCCCATTGAGCACGCGCCGGATTTTCGACGTGGGTCGCAGATCAGATGCGGATAGCGATCAAGCGACCAAGACGTGCGCCACGCGGGATTTTCGCGAGCCTCGCGAGTTGTTGCGGGTTGCGCGCACATGCGGGGCTCAGATACCGTAGGGTGTGCGCACCCCATTCTACGTGTGAAATCATGACCAAAGAATTCAACCGAATTGGTGCTGGCCTGCGCGCCGTTGAACCTGCCTCGTTCGAGTTGCCTCACGACGAACCTTGCGACTTTGGTTTCAGGATGCAGCCGCATACCTTTCAGTATCAAAATAGCATCTTTGCCGCGTTACCAGATACACCGTTAACAGCAGACGAGATCGACGCGGTACTGGATGTGCCGACGAACTCGTCAAGCCGCTCCATCGGCCCTTCGATGCAACGGCCAATGGCCCAAGTAGGCCCCGTGCGTCTTACCGGCCCCTTGAAACGCACAGTAGATCTAGCTTATGCCCGCATGAAAAGGGAGAAAGGCGCAGGGCGCCCTATCCTCAACGTTGACGCTGCAGTACTTTATTCTTACGCAGTGAGCCACAAGAATGAAGGAATTGCGAAAAACGGAACGCCGTCGAAGAATCCCTTTGGCGATCCGAACAAACTTACTGTCAGAGGCGCTGCAAGATATCTCAATGTCAATGATCACAGCCTTTGCAAGTATGTCCGTGCAGACGGAAACTATACAAAAAAGGCGAATACGATTCGGCGCAACGTTTACGGCATCCTCAATCCTTTTTCGGATCATTGATCATCCGGTATTCACTGCGGACCCGATGCCAGTTTGACTGAATTGGTGCCAGCACGCACGCGCTCGTGCTATCCGTGTCAGCTTGACAGGGGGGGGCGCCCATTAGTCGAGCCTGAACAATTCGGCGAGCCTCGTGCAGCGGAGCTTTGAGGCCGAAATGGTGTTGTGAGATTTGCAGGAACCTGGCACATTAACGTGAAAAACCTGCAAAT
>NZ_CADIKH010000195.1 GCF_902859855.1 Paraburkholderia humisilvae
AGCGGTTGCGTGAGCGATGCTTTATTGAAGATGAGGGCGGGCCCCTGGAGTAGGCTTGCAGGAGTGTTAGCGCCGGTGTAAAAGCGGCACTAAACGACGGCGCAAGGTTGAATGGTTCACTCAAGTACAAACATGGCTCGCCAGACGCCCGTGCAACGCTTCCAGCTCATGCTCCCAAGCCTTCGCGACCGCTCCCATTTTTGCCTATAGAGGCGCACTCATTTTGATTATAGACATTGATTGGTTACGGCTGTAGTACTAAGTCGATTCTGGCAAAGAACAGTGTCGAGACTGTGTCTAATGTGCTACTTGACACGACTAAGTGGCCGCTGGCTGACACTAGCAGTCAAGGCCACGAACATGCATCGACCGATGCCGGCAAACTCTGTAGCCAAGTGTCCCGAAAGATTTGACGTGCGACTGCGGCTAACGCCGACTGGAAACGGCGCCATGGCTTGCCGACAGGCGCGCGGGGACGATCGCAACCACGACCATCAAGCCGCACCAGCCTGCGCGGTTCGCATTCCAAACGCGGCGAGCAAATCGTGGCCATGACGGATACTGCGTGTGCCGAAGCTGAATGCTAATTGTGAGAGCGCACAAGGCACGTATAAGCTATATCATGATGTCCTCACATTCGATCGTCAAACCGCGCAATGGACTATCGCGTTTCCTACGAACACAGCCTTTCAGCTAATCCCAACGAGTTCGTCGTCAAGGTGCCGTCACAGCTGATTGTTGACGTGCCCGCAAATATCCCGCGCGCGCTGCTGCCGGAATTTATCGCCAATCTTATTATGCAACGTTCGCCCCAAATTGGTCGTATCAGAAATTTACGCCTACTGTAAGCGGATATTGCACTTTGTGCGATAGTGGCCCATGAATCGGTTACCGATGATGCTGTGTCGACGCTGTTTTGCTGGCGAGTGCTCATGAAATGCACAATTGCCTGCCAGACCTCATCCCGGCACCGGGCGTCTCTGGCGGCAAGGTGACGCTTCTGAAGCAGGCAGGTGTCCCTTGGGCGCGGGGCCGGATGCCACCTGCAACAGTAAAATTCCGGATCAGGCGGCTCCTGCTGGGCAACGAACTGCCGTGCGAAAGGCTCAAGTGCGATGCAGCTTGTCTGGGCTGGAGCGAGCTTTCGATAATTTGACATCCTCTCCGCCATAAGGTGCCTTAAAGGGCGGCGACATCCTGCCTCGATTTCTCTCAGGCTCTTGCAGCCATTATCTTAATTCCCGGGAGTTCTCACGGGATCAACATCATAGCTCCCTTGCCGCACGAGGCGCGGCGTTGTTGTGCAGGGCCGGTTCGCTCTAACAGCATACCGCCGGTAACCAGCGCCCGTACGCGCCTGAACATAGCATGACCGTCGCGATTGCGATCAAGCACAAAGAGATATTCCGATTGCGATTTGCAGTTCCAGGTTGGGATTCCACCGAAGATGGCGAATTTACTGAATAGTGCTGACGATATAACCAGCAAAAGGATACGCGAAAAAAAAGAAGAGGAAACGAAAAGCGATCGATCGCTGGTGAAGATAGCGAAGTTAGAATGTCTTCACTGCATTGGGTTGCGATGACAATAAACGCACTTTTTTCCGCATGGTCTTTTCTCGGGCGTTGCGGTAGCACTCCGTGGCTCTTCAGGATGCACATCGACAATTTTGCGCGTGTACCGAACGGTCGCGAGAGCGGAAGTTGCGTTTTCGTAATGGAGTGGTGAATTGTAGGGGGGCGACATTCTGGGGCGACAACAACTTTAGTTTTTTAGATGTTAGCAAGTTTGCGGTTGAGATAACTATTTGAAATAAAAATCTATCATTTGATGTGCTCGTGATACTACGCATAATACTACTGTTGTTAATTACCTTTCCCGCCACTGCGCAGGCTGTTGAGGGCGTCTCGCGATATGTGATCGCGCTGTCCCGTGAATGCGCTGAGGATGTGCACCCACTGACAATAGCGTATCTCGTTAGCGTCGAATCCCGGAACAACCCGCTGGCGATTCATGTCAACGGTGACCATAGGTTGCCACGCCAGCCTGCGACCATGCGGGAAGCACGCGAGGCGATTCAGTGGCTCGACAAGAATGGTCTGAACTATGACGTCGGCTACGGGCAGGTCAATTCAGGCAATTTTCGTCGACTTGGGCTGTCGGGAGTACAGTTGTTGGACGGATGCACGAATCTAAGGGCGGTCGCACAAATACTGGACGACTGCTACACGCGTGCGGTTCAGGTCGTTGGGGAAGGGCAAGCAGCATTGCGGCGAGCTATCTCCTGTTACAACACGGGCTCGCAACGCAGGGGCTTTGTAAATGGTTATGTCGCGCGCGTGGTGGCGGTAGCCAGATTAAAAGTACCGGCACTGCTCGTTGCTCCGAACAGTTCAAACGCCCACATTGCTTCCGATGAAAGCGAGGACAGCCTTGATCTTCGAGCCGAGACTTCCCTCAACTCGACCCACGCTAGGCAACTCAGTGAAAGCTCACGTGCCTCTCCGCCGCCCATTGGAGCTGGTGAACCAGGTGCGACCGGTCGCGTCGGAACCGGTGATTTTTCGCAGTCCGAAGAGGGCGCTTACATGAGTTCGCGCGACCCTGAATGAAGAGGGGTTACCGCTTGTTTGGTGGTTCAGAATGTTCTCGACAGTTCTGGTGCAATTCGGCGTTATATGTTCAACGCGTTGCGCGACCTCGACAAACTACGGCTAACGAAGTAAGGAAAGATGCACGTATAAAGGGTTGGATTGACGCGTTCCCGAGAGCAGCAATGCGTAATCGCTCCGAAGGGTTACAGCATCTGACGACGAATCCAACGAGGCCTCAAGCCTTATGGGCAATGAATGTGGCAGGGTGAATATGAATAGATGGCCCGTGCTTATGACCGCGGCGTTGCTCTGCGCGTGCAATCAACGGGAAGAGGCGCATACCCGAAGCTGGTATCGGGATCACGCCGCCGAGAGGGAGGTTATGCTCACTCAATGCAGGGATGATGCGGAGAAGGCATTGATGCAGGAGTGCATGAATGCGAGCACCGCCGACGCGGACATTTTCTACGGAGGAAAAGACTATAACCAGAGCCACGGAGATCAAGCCAATGGGCCCGACTTGAGTGATCGATAGCCGGAAGTGAAGACTTGCGCTTACGTTGTCCGAGAAGCGTGCCGCGCGTAAGGCCGGGCATCCTGCATGACTGAAGTGAAATTGGGCATGCGCACCGCTTACAGGGACCGTGGTGGCGGACCGCGGCTAAGGTCGAATACGTTCGCCGCGGCGACGCCTGCGGCTGACACGAAGATGGACATCGCGTCGTGTTCTGGTTCAGTCGAACAACTAGGGCTCGATATCGCTGCACTGCCTGTGCTGCACTCGAAACCTGGCTGTCGATGACGCAGAGACGTCCCCTTTTTTGCGCGAAAGAGCTGGCGGAGCATTTGCGTACGGCGGGCGGTCATCGTGACCGGGGCTGCAACTTTATCGTCTTTGTGCAAGACATCTGGGCTATGCCTGTGACGTCTGCAATCCTCGCCACGTTCTAACCGGAAGACCGCGCGTTGCTATAGCCGCATGCTGTATCGGACGGGACACCTTGTTGAGCAATTTCGGTCGTATCAAACAACTTTGTCGCGTTTGCTACAACAAGCTCTCGATACCTATCTCGCCTTCCCTTTCCCGAACTTTGGAACCGCTCGAATGAGTGAGAGTCGATCCTGGAATTTCGTCAGATTTTGGCAACCCCGAATTCGCCATATTTGATCCTGGGTACATCGCCAGCAACACCAATAACACCCCGTTAGTCCAACCGAATCCTTCTTGCAAAGCGTACTCTCCACCGCCAGCGGGAAGCCGTGCGCCATGTGATTCCACATTGTATTTCTCTACTATTGAGTTTCCCATAAAACATGACAACCGATTCGATGCTGGCGCGTTATATCTCTAACGGATTGAATGGAGATACGCGCCATGGCAAAGAAGCCGTTGGACGAGGCAA
>NZ_CADIKH010000196.1 GCF_902859855.1 Paraburkholderia humisilvae
TTCAACGTATGACTCTTTCATTCACAACACCTTGCCGGTTTTGACCGGCGCACGGACGCGTTCATTTCATTCTTCAAGGTGCCGCAGGCTCACCGGATAGGCCACGTACCATCGGACGCACAGCAGGATCACGTCCAGTGGATAATGGAGCCGCTTCAGTACCATGCCAATGCCAGCAGGCAGCGTCTTGCGCGGCGTCTTCGTCTTTGCCATCGTGTTCGTCATGCGTTACGATCCGGCCGGTTCTACTTCACCGTATTAATGCGACAGAGCCAACCAGTTGCATGCGTATAGCGGTGATTTCGCCACAGCGCGCCACCGATCATGGTGCCTCGAATGCTGGCGCTGACGTGTTGTTTGATCAGTTCGCGAAACAGCCCCAGCGTCGATACACAGGTGCGTGGCAGCTGCGGATTGCGGCCGAATATCGTGGCGACCATTAACATTCTGGGATGCGCTACCGCGAGACACTATTCCTTAATCACTCTACATCTTCGTGGATTTTTGAATATCACGGGACGCGAAATATAATAATTATATGCTCGGTTTCGATGCTGAAAAATATCGTGCAAATCATATGTTTAATAAAATATTCAAATATTATTTGTGTGACAATGATATGCTAAATATTTTTTCTATGGCAATGTTGCTCATCGGTATCCGGAGATCTCGCGACAGGAATTGACCGAGGTTCGCTCGATGTTAGGCAGACGTCAACTAAAACGCAATGAGGTGCCTGCTGCATTGGGATGAAATAGCTTCAAAGCGAGTAAATAATTAAATATTAAAATAAGTTGAGATGAGCGGAATGGCGAATTTGTCTTGAATTTTTATCAGGGATATTTGTGTTTTGTCGAGCTTCTCACAATTGGGGTTGTCGATATGTTCATCGTGGAACGCGACAATGCGAATAGGACCATCTCCATGTCACTGACGCGGCGCCAAAATCAGAGGTTATCGGAAAATACGCGAGGCGTTTGTGTGCGTCTTGCTGAGGAATTGTTTAAAATAAACTCGTATATCGGAATGATGCCTGGATTGAATCTGATGGAATTGGAATCTTCCGTTCATCTATTGAATTTTCAAGATTTTGCTGAGCGGCTTCGAGCGATTTCCAGCTCCATAACAGCTGGGCTTATATCGGAACTGGCGCAACTGCAGGGCAGGATATTTTTCGAGACTGTCAGGCTTGCGAAAATAATTTGTCAAATCAAATTGGATATTGTGAATCAGGTGGATTTATATTGTGCGGCGAAGGGGAAAATATTTTTGTTGCTTTCGGAGATTGAGCGATTTAATGAAATGCCCCGAGTCGATACCGAAGCCTTCGCTGACCTAATCCGATGTTATGAAACACAGATACGAATAGTAGATGCTTCCTTTGATCAAGTCAATGGATTGTGGGGCGAGCTCGCAGCACTGCAAGCCGATTACTTGAGGTTGTTTGCGAATGCGATCAACTGCATTATGAGTGCAAGCACTCCAGTTATAGAGGCAATGCGTTGCGAACTTGAGGCTCGCGATTACGCGCCTGATTTTGAAGCAGTCAAATCATCATGGATGAAAGAATTGAACTCGCGGATGGCCAAAAACACAGACACGCTCTTAGATAGTCTTGTTAAGAAAGTGATGGCAGTTAGCCCGATCGTCGCGGACGGAGACGCACACGGCTGCGGGCGAGCACCGCACGACGTGCATGCACCGACAGCGGTTCTGTCGCGGGTTCTGTTGCAATAGCAGGGGCGGGTATGCTGCGGGGCCTTACGGGATGTTGTGAACGACTATGAAGGCCCTGAGTCCGGCGGTAGCCAAAGTGCTGCGGTGGTTGCACTATCCGCTCGGGATAATGTTGGTGTGCGTGCGTTGGTCCGTGGCCTACCCGCTGGGCCTGCGCAACCTCGAAGAATGGTCGGGTAAGGACGCGACGTTACCGTCGCGTCCTTACCCGACAGAGATGATGGCCGAGCGCGGGATCGCGGTCGATCATTCAACCGTGCACCGGTGGTGCCATCAAGCTTCTCCTGGTGCTTGGGAAGGCGTAAGCGCCCGGCCGGCAGCAACTGGAGGATGGACGAAAGTGTGTCACGAACACAAGCGAGAGCTTGTGGTGCTGTACTGAAGATGGGAGTAGGTCTCCTGAAGCCGGCTTGCGGGAGCAGGCTTCAAACCGCCCGGTGCTGCTGCGTTCAAAAGGCGTGGTGGTGAGCGACCGGGGAAAAGTCACCCACCAGGATGGCAGGTATGTGTTGGGAAGATGAGCGAGAGCGAACCGTTCGATGATGCGTCGTTAATTCTTCAAAGCGCTGTCAAAACCGGAGTCATTTCGTCGCTCCGGGATGAGTCAGGACGAGACCTGCTTACGGACCTGACGGCAGCCGGCGTAGAGGCGGCATGAGCTCAACACAGGCTTTGGTATGGAACGTGAGAACCTTGCTCCGGATGTAAAGGGAAATGACAAATGGCAGACACCATGAGGAAGAATACCGATGCCGGAGTGAGGGGCGGAGCTGCCCGTAGTAGTGTTGAAGCCTTTGTAATGAAGGTGGAGCGAAGGGGCGGCGTTATCCTGTTGACGAAGATCACCAACCCGCATGTCGGGGATGAGTGATATGACCTCAACAAAACCGTACTGCATTGCGAAGCGCACGGTGTGGGAGGCGTATCAGCTGGTGAGGGCCAACCGGGGTGCTGCCGGCGTGGACGATGAAACGATCGCCATGTTCGAGCAGAACCTGTCAGGCAATCTGTACAAGCTGTGGAACCGGATGTCGTCGGGGTCATACTTCCCGCCGCCGGTGAAACAGGTTGAAATACCGAAGGCCATGGGTGGTACCAGAAAGCTGGGTGTGCCCACCGTGTCGGATCGGATCGCGCAGACTGTTGTCAAGCTCATAACCGAGCCGCTACTCGACCCGATATTCCATAAGGACTCTTATGGTTACCGTCCGGGCAAATCGGCGAAACAGGCTATTGCGGTAACGCGTGAGCGTTGCTGGAAATATGACTGGGTTGTTGAGTTTGATATCAAGGCGGCGTTCGATCAGATTGATCATGGCCTCCTGCTCAAGGCGGTACGCAAGCACATCAAGGCGGACTGGATCCTGCTGTATATCGAGCGGTGGCTGACTGCGCCGTTCGAGACTGCGGACGGGGCAAGACTGCCACGGGTGCGAGGTACACCTCAGGGTGGAGTGGTCAGCCCGATCCTGATGAATCTGTTCATGCACTATGCATTTGACGCATGGATGCAGCGGCACTTTGCGCAATGTCTGTTTGCGCGCTATGCCGATGATGCGGTGGTCCATTGCCGCAGCGAGGCGCAGGCGCAGGAAGTCATGCATGCCATTGCCTCGCGGCTGGCGCAATGCGGGTTGCAGATGCATCCTGAGAAGTCGAAGATCGTGTATTGCAAGGACCGAAGCCGCAACGAGGCCTACCCGGATGTGACTTTTACATTTCTGGGCTTTCTGTTTCGTCCGCGAAGGGTGCTGACGAGGTCCGGGCGGCTCTCCACGAGCTTTCTGCCTGGCGTGAGTCCTGCTGCCCTGAAACGGATGAGACAGGCGGTGCGGCGGTGGCGCTTGCCCCGTCAAACATCAGGGTCACTGGTCGATCTGGCCGGGCAATGCAATCCCACGATACGTGGCTGGTGGAACTATTACGGGGCCTTCTATCGAACGGCCATGCACGGACTCGGCCGGTATCTCGACCGCAAGCTCGTGCGCTGGGCCCAGCGCAAGTACAAGACACTGCGACGGCACAAACGGCGCAGTGAGCAGTGGTTGCACAAGATGAAGAAGGCGTACCCGCGACAGTTCGTACACTGGCAGTTTCAAGGGGCACAGGTTGGATAACGGGAATGAAATGAACGCGTCCCGCCCAGTGAAACGTCAGCAAACCAAGATCGACCCTTGCGAACTGACCGTATGCAAGGGCCAAAATGGAACATTATTGAGGTCCGCATAGG
>NZ_CADIKH010000197.1 GCF_902859855.1 Paraburkholderia humisilvae
GAACTTGCAGCGGACATAGCCGAGATCTTCAGGAGCAGTGACGCCTGTCAACGATTGGCGACCGTTCCAGGAATCGGGCCGGTGATCGCGACCGCGCTCGTGAGCAGTGTGAGCGACCCGTCACAGTTCAGGAACGGCCGGCAATTCGCGGCCTGGCTGGGGCTGACGCCGATGCAAAGATCCAGCGGCGGCAAAACCAGGTTAGGTGGTATCACAAAGCGTGGTGACACCTACCTGCGAACCTTACTTGTACAGGGCGCTCGCGCGGTCATGCACTTTGTGAGCCGTCGCGACGACCGGCACAGTCGCTGGATCAAAGCCGTAATGCAGCGCCGCCACGTAAACATCGCGGCGATCGCTCTGGCGAACAAAACTGCTCGCATTGCCTGGGCAATACTGGCAGGCACGGGTTGTTTCAAAGTAGCGTAACAGGCAACTGATATCGAGTACCGCCTTATTTCTTTCGCGATTGCGCAAGAAGCGGCAAGCATGGCGAACCGGTCGGACCGGCGCTTGCAGATCCTGATATATCCGGCGGCTGCAGTATGAAGTCAGAAGGCCGATGAGGAGCAAGCGCGCAGATTTCCATGATGGCTCGTGCAGCAGCAGGCACATCGAAAGCCGAATGTACGGACGCAGTCGTGACCCTCAAAATGCAAACCGATCTTGCTCATAGGCGGGAGTCCATGTACGGATATAGCGCAGCAGCCCATCCTGTTAGTCACAACACACGAAAAACTGCCGAAAAAGGGACGCGTTCATATAGAAATGATGGCCGAACGTGGGATTGCAACCGTATCGGCCGGGTCCTCAGACGTGGGTTCGGATATGGGCGCCGCCCGCATGATCGGATTGAGCGACGGTGCCGCCGGTATCCATTTTTCGCAAGATTTCGAGCATGGGCCCCATCTGTTCAGCCTGCGTCTTGAAGTCCACAAAAGCCTTGCCGGCCTCCTGTAGACCTTGATTACTCTGCCACCAGTTGTCGTACACATAGAGAGCGGGCGCAAGCGCGCCTTTGCCAAACTGTTGCCAGAAACCAATCGCGTCTCTGGAATCCGCATCGCGACGCTGATTCTTGACGTTCGTCACCATCCCTTGGGTTCCTGCGGAAAAAAGCCCGATCATAAAACTGGCGACCGCCAGATAAAACTGCGCGGCGAGCGCGATGTGATCATTTCCTCCTTGTGACGCAGAGATCATGCGTGCTCCTGCTGTCGCGCCCGCGCTGCCGAACGCGCCGAACGTGAACGTCTGTCCCAGCCGCTGCGATACCTGTGCACTGAGTTCGAGTGGTTTGGTCAGCTTCGCATACCCCTCCCGCAGCGCGAAGAGTTTGGCGCCGTTCATCGCCGATTCCAGCAGGGCCTTGGTATCCGGATGCATATCGTCGTTCACATCTAACTTGCGGAGGTTCGTCAGATCCCTCTTGTAGTCGTCGATCCTTGTCTGGAGCACGGGGTCGCCAGCCGCCTGTCCGCCCATTTCCGCGAGACTTTCTCTCGTCTGTGCCCCTTTCTTGCGCGCCTGCTGTGCCTCGAGATTTTTCAGTTCGGCGGCGAGCCGGTCCACGACGCGCAGCACCATCGATGCTTCAGGAAGCACGACCATTCTCCTGCACTTCTCGACATCGATATCTTGCGCGTCGATTTTTCCGGTTCGAGCGATCTTGTCCTTGGCTCCATCGACAAACATGTCTGCATGCAACATGTTGAGCTTGTGCTCGTGCCTGAGTCCGTTGACTTCATCTCTCGCGGCGGCCCTATGCTGGGCGATGATCGCGAGGAGTGCCACGGCGGCCGAAACGCCCGATACTCCGTACGAAGACGGAATCTTCGCATGGATACCGTCAAAGAACGAAGCCGGTGCGTATTTTCCACGTTCTCTGAAGATCGGTGAGAAAAGGCTGCTGCCGGAGCGCATACCGCGAGTCGGGATCTGCCACAACGTCGACTCGATCTGACGGGCATGTGAGCCATCGACCGCATGCATTTGACTCGCGTGCCCGCAAAGCACGAGCTGGTTTTCCAGGTGCTTCTCGCAATCGGCAATGAATCCCTGTGTTTCTTGCGGGCTCAGACCGCTATTGGCAAGTTTCTCGAGATCGATCTGTCCGTCGTTATCGATAAGTTTGCGGTCTCCAAGGAAGCTTTTGATCTTCTGTTCGCTTTCCTGCGCCGTTTTAATGCTCTTCTGGATGTTTTCTCTAATCTGAGACTGCGTGACGCTGGAGTTGATGGCGCATTTGTCCACCTTCACATCGATGTTGCCTGTGCGTCTGAAATAATCGATCGCACCGATGACCAGCGATTGTATCGGCGCTGTAATGAAGGGTTGGGCGGCTATTACCCCAAGGCCAGCGAAGGCCGCATTCCATGGCGTCATCGTCTGCGTCGCAAAAGGAATCACGAAATAGCTAATCGCATTGAATACCGTGCCGCTCGTCGGTACCCACAAGCCGGCCTTGTGTGCGGCGCTTTCCATGCCGTCGATCTGGGCATCGTTTATGGAGAGCGCGTGGTACCAGTCCTTGAGCTGTGCATTCGAAATGTTGTTGACGAGTTGCCGGTTCGAAGGCACCGAGGTACTTGCATTTTCGCCAAGTGGATGAAACCGAACAGCTTGCAGAACCTTGGCGAGGTCGTCGACGTGGATTTCCCTGTTTTTCTGCTTGTCTAATGCGACTTGCAACGTCGGCAGATCGCGCGGGAACACCCATTCGGTCTGCCGGGACCCCCTTTGCAACCTTGACGTGCCGGCGGGTGGGTTGATTGGCGGCATATCCGGTAATACGGAGCTGATTGCTTCAATAGGTGATGCCGACCGCTGCGCAGAAGGGGGCTCGATTTCAATCACGGTCTGATTGCGGGCTCTTGAGAACGTGACACTGCCAGCGGGCGAATTGATTGACTGCAAACCCCGCACCGCAGCAGTGGCTGTGTGGATAGTCGATGCCAACCGTTCGCCTGAAGGGGGCTCAATCTCAATCACGGTTCGATCTGGGCTTGTGACAATGGATGCCCAATTCAGTTGCGTAAAAGAGCTTGATTTGGTGTGCGGCATTTTATAGAGCCTCTTCTACCTGGCGTTGGAGCGTCGATATGCCCCAGCCTCCACCTGCGAAGGCCGCAGTGGGGCCCGGGAGTACGTGGCTTATCCAGGGGGAAATGAGTGCCGTCCGCTGGACGACGAGGGACAAAGGCTGGCTATGGTTACCTTTGGTTCCGGGCATGTCAGAAATGGTCAATGGCTTTGACAATCTGACTATATGGTACTGGCCGAGGAGCGCGCGCCGAGGCCCGCAATATCCCCTGGTCTGCCGCAATCGACCTTCTGGTGTTCCACTCCATAAGGAACTTTATGAAATCGGTAATGTCGTTAGTTTTCGCAAGAAAATGAAGCGCTCACCGTAAACGGCTCCGGTGTAATTAGGTTCTTCGAATCGGTCAAAGTAGCGAGCCTATCAAACGGGCAAGGTGTCCTGTCACAATGAGCAACGATGGCTTTGCCGCAACGCCCGTCGTCCAGCTCTATTCGTTGACGATAGAAGTAGTCCTATTCATATCGAAATTTGCTTCGGCCTCGCCTTCATTATCGCGACAGCACCCATTCAGGGCTAGGAGGATAAGATGTTTACGCCAATTGCCTTGGCCGATGGTCGCTGACGCAAGGCGTAGCACACCTTGATCCTTCGCTTCCATGCGGAAAACAGAACGTGTTGTGTGTGGTGTCGAGGCGGCATCGCTTTATATGGTTCTGTCGCGATAAGACGGTGAGGTCGAAGTAAATCCCGATATGAATAGGACTGCTTATGCTATCAACGAATAGAACTGGACGGCAGGCGTCGCGGCGAAGCCATCGTTTCTCATCTGCCCTTTGCGGATCATGTG
>NZ_CADIKH010000198.1 GCF_902859855.1 Paraburkholderia humisilvae
TGCCTCGTCCAACGGCTTCTTTGCCATGGCGCGTATCTCCATTCAATCCGTTAGAGATATAACGCGCCAGCATCGAATCGGTTGTCATGTTTTATGGGAAACTCAATAATGCGAACAACACTTCCACCGGAAGGAGCGGTGGTGGTGGCGGTGGTGGGGGTGGTGACGGGTTTGATGGCAATACCCTCGACAACGTTACACAAGCTATAGTCGGTGGTAATGGCGGTGCTGGCGGTGACAGTGGAAGTGAGAATTCCGCCATGCCGTCGGACGGTGGAAGCGGTGGTGGGGGTGGTGCCGGCGCCGTTCTTAGCGGTGGTACCTCCACGGCGACCCGAGCGAACATCTCGGGCGGATCTGGCGGAAACGGTGGGGCCTGCATTCCCTCAGCGGGCGGTGGATCCGGATATGGCGGCAACGGTGGTTCTGGTGTAGTTGACAATGGCGTCAATCTGACCAATAACTTCACGATCGTCGGGGGGGCGGGAGGAAATGGTGGCAATGGTTCGATCGGAGGTACTGGACGGGTTGGCGGCACGGGCGCTTCGGGTATTACAGGAACCTCGTTTTCGCTAACGAATTTTGGATCTGTCCAGGGGGGTAATGGCGGTCAACCGGGGAGTAATTCCAGTGGCACTGCGCTCGGTACATTTGCCGCAGGTGGCTCTGGCATTAGTGGGGCCAATCTGCAGATTATCAATGCCGGTGCAATCGTCGGAGGCATCGGCAGTGACGGCGTGACGAGGGCGAACGCGATTTCCTTCGAGGGAGGCAGCAATACGCTTGAATTGCAGGCGGGCTGGTCCATCACGGGCAATGTGGTTGGTACGACCTCGGGCGGCGCAACCAATACGTTGGTCCTGGGTGGTGACATGTCGGCCACTGGGGGGGCAGGCGCGACCGTGTTCGACGTGTCGGAAATCGCGCCATCGGGGAATTCCACTCCTCAGTACCAGGGATTTTCGGCATTCGAAAAAACTGGCGCAAGCACTTGGGAACTCACGAACACAACCTCGGCTGTGACCCCTTGGACTATCTTGGGGGGCACTCTCCAGATCAGCGACGATGGCAATCTTGGATCTTCAACAACCCCTGTGACCCTCGATGGGGGCACGCTAGAGGCCACGGCGAACATTGTGTCGGGACGGGATATGACAGTCGGTGCCGCCGGTGGCGGAGTCGGCGTTGCGCCTTCGGCTTCGTTTACCGTAAACGGTGTGGTCAGCGGCAGTGGGATGCTTACAAAGCTCGATTCCGGAACACTAGTGCTAACGGGTGCTAATACATATTCGGGAGGCACGGCAATTAACAGTGGTACCTTGCAAGTATCTAAGGACACCAATTTGGGCGTGGCATCTGGAGGATTGAGCTTTGATGGTGGAACGCTCGCGGCCAGCGCGACATTTAGTACGGCGCGATCGATTACTCTTAATGATGGCGGCGGGACCATTGATGTTGCGTCGGGCTCAACACTTACGATGGCGAGCGCGATCTCTGGCGATGGCGCGCTCACCAAGTCGGATACGGGTACGCTGGTGCTCGCCAATTCGAACACCTATTCGGGAGGTACGGCAATTAACGGCGGTATCCTGAAAGTGTCCGACGATAAGAATCTGGGCGCAGCATCGGGTGGATTAAGCTTCAATGGTGGAACGCTCGCGACCGACACGACGTTTAGCTCAGTGCGACCCGTTAGTCTTGAAGCTGGCGGAGGGACCTTCGATGTCTCCTCTGGCTCAACGCTTACGATGGCGAGCGCAATTTCCGGCGATGGGGCGCTTACCAAGACGGATACAGGTACGCTAGTACTCGCTGGTTCAAACATATTTGGCGGTGGCACGACGATCGCCGCTGGCAAGCTGCAGGTGGGTGACGGTGACACCTCGGGTAGCATTATTGGCAATGTGACCAACAACGGGTCACTGGTTTTTGCTCGTGCCGATACGCTATCGTTTGACGGAAGCGTGTCTGGCAGTGGGAGCCTCGCGCAACTGGGGCGCGGCACCACAATTCTGAACGGCGCCAGTTCCTACACCGGTAATACCTTGGTCGCTGCCGGCACGCTGGTTGCTGGCGACGCGGCGCATCCGACAGCGATGCTGGGCAGCGGGGCCGTCACGGTATCCAGCGGCGCTACGTTGGCTGGCTACGGTGGCACCGGAGGGGGCGTGACGAACGATGGCACGATCGCGGTAGGCAATGCCTTGATGGCCTTTGCCGGCAGCAGTGCCGGCTCATTGTCGATTGGTGGAAACCTGATTAACCGGGGACTTATCTTGCTTGCTGGCCCCTCCGGGCAGACCGGCAACGTGCTCAACGTCGCGGGTAACTACACGGGTACATCCGGCACGCTAACGCTGAACACGGTGCTCAATCAGGGGGGCGCCGCGACCCGCAGCGATCAGTTGGTCATTGCGGGCAATGCCAGTGGCAATACCGTGCTGCAATTGCACGCGACGGGCGCCGGCGCACAGACGGTCTCTGACGGCATCGAGCTGGTCCAGGTCGGGGGCAGCTCCACGCCAAACGCTTTCCAACTGCCCGGGCCCCTGCAGGTCGGCGCCTATCAGTATCTGCTCGATCGCGGAGATAGCAGCGGCGGGAACAACTGGTATCTTCGTTCGCAGTATCGCCCGGCGGTAGTCGGCTATTCCCTCACGCCGCTGCTCAACGCCGACTACGGCTTTGCCGTCCTCGGCCGGCTGGACGAGCGGGTCGGAGACATCGCGAGCCAAGAATCTATTCAGCCGTCGAGCAACAACGGCGTCTGGGGTCGCATTGGCGGACAGAATCTCGATGCCGACGCCGCCGGCCGCTTCTCAACCGACGAGCGCACGTTCTTCGCACAGTTTGGAAAAGACTGGGCGCTTTCGCGCGGCACCAGCGGCGGAAGCACGCATGCGGGCGTGACTTTGACCTTTGGCTCCTCGTCCGCTTCCTTTCGCGATAGCTTGCGAAGCATCAACTCGCAACTGTCGGATTCCACAGGCACCGTCGAAACGCAGGCACAATCGTTCGGCGGCTATTGGACGAAGTACATGCCCGACGGCGGCTACTTCGATGGCGTCGGACAACTGACGCACTACCAGAACAGGTACGGCGATGTCCTTGGCGGAAGTGGAAGCCAGAATGGTTTCGGTGCCGCAATTTCCGGAGAAACTGGCAAACCATTTGCGCTCGGCTCGACTGGCGTGGCCATCGAGCCCCAGGCCCAGTTGCTCTATCAGTACCTCCACGTAAACCACTTTAATGACGGTATCTCGGAGATCGGGTCCACTTCGACTAACGCATTAAGGGGCCGTCTCGGATTCAGGCTGTTCAGGGCCAACCTGAGCAATGATGCGAAAAATTCGAGCGTTACACCGTATTTTTCGGCCGATGTGCTGCATGATTTCTTCTCGCCAGGACAGACAAGCGTGGGCGGCACGTCCCTGCAGAACGAACTGGGTAAGACCTGGTGCGATGTCGGCTTTGGGATCACAGGTAGCTTTGGCAAACACTCAGAAGTGTACGCGAGCGTGAAATATGAACACAGCGTGGGCGGAGAGTATCGGCGTAACGTGTCCGGACAAGCAGGCTACCGTTTCAGTTGGTAGCCGTCTTTACGCATCTGCTGTGTAAGCAATGGGATGGACGCCCCCATCGATGAAGGCATGAATGTGCCAAAGTGGAAGTGTCATCGATCACTCAAACCGGAAGGGGCGTCACCATGCAAATTACGACAGTTGGGATTGAGAGGTGGCTTCGAGAATTCGGACAGTTCGTTGAGTGGAAAAGCTGGGGCGTGAGTCGGCCATAATGGCCGGCAACAAGGAACCAGAAGATGACGAAGCGAAACCGACGG
>NZ_CADIKH010000199.1 GCF_902859855.1 Paraburkholderia humisilvae
GCTCGGTCTTTATGCGGGTGCGCTGCTGGTCGGCGCATGGCTCGTCCATACGCACGGCGGCGACGACGCGTGGCCGACAATGTTTTTCACGGGCGGTCTGCTGCAGACGATCATCGCCGGCCATTTCGGCGACATCTGGGGCGCCCGCGCGCAACGTGCGGACGCTCTGAACGGTTACCTGAACGACCGGCTCGCCGCGCTTACGAACAGCCACTATCTGATGCGTCTGTCGCACGAACGGCTCGAAAAAGACCTGCTGTCGAAGCCGACCACGCTGCGCGACTCGATTACCGAGTTGCGCCGGCTGTCGGTCGCTCATGGGCTTGAATTACCGCAAACGCTGCCGCGCACGCGCGAGACGGGCGAGATGCCGGGTACCCAGGAGTTGCTCGAATTCGTCGCGCAGGCGTGTCAGATCGAAATGGCCGCGCTTTATCCCGTGCAAAGCGCTGTGCACGGCGGCAAGGTAGGCGCGCTTGCGCTCGCGCGTCTGGGCGATGCGTTCGAATTCGATCCGCACGATGAACTCGTTGTGCGCGCACTCGAGACGAAAAGTGTCGCACATCTGCGCAGCGACGAACGGCCGCACTCGCAAACGTCGCTGCTCGTCTGCGCGCCGCTGGTCGCGGCGGACGGCGAGGTGCTCGCGCTGCTCGCGATCCGGCGCATGCCGTTTCTGTCGCTGAATTTCGACAATCTGCAGTTGCTGCTCGTGCTGCTCGGCTACTACGCGGACGGCGTCGAACACTCGCAACAGGTGCGCGATATTCTGCAGGTCGTGCCGGACTGCCCGTACGATTTCGCTCTCGACATGAGCCGGCTCGCGCGGCTCACGCGTTCGGCGGGCATTGCGTCGTCGCTGGTCGCGCTGGTGTTTCCGCATGATGATGCCGGCGACTCGTTCTTCGAGCACGTGATGCGCCGGCGCCGCTCGCTCGACCTGCTGTGGCCGATCAGGACCGATGGCCGGTCGGTGCTGATCAACCTGATGCCCGCGACCGACGAGACCGGCGTGGACGGCTATCTGGCGCGCATCGAAGCGAGCCTGCGCGTGCAGTTCAACGTCGACCTCGAAGGCGCACGTGTCGGCGCGCACACGCTGCATCTCGGGGGCGGCGCGCCGGGGCCGGCACTGCGAGGGCTGCTGACGCGCAGCGGCATCGATGGCTAACCCGTCAACTTCGCCGTTGTCCGTGCGGCGCGTGATCTCAACCTGCGTGGGATTGTTCGCACTGGCGGGTCTCGCGGTCGCGCAGGGCTTCGCACTCCGGCAGCTCTCACCCGGTGCGACCGCGGCAGGGCCATTGTTGCCCGCGATGCTGCTTAATAGCCTCTGCGGCGCGCTGCAGGCGCTGCTGTTCCGGCTGATGCTACCGCAGCGCTATCGCGAGCCGCGCGGCTTCACGCTGCTCTTTATCTGGCTGTTCTGCACATTCGTGCCGGTGGCCGGCGGTCTCGTGCTGCTCGTCAGCTGCGCATGGGCGGGCATTTTCCCTGGGAAACGCAACGATGAAGCGTTACAACACGTAAGCACGCCCGACTTCGTCACGTATCTGATGGCGCGCGTCTCGCACGGCGGTGGCGCGCGGCTGCAAGCGCGGCTTATGGATACGCAGGTGAATGTGTCGGACCGGCTGTCCGCGCTCGTCGCGATCCAGAGCATGCCGACCCGCACTACCGGTACGCTGCTGCGCGATCTGCTGGCTGATCCCATTGAGGACGTGCGGCTGATCGCGTACGGCACACTTGCTCAGGCGGAAAACGATGTGATGCAGAAGATCTTCGAGGCGGCGGGGGAACTCGATTCCGCGCGAAGTGACAGCGAGCTTTACATGAGTCACAGGAAATTGGCCGAGTTGCATTTCGAGCTCGTTTACCAGAACCTCGTCCAAGGGGCCGTCTATACGCACACGTTCGAGCAGGCCGATCTCCATGCACGCGCAGCGCTCAAGATCGATGACGGCGATGCCGCGCTGTGGCTGATGCGCGGGCGCCTCGCGCTTGCGCACAGCGCGACCGATGACGCGGTCCATTATATGGTCCGCGCACAGGCGCTCCACTTTCCACGTGAGCGGCTCGTGCCGTGGCTTGCCGAAGCCGCCTATCTGCAACGCGATTACCCGCGCGTGGTCGAACTGATCGCATCGCTCGGCCATGCATCCGCGTTGTCGATACCCAAATCTGTTGTGCATTACTGGTTGGGTGAATGATTGGCGATGCTTGAGGCCGGTTTGTACGTCAAGCCCGAACTGGTTGCACAGAGTCGTAACCTCCGTTCCAAGGCACTATCGGTAGCCTTGGGGCATCGCCCCGTTACGTCGATCCGAACAAGAAGTTCGGTTGATTGGTGGCACCGGCATGAATATCCATCTTCACGACAAAAGAGGAGGCCCGGCTCGCATCTCCGATTTCTCGCCGCGTGAGCACTTCTTGCTCGATCGCGGAAGATTCGTTTCCAACCCCTAAATGGAGTCAATCGTTGCCTGATGATGGGATACACATGCACGATCCTGTGCAGGGCGGGATAGCCACGCCTCACTTTGACACGCAGCCGGGTTGTACCGGGCACGCGGTAATACAGACTGCGGCGTTCAGGAGTTCGACGCGGCACTTCGCTCGGGAAGCGGTGCGCGAGGCGGGACATCAGCGTTGCATACCGGACACGCCAGGCGCTTATGACATACAGCGCTGTGCTACGTACACACCGCGGCGAAACACCGAATTGTGGTTGTTCCACTCAACGGCCGCTAGTGAACGAGCGACGCGGCGATTGGATTACCTAGCGGCGTGTGCGTTAGGCTGGGTATTCAGTTGCTTCTTCCACGATGAATACATTGTAGACATCGCCCTGAGACGGGGCGACGGCAGTTTGCGTCCCGCGGGGGCGGTCGATGAACACCGACGGATGTTCAAGGCCTTCAAGGCAGATGCGTCGCGTGCTTTGAATAGTGCACCGCTTCAGCGACTGCTCGTTGCCGGAGGATTCTTCCGCGGAGCGGTCCAAGGTCTTAAGGCACGGGAAGCAGTGAGGGGTGACCACCAGCACGCTATACATCATGAATTCGCGCCGATCAGCGCCGATGCTCAGGCCCGACCCTGCCGCCACAGACTGATGGCTGAGGCCGGATTGAGTCGTGTCCCGCATGAACGGAACGACCCATTCCCGTCGCCCGCAGCGAAGTGGGTTCACATGAGGACTCGGCGGACCGTAGGTACCCATCTTCGAATTCCCCGGCAAGCCGTACCAAGCTTTAAAGTAGTAGGCTTGATGCTTTTGAGCGGGACACGCGATCCGCGAATCCTGGATGGCGAAGCCATTTTGGATAGAGTGCGCGAGTACAAATTTCATCTTGACCAGACTGTCGAGCATTTAACCGACAGCACTCCGACCTCGCGCTGCAAATCTGGAAACCTTCGACGCCCGGCAAAGAGTTGGGCGAATGCGGTTCCAGCAAGGTGCGACGACTGCAGCACGCTAATAAAGCTCGATATACGCATATCCACGAAGTACACGCAGCAAGGCCTTTCCCTGGCCCGCTCGCGTCTTCTGGTGTCGGGTCGAAGCGGAGCCAGTATGTGCGTTTAACGTCTCTGGTTCATCCAAACAATGCGCTCTGTAAAACTTGCGTATTCGTTCGGCTTTGGATCGTGGTCCCTTTAATTCACGCGCTTAAAGGACGCGAGTTCTCGGAGCAATCTATTGACCTTTCCATAAATCATGACGTCACCACAAGGTTGCCTGAATCCAGCACGCGGCGATGATCGAAGGTCGGTGCTGAGCGCTTTTGAGCTTGTTGCGAGCGACG
>NZ_CADIKH010000200.1 GCF_902859855.1 Paraburkholderia humisilvae
TCGGAAACCCATGATCTGCGATCACGTTCGACCGAAATGGCTGATCACGATCGTTCGGAATCAGCGATCACGATCAGCCGAAATCCCTGATCACGATCGCCGGAATACGCAGTCTGACTGAACGATCAAGGCTGGCCGCATGGTCTTATACACAAGTCAGCCTTCCGCAACCGTTGGCCGGAGCAAAGGGTCATCGGGCAATGAGACAGGCCGAGTCTTGTAAGCTTTCGGCACATCGCGTAATGAGACGGTCCACCCTCCCTGCAGTGAAGTACGCCGCAGGAAATTTCATCGCGGAGGGGGTTGCCATGGAAAATGTCACGCTGGTCGGAATTGATTTGGGTAAACACGTATTTCGCCTTCACGGCCAAAGCAAGGTCGGAAAGGCAGTGTTCCGCAAGAAGGTAAGCCGCAAGCAACTGGTCGCGTTCTTCGCCACGTTGCGCCGTGCACGGTGGTCACGGAAGCCTGCGCCGGCGCCCATCACATGGCCCGCAAACTCGCAACCTTCGGGCATCAGGTCAAGCGGTTTTGCCAAGTTGACGGGTTCGGATCAATGTTGCCGATAAGATCGGGTATCCTGATCAGGAAGCGAAGACGCCGACCAGTTCTGCCGTCCACTGCTGCCAGGCAGCCAGACGGTGCACGAGCGCAGCGTGGTGGTCACGGGCCTGCATCCAGTGTCGCGGCAAGGCGAAGCACGACCGGACTGGACCGAAATGGGAAAGAAATGCCTGCGTACGCCACACATCGCGACTGCAGCAGCACGTCCAGTTCCGTACCATGCTCATCCACCGCACGCCACAGCCTGTGCGGCTCGCCGCGCAGGCGCACGGCCAGGTAAGTAGGCCCGGGGGATTTCACCCCGAGCCTCTCGCAGAACCGTGCGTAAACCTCTCGATTTACACGGCTCATCCCAGCCATTCTACCGTCATCTCGCGATGACAGATCGACGCGGAAGGTAGATGAAACTCGTGTAATGCGAGTGGAGCGAAGGGGATGACTCAGCTCAGAGAAGGTTGCCGTCAACCGGGAAACCGGGATGCAAGCCGATTTCGGGAGGCCAACTCCCATCTCTGGTACAGCATCGCAGGCTCACGCCTGCGTTCGTGACACACTGAAGTCAATTCCTGCAAACCGACCTCGGAGGGTCTTCCTCTATCTCGGGTACAGCATCGTGTTCAGAATGCAAACACGTTCATGGCACCACCCGTTATCCAACCTGTGCCCCTTGAAACCACCAGTGCACAAACTGTCGCGGATACGCCTTCCTTATCTTGTGTAACCACTCCTCGCTACGCCGTGTATGCCGTCGTAGTCTCTGTACTTACACTTGGCCCAACGCGCGAGCTTGCGGTCCAGACACTGACCGAACCAGTTCATGGCCGTCCGATAGAAAGACAGGTGAACTGCGTCCCAAATCGGTCACACCATTGTCGGATCGATTCGTACGTGACGAGCACGGCGCGTTCCAGCAGCAGTTCCTCGATGTCCGCGCGCTCAAATTGAAGCGGCGATACCAGCGTACCGCGCAGCCAATGTGGTGCGCGACAATTAGAGTGGCCGCTCGGCCAACATAGTTGTCGCACGACCGGCCAAGGTAGTTGACGCTATCCAGCCAATGATCCACTCAGGAAAACGAAAACCGGGGACGCAGATTTGATCTTCTTCGTGTGCCCTTTCTAGCAGTCGGTGGCCTCAGACAACTTGACAGTGCCTCAAGGCAATATCAGGTGAATATGGTATCGGCGCGGGGGCAGCCACCAACCCGTGTGCGGATTTCGCGAGAACGCAAAATCATTTCGCGCTCCTCGTAGGTTTGTACCGTCAGGCGCGGTATCGTGAATCTGTCTTGACCTATCTCACTTCAGACTTCGCGACCGTGGCCGTTGGTCACACTCGCTCCCCTGAAAGACGCGGGTCGGCGTGCTGAACTGTTCCTAGCCAAGACGAATTCTACTGTCGGCTGCTTGACGTTTCCTACGCATCCTTCGGTCATCGACACGGATACGTGGAAACTACAGAGCCGATAGAGTGCAACGCCACCGGCCGTTGTATTTTTCTCTATTGGAAAAACCTCAGTAAAACAATTGGACCCTTTGGGTAGCTCAATATTCTCTCGTAACATTGGAAGGTACAATGCCAAATATATCGAATTTTTTCCGCACGGGGCCGTCGGCTCGGGAACGCGAGCTAGCGCTTGATTCTGACATTGCATTTGCAACCCTGGAAGCCAAGGCGATACAACGACAATTCGGTGATACGGGATCTCCTGCGCAAAGAAAAGTGGCAAATAGCTACCAGCCTCAATTGGATTCTGCGCTCTCGATGCTTGCCGAAAGGAAATTTCGATCTGCGCGAGATGCCACATACGGGACGTTGGAAACGGCCGGGGATGATGTGGCATCCGGAAAGCTAACTGAACATGATTACAAGCTTATCGCGGATCATCTCATGAAGATCGCCAATGTCGCCGGGAAGCATCCAGATCGCTCAGCAGAAAGTTCCTAAGGCTCAGCCCTTATTGAGGGGTTTCTTAAATCATGACGTCACCAAATCTCGGCCGCTTTCAGCGGGCAGCGATGATCGATTTCCATCGATGGAATTGGCGCGGGCTAATGCGGGTAAATCATTTCCAGCAGATGCTGCGTGAACACCGGATACTGCGCGTCCAGCTTCAATTGCACGCGCGCGACGAGAAACGCGAAGCCTTCGAGCAGGCGCTCGACGTACGGGTCCGCGCATTCGGCCGAGCCGGCCGGTAATCTTCGGATACTCGCGCACAAACTCGGCGCCCATCTCGCGCACGTGTTGCAGCTCGCAACGGTGCTGCCGATCAGCCGCGGCTCGAAGTTCAGCAGCACCGCGCGGATGCGGTTCTGCGGCACTCCCGCGTCGATGCCCGATAACGCGGCGCCCGTGAGATCGGGAATGCCGAAATTGAGTACCGAGTTGTCCACTTCCGGATACTCGATCCGCGATTCGAGCACGTCAGTGCCACCCTGATGCCTTGATGTGCTGGTGCTCGCGAGTCATGTACGCGACGCTGACCACTCCTCGCCCTCACACGCCAACGGCTTCGGTGCGCAGCTCGACCTCGTATCGGCAATGCGGCATTGTGTGCATCCAGTGGGCAGTGAGTAATCAGTTCTCCGGTGCTGCATCTGACGCCGCTGCGCGTGCTATCTGTAACAGTCCTTGTGCGATAACGACGTTCGCGTTGTACTTGACGTCGACCGCGCCGTTTTTCAGGACCATCAGCGGCATTTCAGCAGCAATTTTCTCCCACTGCGCGAGTAGCTCGTCGGGGTTCGGATGCGTACTGAAAAGCACACTGAGGGCGGCCGTGAACACGGTTGCCGTATCGGCACCGTCTGCCTGTGGTAGGTCCATCAGTAAGCCCTCTAATCTGCAAATTGCCCGGCCAAGAAAAACAATCCGATTTTCGCGCGATCTGAGGCTGCGCGGATGGTCGCAAGGCGAATTCTCGCCAGGCGTACTGGACTGCCATGCACCGCCATCAAACTGATACCGAGGCCCGGCATAGGCCGCAATCGACTTCATGCCCACTCGTTGTCGATCTGCTTGCGTACCCGCTTATTTCTGTGCAGCAATAGCGGCTCTTGCTGTACGGATTCACTCTATCTATTGACCTTTCCATAAATCATGACGTCACCACAAGGTTGCCTGAATCCAGCACGCGGCGATGATCGAAGGTCGGTGCTGAGCGCTTTTGAGCTTGTTGCGAGCGAC
>NZ_CADIKH010000201.1 GCF_902859855.1 Paraburkholderia humisilvae
GGGGAACCGATGGGGTTCGTATCCAAACCGTGGACGATGCTCTGGTGTGGGTCTTCGCCGCCGTCGACCATTGTGACGGGTATTGCGCAGGCATCCACGCGGTGAAGGCCGCGAGCGCTTCGCCGCGCTTGAGCCTGTTGCTCAGGGACTGCAAAGCGAATTCGGCGGAGTGAGTGCGGGGATCGGATCGGGACTGACGCTGCGGATGGATCATGGCTCCCAGTACACGTCCGACGACTTTCGGAACCAGCTCAAATTCTGGGGCGTCACGGCCAGCTACGCATTCGTCGCCGAACCGCAAACCAATGGCGTCGCTGAGCGGTTCAATCGAACCATGAAAGAACAAGCGATTCACGGGCGTATCTTCAGGAATGTTGATGAAGTTCGTGACGCTGTCGTTGACTTTAAAGATCGTTACAACCGAGAATGGCGGCTGGAAAAACTGGGCTTCATGTCACCCCTCGAAGCCCGTCAGGCACGGATGTTTAAACAGGCCGCCTGAGTCCCAAAACCGTGTCCAAACAATCCGGGCCGATACATTCAGGCTTGATCCAAAAGAAATTACTCATAGTCGAAAGAAAAGTCCAGTACATCCTGAGCAGCTTTCTCGCGTAACCGCCCAATGGCTTGCCACGGAATATCCGAGGCTCAACCCGTGCGTTCCATCACCGTCAGCACAGCGCGAAAGAAGCAGTCACCATCTCCATGGTATCGCGTGTGCGTGCCCATTAATCAAATCTTAATAATTTTAAGACTGTCCATGATGTGGAGCGATGGACCCGATTTCGGGCTACGTGGCACCACCGAAAGAGGGTTGGCCTGTACCGGGTGGCCGTGGATAATAATTTGGTGCTTCAAGGCATTTTCCGTTGCTAGCGATACCGCCACGTTGAATTCCGGAAACGACTGCTCATCGCGCGCGACGTTCGTCAGCGCACTGATGAACGTCATAAACTATCCAGTCCGCGCGGGATGAAGCCAGCGCCTTCAGCACCTTAGCCGCGAAAGCTGATTGCGTATCAGTTGCCCTACAAAGCTCAGATGTTGACCCGTGAAAGTCACACTTGGCGCAGACTCCACGAGGGAGATGACTAACATGCATAGTCGGTGTTTTCAACAGCAAAATTGGCCCAATTTTCCCCTCACTTCTCCGGTAAAAATAGAGCCTCTGCGGGTCGGGCTGGTCACTGTTTTCGCCAACACGATCTATAGCTCGCCATCTTCCCCGCTCACGCGAAAAGATCGCCCGGGGAGGCGCGCTTGGTTGGCTACTGCCAGAACATAGTCGCTACATTCGGGAAAACGATCCGCGAGTTGCTCCATGTGCCCTGGCGTTCTTCACCCATTCGGGCGCCAGGATTTCAAGCGCCGACGCAATCGCGCCGGCGCTTTTTTTGCGTGTGCCCGGCAGGTGCAATAGTGTGCAAGTCCCGCCGTCGACCCTGACGTACAAATGGCCCCGCGTCGACGGCCTTGCCGTCGGCAACTTTGGCGGCCGCCACATGGTACGCGTCGTCGCCGGTCAGCTCTGGCGTGCAGCCGAACCTGTTCTGCGCGACGCGCAGGCCGATCGAGCTGCAGCACCTGCACGCCGGCGCCGCGATCGCGCACGACGACGCAATTGCCCTGCCGGCAGGTAACATATCCATGTTCGTCGACCGACCACGAGAAGCCGAACAACCGAAGGGACGATCGCATCTTTTTCATCATGGACCTACGGCGAAGAATCGTCTCGCTGGACCACATTGAACAGTTCGCGCACGTCATCGACGTCGGACAACCTTGCAGTGCGATGTAACTCCTCAAGCGCCCTCACGTCGCCTGGCTCGGGTGGCTCGCCCCCCCCAAACTGCGTTCTGAGTGATGCCCACTCGCGCGCGATAGACTCACGCCGCACGTCGTCGCGACCCGGTTGCGCGGCGCGTGCGGCAGTTGCCTGATTGCTACGCGTCCCGTAGCCGTCCGCAAACGCAAGGGGCCACCGCCGGCCCCCTCGGGTAGCCCCCGGCTTTCGATGACGTCCCGCCGCCGGTTGGCTACCTTCACCCCGGCCACTCGAAACCCGCTATCCTCCGCATGCGCAGCGTCCTGAACATGTCGGTCTCTTTGTACGCAGTTACGGCAACGCGGATCTTGATGGGACCGGCAGAATTGGAAGCGTCAGTATCCGCATGACACGATCGCATCGCAATGCTTATTTATTGATCAGCATTCCTTTTCCGTGCTACTGGTGGATAGGCAAGGGATTATAAGCCTCGCGAGCCGCAAATTGGCCGGATAGCAGCCTTGGTGTGCACGCCACGAGTTTTTTCAACCGCCGCCACACGGGCCGCCCGCTGATGGATTAGCTGCGCCTGCGCCACTTGCCGCTGCCTGAATATTACGACCTGCTGCGCGCGCTCTCGCCTCATGTGAAGCGAATTGACGTTTCGTGGAGTTTCTGAATGCGCAGGCTACGATGGGTAATGTCCGCGCGCACGAGTTTGATTGCGTCCGGCTCAATTCGCGCCGCCACTAAGATGGCAACGGGGGCACGAAGCTGAAGCAAATCACCCCGTGCGCCAGCGGATCGGCGACCCGGGGTCGCATCGTCAACATCGGACTTGCACCCCGGGGGCGTTGCGAATCTGGGCGGCATCGGCCGGGCACCTGTTCGAATTCCTCTTCCTGTCTGCGTCAGACGGGCCTCCAATTAACGCCATCGACCTCCATCGCCGCACGTGCGCACGCGCGCGAAGCAACTGAGTCAGCCAACAGAATCAACCCAGTGGTGGCGCCGAAACGTCTGATTTACGCAGGCTCGAACAAGCATCGGACCCACGCGACGATAATGTCTTTGTACACTCCCAGGCCGGCGCAACGAGGACAGAGGCCTGCATTGGCCTCCTGTACGGCAAAATGCACCGGCGGCAGTGCGCGCCGTCGAAGTCACGTGAACTGCTCAAGCGTGTTGCCACCAAAAACACAATGGTGCCCGCCCGCACGTCGCGCGCAAGGATCGGCCCTCCGCTTTCACGGGATGAGGCCGAATCGTGGACAACTACTGACGACACAGGAGAAAAAGGTCCCGCCAGTGAGGTGGTCCGCCTCGACACGGCGGGATTCAAAACAAGCCTCCAAAATCGAGGGAACTACACGTTTGGCCAACGCAAGCTAACGGAAAGCTGATGCTCAAGACAATGCCGCAGCACAACAACAACGCTAGGGCGACTTCCAATATCCAGGGTCATCGATTTTATCGCCGGACTTCGCTTCGCCTCATAAGGACGACTCGACGGCAGGCAAGCTCATGTCCCGCTCCTCATTTTCATTGCCGCCTCGGTCACCAGGGTTGCGAGGCACTTCGTGCGATCGACGCTAGGATTCGGCGTCTGTTCCGCCGTCCTAAGTCCTCCTGATGCAGCAGGTGAGTTTCATGAAGGCCTCGTGGATAAAGGCGAGGCGTTCAAAGCGGATGCGCAGTCGGCGAAAGTTGTGCAGCCACGAGATGGTTCACTCGACGACCCAGCGGGTTTTACCCAGGCCGCTGCCGTGAGGCTGGCCGCGGCGGGCGATTTGAGTGGCGATGCCGGCGGCGTGTAGTGGGCGGCGGTATTTGTCGTGATCGTAGCCGCGGTCGCCCTGGACGACGCGCGGCTTTGAGAGTGGTCGGCCGCGCTTGCCGCGAATGGGCGCGATGGCGTCGATCAGGGGATGTAACTGCGTGACATCATGGCGATTGGCGCCGGTGAGGATCACCGCGAGCGGGATGCC
>NZ_CADIKH010000202.1 GCF_902859855.1 Paraburkholderia humisilvae
AGAATTTGCAGGTTTTTCACGTTAATGTGCCAGGTTCCTGCAAATCTCACAACACCATTTCGGCCTCAAAGCTCCGCTGCACGAGGCTCGCCGAATTGTTCAGGCTCGACTAATTACTAAAGCCATTTAAGGGATGCTGTACTAGCCCCCGCACTTCACGTCGCAATCTGCGGTTTCAGATGACCGGGAAACGTTTCGCTGAGCCGATACACAGCTCCAATTGCAGCTCCTAATATGCATCGTGGCAGCAACACCGGCAACCGCCTCACTTCTTGTCGCTTCGAATTCTGGACAAACGAACAGACGATTTCGTAGCGCAAGTATGCGCCCCGCGAAAATGGGAGGTGGTTCATACATCAAGCCCTATGGGGCATTGTTGGTCAAATGGAATGAAAACCGAGCACTCGCTGACTACGCGCGGAAGCGCACCTCGACGCAATTAGTTGAGCAAGAACGGAGATTGCCCTTCCTTTCAAATGCCCCCTTGGCAACCGCCGACGTCCGATTGTATCGCCCGTCTGACCTTTCCCGGTCAAGCCTATCCGTTGGAATATTAACAGGAGTTATTTAATGAAAGCCCTCGAAAAGTCCGGAAACAGCATCAATTTTAATGTTAGCAATCTGACTGCACCCGCAGAGGTTAAGGCAAATCAGAGCACTGGCGAAGCCCCCTCTTCGAGTTCCAGTTCCTCGGATAAAGCCGGCATGCCGAAGGATAGAAGCCTTGCCAGGAAGATGGCTGGTACTATTTTGCAGGACGTCTTGGGTTCCCCAAAAAACATCTCCCGGTCATCAGAAAACGACAAGACCGTTATCAATAAGTTGACGTCTCTGATCAAGAAATCCGATGCGAATAAGAAAGATAAAACGCATGATATTACGGGAGATATTGCTGAAATCATCCCACCTCTCCTTGCGTCCCTTAATGAAGCCACCACCACCTCCTCCGCCGAGGACAAGGAAACGCGGCAAAAGCACTCGATGAATGACATCGCAAACCTGGCGGATGGAATTCTAAATGGTGACGCTCGTCAATCGATGGTCAAATTCGGACTTGAAGCAGCGAAGGCTTCGTACGTGGAAAACGGAAATAACATATTCAGACCTCTTTCACGACACAAAGAGCTGATAAAAAATGGCGATATTCATCGTTACTTCGTCGCTCCGCAGGTAGCTGACGTGGTGGACCACCTTGTCGAAAAAGCCACCGACGTTTCGACGGGTGAAATTATCAAGGCAGCTGCCAGGGGCGCAGCCAAAGGAGTTATTGAAAACAAACAGCCATTTATAAACTATAAGGATATTAAGAAAGGAAAGGTCACCGGCCTTTTGAACCCCGCAGCCGCGGGAGCAGCGAAAGAAATTTATAAGACCGTGAAAGCCGCAAAGAATGCAAAGGCCAAATCCATTGTGAAACAGGACGCGACGACACAGGTAAGCACTCCCTCAACCGAGGCCGATACAATCGTGTAGAAGTTTATTTTTGGGACGCCTCACATATGCTAAATATTACCCAACATCGAAACCTGGCACAGCAGGCGAAAGTAGTTCTGAATGCGGTCCCCGGCGATGATCTACAGCACGTCCTTGGAGCGAACATAAAAGCTGGCGTACTGGATGCAACGCTTGGAGGACTCGCATCAGTAGCTGGTGCCGCTGTCAGCATTGGTGAGCGCGTAAAGCAAAACATGACGCGCAGGCAGGTGCAAGCTGCGATTCTTCCAAAAGAGCGAGAGTTTGCGCGTATCCTGTCTGAAATCGATGGTCCAGCCAAAACCGGCTTCCTTGTGCGAATTTCGAACTCTCCCGTTTCGCTCTCGCAAATCAAGGATTTCATCGCCGAAGCAAGCGCGGCCCTATCGTACGGGGGCAGACCGCTACCCCCGGCCGCGCTTGCTCTGCTTAATGAGCTTCATTTCCTGAAAAAGGAGCTGGAAGAAACGCATCAAGACGCGATTGCTCTTGTACCCAATGGTGCAAACGCGGCACTCGGCACCGCAAAAGCGGTGGCGTATCTTACGGAACAGGTTGCTAGAGCTAGCGCCGCGCCCACGCGCGTAGCAGCCGAAGCAACTCCATTGTTGAGCACCGTTTTTCACGAGGGCATATCCTCTATGTGCAAACCTGCGGCCATCGCCACTCATATGATTGAGGCAGCAGGAAACATGAAACGAATAAACGACATCGAAAACAAAATCGAGACGATCTCCAAATTGCCTCAATATGAAGAGGTCAAATACGGAAAGGCGCATCTTCGACGACAGGTAGACTACGAAAAAAAAGATCTTGCGGCAAAATCCGCTAAATTGGTCGCCCATCTGATAGAGATGGGTACGGGACAAATTTTCGGTGTACCCACTGTGACAGCAACTGCGTCCGTTTACGAAGCATATAATAAAAAACAAAAGAGCAAGTTCACCGGAAATGGCGCTTCGCCGCAGGCAAGGGAAGATGCTGAACGACTGAGTAAGGAGACAACCGCTATCGCGGCTAACAATCACCTGGCCGCGCTCTCCAGAGCTCGTGACAATATTCAGCATGCCAGAGAGCGGCTTTGCCTATCGAAGATCGGAAGTATCGTAGAAAAGCACGGCCACTCCAATTCTGGCACCAACGGAAGATTCCGGGAGGTACGGCGTCACGTAATGGACTTGCATCCGCATAATCTGTTGTTCGACAGGACGACGCTGCTTGAGCAAGATATTAGAGCAATAAAATCTTGGTTCAGTGAGAACATGACGCCGCGAGACTTTGCGGACCGGCGCTCTTCCGGGGCGGTTAATCGTATAAACGATCAGCTTCGCAAGACAGAAGCAGGTTTTCTACAAGAAAAAACGGACCAGAAATATAAAATCAATCGCTTTGTCAAGGATCTTGTATTCACATCCCGGATGGGACGCCTACGCGAAATTAGCAGCGGTCGTCCGTAAGGGCATGTCGTTATACACACGTCGTCGTTGTGCCGTGACGGCGAGGAAGCATGTTTACCTTCAATGGCATAGAGTCGGCGCTTATAAGCGGTCGGTGTTTGTCGTTTACTCTCCGCGTCTGAGCGGACGCGTTGGTCAGCGAATCGACGCCCTGGACGCAAACGGAATTCGAGCAACTGGGCCTGGGCAACGCGCGGCGGAATAAGCGAGCGAGACTCTTGATGGAAAGAGAATGGCGGCCGAGCCGAGGGCCAGTGTGCCTCAGGCATGCCACGGTTGGGGCGAAACGATAGCGGCCTACCGCTCCTTCAACAACGACAAAGTCATTGGCATGCGATTCCGGGGCCGCACTGGCAACAGAAGCAAAGACGGATGCAAACGCATCGCGTCGTGCTTTGCCAGCAAGACACGACCGGGCTCAATTTCAACGGTCAGGAGTTGGTCGGGCTGGGGCCCGCTGACATATGAGGCGCAACGGGGCTGTATCTGCTCCGACCTATGCCGTGACGCCGCAGCGCGAGCCGTTGGGCATCCTGGACGGCCTGGATGTGGGCTGGCGAGAAGAAGGACGGATCGGGCCAACGGAGTGGCCCGAAGGGAAGTTTGCGTTGGATCGAAGGTTATGGGCGCATCGCTGGGATGGCGCCTGATATGCTCTCGACCTGCCTGGTGTATGTGGCCGACGCGACTTATGTATAACCTTTTCATGATTCAATTCGGCATCGCCCCCAAGCATGAAAGCTCCGCAAGGCACAGAATCCTCAGTGGCGCACAGGACACCAAAGACCGCAATCTCAATGGTG
>NZ_CADIKH010000203.1 GCF_902859855.1 Paraburkholderia humisilvae
GTGGATGGCGCGGCGCGCTGGCGGGCCTGCTCGGGCTGATCGCCGGGCCGTCGCTGATCGTGATCGCGCTCGGCGTGCTGTATGAGCACACGCAGAACGATCCGCACGTGAGGCATCTGTTCGCGGGCCTCGCGGCCGCCGCGTCGGGCCTGCTGATCGCGATGGCGGCGAAAATCCTGATGCCGCTGCGGCGCAACCCGATGGCGGCGGGCATTGCCGCGCTCGGCTTCGTCGCGATTGCGGTGTTCCGCTTTCCGTTGCTGCCGACGATGCTGATACTGACGCCGCTTAGCATCGCGCTCGCGGCGCATGCCGCAAGGTTGGCTAACGAAAGGGGCGCACGACAATGATCGTCACACTCGTCGCGCTTGCGCTGATTTTCAGCCAGCTTTCGCTACTCGCGTTGGGTGGCGGCAATACGATTCTGCCGGAGATGCAGCGCCAAGTCGTCGACGTGCATCACTGGATGCCGGCCAGTGACTTCAGCGCACTCTTCGCGCTCGCTCAGGCGGCGCCGGGGCCGAACATGATGGTCGTCACGCTGGTCGGTTGGCATGTGGCCGGGTGGGCTGGCGTGCTCGTGACGTCGATCGCGAAGTTCGGGCCGTCGTCGCTCGTTACTGCGCTCGAGTTGCACGCGTGGGAGCGTTTCAAGGACCGGCCGTGGCGCAGCATCGCGCAGAAGGGGCTCGTGCCGGTCACGGCAGGCCTTGTTGCGGCGAGTGCAATGCTGATCGCACGTGCTTCCAATACGAGCTGGCTTGCGTGGAGTATCACCGTGGTGTGTGCGGCGCTTGCGTTTTCGACGCGGATTCATCCGTTGTGGCTGCTGGCGGCCGGGAGTGTGATCGGGTTAGTCGGGCTGAGTCTCTTTTAGTTCGCACTACAGTCGTAACCAATTGATATCTATAATTACTGACGGGAGCATCAAATAGTGCATAGCTGCTTACGCGGCATACCGAACGTGTTTTTCCTCGAACAGGTTGCGAATCACGTGAGGCTCCTTTTGCCGACGATGCAGATGGCGGCGAACGCCGTCGATCATCTCCGCCTTGCTGGTTGGCCGACTCTTGCCGAGCGCATTGGTTTTCACGTCCCGGTTGAGCAGCTCGTCAGGATTGAGCTCCGGGCAATATCCTGGCAATTGAATCAGACGCAGACGGTGAGCATGATCGGCGACGAATCACCGGACTGCCCTGGACCGATGCACGGGATGGCCGTCGACAATCAGATAGATCTTGTGTGTGGCCTGTTTGATCATGCGCTTAGGAATTCGATGAACGTGGCGTTCCTGAACTTGCCCTCGAAGACCATGAAGTTCAATGCCCCGCGGTTGGGGATCGCCGAGATCATGTTCCAGCCGAAGCGTTGTCCCGTCGCGCGCACCACTGGCGTTTGCCCTTTGAGTGCGAAGCTCGTGCCGTTGATGTGATCACTGCGCAATCCCATTTCGTCACCCCAGTAGATCGTCGCCATCTCCCGCTTCGCCTCCTTCGCGATCTGCGCATCGTCTTCGTTCAGCCAGCGCGCGATGCTCGCATCGTTTCTCTCACATGCTCGCCGTACCGGCTTCCGGACACTCATGCCCCATGCCTTCAGGTATCGACCGACCGTCCACGCCGACACCTTGATCCCATACTTTCGCTCGATGAGCCGCGCCACCGATTCGCGGGTCCACAGGTAGAACGGCAACGCGCGAAATCCTGCTGCGTTCGCAATACACTTGGATCGGCAACCCGCTTGCTCGATACTCGCCTACAACCTCTCGCCAAGGCCGCGTGCCTCTACTACGCCGCGTTCTCGGGGGCGGTGAACTCAAAGCCGCCGCCTCTCAAGACAACCGCTCCGTTTCCTGCATGAAGATCCTCCCGTCATCGCAATGAGAGAATCGTCGGCCGTCGGCGACGTTCGCTCAATAACGGGGGTTCTCGGGCGGATACATCTGCTCATTGTTGCCGCGACACGGCCGGCCGGACTATCCCGGCTTTTCCGCTTTACTTTGCAGCGTGAATCCGAAGGCCTCGTTGAGCGCAGCGCGCGTGTTGGTCTGCAGGCCATGATGCCGGATCCCCTCGCTGACGGCCTGTTCAAGCGCGGCAGGACGCGCGCCCGCGCCGCTGCCCGTGGGCACCAGTTGCGACCATGACTGACCCTGCTCTTCCAGATGCACCAGGAACCGCCTGACGCTGGAGCGGTATCTCCGATCCAGTTCTTCGGGCAGATCCTTCAGCAGATCCTTGTGCCCCTGAAGATCCGGCGAAAGCCGAACTATTCTTGTGTCCCCTTGCAGTTTGAACCCGAAGGCCTGGTTAAGTGCAGCGCGCGTGTTGTGTTGCAAGCCATGATGCCGGATACCCTCGTTGACGGCCTGTTCAAGCGGGGAGGGACGCGCACCCGCACCGCTGCCGGCGGCCACCAGTTGCGACCATGACTGTCCCTGCTCTTCCAGATGCGCCAGGAACCGGTTGACGCTGGAGCGGTATCGATAATCCAGCTCTTCGGGCAGATCCTTCAGCAGATCCTTGTGCTCCTGAAGTTCCGGTGCAAGCCGAACTTTTTTTATGTCGCCTCGCAGCCTGAACCCGAAGGCCTGGTTGATGGCTGCGCGCGTGTTAGGCTGCAAGCCATGATGCCGGATCCCCTCGTTGACGGCCTGCTCAAGCGCAGCAGGACGCGCACCCGCACCGCTGCCTGCGGGCACCAGTTGCGACCATGACTGTTCCTGCTCTTCCAGATGCATCAGGAACCGCCTGACGCTGGAGCGGTATACAGGATCCAGTTCTTTGGGCAGATCATTCAGCAGATCCTTGTGCTCCTGAAGATCCGGCGCAAGCCGAACTATTGTTATGTCGCCTTGCAGCCTGAACCCGAAGGCCTGATTGAGCGCAGTCCGCGTGTTGGTCGGCAAGCCATGATGCCGGAGGCCCTCGTTGACGGCCTGTTCAAGCGCGGCAGAACGCGCACCCGCAACGCTACCCACGGGCACCAGTTGCGACCAGGACTGACCCTGCTCTTCCAGATGCATCAGGAACCGCCTGACGCTGGAGTGGTATCTCCGATCCAGTTCCCCGGGCAGATCCTTCAGCAGATCGATGTGTTCAGGTAATGCCGGCACGAGCCGTGCACGGGGCTTTGCGCGACTGCTGCCCGGGAGGGGGGCAGCAGGCTGTCGACGCACTGGAGCGTACAGGCTGTCGTGGATCTGCTGCTCCGCATGGGAAAGCGGCAGTCCACGCGCCTGCTCCGCGTGGGCCCAGTCAACCAGCGCCGTGCCTGCCGGGTCTGCCCTCCGGCCTTGAGGTGCAACGTCAACGGACGAGCCAGAATGCGGCCTGTCGTCCAGATTCGCGAGTTCGTTGTCCACCTCATCCGCTGACAGCTGGGGCAAGCGATGGGGTTCAGGCGCCCCACCCTTCAGACCCGGAGCATTCCGCGCCTGCTGCCACTGGCCACCCCGGTTTTCCAGACGGATTGTCCGCTCCCGTGCATTGCCAGTGGCATCCACCGGATTCCATACCACATACCCTTCCGTCGACGCGGCCTCGTCTTTGGCAACCCGGTACAGCTTCGCTCCGATCTGCGCGTAGTGCGCCAGCGTTTGCGGATCCTGCCATGTCCCGCCCTCCGAGCGACGCATCGCCA
>NZ_CADIKH010000204.1 GCF_902859855.1 Paraburkholderia humisilvae
GTTAGCCAGCCTGAGAAATCATATGTTTATGCCGACGCAGCGATCATGAAAGGACATACCCACCGCCACGCGCATGCATGACGCGGCATAATCGGGGAGTCGGCATAACGTCATTCATGCCGCTAGCGGCATGAATGACGTTGTTGGATGTGGCTTGAGTTGACGAAAGCCGATTGTCACATAACGGCGTAAATGTTCACACCGAGAATAGCAATGATATCCATCGCAGCCTTGATGATTTTAGACAGATTTGCCTAAATTGCCATTGACGGGCGCGTAGCTATCACCGGATGGTGCTGTTGTCGGAAATTATCATTCCGGTTTCCGCACCGCCGCTTCACTGAACCTCGATGCGATCGCGAGGGAACACGTGTCTCTCCGACTGAGCTGCGGAGATGGAGTAGAGCACGAGCTAGACGCAATGCGTTCAGCGCAAGACGGGTTGATCAAGGAGTTGACGTCGCAGCTAGCGTCGACGCCGGGCGGCGTTGACCAGCGCATGGATTGTGCTTCGCGTCATAAGAAGGATGCTACTTACGTCAACATCCGGTGATTGTTTTTGCAAAATTCCCTATTTTATGTTCATTCTTTTTGGAGAATTAAACTAAGAGCGACATTATCTCGGCTGTCATATTCAAATATTTTCGACGAGAACATCCTTCGGCAGGAAAAATCAACCAGCCGCGTTGATGAATTGTGATGTTACCCGCAATGGCATTTGATGTGTCTTCTCGAAAATAGGCAGGGCATAAATTTGGGGTACTTTAGTCGATGGCAGTCGCACAGGCATCGGTGGGCGTCGCCATAGCATGCCCGACAAGCGGGATAATTTTCAGGCCAGCAGAGGCAATGCGACAGGGCGCCGCAACGGCCCCGCAGCCGTTCAGGGTGACGATAAGGGGCAGGAGGAGGGGAAGCAGTTTCATTGTGTAGTCACGTTAATCTATGAAAGGGAAATCGCGCTCAGATCATGTAACACGGCATTTGAAGGCAAGTTGCCGGCGGTAGCGATGTTCTTGCGGCGACGTATACCTGCTTGAAGTAGAACCAGATGGTCTTTGCTAATTCACTGTCCCTTGCGGCCGGCAAGCTGCCTGAGGCGCGATGAGTCACTGTGGGTCGTCGGGTTTCGATTGGGCCGGATCGCGAGTTTTCGGGAGCAGGTAGGCGGCACGGTCTTGATCGCGATCGAAGAACAGATACCGGGCAAGTTCAGGGCAGGTTCGGCCGAACTGCACGAGATACGCTATATGCCACGCCATCATCAGAAACAATGCCAATGCGAGCCATTCGATCGTGGCCAATGGAGACGCCTCCAAGTTGCGGTCACTCGACTTTGTTGCTGCGAAAGATTTGGCGCGCCGCCATCGCCTTGCCACCCGTGGTGTGCTTGGGCACGCTGGCCATATGGTCGGCGATCATTCTTTCCGTCGAAAGCCTCGCTCGCCTGCTGTACCATTTTTCCTTTTACAGCGTCGGCGTTGTTTCTTCGGCAAACCTGCCGAAATAACACGCGATTGGCCGAAATCCCGTGGATGTTGGTCGTCGGGCAATGGCAGAGGTGTGTGCCATCCTCTGTTTGTCGCCTTGCAATTACCCACTTCTTTTTAGCGCGAAACCTGGTATCCTGGCGTACGTCATATCCCGTGTTCGAGCGAGATGGGCGGCAAGCAACGGAAAGAGGAGCGGGCGTGGTTCGATCTGGAAGTCCAGGGAAGCGATTTCCAGGACACTAGGTTGCGTCGGCGCTTCGCTATCCTGCTCGAGAAGCTTTGGGCCGGTACGGGGCAGACTATCCCGTTCGCGTGTCAGGACTGGGCGTCGACGAACGCTGCGTACAGGTTTCTGTCAAACGATCGCGTCAGCGAACACGATATCCTGAGCGGACACTTCCAGGCGAGCGCTGAACGTGTGAGAGCCACCGATGGGCCAGTGCTCATCCTGCAGGACACGACCACGTTCTCGTACCAGCGGGAGCGTCCTGAACTCATCGGCTACACCGGCAAGACAACCCTGCGAACGGGAAAGAATGGGACGGGTCCGCGCCAGCCACTCACGCAAAGCGGCATCCTGATGCATTCGAACCTCGCCGTCAGCGCCGATGGATTGCCACCTGGCCTGACGGCGGTGAAGTTCTGGATGGGAAAGCAGTTCAAGGGGGCTTCGGAGCTTAAGCGCGGAAAAGGAAAGCTGGCGCTGGATTGAGAACATGCGCCAGTCGACTCGGCTTCTCGACGATCCTGTGCGCTGCATTCACGTCGGTGACCGGGAAAGCGATATTTACGAGCTGTTCTGTACCGCATACGATCTTTGCACCCACTTTCTCGTGCGCACCTGCGTCGACAGGCTCGCGGGAGAGAGACAGCACACGATCTCGAAAGCCATGCAGCTGGTTCAGGTCAAGGGGCTCCATCGAGTCGAGCTTCGCGACGCCAAGGGCCGTCCGATGACCGCGACACTTGAACTGCGCTATCAGGAAATGACCGTCCTGCCGCCCATCGGCAAGCAAAGCCGCTACCCTGAGCTGCAGCTGACAGTCCTTCACGCACAGGAGCGCAATGCGCCGCCCGGGTGCGCTCCTGTCGAATGGATGCTGCTCACCAAGCTGCCGGTCCGCTCTCGTGCAGAGGCAATCGAAAAGCTCGACTGGTACGCAATGCGCTGGAAAATCGAAACCTTCTACAAGATCCTGAAAACGGGTTGCCTACAACACATATCTGTTATCGACGGATCTCGATTCATCTTCTCCGGCGTCACGGCGGGGCTCCGATGCGCTGTAGCCTCTGACGCAGGTGAACAAATCAGATAGCGCTCGCTGCAAACCGGTCGGATCCCGAATATACAACGCTGTAGATTTGCGTTCCCAGTTTCGTGGTCGTGCAGAGGAACGGACTGAAGTGTCGGATGCGAGATGCGGCTGCGCCGGCCATTCAGTCTCGCTTGCTGTCACGCAAGGCGCCGCCGGCTGTTCGTGCAGTTGTCACGAGAGCATGATCGTGGTCTGGGGGGCTGTTGCTCCCTCGGGACTACGCGGTCGCAGAAGGTCTGCTAGGAAGGCGTTGCGCGGAGGGCGAGGCAATTTTCGCGTCAGCAGTCGTGCCCGCGAACTGCAAACTGTAAAGTGGGTTATCCAATACCTACTTTTTTGGAACATCATGACCAAAGTTGACCTCAATCAGCCTCACAACACTGTGGACGTGCTCCAGGACCCACCGTCCACTTCTGCTCCCGGAGCAGCCGCGGGAAGCAATACTGATAAGGCACATCCATACGCGCAGCAGTTGGAGGCACTCAATGTGATAACAGATCCGCGTACGGTTTCCTCCCAGAAAGCATCTTCGGACACTGCGGGAAGAGCGTTGGAACGACTCAAAGCAATGGGGCAATCGGGGGGGGGCGCAGTGCCCGGACCTGCCGCGAAGGCTTTTAAGAAGGCTTCTTGGGAAGATTGCCGGATGTCGAGCAGGAGCAAATTTGAACGGCTAGCCAAAAAGAAGATGAGCGATGAGGAATTCTGAGCTATTGTCGGATCTGGTGTATGGGGTTGAGGCGGGGAATTGAGAAGGCGGTGGCGGTTGGCTGAGAATGTTGCTTGTCGAGAGTAACAACCAGCTAACCGGAATCCAC
>NZ_CADIKH010000205.1 GCF_902859855.1 Paraburkholderia humisilvae
GAAATTGCTTCGCAAACGGGAGGCGTTCATATACATGCACATGATCCGCAAAGGGCAGATGCACGACGACGCAAACAGAACTCCCGCCGCTCAGTTCTATTCGCTGATCATATAAGTAGTCCTTTTCATTTTAACCTGTCACTCATCCTCCCACCGTTATCGCGACACAACCGCCCTTCTTGCCAACGCACCACGCCCGTGCGTGGTGCGTTGGACGCCCGTCACGTTGTTGCGCAACAGTGCGGCTTCTGCTGTCTCCAGTGCAACGTCGGTGCCGGCTCCCATTGCGATTCCCACGGATGGCGCGGCCAGCGCCGGCGCATCGTTGATGCCGTCGCCGACCATCGCAACGGCACGCCGTTCGCGCAACGCCGCGATCTCTGCAAGCTTCGCATCGGGCAACAGTTCTGCGACCGGCTGCACGCCGAGCGGCGACGGGGCGACGACGCTGGGGGCGGTGGCGATCGGTCTGGGCGCGGCCTCGGTGGCGCTGGGCACGGGGTCGACGGCGAGCGCTGACCTGAGCGTGGCGATCGGCCAGGGGGCGACCGCGAACGTGGTGAACTCGGTGGCGATCGGCCAGGAGGCGGTGACAGGAACGGCCACGGCGGTGAGCAGCGCGTCGGTGGGCTGGCTCACGTACGGGGGGTTCGCTGGCAGCACGCCGGCGGGGGTAGTGAGCGTGGGGTCGGTGGGCTTCGAGCGGCAGATCACGACCGTGGCGGCCGGGCAGATCGGAGCGAACAGCACGGACGCAATCAACGGCAGCCAGCTGTATTCGGTGGCCAGCGAAGTGGTGGCGCTCTCGACGGGGCTCTCCACGACCAACAGCAGCGTGGCGTCGCTGTCGACCTCGACGCAGGGCGGGCTGACCTCGCTCTCGACGGGGCTCTCGACGACGAACTCGACAGTGGCGCAGTTGAAGAAGGGGGTCACGTACGGGTTCGTGGCGGACACGAAGGGCGACGGCTCGGACCAGCCGACGGTGACGAAGGGGAGCAACTCGGCGGCGATCGGGGCGAACTCGAGCGACGGGGGCCGCAGCAACGTGGTGAGCGTGGGCGCGCCAGGCGCGGAGCGGCAGGTCACGAACGTGGCGGCGGGCACGCCAGATACTGTATGGATATACAGCTAAGAATAGCTTCTGCTGCCCGACATGAACAGGCTTGAAATGTAGCTACGTTGTTGCTACACTATCGATGTGCCGTTTTAGCTACCTGCGCGTGACAGGTTGCCGGGGCGGTATCACTCAACTTTATCGTCAATTTCATCGATGTCTCTTGGGGTGTCCCGTACTCACGCGGTTGGGAGACACCAATACGGAAGGAAACATGCTCGCTCACGATTCGAAAACAACGGATGTGCGCGCGCGAATCGAGCCGAAGCTGAAGAGTGAAGCGGCCCAAGTCCTCGCGGACAATGGACTGACGATCTCCGAAGCTTTCCGACTTTTCCTGCGTCAAGTCGTGTTGTCGCATGGACTGCCTTTCGAGGTGCGCATTCCGAATGCGACCACACTTGAGGCGATCCGCGAAGGGGAAAAGTTGGTAGGTCGCACGCGCCATCGCTCTGCGGTGGAATTTTTTGATGAACTCGACAAAAAAGACTAATTTTCCTCGGTCATTTGATTGCGCTAAGACTTTTACGAAAGACTGGAAGCGGTTAAGTCACTCGGGTGTCTTCAATATGAAGGCGCTCAAGGAAACGATGCTGCTTCTTATTGCGAACGATGGGCCATTACCGCCCGAATATCTCGATCACGAACTGTCCGGCCAGCTGGCCGGGCATCGTGAATGCCACGTAGGTGGCGATTTCCTTCTTCTCTACCGGTTGGGCGAGAGTGAAGTGATCTTCATTCGCGCCGGTACGCACGCCGACCTCTTCGAGTAACGAGAAAAAGCCGCCTACTGGCGGCTTTTTCTATTTGCGCATCCACTTCGTTCCGACGATGTCCGGCATCCAGATCTTGCCGGCTCTGGTGCAAATAGCAGGTCCGGTCAAGATTTTTTCTATAAATATGGATACCTTATTAACTGAACAGGATGATATTCCAGACAACGGGCGCAGAGGTATCCTTGAGCCCGAGAGCGCAGAGGTTGAACTGACCCTTGCGAATGCGATGCATCAATTCGATGCCTGAAATCGTGGTCGCGGCATTCCTGAACAGTTTGAATCCGAGCATCACTTTCGTACTGGACTTGATATTCGATGATCCTGCCCGATCAGATTGTTCAGGTACTTCGAGGACCGGATGTTCGTGTCTTCAGGCAGCGGCCCCTCAGCGATCATCTCCCGCGCAGGCCCGGTGCGAGGCGGCGTACCCATCAAGCGTGATCGTCTCCGGTGGCTGGCCCTGACGTTTGATTGCCTTGCTGAAAAAAGCTTTTGCTGCGGCCACATCGCGCTTTGCCCTGAGCATGAAATCCACCGTCTGGCCGGTCCGGTCCACCGCCCGGTACAGATAAACCCATCTGCCGCGAATCTTCAGCCAGGTCTCGTCAACGCGCCAGGACCGGCCTGCGGATGTGCCAAACCGGTTCCAGCGCTTGACGAACTCCGGTGTAAATCGCCTTACCCAACGCATGATCGTGGTGTGTGCCAGCGACAATTCCCGCTCGGCCATCATTTCGACCAGATCGCGAAGGCTGAGCTTGTAGCGAAGGTACCTGTTATTCGCGTTGGCCGTTCTAGTTATCCCGACGGCTTTTCGCAGCCCGGGCCAACATTGTTGCGCCACTCCCGCTTCTTTTACGAACTCGGAGCGATTTTCTGTTACGCGTAACTAAAACAGCGATTTTTAGTTATTTTCCGTTACCCCTATGCAGATAACGGTTAAACGCCGCATCGTCCTCTCCAAACGACTGAACGACGCTGTGATCCGCCCACCAGACCAGCCGCTCCAGCACGGCGCGTCTGGGCAGGCCATAGTGGGCTGCCAGCCGCTGGAGCGAAAAGAACTCGCGCCCGGTCATCGTCACCGCCAGCCGCCGGTCATCCGATTCCGCTTCGTCTGCCGGAAGCGGCCGGACCAGTACCGCCGATGCGGCGTCCCGCCGCCCGCCCCCGCCCCCGCCCACGTCGCGACGGGGACGGGGACGGCGCGCGATCTCGCGGCGAGCCTGCGCCAGCCCCTCGCGCAGCTGCTCACATTCGAGCACGAGCCTGTCATGCTCCTTTACCGATACCGTGACGGGCCTTGCCGGCCGCCTTGCGCCGCGCCCGAAAGGCCGCCTGACGCTGGGCGTTGGTCATCGCGTCGGGCTTTCGCGGCCGGCCACGGCCTTGCTTTTCGGTTACAGGTAACGGAATATTCTTGTCGCGTGCCATGCCGCTCCTCTTCACGAATCCGTGAGCTCTCATTTTGAGTTACACGTAACAATAATTCAACGGTTTGGGTGACACCCGCGCGAGGAAGCCGTCCGCACGAGCCGGTAGTTGATCGCCCCTTGAAGTGAACCACCGGAAAATCCTTCTCTCCCTAGAGAGTTAAAGTCAAATGTGGTGTATGGGGAGCTCGGCATAGTCAGGCGGCCAGCGGTTGCTGAGCCGGTGTGCTGTGGGTCACCGGTTCTCCATCCTTGAACTTCATTCCGT
>NZ_CADIKH010000206.1 GCF_902859855.1 Paraburkholderia humisilvae
GTTCCTGGCATCGACACCGCTCAGCCGGCCATAACCGACCAGCCGCCGCACGACGGCGCCGTTCTTCTGTTCCACCCAAGCCTGATCGTTCTTCTTGTAGGCCCTCGAGCGCGTCTGCACAAGACCGCGGCCCTTGCAGTAGTCGAGGACGCTCTGGTTCATGAACGCACTGTCGTTATCCGAGTTCACTCCAGGCATCGCGAATGGTAGATCGGCAGCCGCTTTCTCAAATCCTTCGATCACCAGCATCTGGTTACGTACTCGCAGGGCCACACATTCTGTCCAGCCGCTGGCGATATCGGTCAGCGTGAGGGTGTGGACAAACTCACCGTCTATCTTCGAGCCGCCGCAGTGTTCGACCATGTCGATCTCGAAGAAGCCCGGTGGCGGATCGCGCCAGTCGGCAAAGGTATGCACCGGAATGCTGCGCCGGATGGCCGAGCCCACCCCCGTGCGCCGTTTGCGCTGCCCATCGATGTGCGCACGCGCATCGGCCAGCATGCGATCGATGGTCGCCGCGCTGATCTGAAGGAGTTTGGCCTTGACGACCGGATCCAGGTCGAGATGGCCGTGCCGCTCCATGGCATCAACCAGCTTCGGGATCAACGCCTTCAGTCGCTTGCCGCAAACCCTGTCGGCTGCGTCCCACAACACCGTCAGCGCCTGGCGTACCGCCTCGTCGTATAGTCGGTTGCGCCCGCGCGTCCCCGTTGCCGCGCCAGGCTCTTCCCGTAGCAGCCGGATGGCGTGCTTGCGGTGATACCCGGTCAGAGCAACGAACTCATCGACAATCCTGATCCGGTCACCGAACGTCGCGCTGCCATACCGCAATTGCAATGCTGCCACCAACTCCTTGCGTGTCGTCATGCTGATTTGCCTCGTCACCTCGTGCCGCTCCCGCCGGACAATCCGGCGGGTAGCAAACTACGTGAGGCAACAGGTCAACGGAAGTTGCAATTCTGATGAGTCAATGCGCAGGAAACCGACGCGGTCGTCGCCGATCGTCGACCCTTTTCCCACGCTCACGCATGCAGCATGCGGCGATGCTCGACCGCTTTCTGCGTAATCTCGCGCCGAAGGGCGTGACGCTGAGCACCTTCGGCACGGCCCACGTCGAAACGTTTTTCGCCGACGTGGATACGCGATGCGCGCCAGGCACCACGACGCGACTGCGCTACGCCAGCATGCCCGAGCGGCTGTGCCGTCAGCTTATCGACGACGGCATCCGTGAAGAGAATCCGGTGACCGCCTTTGCCCGCTTTCGAGCACTGGCCAGAGGATGAGCCGGTTCCCCTCTTCCTTGACGTCGACGCCGATGCCCGCGCATTGCGCAATTGTCGCCGTCTTTCTCGCTACCGGCATCGCGGCGACGAAGCTTCGGCAGGCACAGTGCGACCATCTGAGCTCTTTCCGGCCCCTAGTCGTGGCAGCACGGTCAATGGCGTACTGCTGGGCAATATCGTGCGCGAGGCGTTCGACGCCACCGGGTTCCGGGCGCCCGACATGAGTCCACGCGTGCTGCACGACACCTATGTCCGCCGGCAGTTGCTCGATGGCCGCAGCAACGTCGACGTGAGCCGGCTGCCCAGACTGACCAGCCAGCGGACCGTGATGCGTCTTTGCGCAACCATTAAACACATTTCATCAATCAGTAGAGCTAACTTCACTTTGACAGACGCTCTAGTGGCTGATATTTACCGTTTCGGCCGAACCGGCAAATCGCAATGAAAGGGACTTTCATGGCATTCCATAGACCGGTAAGTCACATCACAAAGTTGTACATGATTGGATTCACGGATGGCAGGAAGCGACTGGCTGTCGGCAGATTTTTGTCCCCGTGCTGAATTCCAGGGGGACACTTTTCCGACATTCGCGCCAAGAAGGTTAACCGGCTTCGCGACGACGATTTTTAGGGCAGGCCGCTGAATTCGATTCGGCTGGTCGCGACCTCCGCTGGCTAGAGAATTAGAAAGGACTTTCCTCATCCCGCGGCGTAGCGATATGTCACGATGGTTGGTGCTGGCAATCCGTCTTGGAAGGAGAAAGTCATGGACAAGATTACTCGTATCGGCGTCGATCTCGCCAAGAACCTGATCGTGGTGCATGGAGTCGACTCAATGGAGCACGTGGCAGTCAGAAAGGCGATCCCAAGGCAGAAGTTCTCGAATGGTTTGCCAATCTGGAGCCCTGCCTGGTGGCCATGGAAGCCTGCAGCGCGGCCCACTACTGGGGCCGAAAGCTATGCGCGCTCGGCCACGAGGTCCGCCTGATCGCTCCGCAGTTCGCCGCTGCCTACCGCAAAGGCGGCAAGCACGTGAAGAACGACCGGCTGGACGCAGAAGCCATCTGTGAAGCGGCGAGCCGACCCCATATGCGTTTTGTCGCGCTGAAGACCGCGGATCAGCAGAACGTGCTGGTGCTGCACCGGATGCGCAACGGCTTTGTTGAGGAACGTACAGCACTCGTCAACCGCCTTCGTGGCGAACTGTTTGAGTTCGGCGTGTTTCTCCCGCAAGGCATCGATGCGTTCCGTGGCCACTTCGTCGAGGCACTGGAGGACGGGACCACGGAGCTGGACGGAGTCGCACGCGCCGCTCTCCTCGCTGGCTGGCATCACATCCAGGCCCTCGACGAGCAGATCGCGTGGTGTGACTCGCAGATTGCCACGCGGGTCAAACATGACACCAACGCGCAACGCCTGATGGCCATCGTTGGTATCGGGCCGCTCACCGCGTCGGCCGCCGTCGCGACCGTCGGTGACGCGCGCGTGTTCAGGAATGGCCGGCAATTTTCCGCCTGGCTTGGCTCTGTGCCAAAGCAGGCCAGCAGTGGCGGTAAGACTCGGCTTGGCCACATCACCAAGCAGGGCAACACCTATCTGCGCACCCTGCTGTTCCAGGGTGCGCGCTCGGCCCTGACAAGCGCTCACCGGCGAACCGATCGGCTCTCGCGCTGGATCGTCCAGCTACATGCACGGGTAGGCTGGTATCGAACGCTGGTGGCCATCGTCAACAAGCACGCGCGAATCCTTTGGGCGATCCTCGCCAAAGGCGAGCGCTTCGATCCCTCCTATACCCCGATCCGGCCTTCGTGACGCGTGAGCCGAACCACAATCCGAGAAACGCAGGAGACCACCGTGCGGCACCCCCAAAGGAGCCAGTCCCAACACAAGGACGCATAGGTATGGATAGCGACAGGTCAGACCGGCAGCAGGCGAACTCGCGGAAGCTCCAGGCGACGCATCTTATGCGTGGCGCCGCGCTCCGGATGGAGTCCTGCTGCGCGGTTACTATCCGGGCCCGGGCACAGCACCGACAGTGCCCCAACAAGGCCGTTTATAGGTTTGCAGTCTGCCCCGCCGCCCCGATCCGACATCGCGTCCGGCCTCAACATCGGAATCAATCGATGACCGAATGAACCCCTAGCTTGCAAAAAGGGAAAGTCCTTATAGGGTGTTAGGCACTTTATGTCGGGACCTGGTATCCTGGCGGGATGAAAAAACGCAGGCCATACCCAACAGATGTCTCGAATGAAGAGTGGTACTTCGCTGCTCCGTACCTGA
>NZ_CADIKH010000207.1 GCF_902859855.1 Paraburkholderia humisilvae
TGCCTCGTCCAACGGCTTCTTTGCCATGGCGCGTATCTCCATTCAATCCGTTAGAGATATAACGCGCCAGCATCGAATCGGTTGTCATGTTTTATGGGAAACTCAATAGTGTTGCGACGACCGGTTGAATCCGCCCGCGATACGATGCTTGCCCATTTCGACACTCCTCCTTCTGTTCAAAAGGATAGGTGTCCGTTTTCGCGGGTCAACCTCACCGTTCCACTTACCGGCCTGTCCGAATTTCCGGCGCCATCTCTCCCTCTCGCAGTTGCGCTTCGCTTCATTCGCTGTGGTCAACTCATGGCGGGACTCGCACCCGCAAGATTGCGCCCATGCTGGGCGCACATGAAAAAGGCCGTGCCGATCGGATCGGCACGGCCTCGAGGCAACAGAACAGAAGAAGCGGAGTCTGGCGCCGCGTTTACCGGGTTGTCGCGACGATCTGCTCGGCGGACTGCGTCATGTCGATGCCGCGCCGTTCGCGGCTGAACAGGATCAGCACCGCAATTACGACGGCCACGGTGCCGGCGACGACCGCCATCGCGAGCGCATAGTTATTGTTGTTCGCGACAGCGAACGACGCTTGCAGCGTCGCGTTGACCGATGCGAGCAGGTTGCCCAACTGGTACACGAGGCCGGGGAAGGTCGCGCGAATCTCGTCAGGCGAGATTTCGTTCAGATGCACTGGAATCACGCCCCACGCGCCCTGCACGGAAATCTGCATCAGAAACGCGCCGATCGCGAGCATGACCGAAGTCGTCGAAAACGCCCACAGCGGCAGCACCGGCAGCGCGATGAGCGCGGCGATGCAGATCGCGCGGCGACGGCCGATTTTCTCCGAGATCGAACCGAACAGCAGGCCACCGACAATTGCACCGATGTTCAGCGTGATTGTGATCAGTGACACGGTATGCGGATCGAAATGGTGCTGTTCGCGCAGGAAGGTCGGATACAGATCCTGCGTGCCGTGCGAGAAGAAGTTGAACGCGGTCATCAGGATGATCGCGTAGATCGATAGCACCCAGTTGCGTTTGAGCGTGGCGAGCAGGCTGGGGCGTGGCTTCTTTTCCATCGCGACCCACGCCGGCGATTCGGGCACGTTCGAGCGCACGTACAGCACGAGCAGTGCCGGCACGACGCCGACGAAGAACATGCCGCGCCAGCCAATGTACTGGTACAGCACGCCGAACACGATCGATGCAAGCAGATAGCCGCTTGGGTAGCCCGCTTGCAGCAGGCCGGACACGAAACCGCGCGACTTCGTGGGCACCGTTTCCATCGTCAGCGCGGAGCCGACGCCCCATTCGCCGCCCATTGCGATGCCGAACAGCGCGCGGAGCACGATCAGCGTTGCCAGGTTCGGCGAGAAGCCGGACAACAGCTCGAGTAGCGAGTAGCACGCGATGTTGATCATGAGCGTCGGGCGGCGGCCGAACTTGTCGGCGAGCCTGCCGAAGATCAGCGCGCCGACCGGGCGCATCGCGAGCGTCAGCGTAATCGCGAACGCGACTTCCGGGATTCCCGTATTAAATTCGGCGGCGATATCTTTCAGAATGAAGACCATTAAGAAGAAATCGAACGCGTCGAGTGTCCAGCCGAGATAGGCGGCGATCGTGACGTTTCTTTGTTCGCGGGTCCAGCTCATCGTCTTTGTTCTCCTCTTTCTGGTTGTCACTTTGTGTGTTGAGCGTTGAGCATCCCGCGTTCCCCGTGGCGCGGACACAGGACGAGTGTACGCCCACGATTAAGTGTCCGCATGTAATTGCGGCGTTATTCCAGTGGTAAATGTTCAAGAAAAATTGATTTGAAAATCGATGCGATATCTTTTTAGCAGTGCAGCGAGTTCAGCGTCGATAGTCTCGGGCGTCCAACTGAGGGCTCGACGCCACCGGTACTCAGTTGCCGCCAGACAATCCCGATCACGTTGAGTTAGGGGCTACAGGCAGGCAGGTAAAACAGGATGACCTTACGTTCGAGCAGCCAACGTTGGCGTGTCGCCTCGCTGATACCGTGATGGACGCTGGCTTTGTCCGGAACGATCACTGTGGGCAAACCGTTGCCAGTGGTGAGCATACTGTCGATGAGGCGCTCGACATCGAGGGCTTTCATTGTGCCGGTATGCGTCGCGTGGATCGGCGTGTTCTCGCCGAAGTCCAGTGCGCCCATTACGCCGCGCCGGCAGTGATGGTTCGGTTCGACCTGATGCGGCAAGCCTCGTGGTGACCAGCTACGCTGAACCGGCGGCGATCCATGAAAGCCCGAGATACAGCAACCGTACGGCGTCCTCGCGTGCGGCCCGCCGGAGTTTCCCGAGTGTGTCCTGTTTCATTGCGAATGCCTCCTTGCCGCGCTCTTTTTTGAGCGAGTAGCGACTACGCCTGAACGAAAAAACGTTGCCCTTGAGCGCTTCGCCGAGCGTTTCGACCGTGCAGAGCAACGGCTCGTTGAGTGCGGCTTCACGCGCCGAGCGATGCCACCCGGAGTCAGTGGTTCGGCGCGGGCGATCTCAAGAGCCACGGCGATCTGGGCTTCGGTCAGCAGCGCATGCCGGCCGCCGTTATGTGTGCGCATCAAGCCCATATGCCCCGCTCGCGCCATGCGTGCGCCAGTTAAGCGCTCTGCCCACTCATACCCACTGGGCCGCAATGGCACGGGCCTTAAGGCCCCGCCCGAGCATCAGCACGCCCGCCGCGCGTGTGCGTGCATCCATAACGGTGATTGATCGACGTCTGCCGCAACGTCAGTTCCTCGGCCGCCTTCAGAACAACCACACACTTCATCCTACACCCTCAAACGGTTTTACCAGGTCCACTTATCGTCCCGAGGCACAAAATCGGTAATCTACACAGTAATCCGAATTGTTAACGGGGCACCGGACTGGCTGTTGTGCGCAAACGTCAGCCCGGCGCGTTCCCGTCCGATTAATGCAACAACCCATTACTCGCACACACTCAAATGCTGGAAATTTTATTGAAATTTTTAGTATGATGCATTAATATTTTGACTACAAAAAAATAAAAGAGATTTTGTGATATCCGCTTGCCAAGCGCGCACATTTTATCATCCGGGCTCAATATAGTTACACATAATCATGCCCTGTATCGCCGAATGGCATGTTATTTTCTCTATTAATATTAATATCGGTCCATCTATCGTCATCCAGGTCATCTTTCTCAGAATATGCCGCCACATCCAATACACCCCTAGCGGAACAGAACCACTACCAAACAATCGCGCATTGCATATAAAACAGTTATGGATAAGTACATATTTTTAATATCACATCCGTAACGAATTGTGGTGCCGGGAATGAATCAAGGCCAACAATCCTAAACCGCAAGGCCATCCATCCCGAATTGCGCGCCTGGAATTATCTCGCTGGCTCTGTCGCATTAACGCGGTGAAGTAGAATCGGCCGGATCGTAACGCATGACGAAGATGATGGCAAAGACGAAGACGCCAGGCAAGGCACTGCCTGCGGGCATTGGCAAGGTACTGAAGCGACTGCACTATCCATTGGAGGTGATTGTGCTGTGTGTGCGCTGGTAT
>NZ_CADIKH010000208.1 GCF_902859855.1 Paraburkholderia humisilvae
TGCCTCATTGCGGGCCCGGCAGAATCGCTGGCCAGTGATCCGGATGGAGGGTATTGCCGCACCAAAGCCTGAGTAATGCTGCCAGTCATACCTGTCCCGTGATGATCTGAATCTGAAGAGGAATTTCGCCACACAGGCGCCGTGACGGAACGCCCCCGGCTTCGAAGCCCGGCAGGCCGACGCGGCCATCAGCGGCGCTCACACGGTCATCGACGGGCCGCCGCATGACAAAGCTGGAAAACGGCACTGTTGCCCGCCATGATCCTGGGAGCGTCCCGCATCGCCCTGCGCCCCATGCCGGGCGCGTGGATCTTATCCCGCTCCTCCTGCGCGCTCAAGCAGGCTGCCCAGTCCCTTTTCGCATTCGGGCGGGCATTTTGCGTACATGCAGTTCATGAAAACGCGTCTGTCATCCACATCTCCTGCCGAATCCGCCGCCTACCGGTCTCCCGACGGCGACGAACTGGCGGCGCTGCGCGCCTTGTATGCCGGCATGCCCGTCCGACAAGCAGCGGAGCCGTACCTACCAGCGCGCCTTGGAGCAGGGCGGTCGGACCACGGTATTCTCGGCGCCATTCGCCGGCGCTTGGCCCGCGTCGCACGAACGGCGGGGCGTCCAGACCTCGTCTCTGTGCTTACATGGAAAGCTGTGCCAAGGCTTGGCCCGGCCGGTGCCCGCCGGATTGAGGTATTCTTTGAAGCCCACCCGGCCTTGACGGAACGGGCAAGGGCACTTGTCGCCACATCCGTGCCGCCGGGGCCGATCGTGCCCTGGGCGCAGCTATGGTTGCTGCACGAGGTCGACGGTTCGTCCGAGACGTTCCGCGCGCCACGCGAGACCTGCACGCTCGATGCCGACAATGACTACACCGCCGTCCAGGCGTGACTGTCGCTGCATGAGTCGCCCGCAACGTTGAGAACCTTTCGCAAGGAAGCCGAGCGCCTGATCCTCTGGGCAATTGTCGAGCGTGGCCGCGCGCTGGACCGGCCCGGCACGGCCGCGCTCGGCGCCAGACTGGCGGCCCTTCACCGGCGCATTGTCCGCGCGGTCGGCCTCGCACGCGCTCTCGGTAGTGGGTGGCCTGCTCCTCTACACAAAATGCGTATAATGCGCATAATCAGCAAGGAGATTCCATGACCACCATAACTGCAACCGATTTGGCTCGGCGCACAAGCCAGATTCTCGACGACGTCCTCCGGGGCGACGAAGTCGTCGTCGAACGAAATGAAACACCGATCGCGCGGATTATCCCGGCGCGGCGCGTCGTCACCGTGGCGCAACTTTTGGCGACGTTGCCAAGCGGAATGACTCGCAAAGAAGGGCAAGCTTGGCAGGACGATATGAAGGGTGGCCCCTTCGATGACCGCGTGGGTGAGCCGTGGGCGTCGTAATCGACACTTGCATCTGGATCGGCCTGTTTAATGGCCAGATCGACCGTGAAGCATTGCTCGCAGTAACGAAGGACGTCCCCGCTTACGTTTCAGTGGTCACGATTGGGGAGCTCGAATACGGCAAAGAGGCCTGCGCAGATCCGGCCCTTCGAATTCGCCGTGCTCGTTTCCTCCAATCGGTCGAAGAACTGCCTGTGCTTGAAATCACGCGACACACGGCGTCGATCTTCGCCATGCTGTGCGCCGCAGACAAACAGGCCGGTGGGACCCCACGCAGGCGTTATCACGATCTGTGGATTGCAGCGCTCGCGATTGAGAACGACTGCGCGGTGGTAACAGCGAACCCGGATGACTTCAAGCGGCTGCCCAACCTCGAACTCAGAGAGATAGAACTCACGCCGAGGCATTGAGCCGACGCGATAAGGTTGTGTCGCAATAACGATGAAAGAATGAGTAAAGGGATATGAGTAGGACTGCCTACGTGATTAGAGAGTGAAGCCGCAGTATCGCATCGCTTGCACGTCCCGTCGATTTCTCGCAGAACCTCTTGGGCGCTCCACAAGGACCGCCGATGCTGGCCACGGGCCGCCTCCTTCCTGTGTGCCCGCGGCCGGGCGCAGGTATTCATCTGTCGCCGCTGCGATCGCGGCAACCTCTATTGTGACGCCGACTGCGCGCAGGCCACCCAGCGCGAGAGCACTCGCGCGGCAGGTCACCGCTCGGGCTCTCGACGGGGCGCTGGTGCCACCGGCACGGCAACCTGACCCGCTGCTCAGCAGGATGCTTGCTGACGATGACGACGCCCCCTGGCTGCCGTCGGATTATCTGTTCGACTCGCCGATGCCGGAGACGCCGTCATGCGTCCGCTGAAACTGACCCTCGAAGGCTTTTATGGCGTTCGCGACGGAATGAAGCGCGGCGGCGTGACGCTCGATCTCGAATCGTTGCCTGGCAGTCTGATTGCGCTAACCGGCCCGAACGGCGCCTGCAAGTCGACAATCATGGACAACTTGGTGCGACGTGAAGCTGCATGAGTGATTGTTTGGCGAGGGCAACTCAACCAAACCTACCATTCCTCTGGTAGTAGCCTAGGAATGCAGGCGAAGCTGGTAGCAGCACCGTCTGGAGCCATTCTGACAATGTATCACCACCCCGAAAGGGTGAAGCCGACGCCGTGAGGTCGAAGCGGAACTGCAAGCATCACGCGGTGGGGAGCTAGGCTGGGAAGTATGGTGAACATATGTGAATCGATGATAAATCCCGTAACCATGAATGAGCCAAAGATGCTGACAGGCTCGAGCCAAAACGGCGCTGTGAGTGGTTCTGGTTTTCAGCTTTAGCCAGACGAGGACGCAATACTCACCGGGAAAGAGTCGACACCTAAGGCGGAACACTTTCTTCTGTATCGCACGGCGGACGATACGTAGACCGGCCATGCTGCCTGACGGCACGGTGGCCGACGGCAAGGCCGAGACGTACGACCATTGCATCGAGACGATCTGCAGCACGCTGGAGACGTTTTTTACCAGCGTGGTTTCGGCGCAGAACCGGCGGCGTCCGCTCGCGTCCTACGGCAAGCGAGATCAAGAGCCTGCTCGCGGAATTTTTGAAGATCGCTTTACCGTCGAGTCCGGGGTAAAGGTATTCTTCGCCGACCCGCACAGTCCATGGCAGCGTGGCACGAACGAGAACACGAACGGCCTTCTGCGACAATACTTTCCAAAGGGCACAGACCTATCTAGGTGGAGCGCTCGAGAGATCCAGGCCGTTGCCAATGCACTGAATACCAGGCCCCGGGAAACGCTTGGTTGGAAGACTCCTGCCGAAGCTCTGGACGAATATCTAAAATCTGTTCAACAATCTGGTGTTGCGACGACCGGTTGAATCCGCCTTGACAGCCCTGGTCTGAATGCAGGATCACGCCTTCGTGGCGTCGCTGCCGCAATGCCATGTCCAGTGCCCGCAGCATCAGTTCGGTGTACAGGTGGTTTGACATCGCCCAGCCCACGATACGCCTGCTGAACACATCCAGCACCACCGCCAGATAGAGGAAGCCCGCGTCGGTCGGCACGTAGGTCGCGTCCGCCACCCACAGCACGTTTGCCGTGT
>NZ_CADIKH010000209.1 GCF_902859855.1 Paraburkholderia humisilvae
TGCCGCTGGCGAGCTGGTGGCCACCCTCTGGCAGCGCGCCGCCGCCACGGCGCAGGATGCGCTCACGTCCCTGCGCGATGAGGTGGAAGCCGCCAGGCTCGCCGCAGAGGCATCGGTCGCTACCCTGCAGGCGGATCTGGCGCGTACCGAGTCGGCGCTCGGACAGCGTACGGCTGTCCTGCTCGCCGCGCAGGTTCGCATTCAGGAACTCGAACAGGCGCAGGCGGCCGCCGCCGCGACCCGTGAGGCGCTTGAGGGCGAGCTGGCGCTCGCGCAGCAGGTACTGCGCGAGCGGGACGTGGCCCTGGCGCAGGCCCGCACCGATTTCGCTGCCGGGCTCGACCGGCAGCGCGCCAGCACGGAACTGGCCGAGACGCGCCTGCAGGCGGCGGAAAAGCGTGCCCTGCTGGAGATCGAGCGGGAACGCAGCGCGAATGCACGCCTGCAGCGCGCCATGGAAAGCGCGCAGCAACGCGCGGCCCGCGACGGCGAGCGGGCGCAGGCCGAGATCCAGTTGCTGCAGACCCAGCTGGGCGATCTGCGTCATCAGGCGGGTATGCTGGAAGGCCGGCTTGAAGCGATGCGGGCAAGCCATGCGGCCCAGGCGCGGGAACCCGAAGTGGTGCGGCAGAAGGCGTCCGGTGAGGGCAGTGCAGCGCGGCGTGCCCCGCGGCGCGCGGCCCGGCAGTCCTCCGGCCCGGCGAAAGCCGCTGTTCGCAAGCGCGGCGCGAAGACATGAGCCGCACAGGACGCGGGCGACGGAAGGCGGTCTGCCCGGAAATCGGCGTGCTGATGCGCTACGGGGAGCGTGTCGTGCGCGTGCTGTCCGAAGCGCGCGGTCAGGGGTGCCTTCAGGATTTGGAATTTAAAGCACGATAGCCGCACTGCAGCATCAATAAAATCAAGAAGTTACTGCTGATGGCGAGGTCCTGTTTGCGTGAGCAAACGCACTAACTGCGCCAAGCCTTATGTGGCAAGGACTTTCGGGCAGGTAACGTACATAACTGAAGGCACCCCTACAGGCCGCCCCGGACAGCACACGAGGCCGCCCCTCTACGTCACGGCCACTGCTGGCGCGCATGTTTCACTCGCAGGACCGTCACTGCTTCATCGCTCGCGCGGTAAAACACAATGTAATTGCGGTGAACGATCATTTCACGGGTGCCACGGATGCGCCCGGCGCGGTACAGCGTCGGGCGCTCACGCAGGCCGTCCACCTTGGCGCGGATCTTCTGCACAAGCTCAACAGCCGCGTCAGGATTGTCGCGGCCGATGTAGGCGAGTATGTCAAACAAGTCGTTTTCTGCCTGTACCTTCCATTCAAGCCTTCGCACGCTTGCCCTTCCGCATCGCCTCGATGCGCGCCTCGGCCTTCTTCATTACGTCGTCGTGCGCGGTCGTCGGACGCGGATCGTCGATAGCCTCCTGGACCTGTTGACGCACCCACTTGTCGTAAGCGGAAGCGCTCGCGTGGGTGGCCTTCATCGCCTCGGCGCGATCGGGCCGGCTCTGCCGATCGAACTCGATCTCATCAGGCCGCCACGCCTCGAGCGAAAACCGGCCGCTCTGCAACCCTAGCTCGCGGATCACCTCGAGCGCCTTGACCGGGTTGCGGAACGCACGCGGCCGGCGATTGTTCGATGTGACGAGCACGGCGGTGCCGGCCGTACGCGTCTCCAGTTCGACATAAAAGGAGCCGCCCTCAGCCTTCAGGATGGCCGACAGGACGCCCCCCGCATGAGCGGCGGCTGTGGCCTGAGACACGTCTAGCGTTTTCATGGCGCAACCTATAAATGATGTTTCCACGATCAATAATACACTGTGCCGCGTCTGATTGTAAATCGGTGCTCATGCTTTACATAAAAAGCCCGGCTCGCCAACAACGACGAAAACAGTGACCAAAGCCAAGCCAGTGTCATCGATAATTTGCTTTTTCAACGATGGCTATGATGACGACATGAGCGATGAAATACCTGTTCCGGACCGATTCTCGAAGGCCAAGCTCCTAGAAGCGCTTGCAGTTGAACCAGTCTTTGAGTTTTTGTCTCGGGGCCTTGGAACAATTCATGTCACGGCCATGCGCGTAAATACGTTAGAAAAGATTGTTTTCGAGTTCGAGAAAAGCGACGCAGACGACAATTCCAGGCTGCGTCGCCTCCTGCGCGAAATAGGCCAGACGGAAAACGGGGACGGGATACTTGAAGCCATCTCGAAAGATCGCGCGGCCGAGGTGACCGATGACGAACTGCTCGATTTTGCTCGTCACCTTCTGGTATCCGAGGAATGGGCAACCCAAGAAGAAGCGGCACAGGAAGCCGATCCGAAGGGGAGGGTTGTCGCAGAAATTCGGAAACAGATGGAGCAAGCAGGATCGGCTTACAAAACAGTCATGGATTCCCTTGGCTCAAGCATCTCAGCAATAACGCGTTCGTCGATTCTGGACTCGAGCCTGATTGCCGATCGCGTGCGAGCCGACGCGTTCGCAAGCTCCAAAGTCATTAAATCCTTGCAGGAGGAGCACTCACGAATCGCCGGTATTGGGAAGTCGATGGGGAACTTGTTTAAGCCTCATCCCGCGTTCAGTGCCGTTGACGAGCAGGTGCGACGCCTAAGAGCGACTTTTCCACACTCACCTGAACCGGTTGAAACGCCGTCTATTCCGCCGCTGGCGAATTTCGTTAACCCTGCCATAGAGTCGGCAAGGTCTACCGCCAAAAGCGCGGCAAATCTGGAAGAAGCGTTCGAACGCCTCGAACAGAGAGCCAACGATTCAGCGGTGGTCATCGTGGGTATCCATGACATCATCCGCAATACGACATTGGATATGGCGAAAAATGCCTTGGAAAGTGCTGCCTCAACAAAGCAGGCACTTGATCAGGCCGCCGCCTCCATTGCGATAGGCGCGCAATCGTTGAAATGGGCCAAATACGCATTGATCGCCAGCGTTGTCATTGGCTTGATCGGCCTCGCCCTGTCGGGCGCAAGCGTGTGGTACACGGTCCACCCGGTAGCACCGCCGTCTCCGGCGATTGAAACGTCAGCACGCGCGACAGAATCAACAAAACACGCCCCTGCATCGACGCAGGAGCTACCAGCGCAAATTCGCAATGCACTTTCAAAGTGATAGGTCGTATGCAGCTTCACACCCTTATCCGCTCCACCTCGTCCAGGCTAACGTCGTCGTTACGGCGGTCGTAAAGCTGTGTGGTACGCGTCGATGCATGGTTCGCCATCGCCGCGGCGTTCTCCAGGGTCCCGCCGTTTTTCAGGTAGGCGGTAATGCCGGTCGCGCGGAAGGCGGGTCGAGCTGTCAGCAAACCCCAAGCGCGAATCGCGGAAGCCGGTTACGGCTGGTGCGCGACAATTAGAGTGGCCGCTGTAGCGACAACTATGTTGGCCGGTGGTGAGGAGTCGAAGGCGGCGTAGCCGCCGTAGACGACGAACCGCCGGCGGCGCTGGTTCGGCGGGGCTTAGGA
>NZ_CADIKH010000210.1 GCF_902859855.1 Paraburkholderia humisilvae
GTCGAGTGATCGACGCCAATGTCGCGCTCAGCCAGCATCTCCTCAAGATTGCGCAGACTCAGCGAGTAGGCAACGTACCATCGCACGCACAGCAGCATCACTTCAAGCGGAAAGTGCAGCCGCTTCAGAACCTTGGTAATGCCCGGTGCCAGCGTCGTTCGTGGCGTCAGTGTCTTCTTCATCACGCGGCCAAGCGTTTTCGTCAGCCTCGAATTTTACCTTCTCCGCCTTAATGCGACAGAACCAGTGTCGAGTGAAGCCAGTCCATTCGTCCACCTCCAACATTAATTCGGTGATCTTGACGTGTGGCAAGATCATCGCCGTCTGGTCGATCAGCTCCTGCGCAGTCTCGGGCACCGCCGCATCGAGCGGCGTGATCTTGAGGCCCGATTCGGTGATGATGGCATCCGGCAGGTCGTTCGCCAGCGCCATGCGGTTGATGGTGGCGAGTTGCGTTTCCAACAGCGTCAGCCGGTCGTGTAGGTACTGGTCGCAGTCGGTGGCGACAGCCAGCGGCAGTTCGGCGGACAGTTTGAGGCTGGCGAACTTCTCCTGCGGCACAAGATAGTCCTCGAAATCCTTGAACTGGAGCGAACCCTGCACCCAGATGTCGCCGGAGCGCAGCGCGTTCTTGAGTTCGGAGAGTGCGCACAGTTCGTAGTAGCGCCGGTCGATGCCGGCATCGGTCATCACCAGCTTCTGCCAGCGCGGCTTGATGAAGTCGGTCGGGGCATCGGCGGGCACCTTGCGGGCGTTGTCGCTGTTCATGCCGCGCAGCACCTCAATGGCGTCGAGCACGTTCTTGGCGGCGGGAGCGGCCCGCAGCTTGAGCACGTCCAGAAATTCCGGCGCGTAGCGGCGCAACGTGGCGTAGCTCTCGCCGATGCGGTACAGGAAATCGAAGTCCTCGGGCTGCGCGAGCTTCTGCGCTTCGGTGACGCTCTCGGCGAAGGCGTCCCAGGACATGACGGCCTCGATGGCGGCGAACGGATCGCTGCCGCTTTGCTTGGCCTCGATCAGCGCCTGCCCGATGCGCCCGTACAGGCGCACCTTAGCGTTGATCGCCTTGCCGGATGCCTGGAACTGCTGTTGGTGCTTCTTCTTGGCGTCATTGAAGAGCTTGCCCACAGGATGCGGTCGTGCAGGTTGATGATTTCGTCGGTGACGGTGGCCATGCCCTCGATAGCGAGCGCCACCAGGGTGGCGTAGCGGCGCTGCGGCTCGAACTTGGCCAGGTCGGCGGGCGTCATCTGGCCGCCCTCGCGGGCGATCTTGAGCAGCCGGTTCTGGTGAACCAGCCGCTCGATGCCCGAAGGCAGGTCGAGTGCGTGCCAAGCCTTGAGGCGCTCGATGTGTTCCAACATGTGCCGGGAATTCGGCTTGGCAGGCGATTGGCGCAGCCAGGCCAGCCAAGTCGTTTTGCCGTTGTCGCGGCGCTTGAGCAGGTCCTCGAGGCGACCGCGATGCGCGTCCGACAGAGACTCGGCCAACGCTTCGTAGATGCGCCGGTTGGCGCGGGTGATCGCCTCGGCGCTCGCCCGCTCGACGGCGCTGAGGGCAGGCACAATGATCGACTGGCGGCGCAGATGTTCAATCAGGGCGCTGGCCAGCACGATGCCCTTGTCGGTCTGAATGGCCAACTCGGTCAGCAACTGGACGGCCTGCCGGTAGTGGCTCATGGTGAAGGTCTGAAAGCCAAACACCGTTTCCAGCTCGACCAGGTGCTCACGCCGGGTCTGTTCCCGCTGCCCATATTCCTCCCGACTTTCGACGCCGACCTTGATCTGGTTGGCGACCAGTCTCAGCAAGGGCGGAAACGGCGGCTCACCAACGCCAAGGATGACGCCGGGAAAGCGCAGGTAGCAGAGCTGCACGGCGAAGCCCAAGCGGTTGGCCGGGCCGCGCCGCTGCCGGATGATGGAGAGGTCACAGTCGCTGAACGTGTAGTGACGGATCAACTCGTCCTTGGTGTCCGGCAACGCCAAGAGACTTTCCCGCTCGGCGGCGGACAGGATTGAACGGCGCGGCATGCAGTCTCCTTCTTCTTGAAAACGTTGGTTTGTGACAAGCCCGCCAAGGCAATCGGCGCGGCACACGGAATCAAGACATTGTGGTTCTCGAAAATAGTTCTTGAAACTCTATTCTTGATTTCATATCATCTCAACGAGTTTCGATAAGAAAGGATACCCATGCGACCTTCCGTTGTGCTCGACTTGAAGCGAGGCGCAGTGCGCGAAGTGGTAGGCCGCTTTCGCACGGCGAACCCGCGCGTCTTCGGCTCGGTGCTGCATGGCACCGACCGGGACGGTAGCGACCTCGATCTGCTGGTCGATGCTCTGCCTGGTGCCACGTTATTGGACTTGGGCGATTTGGAGGACGAACTGAAATCGCTGCTGGGCGTTGACGTCGATTTGCTAACACCCGGCGACCTGCCGCCGAAGTTTCGAGCCAAGGTGCTCGCGGAGGCGCAGCCGGTATGAGCGAGAACCGACTGCCCGATTACCTTGATCACGTACAGCAAGCCGCAGCCGATGCGCGCAGCTTCGTAGAGGGACTGGCCAAGGATGACTTCTTGGCCGATAAGCGCACCCAGCAGGCCGTCATCATGAGCCTCATCATCATTGGCGAGGCTGCCACGAAGGTAATGGATGGATATGCCGAGTTCATCCAGGCGCACGCCGAAGTGCCGTGGCGCAGCATGCGCAACATGCGTAATCGGATGGCCCACGGCTATTTCGACATCAACCTCGATGTGGTGTGGGAGACGGTACAAGAATGGCTGCCGGAGTTGCTCGAGCAACTGCCTGCCGTGCGTCAGGATGCCGAGGACGAAGACCGCAACGACTGTGGAGGGGCATCTGATGCTTGACCAAACTCTCCCCCTGACGCCACTGTTAAGCCCGATGCTTGCTGCACTTGTTGCTGTTGTTGGCTGGTATGTTGTACACCGTTCCAATACGGCCAGAGACCACGCCAGTAAGCGACATGACTTGATTGTCCAATACTTACTGGAAGCATATCGCCGACTAGAAAATGCGGCGAATCGCGAAGACAAGACCGAAGAACAGGCCGTCGCTTTTGAATCTGCTGTTGCGGACATCCAATTCCTCGGCAGCCCTGATCAGATAACGGAAACGGTGAAATATCTTAAGGCGCACGCGTCAGTAGGAGGGGGCACAATCGATAACGTACTTTCTCTGCTGCGCAATGACCTCCGAAAGGAACTTGGGCTTTCGCGAGTGAATCACCCACTCATGATATTTCGGTTTGTACGCGATCGGAGTAGCGAGTGGCGTCCTGGAAGTTTTCAAGAGAATCCTGTTTGCCGTACTATTGACCTTTCCATAAATCATGACGTCACCACAAGGTTGCCTGAATCCAGCACGCGGCGATGATCGAAGGTCGGTGCTGAGCGCTTTTGAGCTTGTTGCGAGCGAC
>NZ_CADIKH010000211.1 GCF_902859855.1 Paraburkholderia humisilvae
CCCGCTGTCATCGCGCCACCGGCTCTCCCAGATCGCACGGTTCCGGCGTGCCACGGCCATGTGCCGGGCATCGGGAATCATCGTGTCGTTCATTCAATGCCCATAGAAGCGAGCGCCTGCGGAGCGGTTTAGCACAAACGTTATTGTCAACGGGAGCGCGCCCGTCGCTGACGTAGCGGCTGAGGTACGCCCACTGATTGCGCGTGTACGAAATGGCTTTGCCCAACAGGCTTTCGGGCAAGACCTGCGGGGCCTGTTCATCGAGCCACGCCCTGAAGGACACGAGCAGCGGTACGCTATGCTGCTGGCGCAACCGGTACGTATGGTTCACGCGCGTTTCGCCTTCGGGCGGATCGGCTTTGGCCAGCGCCTCGACCTGATAGAGCGCCTTGAAGTATTCCAGTGCCTGCGCGGCGCGGCCGCCAGGCTTCTTCATGCCCTTGAGGGCTTCGACGAAGGCGCGCCGTGCGTGAGCCAGGCAGCCGAAGTGCGCCGGGCCTTCGAGCGTACGCCAGGCAGCATACCCGTCAGTCATCAGCAGGCCTTCGTAACCGGCGAGAAACGCCTGAGGGTATTCCTGGCCACGCCCTGGCTGGTAGTCGAACAGCACGACCGGCTGCGCACAGTCTTCGGCGCTGCGGTACACCCACATATACGAGGTGCTTTGCGCGGCACGGCCAGGCTCCTTGAGCACCTGCACCGTAGTCTCGTCGCCGTGGATTATCGACTGCGACAGCAAAGTCCTGCGCAGGGCTTCGTACAGCCGGCTGTAGTACAGTTCGGCGGGCCGGATGATCCAGTTTGCCAGTGTGCCGCGACTGAGTTCGATATCTGCGCGACCCAGCGCGTGCGCCATCCGGTACAGCGGCGTGCCGTCGACATACTTGCCTGCCGTGACGGTGGCGATCATGGCCGCACTCGCGCTGCTGCCCGGCAGCGGCTGCGCGGGCATGGGAGCGGTGATCACCGGTGCACGCTCGGCGTGCCGTTCGCAATGACGGCAGGCATACTTGAAGCGCACGTGCTGCAGCACCGAGGCATTGAGCTCGATATGCAACTGTTCGCTGAGCTCTTCGCCCATGCGGTGAAGCGGGTGCGCGCAGCATGGGCAGATCTTCTGGTCTTCGGGCAGGTCGTATTCGATGCGCTGGCGCGGCAGGTGTGCTGGCAACGGCTTGCGCCCACGTTTGCTGCCTGCCGGCGCTGGTGCATCCGGCAGGCCCGTGTCGGGCAGTGCGAACGTATCTTCGGCGCCGTCGGTATCATCGTCGCCGGGTTCAATGGCTGCGATCTGTTCGGCCTCGTCGAAGACGCGATCGCGCAACTTCTCGCTGCTCGGCGCAAAGCGTTTGCTCTGCGCCAGGCGAAACTGTTCTTCGAGCTGCGCCACGCGCTCACCCAGTTGCCGGTTGCGCGCCTCGAGTTCGCGGATATAGGCCTGGGCGGCCGGCGGCAATCGCGAGAAGTCGTCTTCGTTCATGCCTGCCAGGATAGCGCGGTGCCGGGCCCGATGGGTTTACGTCAATTTGTAACGTCCCGACGCGTTGTCGTTTGCTGACCACGCTCGCCATCAGCTCGCGTGACGGTACGAGCGTTCCGGATGACGACGCACCGCCTCAATGTCGATACCCTCAAGCAGCCAGTGTAGCTGTTCGGTTGTCAGCTCGATGACCGCCTGCTGCCGGCGCAGCCACACGAAGCGGTCCTCCTCCAGGCGCCGCAACAACAGCCAGAATCCGGCGCGTTCGTAGACCAGCAACTTGACCCGGTTGCGTCTGCGGTTGTGAAACGCAAACACGGCACGCGCAAACGGATCGAGTTGCATTGACTGCTCGACCAGCGTCACCAGACTGTTGATGCCAGCACGGAAGTCGATTGGCTCGCGATGGAGGAAGACCTTCAGATCCGCTTCGAAGCGAAACATCAGTATGCTCCCAGCGCGGCAACCATCGCAGCGAGCAGTCCGGTATCGTTCGCCGTACATTCGAGTTCGAGCTTCACGCCGTTGGGCAGTTGGGCCGACAACCGTGCCGGGGCCACAGATCGTGACGAAAGGTTCGATGGCCGCCGTTCAGATGCGGGCCGCAACAGCGGCGCCGGTGCCGGGACATCGACCGCGATGACCGGTACGAAGGTCGATGGCCCGCTGGACATTTCCTCCTGTACGCGCGTGCCCGAGCTCTGGTGCAGCCGAACCCATTTGCGTAACTGGTTGGCATTGACCCCCGGCCTTCAGGGCCAGGCCAGACAGTGAGCTTGACCCGCAAAAACGGACACATATCCTTTTGAACTGAAGTAGGTGTCAAAATCGGTAAGCATCGTACCCCGTACCCGGCGGAGTTACGGGCTCACATGGTCGAGCTGGTGAAGGCCGGACGCAGGCCGGAAAGACCTGGACAAGAAGTTCGAGCCGACCCAGACCATCTACATATTCGGCCGAGCTATCCCCGCTTTTCTGCTTTACTTTGCAGCTTGAACCCGAAGGCCTGGTTGAGTGCAGCGCGCGTGCTGGGTTGCAAGCCATGATGCCGAATCCCCTCGTTGACCGCCTGTTCAAGCGCCACAGGGCGTGCGCCCGCACCGCTGCCCGCGGGCACCAGTTGCGACCATGACTGACCCTGCTCTTCCAGATGCACCAGGAACCGGTTGGCACGAGAACGGTATGCCTGATCCAGTTCTTCGGGAAAATTCTTCAGCAGATCCTTGTGCTCCTGAAGATCCGGCGCTCTTTGTATGTCGCCTTGCAGTTTGAACCCGAAGGCCTGGTTGAGTGCAGCGCGCGTACTGGGTTGCAAGCCATGATGCCGGATACCCTCGTTGATGGCCTGTTCAAGCGCGGCAGGACGCGCACCCGCACCGCCGCCCGCGGGCACCAGTTGCGACCATGACTGTCCCTGCTCTTCCAGATAGGCTAGGAACCGATTGACGTAAGAGCGGTATCTTCGATCCAGTTCTTCAGGCAAACTCTTCAGCAGATCCTTGTGCTCCTGAAGATCCAGCGCAAGCCGAACTATTTTGGCGTCGCTTCGCAGCGTGAACCCAAAGGCCTGGTTGAGCGCAGCGCGCGTGTTGGCCTGCAAGCCATAATGGCGGATACCCTCGTTGACTGCCTGTTCAAGCGCGGCAGGTCGCGCACCCGCAACACTGCCTGCGGGCACCAGTTGCGACCATGACTGCCCCTGCTCTTCCAGATGCACCAGGAACCGGTTGACGTTAGAGCGGTATGCCTTATTCAGTTCTTCAGGCAGATCCTTCAGCAGATCGATGTGTTCAGGTAATGTCGGTACGAGCCGTCCGTGGGGCTTTGCGCGACTGCTGCCCGGGAGAGGGGCAGCAGGCTGTCGACGCCCTGGCACGTTCAGGCTGTCATGGATCTGCTGCTCCGCATGGGAAAGCGGCAGTCCACGCGCCTGCTCCGCGTGGGCCCAGTCAA
>NZ_CADIKH010000212.1 GCF_902859855.1 Paraburkholderia humisilvae
GAGTGCCGCTGTGACCGATCTGGAAGCCGCTTGGGTCGTGCGATCGCGGTGTGCCCGCGAAGCGCCTCGCCAGCGACGGGCCTCACGAACGGGCAATGAAGACACGAAGTTATTCGGGCGTCCGCGTGGATATTGGGCTCCACCAACCGGGGAGACATCGTGTGAGTGCCTGGTCCCATTCGGGTTCATGGCGCTGCTTTCACGCGCGTATCTCGCCAGACTTTCGCGCAACGACTATCGACGTGGCGTGACTGTTGGCCGACCGGGTGGCTTTCCACCGTGCCACTTCCCTGAAAGGCGATCCCCGGGGCTGCTATCGGAGAAAAAAAGCGTGCAAACAAGTGGTACGGAATGCAAATAATCGGCCGGTCGCCCGGTGACCGGAAATGCAGCGTTGAAATGGGCAAGGATGTGTCAGGCATCTCAACTGTAGACCTTGGCCGCCTCTTCTTTGGGCGGTACCGTCGGACTCAATGAAGACTGTGAAGTCTTGCTGTGCAAGGGCATGAGTTAAGCGAAATAAAAAGTGCCACCGGCGAGGCGGTTTACCGCCACATGATCCGGCAGGAGGCGGGCCATGAAGAGCCGTTTGCCTGTCATCAAAGAATGTCCGGTCCGGAGCGTTGAGCCGCCGTTTCCGCCGCGACAACGTGTTCGCACATTTTCGTTTGCGTGACCGGGCCAGTAAAATCGAAGCTCTATAATCCGTTCGGTAAGATCAACCAACTCTCCTGACCGGTACGCATGATGACCACCCTGTCGATCCAGATGACCTCGCCCATCCCGTGCGACGATGCTGCAGTCTGTTTCTCTGCGTACGCCGCTGGCTGGGGCTATCGTGCTTTCCGTCTACCGTATGAAGTAGTTTGCGAACGACTCGGCGCAGGCGATACAAGCGAACAGCAGATCCGCCTGGCTTTCCAGTCAGGCAAACAGCGAATCCTGGACGCGGTCGAAGGGTATGGCATGTCCTCGTATTCGGGCGAGCGTATTTCGCTGTCTCCTGAAGCGTTGTGAACTCGGCACCGGGGCATGAGCGGTGACTCTGCGCATTGATCGGATGACCCGCACGCGACAGCGAAATCGGTCAATTTTGTGGCCGGCAGCGGTCCGCAGCATGCAAAAGAGTGCCGCATGCCTTGCGAAAATGGCTGCCGGATATCCGGTGCAAACGAAGATGGCTCGCATCTTCATTTTAGGATTCCTCCACAAACTATCGTGGTCCGCACGGTACCGCTTGTCTGTGTTCATTTTTTGACGCGCGCCGATCAGGTCCAGCCGGCGATTCGAACGCCGACCAGTATGACCAGAACGACCCGCAAGGCCTGCCAACTCGCATCGCTCGTGACCCGTCAGGCTCGACTTTCTTTGTTTTGAACAGCAAGCGCCGTTGAAACAGGGCCGCAAGGTTGGTCCCATGAGCGTAAGTCTCGACGGCCGTGCCGGCCTACCCGAGGCTGACGTTCAACCCGTGAGCCTGTCCGGGAGGCCTATAGGGACGAGTTTCAGCAAGCCCGAGAACAACCGGTCAAAATGCAGATGGCTATTCGCATGATGAGCCTTCCCCCGGTTCTGCAGGTGCCGATACCGGCCGGGATAGAAACGAGCTTGGAGACGCATCAGAAATAGTTGAAGTCAGGTATCTGGAGCAGACGTAAATCTTATGTCTGGCCAGAACCTTGTTGCGCTCCGCGTCGCGGTGCGCTCTCGCGACTACTCTACGCGCGATGGACAGATTAACCATGAGCCACCTCACTCATTTACGGACCTTCCTCGACGCCTATCGACTGAAGTCATTCTCCAGGGCGGCAACTCATCTTGGCATCACACAGCCGGCCGCCTCGCTACACGTCCAGGCGCTCGAAGCGCTCATCGGAAAGCCGCTTTTCGCTCGCTGCGCGCGTGGAGTTGTCGCCACGGAGGCGGCCGACGAACTCGCGCGCTCTGTCGGACCCTTGCTGGATGGTCTGGAAACCAAACTGGCGTCCTACAAAACCGGGAGCGCATTGGGTGGCGCAATACACATCGCTGGCCCAGCGGATTTCATTGGTTCATGCGTTGCAAGCGGGCTAACACGTTTACTCAACGAGGGCTTCCTGATTCGCTTCCACACCGGCAACAAGGACCGCATCTACAGCCTTCTGAACGCCTCCACAGTCGACCTCGCCATCATCGCATCGCCCCCGGACGAGCATTCGCACGGTTTCGCCAGGTTGCTCACGGAACGATTTCTCCTGGTACTTTCCCCGGAGATGGCTGCCCGGATCGGAGAGCAACCGTCTGCTGAGATTCTCGCGAACCAACCGCTAATTGCTTACGACGAAGACCTACCGTTGATTCGCGTCGTCTGGACATCAATGTTTCATATTGCCCCGACACTTCAAGCCGCCTTCACCGTTCCCGACTTGCGAATCGTTGAGAAACTTGTGATCGCAGGCCATGGCTGGACGGTCCTGCCGGATTACCTGTGCGCCAATGCACTTGCTTCGGGTACGCTCGTGGCAATTTCGCCTCGACACACCGCCCCTACCAACGACCTCTTCCTGGCCTGGAACAAGATGGCGATGCGTAATCCACGCATCGCCTATGTCCGCGACTTCATCGTTGGTTTGTTCGAGACCGAGACCGCGACAGAAGCTTGACCTTTTCCCTACACAACGTCGTCCACGTTGGTCCGCGTCTAACGGATGACTTTCCTGTGAAGATTACGGGATGTAACGCTGCTGTCTGAGGTCCGCCAACATCTCGAGAAACATCTCCTCGCTATCAATACAGTCGTGGAATCCGTGCTTACGTGCCTTGATGGTGCTCGTGATGTTGTCGAACGCTGACTTGAAAATCATGTCCCCAAACTTCCATGACACGATATCTTCGTAGGCGTAGGGTCGAAGACCGTGCTGCTTTACCAGCTGATTCCACACGCCGCCCTTGTCCGCCATCATCTGTTGCAGTGACATCGGAAATGGCTCACCTGCTGAAACATCAAAGAATTCGGCCAAACGAGGCCAAACGCGAGACCACCTGAAGTAGTCGCCGTTGGTGATGTTGTAGACCTCGCCCTGGCATTCCGTCGTCTCACCAGCCCAATCGACAGCTCGGGCGAGAACTCGGGCGTCGGTCACCTGATACAGCGCATCGTAAGCAGCGCGAGGCCCAGGGAACGACATGGGGACACCGAGGGCTTTAGCGAGCGTCCCGTAGATGGCAATCACCATCAAAAGGTTCATCGGGTTGCCGACCGCCACGCCCGCAACTGCCTCCGGGCGAAAAGCGGTCCAGGACCAGGCATTCCCCTCCGAGCGCTCGCGAAGAAAGTCATCGTGCGACCTGAAAGTCGCCTGAATTTCTGTCTCACAGGGGAAGTCATGACCTGATGAAACCGGTTGTTCCATCAACCGTTCCCTACCCGGACATGCGGAGCCGGT
>NZ_CADIKH010000213.1 GCF_902859855.1 Paraburkholderia humisilvae
TTGACTTATGTGCAGCGCGCGGTTATGTGGAGTTTCCTCTGGGCGGTGCTTCGGCGCTTGGTTGCGTCAGGAGTTCGTCAACATAACTTCGTCGTGGGAGTAGCGTAGTTCCTCCGATCACCGTATCCGGAGGGCACCATGCTTCAGGAATTGTTTCCGAAGGAACATCACCGCTATGAGGGGTCCCGGTTCGCCGCCGATCTTGAGGGCTTCGCTGCCTGGCTGCGTCGGAGCGGATATTCTCGTACCAGTACCTGCGATCATTTGTTTCGGGCAAAGCAAACACTTGAACGGATGGATGGCGCCGAGCCCGGCGGGAAGTTTGCCGCCGAACATCTATACACGGCATTTACGTCATCGCGCTTTCCGGCGCCATATCGAGGCACACAGCGGGCATTCGGGCGCTTTCTGTCTTCGCGAGGCAGATTGATTCGGGCTGAGCCGGACGACCCGTTCGGAGTCCTGCGCGGTCACTATCTGCAATACCTTCGCGAGCTACGTGGGTTCGCCGTCTCGACCGCTGCTCAGCATGACTCGACTCTCAGGGACTTCCTGGGTCGGGCGGCGTTACCCGATCGAACGCTGCGGACATTGAGCGCTACGGACGTCGAGAATTACATCCGGCTCAAGAGCGGGGAGGTTACCCGTCAAACGCTGCAGCACGTCATTGCGCATCTGAGGGCGTTCTTGCGCTATTGCGAAGATCGTGGCGATATCACGCCCGGACTGCATTGCATTGACACGCCACGGACTTACCGTGCCGAGTTGCCCCCGCGTGCACTCGACTGGAAGCTGGTGCCGAAGCTGGTTAATCCGGTGGACCGTCACAGCCGCACCGGCTGGCGGGACCACGCAGTCCTCCATTTGATGGCGTACTACGGTCTACGAGCATCAGAAGTCGCCGCACTCACGCTGAGTTCCATCAACTGGGAATCGCGCACGCTTCACGTTCAGCAGCGCAAGACCCGTTCGGTCATGGTATTGCCATTGGCGGACAGGACCATAAATCTGCTACGGCGCTATCTCCGGTGTGGCCGCTCTGGAAGTGATTGCCCCGCTTTGTTCCTACGGGCACGAAGCCCCGCTGGGCCACTGACCCACTATGGCGTGGCCGACATCTTTTGCAAGCGCGCCAGGATGAGTGGCTTGCCAATCACGAACAGCTCCTCATATGCGCTGCGGCACGCGTTTGCGATGCGTCTTCTGGATCGAGGCGTGGGTACGAAGGCCATTGGCGATATCCTGGGACATCGCAGCCTCGAGAGCACGTGCGTCTACCTGCGACTGGACATTGCCATGTTACGTTGCGTCGCGTTGCAGGTTCCCACGCTCCCGAATTCGCGGAGGCTGCCATGAGCATCTCCACGTCAATGTTTGCCATGGAGTCTGCGGTCGCAGACTACGTCGCCCATCAACGCGCCCTCGGTCGTGGCTACCGCAACGAAGAACGAATCCTGCTGTCGATGTGCCACTGGCTCGCGCAGTCCTCACTTCGGGAGCCTGATCAAGCCAGCTTCGATCGATGGTGCGATACCATGCACCATCTGGGAACGAATACGCGTCGCGCCAGACAACTGATGGTGCACAAGTTCTGCCTGTTCAGACAGCGTGCCGGGCACGGGTGTTTCGTGCCCAATCCGCTGTACTTCGCGCGACCCTGTCCGTACATCCGCCCGGTCATTGTGCAGCCGGATCAGGTGGCACGAATGCTGGTCGCGGCCACGCACCTGACGCCGACGCTGGGCTCACCGCTACTACCCGCTGTGACGCGCATCGCCATTGTGCTTCTGTATACGGCCGGGTTGCGGCGCGGCGAACTGCTGCGCCTGACGCTACAAGACGTTGAACCGACGTCGGGGGTGTTGCAGATTCGGGAGTCGAAGTTCCACAAGAGTCGGCTGGTGCCGCTATCAACCGATGCCGCACGCGAGCTTCGGCTTTACCTACGCAAGCGCCTCACCGCTTCGCTCGGCACAGGCCCGGAAACGCCACTGTTGTGCAATACGACCCGAGGTCTACGTGGATACACCGGCACGGGAATCAGCCGTCCCATACACGCACTCTTCGAGCTTGCTGACGTTCGCGATGCCGAGGGACGATGCCCGCGAATTCACGACTTGCGGCATAGCTTTGCAGTCCAGGCTTTGATCCGGTGGTATCAGGAAGGCGCAGACGTACAGTCGAATCTCCCGAAACTGGCCATCTACATGGGGCATGTCTCGATCGTATCGACGGCATACTACCTTCCATTCGTTCCGACGATCGCAGCGCTCGCGAGTGAACGCTTCGAGAAGCATCTGGGCCACGTGCCCGGCGGGGGGAAGCCATGAAACCGCGCAAACCGACAGAGCTCGGCCAATGTCTGCTGCGCTTCTTCCAGGACTATCTGCCCACACTGCGCGGCGTCAGCGTGCACACGATACGGAGCTACCGGGATGCCGTCGTCTTGCTGCTGCAATTCACCGCGCGCGAGAGCCGGCGCCCCATCGAAGCCCTGGATCTGAGCGATCTCAATTCCGATCACGTAAAGCGATTCCTCAAATTCCTTGAGTCCGAGCGCGGCAACAGCATCGCGACGCGCAACGCCCGGCTCGCCGCCATTCATGCATTTGCGCGTTTCGTGATTGCCGAGCATCCCGAACATCTGGCACCGTTTCAGCAGGTACTCGGGATACCTTTTAAGCGGGGAGCGCGGGAGGCACCGATCGAATATCTGGAAACGGCTGAGATCGATACACTGCTGACCACCATCGACCAGAGCCGTGCAGCGGGGCAACGCGACTTTGCACTGTTTGCACTGATGCTCAACACCGGAGCTCGTGTGCAGGAGATCTTCAATTTGAGGATCTGTGACCTGCGGCTCGACCCACCGCCGCAGGTCCGGCTGCATGGCAAGGGCAACAAGGTGAGAGTGTGTCCGATCTGGCCGCGCACCGCGCAGCTTCTGCACGGACTCATTCGCACTCGTCCCCTGGTCGCTCAAGGCTCGGCCGAACTGCCGGTCTTCGTTAATTGCCGCGGCACTCAGATGAGCCGATTTGGCGTGCGCTATCTGCTGCGCAAATACATGCTCATCGCGAGCACCCGGAACCCAACCCTTGCGCACAAGGACGTCCGCCCGCATTCGCTTAGGCATACCACTGCGATTCAGTTGCTGAAGGCCGGCGTAGACTTCGCGACTATCAGCCAGTGGCTCGGCCACGCGAGCCTGAATACCACGATGCGCTATGCGCGTGCCGATATCGATCTCAAACGTCAGGCACTCGCGCAGGTGTTTCCAGAAATCCTCGCGCCTCCACGAGGTGGCGCATTCATCTGGAACGGCGCTGACCTGGTTGGCTGGCTGCGTAGACTCTGACCTGTTATGTGCAGTCAAGGCATGCTCAAACCAGGCGGGTTCGCCTTGCTGCACGATCTCTCCAC
>NZ_CADIKH010000214.1 GCF_902859855.1 Paraburkholderia humisilvae
CGCGCAAGCGGGAATGTCTCGAAGACATGAGACGCGTGGCGCCGTGGTCGCAACTGATTGCACTGATCGAGCTGCACTATCCGAAGGGGAAAACGGGCCGACCGCCGTTTGCGGTTGCCACGATGCTGCAGATCCATTTCATGCAGCAGTGGTTTGGTCTGTCAGATCCGGCAATGGAAGAGGCACTTTATGATGTGCCCCTGTATCGTGACTTTGCGGGGCTGGACGGCGACATGACGCGTTTGCCGGACGAAAGCACGATCCTGCGGTTCGGTCATCTGCTCGAAGCGCACGGTCTGGCTGCACAGATGATCGCGGTGGTCAACGCGATACCGGGCGAGAAAGGTTTAATGCTCAAGGCAGGGTCGGTAGTTGACGCCACCGCTGATAGCGGCGCCCAGTCCGACGAAGAACGCGTCGGGTACGCGGGACCCGGAAATGCACCAGACGAAGAAGGGCAATCAATGGTACTTCGGGATGAAAGCGCATATCGGCGTCGATGCGCAGTCGGGCCTGGTTCACACCGTGATCGGCACAGCGGCCAACGTTTACGACATCAATGCAGCCGAAGCGTTGTTGCATGGGAAAGAAACGGATGTGTACGCTGACGCGGGCTATCAGGGTATCGAAAAGCGTTGCGAGGCTGAGGCGGTGCGCTGGCATGTTGCGATAGGCGCAGACAGCTTGACCTGAACGATCGCCTGGACGCGATATACGACGGGATTGAACGCCTGAAGGCCGGTGTCCGTGCGAAGGTCGGGCATCCATTCCGTATACTCAGGCAACAGTCTGGCTATACGAAGACACGATACCGGGGCTTGATAAAGAACACCGCCCGGATCGTGACACTGTTTGCGCCGGGTAACCTGTGGATGGCGCGCAAGGCGTTGCGCAAAGCGTGAAACACGCAGGTGCACACGCCATGAGTCCCGGCAAATACGACAAGCCGGGGCCTGAAAGCTCCGCGATCCGGGTGTCAGCATGCTTCCATTTCCGGCTACGCACGGACAGAAAATCGCTGACGCACAGAAAACCGGTTGTGCCGAGCTTCCCTAGGTAAGTGGCGTGGCCCCTGTAATTTCCAACCGTACGGTAGCCACATCATCGGGAAGTCTCGCGCTAGCGCACAAATGCCTCCACGTGTGCCACACGTAAGCCACGGTAGTCAGCCCGATCACACACACCGAAGGTGTCACAGACGACCTTCGGCTTGTCTTAGGTTCTGTTCACATTCTCACGAGCGGTCCAAAGGCACAGGCAAGCGACGCGAAAGCGAGATAGTTCCCTGCCAGCTTGTCGTAGCGAGTGGCGACACGACGAAAATGTTTGATACGACTGAAAAAACGTTCGACGATGTTCCGGGTCCGATACAGCACGAGGCTATAGCGACGCTTGATCTTTCGATTCGAACGCGGTGGGATCACAGTCTTCGCACGCGTAGCGCGGATGTTCTCCACAAAGGCGTTCGAGTCGTAGCCCTTGTAGCGATGACCGCACCGGTGCGCAAATGCTCAACCAGTTCATTCGCGCACGTAATATCGGAAACTTGTCCCTCGGCAGCAATCAAACGCAGGGGGCGTCCGGCGTCATCGACGGCAAGGTGCAATTTGGTGGTCAGCCCACCTCGCGAGCGGCCGAGTGCTTGCGGACCGTTTTTTTTCGAGCTCCGGACGAATGCTGGTGTGCGCGCACGATGGTCGAATCGATCAACACATGCTTGATCCCGGTTTCGTCGGCCACGGCGTGGATCACGCCCCACACACCCTTGCGACGCCACCTGGAGAAGCGCATGTACACCGTATGCTATCGGCCGAACGCCTTCGGCAAATCGCGCCACGGGCACCCTGTCCGGCCGATCCAGAGGACAGCTTCGGCGAACCAACGATTGTCGCTCGCCGTTCGCCCTGGATCGCCTTCCTTGCCCGGCGAGACGGATTCGATTCGTGCCCATACTTCATCGCTCAATAACGTTCGAATCATCTTGACCTGCTTGCGCAAAAGACAGGATGTGAACACATTTCATCGAATGTAAACCGCCCCTGGTGTGCGAGGTTCAAAGGGCAATTGGCAATCTGCGCATGATCTTGAATCGATGATTGATCGCCATTTCTCAGAAAAGTGATTTGCTCATTTCGCGGAAGCTTTTCCCGGGATCTCATTGGTAGCGAAAATCCGATGCGGTTGCGCTGAAATTTAAGTGAGGTTTTCATGAATGCTTTGTTTCTGGATATTGTTTTTTCTGCATATAAAATCTGCCGCCGAAAGGATGTGGCCCGTCTTCATTCAATGAGCCATCGTATTTGATTATTTGACAATTCATTGTCCTTGCTGCGTGTTCGTTGCGTGGTCGCTATTGGGCGATGTGGCGAAAATGAAAAGGGCAACCGGTGTGTGTTGATTGGGGGTCGCGGGTAACTTGATCGAAGTCTATTTATTGAATGAGGGGTGCGTTTTGAGATGGGTAATTTTATATTAACGGTTCGGTGTTAAATCAGGATACGTAAAATTCGTCAAATAAATGTAAAATATACAATAATTCAATATTGACTAGGTTATCGTGCTTAACGCACCATTAATTCGTTGTGTGGCGGGTGGTTTTTTGGTCCGGACGGCGGCTTCGCTATCGGCATGTGCCTATGCCAATCTTCGCACTGGCCATAGACGTCATCGCAAAATAACAGTGAAATAATTCGGCGATTTTGGTGGCGCTATTTTGTTAATTTATTTAATTACTTGGGACTGCATAGCAAAGGCGGGAGAACGTTTAGACCTGGTGACGATGGCGTGGCGGGCGGTCCCGAAGCGTCGTTAGTAAAATGAACAGAGGACAGGCAGAGACCATGAACAGAAATCTTTATCGACTGATATGGAGTCGCCGTGTGGGAGCATGTATTCCGGTGGCGGAGACGGCCACTAGGGTACGAGGCGGGGGTAGGCGGTCGTGTGCCAAGCTGCGGACGGAGCCGCATAGTCTGACCAAGATTGCCATTGCACTAAGTGCGATTACATTGGCTGCGGCTTCTGACGTCGTATGGGCTGATAGCGGCTTCAAGTGTACTGCGAACGATGGCGAGCCTCCGGGGTATGTGGATAGCGTTTATGGGTTGGGGGCAATTGTACCGACAGACGATTGTGACGAGACGGCCTATGGTGCTTCAGCGAGCGCGGGCGCAACGCATGCAACGGCCTACGGTAGAGCTGCTACTGCGAATGGAGCATTTAGCATTGCGATCGGTTTCGAAACCACAGCCTCTGCCGACAGCTCGCTCGCGCTTGGCTCGGGGGCAGTTGCGTCGGTGGCGAACTCGATCGCGCTGGGTACCAGTTCGATCGCGGCTACGGCGGCCGTGCCGTGGACGGGCGACACGATCGCGGGCACGGCGTACACGTACGCGGGCAGCGCAAGCGGCGTGGTGAGCG
>NZ_CADIKH010000215.1 GCF_902859855.1 Paraburkholderia humisilvae
GGCGACTGGCGCGCGACTACGCCCCGAAGGAAGTCCCCTTGGGGGATGAGCGCTTGCCCGAAACCCTCGCGGGCCTGCACTTCGTCGTCTTCGCCATGCTTATGCTTGTTCGTGCCGTGCCGATTATCCAAAATGCCTAAACCCTCTGGGCAATACGATCACCTGGCGTGGTACGCGCGGCGCCACCCTGCGATTTCATGACCTCGGCGAGGTGGGAGGTCCGCCGCCGAGTTGGCTCCGTCACTGATCAACGGCAGAGCCTCCGGTACTGGTTGGGGTTGCGGTAGTTCATTTGATTTGTCGATAGTCCTTCCGTCGGATGTCCGAGTGAGCCGATCGGGAGCAGCGAGCAGCTACGCGGCAGGATTGGCTGTCTTGGATCCGTGGCGAAGTCATCAAGACGATATCGTGCGCAATCGACATCGCTCGAAAAGGAACTTTTCCTCTCAGAGGCTTTCTTAGGAAGCTTGCGCCGGCGGGGCGCATCAAACACAGAGCTTGCCTTGGATAAATCTCGGCTTCGCCACGTCCCAATGACTGAGCTGCAACCAGTGGATGTCACACCGCAATTCGTCGCGCGTGGCCTCGGTCATTCAGGACTTGACATTCTCATTTGAAAATACACATTGTTCTATTCTATACACCGTCGAATCTTGCTGCGGGCTGCCTCGATGGCGCCGCTTGCTTGGACGATGAACGCATATGCATGTCCGGACGTGGCGTCAGAGCCCGTCGAGACCTGTGCTGCGCTCGCCGAACTCGAGCATAAAGTCGGTGGGCGTCTCGGCGTTTATGCATTCGACTGCGCGACCGGCCGGCGTGTACAGCACCGCGCTCGCGAACGGTTCCCATTCTGCAGCACGTCCAAGGTGATGGTCTGCGCGGCAGTGCTCGCGCAGAGCGGCGAGTATCCGACCTTGCTGACGCGGCGGGTGATCTATAGCCAGGCAGATGTCGCGAGTGCTAATTACGCGCCGGTAACGCGAAGACACGTTGAGACGGGCATGACAGTTTCCGAGCTTTGCGCGGCTGCTGTCCAGCACAGCGATAATGCGGCCGCAAACCTGTTGATAGAGCTGATCGGAGGGCCGTCGGCAGTGACGGCGTTTGCTCGATCCATCGGGGATTGTGAGTTTCACCTGGACCGTCTGGAGCCAGACTTGAACACGGCGATTCCAGGCGATGCACGGGATACAACGACGCCCGAGGCGATGGCGGCCAGTCTGCGCGCACTTGTGCTGGGCGGCTCATTGCGCACAGGTCAACGGGCGCAACTGACCGAATGGCTGCACGACAGTACGACTGGCAGCCGGCGCATCCGCGCCGGAGTGCCAGCGGGGTGGAGAGTTGGCGACAAGACCGGGACGGGCGCTTACGGCACGACGAATGACGTTGCAGTTCTGTGGCCGCGTGCCGGTTCTCCGATCGTGCTGACCGTGTATTACACGCAGGCGCATGCGGGTGAAAAGCCCAAGGAGTGCGTGATTGCGTTGGCAACGCGCATCGCACTTACAACCTTGGGAACGACCTGACGATACACTTGCCTGAACATCAATTATCGGGGAGCAAGCGTGTAATGCCACCTGAAGCCTCGCTTCCACTAAACAAGGAGATTTGATGGCGATCGCGGAAATTAACAGTGCAAACTTTTATTATGAAATTCGTGGCGACGGCCCGCCGTTAATTCTGATTGCAGGATATACCTGGGACCATACATTCTGGGACCAGATGGTTCCGACACTTGAAAAGAATTTCCGGATTGTGACGTTTGATAATCGGGGTATTGGTCGAACCTTGGACGACGGGCGGCCATTCTCGATTCATACGATGGCAGCCGACGTGGCGGCGCTCATCGATTACCTGGGGCTGAGCCATGTTAACGTGATGGCCCAGTCGATGGGCGGCGCAATTGCACAGACCATGTTCACGCAATTTCCTGATTCGTGTGAAAAATGTATAATTTTGAATTCCACACAGATTTTCAGCCTTGGTGCGATTAAGTCTCTTGAGTACTTGCTCGAGCTTCGCAAAGCAGGTGTCGATTCCGGTTTTCAGGAAAACGCCGCCTTGCGTTTGCTCGCCGGGCTTACCTGGCAAACTATGCCGATGAACATTACGAAGTTCATGGCGGAACTCAGCGACAACCCAGTACAGCAATCTGTCGCGGACCAGGAGCGGCAAATTGAGGCCCTTAAGTCCTTCGATGCGAGGCAACTGAACCTGCCGCGGCGCCACGCGACGTTAGTTGTATCGGCCATTGAAGACCTACTGACGCCGCCCCGAGAAGGTAAAGAACTTGCCACGAGCCTTGGCGCAAAGTATGTGGCTATTCCTGGTGGTCACCCGAGCCCAATCGAGCAACCGAATTGCGTGGTAGAACTCTGTTTGAGTTTCTTGAGGCGTGGAAATTGATCTGAGAGTGGTCGGATTGAGGCGGCATCGACATCGGTGGCTTCTAGACTAGTGAGCCGCTGATGCCGCTGACGCCCGCGTCGCCACCGTGCGAGCGCTCCGGCTTCGTGATCCAGATCAGCGCAATCAGCGCGACGAAGATACCGGCCGAAATATAGAACAGGTCGTTGACGCCCAATTGCGCCGCCTGTTGCGTCGCCATCGAATTGAACAAGCCGTACGCCTGCTCGTGGCTCAGGCCCAACTGATTCATCTGCTGGACGGTTGCATCGAACGTCGGGTTGTAGGGATTCGCCTGCATGACCAGCCGCGTGTGATGAAGAATCGTCCGGTGGTCCCACGCGGTCTGGAAAATCGACGTACCGATGCCGCCGCACATGATCCGCACGAAGTTCGACAGACCGGATGCCGCCGGAATCCGGTTGCCCGGCAATCCGGACAGCGTGATCGACACGAGCGGAATGAAGAGGCCCGCCATCGCCACGCCCTGGATGAGCGTCGGCACGGTCAGCGTAAACGTATCGACGCCGGTCGTATAACGTGAGCGCATCCAGAAGCACAGCGCGAAAACCAGAAACGATGCGATCGCGATATAGCGCGGATCGGTGCGTGGCAACACCTTGCCGGTGAGCGGCGACAGCAGGATCGCGAACAGACCGACCGGCGCCATGATGATGCCCGCGTCAGTTGCCGTGTAGCCGATGTCCGTTTGCAGCCAGAGCGGCAGCAACACGAGGTTGCCGAAGTAGAGCCCGTAACCTATCGATAGCGCGACCGTCCCGCCGGTGAAATTGCGCAGCTTGAAGAGTGACAGGTCCACGACCGGGTGATCGGCAGTCAGTTCCCAGACGACGAAGAACGCGAACGCGATCACCGCGATCAAGGTGAGTGCGATGATCGTCGTCGATGAAAACCAGTCGAGGTCTTTGCCCTTGTCGAGCATGACCTGCAGCGAACCGACCCAGGTGATCAGCAGCACGAGGCCGACCGTATCGATCGGC
>NZ_CADIKH010000216.1 GCF_902859855.1 Paraburkholderia humisilvae
CAGCATGCACCGGTAGGTTACGATTGACGGAACAATCGGTTTCCTTCCTGGCCGCAGCCAGGTGAAACAATCCTCTACGCGACTTCACGTCGCACTGACACAGTAAGACTAGGGTCTACTCACCCCTATCTGAAGATTCGCGGCAGATGAGTTTATCTGTACGGGGCGGGGGATCGAGCCGGCCAGACGGTGGATTTCATGCTCAGGGCAAAGCGCGATGTGGCCGCGGCAAAAGCTTTTTTCAGCAAGGCAATCAAACGTCAGGGCCAGCCACCGGAGACGATCACGCTTGATGGGTACGCCGCCTCGCACCGGGCTGCGCGGGAGATGATCGCTGAGGGGCTGCTGCCTGAGGACACGAACATCCGGTCCTCGAAGCACCTGAACAATCTGATCGAGCAGGATCATCAAAATATCAAGTCCAGAACGAAAGTGATGCTCGGATTCAAACTGTTCAGGAATGCCGCGACCACGATTTCAGGCATCGAATTGATGCATCGCATTTGCAAGGGTCAGTTCAACCTCTGCGCTCTTGGGCTCAAGGATACCTCCGCGCCCACTGTCTGGAATGTCCTCCTGTTCAGTTGATAAGGTATCCATATTTATAGAAACAATCTCGACCAGACCTGCTATTCCTTTTTTTTGTTCCCCGCGCTGACAGGCCCGAGCCAGCAGTCTGTTAGAAGCTACACATAGCGAACCGGAGCAAAGTCGTACTGCTTGATCTGATCGTCGTGGGTCAACAGCACGATCCCTTCAGCAATCGCTTGGCCCACTAGAAGCCGGTCAAATGGGTCTTTGTGGATCGTGGGAAGTGTCGCGACTTCAAGTGCGTGCTGTGCTTCGATCGACAATTCCTCGTAGCCGGCATCAAGCAAGCTGCGACGAAGCACGCGCGCATCAACCTGGAAATCCTCGCGGCCCAGCCCAGTCTTAATAACGATCTCCCACATGCTCGCGACACTAAAGTACAGCGTGTTGTCGAGGTCCTCAATGACCGCGCGTGCCTCGTCGGGGAGGGCTGGATCGTCCGCCGCTGCCCAGATCAGGAGATGAGTGTCGAGCAGCAACTTCATGAGGCATTGCCCTCGAACTGACTCGCGATCTCGTCTGCGCCCATCCTGTCGAAGTCAGCCGGGGCTTTGATCTGTCCCTTCAAGAAACCAATGCGCCGCAGCGGCTTTGCGACTTCTTCCTCGATGCGCGCAACCTTCACCAGCGGCTTGCCTGCCTTCGCAATGACGAAAGGCTTGCCGCCGTTTACCGCCTCTTCAATCAGCCGAGACAGGTTGGTCTTGGCGTCATGGATGTTGTAGATTTGCATGCTTGCCTCATTGAACTTAGTTCATTGGACTTAGTTTATCACGGCATCGCTTCTGTTTCCAAGGTGAATTGCTAAACGCGCATAGTATTTGACATAACATAAATTATCAGCCGAAAATTTTGTAGGCGCCAAATTGTAATGTCGCATCTGAGCCAAATACAGATGTCGCAGTCTGCTGCGACGGTGTGCCATGCTCAGCCTCCTTTTTTCACGGAGGTTGTGCGTGGCCAGACCGGAGATGATTACGATGAGCATGCACGAGGTCGACCGACTCAAGGTCATTCAGGGTGTTGTTGACGGAAACGTGATGCCGTGGCGCGCTGCGGAGCAACTGGACCTGAGCCGACGACAGATCGAGCGTCTCGTGATCCGCTACCGGGCTGAAGGCGCCTCAGGTCTGATCTCGCGCAAGCGTGGCCGTCCCGGCAACCGGCAGCTCGCACCGGGCCTGGCTGACCGGGCGCTGACTATCATCCGCGAACGCTATGCGGATTTCGGACCGACGCTCGCCCGCGAGAAGCTCCTTGAATGCCACGGTGTGCGGCTCGCGGTGGAAACGGTGCGCCACCTAATGGCTGAGGCGGGCCTGTGGGTTCCACGCCGACAGCGAGCGCCGAAGGTCTACCAGCCGCGGGCGCGGCGTGCGTGCCTTGGCGAACTGATCCAGATCGACGGTAGCGATCACCGCTGGTTCGAGGAACGGGCGCCGGCGTGCACGCTGCTGGTATTCATCGATGATGCCACCAGCCGGCTGATGGGGCTGCACTTCACGGCGACCGAGTCGACCTTCAGCTACTTCGAGGCGGCCCGCGCTTATCTGGAACAGCATGGCAAGCCGGTCGCGTTCTATAGCGACAAGGCCAGTGTGTTTCGCAGCACCCAGTACGCGACGACCGGCGGCAAAGGCGTAACGCACTTCGGCCGCGCGATGTTCGAGCTGAACATCGAAGGGATTTGCGCCAACTCCAGTCAGGCGAAGGGTCGCGTGGAGCGTGCCAACCTGACACTTCAGGACCGGCTGGTCAAGGAATTGCGGCTTCGGGGAATCAACTCAAGGGAAGCCGCCAACGCCTTCGTACCGCGCTTCATCGCGGATTTCAACGCCCGTTTTGCAAAGCCGCCGAAGAGTGACTTCAATGCACATCGGCCGCTGCGTGCCGATGAGAACCTCGACATCATCATGACGTGGCGCGAGCCTCGACGCGTCACGAAATCACTCACTGTGCAGTACGACCGGGTGATCTATCTGCTGGAAGACACGGTGGCAAACCGCAGCCTCATTCACAATTATCTGGACGTGTTCGAGTATCCGGACGGACGCATCGAAATCCGGGTGAATGGTGCTGCCCTACCCTGTGTCCGCTACGACCGGCTCTCGGAGATTGACCAGGCGGCGGTGGTCGACAACAAGCGGCTGGGACACACGTTGCAGTTGGCACAGGTGATCCAGGCGCAGCGTGATGACCGGCGTGCGTCGCGCTCGCCGTCGAGAACGAACCAGGGCGCGGCACCACGGCCGAAAGAACGCAAGGTAGGCACACGGAAGCAGCGCGAACTGACGCTTGAAGACCTGAATGCAGCGGTTCTGAGAACCGCCGGAACGCGGGCAGGCTCGGTGTCTAAAAGCCCTTCCAGATAGAGATTTCTGAACCTCAGAACCGGACATTTCTAAAAAGTCCAAACCCGGACATTTAAAACCAGCCTCGACAGCTAGCTGGGTGTCAGTGCTTTTTAGATGGAATGGTCGCCTCCCGCCTTAACGGTCCGTCCGGCGCCGCAGATCCCGCGGCCTGGGCGTGCGACATTGCTGGTTCGGCAGTCACTGCCGCCAAGGAGAACCATATGGAACCGACGACCATTGCCATCGACCTGGCCAAACGCGATTCACTATGTCGAGTCCGGGACCGGCGCGATTCACAGCAAGGTCCTCGAACGCGCCCAGCTCGTGCCGTTCTTCGCCAACCGGCCTGCGAGTCGCGTCGTCATGGAGGCCTGCGGCAGCGCCCATCACTGGGCCCGGGTCCTCGCGCGGCTCGGCCACG
>NZ_CADIKH010000217.1 GCF_902859855.1 Paraburkholderia humisilvae
AATTTGCAGGTTTTTCACGTTAATGTGCCAGGTTCCTGCAAATCTCACAACACCATTTCGGCCTCAAAGCTCCGCTGCACGAGGCTCGCCGAATTGTTCAGGCTCGACTAACTACTCCCCCTGGTGGTCCGGGTTTCGAGCGGATGAAGCCCCGGTTCTTCGAGTCGCTTTATCCTTCCATTCCACGTTGCTTCAGCTCTCGGCTCGCCCAACCCCTTAAATACTAGTTAAGCTGTGCAACCCAATACTGATCATCGTAATCGCCGTTGTACAGGCCAAAGCCTCCATCCTTCCAGTATAAATTGGCTCCGTATGGCGATGATTTTCCATTTATGATGAAAAATCCATCTTTCTTTGAATTTGTTGAAAAATTCCAGACAAGCTCTGGAACTAACACTAACGGAAAAATAGTCCAGTCAAGTTTGCCAGCATCTTGATTGTAAAATAAATAAAAGGATGGTTCAGTCAACGTCTTTATATAGTATCCACCATGGGAATGTGGTGATGGTTTGAGAGATTAATATAGAGACCATTTTAAATGGTGGCAAGCTATCGACATCATTCATGACAGGTATTGTCATGTTTTGGGTGAAATACGTTCGATATGTGAGCGGATTGAAAGCGGTGTTCCAGTACCTGTCAAAATCTGACATTTGATCGGGCTTGAAAGGTTGTCGTTTTTTGAGGTAAGAATTATTATGGAGACGGTGCCGGGTGGTTGCCATCTTATATCTTGATCAATTGGAGGATTTCATGACTGCAGTTATCATTCAAAACGTTAATACCAACGATTATCTGGACGTGAATTCGAACGGCGCTCCGGTATTTTCCGCAAATCCAAAGTCGTGGACGGCTATAAACATTACCCAGAAGCAGTTCACCGACGGTACATACACGAATGCAATGTTCCAGGATCCGGTCAGCAAGAAGTATCTCAGCTGGTCAGTAACACTGACATTGTCGGACTCGGCAGAAGACGCTCAATTTAGTCCGGGCGGTCCCTCGGTTAATGGTGTGGCACCTCTTCCTTTTAGCAGCCCGTTTGGAGGCATCGGCTTGGCTCTCGGCGAGGACGCGTCGAAACAGCCCGTTGCTGCTGTCGGACAGGGTGAGGGTTTGTTCAAGCTGTCTTTTGACCGCAGCTAGCTGCCGAAGAGACTGGAACCTCCGGGGGGGCAGACGGCACGCGAAAGTCGAGCGGTGTGCAGAACGTCTGCCAGACCAGGTTTCCCTCCCGTGCCGGCCTGTTCCGTCCCCGCCGGGGAGCAGGCGTCGCTCTATATGTGATAATGTCCTTTATCACATATATAAAAGAGGCTGGCCCGAGCGGCGCGCGCCCCGGTTTCGCCACGGGCGGCTCGGTTACGGGAGCGATACGCGGCCGGGATGTCCGAAAATCGTAGGGTTGCATTCATCCCGGCCTTATTACGGAGGTAATCACCCCATGCCCAACGAACTGAACCCGATTTACGGCGGATATCAGCCCACTACCCCCTATGGCCACGCTGCCCATGGCAGCGGCAATGCCGGGCCCACAGCAGCCCTGGCCGGGCTGGCATCGGCCGCAGGCTTCAGCCGGCGGGTGGCCTCGCCGATCGTCGCGGCGCTGCCGCCTCAGCCCCTGTCGGGCGCGGATGTCGAGGCAGTGTTGGGCGGCAGTCCTCACCCGGGTCCGTCAGCCAGCGCTACCCGGCAAGACGCGGCCGCGCGCGGCGCGTCGGTCGGCCTGACGCTGGCGCAGCTGCTATCGGGGGTGGATAAGGCGCTTGAACAGGTGCGTAATCGGGTGGCAGCCGGGAAGGCTCCACGTCCCATCGACACCGCGAGGCGCTATGAGCTTGAAAAGAGCTACGAGATGGCGAATCACGTCAGGAACGGAACCCGTATGAAGAAGGCGCACGACCATACAAACGAGATCAGCGTTTCCGCAGTCGCACGGAGAGAAGGTAATCATCCGCACGCTATCAACCACGTTATGCGCGCAGATGGTACGTTGACTCCGCGAGGGAAACGATGTCTCGAAGTCGCTTACGGTAAATTTTTCGAGATATGAGTCTCGCTTCTGATCGCAGGGAGAAGAGAGGGGGGACCGGCACCAACCTTGTCCTGCCTGCCGGCGTTGCCACGCCCGCGCTGGTCGCGTCAGCCGGCGAGCGCGCCAGTGTGCGTTTTCTGGAATTCTTCGCGTCGGCGATCCGCAACCCGCACACGCGGCGAGCCTATGCGCGGGCCGCGGGGGATTTTCTCGGGTGGTGCGGCGGTGCCGGGGTGACATCGATCACGGCCGTGCAGCCACTGCATGTGGCCGCGTGGATCGAGCTGCAGACAAAGACGTCGTCGGCGCCGACCGTCAAGCAGCAGCTTGCTGCGCTCCGCCACCTGTTCGACTGGCTGGTCACCGGCCAGATCGTGCCGCACAACCCGGCAGCCTCCGTGCGGGGTCCCGCGCATTCCGCGAAGAAGGGCAGCACGCCGGTGCTCGACGCAACCGAGGCGCGGCAGCTGCTCGACAGCATCGATGTGACGACGCCGATCGGCCTGCGTGACCGCGCGCTGATCGCGCTGATGGTGTTTTCGTTCGCACGGATTGGTGCCGCCGTCGCGATGCGCGTCGACGACGTCTATGTGCAGCAGCGGCGCCTGTGGGTGCGCCTGCGGGAGAAAGGCGGCAAGCGGCACGAGATGCCGTGTCACCACACGCTCGAGGCGATCCTGCATGCGTACCTGGACGGCACCGGACTCGCGAATGATCCGAAGGGGCCCCTGTTCCGCACGATCGCGCGGGGTACCGGGCAGCTCAGCGAAACCCCTCTGCCGCAGGCGAACGCGCACGCGATGATGCGGCGCCGTGCACGGGCGGCCGGGATCGGCACGGCGATCGGCAACCACACGTTCCGGGCGACCGGCATCACGGCGTACCTGAAGAGCGGCGGCACGCTGGAGAACGCGGCGGCGATGGCTAATCACGCGTCGACGCGCACCACGCAGCTCTATGACCGGCGCCATGATGAAGTCAGCCTCGATGAGATCGAGCGCATCCGTCTCTAGCGTGATCAACGAACGGAATACACTACCTTCGCCAGCTCCAGGTGGCCTTGGAGGCCCGGCGCCATGCCTCCATTTCCAGACGGCGTAGGCAGGCTACGGTTGGTCAGGATAGAAGTCGTCGGACAGCACCTGATCTGCTGTCCACGGAATAGTGTCGGGGAACACGGCCCTTGGGGATCAACGGAACGGAAAACGCACTTAAGCGTAATCAGGCCGCCTTGCTCCGGTGTCCGCCCCGTGCGGCCGGCGCTTTTCTGAGTTCGCTGACCAGCTTGC
>NZ_CADIKH010000218.1 GCF_902859855.1 Paraburkholderia humisilvae
AGGCGTCAGTGGCGCCTTTACGGCGAAAATCTACTGGCGCCTATATGCCGAAAAACTTGTGGCGCCTAAGCGCCGAAAAGCCCCTGGCGCCTTTATGCCGAAAACGGTTTGCCTCCTTAACGGCGAAAGTTCACACGTGGCACTACTCTCCACTTTGGCACATCCATGCCGTTGGGTGGGGCGTCCATTCCATTAACGCCGTGTTGATCGGCAAGTTCATCGTTCTTGACAAAATGGGGCGCGCAACGTTGGATAATTTCCGTATTTCGCTATGAACCAGCCCCCTGATGCGCAGTTCGTCGTGACGAACTGCGTATAACGGCACGAATCGACAATTTTTCGGACTCGCGAGCGAGGACTACGTGACAATCATGAACTCCCTGAGAACCATCGACCTCATGATAGAGAGGCAGTGTGCATAGCACACCAAAGGCGCTTTGGCCGGTAATAGGGGAACATGGTTATCCTACATTTATATCAGATAGCACCGGGCCTGACGGGCGGTCGATACCGGAAGACATTAAGATGTCTTTTTGCGAGGCTGTGTCGTGATAACGAAGATGGGATGAGAATGTCCGTAATGAACAGGATTGCTTATGTTACGAGAGGGTAAAATTGATCGACGGCAGTCGTAGAACGTATTAAAAGTGTCATCAATAAGACAGTGAATGTGTCGCTTCGTGGCCGCGCGTTCGGCGGCATCCAATGGGACCGTGTGATGTAAGCATCTTGGCAAAGCGAAATGAATATGTCACAGGGGTGTTGCCCGGCGAGCTGCCGACTCGACCGCCGGCATTTATTCCGTGGGTCAGTGTGAAGTTCTGATCCGGATCTCTTCCAACGCCTCGTTCAGGTACTGCTGCGCCTCCCCTGCTGAGTCTATGCCAAGCATGACCGCAGCAAAGGAGCCGTCATTGTGAATCATCAGCACGTGAGCTTTGGCGGTATCGCCTTTCCTGAATCGGGTTACCAGTTTTCGATAGCCCTTCAGCGCCGTGGCGGAGGAAAACAGGGCTTCGTCCGGTCGCCAGTCATCAACATGCCCCCCCCACCAGCGGATATCGGGCTGGTCAATCAGCGCAACGAGCACCTGGCAATCGCGTCCTGTTTGCCTTGCGCGGGAAAGCGCTTCTTCGAAAGAAAGTGACATACTGGTTTTGAGTCCGTCAATGACAATGCTGTCGTGATTAAACGCCGTCACGCGGAACCGGAGGCCCAGACGGATAGGAAGTTAAGAATACGAATAATACGTTAGTTAAACTTATCGAACATTGAAAATTTTCAGAAATACGAAACACCCCGTAACTTTACGCAAACCCTCCGACTCCAGGTTTGCGTAAATGTCGGCTCTGTGTAGTTGATCGCCCTCGCAATACTTCATTTCGCAGAGAACACGGCCATTTCGTGATTTCCGGCTTTGAGTAGGCTTGATGCGCATATCCTGCCCCAGTTTGCGTGCGACTTCCCCAGGAAGGCTGCATTCGTACCGAGATATTTATTGGGCTCACGAAATGTTTCGGGCAACCCTCTCACATGCATGACCCATGAAAAACGACAAACGAACCGACAGCTTTCTGACATTCGCGCGGACTTCATTTCTTCTGATGCAGCGTCTGTGGGACGCGGGAGATATGGAACAGATCAGAAAGCTTGTGAGCGCGCGCCTGCAAAGCCGGCTAGAAAGGGATCTTGCCGCCCGGGGAGACCGGATCAATCATACGGAGGTCAAACGGCTCGATCTCGAACTGATCCCGAACTCTGCTGACGAAATTGGTGCCACGGTTAGTGTGAGATTCCGTGGCGAGATGCGCGAGGACACTGATGCCGCGATCGAACGTTTCGAGGACATCTGGCATTTTTTGCGGATCGACAACAACGAGGACGGATGGCAAATCGACGATATAGAAATCGTGATTTGAGCTGCCACCCGGAGGCGGAACAACATACAAAGAGTATTTGTGCTGCCGTGTCTGGAGCCGGCCTTCACGGCAAGGCAATTTGGACGAAAACAATAATGTGCGGTTGTCACCGCGCAGGTATGTCAAAGTCGTCGCGATTGTCGCATGGCGCAAGTTCGTACGCACACGCTCGTGCGTTAGGTTCGTGTCAAGAGCATGACTGGCGTGAGAATGCCGCACACAATCTCTCCGCAAGGACCGGGTGATCGTCGTTCAGTACGTCGGCATTCCTAAGGAAGAACTGGCGCATCAGCCGCACAAGCGCGTACCCGCGATATCTGCTCTCCCATCTTCGCTGAGGCTGGCGAGGGTCAGCGTGATCGGGTTCCAGGCGCTCGGCTGACCGGCAGGTCGCTTGAGGGGATATTGTCAAGCGTACTGGTAGCTGGGTAGCTGCGCTAATAGCCGTAGATCAAAATAATTCTGCCAACGTTGCGACAATAAATGTGTCATTTGACGACCCGCCGGACTCAACGAGGACAGCAGAGTCTTGCTGGGCAATGGCATGACCAGCGCGAAATAACATTGTCACTGGCGAGGCGGTTCGCCACCACATCGTCCGTCAGAGTGCGTTAAGGTTTATTCGATGCCTGCCATCGGATGCGGGGATGTGCATGCCTGTGCGCATTTCGGTAGGCGTCGAATAAGCCCGATGGAGGAAACCGCGAAGTACACCAATGCGGTTGCAGGCTTCGTGGCTATGGGGATTGATAGGCCGGGATGCCCGTGGTGTCGGATGCAGGGGAAGCCTGCGGGCAGCACATTGACCAGGATGCGGCGTTTGAATTCGCCGGTTTCGAGGGTCATGGTCTTGTAGCCGGCGCGCCCCTTCGCACGATGGTCCTCGGCGCCATGCTCGTCGACCGCACGCAGCGATAGCGCTGTGTAGTTGCTGGACACGTAGGTGTGGGGTTCATATGTGGACTGCGACCGCCGCCGGCGCGCACGCGCGCGTCGCGCGGCATATTGATCGAACTGGCAAACCCGATCCGCCAGGCGGGAGCTTGGAAGGTCTAGAGCGTCAATTACAAAGTCCGCCGGAGCGACAACTATGTTGTCCGGTCGATGGCGGAAATGAGCATGATTGCATTCGAATGCTCCCGGCCGTTTGCCGGTACCTGGGCGTGGCTGATGGAAGCGGATCTACCAGTCGCCTTACGCCACGACCGAAATGCCGCCCGTGCTCGCGTCGATCGATCTTGCCCATCTCAGCTCCTGATCGCTATCGCGACGCGGCTGATTCCCAGCAACTCGATCTTGCCACCGGATCCTGTCTGCGCCGGCACCAGTCCGATCCAGGCCGCGAACTCGCGCCCGGACCTGAATGCCTTTGCGTCCCCCATCGTTGCAACGGCTGCTGTCGCT
>NZ_CADIKH010000219.1 GCF_902859855.1 Paraburkholderia humisilvae
CGTAGTCAAAGGCGCGTCCTTCGAGATTACCCATCCATTCCACCCAGCACGTGGAAATCGCTTTGTCCTGGTGAGTCGCAAGCAGAACTGGGGTGAAGATCGCGTGATGTATTTCGACGCACACAAGCGTCTGCGCTCGGTACTGGCATCCTGGACCGATGTCCCGGAGCCAGATCTGTTCGCGCAGGCCTCCGGCGGACATTCCTGGTTTAGAACTGACGATCTGCTTCGATTGCGTGCGCTTGTTGACGATTTGCTGGGAGCGCGCGATGTCAAATAAATTTCGCCCTTTACGTAAAGATAAATATGCCGCTATTGGGATAATTTCAGCTTCACCCAGGCAAGATAACCTTCATTTAGGCGCATGTTTTAGCGCTATTTCGAGAATCAATCTGATCGCAGAGATACTTGACGTATCGAATGTTTGGGCGTATTTTATTTTTCATTGCATCGACGAGAGATCATGTAATGACCAGGCCACCGTCAAAGCGCGATCGACTACGCGAACTTGGTGCTCTCAATCCTCATCCCGACCGAATACGGGCGCCGTGGTTTTGATCGGGCGATTTCTTCGATCCCGACGATATTGTCCAGGTCAAGTACGAGATGTTGCGTCATGTTCAGGTCGATGGCGCTTCGAAGGCCGAGGCGGCCGCCCTGTTCGGAATGTCCAGGCCGACGTTCTATCAGGCGGAGAACGCCTTTGCGAGCGAGGGGCTACCAGGGTTGCTTCCGAAACAGCGTGGGCCCAAAGGCGCGCACAAACTCAACCCGGCGGTCATGGCGTTCATCGAGGAGCGTCTACAGCAAGACAGCAGCATTCGCGCTCGCGCGCTTGCGCAGGAGATCGAAACCTGGCTGGAGCTTTCGATCCACCCACGCAGTATCGAACGTGCGTTAGCACGCAAAAAAAAACCGTAGACGATTCGCCTCAAGTCCGTCCGCCATCGTCAGCGCTTGCTCGCTACGAAGCGCTACGGGCCGATCTGCTCGGCACAGGTCCTAACTCAGAAGGCCACGCGGCCATACGCTTTCATGGCCTGTTGCACGGGCTGGCGATCCAACGCCCGGACGCTTCGCGCATCGAGGCTCCCACTCCAACCGTGCCTGCTTCCAACTCAGTGCGGGATAACGGCGCGCTTGTTCGCGTGCTCGCCAACCTCGTTCTGCGCACCCACGAGGAGCTTGCCCATGTCTACTAACTCCGCTCAGAAGGTCACCGCTGAACATCTGCGGCGTGATGCGTTCCTCTACGTTCGACAGTCGTCGCTTCGGCAGGTGTTCGAGAATACCGAGAGTACGAAGCGGCAATATGCGCTGCGCGATCGCGCCGTTTCGCTCGGGTGGCCGATCGAACGTGTTCACATCGTCGATAACGATCTCGGCATGTCCGGTTCCAGTGCCCAGGAGCGAGATGGCTTTCAGCATCTGGTCGCCGAGGTCGCCAATGGTCACGCCGGCATCGTGCTGGGATTGGAAGTGTCGCGCCTTGCGCGCAATAACGCAGACTGGCATCGCCTGATCGAACTCGCATCGCTCACGCGAACCTTGATTCTTGACGAAGATGGTATTTACGATCCAGGTCAATTTAATGATCGCCTATTGCTTGGGTTAAAGGGCGCCATGAGCGAGGCAGAACTTCATATCCTCAAGGGCCGGCTGCAAGGCGGGATCAAGAACAAGGCACGCCGTGGCGAACTGGAAGTGCCTCTGCCTATCGGGCTTGTGTATCACCCGAATGGCTCAGTCGCACTCGATCCTGATCAACAGGTCCGTGGCGCGCTGCGGTTGCTGTTCGACACGTTTCGGCAAGCTGCGTCAGCTACCGCCACGGTCAAGCGATTTCGCCAGGAAGGCTGGCTGTTTCCGCGTCGCATCCGAAGGGGGATTGGCAAGGGAGATCTGATTTGGGGGCCGTTGGAACACTGTCGCGTCATTCAGATACTGCACAACCCCCGTTATGCCGGTGCCTTTGTGTACGGGCGCACGCGCGGAGCATATCGCCAGGGGACGCAAATCCTTGGGGCTTAAGGTTGACCGGGAGAATTGGCAGGTGTTAATTCAGAATGCGCATCCAGGCTTTATTGATTGGGACGAGTTCGAGCGCAACCAGGCGACGCTTAAGCAGAATTTGACCGGATTCGGGCGCGATCGACGAGGCAGCATGCCACGCGAGGGCGTTGGGCTCCTGCAGGGGCGCGTCGTGTGTGGAGTGTGTGGCGCACGCATGCGCGTACGGTATCAGGTCGTGGGCAATAAACTCGAGCCCTACTATATGTGCACGGAGAATCCGGTGCGCCGTGCCGGCAAACCCTGCCAATCGGTTCGCGGAAGCGCCATCGATGACGCGATAGGCTCGCTGCTTCCAGGGAGCGTCGCACCGGCCGCTCTCGAGGTCGCGCTAGCTGTCGAAGACGAGATATCAGGGCGCGTCAAACAGGCCGCCGATCAGCGCCAGAACCAACTGGTCCGAGCGCGCTACGATGCCGAGCTCGCGCGCCGTCGATATATGAGTGTCGATCCGACCAATCGGCTTGTCGCCGACACGCTCGAAGCGGACTGGAACGAGCGTTTGCGCGTGCTGGATGGATTGCAACAGGATAACGAACGGCTTCAGAACGCCGGTCACAAGCTGTTAAGCAGCGATGCGCAAACCCAGATTCAGGCGCTCGCCGAAGACTTCCCCCGCGTTTGGAATGACCAACGAGTCGTGCCGGTCGAGCGCAAGCGTATGGTCGCTTTGCTCATTGAAGACGTAACCCTGGTAAAGTCCGAACGCGTCGCGATCCATGTACGCTTTCGCGGCGGGCGAACGACTTCGCTGGAGATCGATAAGCCAAAGCCTATTGCACAGATTCGCAAGACGCTGCCAGAAGTCGTTGCGAAGGTCGACGAACTCCTCGAAACCGGCTCGGATCGGCAAGTCGCCGAACAGCTTAATGCGCTTGGCTATACAAACTGGAAAGGTGAAGCGTTCACGCACAAGAAGGTCTTTATCGTCCGCACCGCCTATAGACTCAAGAGCCGGTTTGAACGCCTTCGCGAACGCGGCATGTTGACAGCCAACGAACTCGCCGCACAACTCGGAGTGTGCCCGACTAGCATTCATCTGTGGGGCCAGCGCGGGCTGTTGCGTCAGCATCGCTACGGTAACCTGCATCGCTGCCTGTACGAGCCCGTCGGCGACGTCGTCCTGGTCAAAGGGCAAGGCGGTCGCTACAGTTCGACGCAACCGACGTTTATCGCTGTTCCACCAACCACACAAGGTGCAGTATGAAGCGTAC
>NZ_CADIKH010000220.1 GCF_902859855.1 Paraburkholderia humisilvae
AGCGGATGAGGTGGACAACGAACTCGCGAATCTGGACGACAGGCCGCATTCTGGCTCGCCGGTTGACGTTGCGCCTCAAGGCCGGAGGGCAGATCCGGCAGGCACGGCGCTGGTTGACTGGGCCCACGCAGAGCAGGCGCGTGGACTGCCACTTTCCCATGCGGAGCAGAAGATCCATGACAGCCTGAACGCACCAGGGCATCAACAGCCTGCTGCCCCCCTCCCGGGCAGCAGTCGCTCAAAGCCCCAAGCACGGTTCGTGCCGGCATTACCTGCACACATCGATCTGCTGAAGGATCTGCCCGGGGAACTGGATCATCGATACCGCTCTGGCGTCAGGCGATTCCTCGTGCATCTGGAAGATGCAGGGACAGTCATGGTCGCAACTGGTGCCCGTGGGCAGCGATCTGGGTGCGCGTCCTGCCGCGCTTGAACAGGCCGTCAACGAGGGGATCCGGCATCATGGCTTGCCGACCGGCACGCGCACTGCGCTCAACCAGGCCTTCGGGTTCAGGCTGCGAGGCGAGACAAACATAGTTGGGCTTGCGCCGGGTCTTCAGGAACACAAGGATCTGCTGAAGGATCTGCCCGAAGAGCTGGATCATCGATACCGCTCAAGCGTCACGCGGTTCATGATGCACCTGGAAGAGCAGGGACAATCATGGTCGCAACTGGTACCTGCGGGCAGCGGTGCGGGTGCGTGTCCTGCCGCGCTTGAACAGGCAGTCAACGAGGGGATCCAGCATCATGGCTTGCAGACCAACACGCGCGCAGCCATCAACCAGGCCTTCGGATTCAAACTGCAAAGTAAGAGGCCGTTTCAAGTGCGACGCGTGTCGCCGTTCGCCGGACGTAAATCGGCAACGTAGTGGTCTGCGTCGAATATCTTCTGCCTGGCGCACCGCCACGGGCGCCGCCATACCAGCAATGAGGCATGAACCTGCACTGCTCCTGGGCGCCGAACCCGGCACATCCTGCGGGTCCGCGCGCCACGCATGTCCACTGCGGTCGCAACGCGCCTCGCTCTTGCGGCCCAGGCCGCCGGCAGACCATCATGCCCGGACGTGCCTGCCCAATCGTGCATCCAGCTTGTTTCTTTCCCTCGCTTCGCTTCGCGCATTCGACGCCCACAACCGGCGCCGCGCCGATTCAATTCCCATAGCCACCGGCGGTGGAGCGGCTTAGCTCAACGAATTTTTTTGCAGAGCGGAAACGGCTCGCTCGCCGTGTCCGCGGCCAGTTCTCCGCACCGTTTCCGCTCTGCAAAAAATCCTCTGAATTATCGGGATTGGAATAAATGGGGTGAGATTAAAATGCGCGGCCTCCGGTAGCCTTACGCACCCGCTCGGCGCTCGCCGCGGCCGACCTCCGAACCGCCGCATAGCAGAATCATCAGGTCACCCTTCGCCGTCCCAATGCTGAACCAACTCGATCAGGTCGCCCACGAACTCTGTATTGTTCTCACCAGTCAGACGCCCGGCACGCCCGAAGCGGTCTTCTGCCACGACCTGAAGGACGGTGCGCCGCTCGGCCATGCCATCGGCACCATTGACGGGGTCAGCCTGCCGGCGGAAGCGGTCGCGGCAGGGCGCGACCGGCTGCGCGACGTGAAGGTGACGCACACGCACCCCAACGAACGGGTCAACGTCAGTCTCAGCGACGCGGACCTGCGCGTGCTGTGGCTCTATCCGGGCGTCACCGAAGTGGATGCCGTGACCCTCGACGGCAGATGGTTCCGTGCGCGGCGGGTCGAGCGCGACGAGGATCACGCGCAGGCCAGCCGGTTTGCCTACCATGCCATCCGCCGCGCGTTGCTCGCCGAGGTCCAACTGGCACTCTGCCCGGAAGACACCACGCCGGACGAGGTGATGTCGATGGCGGTCTAAATCCGGACCCATCTGGTGTGCGCGGCGCTTGACAGGCTGGGTGTGATCCGGTACACGTTTTCGCTAACGGCGGGCCGGGTGAAGCGGTGGAAACCGCACGAAACGCGGCTCGATGGCTGGATCGGCGCCGTCGTGCGAGAATACAGACGTTCCAACTGGTGAGGCATCCCATGGCAATCAATGTTCCAACTCCTCCGGCCCGCGCCACCGCGGCCGCGCGCAGCGAGTGGATCGGCTATGCCGCCCGGCTGCGTTCACTCCTGGCCGACGTGCCGCAGGACACAGCCCGGAAGTGCGCCAGTCGATCGAACTCCAGCTCGACGTCATCGAGGGGGTGATCGAGCGTCTGTCCGACCGTCACGAAAAGGCTGCCGGCACCCGATGTGAGGGTGGTCGAACATGGCTGAGCCATTGCAGTGAAACAATTACGTCGAAAAGCCCGCGGTCGCGGGCTTTTTTTCTTGTCTACCTGCTGCGCATATATTTGCGTCCGGTGAACGATGCGTTTTTCACACGGCGCTGGTCGATGAACCGACGGGGCGGACGCCGTATGGCGGATTTATTCTCCTGATCGGCTGGGAATGCGCATTTGCACCGCTCGCGATAAGTTGCGGGCGGCGATTCGAGAAAGCATCAATGGATGGCCCTAATACTACAGGGAGTGCAACCCCGCGCGGTAATGAGATTGCTGTGCGCGCCATTGATGGGTGCGGCGCCAGATCGACCATTCAAGCACATGATTTATCGGGTTCAGGCCATTCCATAAGAGGCGGCATAGCAGGCGCCGTATCTCTTGAACGCTTAACGACATCATGCCGTCAGGAGTTTCTTTACCGCGCTTGCGAAGCACAACAAGAACAGCATGTGCAAGGAGTGCAAGGGTGATATGTCGATACCAGCCCTGCCATCGCCGCACCTCATACTGATCCAGACCGCACTCACCTTTGGCCGCTTCAAAGCCGATCCCGATTTCTCACCTGCGCCCAGCGACACGAACAAGTGCCTGCTTCGAAGCCCTGCTACGTGGCAGCATAAACAATGTAAAAGATGCTAGGTGGGAGGGCAGTGACAGAAGCCCGACTGGAGTAAAACGGAGTTCCACACTCGTTTTCTCCGAAGGAGCACGCAAATGGATACGTCTGACGCAGCCCTCCGTGGGCAGGATAACGACGGCAGCTGGCCGCCTGTACACGGCATTTGAACTGGGTGAGAAGAACTGGAAGCTCTCGCTGGCTGATAGCCAGCGTGCGCCCAGCCACTGCACGGTCACCGCGGGTGATGCCACCGCGGTTCTCACCGTCGTCGCGAACGCGAGAGCCCGTTGTCACCTCAGCGCCGACACACCCGTCTACAGCTGCTATGAGGCAGGCCGCGACGGTTTCTGGCTGCACCGCT
>NZ_CADIKH010000221.1 GCF_902859855.1 Paraburkholderia humisilvae
TGATCTGGTTCGGATGGACTTCGTATTGCTGCGCCAACTCCGCTAGCGTTTTGTCGCCCTTCAGGGCTGCCAGCGCTACCTTTGCCTTGAATGCCGGGCTGTGCGACCGGCAGCTTCTTTTTGTCATCTTTGGGTTCCTCCTGCTGGTCCCTATGACCAACTCAGGCCCCGACCGTTCCACTTACCGGCCTGTCCGAATTTCCGGCGCCATCTCTCCATCGAACTGTCACACATCCACCCCAATGCTATTATAACCAATTTTAGTTATTTGCGACTCCAACGTGATTGGCGATTATCATTACGTGACATTTTATAAATTCACAAAAAAATTCGCGCTCAGTTTATCACTGATGCCTTTAAATATATTTAATATATCAACTATTAATTGCTGCGCTCATAAACTCGTTACTCTTTCCCAGTAACATTACGCATCGTCAATGAATGGGCATCCACGCGGGAGCTGTCGCGCACGCCTGTTGCTCACAGGTGCTTGGCACGTGGAAGCTCAAGCCCCGACCTTGGCAATATATCCTGTTGATCAACCAGCGAGGCTGGCCTCGAGAGTGTGGTCAACGATCGCCGCGTAGCTCGCGGTGTCCGGTTCCCTGGCTGACTCGCTGTCCAAGCATTTTTTAAGATCGATGCTTAAAGCGTATGCATTCATTCTCCAGGCTTGAAAACCACACAGACGTGTGCTCATTGCACGACGCCCGGTCAACTATCGGAGCGTCTCTAAGTCGTGCGCTGCCAGCCAATGTCGTGCGCACTTGAAACACACCGTTGGCTGCCCCTTAGCCGGGACAGCTTTTCACTGGGGCGCAACCAGTTCTCGCTCAACGAAAGCGCAACCAAGGAGACTTCGATGGAAATCACGACTGGGGGAAACCTACGACGCACTAGTCGCGCCAACACAGTTTGTCTGGTCCATTTCGATGACGCGGGGTTTGCCGCATCACCCTCGGTGCAAACAGCATGGTCGGCGCGTAGACTGCCTCATTGTGTCGAACACCACTTCCATTGTTGGCATACGGTCTCCGGTGCGCGCGAGTTCGCCTCCAACGCGTTGACTCAACATCTCGCTAGTGCGTTCGTCAAAGGCGGCGCGGGCCTGGAGGTCCTCGAGGAGTTCGCTCTGCACGGCGATAGCGTCCCGGTATGGTGGTACTCGACAACGTCCTCGATCTATCATGTCATTTATCGTGAAGCGCATGAGCGCAGGCTACACGATGACCGTAAAACGATTATTCCATCTCCCACTCTACCTCCCCGAACTCAATTGCGTCGAGATCGTCTGGAAGCGAGCCGGACACCATTGGCACAGCTTCATCGTCTGGAGGAAGGGGGCTATCGATCGCTAGATTCGAAGCCTACCTCGAGCATAAGTCGCCAAATACCAGACTAACTTCGCCTAATAACTCGTTTTAAGTGATGTAATATGCACCTCAAAGTCGGATTCGGCCTCAAACTTTTCAGCTGCATCGCGTTGATATTTATTCCCGGATTTTTCTATAACAATATGCCGCTGTCTCTTGCGTGGTTATTGGGGCTGTTCGGTTGGCTTCTCGCGGAACCCCCTTCACACCATTTCCGCCAGTACGCGCGGACACTGGCGCTCACGACACTCGCATTTCCCATATTGGGCATTATTTTCAACCTGTGCCCGGACATAGCAACACAATTATGTTTTGTGATATTGTCTTCCGTTTTGGCGGTATATTTGAGCAGCCGATTCTGGCTACCCAACCTTGGCTTCGCGATACAGTTCATGACCAGCTCCTACATGGCATTGGCTGATTATCCCGTTCAACGGTTCTATTACTGGCCACTACAGCTTACGATCGGGAGCACGATCTACGCCCTGTATAGTCTATTGTGGGGTGGCTTGTGGGGTACGGATCGCCATCATTACCCCCGTGATCCGCGGCACGCGGAGTACGCATTGACGCTCGCATGGCGTTTGGCGGTGGGCTTGAGTTTATCGGCGGTGATAGCGCAATGGGCCGGGTTGCATCGGTCATTTTGGGTCTTGATGACCGTCGGCCTTGTATTGCAGGAAGACACTGCCAGTACGGTGCGACGCGCTCTGGAGCGCACACTGGGTACTTTTTTGGGCTGCGCATATGCGCTTCTTCTGATGCAATTTAATTTACCGACGGTTGCATGGTTGTTCTTGCTCTCTGTGGCATTGCCACTAGCGTATTCCGCAGCGCATAAATGGTACTTATTCAGCGTATCCTTTTATACACTGTCAGTTGCCTTTTTGTCCCACTACATCGGCACGCAAACCGAGAGCGTGCTTTCTGATAGAAGCCTTGATACATTGCTTGGATCGTCTCTCGCTGTAGTCAGCGTTGCCGTCACATCGAAGATGCCTTGGTTTGAGTGTTTCAAGATCAGGAACAGCAAGGACCAGTGAAGCGTCTCGTACAAAATTTGCGTCAAAGTTGTGGGGTACTGAAGGCGGCGCCACAATGATTGCGGAGGAGCTGTATGAGGTGTGGCGCACCAGTCCGCGTCTCAATCGTCATAGGGGCTTTGTCAATTTGCCCAACAGTGAGACGGCAAAAGGGGCAGATACGGCTACCGGTCAGAAAGCAGTCGACGAATTTTGGGCGAATCCGGCGAAATCACGCCATGCAACGAACCGGGCTGCGAGTTGTTTGCGATAGAGAGAAGCGCGCAGCAGATGGCGCTTGAGTGCGAAGTGCTGCCGAATCGGGCCGAGGATCGATAGGAAAGCCTGCGTGCGTTCAGGATCGTGAAAGCCGCGCATGCGCCGCTCGCCCTCGCGTGTCGGTTGGGTGGCCATTCCCTGCGCGGTTATTCGGCCGAGCTGCCACTTTGACGAACACGTGCTTCACGTTCGCAAGCTCCAGGATCCGCGCTTCTGCTGCAGAATAGTTTCGCAACTGCTCGGTGACGATCTTGCGCGGTGCCGGATTCGAACGCAGCACACGCGTGAAGAAGCGTTTGGTGGCGGCCTTGTCGCGCCGCTTTTGAACCGGGATGTCGAGTTCGGCGCCATGCTCATCGACCACACGCCACAGCAGGTATGGTTCACCGCGCAGGGTGACGAACAGGTAAGTAGGCCCGGGGGATGTCACTCTAGCAAGGCAAAAGAGAAGACTCATCGGAAAAACCTCGCTTGCCTTGAACAAATTGAGAGTGACCCGGTTCGACGGACGGATCTGCAGTTGGTTTTAGCCAGGTGTGGATCCTCCTGTTGCGTCGCGGGTTGTCCACGGCCGGGCGGCAGGTCGCCTGTCTCGAC
>NZ_CADIKH010000222.1 GCF_902859855.1 Paraburkholderia humisilvae
GGGCTACCCCCACGGCCAGTGCCACTTCTGCCGGGCCTTTGCCCGCCAGAAGCATGCGGCCGGCCCGCAAGCGTTTCTTCGTTGCCTCGTCCAACGGCTTCTTTGCCATGGTGCGTATCTCCATTCAATCCGTTAGAGATATAACGCGCCAGCATCGAATCGGTTGTCATGTTTTATGGGAAACTCAATAGTTGGACTTTGGAACAATCAGCCTGGCGACGAACTACTCGTCTAGGCGGATGTCGTCGTCACGGTGGGTTACAGTCCCGTCGAGTACGAACCGCCTTTCTGGAACAAGAACGGACGTCGGGCGTTGGTTCATGTTGACGCGGTACCAGCAGATGCTGATCCGCACTATCGTTCTGCCGTTGAGCTCGTAGGCAACATCGCACGCACACTGGATTTGCTTACCTCGGAAGTTATCGAGCGCAAAGCGATCTCTTCTGCACAGGCGGCGATTCTATCTACGCTGTCCACCTATCGAGCCGCGCTCGCGAAAAAAATCAGCTTCGCTCAGAGGTGCTCCGACTCATTCACTACGAATCGTGAAGGAATTGCAGGATGTCGTCGATGCAAACACCACGATTCGTGTCGACATGGGCAATTTCCATATCTGGATTGCGCGCTACCTCCAAAGCTTCCGCGCGCGTCAGCTTCTTTTCACAAATGGCCAACAGACGATGGGCGTCGCGCTGCCTTGGGCGATCGCAGCTTCGCTTGTGCGGCCCGGTCAAAAAGTCATCTCCGTATCTGGAGATGGCAGTTTCATGCACTCGAGTATGGAGCTCGAAACGGCCGTCCGTCTTCGGAGCAACATTGTTCATGCGATCTGGGTTGACAACATGTACAACATGGTCGCGATCCAGGAGACCAACAAATACAGACGTCGCTCCGGGGTCGAGTTCGGCCCCATCGATTTCAAGGCCTGTGCCGAATCGTTCGGGGCTAAGGGCTTTGCTGTCAATTCCGACGACACGCTTCGTGCAACGTTCCGCGCAGCGACGGCAGTCGAGGGTCCCGCAGTCGCGGCTATTCCCTTCGACTATACCGACAACCCCATGCGCCGCCAGCTTGACCAGTTCAGTACATGATCGCTCGCATGAACGGCGTTCCATAAGAGGCGGCACAACAACTGACGAGTCTCCAGGACGCCACCTTCAAAAGTTTTTGCTGTGCGTCCGCAGGATAACGAGCGCAGCATGAGCGAGCAGTACCAGTGTAATGTACCGGTACCATCCCGGCCATCGACGCACCTCGTATTGATCCAGGCCGCACTCGCCTTTGTTGCTTCAAAGCCGACTTCGATTTCCCATCGGTGGCCCGCGACATTGGCCAGCGTCTGCAGTTTGGCCAGACGACGCGGCGCATAGACCAACTAGTATGCATGTTCGCGCTTTTCATCGAGACTGCGCCGAGCCAGCGGGTAGTGTCCGAAGCGGCGTTCCCTGGATGTAATTTGCAGGCACCATAACGGCATGAGCGCCCAGTCGTACCGACGCTCGCCCCTAGTCCCCGTGTCCATCGAAAAAAGGCGTCGCCATGCCTGTCCGGGCAAGCACTCCTCGATCCGTGGTGGCACGCACATAATCGGGTCCCTTCCACCAAAGGAGTTCATTCTTTACGACCGCCATCACGAAGGGCTGTTCGCGCGACTCAGGCCATAGCCGCAAATGGCGGTCGCTACCATAGATCCTCGTTGCCTGTGACCGAGCCACACGGCTCGCCGTCATCCAGTGCCCGCTCAAGCACGACACGGCCGAGCTGCGGTTTTGTCGCAAACGTCACTGTATCTGGAACGTCCGACGCCTTGCAGCGCGCGGAATCGTTGGTCCACACCTGAGGCACATGACGAATGCACTGCCACCATGACCGGTATAGTAGAGAAACACATCGATCTGACTGTTCTCGATACGGCCTGCTGTGCTGCTGTACTGGCGTTGCACACCGACCGGGTGCAGTCCCGTCCTGACGAAACCCGTCTCGTCTTCGAGCAGCACGACATCACGCTCGCCCAGCCTTTGGATGACATACCTGCACAGAACGTCGCGTGTGCCATCGGCATCCCACTGCGCCCGCTCGATCAGGTGTCGCACGCCGTCAGGTGTGGCTCGCCAATCCATTCGGCAAGTTGCCATCGGTTCTTGCACTCCGCAGTACCGAGCAGTCCTTTCAGATAGGCCATCAATCGCTGTCGAGGTTCCGCACGCCTGAACAGACCGGCAAGCCGTTCGTGCAAATCCTGCAACTCACGCTCCCATGCATTTTTGATTATCTTCATAAATATTTATTAATGCATGATTACTATTGCAATATAACAAAAACGTCCGGTTATAGTTTTATAGACCATTTCAAAAAACGCCGAAAGGGGCTGTTAGCCTTATCGGCAGGCTGTTAGCCCCCTGGTCGTTTAAACAACGGAAACCAAAGGATTGAGCACACCGATCATTGATGACGAGCTATGGGCATTGATCGAACCTTTGCTGCCGCCGCCAAATCCACGACGCAAGAAATATCCAGACCGCCGGCGGGTTTCGAACCGGGCCGCACTGAACGAAAAATTTCGTTGGATGGTCGAGCGTACTCACGCAAGGCTTCACAATTTCCGACGTCTTTGTATTCGCTTTGAGCGTCGCGGCGACACTCACGAAGTATTCCTCAAACTCGGCTCCCCCTCGTCTGCTGGAATATTTTCAGACGTATGGAGTAGTCTTTTTTGAAGCGGCCTCTTATCAATTCACATATTTATATAGGTTCATATGGCAGTCGATATGCTGGGTAATCTCCTTGCTGTGTACATCGCGCCGGCAAATGAACAGGAGCGCGTACAAGTAGCGGAGCTGTGCCAGGTACTACATGTAACCGGGCAAACGGTGAAAGTGGCATTTGCCGATCAGGGTTCACCGGCCAAGAACCCGCGCGGGCGGCACTCGACGAGGGGACCGAGCTTTAAACGATCAAACTTCCTGAGGCATAAAAGGGCCCCGTTTTGCTGCCTCGTCGCCAGGTCGTTGAACGTAGCTTCGGGCGGCTCAACAGATTCAGGCGACTAGCGCACGACTACGAGCGCCTGCCCGAAACTCTCGCCGATCTTCATTTCGTCACCCTTGCCATGCTCATGCTTGATCCTGCCGCGGCCCGGATTTTTCTGGACACAGATTTGCTGTAAAACAGCTGTCCAGAAAAGGAGCTTTTCATGCTGAAGAAGGTGCCCACACAGGCTGTTGCGCCGCAGGCGC
>NZ_CADIKH010000223.1 GCF_902859855.1 Paraburkholderia humisilvae
GTTGCCTCGTCCAACGGCTTCTTTGCCATGGCGCGTATCTCCATTCAATCCGTTAGAGATATAACGCGCCAGCATCGAATCGGTTGTCATGTTTTATGGGAAACTCAATAGCTAGGAGTGGTCCGGCTGCAGGCCGTCGGCGGCAGTCGTGCCGCAATGGCTCGCTCCAGAATCATCGCCGCATCGGTAGCCTTCGTCGCCGTCGCCAGATCGTCGTACAGGTTTTGCGCTCGGCGGCGCTCCGATTACCGCACTCGCCTTGCCCAGCCGGAGACCGGCCAGGATGGTCCACGGCCCTTTGTGAATATCTTTCGGGTTACGCGTTGGCGCGCGCCCCGAGCACATGAATGTCCAATCCTCCGCTTGCCGAAGGTCCGACCTGACAACGAGATGCAACTCGGGGCGTGGAATCGCAACTCTCAGCCCGTCCATGAGGCATTCGTCGGCGAACATCGCATCAACGATCGACGGGACCAGGGTACTGGACGTTGCTTGCCCACGGTGAACGGCGTCAATGGGCATGGGCATATTGTAAACAGCGTTCGACCGTCGCGCCAACGATGCGGGATCTGTCCGTTAGAGTCTTGGAATTGCGGCATAAACCAGTCCGGGAGTTTAGCCGCCCCCCCCCCCTGCTGGCGAAATTACGGGCGGAATAGATACCAGGCGGTGTGCTACATTTCCGCACTCAACTCCTTCATTCAATATCTTGATCAATAACACGCTATCCAGGCCTAGCCTGACGCTTCCAACTTTCACAAGTTATCTTCAGACTCGCACCAATCAGCTCGTTCTGGAGCGGACTCCCGTTCTTGTCGGTGCCGGACCGCGGCCTAGATCCGCGAGCCAACGTCAACCCGATGCGGTCACTCGTCTCGAAGTATTTCAGAAAATGAGATCGGCAATGGGAGATATGTCACCTAAAGAACTAGAGGTTCTAGAGCGGATGAGTCAACCGCTACGACGGAATGATGGTCCACTCAAGATCACGATCTTGGTACCCGGCGAGATCACTAACAAGCGCGGAATGTCCTCGGCTGAGCAAAAGGAGTCTCGCGATAACTTCAAGAAGTCCGTTGTCGCTACCATGGTGGCGCCTTGGCGAGACGAGATGCGACGGGTTGCCCCCGATTTGGAAACGAAGTTCAAATTCCATTTCGGTTACAAGGGAGATTTCCCCGTAGTCAAGGAGGGAGACTACTCTGCCCCGGCAATCGAAAAGTATGGCGCTAAAGTGATAGGCGACGTTGCTCGATTTATTGCCAGAAAAAATATCGAGCGGCCAGGCAAGTATTCCGTAACGTCCAGAGACAAATATTTTGTCGCGGTGCCTGTGAATAAGCAGCCGCCCAGCAGGGGGGGGACGCAAGAGACGGCGGGTTATTTCTCAATGAATAGTACGAGCACTTTGGGACACGAAATAGGACACCAGTTAAAGGCTACGCATGCGGACGCCGACCAAGGTGTTCTCGGCTTCGGTGGCACGTACATGAGCAACACCAGACTACGAAGGACGCAGTACTCTGAACGAAACACCGAGCACATCCGTAACTACCTGGGCCTTGATCCCAAAACGGGGAAAGCAGTGCCGGCAGCCCTTTAAGAAGGCTATTTCTAGAGATCATGTATGGACCTGCCGCACCTCAAGGTACGCGGATTAAGCTTGAGGTGGGTTGCACCGCGCCTCAGAGCCGCATTGAGGGGGGCAGGTCATGAAGGATTTAGCAAGTACGTGGGCCTGGATGTACATCAGGAAACCATTGCCGTGGCGGTCGCCGACACGGCTGGCGAAGTGCGGTATCTGGGCGAGATCGTGAGCACACCCGAGGCCATTGCGAAACTCGTTGGACAGATCAAGCGGGGCACGGGCCGGCTTGCGTTCTGCTACGAAGCCGGCCCCTGTGGCTACACCATTTTCCGACAGCTGCAGGAGCTCAAGCAGGAGTGCCAGGTCGTGGCGCCCTCGCTGATTCCGAAGAAGCCGGGCGAACGTGTGAAGACCGACCGGCGCGATGCCCTAAGCCTGGCGCGCCTGCATTGCGTCGGCGAGTTGAGCCTCGTATGGATTCCTGATCACGCACAGGAGGCGCTGCGCGATCTGACCCGTGCGTGTGAGGACATCAAGCATCTGCGACATCAGGCCAAGCAACGGCTGTTGTCATTTCTGTCGCGCCATGGCCATCGCTACGCGGGCCGCTCCCGGTGGACACAAGCCCACTGCCGCTGGCTGGAGCGCATCAAGTTCGCCCGGCCGGAGCAATAGATCGTACTGCGCGAATATATCGACACGGTGCAGGCCTGAGGCAGGCGCGTGGTCAGCCTCGACCACGAATTGAGACGGCGGCACACGTCAGCGCGCTCTGGCCGGTGATCTAGGCGTTGATGGCGCTACGCGGCATCAGTCTTGACCGTCGGGGCCGAACTCAGTGATCTCGCACGGTTTGCTGGCCCGCCCCAACTGATGGCCTATCCGGGTACCCAGCGAACACTCCAGCGGCAAGCGCGAGCGCCGCGGTGGCATCACCAAGACGGGCAACAGCCACGTCCGGCGGATACTGACCGTACCCACGGGCGCGACTCACTGGAGCACGCGCACAATGGCCCGCGACAAAGCTGTCACAGACAGCTTTGTCGCGAATCTGGCGTGCCTTCGGATTACAGCCGCATCTTCAGGAGACCTTCAAGCTCTCCGCTGATTCATTTTTTGTGGACAAGGTGCGCGATATCGTCGGGCTGTACCTAGATCCGCCATTGAAGGCCATGGTGTTGTGCGTGGACGGGAAGAGCCAGATCCAGGTGCTGGACCGCACTCAGCCCATACAGCCGCTGGTCCCGGGCATCCCTGAGCGACGCACGCACGATTATATGCGCCACGGCACGACCAAACTGTTCGCGGCGCTGGACATCTCCGCGGGCGAAGTCATTGGCGAACTGCATCGACGTCATCGCAGCAGTGAATTCCTGCAGTTCCTGCTCACCATCGAGGCCAACGTGCTGCCCCAACTGGACGTGCATCTGGTGATGGACAACTACGGCACGCACAAGACCTCCGCGATCAATGCCTAGCTGGTTCCCCACCCGCGTTCCCATGTGCATTCCAGAGCTATTGTCGGATCTGGTGTATGGGGTTGAGGCGGGGAATTGAGAAGGCGGTGGCGGTTGGCTGAGAATGTTGCTTGTCGAGAGTAACAACCAGCTAACCGGAATCCAC
>NZ_CADIKH010000224.1 GCF_902859855.1 Paraburkholderia humisilvae
AACGGGCTGCTGCGCCAGTATCTGCCCAAAGGCACGGACCTCCCGGTCTACAGTCAGGACGAACTCGATGCAATTGCCGACAGTCTGAACAGCAGGCCACGCGCGACTCACCGTTTCATTCACCATTCGAGGTCTTCGCTACAACCCTTGCATCAGCACGCCAGCCTCACGGCTCTAAACACTAAGAGCGGCTAACACAAGTCGTCCACGAAGCGTGAACAGATAACGGCAGCGGCCAGGGACAGCAACGCAACATGAATGTCGAGACGACGCTCGAAGCGAATGCGCAGTTTGCCGAAACCGGCGAACCAGGCATGCGTGCGCTCGACCACCCAGCGATACCGTCCGAGCCGCTCCTTGCTTTCCACACCGCGCCGGGCAATACGGGCTGTGATGCCGCGCTGCTTCAGGTAACGTCGGCAGCGGGCAAAGTCATAGCCTTTGTCTGCATGCAACTTGCCCGGGCGTTTGCGCGGCTGGCCGTTCAGGCCCGACACTGCCGGAATGGCATCGAGCGTGGACTCGAATGCCATCGAATCGTGCCGGTTGGCACCCGTGACTGTGATGGCCAACGGAATGCCGCGCGCATCTACGACGATATGCCGTTTCGACCCGAGCTTGCCCCGATCTGTCGGGTTGGGGCCAGTTTCCTGGCCCCCCGGGGGCTGGCAACACTGGCGGCATCAAGACTCGCCCGCTCCCAATCAATCTGGTCATGCTCACGCAACCGGCGAAGCATCGCCAGATGCAGTTGCTCCCAAACGCCTGCGACCTGCCAGTCTCGTAGCCGTCGCCGCACGTCATGCCGCTGCCGAAACCCAATTCCTTCGGGAGGTACTCCCACGGAATGCCTGTTTGCAGGACATACAGGATGCCATTCAAGGCTGCACGGTCATCCACCGTTCGGCGTCGGCCGCCTTTGGGCGATGGCACGAACTCTGGAATCAGCGGCTCCAATGCCGCCCATAACTCGTTACTGATTTTTCGTCTGGACATGCCGCCAGGATATGGATTTCACGGCACCATGTCCAGGTTATGTTAGCCGCTCTAAACCCGATGTTGCACTTCATCCTTGAAACCGCCTACTCAAAGTATGCGAATTGCGAGCATGCAGCCAATGACATGCCACCATAAAAAGTTATCGAAATATGCCGTACTGGCGAGAAAGGAGCCCGGACTGAGGCAGATCATTGCTGAATTCCTATCCCTGATACGATGCGAATTTATGAAGATGGCATAGGTGATGCCATTTATCGAACCACCATTTAGACATTAACAGTTGTATTTATTACAAACGTAAAAAAATTATAGCCGCGCCAATCGCAATTGTGCAAGTTCTCGACGCAAGAGAAGCCGGATCTTCGTGATTCCTTGACAGGTTGCGGTTATGTTCGCGACGCACGGTCCAGTCGCGCTGCCCCTCCGGATGCTATCGTCCTGAGGTGGTGGTATGCCTAGCCAGTCAACGCTGCGGTGACGTTCGCAAGAACGATGGCATGGCTTTCTTCAAAGCGCGTTTTCAAGCGGCAGCCCTAATCTCTGTTCGATGCGATTCGGTTACTGTCGGTGAATCCCTGCGGTCCCGCCACTCGCGGGATAATTCACTGACGTCACGCGGTGCAGTGCGCAGCGGGACCCAGCTTCGCGTAGCACCGGGGCCGAACCTCGATTCTGCGTTGGCGTTAGCGCGCGCACAAGAACACATAGGAATCGACTTTCGGATGTCCAGACAATCAAACGGATATCGCGAAAGTTGAGTCGTTTCGTGCATCGTGTCACATTTGCTCCCGTGGACAGTCGCCAAAAATCGAGAAATGCATGCCATCTTGCCACACGCCTCAACTATAAAAAATGATAGTTTTTATTAGAACGTGATCGGGGTTTTAATTTGCTCGCAACCACTAAGGAGGCCGTCATGCTCACCACGATTACGCGAACCGGGAAAAATCTGGCCGGCCTCAGGCGGACATTGGGGGAGTACCGTTACAAGGTTTTCATCGATCAGCTTGGCTGGCAATTACCGACAACCGATGGTATGGAACAGGATCAGTTTGATCAAGACGACACCTTGTACGTCATCGGCGTCGAAGAGCGCGGTGCTGTTGTTGCATGCGCACGACTATTGCCTACGAACCATCCCTATCTGCTATCGGAAGTTTTCCCCTTCCTGATGGAACCGGCGGTGCCCCCGCGCAGTGATCGCATCTGGGAACTGTCACGGTTCTCGGTAAGCCGTGTAGGAGAATCTGACCGGGCCATCATCGACGTCGAAAAAGCCACACGCACAATGCTCGCGGCCGCGGTCGTGGCCGCCGAGGAACAGGGCGCGGAACGCCTGATTACAGTCTCCCCGCTCGGCATAGAGCGGCTGTTGTCGCGCATGGGCGTGCACGCGCACCGCGCCGGACAGCCTCAGCGCGTTTTCGGTAGGCCGATCTTCGCATGCTGGATCGAGATCGACGAACAAACGAAGCGGTCACTCTTGCTCGCCCAGGATCCGCTGCATCTGACCATGGGCTGAGGGGCATGGGCCGGCTCGTGCCCGACGGCACCGCGAGCCGTTCCGGCCAACAAACAGCGATAGGAAAGCACGCGAAGACATCAACATCAATCGCCGCGGATACTCGACTGGACACTTGCTTGCCACTGCATGACGGCAATCCTCGTACGCAGAAAATCATTGGTAATGCCGGGCCCCAAGTCCTCCCTGCTCTCGCGCATCAGCATCAAGTTCGTGCCGATCGCGCCGAGTTCTGGCGGCACCATTTCGAAGTGCATGGCGTTGCTCTCATACCAGCTCCAGCCGAGCGAAATGCGTTCGTCTTTGAACATGCCCATCCATTCCGTGTATCCGCTTGACCGGGAGTCGAGGCCTGCCGCACGAAGCTCAGCCCGCACTTCGTCGTCCTCTGCGGACCAGCAATGGGTGAATCGAAGCGAATTAAACTCGGCTATCGTCAACCGCAAATAACCATCCATATGCATTTATGAACGAATCAAAAATTCAGGGAAATCATTTATCCCTACCGCCGCTGCCGCGGCCCGGATTTTTCTGGACACAGATTTGCTGTAAAACAGCTGTCCAGAAAAGGAGCTTTTCATGCTGAAGAAGGTGCCCACACAGGCTGTTGCGCCGCAGGCG
>NZ_CADIKH010000225.1 GCF_902859855.1 Paraburkholderia humisilvae
TGGGTCCTGCATACCGCTCTAACGTCAACCGGTTCCTGGTGCATCTGGAAGAGCGGGGACAGTCATGGTCGCAACTGGTGCCCGCTGGCAGCGGTCCGGGTGCGCGTCCTGTCGCGTTAGAACAGGCAGTCAATGAGGGTATCCGGCGTCATGGCTTGCAGACCAACACGCGCGCTGCGCTCAGCCAGGCCTTCGGGTTCAAGCTACGAAGCGACACAAACATAGTTTGGCTTGCGCCGGATCTTCAAGAGCACAAAGATCTGCTGAAGCATCTGCCCGAAGAACTGGATCCTGTATACCGCTCTAACGTCAACCGGTTTCTGGTGCATCTGGAAGAGCAGGGTCAGTCATGGTCGCAACTGGTGCCTGCGGGCAGTGGTCCGGGTGCGCGTCCTGCCGCGCTTGAACAGGCAGTCAACGAAGGTATGCGGCATCATGGCTTGCAGCACAATACGCGCACTGCGCTCAACCAGGCCTTCGGGTTCACGCTGCGAAGCGACATAAAAAAAGTCCGGCTTGCGCCCGATCTTCAGGAGCACAAGGATCTGCTGAAAGATCTGCCTGAAGAACTGAGTCAAAAATACCACTCTAACGTCAAGCGGTTCCTGGTGCATCTGGAAGAGCAGGGTCAGTCATGGTCGCAGTTGGTGCCCGCGGGCAGCGGTGCGGGTACGCGTCCTGCCGCGCTTGAACAGGCAGTCAACGAGGGGATCCGGCATCATGGCTTGCAACCCAACACGCGCGCTGCACTCAACCAAGCTTTCGGGTTTAAGCTGCAAGGTAAGAGGCCAGTTTGACCGGCTCGCCATCTGGACCGGCGACCATGAGTCTCCGCACATCGAGTGCTTCGGGCGCGTCCGCCATGAAGTTTGCGAGTGAGCTTGCCCCCGAAAAACGTATCCCTTGCTGAGGCTTAAAATCCGGCAAGGAGAAACGAAGATGAGCGAATTGAAGCGCGCGCGGTACACCCTGGAGTTCAGAATGGAAGCGGTCCGGCTGGTAAAGGCGGGGCAGAACCTGGCGGCAGTGTCGGCGATGCTGTCGGTGGCGACCCAAACCATTTCGAACTGGGTCAAGGCTGAGCAGGAAGGCAAACCTGGTGGAGCTGGCACAAAGCCGGTAAGCCCCGAGCAGATGGGGCGGCCCTGTCTGGGAGCGGAAAACGCGCGACTGAAAATGGAGCGTGATATGTTAAAAAATGGGCGGCGTACTTTGCGAAAGAGTCGATGTGAAGTACGCCTTCATTGCCAAACATAGCCGCCAATGCCCGGTGTCGCTGCTGTGCGCCCTGCTGGATGTGAGTCCCAGCGGGCTATCACCAGCGGCGTCAGCGGGGCTGCGGCAGGCCGGCGCAGACCTCACCCCGTTCGAATCAGCGACGATCCCTTGCTGGCCAACATCCGTGCCATCCACGCACAGGTCAAGGGCGAGTACGGCTGGCCGCGTATGACCAGGTAACTGGTTGCGCGGGGCGTGCGCGTGGGCAAGCAGCGGGTTCAGAGGCTCATGAAACAGCACGGCATCCGCGCTCGGCACAAGCGCAGGTTGTCGCGACGACGAACTCGAATCACAACCTGCCCGTCGCTCCGAATCTGCTGGAGCGCAACTTGGCGGCGAGCGCACCGAACCGGGTATGGACGAGTGACATCACGTACTGTGCGACGGCCGAAGGGTGGGTCTATCTGGCGGTCATCATCGACCTGTTCAGCCGGCAGGTGGTGGGCTGGTCGATGCAGCCGCACATGAAAGCTGAGCTGGTGACGGATGCGCTGCGCATGGCGTGGTTCCGGCGATGTCCGCCGCCGGGACTGATTATGCATAGCGACCGTGGCCGCCCAATATTGCAGCGGGCTGTTCCAGGACGCGCTGAAGGCCTATGGCATGCGTTCGTTGATGAGCCGACGCGGCGATTGTTGGGATACGCCCGAACGAAAAGTCTGTGGGGTTCGCTGAAGGTCGCACGTCTGCATGGGAATCACTTCGTCACACGGCGCGCGGCAATGGACGAAATCGGTGATTGGCTTGGTTTTTACAATGCCCATCGGCTACACTCGACGCTCGGTTACGTCAGCCCTATGGTGTTCGAGAAAACCTGGCTCGCTACGACGTGCATGCGGTCGCGCTCGCCACGCAGCCACGCGCGCAGATTGATGGCGAGCTCGATTGACATCGAGCCGGTCGGTTTTGGCGCGTCGCCGATGGCGTTCGACCGGAATGCTGGCCGGATCGACCACGTAGCAGTCAATGTGTCGCGCTCTTCAGCGCGCGACAGATCCAGAACGCTTCCTGGCCGGCTTCATAGCTCACGGCGACCCGTACGTCGGCGGGCAGCGACCACTTCTCTTTATGGGCCTCGATCAGGTCCAGCACTGCCTGCAGACGAGCCAAGGCCTGCAGCTGCGCGACCGTGTGCACGGCCGGCTTCTCGCGTCGGCCGTCGTGGAGTGCGACTTTCCATTTGGCCGCCGCCAGTTCCAGCGACACACCCAGGACCAGTACGTCACCATTACCCGTGTATGCCTGCTCAGTACGCGTGATGTTCTCCTGTGAGCAAACGTCAGCACGCTGATTTTAGGCCGTCAGCTTTGTCGAGGGCCCCCTCGCTTCATAGGATCTAAAAGTTGAGACGGGTCGGTTGCGCAATTCTACTCGCTGATCACGTACGCAATCCTATTCATATCCCTTTACTCATCATCTCATCGCTATCGCGGCACACCCCCGCCATACCCATGAGTCGCGCCACCCGCTTGCGCCTCACGCGTACGCCTTCGCGCGCGAGCTGCGCATGGATACGCGGCGCTCCATACGTACCGCGCGAGCTTGCATGCAGCGTACGGATGCGTGCGAGCAGTTGCGCATCGCTACGTGTGTGCATCGATGGCTCACGCACCAGCCACGCATGGTAGCCGCTCATGGAGACCCCGGGCAGCCGCGCCATCGTGGCAATGGGCCATCGGACTCGGTTCGCCTTCACGAATCCGTACCCTTCGGTGGCACGGCTCCCGTCTCGCGCGCGAACCAGGCCGCCGCGTGAGAATTGAAATGAGCGCCTCCTACCCCCCGTATTCCAGCGGACGTTCACGGGCCCGACGGT
>NZ_CADIKH010000226.1 GCF_902859855.1 Paraburkholderia humisilvae
ATCGTCTGCAGCAGACCGCCCGTGAAAAACATTGTCGGCCACGCGTCGTCGCCGCCGTGCGTATGGACGAGCCATGCGCCGACCAGCAGCGCACCCGCATAAAGACCGAGCAGCGCGCCGTAACGCAGCGCGACAACGAGCGTCGCGAACCACAGCCACGGAAAGCCGGTCTTCAACAGCAGCGGGTCGGATGAATCGAAACGCCAGCACAGCACGCAGACGATCAGCATGAAAACGGTCGTCTCGACGATCGCGAACGGCCGTGTCACCGCGGGTGCGACGAAGCGCCCGACAGCATTCAGATTGCCGAACGGATGCGCGTGCCGCGGCTTCACGGCGTTGGCATGCGTGCCGGTATCCGATGGGGAAGTGGCAGTCTTCACGGCCGGCTCCTGATCGCCTGTCGAAAACTCCGTGACGGTGGGCGCCGCATCACGCGTGTGCGCCCAACGGCGCCAGCAGCTTGCCGATCAGCGATGTCGCGACATTCGCGAGACTCGAGCGGCTCCATCCGCTGCGCGAGCCGGTCGCGCTCCATACCACCTGGCCGGACGCGACGTCGATAAGTTCAAAGGTGACGCCCGCGACCGGTTCGCCATCGACGCCCGCCTTGTAGCGCCATTCCTCGACCGCGCCGGTCAGCACGTATTTCACGTGCTGCTCGCGCGCCCATGCAAGCTTTTTCTCGCCGATCTCGCGCTGCGCGGTGTCGAACATCGCGTTCGACGCCGCATCGGCCGGTGCGACGCGCACATCGGTGAGGCCGTTTTCGCGCAGCACGTTCGCGGCAATCGCGGTTGCGCTGCTACCGGCGGCGGGCGTCCCGGTGAAGTTCGCAAGCGACACGACCGCAACCGGGTCATTCGCCGCGAGCGCCGGCGTGACCGCGCTCTGCGTAATCGTACCGCACGCGGACAGCAGCAGCACGGTTGCCGCAGCAGCGGCAAACCACCGCAGCGAACGGACCTGTCCTTGTGCCGGGCGCACATGTTTGTCATTGGTATTCATCGAACCACTCCTTTTCATTTCGTTTCGCGTTGTCGCCTGTTTCCCGTTGCCGGCGCGTACCGTCGATTCCGGCGGCTCGCCGCCCTACCCTGCACAATCAGTAATACCAGCTATATCTCGCGCCCAGCAGCGTGACCGGCGTACCGAGACGCGACACGCGCTGATGCTGGATAAACAGTGCGGCGTGATCGCCGCCGAATACGGTCCCCGCCAACCCGACGCTGAGGTCGGGCCCCCATCCCTGATTCGAATCGTGCAGGATGCCGACGTCGAGAAACGGCCGCCAGCGGTGCGTGTACTGTTCGAGCAGATCGTTACCGAAGCCGAAGTACAGGCCATATTGCGTGTACGTGTCCGGCAGGAAATCGCCGGCCACCGCAGGCTGATTGGCCGCGGGAATCAGCCGCGAGATCAGCGGGTCCGCACCGCCGCTCGCGCCGTAGCCGCCGTGCGTGCCGATCACGCGCACCGTGTAGTCCGGATATTCGGTGTGAAAGCGGTAGCTGATTTCGCCGGTCGACAGCACGCCGCTGCCGATATAGCTGCGCGCCTGGCTGTAGAAGCGGTCCGCTTCGACGCTGCCCGTCACGGTAACGCGTTCGGTCACGCGGTACGTGAAGTCGCCGATCAGGTTGTCCTTCATCCCGCCGACCTGCAGCGTTTGCGTTTCGTTGGCAACCTGGTTGCGGCCGGCGCGCACACCGAGCGTCAATGGCGAATTGCGGCCGGTTTCGGCCGCCAGCGCGAACGTATAGAAGCTATCGAGCGCGTCGCGCCGGCCCGCGGTCACCTGGAACGCGGTATCGAGCGTTTGCCGCCGCGCGTAGACGCTGAGCGAACGGTCCACCGACGGCACGTTGACGAGCTGCGTGATATCGGTCGAATGCTGGAAGTTCTGCACGCCGGTGACACCGACCATGTAGCGTTCAGCGATCTTGCGGCTCGCCGCGAGCGTTTGCTCGATATAGTCGAGCGGATGTTCAACGTGACTCGTGACCGTCGCGTCGATCGATTGCGGCCAGTCGAGCGCCGTTTCGGTGACACGCGTGTGCAACGCGGTATCTTCGGGCGCGCCTTCGAGCCCTTCGAACGCGAGCTGTTGCGCCCGGTCCGGCTGGTCGAGCGCGATCGCCGCGTCGATCCGGTCGGCAATCGGCAGCCTCGAGTGTTCCTGCGCGAGCAGGCGTTCAAGTTCGGGCAGATCGTTGTCGGCCAGCGCGATCGTCAACTGCGCATCCGCGGGACGCGCGAGACGCGCCGCGTATTGCTGTGCGAGCCAGCGCTTCGCGAGCGCATTGCTTTCGTGCGACACCGCCCACGCAATCGCCACATCCTTCGCCACCGCATCGCGCAGCCGGTTGTTTTGCGCGAGCTGTGCGCCGCTTTCCGGCGCGTCACCCGGCAGGCCCGGTACGCTGCCGAGCAGCGTGCGACGCGCGTCGGCCAGATCGGCCGGCGCCGCCTGCGTGGACAGCAGATCGTCGAGGAGCGCCGCCGATACGTCGGCGCTTGCGTAGTCGCGCGACAGCGCGACACGCCGGCCGCGCAGATCCGCGCGCGTTTCCGCGTCCTGTGCGGTACGGTTGCGCGACGCCGCGCGCGGCGCGCCGTCCTGCTGCAATTGCAGCCAGACCTTGTGACGGACCGACCATGCGAGGTCCGCGTGGCCCGCCATTTCCTGCGCATCGGCATAGGCGAGCAGCCACAGCGGATCGCGCGACAGCGAAACGGCCTCGCGCCGCAAATACTCGAGCGCCGCGACCGGCCGGTTCAGGCGCATCTCGGCGGCCGCGTACGGGCGCGACAGCGTCGCGCTGCGCCCGGCGCTGTCGCGCCAGCGATTCAGCGCGCGTTTGAGATCCGCATCGCTGCCGTAATCGACGAGCGCCCACAGATACGCCGCACGCATGTCCGACGTCGCATCCGGTAACCGGACCGCGCGCTCGAGGTCGGCGAGCGCGTCGGATGGCCGGTCGGTCAGACGTTCGTATTCGGCACGCGCGGCCAGCACACCCGGCGAGGCTTGCGCGGCGCGCTGCTGGTCGGACGTGAGGCTCGCCAGCAACGCGGCAAC
>NZ_CADIKH010000227.1 GCF_902859855.1 Paraburkholderia humisilvae
CCTCGGGGATGCCACCACGCCCGCCGTATGGGATGCTGTCCTGTCAACTCGATAAGGCGTCCTTTATATCAGAAACTGCTCAACTCGCTCATCTATTTGCACCAGAGCCGCGGATCTGAGACACCGCGCCGGGAGCCGGTGCCCTGCCCGGTTACACGCAGGACAGGAACCAGCCGGCTATCGGCTCGGGGCTGAGAAATGGCACCTGGTTCTGGTCGACCGAAAGAAAGAGCTCGCCAACGGCGATTAAAGCCGGCTGACCAGGAGGAGGAGAAAATATCTCCCCCGGGTGAAATTCAGTCGAGCTATCTGAGTCAACCACCGAAAGACTGTTTCCGGTTGTTACGTTGAGCGGCCCCTGGGTGTACAGATAATGATCGGTGACATGAAGATTGTCGTCTTTCGTGGAAAAATAGATCGGCGATTTGTAATCGTTGAGATTGATGTCATCCGCGGTCGTGTTCATGGTCCATTGAAATACCTCATCGAGAAGACACGGCGCAAGACCCGATGCGACATCTGCTGCCCCCAACCATTTATTGAGTGTCGCGTGCTTGATATAGACGGAAACGGTATCCATAGGGGTTCTCCTTCAGTTTTTATTGCGGTCGGTTTGTGATCGGGAGCGCTGCGAAAGCGACGGTATTGGCATCCGCCTCAGCTTCGGTGATCTGAAAAATATCGCCCTTTTCCGCGTCATCGCCCCAATGTTTCGGGTTGTCGTACCCCTTACCCTCCGCCGATTTATTTTCGATCATCATGATTTCTCCTTTTAACGGTAAGTCTCCAGTAAGCTGTTATCGACTTGGTATCCCCTTTATCGATTTTTGCGGATTTAATTGTCGCAAAAAATCGTAGAAGCATCGTATAACATATTTTAGAGAAAGCGCAAACAGTTGACGTTGCGAATGATAGATTTGGATAGGTGGGGAGGTGGAGAGAGATAAGTTATGCGGAGCGATTGAGTTATTGTGCGTATTCCGGCGATCGTGACCGGCAATTCCGGCATCGTGACCGCCGATTCCGCTTGATCGTGGGGCTACATTTATCAAGCAGAAGATCGTCCAGTGCGCGACCTCTCGCGCAAGCGCATGCAACTGGTGCAGTGTCGGACGGCCCACATTCTCGTAAATTCGGGATGACGTTAACGGCGCGGGTGCGGATTTCTTGGCCTGATAACCTGGTTAGGTTGTTTCAGTTCGCCCTTCGACGTCAAAATACTCCACATCATTAGTCGGGTCTGAAAAAATCGAGGGGCCCTGTGCAGCAAGGATTTTAGAGCGGAAAGTTGTTGATGGATTTGCACGAGGCTGTGTCGCGATAACGAAGATGGGATGAGAGAATGCCCGCAACGAACAGGATTGCCTCGATCTGCGATTGCCTGATAACTGAAAAGCGACACGCCCCATTTTCGGCAATACATTGGTGGCCCGTAGCGCCCGTTTCCAGCTGAACCCTGTTCAATGGCATCCTTTATTTCAGAATGGCAGGAAGCTTGATGCGAACAACATAACCGATCGACAGCAGTTATCGCGCCATAAGGTAGCGGCTACCGTCACGCAATTTTAAACATCTCTCTTTAGATTTAGTTGCTTACGCTGCGGCAAAGATTTCAGAGCATTCCTGCTGGCACAGACAATCCGCGTTGCTTTCATCAAATAACTCTCAACACCTACGTGACTTGGGATTCCAATGATACATACCAGTGATTACATCGTGATCGGCGCCGGCATTGCCGGCGCATCCTTGAGCGCCTTTCTGGCCGCGCATGGCGACGTCACGCTTTTGGAGCGGGAAAACGCACCCGGATACCACAGCTCAGGCCGGTCGGCGGCCATTCTTTCGGTCGCTATTGAGGAAGAGGCGATGCGATCGCTGGCCATCGGCAGCCGAGGCTTCTTCAACAATCCACCCGAGGGCTTTTCCGACTATCCTCTTGTTCATCCTCGGGGGTCGATGGCGGCAGCGTGGGGGAGTTCCGAGGAACTTCTCATCAATGAAGCGCGGCTACTAGCCGGCACGGGCGCTCAATTTCGTGTTCTGAGCGCGCGCGAATCCCATGAGATCTGCCCGATTCTGAATAGCAAGGATCTCCTCGGCGCAGTCATTGAGGACGACGCCATGGACATTGACGTTGATCTTCTGCTACAAGGATACCTGCGGACTGCGCGCGCGTTTGGCACAACGTTGCGCACGTCCGCAAGCATAGACACCATCAGTTATAAAGATGCCGTCTGGGTTGTGCGAGTGGGTGACACAGAATATGAAGCACCGGTCCTCATAAACGCGGCAGGAGCATGGGCCGATCAGGTTGCAATCGCGGCCGGCGTCAGGCCATTGGGGCTACGGGTATATCGCCGTACCGCATTCACGATAGCAACGCAAGGCATCGGGAATGTGGACCTTCTGCCATTTGTTCGAAGTGCAAACGGTCACTGGTACCTGAAGCCAGACACTGGTCGGCTGCTTGGGAGTCTGGCTGACGCAACGGAAGTGAATCCGCATGACGTACGACCTGAAGAACTCGACATCGCGCAAGGCATTTTCAATATTATGCAGGACACGACATTGCAGGTGGAAAGGCCGCTATCAAGCTGGGCTGGCTTACGTACGTTCGCTGCGGACGGTAACCCTGTCGCAGGATTCGACGCTACAGCGAGTGGCTTTTTCTGGTTGGCAGGGCAAGGAGGATGCGGCATCATGACCTCCCCTGCCCTCGGGCAAGCTGCGGCCGCGATCGTTCGCGGCGAGTCGTTACCCCCGGAACTCGCTTCTCTGGGCCTTTCCGCCTCCATTCTCAGTCCGACCCGCCTTTGATCCATGGGATCTGTTTTTGTTACGCATCCGGAGGATTCTGGCCGACACGTGGCAACAAGATCACATGGCCAGACACGATTCCGCGCGTGAAAGATCGACCCTTGCAAAGGGACGATATCTGCGGGCTCTGTCGCATTAACGCGGTGAAGTAGAATCGGCCGGATCGTAACGCATGACGAAGATGATGGCAAAGACGAAGACGCCAGGCAAGGCACTGCCTGCGGGCATTGGCAA
>NZ_CADIKH010000228.1 GCF_902859855.1 Paraburkholderia humisilvae
CGCCTGCCATGAACCTGGAAGCGTCCCGCATCGCCCTGCGCCCCATGCCAAGGGCGTGGATCTTATCCCGCTCCCCCTGCGCGCTCAAGCAGGCTGCCCAGTCCCTTTTCGCATTCGGGCGGGAATTTTGCGCATCCGGATCAGGGACGACTGGCATGAAATCCGTGTCCTTAAGATAAGTTCCCAACGCCAGCAATGTGGAAAATGTCAAGGCAATCAACATTTCGACTTGCGCCACTATCTTGCGTTAAACTTGCGCTGCCCTTGCGTGCCACGATAAAACGGACATGACAGGGGTTAAATGGTGAAGTGAGGGAAGATGGCTGCATTGTCTGACGCGGACGGTCATGATCGACCGAAGCCTGCCTCCGACCTGCCATAACCTTAATAGCACTTTTTAGAGTGCGACAGTCGTTCGAGCAATCATGCCGGCCGGTGAGTATTCGTCCATTGCGATTCACTCGCCACACCTCGGGACCCCACGCCAACCCAACGCCCGCTTTACGAGTGCATTGATCGCCGACGGATGCGAATTAGTGAAATTTTCCGCTGGCGTGTTTAGGAACGCAGTCTGTCGCGGGGACACCGCCAGCCTTTGAATTCAGGCCAACGGCCCGACGCGCGCCCGATTTACCGTGATTCCATACGACCGCACATCCCGCCTTTTTTTGAATCGCACCGGGAATCGATCGATCCACAATCGTAGCTTCTGGCCGAAGAAAGCGAAGTCATCATCAAGCTCCAGCCAAAGCGCCAGACGATGCGCTTGCGAGCGCGTCTTTAGATGCACCCATGTGCGACCTGCTAATGTTCGTCAAGGCTCGTGATCCACGACGAACGCCTGCCATGTGTCGTTGCCAACAGTACGCCGATGAGTGTCATGCAGGCGGTCAAAATTGCAATAACGCCGCCAGTACCGATCGGTTTAGCGAAGTAGCCGCCCCCCCCCCGCAAGAGGTTGAGTCAAGTTATTTAGCATCACAATAAACCCGACAGTTTTGCCAAAATCTTCTTTTGGGATCAGCTTCTGTCTTGAACTACGGATAAATACGTTAAACATCTTTTCAAAACCGACCACGAGCATAAACCCCATCGAATAAATAAATGGAATTGAGATCCACGCGGTCAATAACCCGCCTGCAACAATAAGCAGATAGGATGCTATACCCGATACCTTTGGAGAAGTGTGCGAATGTGCGACAAACATAAGAACGAGCACTGTCATGACAGCGCCGCCCGTCTGTAACATTGCATAGCTGGAGGCAGATTCATTGTAGACGCCGGTAAACATTGCTGCAGACGTCGCCAGCGTCCAGACTGATGTGCCGTTCGGGACTGGCGCCGATCCATGTCCTGTCGCCTGTATAAACGAGGAAAGTCCAATAGGCACCTGACTCCCTGCGAACGAGTCGTCCGAATGCCGTCAGAGCAGTTGCCAATGAATAGCCTGTAAGCGCAGCATGGAATGTCCGCTTCAGTACAAAATTTGAGCCGGCCCCTGAGCCAATCTCGTTGCCGACGATCTCGCTGACCCTGTCGGCGTATACGTCATCATCTACGTTAAAGCGGCCCTCAGAAATGACGATCTGCGCGTCCGGCCACTTGCTCATTGCCGTCCCAATTGGCACATTTTCTTCATGAGCGATCCGCATTATGCGCAACGGTTCATTATCGTCAATACAGGCGAACTGCCGCTCAGCGAGCTGTCGGTACGGCACAACTGCGAGCGCAGAATTTCGATTCGTACCTCGCGGTGACAGAGGAACTTCACTGAGGGAGGAAACCGATAGCATGTCACCCGCATAGATCTCAAGAACCGGTGCACGCGTATCGCCCTCCCTAACCAACAGGGCAAAGGCACCCAAGCGCTCGGGTGCCTCACACAAAAGCGACAGCAATGTCTCGCTCACTGAAACACCCTTTCGGTTTCGCACAACACTGCACACAGAGAGGCGTACAACCGCATCTCCATGTTCTCCGGAATTCTAACAATAGCACGCCATTCTGGGACTACGGCCTGAACATCTTGTCGAGACTTTTCGTAGTCAAGAACCCGAAGCATATGCGATCAATATGCATCGTAGTGGCTACGTCACCGAATCGAAGATTTGGTCAGCAACGACCGGATCAGTTCGATAGCTCCGCTCGATTCGATTGCCGAAATTTAGACTGACGGATCTTCATGGGCATTTCACGACCATCACTGATGGCTTTGATCTCGTCCTTATCCCGAAGAATCCGGTAACCACGGACCGATTCTAAAGTGAAGTACCAAGTGTTCGCGTGAACTTCACAAAAATTCAGAATGCCTAGCGCACCAGGCCAGATAGCGCCACGGTATAGATAATCGTCGGGCCGACAGTGATGTTGTAGCCGCACAGCGTGTACGCGGTGCTAACCCTCGGGCTCTGTCGCATCAACGCGGGCGAGGTAAAATTCGAGGCGGACCAAAACGCTCTGGCCACACGATGAAGAAGACAATGACGCCGCAAAAAGTGCTTGCTCCAGACATCACCAAGGTTCTTAAGCGGCTACGCTATCCGCTTTTAGGGTAAGCGCCCGGCAAAGACACCCCTCAGCCTAAATTGCCGTCAATCAAGGTGCGGCAGGCGCCCAGCGATGCGGCAGAAGTGCGGCGATGTCGTCAGCCCGATGGGTAGGCAATCGATTGAGGACGTCTTTGAGGTAGACGTACGAATCGTGACCGTTGAGCTGCGCGGAGCGGATCAGGCTCATGATCGCAGCGGCGCGTTGGCCAGCGCGCAACGATCCTGCGAACAGCCAGTTCGAGCGGTTATGTTGATCTCGGCATAAGGCAGAGGGTTTTTTGATTGGCGATCGCGGCCTCTCACGCGTGAGCAGGCCGGTCGGGGCCAGTCCGCGATCGGTAATCAAAAAACGTTTGTGCTAAACCGCTCCGCTGGCGCGCGCTTCTATGGGCATTGAATGAACGACACGATGATTCCCGATGCCCGGCACATGGCCGTGGCACGCCGGAACCGTGCGATCTGGGAGAGCCGGTGGCGCGATGACAGCGGG
>NZ_CADIKH010000229.1 GCF_902859855.1 Paraburkholderia humisilvae
AGAGTCCTGGTTTCCCGCCACCCTGCTATCCAGGCTACGGGGCTTCTGACTTTTACCCCGGCAGGACTGACTCCTGCTGAACATGCCAGCCTTCGCTGGACACACAACTGTGTACGTGCGAGTTTCACCGCATACAGCTCAAGCCTCTGCCAAGGCATCCATCGATACCCGCTTTCACAACTTACTTCCGGCGTACTTTTGAGTTCCATGGCAACCGGGATGGTGCAGTTGAATATTGCCCGCCGCGAACGACCCATCGTCGGTTCTTTTCACAATGAAGCGGGTGACCCAAGGGGTACCAATTGCGATCGGTTCATGGCAGGTCGGACACAGGCCATCCCGCCTCAGCCAGACCCGGTAGAGCTTCGCCCGGCCCCTTGGCAGGTTCATCATCCTCTTACCCCATCGGGTCTCGAAGTATGGTGCCCACGGTGGGTCGTGCGGATTAGCCCCGGCTTTGATCTTGACATGCTGCTGTATCGGCGTGTTCGCCGCTTTCAGCAGGACGAACTCCTTCTTCCTCCCATCCTCCTGTTTTTCGGTCGTGGCAAATACCCAGTTGCGGTGCCTTGGGTTTTAAAGTATTTATCTTTTACCCAGCGGACTCCTTTCTCTGGATGCCGTCGAACCACTCATTGCCACAGCATTGACCAGACATATGTATCAACCCGAGCAAAGGTTGCTTGAGCGACCGCATGGCGGTGATAGTTCGCCCAGCGCCGCAGAATCGGATTGAGCAGCCGTATCAGATTTGCCTGTTTGGCGTCTTGTTGCCTTGGGATGGTCGCCAACATCCCCACGGACAAGGTGATCCTGCGGAAGTGGATCAAGGCGGGATATGTGTGCCACGACGAACTCTTTCCGACCGGCGCCAGCGTCCCTCAAGGGGGAACTATTTCATCAGCTGTGCGTGGCTGATCTCGTCGTAACAGGCCTTGATGCTGGCTTCCAGCACTCGCCCTGCAGCGCATCATGGGTATGCCGAGGGGCCTCAATTTCCCGTTCTTCTTTCGGTATCGTTACCGTCTGAAGCGGAAAGCCGAATAACCCCGTCTCTTCAACGGCGCAATCGCGTTGGTCTTTGCCCCTGGCGTTTTCCAGATGACCTTGTCGACACCGGGGTGTTCTTGCCTTTGGTCATATCGGCGGCAGATGCGTTGACGCCGTTTGACCTTACAATCACACGGCTACCGATGCGATTGATCGTTTCCATGTTGGAAAACGGATGAAGATGATGCTTGGCGTCGAGTGCACGATAGTCGTTGGTTGTAAGCGAGCAGGGCATGAGGCTCGGGGCGGCCTTGGGTGCATGAGCCGATAGCACCCGGGAGGATGATGCGAATTTCACGATAATGTTCGATATCCCTAGATGTCTGCAGTAGACGATATGCATCAAACATTGAGCAACAGGTGTTTGCGTTCCCAAGGGCTGATGACCCTGAAGAACGCGTCGTGCCCTGTTCGCTTAAGCAGGAGATAGGCTTTCTGGAACTGTTTGCCAAGAATCTCGGCAAGCGACCCGCTGGCAGCCATTAGCGCCATCGATTCTTCGAGGTTGCGTGGCAGATCGTGAGGCACCTCGTAGTCGCCGGTGTTGCGTCATCCTCTCGACTACGAACCTTTCCTCCGGGAGGATGGCTAGGCGGTACTCAAATATGCGCACCATCCTGAGTATCAAGCGCGCCCAGCCGTCAGCTGTAAAAACGGTCTGAAGGTGATGTCACGGATCGGCGTGATCCGCCAGACGTAAATCGGCAATATAGTGGATGGGGCTCTGGTGCAAATAGATCGATTGGGCGAAAAATGATGTATTGATCAGGATAACAAATCAATGAAAGAGGGATGCATTCCAGACAGCAGGCGCAGCGGTCTCCTTGAGACGCATGCCGACCAGAGAGAACTGGACCTTCCGGGTACGATGCATCAACTCAATACCTGCAATCGTGATCGCCGCGCTCCCGAATCGTTTGAACCTCAGCATCACGCTGGTTCTTGCTTTAACATGGCGATGGTCCCGTTCGATCAGGTTGTTCAGATATTTCGAGGTACGGATCTTCGTGTGCGCGGGCAGCAGGCCATCGGCCTTCATCTCGCGTACGGCACGGTGTGAGGCAGCATAACCGTCAAGCGTAATGGTCCTGGGCGGTTGGACCTGATGCCTGATGGCCTTGCTGAAAAAGGCTTTGGCTGCGGCCACATCGTGCTTTGTCCATTGTCTGGCCAGCCCGATCCACCGCCCGGTACAGGTAGACCCACCTGCCACGAACCTTCAGCCAGGTCTCGTCGACACGCCACGAGCGACCCGCAGGTGCAGCAAAGCGGTACCAGCGTTTGACGAACTCGGGCGTATAACGCCTCACCCAGCGAAGGATGGTCGTGTGAGCCAGCGACAAACCCCGCTCGGCCATCATCTCGACCAGATCGCGCAGGCGACAGGTTGTAGCGCAGGTACCAGCGACACACAGGATGATGATTTTTCGATCAAAATGCCGTCTATCGAACAGCCCTTCCAGACCTTTGCGCTTGCTCATCACCGGCTACCCAATTAATAGGCTTGCTACTTTAACCGACTCGACGAACCTATTTGCACCAGAGCCGTCGGCGCGGACTATTCGCGCTTTTCTGCTTTACTTTGCGGCTTGAACCCGAAGGCCTGGTTGAGCGCAGCGCGCGTGTTGGTCTGCAAGCCATGATGCCGGATACCCTCGCTGACGGCCTGTTCAAGCGCCGCAGGACGCGCACCCGGACGGCTGCCCGCGATGTAACTGCAGGCGAGCCCGTCGCGCGCTGCGCACCTGCCGCGCTCCGGTACTGGCTTCCTTTTCGCGTTCGGGCGGGCGCCCGAACGCGAAGAGGTACGCTTGCAATTCGCGCCGTCAGGATAAGCTTTCTTAATGGCGCGGATTTCATGCAGGCCGTCCCTGATCCGGATGCGCTAAATGCGAGCCCGAATGCGAAAAGGGACTGAGTAGTTGTACTTGAGCGCGCAGGGGGAGCGGGATAAGATCCAC
>NZ_CADIKH010000230.1 GCF_902859855.1 Paraburkholderia humisilvae
GTCGCTCGCAACAAGCTCAAAAGCGCTCAGCACCGACCTTCGATCATCGCCGCGTGCTGGATTCAGGCAACCTTGTGGTGACGTCATGATTTATGGAAAGGTCAATAGTTTGGTTAGCTTCAGATCAACGATAACGAAGGATCGCAATCGCGGGTGAAAAAATAGCAGGTCTGCTCAAAACCGACTGTCACCGATACGCAACCGTCGTTGCCGTCCCACGAACGCGAAGTCGCCGCCCAGTTCGAGCAGCAAGTCCTCCAGTCGGTGAATCACGCGTCCCCTCGTTCGCTCTCGGACTATTCGTCATTCCGTCTTTCAGGTCGAGAAACTCGAGGTCATACGGTTCCTTGATTGCCGCTCGTGCGACACAACGTCGGTGGTGTGCGCGATGCCGCCTTTTTCGAGCATCGTGCGTTTGTATTTGGACAATAACGTGCGGGCGTAGAACCGACTGTCGATCTGTCGCTCAAGCTGCCGCACACTCCATCCGCCTCGGCTTCATAAAAGCGCCTTTCTTCAGGTGAGCGCATCCCGTCGCATCAACCGAACGTAGTGGGTCCTGGAGATCGGGAAACGCTCGGCCAGCTGCGAGAGCGAGAATTTCCGAATCGGCGATTCGGATTCGCGGCCACTGCCCGCGCACCTGATTTCCGAACCGCGGATTCGGAAATCTCGCCAGTTGGGTAGGCTTGGTAAAACAGGCGCATCAGCTCGATATTGTCAGCCGAAGTCTCGTCCGAACCGTCCGGTCCGCTCGTCAGACGGCCGCTGCAAGAGGCCTTTTCATGCTCCTCCGCACCCGGCAGATACATCAGCCGCTCCATGACCAGGCTCGGATACGTCGTGATCAGGGATTGTCATCGTTGACCAACCGGCTCCAGTCTTCGTTGGCGTACTTCTGTTCCGCATAAACTTGCTGGCTTGCAGTAAATCCGGCTCTGGTTATGTAAGTCCCTGAAGTGAGAGGGCTAAGGTGATTCTGCTCAAAAGTTCGGGCGTAGCGAAGGTTCAAGGCTCTTCTCTGGATGTCTGCCATCACCGCCACATCGAATGCAGGAGCCCACTGTTCCAGCGCCTGCTGCGAGTGAGCATGGTCCACAAGCGCCTTTCTGGCCAGATCACACGACTGGCCGCTGGACGACGGGTCAGGGCGAGGGCAAGGCGACAACGCGTCCAGGGGCGCCGGAGAAGCTGGCCGGGGACTGGAGACCGGCGTTTGCAAACCCGCTCCCACGTAAGGTGACCGCCCTGCAAAGTTCCGTTTGCTGCCGAAAGAAACATCGGTGTCGCGCGCGGTGGCGTCGCAGCCAGCGGCGCCATTGTCACCCGCGTCGTAGGCGTCACGCGCCGCACCATTGGTGGCAACACCGGTAGTATCGAGTCCGGAAAGCTGTCTTATCATGTGATTGGGATCCGCAAAAAGTATGGCGACAGCCGCATATTGCAACTTCATTGCATTCATCGCCACCGGGGCCCCGCAACCGCCAGCTCTCGCGCGAAAGTGACGCGGCTGCCACGACTTCGGGGTCGGCTACGATTTCAGCGCGACTGGGGGTGTTTCTGATACCGGGCGCGCCAGCCCCCTCGCACACCCTACATTCGAATTGTCAGAACCTTTTCCTTACAGCATGATGAAATCGTCTCGTGCTAACAGCCCTTCTCACACCGTCCGTAGCGGCGAATGAAACCATCATCCGCAGAAGTGGCCTCGCTCGTTTCGCCAGTTTTCTGAGATTTTTTAAGACAGTATGATTTTCCATGAGGCGGGGGCTGGCCTGCCGCGGGGAAGCAAACGCGGGTTAGCATCGCTGCCAGAGCCCCACGGGGTGGACAGAGCCGCGCCCGGCGATTTCCACCACGGAGCCCAGCATGAAGGACGATAGCACGGTGTACGTTGGGTTGGATGTGCATAAGGAATCGATTACGGTCGCGTATGCGATCGACGCAGGCGAGGTCGAATCACCTAGCAAGATCGGCACAACTCAAACGGAGATCGATCGGCTGTGCAAGCGGCTGCAGTCAAAGGCGTCACACGTGCGTATGGTTTATGAGGCTGGCCCGAGCGGCTACAGACTATACAGTCGACTGGTGCAACGCGGGTTCAAGAGCATGGTATGTGCGCCATCGCTAGAAGTAGCCGACTCCGACACACACGGTCAACAGCCCCGCTCGCGCGCTGCCCGGCCGGCTAAGGCTCTCGTGGCAGCGCCATAGTATCGGCGTGATCGACGGCATCATCAACGCCCACATGCCGGTGAATGATGCGGCCACATGCGGCCAGCTCTGTCCGCTCATCCTCGACCAGGCCATTGACATGGACCAGCCGCCGGGCATCGGCATTTCGCTGCCCGCCGACATCGGCATGCATACGACGACTGTCAGCGCGGCGCTCACAACAAACAGCAGTGCGCACAGGCCGAAGAACACGCGCCGTGGGTGGCGCGCGGACACCTCCCGCGCAGCCGGCCCAACCAGCATCGTATGCGCCGTGGCTCGCCCGAAATACGTTACTCGTACTACGTAATTATTTACCCCTGGAGCGCGACGGAGCTATTGCCCGTCTGCTGATCCGCCACTGCCCCCGCCGCTTGCACAGTCGCGCCGCCCGCCTTCGACGAACAGGTGCACACCACGTTGCCGCAGGGATTCATGCTCTTCAGCATTGCGTCGGACAAGTCACCCTAATTACGCAGCGCCTTCTCGCCGTGGGAATTCGCATGCGCTTTCGTTTTGGCATCAGTGTGCAGGCTATCGAATGCCGTGTTACCTGAAACATTCTGCGGGCGGGATTGATTTTGAACAGTCAATGACATGATTTCACCTATTTGGGTTGAATTTTTAGGGTACTGCTGAAAACAGCTTATCCTGTGTAACGCGCTCTTTTGTCAAAGACTGTTAGTCTTACTGTGTCAGTGCGACGTGAAGTCGCGTAGAGGATTGTTTCACCTGGCTGCGGCCAGGAAGGAAACCGATTGTTCCGTCAATCGTAACCTACCGGTGCATGCTGGAT
>NZ_CADIKH010000231.1 GCF_902859855.1 Paraburkholderia humisilvae
CCGGCGTCAGGTCGATCGCGAACTTTCCGGCCGCCGAGAAAAACGCGTTATGTTGCGCATGCGCGTACGCCGACGTCGCATCGAATACGATGTCAAATGCGTTGGCATGGGCCTTCAGAAAGTCGATTCCCTCTGACGATGTCTCGACGTGACGCTCTTTGGCAATCGCGAGACCTGTGCTATTCGTATCGCGTCCAACCATAAACGCAATATCGAAGACTTCCGACTCGATAACCTTGCACATCAGATCGGTTCCGATCATTCCCGAACCGATAATGGCAACCGACGTTCGTGCATCTTTCATTTTACGTCCCCGAGAGTGAACACCTCATATGCAGATTCACTTTGACTCGCGATGACAGCGTGATGATCATCACGCTTTTTTTATCGCGCATGTGTCAACATTTGTGAACTGCGCGTTCGGGGGTGTCGTTTCCGTCAGAACATGATGGGGGCTTTCGTCGAACGCCACCTAGTCTCACTATCCCTTGCGGGCCGAGACGATAACTGGCACGATTTCACGGCGCACACGCGCAAAAAATCCGTTTCTTGATGGCACCCCAATTCAGTTGCATGGACCTTGTCTTCCCGACGAAGCGCAAAACATATCGACAATTTACAAACCCATCTGAAATGACCTTAACAACTTTCCGCTCACAGAAGCGCGCCGCTACTAAAGATGTATGGCCTCGATTCCAAAATAAATTTCTCATGAACATTTAAGATTCAACACTGAGAAATGGCAAGCGAATCAATCTATTAATGTCATTTTTTGACAGTTTTATTCAGAATGATTCCATTGTGGGGGAGTAAGCCCGAACCGCCGAATATTCTCGCGGCCCTGGAGGAGCACCTGTAACCGATTTCTCATTCAAGTGCGAGCCCTAGGATGATGGTGGGTTCTGGTAATCATATAGCCGGCCCCCTCCCGTTCGGGTCGAACGGCTGGCGTAGAGTCGAGGTGCGAACAGCGACGTGACGCACAGGAGGCCGGTATGAACAGGTTTAGTGGAATCGATCTGCACTCGAACAACAGTGTAGTTGTGGTCAGCGATGAAGCTGACCGGGTTCTCTACCAGCGGCGGTTACCAAACGATCCGGTCCAGATCCGGGCCGCGCTTGCACCGCACCGCGAAGATCTGGTAGGGGTTGTCATCGAAGCAACGTACAACTGGTACTGGCTCGTGGACCAGCTGATGAACGATGGCTACCGGGTGCATCTGGCTAACCCCGTGGCAATCAGACAGTACGAGGGACTGAAATACAGTGGCGACTTCACTGATGCGGCTCATCCCGCACAATTGCTGCGTCTGGGGTTACTCCCGGAAGGCTACATTTACCCAGCAGAAGAACGTCCGGTGCGCGACCTCTCGCGCAAGCGCATGCAACTGGTGCAATGCCGGACCGCCCGGATCCTCGCTATCGGGAACCTGTTCTCACGCAATACAGGTGGGCAGATGCGGGGGGAACGGGTCAAGTGTCTGGACCAGACACAGGTCAGCGCATTCGGCCTTGCACCGGACGTAGCGCTCGCGATGCAGGCCAATCTGGCGGTCATGCAAACCTTGCAGCAGCAGATCAGAATCCTCGAGAAGCGACTCATGCAGCGGGTGAAACTCAAACCCGACTACGTGTTGCTGAACCCGGTGCCCGGCATTGGCCCGGTTCTCGCAACCACCATCATGCTGGAAACCGGAACCATCTCGCGTTTCACCGAGGTTGGTAATTTCAGTTCGTACTGCCGCTGTGTGGACAGCCGGCGCGAAAGCAACAGCAGGAAGAAAGGCGAAGGCAACACAAAGAATGGCAACAGGTATCTGGCATGGGCATTTGTCGAGGCGGCCAGCTTCGCCATGCGCTCGTGTCCGCAAGCCAGGCGCTTTTACGAGCGCAAGAAACGCGCACGTAACGGGATTGTCGCGATCAAGGCGCTGGCGCACAAGCTGGCACGCGCCTGCTATCACATGCTTCGGGAGCACAAGCCATTTGACGTAACCCGCTGCTTTGGCTAAAAGGCGGTGCAAGGGAAACGAGCCCAGTATTGCGACTGGTGAAAAGCCATGGTTCTGATTGGGTCTTCCCTTTGCCACGCCTGCTGTTTGCAGATGACCGGGTCGCCCAGGCAATGAGCCACGCCCGACTGGCGTTGCGCAGGCAACAGCCACGGTTCTGAAACCCATTGGACCTTGTCTGGCACCAACGAATGAAAGGGACTTCCCCGTCCCGTGGCTGCGGCGGAAGCCGCAAATCGGCATCAACGTGCCATGATGAAGTTTCGAACGTTCATCAACACCAACAAGAGGGGAAGTCCATGCCTATTGTCATCGTCGGAATTGATCTTGCCAAGAACATGTTCGCCGTTCACGGCGTGGACGGAACCGGCGAGGCGGTATTGGTCAAGCCGCGTGTCTCACGGGACCAGCTGGTTGCGCTGATCGCCCAGTTGCCGCCCTGTCTCATCGGTATGGAAGCCTGTTCGGGCGCGCATCACTGGGCACGGGTGTTCCAGCGGTACGGCCATACGGTCAAGCTGATGGCGCCAAAACTTGTGGCGCCGTACCGGATGTCGGGCAAGCGCGGCAAGAATGACGCGGCCGATGCAGCAGCCATCTGCGAAGCGGTGACCCGTCCGAGCATGCGTTTCGTGCCGCTGAAGGATGAACATCAGCAGGCCACGCTGTGCCTGCATCGGACACGGCAGGGTTTCGTCGAGGAGCGCACCGCGATCTACAACCGGATGCGTGGCCTGCTCTCCGAATTCGGCGTGGTGCTGCCGCAGAGCCCGGAGCGGTTTCGAAGAGAGATCCCGGCCCATCTGGATGCCTTGCCAGGTTGGGCGAGACGCTGCTTAAGCGACCTGCTCGAGCATGTCGGCATCATCGAGGACCGGCTCGTGGAATACGACCGCGCGATTGGCGAAATCGCGCGCGACGACGAGCGCAGCAGGCGACTCATGCAACTGCGCGGCATCGGTCCGACCACCGCCAGCGCATTGCTCGCGA
>NZ_CADIKH010000232.1 GCF_902859855.1 Paraburkholderia humisilvae
TGCTCGCGCTGATACGAGAAGGTCGTGGTGTCCTGCAGAACCAGTATCGTGCCGGCGGCTGCCGCGAAACGCGCCGCACTCGCAGCGAAATGTCCGCTCAAAATATCGTGTTCGCTGACACGGTCGTTGGACAGAAACCGGTAAGCGGCCTTGGTCGACGCCCAGTCCTGGCAGGCAAAGGGGATGGTCTGCCCCATGCCGGCCCAAAGCTTCTCCAGCAGGATCGCGAAGCGCCGATGCAGCCTGGTGTCCTGAAAATTGCTTCCTTGGACTTCCAAATCGCACCATGACCGATCATCTGTCTGTCGCTTGCCTCCCATCTCGCTCGCACACGGAACATGACGTATGCCAGGATACCAGGTTTCGCGCTAAAAAGAAGTGGGTAATTGCAAGGACGCCCAAACTCAAGCGAACATAACCCCGATATGTCCCGGCGTCCCAGCCGCGGCAGGCACAGCATCAGCTCGGATTCGCTGATTCCGCGAAACTGTCCACGAAGAATGTTCGAAAGCTTGGGCTGAGGGATTCCGAGAACAGTTGCAGCTTCCTGCTGCGTCCAACCGCGAGTTTTGATGATCTCGCGAATAGTGGTCACAAGTTTCGCCTTCACAAGCATTTCCTTGGCATCGGCATAGCCAAGGTCGGCACACACGTTCGTGCTGCCCTTTTCATGTTCCGTCATTTCGGTTCTCCTTTCGCCAGCGCTTCGGCCGCTTTCAAACGCGCGCGGATCAAGTCCATATTTCGAGGCGGCGATCCCGCTGGTCGACTTCTTCTGAAAGCATTGCAGCACATACACAGCGTCTGCGATTTTCCCGGCATAGACTGCGCGGTAAGTACCCTGGCCGTCCGACTCACAACTTCCAGAGCGCCGGCGGCTCCGAAGCCCTTCCGGGGCTTCGCATCGTCATGCTTGTCACCCGCCTGTGCGAGGTGAATGGCGTACCCGAACCCATCCTGAATGTCTTCGGGCATATCGAGAAGATCCTTCTTCGATGAGCAAAAGCAACCGAAGTCGCGCGACGAGTCGAAATCCAGTGGTGTCCATTTCGCAGGGATGCGCGCGGCGAGCGACTGCGCTAGACTGCGCCGAAAACTTGACGGTTTTTGCTCCGGTATCGTTATCTCCTGGCCGCTCGGTTGCCGCGAATGTCGACTGCGTGATTGCCGACGGCGCGTACTACAGTATTGCGCAGACCGAGGCGTGGTCAGCCTTCGGTGCGCTGCCGGTGATTCCGCCACCGGCGAATGCAGTCGTTCATGACCGGCCGACGACGCGCTGGCACGACCATCTCGTCATGTACATCAGGGACAGGAGCATCCATGCATTCCAGAACAAATGCGGGGCCGGCCAGCGCTCACTGGTCGAATCGCAGATCTCGCGCATCAAACGCCGTATCGGAGCGCGACTGCTGACGCGCCGGCTCCAATCGCAGCAGCACGAGGGCGTGATCATCGCCAATCTCGTGACCCTGTGAAACTGCTTCGGCAGGGCCGTATGCATCAAGGTGACATAGTTGTGTTCGCAACCAACTTGGTGTCTACCCTGATGAACAAAATCGCGTAGAAGGCGCCTATCATGAACGGCCTGCCCGGAAACCAACGTGCGTCGCCTGCGGGCCAGACAACGTAGGCCACCGACAATCAGCGGAATCTTGATAACATACGCCTCTATAATCAACGCTCGTGTAAATCTGCTTGCAGAACTGTATAAAATTTCTTGAATGGACATGCCCGAGCTGCCTAACTACATCGATCTATGGTTCGTCGATCCCGATACAGTTGACAACGCAGCCATCCAGCAGATCACCCGGGGTTTGCTTAGCGCTGACGAACTCGCACAAAGCAATCGTTTTCGTTTCCCAATACTACGCCGCGACTATTTGATTACCCGCTGGCTGGTACGAACGATCCTCTCCGAGAGACTATCCGTGCCTGGACAGGCGCTGCACTTTGCCGCCAACCGTTATGGGCGCCCCTATCTGCCGAGCTTCCCTGATTTATCTTTCAACATCAGTCACACCAGCAGGCTGATCGTGCTTGCAGTCGCCGCCGAGGTTGAGGTAGGCGTAGACGTTGAGCATATTCAAACCGATCGGGCGACCCCAAACCTCGCCGAATACAGTTTCGCTGTTAGTGAGCGTGCAGCGCTGCGTTCCGTCGCGCCGAATAACTTTGACCACGCGTTTTTTAGCTATTGGACGCTAAAGGAATCCTACGTCAAGGCACTCGGCACAGGACTGTCCACCGCGCTGGACAGTTTTTCGTTCAGCCTCGAACAGCCGGCGACTATCAGCTTTACTTCCGACACCGTCGACCCTACGCCTCCCCACTTTTGGCTTTTGCAGCCATCGTCAACGCATTTGTGCGCGATCTGCGTTCGCCGTTGGTCGCAGCAGCTTCTGTTAAGAGCATGGACCGTTGTATCTCTAACTTCGCGGGTGCCGACGAATGTCATCGTGCTGCGGCGCTCGACATTCTCCTGAGAACGGTATGCGAGTATTTGCCATTTCCGACCTCCATCTAGACTATGCCGCCAATCGCGAATGGTTGGTGCAACTGTCGATCGTCGACCACCGAACGACGTATTAATTCTTGCAGGTGACATCTCCGATTCGCTGGCCGTCGTTACAGAATGCTTCACGGCGTTGACTCAGCGATTTTCGAAGGTAATCTATGTACCGGGCAACCATGAACTATGGGTCCGCCGTGACCGCCTATGAGCACGAGAATCAGTCTGCCACGCCGGGCGTCCCGCCGCACGTATGGTTCGGCTGCGCGTTGGCTGCCCAGCAATTTTTCGTGCTCAAGCGTGCTCAGGTTCATCTGTTCCATGCGTTTCATTTTGCACATTTCAAATCAGATGTTTTTTCAATGACGCAGTGGACTATTGAGTTTCCCATAAAACATGACAACCGATTCGATGCTGGCGCGTTATATCTCTAACGGATTGAATGGAGATACGCGCCATGGCAAAGAAGCCGTTGGACGAGGCA
>NZ_CADIKH010000233.1 GCF_902859855.1 Paraburkholderia humisilvae
CGTCGCTCGCAACAAGCTCAAAAGCGCTCAGCACCGACCTTCGATCATCGCCGCGTGCTGGATTCAGGCAACCTTGTGGTGACGTCATGATTTATGGAAAGGTCAATAAGGGACGCTTCTCCATTCAACGATTTTGTTGTGTGGTATTTGTCGTTAAATTACTATTGATGTCTTAAATTGAAATGTCGTATCACTATATGAATGAATTGGCGGAGTGATTTGTGATATCGTAAAGGCGTACGGTAATTTTTCATAATTGAAAACTTGAGATGGTATTTGGGGAATTGAAATAAGAGTCGGAAGTGACGTCGTGCATTGCGTCAAGATGCACTGTTGGGGGGCATCGCTCCCGGATTTGTCGTTGGTCACTATTGAAGGTCGGCTACGGAGCTGTGCTTTTCATCTTGCCATGTCGCAAACGTTTTGCCTGTCTGTCGATCTCTAAACAAATGTAACTGATCCTGGCGTGGGCCCGAGAAGAGAAGGGCGTACGGAGATCTTTCGATGATTGCCGGAAAGATTTGTGGCGACCGAACATATCGTCTCCGCCTCGTCGCGATCTCCATGTGATCGCCGTGATGCCATATCGTACTGCGTCCGTAAACCTCTGCGGCAGTATGATGAACTGAACCCAGAGGTCTAGGAAAAAGCACTTGACATCAGGCTCCGCCTCGAGTTTTCGTATGCCGTCGCGAGACGTGTTGCTGCTCGCCGTAGGCCAAGGGCTGACTGCCACGATCGTAGCGCTGTTGACGGCCATCTTGGCTCTGGCGGGTGAATTGCTAGCTCCGGCGCGGGCGCTTGCGACCCTACCGGTTAGCACTGGGGTACTAGGTACGATGCTTGCGATTTACCCCGCAGCCATGCTGATGCGTCGCACGGGACGCCGAGCTGGTTTTATGCTCAAGGCGGGATTGGGCGCAACTGGTGCCGCAGTGTCATGCTTGGGCTTGGCGCTTTCACTGTTTCCGCTGCTGCTAGGTGGCGCTTTCCTGTTCGGTGCTTTCAGCGCCTTTGGGCAGTATTACCGCTTTGCTGCCATTGACGCGGCGGAGTCCCCGCAGACGCGTACTACCGCAGTGGCTTGGGTGACGCTCGGTGGTGTCGTCGGGGGACTCACTGGTCCATGGCTGGCGGGTCGCTTCGCGCCCGCGATTCCGTCACTTCCCTATGCCGGCGGCTTTATTGCAATTGTCGTCCTTTGTCTATTATTGGCAGTCAGTCAATGTTTCATCTCTATTGACTTGGGCCGAGAGATGTCGCCTGACGAACTTGGCCAGTATGGCAGCGGAAAATCCTTCGATGCAGGATTCTATCGGGTTGGAGTGATCTGCGCGGTCGGCTTCGCAAGCATGACGTTGACTATGAACGCAGCGCCGTTGACCTTGCATGATTGCGGCTATGGGATTGCCAGCGCAGCCACAGTTCTTCAGGCCCACTTCGTTAGTATGTATTTGCCTTCGCTATTTTTCCCGTGGCTGGCTGGCCGCCTCACCCTGCGCGGTGTGATCGCCTGCGGTCTCGCGGTGAACGCGGCGGGTAGCCTGCTAACCATGTGGCCAACGCAGAGCTACGAGCTGTTCGTGTTTGAGCTCGCTCTTTCCGGAATTGCGTGGAACTTCGTTTTCAACGGTGGGACTCTGCTGCTCGGGGAGACATATAGCGCCGTCAATAAGGATAGGGCGCAGGGTTTCAATTCCTTGCTTGTCTATGGAGGGAACATCATTGCCTCATTTTCGGCCGGATGGCTGGTAAACAGCTTCGGATGGAGCACAGCTAACCTGATGGAGTTGCCGCTGATTGCACTAGCTGCGGCTTGTCTTGTCAAAAGGGGATCCTTGTGCAAGATGGACAACAATCCATCCAACGTTAAGTCTAAGCTGAACAAGCCACTAAATTGACGACGCGCGAGCGATTCTAAGATCTCCGGTTGGAGACCGGGCTCAGCATGCTTAAGCCGTTGTTTGCCAGCTGTTCGCTTTTCGCGCCATGTGAGCAGCATTTCGCCCCCCCTTGGCCTACGATAGACGCTCGAGGCGAGCGTGGCGGCGTCAACATTCGTCTGGCCTGCCGCGGTCACGCCGGTCACCCGCAACGAAAATCAATTTCATTATCTGTCATCGGTATAGCGCCCCGGCAAGTTGACTTTGGCGCAGGCTTGCGCTCGTTCAGTTTCGAAATCTAGGCGCGCTCACACTTGCGCTTACGAAGGACTGGTCAGTCCCATTTCCTGACTGGCGGATCGATTCGCACTGGGCGCGATTGTGCAACCCTATGGTGACCCCGTCTGCGTGTCAAAGTGGCTTGCTGCACCCAACGAAATCGTCCTCCGAGAGCCTTTAGAGCGTAGCTGGAATCCATGCTGATGATGGTATGTACTGCTAGCCTGTTCCCGAAACGGTTTGCAGTTCGAGATGCAACTATCGCGTTTGTTGTCCACAGGCTTGTCAGGTGGACACACAGACGAGGTGCGGCTCCGCGAAGGTCCACCCAGCTTCATTCGCGAGATAACGAATCGAAGATTCGTCGACGACTTAGCCATGTCATGCGCACGTTATGCACACTGTTGTCCACGGATTGTTGAAACACAGAGTCGAGTCACCGGATTTTGCGGCAAGATGAATTCCTTAATCGAATCATCCCACTCCTGGGCCATATGTCCCTGGCCGCCAAAGCCGAGAGGTGGAACACGAGTTTCAAAGCGCGTCACCGAGCTGGCGAGACGCTTGCAGATTTTTGCCCATGAACTGCTGGCAGAAGACGTGTCCGAAGCCTTGTTTGATTTGGCTACTGATGACTCAGCCTTGCAGGTCGTACAGGAGCTTCGGGTGGCGAGCGGCAAGGCCAGGACAGGAGTTGAAGGCGCTGCTATTGACCTTTCCATAAATCATGACGTCACCACAAGGTTGCCTGAATCCAGCACGCGGCGATGATCGAAGGTCGGTGCTGAGCGCTTTTGAGCTTGTTGCGAGCGACGGT
>NZ_CADIKH010000234.1 GCF_902859855.1 Paraburkholderia humisilvae
GGCCAACAGCACTGCCCGTCGGTTCAGGCGCTTGTCGCCCAGATCAATACCCTTGAATTCCATTGCCGCCCAACTCTCCGTCGCTTGTGCCATTCGCTCGTCACGCAAAAAGCAGGAGTAAACGGCAAAGCGTCGAAGTTTACAGCCCACTCAGCTCAACTTGTGTGTAATGGAATGGGCTATACCCTGCCCTACGAATCACTTGGCCGAGCGTTTTACTCTCACTCGCACATGTGAGCTCATCGCTCATTAACTCACAAATCTTGTGTAGCCCGGTCGAGCGCAAGCACCGTCGCCCGTACAATTTGTGCGCCCTCGCGATTACCCTTCACATCGCTTCGGCGAAAGCACGACTGGCACTTCCTAACGTTGCTCCTCCCCTCACCACTCGCTCCATGAACAAGGCCCGCATAAACCGTACTCATGGATTGTCGTCATTGACCCGTCGGCGCCAGTCTTCGTCAGCGTATTTTTTTTCCACATAGATCTTTTGGGCCGCAGTAAATCCGTCTTTGGTTATATAACCCGATGAACCACTATGACCATTCTGTTCGAACGTTCGATCGTAGCGAATATTCAGCGCTCTCTTGTTAATATCCGCTATCACGGCCACGTCGACTGCGGGAGCCCTCTGTTCCCGGGCCTGTTCCCGATAAGCCCTGTCCACGAGTGCCTTTCTGGCCAGATCCTGCACCTGGCTTTGCGAGCCAAATACATGGGCGATCATCCTCCAGTCGTAGTCTGATGACCGAGGATGCGCCGGCGATGTCTCGGGGGAGGGCGCTCGTATCGCCTGAATTTCCGGAGAGGTGGCGGAAGGACCGGAGGGACTTGACAGCGGCGTATGCAGGCCGGACCCTACGTAAGGAGAACGCCCGGAAAAGTTTTGAGCGCCTGCTGGAGGCGTTAAACCCCGCTGGGCCTCCCGGGCAGCACCAGCGGTGACCGAAGTAGCTGGGCGGGTGATGGAAGGGTTCGAATTGTTGAATACGTTCATGAGGTTCACGATAAAGTCGAACAGAGGCTTGACCCATGTCGCTATACATAAGTGTCAGCACTGCCGTCATCGCGCAGCAAGTGCATGGTTTCCGCAGCGACGCAAACTTCCGCGAGCCCCTTCCAAGTAGTTTCCCGCGCCGGATTGACCATCATCATTGCGAGCGACGAAATCACGAAGAGCGCGATTAAGCGCGACAGCTCGTGACGGCATTGAACAGCATAAGCGTTTTCGTCAGCAGATGACCGTTGCGAATTTCATCGGGATAGAACAGCGGATGCGCGTTCACGTCTATAGGTCGCAACCACGGCGATAGTCCGTGCCCTTCGATGACGTACAATCTTTCCTCGAGGCTGCCACGTCGACCGGGTTCGTCCCTCTTTTCGCGGCCTCATATCGTCCAGAGTGCCTCGCTGATCGCCACGGGCGTCAACGCATAACGCTAAGCCTAACAAACGTCCCGCGTTTCGCCTGGTCGCCGATACGGAGGTAGCATACCGAAAGCACTCGAATTACGGTCGCGCACACGACGCACTCGGTGCTACCAGCCGGCATGTACCATGCAAACGCTCTCGGACCCGATTTCGCGGATCATCGGTAGCCACCGGCAAAAGCCCTCGGGGCACCATCATGTCCTGACGCTCAATGTGCCCGACGACGGGAGCCCTTCACCCTCGATGGGGCGCTCGGCCCGTTTGAACTCCTTGACGTTTTCTGGCCTATCCGCAGCCCGCAGCTTAACGAGCTGCTACCAGCCCGGTTCTCGCCGAAATAGCTGTGCTGCAATCGATTCACTGATTCTGGACAATTTTCGCTCTCACGTTACGTTCTTTCATACATTGGTTTTGCATTACTTTCTAGTACTCAACGGATGATTCGACGGACCAGTCAATACCAAAACCAGCACTTGATTTTCCGACAATGCATAAAGTATGCTCGACCCTTTCAATCGTTACTATGCATTCCATAAGAGACGAAAATGCCCAGAGAACTCGCACGCCGCAGCCTCCGATCGGCAACGTCGCGCGTGGCCCGCTCGAGTAATTCGATACCAGCAAGGCTTGGTTGCCCCTCATCGCCGACACTGATCGCCCCCAGCGACTGGCGAAGGCTGAGCGCACCGTTGCGGCCTCAGGATGCAGCACACCAGGATGCAGCGTCGGCCGTGCTGATCGGCGCGCGCACACTTGGGATGGGCGTGGCGGCGAGACCGAACCCCGTGTCGCGCAAAAGCGCCAGGTCTGCGGCCCGCCCCCCTCCGAGAACCTTGGCTGAGGTCTAGTGGGAAGAGCGTTCATTAGCAAGCCCACTATGGCGCACCTTTTTCGACAACCCCAAACGAAGTGCTTGTCATGGTTCATCGAGAGAGCGAATGGCGTCAGATGCGTGATTTCATCACGCACAGGTAAATGGCAAGTCTCAATCGTCAAGCAAATTGAGGCGCACGTCGGCCCGCACTACGAAGTATCAGGCGTTTTGTGTTGCCACATTGAGCACCGCCACCGGCGGTGACTCTCACTCATGCAGATCAGCGCCTTCTTTGTCAACGCAGGTGGGACATCGGCTCAGAATTGTCGCCGCGCAAAGATTCACCTTAAAAGTCTGATCAGACTACTGGAGACCGCATGAACCCCTTCGAGCGTCTTATGTTTATACGTCAGCTGCGTGACCGCCCACCCTACTCGCACGATGTCCTTCCACGCTATCGCAACTTCTCGCCCTTCGCTGGCAGACACGATTGGGCACCTCCCTTTCCGGCCGTGCATGCGGCCTGAGATAGCTGCAACACAGGCAAGGACGCGGCGCTAGCGGAGCGCAAGTCCGCGCGGCGTCGCTTCAGATCGACATCACCAGATCCCAAACTATTGAGTTTCCCATAAAACATGACAACCGATTCGATGCTGGCGCGTTATATCTCTAACGGATTGAATGGAGATACGCGCCATGGCAAAGAAGCCGTTGGACGAGGC
>NZ_CADIKH010000235.1 GCF_902859855.1 Paraburkholderia humisilvae
TCGAGGCCACATTCACGTTCATCTTCATTACGGCCCGATGACTCACGCATCCCCCTCGGGGACACCAGTCGATAGGCTTCAGAGTCCTGGTTTCCCGCCACCCTGCTATCCAGGCTACGGGGCTTCTGACTTTTACCCCGGCAGGACTGACTCCTGCTGAACATGCCAGCCTTCGCTGGACACACAACTGTACGTGCAAGTTTCCCTGCATACAGCTCGAGCACAGCATTAGGCGCCGTACTGGCGCCGGTCTTGCCGTATTGCACAAGCCCTTCGCAAGCCGTCACATCGTTGGTTTATCTCATTGTTGAGACGAGGGCGCTAAACCGTCGTAAAACGGCCTCTTTCAAGCTTCCCTGCAGTCGAACTTCAAATGAACACCTGCGACAGCTGCACCACGCGGAAGTCTGCATCCTTTCAGATCAGGGCAAATTTCGAACCCCTATGCGAGCTATTACTGCCCGCCATTCGCTTCCTCCGCGTTCTCATACCCGCGCCACCAACAGCCAGCCTTGCGGTTCGCCTGCCATCTTGCCATGTGCCGCAAGTTTGGCGGTGAGTCGGGCTTACTACGTTCCCGCCCCTGCCGACCCGGTGTTCTGGGTCTACCGGTTAGCGCCTGCCTTTCCCCCGGTAGCTCTTTGACGACGTGTCCATTCGCGCCAGTTGGACAACCGGCTACACACCTTTTGGTCAGGGCCTGTCAGCCGCTTTGCCCCACTAATCATCACGAGGTTTATCAGCAGTTCACATCCGTTGCGCATACGGAACTTGCCTGGCACCTCACACTGCACGGCGGCTGGCAGTGCCGATTCCTTCCCCGTCGCCGGGGTGATTCGTCAATCGAGAGGTACGTTGTTGCCAGAGCTTCACACCCTCCCGTTACCAGGAACGCATGTCCGGCCAGGCAACTGCTGGTCGTACAACAGGTCACGGCGACGCGATATTCTGCGAAGCGTGACAAGTCCACCCCGTGCGGGCGTTGCACAGCAAACAGTTCATAGACATCGCTTTCGCGATCGCCGATGCCAACGAGTTGCGTGTGCTCACAGCGCGACTTCAGCGCCGACAGGTGCGCAAGCCCCTCGATCCACTTGATGCTCTCCTTCTCATGGATGGGTCGGGATTTGCGCCGCGCGGCGCTGCCCTAGGTTCCTTCAGGACGGGCCCATGTCTTTATGCCCAATACGCCGAGCGGCAAACCTTCCGGACTGACCGCCAGCATGCTGTGCATCAGGAACCCACGCTCATTGCCGCCGGTACAGCGTCCCAAACCATCTGTGGCAGGCAAATGCGTCAGGTTAAATTCGGTGGTGTCCTGTATCGCCAGCACTACCGGAATCTGCTCCATACGGTACGGCGTCTGCGCAATATGCGGCGCCAGTACACCGTCGGTGTCGACCTGGGCTTTGTCAAAGAACCGGTAGGCCGCCTTCAGTTCAGCAGATGACAGCGCCTGCGGCAGCGAAGTGTGGGGACTGCTCGCCAGTTGGCGCGCCAGTGCCACCAGGCGGTGCGACAAGCGAGCGTCTCCGAGATCCGCTTGCGCGAATTCCTCGCTCGCCCAGTCTGCCGTGTCGTCCCCGATCGCCAATCCGCCGCCGCTGCATCAACAGAATGGACAAAAGTTAACACCCTCCGATCCAGTTTACAACCGCACTTGTGGGTAAAGCTCAGCTCTTGAGGGCGGGGAGCAGTCAAGTCGTTGATAAGACTTTTGGCGCATTACGTGGTGGGGGGTAATCCAGGTATTTCTGTATAAGCGGATAATTTCAACGCCCTAAATCATTTAGTCATCGCTTGCATCGCGTTCCGCGAGGCGCGACTGAACGGCAGTACAGTGTGGTAAATCCTATTTATCTTATCAAGATCATGATATGGCTTCAAAGAGAATTAGAGTATCTGCTGAATCAGACCCTCGCGGGTTTGATTTGGAATGAACGTGCTGAGGAAGTCTCGTCCACTTGCGTTGATTTTTATGACAAATGCGCAATCGAATTCAAAAATCTCATGTAGGCACGCGGGATCTAAATATCTGTCAACCATGCATGTGACGAACTCTGGGAAACGATTTTTTCTGCTGGAATTAGCACATAATAGCATTTCGTGCAAATTTTCCGGGGAAAGTCTTCCCGAAACCTTGTCAATCACAGACTCAATGTTCGATTCCCATTCTGCATATTTTTTTAATAGTCGCGTCAATCTCTTTTGTCTTGGGCATGATAGAACGAGGCAGCGAAAGCGTCGGATGTTGTCGATTAGTTCAATCGGAAGTGTCGCGCCCATAAAATCGAGTGGCGTCCACTCTATATAAACCGGTTCTTCGCGGTTAAGGCCATTAAGTTTTTCTGTTAAAATATTGGAAATTTCTTCGTGGTTTACCGTTTTTTTGTCGTTTGAATAAGCAAGAAAAAGATCGCTGACACCGAGCAGAGATTCAATGGAGATCGTTTGTTTTCCGCGTTTTTCCAACTGCAGCATGAGTTCTGTCGTGCCAGCACCCGGCAGCCCAACAATGGGTATAAAGTGTAACCCCGTAAAAACCTCACTATGCATCACCGGCCCCCCGAGAAAGACGGCTCGAATACGGAATCGAGCAAACGAATGTACGGTTGATTAGGGTGAAAGCGAGTTGCCAATAATATCGTGCGAACCCAAAAAGACGCACTTCTTATGTGGCTCATTATTTAAAGCGTAGAATAATCAACAGTGTCCTTTATGCTATCTCGGAATTCGATGTCAAATCAATAATCGATTTTGATAAACATACAAAATGCTTGCGCTGGGAGCACGGGAATTCAGTTGCGCAGTTTTAAAGATCGGGGCGAGCGGGAAGGCGGTAACGGCATCGGCTTACCGTGAAAGCTGGCTAGTACGGGCATGTGCATGCCCCCTCGCGTGGTCCGCGAGTAAAAATATCGCCATGCCCGACCCCTCGTTGTGGCGACCGTTAGGTGGTGACAGA
>NZ_CADIKH010000236.1 GCF_902859855.1 Paraburkholderia humisilvae
GTGCCGTCGGCCCGTGACGGTCCCCTTTTCTTCTATCGGCCGCCAATGCTCACGGGTGGGAGGCGTTCATTTCATTGAGTTCGATGCCTGAAAGGATGATGCGCGCGCAGCCGTACACCGTATTGATTTTGTCACCGTTGCGACGATAATTTTGTCAATTCGCGATCATGCAGCGCTTCAAATCCGGAGAGCGTTCGTGCATAAAGGTTCGGGAAATCGCAATAAATGTGACAACGGTCGACGCGGATGTGATGCAGCGCCCCCCTTCAAAACGCTACTATCCCGACAACACAGGCAGTCGGTTTGACTCATCTGCGACTGACCACCGGGCCACGTTCCTCCGGGTTCGGCCAGGAGCTCGCAATCCGCCGCAGTCTGGCGAATGACTACTTCAGGGGAAACGGTCATGCACGAAACCATGGATATCCACGACGCCCACGAGCGCTACGAACTGCACGAGCCATTTGATGTGCTAAAGGTCAGAAGGCCCTGGTGCAAATCGGCTTAGGGAATCGGTTAAAGTAGCCAGCCGTATGAAATGGGTGGTCGGTGATGAGCAAGGGCAAAGGTCTGGAGGGGCTGTTCGATCATGCGTTGGGTAAGGCGATTTACACCGGAGTTCGCCTCGACCACGTTACGCCATATCTCGACATGTCGCCGTGTGAGCTTCGCGAAGCCATAGCTGGGATCGAGCTTCGGGAATGAGGGGCGATCTATGCTCAAAACTTGCGGTGTTTGCTGCCGATAACTGGGTAGCACCATAGTCATCTCGTTCACCGACGTATCGCCATTGTAGAAACAAACTGCTTGCATTTCGTACCGCACGTTTCTACAATGGATAAACATACGGAGGTTGTCATGGAACTCAAGATTCAAAAATGGGGTAATAGCGCGGCAGTTCGTTTGCCGAGCGTTTTGCTCGAACAGATCAACGCGACGGTCGGCAGTTCGCTGAGTGCCGACGTGCGGCCGGATGGCGTGCTGCTGACCCCGGCACGTCGCAAGTATTCGCTGGACGACCTGGTCGCTCAATGCGACGCGAAAGCTCCTATCCCCGCCGACATCGCGGCTTGGGGCGAAGTCAAGCCCGTGGGGCGTGAAGCATGGTGAAGCGGGTCAAGTTCGAGCGGGGCGATATCGTGCGCGTGAGCCTGAATCCGACTGTCGGTCGTGAGCAGCAAGGCGATTTTCGTCCGGCGCTCGTGCTATCTCCCGCCGCTTTCAATGCGCTGGGTGTGGCACTCGTCGCGCCGATTACCCAAGGCGGCGAATTCGCCCGCTTTGCGGGCTTCGCGGTGCCGCTCTCAGGCTCGGGAACGGAGACCCAAGGCGTGGCACTCGTGAACATGGTGCGCATGCTTGACCTGGAAGGGCGCGGCGCGCGCAAGATCGAGCGCGCACCCGTCGAAGTGGTTGAGGACGCGTTGGCTCGGCTTCAAACGATTATCGAGTAGGAAAACAAGAAAAGGGAGCGAGGGATTGGGAAAGACAAGAATTGAGCCGGTTGAAGCGCATGCGTTGCGTGCGCTGCTTGAGAAGCGGCATGGCGATCTTGCAATGCGTTGGTGCGATCAGTTTGCACTCGGATGCTGGCTTGACCTCGAAACCGCGCTCGGCGATCATCTCTTCGAGATCGCGCAGGCTCAGCGAGTACGCAACGTACCAGCGCACGCACTGCAGAATCACATCCGCCGGATAGTGCAGCCGTTTGAGTACCTTCGCTATCCCATCGGGCAGCGCTTTACGCGCTATCTTTTTCGTCGTCACCATCTTCATCCGCTGTCGTCGTCGCGGCGCTCGAATTTTACCTCAACACCTTAACGCGACAAAACCAAGGCCAGCGCGTGGCCGACTGATCGTGAACGACCGCGCTCGCCGGTGGCGGAATCACCGGCAATATGCCGCTGGCTGACCACGCTTCGGCGCGCGCGATGCTGTAGTACGTCCCATCGGCAATCACGCAGTCCACGCAGGCGTCGACAGCCAGCGCCGCGTCGAGCCCGGCTGCATCGGACAGCTCCGTGCCCGTCACGGCAATCGCGTGGATGTTCATCTCCGGTCCGGATCAATCGACAGGTGTGCCTTGCGCCACGGCGTGCGGTTAGCCTCCGTGCCATATTTTCTGAGCGCGTGGGGGGCTGGCGCTACCAGTCAATGCGGTGCTTCTCTTCGGTTTCCCGGTGACGCTGGTCGTCATCGGCATGCAGGTAAAGGCTCGTGGTGGTCAGCGACGCATGACCCAGGTTGTCGCGGATGAGCCGCAGATCGACGTCGCCATCGGCCATGTGGGAGCCTGCGCTGTGGCGCAGCCAGTGCGCGGACGCCCGCTCGAGCTGGGCGGCGCGGGCGACGTATTCGTCACCGCGCAGGCGCAGTTTTCCGGCGGCGCCGGCGAAGATGCCCTTGACGATCGTGTGCAGCGCGGCGCGCGTGAGCGGCTTCATCGATCGGCCGAGTGGCATCACGAGCGGCGTGTCCTCGTGCGGGGCGGGCAGCACGGGCAACCCGCGCTCGCGCCGGTACCGGCCCAGCTCGACCATCATTTCGGCGGAGGCAGGCACGAGCCGCTCCCTGTCACCCTTACCGAGTACTTCGAGCCACCAGCGCTCGTGCCCGTCGGCGTCGCGGCGGCAGAAGAAGCGCCCCATCGAATTGCCGCTGACTTCCGAAATGCGCAGGCCGCCGAGGTAAAGCAGGGTGAACAGCCACCGCGCACGCCAGTAGCGCTCGCGCTCGCGGTCCGTCCCGCGGGGCAGCGAGTCGATATAGACCTTGACCTCCTGCCACAGGTCACGCTCCAGAAAGCGCGTGATGCGCGGCGACGTGCGGCGCGCCCGCTGGCGCGACAGTGACAGCGGGTTGCCGGCGAGATAGCCGGCCCCGACGAGCCACGAGAAGAGGGCGTTGAGGATCACCATGGCCTGGCGCTGGCTGCTGGTGGCTAGCGGCCCGTGAAAC
>NZ_CADIKH010000237.1 GCF_902859855.1 Paraburkholderia humisilvae
TTCATAGGGGCCCGCTGCGTCCGTTTTGCAGTAAGGCCGTATATACAGCCGCAGCCGATCCTGGACGTCAAAGCATGCGAAATTGCTTCGCAAACGGGAGGCGTTCATATATATGCACATGATCCGCAAGAAGCAGATGAAAGACGACGGCGTCGACCGAACGGTTTATGCGCAGTTCTACTCGTTGATTATGTAACGTACTCCTTATAATATCGGGGTTTACTCGTCGCGACCATCTTATCGCGACACAACTGTTGGCACACGCAACGACAAACTCACGGGCGCAAGGCTGTAAGAGGCGATGGCGCCGGATACTGAATGAACCTCTATCTTTCATCAATGCACTTCGGTGCGAACCCGAACCGGCTGACACAGCTACTTGGTCCCAACAAGCGAGCGGCCATCTGCCTGAACGCGAACGATGGCCTGGAAAGCCCGGGCAGATACAAGTATCTTTCAGAAACGCTTTCCACTCTGGCCGGACTGGGGGTCACAGCGGAGGAAATTGATCTGAAGGCATATTTTGGCAAGCCTCATCAGTTGTTTGCTAGGCTGCGACAATACGGGCTGTTTTGGGCGACCGGCGGCAACACGTTTGTCCTGCGCCGCGCTTTTCACGCCAGCGGACTGGATCAGTTGCTTCCGACTCTGCTACGGAATCCTGAGTTCACATATGGAGGCTTTAGCGCAGGCGCCTGCGTAGTGACCCCGTCACTTCGCGGGATAGATCTTGCGGACGATCCCAACGAGGTCCCAGCGGGCTATCCGGAGCTTCCCATGTGGAATGGACTAAATCTGGTTGATTTCCATATCGTTCCCCATTCTGGTTCCAGCGTGCCCGGACTTGCCTCGATCATGGCAGAGGTCGCAGCGAGATTCATGGCGGACGGCCTGCATTTTCACTCCCTGACCGACGCTCAGGCAATCGTTGTTACCCGGGGCGGGTTCGTAATTGGATAGGCGCCGGTTTCGACACCGGACAAGCGTATCGAAACCCCGCGAACGGTTGCGAGCAAGGATGCAGTAACTGAACGGTGTGATACACAAACCATCGATGAATATAATAGCGCGATCGCTCGCTAACTTTAACTATGTCAAATTGTGCACGTATGAAAAAGGCCGCATCAATGCGGCCTGTGTTGGGAGTCTGCTTGTTGCCCTTACTTGCTGGCGTGTTGCATCAACGTCCACAGGGACGGAAGAATGGCCAGCAATGCGGCCGCAGTCGTCATCGCCGAAACAGCGTGTAGTGGCGCCACGCGGTTTCGTCCGCCGGTTTCGGTTTTGCCGGGTTCGACGCACCAATTGCCGACAGAGCCGTACCGATGAGCGCGAGGACCACCATCCCACCACCGCTCGCAATCTCGTTGCCCTTGGGCGCTGTGAAATACGACTTCATGAGTTCCACAATCGCACCCATCGCCCAGCCGAGCACAACGTAACCGAGCTGGCCGTCGCGGTAAGGCACGAAGTAGTTGATCACGAATTCTGTAGGTTTGGACAGCTTCTCAGTCGCTGTGTTCAAAACGCTCGTCAACCACATGCCCGCGGCTGGTGCCCCTGCACCGATCATCAAGCTGGTCACAAACCAGCCGACGATGTCAATCGCCTCTTTCAAGTACCCTCCGGTAGCTCGCTTGCCTGTTCAAAGTGACACATGATACTGGCCCGATTTACGTCCCGCTTCGTCTACGTACAGTTTGACTAAGTTCCGTCATAGTCAAGCTCGCGCGACGCAGCGCCCGCGTGAGCATAGACAAAACCTTCGAAGCCAACACAATCGAGCGAATCATCGATCAGCGCGCCACCTTGGCGACAGACGGAAGAATGCGATTCGATCCTTGCCGCCTCTTCAAACAAAATACGGATGAGTTGTGTACGACGTCGATCGTCGGGCGAAGCGCAAATCTTGCCACATGCCACAGCAAGGTTATAGAAAGCAGATCTGAGGTGTTTGTTATGGATGCCGAATCATATTGATCAGGGTGTACATCAGTGACTGGTTATGCATGGTCTGGGGAAGGCCAATCGCCGGGCAGGCGGAAAAGCTCACGAAACGTCAGGCCGGGATGACAGCCGGATGCGGTCGGGCAGGCCCTGGCACGTTCACGTGAGCAGCGCGAAGCCCGAGGCGACACCCGGGACGCGACGGAGCAGGCTTTGGCGGGATCGCGCGAGGAGCGCAAAGGCGGGGCGCCGGCCGAATCGGACGGGGTGGGGGCAGTAGCTGGCAAAGAAGAGTCGGGCCGGTCAGGAGAACCGGACGATCAGGCGGCTGGACAAGCGAATGCTGAACCCATGGAGAACGGGCCGGAGCGTGATAGTGGTGCTGAGATGGGCGACTAGACCGTGGCGGCGGATGGTCTGCGTAGCGCGATGCCCTGAAGGTCTACGCCTTTCAGGGCATCGCGCTCATCTGCATTAACCGACCACTGTCAGGTAGTCGGTCCACGGCAAGCAACGTCTTACCGCTGTGCGTCGAAGTACCACTGCTGCGACGCGGGATCCAGTCGGCATATGACCGCGTCATCGGCCCGCACGATCAGTCGCTCCAGCATCTCGCGCTTCGAGACCGAGTGATAGCAGGCCAGCCGCGCCAGGGCAAGCCAGGCTTTGGTACTTACCCACATATCCAGACGCCGATCACCGTCTTCGCCCGCCGGTTCACGCCTTGCCCGATAATCCGCCCGCCGCTGCGTCGTCTGCGTCATTTCGCACCTCCTCGTCATGGTTACCGGGTAACTTTCGATATGAAATTCCCATCGTCCGCTCCCGGCTGTCCCACTGGACAGCCGGGATGACGGGAACTGCTCCTACCACTGGTACCCGGCGCTAACTGCTACCCCATACGCGCCGCGCGTGTTCGTCGACACCGCCCCCTTGTATACCCAGCGGTCGCTCTCGGTCACATGCGAGAGGCCC
>NZ_CADIKH010000238.1 GCF_902859855.1 Paraburkholderia humisilvae
TCGCGAGCAATGCGCTGGCGGTGGTCGGACCGATGCCGCGCAGTTGCATGAGTCGCCTGCTGCGCTCGTCGTCGCGCGCGATTTCGCCAATCGCGCGGTCGTATTCCACGACGGCCTCCTGTGCGTCACGTCGCTGTTCGCACCTCGACTCTACGCCAGCCGTTCGACCCGAACGGGAGGGGGCCGGCTATATGATTATCAGAACCCTAGTCGCGCGTCACACGAAGCGCTTCGGACGGCGGGGCGCTGCGCGTTTTGATATCACTTTATGATTGCACGGAGATAGCGTTTTTGCTATCATGGACCTATGAAAACAAAACACGCCCGCACCCTCGCAGCGATCTTCGCGAAGCCCACACTTGGCAGCATAGTGTTTGCCGACATCGAAGCGCTGGTCAAGTCGCTCGGCGGGGACGTGATCGAGCGCGAAGGATCGCGCGTCAAGATCCTGTTGGACGGTCAGGAGTGGCGGTGTCACCGACCGCACCCCGGCAAGGAAGCGCGGCGGTATCAGGTGGAAGAAGCCAGGGAGTTTTTTGAACGAGCAGGAGTCAAGCCATGAACACCATGCAATACAGCGGTTATATGGCGCGAGTCGAATTTGATGAGCGCGACAACATATTTGTCGGGCGCGTGCTCGGCGTGAATTCAATCATCAGCTTTCACGGCGAGGCCGTCGCCGAGCTGCGCACGGCTTTTATCGAAGCCGTGGACGATTACCTCGCGGATTGCAAGGAACGCGGTGTGGCACCGGACAAGCCCGCGTCCGGCAAGTTGATGCTGCGGATCGATCCGAGCATTCACGCGGCGGTCAGCGTGGCCGCCTCGGCGGCTGGCGAGAGCATTAATCAGTGGTCGGAGGAAGTTCTCGGTCGCGCCGCGCGCGAATCGATGGAACGCACTGCCGCGCCCAAGGCGAAGACAGCGCGGGCTGCGAAGACAGCACCGACACCCAAGCGGCCGGCCGCGAAGGCTGCCAAACCTCGCACCACCAGTCGCACCCGAACTGCCCCGGCGCACGCGTAACGCGAGATAGGAACAATGAGACTGAAAGTGATCGCGCTCGTAGCGCTCATTAGCTGCGCGAGTGCCGCATTCGCCGAAGCGCCCGAAGGTGTGCAAGAGATTGCCGGTCAGATCGGCAATCCCGGCCACCGCATGTCGATGGCGGTCTAAAACCGCGTAAATCTGGCGGCGTCAGGTTGACAGCAGCGTTTCGCACGCGTCAGTAGAGGCGGCGCCGTATTGCCTTGACCTGATAGGGATGAGCAGGAAGTTGACGCTGTGGGCGTCGAAGGGAGCCCGCAGGGCGACTGGAGACGCGCGCAGCGTCACGCCATCACGCGTGCGGCCGGGAGCGTGGTAGAAACCTGGTTCGCCGAAGAAACAACAGGCGCGACACCGGTCTCAAACCGCCAAGTTCAACCCGGTGCCACGCCTCCACGGATTCCCTGATGCGGGCCATAAGGCCGGCAGGCGGAACGCATGAAGCTGCAGTATCGCATCGCTTGCGCGTCCCGTCGATTTCTCCCGGAACCTCTTCGGCGTTCTACAAGGACCGCCGATGCAGGCCACGGGCCGCCTCTTCCTGTGCGCCCGTTGCCGGGCGCAGGTGTTCATCTGTCGCCGCTGCGATCGCGGCAACCGCTATTGCGACGCCGACTGTGCGCAGGCCGCCCGGCGCGAGAACACGCGCGCGGCGGGTCACCGCTATCAGCAAAGCCGTTCCAGCCGCTTTGCACACGCGGCACGAGCCCGACGCCACCGGGTCAGATGCAAATTCGTGACGCATCACCGTTCACCCGCGTCCCCCGCGAATGATGTACTGCAGCCGGACCCGACCGACGCCGCCGTTGCGGTTGCAACCGACGCCTGCCTGGCGGCGGCGCCGACGACATCGCGCTGTCACTGTTGCGGCTGCCCGCTGCCGCTGTTCGTGCGTACCGGCTTTGTGCGTCGCCGTGGTCCTCGTTGTGTTTATCGGCGGACTACGGAGCTTCTGAATGACGATAGCAGTTGAACTGGAGGCGCAGATCCTGCGCCTGTATCACGTCGGGAAGTGGCGCTGCGGCACCATCGCCAGGCAGTTGCACGTGCATCGCGAGACGGTGCAGCGTGTGCTTGCGCATGCCGGGCTGCCTCGACACGGACCGCCCCCGCGCGCCTCGATGATCGAGCCTTACCGGCCGTTCATCCAGCAGACGCTGGAGAAGTGGTCTCGTCGACACGCCACGAGCGCCCCGCGGGTGTAGCAAAGCGGTTCCAGCGTTTGACGAACTCGGGCGTATAACACCTGACCCAGCGCAAAATCGTCGTGTGAGCCAGCGACAAACCCCGTTCGGCCATCATTTCGACCAGATCGCGCAGGCTGAGCTTGTAGCGCAGGTACCGTCGTTGATGCTTACGTAGTGCGGCTTCGCGTCCGCAATCGAGCTCGACAGCCCACTGGCCACCGAGTACAGCTCGCTGCCGTTGATCGCATCCGTGCTCGAGGCGCTGATCGCCCCGGCCGCCACGTTGGTGATCTGCCGCTCCGCGCCCGTCGCCCCCACGCTCACCACCCGGACTGGTGCCCGCAAAGCCCGTGTACTGGAGGTTACCGATCGTCGCCCCGCTCACGGGCGTGGCTGCCGTGGTGACCCGCTCGAAGCGCTCAACGCCGAGCGCTCGAAACCGGTCAAGGTCCGCCAGAGCAAGTATCTGAACAACATCGTCGAGCAGGATCACCGTGCCATCAAACGCATCGTCAGGCCGATGCCGGGTTTCAGGGATTTCCGGTGTGCTCGCATCATCCTGACCGGCATCGAGATCAATGAAATGAACGCCTCCCACCCGTGAGCATTGGCGGCCGATAGAAGAAAAGGGGACCGTCACGGGCCGACGGCACAAGAGGCAGCCAATGCAAGATCATGTAGGTCTT
>NZ_CADIKH010000239.1 GCF_902859855.1 Paraburkholderia humisilvae
CCCATGCCAACGCATTTGACATCGTATTCGATGCGACGTCGGCGTACGCGCATGCGCAACATAACGCGTTTTTCTCGGCGGCCGGAAAGTTCGCGATCGACCTGACGCCGGCTCGTGTCGGCGCGATCTGCGTGCCTTCGATCAACCTGGGCGAAATCGGGGCAGCGCAAAACATCAACCTGATTACCTGCGGCGGTCAGGCGAGTTTGCCGCTGGTTCATGCGCTCAAGAATACGACGCGTCAGATCGACTACATCGAAGTGGTATCGACCATTGCCGCGGCGAGCGCCGGACTCGCCACGCGCGAAAACATCAATCAGTACCTTCTGACGACCGAACATGCGTTGTCGCGCTTTAGCGGCGCGAAGGATGTCAAGGCGATTCTGAATATCAATCCGGCCGAGCCGGGCGTGTCGATGCAAACGACGATCTACGCGTACGCGTCATTTGACGATTTCGATGCGATCGAGCATGCAATCGAAGAGGCGGCGGAATCGGTTCGCCAGTACGTGCCTGGATTCGACATCGTGCTGAGCCCGGTGCTCGATGCGGGCAGGATCACCGTTAGCGTGACGGTGCGTGGTAGCGGCCACTATTTGCCGCAATACGCCGGCAACCTGGACATTATCAATTGCGCCGCAATCGCGGTGGCAAAGAGCAGACACGAGACTTTCGCGAGTCAATGATCATGACGAACACCATCATCCTGAGCGACGCAACCTTGCGTGACGGCAACCATGCGGTTCGCCATCAGTTGACGACCGAGCAGATCGCGAACTACGCAAGCGCGGCGGAGCAAGCCGGTATCGATATCGTCGAAGTCGGGCACGGCAATGGCATGGGCGCGTCGTCTTGCCTGCTCGGCAAAGCGACCGGCACGGATACGGAACTGCTGGCGGCGGCGCGCGCGCATTTGCGGGATTCGAAGCTGTCCGTGCACTTCATCCCCGGCTTCGGGAAGACCACCGATATCGAACGCGCGCTCGAAGTAGGCGTGGACGTCTTCCGCATCGCGTCGCACTGCACTGAAGCGAATATCACGCGGCAATACATCGAGCACGTCAAACGCGCGGGAAAGACCGCATACGGCGTACTGATGATGTCGCACATGGCGGATGCGGACGAACTGCTGAAACAGTCCCGCCAGATGCAGTCGTATGGCGCCGATGCGATCGTCCTGATGGACAGTGCGGGCTTTTCAACGCCTGATCTCGTCACGGAGAAGGTCGCGCGACTGGTCGACAATCTTTCGGTGGAAGTCGGATACCACGCTCACAACAACCTTGGGCTCGCGGTGGCGAACTCGATTGTCGCGGTACAGGCCGGTGCGACGATGCTCGACGCCTGTGTGAGAGGTTTTGGTGCGGGTGCGGGGAATACCCAGCTCGAAGCGCTCGTTGCGGTACTCGAACGATATGGCTACCGGACCCGAACCGACTTTGCACATACCGCGGCGCTCGCCAGGATAACCGAAGCGTTTCTGCCGGTTCGCACGCCGCATATTTCAATTGCCAATATCACAACGGGTGTATTTGGTCTTTTCTCGGGGTTCGTTCCGCATATCGAACGCCTCGCCACCGAATTGCACATCGACGCTTTTGAACTGTGCGAACGGCTCGCGGCGCGCAAACTCGTGGCGGGGCAGGAGGACGTCATCGTCGAAGAGGCACACCGTATTGCGGCAAAGATCAACAACGCTGCCGCAGTGGCGTGACAGATTATCCCGTGATTCAACGCGGGCCATCGAACTGACATCGAGCCATCATCGGGCCCGGAGACCCATCATGACCCGCAAGAACGCCGCAACCCATCATGTCTGGAGCGAGCTCCACACGAAGATACTCGACCCGAAGATCACGCAGGAGATCATTCAGGGTAATGACATGATGCTGTCGCGGCTGACCTTGAAAGCAGGGGCGCAGGTCAGCCGACACGCGCATCCGAACGAGCAGTTCACCTGCATTCTCGAAGGTGCGCTTGAATTCCGGATGGGTCAGGACCTTGAGCACTCGGCGACGGTGAGAGCCGGCGAGGTGTTGCATATTCCGGCTAACGTCCCGCATTGCGCATTCGCGCTGGAAGATACGATCGATCTCGACATCTTCACGCCGCCGCGTGAAGACTGGCTGCAGCCCGGCGGCGAGGATTACTTCAGAAAGCGCTGAACGTGGTCGACGTGGCGGTGCGGGAAACGGACATCTGAAACTGTGAATGAGGATTGGCATCGTGAAACAGGAAAATGCGGGCAATGCAGATCACGTCGCGGCGGGGCAAAGGGAACTCGACACCGTGTACCACCCCGCGCACGCGGCGTGGCTCAGACAGTTGAAGTCGTTTTGCCCGGACTACTTCTCAATTATTGAAGAGTTCGGGCTTGGCAATCTGTGGCAAAGACCGTTGCTCTCGGCGCGGGAGAAAGAACTCATTGTCTTTTCGACGCTGATTACACAGGGCGACGCGGAGATTCAGATTCGGCAGCACGTTCATACCGGATTGAAACGCGGTATGCGCGTCGAAGAAATGCTTGAATGCGTTATTTTGCTGGCGGTGTATATCGGTGTGCCGCGCACGCTGACGGCTATCCACATCATCAAGTCGGAACTGGAGAGCATGCAATGAAAGTCGCCGACGCGATTGTCGGTGTGCTGCGCGAGGAGGGCATACGGCATGTCTTCTGCGTGCCGGGCGCGGCAATCGATCCGCTGCTGGAAGCGCTGTCGCGTCAGCAAGATGTGCTGCCTGTGGTGTGCGCCCACGAGGCGGGCGCCGCGTTTGCCGCGGACGGCTACAGTCGCGCGAGCGGCCGGTTTGGTGTGTACGCAACCACCAGCGGTCCGGGCTTCACGAATACGCTGACCGCATTGGCGACCGCTTACACGGACCGATCGGCTGTGCTCGCGTTGTC
>NZ_CADIKH010000240.1 GCF_902859855.1 Paraburkholderia humisilvae
GGGCACCGCGCTGGATCAGATCGTCCAGGCTGCCCAACGTTGCTGCTTTACCGCCGTTCGCTTCTTCCGTAAACTCATTCATTGGTGGTGGATTCCGGTTAGCTGGTTGTTGCTCTCGACAAGCAACATTCTCAGCCAACCGCCACCGCCTTCTCAATTCCCCGCCTCAACCCCATACACCAGATCCGACAATAGCTCGTCTGACCCGGCTTATCGTGACACAACCACACGGGTTGTGTCACGATAAGCCGGGTCAGACGAGCAAGTCCCAAGTTGATTAGGCCGTCTTACGGCTCTGTAAACTTGTTGCAACTGTGTCGAAAAGACCGTGGTCGCCCATCGGTGCACGCTCGAATGATCCACCTCAATGCCTCGTTCGGCCATCATCCGTAGACCGCATTAAATGATTATCAACGTTGCGGCATTAAATGTGTCAACTCGCCCGCTGGCTCCCATCGGTGACACGCAAAGACTTGTGCGGTATGGGTTTCGCGCATTCGAAATAAAAATGTCAACGACCGGGCAGATGGTACCGATTTATCCGGCATGCGTCGGGCAGTAGTCGGCCATGAAGCGACGTTCGACGCTCCGACCAGATCGTCACCAATATGCGGAATGCCGTTGCAGAATGCCTGCGACGAACTGAAGTTCCCGAGCTTCGCTGATGTAACCTAGCCGTCGTGAGAGCGACTGTCTCGAGTGCCGCCGAACCTTAGCGGAGCCTTGACACGGCTCCAGAACCAGACCCGCGCACGACGATGAGCATAAGCGCTTCTTGAATGCTAGCTTGCGCTTGTATCTGGTCACCAGACCAGCCAGGAATGAGGAACAACAAAATGACCCGGGCCGTGATCGAAAGCGTGATCAATGAATTTTTAGACAGCACAAAGCCAGAAGTCCTTGCAATAAGTGGTAAATGGGGAGTCGGCAAAACGTTTACGCTTCAATCTTTGGTTCAATCGTACGCGGGCGAAGGATCGCTGGGGCGATACTCATACGTGTCTGCCTTCGGCGCAAAGTCTATAGGCGACCTGCGCTCAATGATTCTTATCAAAACAAGGCGCTTCCCCGTACAACGTGACAAGCTTGGGAAGATCGTTGACGAGACCGAGCATGTTTTCAGCAAAGGCCGTGGACATGCTATCTGGAGAACCATTACGACGCTGTCCGAGAAAATCCCTTATGGCGGAAAGCAGGTGACTGTCCTGCTCGAAACAATTGCCGTCTCTCTGATCAACAAGACGATCATTATTATTGATGACATCGAGCGCCTTGGTTCGGGCATCGCCATGGATGAGCTGATGGGTCTCGTTTCCGAACTCAAGGTCGAGTCTCAGTGCAAGATCATCCTGCTGTTCAACGAAGCGCAGCTAGGCGAACGCGCAAAGCAGTATGAGCAGGCCAGCGAAAAGGTCGTGGACAAGAAGCTAGCATTCTTAACCACAGCGACCGAAGCCGTTGAACTCGGGTTGCCCGCAGACACGCCGTTGCGAGATTTCGCGGCCCCCTGTATCGAAACGCTCGGCATCAACAATATTCGCACTGTCCAGAAAATTGCAAACGGACTACGAACTGTGCAAAGCGTGATCCCCAACTGCACGGATGCGGTGAAGCAGCAGGCTGCTATCGCAGTAGCAGTGTTCGCAGGAGCGTTGTACGAGGGGGGATTGGTTTCCCGACGGCCGAACAAGTCATCAGCTACAACTGGTACTCAATCGCTATGGGTGTGGGCAAGGACACGATCGTGGAGGTTTGGCGCGAGAAACTGCACGGATGCGGATTTTTAGCTTGCGACGAGTTCGACATGGAGGTGCTGTCGATTTTGAAGAACGGTCACGCGCATGGATCGGAGCTTGCAAAGCATGCACAGGCATTAGATGAAATTGCTGATAGGGCAAGGTTAGACGCTGTGTTTACCGAGGCGTGGAAGTTGTTTCATGACCGAATTGACGGCACCGCCGAGGATCTGGTGCACGCGTTCGTGAACGCCGTCAACGTCGCAGCGACAGTGATATCTCCCCTTAACCTGAACAGTACCGTCAAGCTGCTTCGCGAGCTCGGCTTTGACAATGAGGCAGACGCCTTGATTGAGAAGTACGTGGAACTCAACGCAGGTCGTCCGGGACTGTTCAGGATCGACGAATCGCCTTGGTGCCGGGACGTCGATGACGAAACGCTCAAGAGGCGTTTCGCCGAAGTGCTAACAGAAGAAGAAGGCGCGCTTGATTTGGCGTCCACGGCAATGCTACTGATCGAGGAAAAGGGATGGAGCGACAGAATGGAAGCGTCACTGTTGAAGGCTTCAACCGATGACTTTGTCGCATTATTCAGGGAACATCAGGGCGACACTCTGCGAGTGCTGATCGATCACCTGTACCGCGCGGCGCATATGCGTGGGGCGGAAACACAATCGACAGCAGGCACCGTCACTGCTGCACTTGATCAGATTTCGAAAGAGTCGAAGCTAAACGAGATTCGAGCAAGGCGCTGGCGAAAGTAACCGCAGCCTCCAAAAACTCGGGAACCGCGGGTTTTTGTCACCCACGCGAAATTGCTAGCAAATAAGGAAACCCTTACTTTTACACGATATGGCTCGATTCGAACAGTTCGACATTGTGTTCACAATTTCGGGGAAGATGCGCCGCATCGCGAAGGTTCGGTTTCACCACGACGGCAGCATTTTTGTGTTCTTTCCAAGCTTCAAGTCAACCCAAGGAATCTTGTGCCGCGCCAAGTTGTCGGCCGGATCGACGTATCCATCTATTGAGTTTCCCATAAAACATGACAACCGATTCGATGCTGGCGCGTTATATCTCTAACGGATTGAATGGAGATACGCGCCATGGCAAAGAAGCCGTTGGACGAGGC
>NZ_CADIKH010000241.1 GCF_902859855.1 Paraburkholderia humisilvae
CGTCGCTCGCAACAAGCTCAAAAGCGCTCAGCACCGACCTTCGATCATCGCCGCGTGCTGGATTCAGGCAACCTTGTGGTGACGTCATGATTTATGGAAAGGTCAATAGGAGGTGTTCTTCCCCGAAGGAGCAAAGCCCGGCGTGCGCGGACTGTCGGACTTCACCGATATGAGCAAGCTGGGCGTGACGATTGGCGGCGCGCCGTTCGGCTGCCAGCTGTATCACTTCGTGCAGGCGTTCTCACGCCGGGAGTATGCGAACGTGGTCGAGGGCGTTGAGAGTTTCGAAGCTCTCGCGACCGGATAGCGGAACGCGATATGGAGGCCGGCGGTTGCCCGCGCGAACATCGCTCCGACAGTCTGTCGGCCGCGTTCAGGAACCTGGCCGAGCGGGAGGACTTCACGACGCGTTACGCAGCGCTGCCCGATCATTACCGCGTGGAGGGCACGCGCAACGATCGCGGCTTGGGGCACGAGAATGGCAGTGTCGAGTCCTCGCATCAGTATCTAAAGGAAGCAGTCGACCAGCCCCTGATGCTGCAAGGTCATCGCGGCTTCGCTAATCGGGCCGCCTACGATGAATTCGTACGCGAAGTGGTGATGCGTCGAAACCGGCGCGACGCCGCCACGTTTCGCATCGAGCGAGAGCAATTGCAGGATCTGCCTGAACGTCGTACCAACGACTTCGTCGATTAATGTTGCCCGCAACATTAATCGACGAAGTCGGATATCTCTCGTACTCGAACCGCCATGCCGACCTGCGGTTCGAACTCATCAGCCGCAGGTATGGGGCCCGTTCCACCATCGTTACGACCAACAAACCGTTCCCGGAATGGTCGGAGGTGTTCCCGAACGCCGCCTGTATCGTCGCACTGGTCGACCGGCTGGTACATCGTGCCGAGGTGATCTCGATTGAGGGCGAGTCGTACCGCCTCAAGGAGGCACGCGAACGTACCGAAGCCCGTGCCCGGCAACGGAGCGCAAAAAAGAGCTATCCTGAAGATAGGAGCTGCCTCATGAGTCACAAACCATTGCTGCCCTCTGGCCGTCGGCGCGGGCTACCGTTCATTGTACCCGACGACTGGACACCCGACCAGGCGTTCGCCGTGTTCGAACTGCTCGATGATCTGGTCACCGTGATCACTGACTTCTATGGCGACCGGTTACACGAGTTGCTGCGTGAACGGCGTCGACCTGCCGTCGCTACCCGAGCGACTGACTGCGGCCCACCGTTCTGATTCCCTCGCCACCACCGCAGCACCATGAAGGGCCGCTTGCCCTTCATGGCTGACCGTTTCGCTCAACCTTGCGCCGCCATCTAAAAACGTTTTCACGCCGCCGCTAACACTTGGTTTCCGGCGGCCGGCTGCGATGTGACTGCGCAACAATCCCACGCCGAAAACGTCTTCTTGTCTGTGGTAACGGACATTATCATCTTTAATCGCGCCGGGTCTCGTTCTTCCGAACTTTGGAAATCATGGGCTCAGATTTAATATTTTTGAAATGGGGTTAATTTCATGAGTATATAAAAATGATCGGCATTCGCGCGGCCCTAAATGACATAATTAATTATTGACCGGATTAACCCGCATAACGCAATCTTGGTGTGTGGTCAAAAGGCCGCCGTCGGAGCAGGCGCTACGAGCAATCCGGAGTGGAAAGCGCGCATGACGCGCACCGATCTCCGTCGCCGAACAATCCCTGTTATTAAATTAGCCTGATTCGTGTGCCGCTTTATTGGGTGTTGAATCATATTGCCATAATTTAAATTTAGGAATATTTACTATCGCGCATAAGTCACCAATAAAACCGGATGGCGATGCGCGCCGGGGGCGGTCCCGGGAGAGTCATTGACAACACGGACAGAGGACAGGCAGGCCATGAACAGGAATCTTTATCAGCTGGTGTGGAACCGTCGGTTGGGGGCGCTAATTCCGGCAGCGGAAACCGCGAAGGGCGTCCAGGGTGAGGCCGGACCGCGACGCCCGGGCAGAAGCGTTCCAGCACTGGACTTGCCATACAGGCGGGCTGCCGCAAAGGGTGGGATGGCGCCCCGGTGTGTGGTAATGGCGCTTTCGGCGGCTGGGTTGTTAGGCACTACGTTGGACGCGCAGGCGTGCTCCTTTGCCTTCGGTGGCACGGGCCCAACGGCAGAGTCCGGTCTTGCTACGTCCGACTGCTCGGGCAACGCCGTGAGTGGGAATCTGAAGTGGGCGGCCACTGCGTACAACGGTAGCAGTAACATTATTTACGGAACGGCCAACCTCAACGTCGCAGTTGGCGAAGGAACTGTAGCTGGCACCTCCGGGTCAACGACGGATGGCTGGGATCAGGCATTTGGCTCGTATGCGCTGGCATCAACCGGAGTGAATGGCACCGGAGGAGCTCAGGCGCTCGGCGCATACGCCACCGCGAGCGCTAATAACGCGATGGCGCTCGGCTCGGCCGCAACGGCATCGACGACCAACTCGATCGCGCTGGGCGCGAACTCGGTGGCGGCCGCAACGGCCGTACCGGTGACAGGCGACACGATCGCGGGCACGGCGTACACCTATGCGGGCGGCGCGCCGGCCGGCGTGGTGAGTGTTGGCTCGACGGGCAACGAACGGCAAATCACCAACGTGGCGGCCGGCCAGGTGCTGGGCACGAGCACGGACGCGGTCAACGGCTCGCAGCTGTACGCGACCAACGCGGCGGTCAACGCCGCGAGCACGGCGCTCGACACGCTGTCGACCAGCGTGTCGACGGGCGTGAGCTCGCTCTCCACCGGCGTGACGTCGCTGTCCACCGGTATCTCGTCGCTCTCCACGGGACTGGCGGGCGCG
>NZ_CADIKH010000242.1 GCF_902859855.1 Paraburkholderia humisilvae
CCGACGGCCAGCAGATTGTTTGTTGGTATCACCGCCGGGTACATTTGCCAGAAAATGTTGAATGTACGATCAGTTGATCCACCTGTTCAAGGTGTAGCCACCATCCCAAACGTTCACCCTATCCAGGCTGTGGTCAATACCCCTGCCTCGCTCCGGGAATCCGGCAGGTATTTTGTTAGCAAAGCGGTGGGCGTCTGAACGGCCGCTTTGAGCACAGGCCACGGTTCCTTGGGGGTCGACAGAGGAAGATCAACGCCGCCACGACAGCACCAGTCGGCGGCAATCGATGATCTTCCGGGTTCGGCCACAAACGGTCGATCGACACCGGTGCGTAGATCGTCGACGATCTGTTGTGCCGCGCTCGTTGCGTTGCCCACGAGCGCAGCCTGGCATGAAGCGGTTACGCTGTTTTGGCTGCGGTCACCGTTATTTCAACAAGCCACCCTGGTTCGACCAATCCAACGACTTGCGAGCGAGTGCGAGTGGGTAGGTTCGGTTGTGTTTTCGAGCCGAAATAATCGAGATAAACACTCGAAAAGCCTTCGTAATCGGGTTTGCCGTTGTGCGCTGGATCACCGACAAAGATCGCCTGTACAGCAACGACATCGCCCAACGTATAGCCCTTGCTGCCGAGGATTTCGGTAATCTGATCCAATACGCTTTTCGTTTGGGCTCGTGTATCGCCGAAATGGGCCACCGTGTGAGGTTCGGCATCGAAGTTCGACGGCAATGCTCCGACGCCACTCAACACGATACATTTTGCGCCTGCGGGAATTTCGATAGCTTCCGAAAATTCTCTTGCCCATGCTTCCTTCATGGAATGAGGGGTTTCATGCCGGACGATGGCGCTGCTCATGTCGTTCTCCATATTTGATATAGCGATTGCGGTGTGCGAGAACATAACACTGTTGCTCGTAACTTGTATGACCGCGTTAGGAAGTGCAACGGTTGCATCCGCGATGACTTCGCACCTTGACATCACGTCGCTATCGGAATGAAGGGCTGCTTGCGGCAGACATGAAAGTACGTTTCGGGTCGAACCGGGACATTGGGTCGAGGCGGGACCCGCTCGCTATCGTGCTTCGAATGCCTGATTCATCTGGCGAGCCCGTTTGACCTCGTCGCTCTGCAGGTAAATCGAGGTGGTCGCGATTGATGCATGGCGCAGGTTATCGCGCACGGTAGTAAGCTCGGCGCCGCGGGCGAGAGCATGTGTTGCATGGGTGTGGCGAGTCCAATGCGGGCTGGCACGCCGCAATTTTTCGGCGACGACAGGATGGTCAGTGCCGATCACATCTGCGGCCTGCCGGAAAAACCGCCGCATCACGTGCCACAGCCGGGTACCGGTGATGCTGGTTGTGCTGTCCTGCTCCAGGCTCGCGAGCAATGGCGTCGTTGGGTCCCAGCGCGTCCAGGTGACCGGAAGACGACGCTGTCCGAGATACTGGTCGAGCGCCGTGCGCGCCAGCGGCGGCACCGCGACCTTGCCGGGGCGACTACCCTTGCCGACCAGATGCAGCCAGTGATCGCCATGCTCGCTCACGCGGATGTCCCCGAGTGTGGCACTGACAAGCTCTCCCGCGCGCAGCCCGGTCGCGTAGGCAAAGTCGAGCAGGAAGCGCAGCCGTTGCGCCGCCGGATCCGACCAGCCGTACGACCACTCGAGCCCCTCGGCGATCGCGCGCACTAGCGCCCATTCACCTTCGGTGAAGCCGCGTGCCGTGTTGAGCGGCGTCACGCGCGTCCTGCCGCGCACCTTGATGCCAGCAAAGGGGTTCGCGAGCACATAGCGCTGCTCAATGAGCCAGCGGAAGAGCGCCCCCAGCACCGACAGTGCATAGGCGGTCGAGCGCGCTGAGAGATTGCTTGCAAACGGCCGCCAGTCAGGCGCGGTGCGCGGCCGTGGCGGCCCGACCCAGCGCTCGCGCGGCGTCGGCCGGCGCAGAAACGCCCGGTACGCGATCGCGTCTTCGGTCGTCAGCGACGACAAGGCGCGACCGCGCTCAACGATCGCCCACAGGATCAGCCTCTCGGCCTCCTTGCGATAGGCGCGCTGGGTGGTCGGTGCCTCGTGCAGGGCAAGCCACGCCTGCACGGCATCGTAGTCGTTGCCCGCGTCGAGCGTGCAGGCCTGGCGCGGCGCGCGGAACGTGCCGGCCGAGCCGTCGACCTGGTGCGGCAACCGCAAGCGCTCCCACGGCACAACGACGCCGGGCGTGGCTACGGCAATCAACGCTTGAGCCTGCGCCGTCAAATGCGGATGGGCTGCAAAAAACGACTCGATCTGTTGGGCGCCAGTTTGCCCGAGACCGGCGATCGTGCGCCACCAGCCACGCCGGCGCGGTACGCGCACGGTCAGGTCCGCGAGCGTCGCGATGCCGTGGTCGCGCAGCGTGCGCGCCGCACGCTGCGTCAGCCACAGGCCGACTTCGTCGCTGGAGCGATCCTTTCGTTGCTGGGGTGCTGCAGCAGATCGACCAGATCGACACGTTGCCGCTGGTGGGCAAACAAGATCAGCTGCCGGCGGATACCACCGAGGATGCCGCGGGCCGATTCGCCCGGCGCGCGTGCGTGCGGCAGATAGCGTTCGACCGCCGCACGTGAGGACAGGCCCGCATACCAGCCGCGCAGCGCCGCGAGCGCATCGGCATCGGGGAACGAGACCGGCTTCGTGCGCGGCGACAATCATCTTGGCCGACGTGTTGCCTCACGAAGGAATGTTACCCGACGGATTGTTGTCGTTTCGCTTTCCCTCTTCTCTTCTTTTGTGGTTTGCCGGGCGCGGAGCGCCCGGCCCCCGGCGACTTT
>NZ_CADIKH010000243.1 GCF_902859855.1 Paraburkholderia humisilvae
CCGGCCTGCGTCCGGCCCTCACCAGCTCGACCATGTGCGCCCGGAACTCCGCCGGGTACGCGATACGATGCTTGCCCATTTCGACACTCCTCCTTCTGTTCAAAAGGATAGATGTCCGTTTTCGCGGGTCAATCTCAGATCACTGGTTCTCGAAGGGACGGTGCTGATCGCGATCCGGAAGCACCTTGCCGTGGACAAGACGCTTGAGGAACTGGATGTGGAGGGCCGCTTCAGGCGACTGCACATCCGCACCTACTCGGACTCGTTAAAGCTCACGCCATTCGAAGAGCGGATGGTTACGTTGCGAGACCGGGGCGAGTATGTGAGTTTTCTGAAAGCAGCCGTTGCGGGCAAGCTCAACATTGCCGTCGCCGGTGCGACCGGTTCAGGCAAGTCCACCTTCACACGGACACTGCTGAAATACGTGCCGCGCACCGATCGGACGATGATTCTGGAAGATACACACGAGGTCGGATCCGACGACCATGACGAGATCGGCTACTCGTCTACGGCGAACAGGAGGGGCGTCTTACCGCGCGTGACTGCCTGAAAACCTGCATGCACCTGTCGCCCGACCGGATTTTCCTGACCGAGCTGCGCGACGATGCCGCCTGGGACTACATCAAGAGCGCGAACGCTGGCCACCCCGGTGGCATTTTCTCGACGCACTCCAGCAGCGCGGCCGAGACGCCGGGGCGTATCGCCGACCTCGTGAAGTCTTCCGAGGTCGGCCGGATGCTCGACTACGACATGATCCTGCGGACGATTCACGCGACCATTGATGTGATCGTCTACATGAAGGATTGGGACGTTGTAGAGCTGCTTTACGATTCACTTTTCAAAAAGAAAAGCGCTGCGAAGTAACGGAGGAACCATGCAATCGACACTGCACACACTGATCATGAATCTTGTCTGGATCGTTGCCGCCTGTATTACAGCAACGGTTATTTTCCGCAAGGTTGCGCCGTACCTGTGGGGCCAGTGCAAGGGCGAAACGATCGGGCAGCATATCGAACGGATCCACCGTGAGCAGAAAGAGAAACATGACTTTCAGTTCAACCTCAATATGCCGCCGCGTAGGGCGCTTCGTGTGCGGACAACCAACGTGGCCGTGCTGCTGGGCTTCATGTGCTTTGGCGCCTATGTCGCACCGAAGATCGGTCATGAGTTCATGTCCAGTTCGGTGCTTTGCTTTGGCGCTTATATCGCGATCGGCCTTATCGCCTGTTCGCTTGCCAGGGTGGTGCCCGCTGAACTGTTCACGGGACTCAACTGGAACAGCCGCATCGACGTGCGGCTCTATTACGTGTGGCTCTGGCCGCTGCATGTCATCAAAACGATGCGTCTCAAACGGAGAGCCTAAACAACCATGGCTGACAAACCTGCTCGAAATTCGTCTGCGCGCCTGCTGCTGCCGATCGTCAAACGTGAGCCGGAAAAAACGAAACGTCCGGTTAGTCTTTCGCAGGATGTGGATGCAGACCTGCTCGCTTACCAGCTGGCCTATCGGGATATGAATGGTGCGGAGGTGTCGCGTGACTTCATCATCGAGCATGTACTCGCGCAGCACCTTAAACGCGACAAGGCTTTCCAGGCGTGGAAGGCTACCCGATAGTGGTCAGGAAACGGGCGACTAATGTGCCTGCCTGCAAAGTTGACAGACCCGTCACGTATGACTTGCACCTGCACACCGATAGTTACAGGTTTAGTTGGGCGAACACCCCGGATTCACAAAATGTCAGCGCCGAATGCGAAAAGGGACTGAGTAGTCGTGCTTGAGCGCGCAGGCGGAGCGGGATAAGATCCACGCCCTTGGCATGGGTGCAGGGCGATGCGGAACGCTCCCAGGATCATGACAGGGGCAACAGTGCCGTTTCCCTACGTGGCCATGTGGCTGCCCGTCGATGACGGCGTGAGCACCGTTGATGGCAGCGTCGGCCTGCCGGGAATTCGAAGCCGGTAGCACTCCTCACGGCGCGTGTGTAGCCAAATTCTTCTTTGGATCATGAAGGGACAGGTATGACAGGGAGCATTACTCAGGCTTTGGTGGGGCGACACCCTGCATCCGGATCATTGGCCAGCGATCCCGCCGGGACCGCAATGAGGCAGGTGCATGAGAACAAGAACATTCCCGACGCCCGGATCGAAGCGCTTCGTCGGCTTGCCCGCAACGGTCCTGGCCGGTCTGCTGCCCCCGGTTCGGGCCGAGATGCGGCCGAACCGGAGCTGGAAAGAAGCATCAGGGAAGCCATCGAATGGTACGGGGCCCTCTTTCCGGAGGCCAGGGCCGGTACCGGAGCGCGGCAGGTGCGCAGTGCGACGCGCGCGCTTGCAGTGATGCCAGCCACCCGCCTGGACGGGGCGTGGCTGGATCTGGAGCGTATCCGTTCACGTATTGACACGCCGGCTTCGGCACTGCTCACGGTGCTGAATCTGCATGGAGTGGACATGACGCAGCGCGAGCATATTTTCTCGGTCCTGGACAGCAATGTGCACATCACGCCGGCGTTTCTGGCCGGGCTGATCGGGCCGGAACTGCTCGACGAGGCCTCGACGCTTCATGCGAACAGTAATGGCATTAACAGCTCACGCCGGGCCAGCATCCAGCGACATCAGGACTTTGCCGCGGCGCTGGGTCAGGACCGCGTACGGCAGCGCCTGTTTCTGCCGGACAATCCTGGGTCCGACGAGCATGCCAGTGGTATCTATTTTGATGGCAATGCGCTGGCCAACGCCGCGAACAGAAGTGTGGATGATCTGGCAAGTGATCCGTCCGCGATGCG
>NZ_CADIKH010000244.1 GCF_902859855.1 Paraburkholderia humisilvae
GTCGCTCGCAACAAGCTCAAAAGCGCTCAGCACCGACCTTCGATCATCGCCGCGTGCTGGATTCAGGCAACCTTGTGGTGACGTCATGATTTATGGAAAGGTCAATAGTTATTAGCGAGGACGGTCATCGCGGATTGTGGCCATTCCACGAAACTATGGCGACGAATGTCGAATTCGATAGGTTGCCAGACGCCAGTTGGCTGACCGGGCGATGTCTCTGCGCTTGGTCGCTGTCTTTTACATGCTATAGGACTACAAACTTATGAGGTGTGGGCGCGAATCCTACCGCATGAATTGCCGCAAAATCAAGGCGCAATTTTGACATTGACTCGGTTCGAGTGGATCGTGGAAAGTTGTGCCAATACGAATTGCCGACTCGATTGCCCCGGCACGGCGCAAGGGGCGGCCATGCCATCGAATGTGTAACTCGGGTGAAGGCGCTGTGTGAATGTCCCGCGAGCATAGCCTTGAGCGGAGAAGAGATCAGCTCTTGGTTTTCGCCAAAAGATGATGGAGTGCGCGATTTTAACGAATGCTTCATGGATAAATGCGAGGCATTCGAAGCGGATGTGCAGTCGTCGGAAGTTGGGAGGCGACGAGATGGTTCATTCGACGACCTTGCTGGTTTTGCACAGCAGCTGTCGGGGGGGGGGGGGCTGGTTACGCCGGGCAATTTCAGTGCGAAGTCGGCCGTGCGCGGCGGGCCGCGGTACTTGTCACGAGTGTGCGCGCGATCGATTGGCGTGGTCCATGCAGAAGGCACGAGCGCGAGCAACTGAGTTCAATTATCTACCGAAATTTGCTCTAACCTGTCTTTATGGAACAACGATTGGTCAAGATTGGTGAAGCAGCGCAGATGTCCAGCGTTGCGGTGTCCGCCCTGCGCAAGTGGGAGGGGACTGGTGAACTGTTGTCTGCTCGCAAGACGGCAGGCGGTACGCGCTATTACGCCATGTCGGACCTCGCGGAATCGGCAATGAGAATGCGCCCACGGTCTGCTATGCCCGCGTTTCCTGGCACGACCAGCAGGAAGATCTTGAGCGCCAGCACGCGATGCTGGAAAGCTACTGCGCGGCTAAAGGCTGGCGCTGCGAGGTAATCAAAGACCTTGGCAGTGGCATGAACTACCACAGGAGAGGTCCTGGCGGGCTGCCTGAAATGATCTGCGTAAGCAGATGAAGCGCCTTGTTATCACGCACAAAGACCGGCTCCCGTGCTTCGGCTCGGAGTTGGTGTTCTCCATGTGCGGGGCTCAAAACATCGAAATCGTCATCATTTACAAGAGCGAACAGCTGTCCTTCGAGGGAGAACTCGCGAAGGATGTGCCCGACATCATCACGGTCTTTTCTGCACGCCTGTACGGCTCGCGCAGCAAAAAGAACAGGAAGCCCTCGACGCGCTGAAGGAAGCCGCCAGGTGATTGTTCGCGTTCACAAAGTCCGCCTGGACCCGACCGCAGAGCAGGTAAGGTATTTCGCTCGTGCATGCGGCGTGGCTCGCTTCGCCTACAACTGGGCGCTGGCGGAATGGACGCGCCAGCACAAGGAGGATGGCAAGCCGAACGAGGCCGCGCTCCGCAAGCAACTGAACGCCATCAAGGCCGTCGGATTCTTGTGGATGGCAGAGGTAACGAAGTGCGCTCCACCGGTCGCAATCAGGAATGTTTGGCTCGCGTGTGACCACTTTTTCCGGCGCGTGAAGCTCGGCCAGAAGCCGGGCTATCCGCGCTTCAAGCGCAAGGCAATCCGCGATTCGTTCCGCACGGACAACGGCCCTGCAGACAAGGCGAGCCACGCGGTTCAGGTGGTTGGCAAAACCGTGAAAATCCCGCGCTGCGGTATCGTTCGCATGCGCGAGGATTTGCGCTTTGCTGGGCGCGACCGCGAGCCGCATGGCCGATGGTTGGTATGTGGACCTGCCGGTAGAGGCTGAGGAGCGCCTGAAGGCCGCAGAGGGCCGTGGCGCGGTTGGCGTTGACCTTGGTCTCAGGACGCTCGCAACGTTCAGCGATGGCTGCTGCGCCCCTGCGGTAATGCCGCATTGCGCAGAGCACAAGCGCATCGTGCGCCTCTCGCGCTCGATGTCGCGCAAACAGAAGGGAAGCGCAAACCGGGCCAAAGCGAAAGCCAAGCTGGCCCGGCTGCACCTGCGCATCGCAAACGTCCGCAAAGATGCTTTGCACAAACTGACGACGACACTCGCGACGAACTACTCGACCATCGGTACCGAGGACTTGAACGTGAGCGGCATGCTGAAGAACGGCAAGCTCGCTCGCGCCATCGCCGATGCAGGATTCGCAGCAGTCTGTGGAGAGGAAGGCTCTGGCGGATGCTTCGGCAACCGTGAAACCGGCCTCTGCGAAGCAGAAAAGCCAGGTTTGCACAGCAATCTGCAGACTACTTGAAGCGGCTCAATGCGAAAAGTTCAGCGACCGATGCGAAACTCTCTGTAGCACAGGACAGCGCGCTTACCGGAAAATAGTCGGCAGGTCGAACGCGAGGCCGTTGTTTGGAGACCTCGGGCGCGTCATTTGTCGCACTGATTCCTGATGGAGCCGGGCGGAGTGCGCTGCGCACACGCTTGCTAGAGAAGCTCGCAGGTCATGCTATTGAGTTTCCCATAAAACATGACAACCGATTCGATGCTGGCGCGTTATATCTCTAACGGATTGAATGGAGATACGCGCCATGGCAAAGAAGCCGTTGGACGAGGCAA
>NZ_CADIKH010000245.1 GCF_902859855.1 Paraburkholderia humisilvae
AAAATCTACTGGCGCCTATATGCCGAAAAACTTGTGGCGCCTAAGCGCCGAAAAGCCCCTGGCGCCTTTATGCCGAAAACGGTTTGCCTCCTTAACGGCGAAAGTTCACACAGATCGATTCCACTAAACTTGTTCATACCGGCCTCCTGTGCGTCACGTCGCTGTTCGCACCTCGACTCTACGCCAGCCGTTCGACCCGAACGGGAGGGGGCCGGCTATATGATTATCAGAACCCGTGATCCTGCTGTGCGTGCGCTGGTACGTTGCGTACTCGCTGAGCCTGCGCGATCTCGAAGAGATGATGGCGAGTGCGGTTTCGAGGTCGATCATTCCACCGTTCACCGGTGGGTCATCAAGCATGTGCCGCTTTTTGGGAAAGCGTTTCGCAAACACAAACGCCCGGTGGGAAAGAGCTGGCGCATGGATGAGACCTACATCAAGGTCAAAGGGCAATGGAAGTATTTGTACCGGGCCGTGGACAACGAGGGCAACACGGTCGATTTCCTGCTGCGCGCCCACCGTGACAAGGCTGCAGCCCGTCGGTACTTCGACAGGGCGATTGACCGGAACGGCGAACCCGGGACGGTTACGGTGGACAAAAGCGGCGCGAACCTGGCTGCGCTCGAATCGCTGAACACCGAACGTGCAACGCCAATCAAGGTGCGGCAGAACAGGTAGCCGTGCTGAACCGGCATGGAGTGGACATCACGCAGCGCGAGCATATCTTCACCCGTGCTTCCTGCACAGTTCCTTGACCGCCATACCGGCTTCGGCTTCCTTCAGAAACCCGATGATTTGTTCTTCCCTAAAGCGCTTCTTCATGTTCGTCTTCTTCTCCGAAAAGAACTTTACTAGACTCCGCCTGGTCCTGTTTGCGGGAGCAGGTCAATGCCCAAATTTGGAATCGATCAGCGCCAACTCAGAATCTGTCAGAAACTATCATTGGCATGATTAATCACTGGCACGTGTTGGGGATACGTTTATTATGTGTCTTCGGTAGCTCCCCCCGGTTTTAGTCTGGCCTGCAGCTATAAAAACTGCGGGGTTGCGTCATGTGCCCGGGCGAACTGCTCGGGTGCGAGGTAATCGAGCGAGCTGTGAGGCCGGTCGGTGTTATGCTCGATACGCCGGTCTTCAATAAGCAGCCTTGCGCGGCGCATTGAGAAGAACGAGACTTGGGAAAGCGTGACGTGCGCTCCGATAATGGAGTGTTCTGCCGATTACGTTAGTTATCCTTATATATTGCGCCTTCAGCCGAACGCCAGCCAACAAGTTGACAATACCCGATTTCTTCATCACGCCATTTTACGTCACCGGCCCAACAACCTGACAACGCCTTTGCGCGGATCGGCTTAGAGGGCGGCGGCGGCCTTACTGCATGCCTTGATGACGAAAAGCGGATTTCCCGACAAGGACTGAGATATGACATCGCAAGATATGGCATTTCACTATGTGAGCGTCACCGACGAAGGTGACGGTAAGCATCAGGGAAACTATGACAACGATGGCGCAACCGTCCTCGGCGCGATCGCGATCGGCCCGAACGCGTCGGCGAGCGTGTTGAACTCGGTGGCGCTGGGGGCGAACTCGATGACGGGCAGCTTCAGCCAGGTGAGCGACGCGACGATTGGCAACACGACCTACGGGGGCTTCGCGGGCAGCGCCAGGGGGGTGGTGAGCGTTGGGGGGCCGGGCGCGGAGCGGCAGATCACGCACGTGGCGCCGGGCGCGATCACCTCAGCGAGCACGGATGCGATCAACGGCAGCCAGCTGTACTCGGCGGTTAATGGTCTGGAGGCCTTGATTGCATCGGTCAGAGCGGAATTGACCACCCTTGGTAACCAGTAGGACTGCGCCTCCGGCGCGGCCACGTGGAGTTGCCATGGTACGAAAAATTACGGTATGCCTTGATGATGATGAAAGAAAGAAGATTTTCTGATAAGGATTCCATATGACGTTGCACTATGTGAGCATCAACGACGGCGACCTGCCAACCGGCAATTACAACGACGATGGCGCAACCGGCGTTGACGCGATAGCGATCGGGCCTGTAGCGGTTGCGAACGTGCCGAACACGGTGGCGCTTGGCACGGGCTCGGAGACGGGCAGCTCGCTGCAGGTGTCCAGCGCGACGGTGGGAGCCATCACGCTGCACAACTTTGCGGGCGAAGCGAGCGGGGTAGTGAGCGTGGGGATGCAGGGCGCGGAGCGGCAGACCACAAACGTAGCGTCGGGCGCGATCACCTCAGCCAGCACAGATGCGATCAACGGCAGCCAGCTGTACTCGGTGATTGATCGCCTGGAAGCCGAGATTGCATCGCTCAAGACTGAAGTGGCCACGCGCCGGAGTCAGTAGCATTCGTAGGGGCGTTTCTCGTTCATATGGCACACGGGAGTTGAGATGAAATTGACCTTACTGGAGCCAATTGACGATCAGCGGCTCTGTCGCGCAAAGCGGTTCCGTCGCGGTAAGGAAGCCGGTCAAGCAAAAATGATATGCGAAGGAAGGCTTACGGAACCAACGAGTAAAACGGTTCTGCTAATCATAGCCGGCCTCCCCTCCGTTCGGATCGAACGGCTGGCATAGAGTGGAAGAGGTGGCTTCGAGAATTCGGACAGTTCGTTGAGTGGAAAAGCTGGGGCGTGAGTCGGCCATAATGGCCGGCAACAAGGAACCAGAAGATGACGAAGCGAAACCGACGGA
>NZ_CADIKH010000246.1 GCF_902859855.1 Paraburkholderia humisilvae
TTGCCTCGTCCAACGGCTTCTTTGCCATGGCGCGTATCTCCATTCAATCCGTTAGAGATATAACGCGCCAGCATCGAATCGGTTGTCATGTTTTATGGGAAACTCAATAGAACGAAGGCTCCGGTTCCACTTGCTGCAGTAGTGCTTGTCCGATGAAGCGCTTGAAGACCCGCTCGATGACAGCATCGCGATGCGCACTTTCGCCAGCATCGATCTGGCAGTTGAGAACGCGCCGGATGCGACCACGCTGTTGAAGTTCCGGCGTCTGCTGCGCGAGCACGATCTGACGCGCAAGGTGTTTGACGAAATCGGCATCCCCGTGGGTGATGCGATGATTATTGAGGCACTGACCGGAAACCTCGGAAAGAGTCGCGACACGCAGATGTATCTGACCAAGAAAGGAAACGCGTGGCACTTCAGCATGAAAGCCCAGGTCGGCATCGATGCCGAATCGGATCTGGTGCATGGCGTGGTGGGCACGGCGGCCCCAATGGACCGGATGTGCCGCAGACTCATAAGCTGTTGCACTGTCATGAGCAGGAAGCGTTCGGCGACGCGGGCAACATCGGATAAACGCGACGAAATTGAAGGGCGTGTCGGTGAAATGGCGTAACGGCGAGGCGCGGAAAGATCAAGGCGAGGCAGGACGGTCCGCTGAACGATCTCGTAGTCGCGCCCGAGCAAACTAGGGCACAAATCTGCGCTCGGGCCGGGTATCTATTTCATATATGAGGAACCTGTTCCGTCATCGCAAAGTGCGCTGACGATGCTGGGCAGAGATCCCGGGAGGCGCCACGTACGCTTGCGTAATACCATCGCTGGATCTGTATCGAACTACGCCGGGTAGGTTCACAGCATCCATTTCCGTCAATACTTGCATGCGGAATGGCGTGCTCTCCGATTTTCTTGTAAAAACGGAGATGCCATGATACGGGAGTAGTCGAGAACTTTTTTTGTATTCTGGGTATACGCGCAGTCCAAGAACTGGAATGCTCTTTGTGTGAATCGTTGCCCTGATGCAATTCGAATCAATGAGATCTTCCCAGTAGATATCCGCCGCGGCATTTTTAAGGGATCGATATACAACGAGGGACTTGGTTGATCTTTCCAATACCTCTTTCCGTAGTTCGCTATGGCTATTACTATAACACGAATAAATGGAGGAATAATCGTTTGAAAGATGTCGCAGGTTGATGCTGCAAACCATGCTTAGCCCCCATTTCGACGCCTCAACATTTTCTGTCTTTGGCGTTGATTCAAGTATATTCATCCAGTGATTAAATCTCGCTGTGAAATTGTTGGATCGAGGGCATAACAGGTCCATCATGTCAATCACGTCGATTTCATCGCAAAATCCATTTTTAGCTACCCATGACACCAACCCTTTATAATAGGCATTGGTTTCAATGACACTATTCATGAACGGAGTGCTGTAAAAATTGGCGTCAACTACGACCTTAAAGCATAATCCCGGCGGGTAAAGGTTCTGTACTTCGCGTGCAACGTTTGCCAAAAACTTTAGAGTTGTTATTTCTGCCGCAGTTACAGTTGTTTCCTGAAATCTTTTGAGGGGATTTCCAATGTTACAAAAAATTGGGATAATAATTCCTATTTTTTGACCTGAAGAAATGCTTCTCTGAACGATTGATTTCCATAGGGTATGGCTGCGAAATTCCGAGCGTGAATTAAATTGAAGATTCCTTGAATTTAGGTAATGCAATATGGAATTGCAAACTTCGTCAGGCGACCGATTTTTTTGGCTGTCTTCAATTTTAGGCGCGATCGACGCCTGATCGATGATTGAATCAAGAGAGGAGCAGTCGATCGTCGAAGGAATTTCAATCTCACGAGGATCTTTCAGTGGCAAAGAATTCCCATAATTTAATGCGGAGTCCGACAGGATTTCACCTGACATCCCGGTTTTAAGATTGGACGCCGAATTGTATGTGATTTGCATGGTTGCAGGTCCCAATTTGAGATAAGGTGTCGAGCGCCTTATTAAAATCGATTCCGGTTGAAATAAAAATCCCATCTGGGGGCTGTGAATCAAATATTGGGGAGGCCAAAAAACTGGACGCGCCCCATTTATATCATTCGGGATCGATTGCGCTGCTTTCGCAGACGTGGCGTGTTTTTTGTTTCCTCGTTACTATATAGTGTCAGGTGCACCGAATTGTCAAAGATTGTAAGGACATGACACTCGTGTGTTTTTGCTCCGTCAATCCGCCAGACTTAAAGCGTCTGCAGGGGAAATTCCTTCTAATGACGCGTCGACGCAGTATTGTCGCCCCTGAACAATTCATTTTCGGCTTGTTCAGGCGTCAAGGTTGAACGACGTTACGGTCAGGTATCGTGACGACGGGCCTTTACTTTGTCCGTTTAACTCACTGACTCACCGGCCCCAGAAGCTGCATACGGCATCGCGAGAATGAGCCACCAATAAACCACAGCTTCCTGAGGATCAGGCGCAAATTGTGACCTGCGCCGCAGAGTACAACGTGCAGCGCATCGCTTAGGGCACCGTTTAACCCATTCCATTACACACAAGTTGAGCTGAGTGAGTTGTAAACTTCCGCGTTTTGCCGTTTACTCTTGTTTTTTGCGTGACGAGCGAATGGCACAAGCGACGGAGAGTTGGGCGGCAATGGAATTCAAGGGTATTGATCTGGGCGACAAGCGCCTGAACCGA
>NZ_CADIKH010000247.1 GCF_902859855.1 Paraburkholderia humisilvae
CAACGCCGTACGCCTGCATTCGACTTTGGGCTATCTGTCGCCCATTGCCTACGAGGCGAAACTGACAGTGAAACAGCCTATCAGCCTGTCCGAAATATCTTGACCACTACACTGGGCAAGGGATCAATTTTTGCGGGCAAGCTCAGAGAGGGGGCTTGCGATCGGTCAGTCCAGGCATTGCTCGAGTGCGTCGCGATGACAGGTACCGGCATCAGATGTCATGGCAGCTACCCATCCCTCGACGTTGGCAATGCCCTTGTCCATTGATTCCAGCCCTTGACATTGGGACGGTGCCCAATGCGTCGCAGCGCCACGCTCTCAACGGGGTCGAGCGAATCGCCAAGGACAGAGACCGCAAGGCACGCGACTAACCCCTCCGTTATCGGAACTTTGGTTAGCCAAACGCTGTGCTCCGCTCACCTTGTCGACTGCGCCCGCACTCGACTGGAGCGGGCAAAACGCGCACATTCTCGTCGACATCGATGCGGTGGCGGGAAGGCCGATTTGCGCGTCTACTCCCAATTCACATTCGGAACGACCGGACCTGGTCCCTGCATACAATAAGGGATCGAAGGGTAGTTCCAGTCGGGGAGGGACGGTCCTGGCCCTTGCGTGCCGTAAGGAGTCGAAGGGTAGTTCCACTCCGGGGAGGCTGGCCCCGGCCCTTGCGTGCCATAAGGAGTTGAAGGGTAGTTCCAGCCGGGAAAAGAGGGCCCCGGCCCTTGCGTGCCATAAGGAGTTGAAGGGTAGTTCCAGCCGGGAAAAGAGGGTCCCGGGCCTTGCGTGCCATAAGGAGTCGAAGGGTAGTTCCAGCCGGGAAAAGAGGGTCCCGGTCCTTGCGTGCCGTAAGGAATCGAAGGGTAGTTCCACTCCGGGGAGGATGGCCCCGGCCCTTGCGTGCCATAAGGAGTCGAAGGATAGTTCCAGCCGGGAAAAGAGGGTCCCGGGCCTTGCGTGCCATAAGGAGTCGAAGGGTAGTTCCAGCCGGGAAAAGAGGGCCCCGGGCCTTGTGTGCCATAAGGAGTCGAAGGATAGTTCCAGCCGGGAAAAGAGGGTCCCGGGCCTTGCGTGCCATAAGGAGTCGAAGGGTAGTTCCAGCCGGGAAAAGAGGGCCCCGGGCCTTGTGTGCCATAAGGAGTCGAGGGGTAGTTCCACTCCGGGGAGGCTGGCCCCGGCCCTTGCGTGCCATTAGGAGTTGAAGGGTAGTTCCAGCCGGGAAAAGAGGGTCCCGGCCCTTGCGTGCCATCCGGCGGATAGGACTCGGGATATCCTCCAAACAACTGGCGAACAGCATCGTTCATCAGGTTGATCGCGGTTTCCATCTCAGCGAGTACGCTCGGTGAGCCAGATTCCGGCAAAGCCGAAGTACTCAAAGGATTAGCAATGATGTTGTTAAAATTTGAAAAATCCATAATTCCCACTCCGATAAAAGTTCATTCAAAGGCTTTTAGCCATGTTGAAAATAATTCTCAGCTGCCGATTGTTCATCGATCGCCGAAATTAAAGCTCGGGCATCCGAAATTTCCATCAGCAGTCCGAAATATGAAAATATATCGACTAGCCTGCCACTTCCGCGCCTAGTCCTGCCGATACGAATCACAATCAGTTACTGAAACTCATCTTGCTTTTTAAGTCCAAGCGCTCAAGCGCGGACCTGCATTGCTGCATGGAAGTTGCGTGCTTCCTGCTGCTCACCTGGGCACTTGGCTCTGATTAGGCTCACGTCCGCAATGTCTACAGAAGCAGCGAAAGAGATGCTAATTTACCAACACCACGTACTCGCAGTGTTAAAAATGTTTAAAAGACGCATTCGGTGCAGTCGATTTGGTCCCAAGAGCACACTTTCCTCTGGTCCGGGCGAAAAAGCGTTGAGCACACACGTCCTCGGCGGCGGTTTCAGTGCTCCAAATCCTAGAGGTGTGCATTCGGGTCTGGTGAGTGAGGAAGCTACGCGCCATTCGAAGCGAAGCATTCGACCTGCATAAGAAAAATGCATGGCCCAAAGGTCGATCGGTTCTCTTTATCGACGAGTTTGGTATTGGCGAGCGCACACAGCGGGTTCCTATCTCGCCGCGGAAGGGACAAACGCCAAACAACCCGGAGGACCCCCCCACCGCTAAACCTCGGTCGGGGTTGTAGCGCGGGTCGCCGACCTTGACCTAACGCGTTTGAGCGGCGTGGGTTCGGGTCTCGCCGCCACGCCCGTCCCAACCGTGTGCGTGTCGATCACGAGCGACGCTGCGTCCTGGTCTCACTGCATCCTGAGGCCACTATGCGGGCACCCATGCACTCGTTGAGCGAGTGTTTTCGGCACAATCTCCAACACGACGGGCAGCGCTGCGCCGGTTTGATCTGGCGCGTATTCGACAGGTGCCAGCGCATACCAGCCTCTAATTGCGCCACGCGAGCATCTGATGCGCCATGTTGAAGCCTTGCTTGGTACTGTCGTGCGCGCGATCTTCCCTAGGTACAGCTGTTCCGGATGAGGGCACATATCAGTCATGCTTGCATTTTGTCGCGACCACATTAATAGAGTTGGCCTGTTGCTGGGCTGTTTAGAGAATGAAAGGGACTTCCCCCGTCCCGAGGCTGCGGCGGAAGCCGCGAGTCGGCATCGACGTGCCATGATGAAGTTTCGAACGTTCATCAACACCAGCGAGAGGGGAAGTCCATGCCTATTGTCACTA
>NZ_CADIKH010000248.1 GCF_902859855.1 Paraburkholderia humisilvae
TCAATCGACTATATCGTGGCCATCATCGGTGTCTTGAAGGCCAACGCGGTATACGTTCCGATTGACTACCAACACCCCAGTGAGAGGAAGAAGCTCATCCTGGAGCAAAGCGGATCGCCTATCCTGCTGAGCACGGCCGGCGAGCGTGACGAGTGCGAGCGCGAAACCTTCGACAAGTGGACGCGCGTAAGCGTAGGGTCGCTGTCCACGAAGGCTCCAGCGAGCCGGGTTTCCTTGCCGGCAAGACCGTCCCCAAGCGAGCCCATTTACGTCATATTCACATCGGGCACGACCGGTGTGCCGAAAGGTGTCATCGTCGAGCACCATGCGGTGAGCCGTCTGATCCAATGGCATAACGCCAAATTTGAGGTTACGTCAGGCAGCCGTCACACCTTGATGGCTGGCCTGGGTTTCGATGTCTGCCAGTGGGAAATCTGGTCGCCGCTCTGCGCGGGAGCGACGTTACATGTGCTGGACGATGAGAAGCGGCTGGATACGGGTTTGCTTACGGATTTCTATCGCCAGAACAGTATTACGCATGCGTTCGTGCCAACCGTGATGGTGCCCAACGTGGTCAACGCCACCCGCAATCGCGTAGGTTCGCTAAGGTACTTGTTCACGGCGGGTGAAAAGCTGAAGCCAGTCGATACGGAAGGCATCTCCTATTCACTGATCGACTACTACGGGCCAACCGAGGCCACGATCTTCGCGACGGTTCATCATGTACCCGGTTCTGCGTCAGGGAAACCGGAATCAATCGGCCGGCCAGTTACGGATACGGAAATACTGATTCTTGACGAGCAGCTCAAGGAACGGCCTCCAGGGGAAGCCGGCGAACTGTATATCGCCGGTTCATGTCTTGCTCGCGGTTACCTGAACAATGAAGCGTTGACGCGCGAGCGGTTCATTCCGCGCCCAGGCCGACCCGGAGCGCGCATGTATCGCACGGGCGATCTGGCTCGGTGGCTGCCGGACGGAACCGTTCAATACCTCGGTCGTGGCGACGAGCAGGTGAAGATTCGCGGAAACCGCGTCGAACTCGGGGAGATTGAGTCGTTTCTCGCCACTCAGCAAGGTATCGAAAAGGTGGCCGTTGTCGTGACGGGCAGAGACGCTGATCCCACGAGAGAGGTCATCGCGTATCTCGTTACCAACGGGGCGCCTGGCTCCTTTTCACAGATTGTCCAATCGATCAGGGAAAACGTACGAGCGCATCTGCCCGATTACATGAGACCGGGGCGCTACATCGAACTGCACGACATGCCGCTTACCGTGAACGGCAAGACCGACAAAGCGGCCCTGCGCGCACAGCTCGCGGCAAGCGCCGCCGCGCCAGTCGACACGCATGCAGACGTGAATTCCATGGAAAGGCTGGTTTTCGATGTATTCCGTACGGTGCTGGAGCACGGCGACTTTGGCCGCCGGGACAGCTTTTTCGACGTCGGCGGACATTCCCTGCTGGTTGCCGAAGTGGTCTTGACGCTCGAGGAAAGGCTGAACACCAAAGTCTATATTCGCGACGTGTACCAGCATCAGACTGTGACCGCGCTTGCCGCTCATCTCCGGTCAAGGCTGCAAACGGAACTGCCCAGCATCGACGGTGAACCCATCCATCAGTTGCGCAACGATATCGAGCTTCCGCCTGCCATTGTGCTGAACAAGCCGTTTGATATCGACCGGTTGAAGAAGCCGCGCCATATCCTCCTGACCGGTACGACCGGATTTGTCGGCGCCCATTTGCTTGCCGATCTGCTTGCGACGACCGACGCGGTCATTCATTGCCCGGTGCGGGCGGCCAGCGACGCCGAAGCCAGGTCGAGGATCGACGACAAGCTCGCGGCCTACCGGATCGAAATCGAGGATCGCAACCGCGTCATTGCATACGCTGCCGATCTTTCGCTCGCCGAGTTCGGCATGGCACATGGCGACTACATGAAGCTATCCAGCGATATCGACGTGATTTATCACTCCGCCAGCGCCGTCAACTTCATTCAGCCTTATTCATACATGAAGAAGGACAATGTCGACGGACTCAAACAGGTCGTCTCCTTCGCTGCCAGCGACAGGCTGAAGGCGCTGATCCTTCTATCGACGATATCCGTCTACAGTTGGGGGCATCTACACACCGGCAAGACGGTCATGACGGAAGAAGACGACATCGACCAGAACTTCCCCGCCGTCCTGACGGATATCGGCTATGTGCGTAGCAAGTGGGTGATGGAAAAAATCGCCGACCTTGCCGCTGCGCACGGATTGCCGCTCATGACATTCCGCTTGGGCTATGCGACGTTTAACAGCCGCACGGGACTGAGTGCGAGCTATCAATGGTGGGGGCGCCTGGTCGAAACGTGTATCAAGTTCAGCGCCATACCCGATCTACGCGATCTGCGCGAAGGTTTGACGACCGTCGACTATATGACGCGCGCCATCGCCCATATTTCCAGGAACCCGGCGGCCCTGACGAAAAAATTCAACCTGATTCACTCCGATAAAAACAATCTCACGTTGAAGCAATTCTTTTCGTTGCTTGAGCCTCATGTCGGTGCAAAGTTCGACGTCGTTCCGTTCGCGGAATGGCTGAGCAAGTGGAAAGACAACCGCGACGCTCCGCTCTATCCATTGCTCAGCCTGTTCCGGGACAACATGTACGATGGACGCTCCACGGT
>NZ_CADIKH010000249.1 GCF_902859855.1 Paraburkholderia humisilvae
GCCAGTGATCCGGATGGAGGGTATTGCCGCACCAAAGCCTGAGTAATGCTGCCAGTCATACCTGTCCCGTGATGATCTGAAGAGGAATTTCGCCACACAGGCGCCGCGAGGAAGCGAGGCTGCGCCCCCGGCTTCGAAACCCGGCAGGCCGACGCTGCCATCAGCGGTGCTCACACCGTCATCGACGGGCCGCCCCGCATGGCCACGTTGGGAAACGGCACTGTTGCGCCTGCCATGCTCCTGGGAGCGTCCCGCATCGCCCTGAACCTCATGCCAGGCGCGTGGATCTTATCCCGCTCCCCCTACGCGCTCAAGCAGGCTGTCCAGTCCCTTTTCGTATTCGGGCGGGAATTTTGCGCATCCGGATCAGGGACGGCTTGCATGAAATCCCGTGTCCTTGAGATAAGTCTTCAACGCCAGCGACGTGGAAAACGTAAAGACAATCACCTTTCGACTTGCGCGGCACAGGTCGACGTTCGAGAAAGCGGAATGAACATTCCTGGGACAGGGCCGCGAAATCAGTCTGATGTGGCGGCAAGCAGTTCGAAGACTCTCGTCGACCATATCACTTTCTATGAATTGGTAAGGACCTCCTTCCCCGCCGGTCGGTGTGGCACGGTGCCACGATAGCTTTACCGGCCATCAGATGAAGGAGAACGGCATGAACAGGGTTGCCCGTGTTGGCGTTGATCTGGCGAAGAACATCATGCAGCGACGCCGTGTTGACGCGGCAGAGCGTGTGGTGGTCAGGAAAGCTGTTTCGAGAGATCAGCTTCTCGAATGGATTGTGAATCGCGACCCATCCCCAGAGCGATTATCGATCGGGCGTGGGATGCCCCGTTGCGGCTGTGCCGGCGATATCGCAAGCTCGTGGCCGCGGCAAGAATGATCAGGCAGCACAGCTTCGGAGAAACGCAATTTGCCCCAGATCCCGGATAATCCAGATCTGCCCCTGAACGCCAATGGTCCGGCCTCCTGTGCGCCAAGTCGGTGGGTTTGCACCCTGCCCCTACGCCAGCCGTTCTATCGGAACGGCGGCAGAGCCGGCGATATGATTACCAGAACCGACCATCGTCCTTACCGCGACCGATTCATCATCTGCTCATTGTTGTCGTGACACAGTCGGCTGGACTATTCCCGCTTTTCTGCTTTACTTTGCAGCTTGAACCCGAAAGCCCGATTGATGGCTGCGCGCGTGTTGGTCTGCAAGCCATGATGCCGGATACCCTCGTTGACGGCCTGTTCAAGCGCCGCAGGACGCGCACCCGGACCGCTGCCCGCAGGCACCAGTTGCGACCATGACTGCCCCTGCTCTTCCAGATGCACCAGGAACCGGTTGACGCTAGAGCGGTATACAGGATCCAGCTCTTCGGGCAGATCCTTCAGCAGATCCTTGTGCTCCTGAAGATCCGGCGCAAGCGAAACTCTTTTTATGTCGCCTTGCAGTTTGAACCCGAAGGCCTGGTTGATGGCTGCGCGCGTGTTGGGCTGCAAGCCATGATGCCGGATCCCCTCGTTGACGGCCTGTTCCAGCGCGGCAGGACGCGCACCCGCACCGCTGCCCGCGGCCACCAGTTGCGACCATGACCGTCCCTGCTCTTCCAGATGCGCCAAGAACCGCCTGACGTTAGAGCGGTATGCCTGATCCAGTTCCTCGGGCAGATCCGCCAGCAGATCCTTGTGCTCCTGAAGACCCGTCGCTCTTTGTATGTCGCCTTGCAGCTTGAACCCGAAGGCCTGGTTGATGGCTGCGCGTGTGTTGGTCGGCAAGCCATGGTGCCGGATACCGTCGTTGACCGCCTGTTCCAGCGCGGCAGGACGCGCACCCGCACCGCTGCCCGCGGCCACCAGTTGCGACCATGACTGTCCCCGCTCCTCCAGATGCACCATGAACCGGTTGACGCGAGAGCGGTATACAGGATCCAGTTCTTCGGGCAGATTCTTCAGCAGATCCTTGTGCTCCTGAAGATCCGGCGCTCTTTGTATGTCGCCTTGCAGCTTGAACCCGAAGGCGTGGTTGATGGCTGCGCGCGTCCTGGTCTGCAAGCCATAATGCCGGATCCCCTCGTTGACGGCCTGTTCCAGCGCGGCAGGACGCGCACCCGCACCGCTGCCCGCAGGCACCAGTTGCGACCATGACTGTCCCTGCTCTTCCAGATGCACCAGGAACCGCCTGACGCTAAAGCGGTATGCCTGAACCAGTTCTCCGCGCAGGTCCTTCAGCAGATCGATGTGTTCAGGTAATGCCGGCACGAACCGTGCACGGGGCTTTGCGCGACTGCTGCCTAGGAGAGGGGCAGCAGGCTGTCGACGCCCTGGCACGTTCAGGCTGTCATGGATCTGCTGCTCCGCATGGGAAAGCGGCAGTCCACGCGCCTGCTCCGCGTGGGCCCAGTCAACCAGTGCCGTGCCTGCCGGATCTGCCCTCCGGCTTTGAGGTGCAACGTCAACGGGTGAGCCAGAATGCGGCCTGTCGTCCAGATCCGCGAGTTCGTTGTCCACCTCATCCGCTGACAGCTGGGGCAAGCGATGGGGTTCAGGCGCGCCACCCTTCAGACCCGGAGCATTCCGGGCCTGCTGCCACTGGCCCTCCCGGTTTTCCAGACGGATCGTCCGCTCCCGTCCGCCGCCATGAGCATCCACCGGGTTCCATACC
>NZ_CADIKH010000250.1 GCF_902859855.1 Paraburkholderia humisilvae
TCCAGCACTGCTGGTCTCTGTCATCAAAGTGGTCCCCACTACTCGAAGTGATGGACATCACTTTGGACTCACGCGGGTACCCTGTCGATGCGGCCTCGAAATGACGCTTACGCTTAATGAAAGTCAATACTTGGACCCATCCTCGTCCGCCACTTTACCCACCTGAAGCATGCCACGCCTGCAGGGATGACAGCTTCGCGCAAGTGAGTGTTGGACACCGAGACTGATCGGGTCCACCAGGATCGTAGTAAGCAGCAGGTTTTGTTTTTCACTATCTGACTGGTCGTGGACAAGTGGCGTCGGCCGGACCCTGAATAACTCCGCCTGTGAATCTTGTGCCGCCTGAGAGCATCGACCAGAATAAAGCGTTCGCGAGTCCGCCATCGGTGCTGATATGACTTTCTGCGTCAATCGCGACATCCAGGTTTTCGGTTTTTCCATAGGCAAAGGAATTTCCTGAGGGCGACGTAGCAGTGAGACCGAGGGTGAATCACGCTGATATCCGCGGGTTGGGTCGCGTGTTACAGAGGTCCGTTATGTGAGCCTGCCACTTTCTTACGCCGCGAATCGAGCCTGCTGTCTGCCGTCGCGAAGCGCCGCCGGGGGTCGCTCTTGTACCGGGTGTCGCCGCCTTCAGGGAACTCCCGAGAACGTTTTGAAATGATTGGTTAGCCTCAGGTCTGTTATGCCGGCTGCGCAGTGCACCGCGACAATGCGAGCGACATTGCCAGGCGGCCGATATCCCGGATAAAGCCCGCCAGTTCCCGGGCAACCGCTACCATGACAACGCTTACATTCTCGCCTCGCGTCGTGAATTTGCGATACTTCTTGCATGGTCGGAGCTGGGCATCTCACGCCGTTCAATGATCGCCTTCGGAATACCTTCGTGTCGACGCTGCAGCGTTTTGCCTGCGCGCGCCGGATGCCGGTAACTCCACCCGGCTTCGACCGGTAGCTTTCCTGCATAGCTGTTGCCAGCCTTGATGACACCGCCCTGGCGTCGCGTGCCTCCGGACGACTGCTCCGAAGGCGTGATGCCCGGCCAGGCTATCAACTGGCGTGGATACTCGAAGCCTGGCAGATGGCCCGGCTCGGAGATCATGCCCACTGCCGTAATGAACTGGATGCCGTGCATCGCCTGTAACGCCAGCACTGCCTGATAGAAACGCCACTCGCGCACGGCTTCGCGCAACGCCACTTCCAGCCGTTCACACCGCGCTAACCGGTCCTCGATTGTGCGTCGATGCTCCTCAAACGCGAGTTGCCTCCATGCAGTCTCGAAGGAGTATTTTGCTCAGCCAGCGTCGATGTGTGGCGCCCCAGTCCGTGCGGCCGATGTAGTGCACACCGTGAGAGTGCAGGAAGGACTTCAGTCGCTGTCGCGCTTGCCGATTTCCGTTGGCGTTGTGCCGATCCGGCCCATCGACTCGATTTCTCCCCCGTCAATCGCATAGGCAATCGTGATCGATTCCTTATGCACAGCCAGTCCAACCCACGCCGTGCTATAGTTTCCCATGCAGGTCTCCGTAGTGGAACTGCTGGGTTGTGGCCTGCAAAATCACCTTGCCCCCGAGCCCGTCTGCTTGGGTACAAGACCGGCCCGCGCCGCAAACTCCCTTCCAGAACTGAAGGCCTTCGGATCACCCATTGTCGCGACGGCGGCTGTAACGGTCAGCAACCCCACACCCGGGATGTCGCTGATGGCCTTGACTGCCTTGTCCTCTTTCTTACAATCCCGCATCCGGCGTTCGATCCGCCCAACCTGCTCATCAAACTTCGTCAATCCATTCCATTGCTCACGAAGCGAGTCGATGACAACTGCAAGTAGTCGCTCGGCAACACGTTCCAGTACGCTGGGAATAGCCTTGTCAAGAGCAGCACGACTTTTCCCCATTACCTCTCCATACTCCGTTAGTAGTCTCCGCAGTTGTTAACCTGCATCGTACGAAATTTGATGCGTTGCTGACGCATGCGGCGCAGCGCCAACATCGCCTGTTGCGTCTGGGCGTTCACAGCGACTGGCTTGCCTGGTTGCTGAACGGCGAGCCAGATAGCGCGCGTCAGCGGCATCACTCTTGTTGCAAATGTTGAAAGCCTTGGCGAATCCCGCGGGAACTAGTTTGACTCCGTGCCCCATCTTGATTAGCTCCGTGCCCAGTGATCCGCACTGCCACATGCTTCCATTCCAATGAGGCATGGCGCACGATTCGCGAAATGTTCAAGAAACATAGATCGCTTGATCGGCTTATTTATGATCTCTCCGCTTTCCGGATCAACGTAGTCCACCAGGAAAACCAGGCTGTCGATGTCAACGCCTACGGCCATACTATTCATTGCGGATCCTCCGGTCGCCGGAAAATGCATGCATTTTCCACCCGGGCACTTCGATGCCGTTCGCCCGTGAGGATCCACCGTCCTGTTTTCCTCACTCGGTCACGGGTGGTCGGAGTAGGAACGATTGTTGCCCATCACCCCCTCCACAGATCCGTACGTGCGGAGCTACCGCATACGGCTCTCCATGAACGCGTCCCGCTTTGCAACAGCTTTCGCGTGTTCGGACTGACAGGATGGGCTGCAGCTCTCTATCCGGCCTTGTTGCAGCCGGTAATGCCCGCTGCGGGCCTCTATG
>NZ_CADIKH010000251.1 GCF_902859855.1 Paraburkholderia humisilvae
GCAACGACAACCCGTACGCCGAGGCGCTGTTCCGCACGTGCAAGTATCGGCCCGACTACCCGCGCAAGGCGTTCACGAGCCTCGACGGGGCGCGTGCCTGGACGCAGCAGTACGTGCGACAAACACAGCGGCCTGAAATTCGTCACACCGGCACAGCGTCATAACGACCTCGCCACCGCAGTGCTGGCACTACGGGAAGCCGTCTACGCGCAGGCTAAGGCACGTAATCCGCAACGTTGGTCCGGCTCGACTCGTAACTGGGAATTGAAGGATGAAGTCTCGCTCAATCCGGAGCGCATACCGCCGGCCGAATTAAAGCAGTGCGCGTGAAGTTTCACGACAACTATGTTGATAAACACCGGCATGCGGCGGCGCTGGAGCCAGCTTAATGACATGCTGAACCAAGTGGGGCGCGCGGTGGGGACAAGCGGTAACCTGCTGCTGCCGCGATCAATTGGCGCCTTGGGCTACCTCGCACATTATCGGCATCAAAACTCGCGACCAGTCGGCCAAAATGAATAGTCGTGTCTAGAGTATCCAGCTGGAATCCGTCTGAGCGACGCGCATCGACAACATCGGTTGCCATCGAGAAGCGAAACGTCACGCACGCTCGCGGAACCGTATGGGAATTTGCTCTGCATCGCGTGCCGTTGCGCGAAACATCCGGCACCGAATACGTCGCCTACGGTATTGTGGGCTTTTTGCACTTGAAGCACGTTTCTCGCTTCCGGCATCGCATTTAACTGCACACAAGGATTGCATATGCCTGTTGACCTCCAGACAAGCCGTACCGCACAGCGATTCAATAACAGCACATACGACAAGCGTGGGCAGAAGCCAGTGCCCGCTCGCGGGCCGTCGCCCGCGCTTGGGAGGCACGCGGTTTTTGGTGAGATCGGACGAGTTTCGCTACCCCAAACGACTTCTTTGCACGATTTCATGACGCGTCAGCTGGCACCGCCCGAACCGACCTTACTCTTGCAACTGCTTCTCAAGCTCATCGTCGAACCTCAGTACCTTCGGGCGTTGCACCACACGCCTAACCTCTTGGGCCTGACGTCCGCGCACGTGTCGCAGAACACCAACATTACGCCACGGTCCTTCCCACAGGCTAACTCAACATCAGTCATGCAGCCGGCAATGCTAGCCTCCCCAGCACCAAGCGCATCGAACAATAGCTTTGCCTTGGTGCCCGCAGCTGACAGTCAGATTCGTCTTCACGGGGCTAAGCCAAAAATGCCGCCTGGCTTTCCTCCTGCGGACACGTTGGAGATGAGTGACGAAGAACGCGCTACCTACATGGATGGATGCTATCCATCGGAAAATCGCGAGCCATCCCTGGAAATTAACTACCTTGTATCAGATGAGCTTGCTCAGGCAACCAATCAAGACCCGAGCGACCTGAAATTCCAGGCGGACGTTAAAGCAGCGTATTCGCAAGAAAGCTCCATCGAGGCAATAAAGGAGGTTTTTTCCGGTCTTGACGTACGGTCGAAATTTCATTTCGGCTACCGGGACTATGTGCCCCAAGGAGGGGTGGATCTTAGTGAAAAAGCTGAAGACAGACAGCACAATGCGGCCCTCAAAGGCATAGCAAAACACATAACACGACAACGCAAGCACGCCTTTTCCAGGTTCCAAATTAACTCAGGGAAATTGTTCGTTGTGGTAGCTCCGTTGCGAGAAGGCATGCGTGCGACCGGGTTCGCGACGCAGAACGGGGCGTTTGCGCTTGCGACAGATCCCGAAACGGCCTTGCATGAGATTGGACACCTTTTGGGTGGAAGGCACGAGTTTGCTACTGGCTTTGGCTTTCTCGGGAAATTTGTCGGAAGAACAATCATGTACCCTACCACTGACATGGGGTTGTTTCCACAAATGAAATTTTCCGATCCGAATGCTCAAGAAATGCGTAGGCAACGCAAATTCTATCCTGTTTCAATATGGCAGAATGGCCGCCATCGCGAAATATTTCATCTCGAACTATAAAGATATGATGGGGTAATCCAATAATATGAACCTGCACATGGGCGATGGGGCATATCGCACACGCGGCAAAGGCGTAATGCACATATCAAGACGATCTGTTGATCACCAGCAAGGATTGCGGAGTGACATTGAACATGCAGCGTAGCCACGAGTTAGAAATACGGGTCCGGGCTCCAGGCGGACGATTGCGTGCAGTAACAATCGTAGGTTGTATCCAGAGGCGCAAAGCTCGGCATGTTGGCCCTGCAGAATGGCCCCGACATTGTGGGACAAGCGAGCGGTGATGAATTCCCTCCGTGATTGATAACTTCCAGGAATTAATATTATGACAATAAGAGCCTGAGAGAAGTCAACGCAGAACAAACGTGACGACGGACCAGTTTCTCGGGTTCGATTGGACCAGATGATTGATCTGCGGCACCTGGCACCGGGATGCGGCGTCTTTGCCTTCGCGCGCTTGTGATCGATGTTATCGAGAGCCAGTGAGAGCTCGTATTCGTGATGCTCGGGATTGCCGCAGTATTCGATAGTCCGCCCTGAATAAAGCGTTTTGTCCGTCGTCGACGTCAGACGACGGGCGTTGTCAGATCGACAGACACGGACAACGCGACAAGAACGAGGGCGCAAAAAAGCCGCAG
>NZ_CADIKH010000252.1 GCF_902859855.1 Paraburkholderia humisilvae
TAGAGTGGCCGCTGTAGCGACAACTATGTTGGCCGGTGGTGAGGAGTCGAAGGCGGCGTAGCCGCCGTAGACGACGAACCGCCGGCGGCGCTGGTTCGGCGGGGCTTAGGATGGCTGACTGAAACTCAAGTATCGGTCCGGCCATGTCTGAAGCCCGCATTAGCGACCAACAGGTTCACCTCTATATGACCAGACGCAAACATCAAACCCAGCAAGCCGCGGCAGCCAGAGCAGGCATGAGCGTACGCACGGCGCGACGCGTTGAACATGCAACGCAACTGCCATCGCAAAGAGCCGCCGCGCGGGACTGGCGTACCCGACCCAATCCGTTTGCCGATGTCTGGGACAGCGAAATCGTCCCGTTGCTGCGCAGTGTGGCGAAGCTGAAGGCGATCACGCTGCTGCGCAAGTTGCAGGAAGATCACCCCGACCGGTTTCCCGACAGCATGCGGCGCACGCTGGAGCGTCATATCGGCCGGTGGCGCGCGCTCGAAGGTCCCGGCAAGGAAGTGTTCTTCCCTCAAACGTATCAACCCGGCATACGGGGTCTGTCGGACTTCACCCATATGGACAAGCTGGGCGTGACGATCGGCGGCGCCGCATTCCCCCACATGCTGTATCACTTCGTGCTGGCATTCTCTCGCTGGGAGTATGCGAATGTGGTCGAAGGCGCAGGGAGCTTCACCGCACTCGCGGCGGGATTGCAGAACGCCTTATGGCAAGCCGGTGGCTGCCCGCGCGAGCACCGTTCCGACAGCCTGTCGGCGGCGTTCAGGAACCTGCAGGAAGAGCAAGACTTCACGACCCGTTACAACGCGCTGCTCGTCCATTACGGGATGGAGGGCACGCGCAACAACCGGGGGCTCGGCCACGAGAACGGTAGTGTCGAGTCATCTCATCGCTACCTGAAGGATCAGATCGATCAGGCCCTGGAGCTTCGCGGTTATCGCGAGTTCGCCGATCGTGCCGGCTATGATGAATTCGTGCGCGGCGTCGTCATGCGCCGGAATCGCCGTAACGCTGCCGCGTTCAACGTTGAGCGTGAGTATCTGCGGGACCTGCCCGAACATCGCGCGACCGACTTTACTGAGGAAGAGGCTCGCGTCACCCGCAGTGGCACGTTTATCGTGCTCGGGGTGCTCTATAGCGCGCCGTCAAGGCTGATCGGCCATCGCATGAAGATTCGTCTCTACAGCGACAGGCTCGACTGCTATCTGTCCGGCGCGCTGGTGCACAGCATGGCGCGGGGCGTGCGTGTTTGCGGTGGCCGTCTCGGGCATGTCCTCGATTACCGGCACTTCATCGACTCGCTCAAACGCAAGCCGCAAGCCTGGCGGGGTCTGGTGTTTCGTGATGAGCTGTTTCCGCGGGAGGCCTATCGCCGGATCTGGGAACAGCTTGACGCACGGTTGACGCCACGCGATGCCTGCAAGGCCATGGTTGGGCTGCTCGAACTGGCCGCCCATCATGGCGTCGAGGCCATTCTCGCCGACCGGCTCGATGCGCTATTGCTGGCTGGCGAACTGCCGGATCTCGATCAGTTGCGTCACGAGTTTGCGCCGCGTCAGGCGCAATGCCCGGATGTCGTGATCGAGATGCCGTCGGTGGCGATTTACGACACGCTGCTCGATGAGGTGCTGGCATGAACGCCCCAGCGGATGACACGGGCCGTCTCGCGTTGATGCTCAACGAGCTGCGCCTGCCGACCATTGGCCGGCTGTGGCCGGAATTCGCCAAACGCTCAGACAAGGAAGGCTGGCAAGGCTCCCGGCTACTCAGCGCGCTGTTCGAACACGAACTCGCCGAACGCGACAAACGAAGAACCGGGCGTTATCGCACCGAGTCCCGTCTGGACCCGACCAAAACGCTCGCCACCTTCGACTTCGGTCTTGTCCCCACGGTCTCGAAGGCACATGTCACGGCGCTGGCCACCGGCGATGCGTGGCTCGAGAAAGGCGCTACGATTCTCCTGTTTGGTCCGCCGGGTGGCGGAAAAAGTCATCTTGGATCCGGCATAGGGCATGCGCTGATCGACGCGGGCTATCGCGTACTGTTCACGCGCACCAGCGAAATCGTTCAGAAGCTTCAGCTCGCCCGCCAGAGCCTGCAACTGCCGTGGGCGCTCACCAAACTCGATCGCTTCGATCTGGTCATCCTGGATGACCTCTCGTATGCGAAAAAAGATCAGGCCGAAACCAGCGTGCTGTTCGAACTGATCTCGGAGCGGTATGAGCGCAAAAGCCTGCTGATCACCGCCAACCAGCCGTTCTCTGGCTGGAGCGACGTATTCCCGGACCCCGGCATGACGGTGGCGGCCATCGACCGGCTCGTTCATCACTCGACGATCTTCGAGCTCAACGTGGAAAGCTACCGGCGTCGCGACGCCAGCGACAAACAGAAATCGCGCAAGCGTCAATTACCCGCTGCTGAACCGCAGGGAGCGACAACTATGGAAGCCTGACTACCGACAATTACCCCCTCCGGACCGGAAAGTAGTTGTCGCTGAACCGGCCAACATAGTTGTCGCTCGACCGGCCAAGGTAGTTGACGCTATCCAC
>NZ_CADIKH010000253.1 GCF_902859855.1 Paraburkholderia humisilvae
CAACCGGACTTCGACCCTGAGCATGTGCCCACCGCAGCAAGATCGACAGTGCAGGCATGAATTCAGGAATCGCAACACACCGATAATTCTCCAGAGAACCGATTGCCCGGGCGATCAAACAGTGATGGCAAGACGGTCAGACCGTGGTTGGCAGAAGCCTGATATGCAACACGAGCACAAGGCTCGCGGCGTTAATGAGGCGTCAACCAGCGGATTGCATCAGGGACGGCAGGCATGAGCCTGACATCGAGTCCGGATACATGGCTGCAATCTCGACCTCCTGCACATTACTGGTTACATCGCTTGACAAGCCGGGGGCGTCCATTCCATTAACGCCGGTTATGCCAGCCTTGTCGACTGCCCGATACAGATACTTCCACTCACCACTGACCCTGATGTAGCGCTCATCCATCTTCCAGCTCTCGCCGACCGGACGTTTGTGCTTGCGAAAGGCTTTCTCGAACAGCGGGACGAGTTTGATGACCCAGCGATGCACGCTCGAATGGTCAACCCGAACACTGCGCTCAGCCATCATCTCTGCGAGATTGCGAAAGCTTAGCGAGTAAGCCACGTACCACCGCACACACATCAGGATCACGTCCAGCGGGTAGTGCAGCCGCTTCAGTACCTTTGCGATCCCGGGCGGTATGTGTTGCGCGGCGTCTTGCCCGTATTGGCCATCGTGCCATGTGGCATCAAGGCCCGGCCCTGGCGGCGCCGCGTCTGAACAAATCGCCTACGTCTGAGACCACTCCTGAGCCAAGTCTTGAGCTCGCACCTCAGCTTCCGCTTTCGTCTTCGCGAAGTCGGCATTCAAAACCGTCGGTGCAACATGGATTTGGTCGATAGATTGAATCCCTATAAAGCGGAGCCAGTCAGCGATGTAGGGTGTCGAGAAGTCTGACCCAAATTCTGGCGCTATTCCCTCATAATAAACGCCACTTGCATGTACAACGAGTGATTTTTTCCCAATAATCAGGCCCGAATATCCTTTCTCAGCATGAAATCCAAACGCCCATCCCGGTTGAGTGACGACATCAATAAATTGTTTAAGCTTGTACGGTAGTCCGTTGTTCCACAGGGGGACGTTGAAAACGTACGCGTCAGCGGAAGCAAACCGATCAAACACCTGTCTTATCCTTTCCCACGCGAGCCTTTCTTCAGTACTAGGCTCGGTGCCCCAAAAAATCGACATTTTTGCAGCGGCCGCAAGCGCGCCAAATTCGGGTAGATCATCGTCGAACAGATTGAAAGTATCGAGATTCAATTCGATACGGTTCCTCAGCTCCGCGATAAAAATGTTGGAAATCGTCAAAGATTCGCTATTCACCCCACGAGCCGACGCATTAATATGCAGTAATTTCATCTGGATTCCCTTTTTCCACGCTATCGAGATCGGTGCCCGGCAATGGGAAGACCTTATATAAGCAAACTCCACCCAGGCGGGAGCGATACGCTTCATTCGGACACTGCTTAACGTCAGCTCCAACTTAATATTTGACCCGCAACGCCAGACGTTGACCGCTGCGAACGCCTTTTGGAACCTTCGTGCCTAATCGCTTCCTGCTTTTTTGTTACCCGCACATTTTTTGCTCTCGCGAACGCGTCTAACGCAAAGCGGCTTTCAAATGTCACAAATTCGTGGCGGATCTACATCCAATATCAAACCGCCACGTTGAAGGGCAGGATTGAATCTATTCCTCCCAATGATTTCAGTCAATAACACCGCCCATAATTTCGATACATAATTCCCGGCATTCGCGTCAATTTGCGCGAATCTTCTATATCAGAAAATTATTTATATAAAATAATTAATGAATTATATTTTTTCACTCGCAACATTATTCTCGGTTCCACAAGACTAGCCTCCAACTCTCACTAAACTGGCGAGGCCAGAAAGTCTGCGCGGTATCCGTCGACTGAGGGTGGTTCTGATAATCAATATGGCCGGCCTGCCATCGTTCCGATAGGACGGCTGGCGTAGAGTCGCAGTGCGGACAGCGACCTGACGCACAGGAGGGCGGCATGAACAGGTTTAGTGAAATCGACCTGCACTCGAACAACAGTGTGGTCGTGGTGAGCGATGAACCCGACGGGATCGTCTACCAGCGGCGGTTACCGAACGATCCGGTACAGATCCGGGTGGCACTGGCGCCGCATCGCGAAAATCTGGTAGGGCTGGTCATCGAAGCGACGTTCAACTGGTACTGGCTCGTGGATCAGCTGATGAACGATGGCTACCGTGTACATCTGGCGAACCCGGCAGCAATCAGGCAGTACGAGGGACTCAAGTACAGTGGCGACTTCACCGATGCCGCCCACCTTGAGGGTGACCCGGTTCGACGGATAGATTTGCAGTTGAGTTTAATGCGGAGTGGCACCTCCCGATAAGGTTGAATCGCGGGTTGTCCATGGGCGGGCGGCGGGTCGCCTGTCACGACCACGACGCTGCCCGCCGGTGGGCAACCCGCGCGGCGATGGCATCCGGGTTTGCGCATAACGGGCTTCGAATTCGAGCGGTGAA
>NZ_CADIKH010000254.1 GCF_902859855.1 Paraburkholderia humisilvae
TCCAGTACTGCTGGTCTCTGTCATCAAAGTGGTCCCCACTACTCGAAGTGATGGACATCACTTTGGACTCACGCGGGTACCCTGTCGATGCGGCCTCGAAATGACGCTTACAAGGCAAGGACGGGAAACGCGTTCATTCGATCACCACCGGAAGACACTCGAACCCGGCCGCCACGGACGCATAGAACCGGTGCAGGCCGTCGCGGATGCGGTAGCGGAAGGGGCTCTCCGGAAAACCCGTGCGCGCAAGCGTGCTCACCGGAACGGGCGCAATGACGGTATCCGCGGCAATGCCATTCAGGATCCGGACCAGCCGTTCCCGGTCGAAGCCGTGCCAATCGCGCATTGCCTCAGGATTGCGGAACGGCGGCTCGATCTCCCTGAGCGGCACGGCTATCGCACCCAGCGCAGAGCGATAGGCGGGCGTCCGTGCACAGAAGGCGTTCATGCCGGCGTCGGACCACCATGCATCGGGAATTTCAAACTCGGCGGGCAGTAGCGGAAAACGAAAACGCATGGTTTCTCTCTTCACAGGCCGCACATCCGGTCCATGTCACGCCTCACCGTTTTCTCCCTGATTGGCCTGGAGGACTTTTGCTTGGCTCAGCAACTCGTCAATCTGGTCCACGGTGCGCGCTTCAACCTCGATTTCGGCCACCTTCAGTCGCAGCTTTCGTCCGGCGCGCCCCTGCAGCCACGCCCCGAATGCAGGCCCAACAATAGGGCCAACCGCCTGAACAACGGAAAGGACGTAAGTCGCAATAACAACGACTTCCCCGTCTATCCGGTTCATTACCGTCAGAGCCGGCATGATCGATGTACCACCTGCCGAGCGGATGTCTCGCGCCGCGAGTTTCGCATCGCGCAGGTAATCCTGTCCAGTCTCATCCGGCGCCTGTATGAACGCTAGCTGCGCCACGCTCCCTTGGTCCATGCGCCTGCCTCCCTTTATATGTGATAACCGAACAAGGTGAACGACTGAAAGCTTGATGAAGACGCTGCATCCCGCTGTGGCCCGCGTGTTCAAACGCCTGCATTACCCGCTTGATGTAATCCTGACGTGCGTGCATTGGTACGTGTCTGATGCGCTAAGCCTGCGAAACCTAGGAAGAAGTGATGGCGGAGCGAGGCATCTCGGTGGATCATTCACCGTGCATCGTTGGGCGCCCAAGCTGCTGTCGGTGCTGGGGAAAGCGTTTCGCCACCACAAACGCCCCGTCGGCAAGAGCTGGCGCGTGGATGAAACCTACACCAAAGTCAAGGCTATGGAAATACCTTCAAGATCCGGCAGACGAAGTACCTGAACAATATCATCGAGCAGGACCATCGCGCGATCAAGCAGCGTACCCGCTCAATGCTCGGGTTCAAGAATTTCCGGTGTGCACGCATCCTGCCCAGTGGCATCGAGGTGGCTCACATGATCGACGAGGGGCAGATGAAAGACAATGGCGCCCGGCAATCTTTTGCCGAGCAGTTCTATTCGTTGATACTATAAGCATTCCTATTCATATCAGGTTTTGCTTGACTTGCCATTGTTATCGCGACAAAGCCCCGCCGACGAGAAGAATTCCAGGAAACGCAAGCCGACGCGTCCGCCGGCGCTGGTCACCGGCGCCGGCACCGTGCCCGCGGCTGCGGCAGGATGGGGGCTTGGCCATACCTGCGGCAGCGCGTGATCGCACGGCTACCTGTTCATGATAAGGACCCTTCATATGGCAAATGTGAATCATCGCTCAAAGATGCTCGAGGATGTCGGTAAAGAATTCCGCGATGGAGGCCACCCACGACGACGAGCCCGCCCCTTTGGCGGCCGCAGCGGCCCCATCAGCCGCAACGGCGCTGCCAGCGTCGGCAGCTCCACCAGCGTCGGCAGCTCCACTAGCGTCGGCAGCTCCACTAGCGTCGGCAGTTCCACCAGCGCTCCTGATGTGGGAATAAACGTTACGCGCGATCTCTTGAGGGTCAGGCTGCGAAGGCAGCTCTAGCTGTGGGGTGTATCTGATGGCGGCACCGACAGCCTGGGCTCCATCATGCTCGATCTGTTGCCTGGTCAGTCCATGATGATTCGACGGCGGTGCGCCAACCGCGCCGGCCAGACCCGGCATCATCTGTTGCATGGCTGCCATCTGGTCGGGGGTCCCATAAGGCCCGCTCAGCTGAGGCGGCAGGTTTTGGGCACCACCGTAAGCGGCCGGCGAAAAATAGGTGGGGCTGCTGCCGCCAAGGTTTTGTACTCCGTTCATGATCGACTCCTATCAGAAAAGTAAAAGGATGAGTCTTCAATCTAGGTGATAGGGCGCGCGATGACGGCACCGTACCGAAAAGACTCTGCAGCGGAACGAAATACACTCCTATATGTGATAAAGGACATTGAACTAACCCGCTGACGCGGGAGGAGGTAGCTGGCCAGCGACATCGGCTCCGGGATCATCCGAAGGGCACATCTGTCGAGTGCGACGATGGCGGTGCAGTTTGCCGCCGTGACCACTCAGAGCGGAGTCCACCATGACACCC
>NZ_CADIKH010000255.1 GCF_902859855.1 Paraburkholderia humisilvae
TGCCTCGTCCAACGGCTTCTTTGCCATGGCGCGTATCTCCATTCAATCCGTTAGAGATATAACGCGCCAGCATCGAATCGGTTGTCATGTTTTATGGGAAACTCAATAATGTAGAGTATGAAGCACATCTTTGCGGGTATGAGGCAGGATGCAGGGCGACCGCTCAACTTGAGCTGAGCGTGTCTACAAATCGGTCGCGCGGTTACTGAACGCGCATCCGGATCAGATTGCGGTAATTGAAAACGCTGCGCGTGCATGGGATATGGCCTTCTATTCGCTGCTGCTGTCGGCCGGCTACGTTGTGCTGACTTCTATTTCATGGAAATCCCCGTTGCGTCGCAATTGCGATGCATTTTATCGGTGTTGGAGCCTGATAAGCAGAGGAGGTCGTTGCCTGCCGGCCGATACCATCGGGTTCAGGCTCCTGCTGTTGTGTATAGCCGACGAGCGCGTCGGCCCACGATACGCACCACGGCAACGTGCTTGTCCTTCTTTTTACGACGCGTAACCAGGGAGATATACGGCGCTAAGCGCCTTGACGCCCTCGCGAGGGCGTACTCTAGCCGATCGACAGCGTATGCGCTACACGACTCCAAGCAGCGCTTCAAACGTCTGAATAGCATGGAGGGAAGGTCAGGTGACTGTGGGAAGTGACCGCGAAATGCGGCCCAAAGCGATGCACGAAGCGAGTGGCCCCCCGGCTAGGCCGGCCGGGTTCTCCAAGGGGTTCCCCTTGGAGCACGGGATATGTAAACGGGAATGCGGCAGCATTTCCGTTTACATATCTGTCGTGCCTCCGCTTCAGCCAAACCGTCCGTCGGCAGATCATCGCCAGAGCAATATGAATCGCTCATGGATCATTTTTGGATCGCTTGCAGAGCAATGCGGAGAACGGACTGATTATTCTTGGCGTACCTTTCGATCGTTCCGGCATACTGTCGCCGGTTCCTTTCAGATGATCTGGCCCCTGTGCCGCACTCGCTTGCCGAGCTCGAAACGCCGGTGCATGACGGCCTGCCGAAATCGGCGCTCGCCGCCGGCGTGCAGCATATCGTTACGGACGCGGACAGCCGCCGCACATTGCGTGGCCGGACCATCCCGGAGGCGACCTACAAGCGTCGCCGCGATCGTCTAACGACGAATGAATCCGAAAAAGCCGAGCGCCTCGCCCGCGTGTATGCAACCGCAGCCTACGTTTGGGACGATCCGCGGGACGCCCGTGCGTTCCTTGCCACCCCCCACCCGGAACTGGAAGGGCGACTGCCGGTCGACGTCGCCCTCACGGAGCTTGGCGCGCGCCGCGTCGAATCGCTTCTGTGGCAGATCTTCTACGGCCTGCCGACGTGATGCAGATCTTCCGCATCGCAGACAGGTCGCATCCGGTCTGGAACGGAACCGGCGCGATGCTGGGGGGAGGGCGCTTCAATAGCCCAGGCCGCTCCGTCATCTACGGGGCGATGTCCTTTGGCGGGGCGATGCTTGAAATTCTGGTACACGCGCGGATCGGCAAGGTGCCGAAAACCCACGTGTGGGTTGAAGCAGAGGTCCGCGATGGTGTCATGGCCGAGCAGCAGACGGTCGATTCCTTGCCAGACGGCTTGGACGCGTCGGCGTTGCAGGTCGCGCGGGCATTTGGCGACACGTGGCTTACTGAGGCCCGGTTGGCTGTTTTTGTCGTTCCTTCGGTAGTCGCGCGTCAGGAATCGAACGTCCTCGTCAACCCAGTCCACCCGGAGGCGGCACGTCTGGTGGTATCGCCACCGCTGCCGGTCATCTGGGACGAACGGCTGTTTACCGCGGTGCCGCCCGGACCGGTCATCGGCCTCGAACTGAGCGTGGCGGGCAAGCTAGCTCAGGAAGTCATGGTTTCGAGGCTGTGAACTCGTAGCCGCATTGGATTCATGGTGCCGCCGAGCGCACATACGAAGTCACTTCTTGCTCATCTATATGCGTGTCATGCAAAAGAACCGTCGCGCAATCAGGTACACAGCGCACAGGCCATCGTTGTCCCGGCACCAGTTCACTTGCGTATCGCTGTCGATGACGGGCCGGCGCTCCCCGACGTGGGACTGTCGTGCCTGCTCTGGGACCCGAGATCGCCGAATGCTGTTCGTCAACCGCGCGGAGCACACGCTAGGTTGGGGCCGTTTGAGTGCGCACGACAACGAATCCAAGATGCATCAAGGACTTATGCATCTCATCCGCATTTTATGCACACCGTTTTCCACGGATTCTGTTGATAAGTTAGCCTTGCCCACGTACGAGCATGCGGACAGGCGAACCGTGCGTCGAGACGTGGCGATTCCTGAAATAGCGAAGCACGGGCGCGCCAAGTTTCGGAGACGATGATAGAGGACAGCCTCATTCGTTCGGACAGGATCCGCGAGTTTTTAAGTGGAATCGCTGAGGCAATCAAGCTGCCGATTTTATCGCTGGCAGCATGGCGAAGTATGCTTCATCCGGTGTCTG
>NZ_CADIKH010000256.1 GCF_902859855.1 Paraburkholderia humisilvae
GTAAGCACCTCGCGCTGGCCATGGTTGAAACGACATTCGCGTGAGTGCATGATGCAGCCCGGTTCTCAGTTGTGTGCTGAGGTATGTGCGCAGATGGGGCGAAGCAGGTGGGCTACCCGCCATGGGAGCAGTTCATCGACGCGGTTGACCGGGTGATCGGCGATGCGCTCAAGGACGTAGGTCAGGTACGCACGCGGATCGATATCATTGAGCTTGCAACTGCCGATCAGCGAGTACATGGCCGCCGCGCGCTCACCTCCGCTATCGGAGCCGGCGAACAGGAAGTTCTTGCGTCCGAGGGCTACGCAACGCAATGCGTTTTCGGCCAGTATGTTGCTGATCTCCACACGACCGTCATCGCAATACAGCACGAGCGCCGCCCAGTTGTTCAGCGCGTACTGGATCGCCCTGGACGTCTCGGACTTTGCCGAGAGCATGGCCTGTCTTTCGCGAAGCCATGTTTCAAGTGTCGTGAGCAGCGGCCTGCTCATTTCCTGGCGTACCCGGCGTCGTTCATCCGGCGGCTGTCCGCGAATGCCGGCTTCGATAGCATAGAGTTCGCCGATCAGTTCCAGCGCCCGTGTGGTCGTTTCCGACGGCGTGCGCACATGAATGTCGTGAAGCTTGCGGCGCGCATGATCCCAGCATGCTGCTTCGCGGATGCTGCCGTCGGTGAACAGGTCGTTAAAGCCTGCGTAGGCGTCGGCCTGGAGGATGCCCCGGAAGTCAGCGAGGTGGGTTTGTGGATGGACGCCCTGGCGGTTCGGCGAGTAAGCAAACCACACGGCAGCCGGCTCGCTCGAGCCAGAGCGGTGATCATCACGGACGTAGACCCACAGGCGGCCGGTCTTCGTCTTCCTGTTGCCAGGCGCAAGCACTGGAATCGGCGTGTCGTCCGCGTGAAGCTTCGAAGCCGCCATCGTATAGCGGCGTAGCGCCCCGGTCAGCGGCTCGCACAGTGCCTGGCACTGGCCGACCCAACGGCCCATGCTGGCCGTGTCGAGCGTGACGCCATCACGTTCGGCAATCGACGACTGGCGATACAGAGGCTGGTGATCGGCGTACTTCGAAACGAGGATATCGGCCAGCAGGCTCGGATGCGCGATGCTGCGTTCGATCGGCAGTCCCGGCATTGGTGGCTGTTCGATATGGCCGCAGCACGGGCAGACGCGTTTGCGCCGGATCGTGCGGATTACCTTAAACGCCGCGGCGACACGGGCGAGCTGTTCGGAGATGTCCTCGCCAAGCTCCCGCATCGGCTCACCGCAGTCCCGGCAGGCCGCATCAGGTTCAAGTACGCGCACTTCGCGCTCCAGGTGCGGCGGTAGCGGTTCCCGTGGCGAAGGCGCATCCGGCACACCCGAGCGCCGCGCCTGTGCATCGACGATACCGCGACGGGCAGTCAGATCCTCGAATTCAGTTTCGAGCTCGGTCAGTTGCCGCTCGATCCGCTCGGATTTGCGGCCATACTGCATCCGGTTGAGCTTGTCGATGAGCACCCTGAGCCGTTCGATCTCGAGGTCGCGCTCCGAGATCAGTGCGCGCTGCGCGAGCACCAGGGCCTGCAGCGCAGCGACATCGTCGGGAAGCGGGATAGGATCGGACATGCCCCGCAGTTTACGGGGTGTCCTTGCGGTTTACAACATCGACAGAGCGGCCGTGCGCCGGGGCTGCCGCCAGTCGATGCCTTCGAGCAACATCGACAGTTGTGCGCTGCTCAGACAGACCTTGCCGCCATCAGCCTGCGGCCAGATGAACCGACCCCGCTCAAGTCGCTTTGCAAGCAGCCATAGGCCGTCCTCTGTCGCCCAGAGGAGCTTGACCTGATCGCCACGACGGCCGCGGAAGATGAACACGTGACCGCCCAGCGGGTTCTCTTCAAGTACCGTGTGCACCTTCGCCGACAGTCCCTGGAAACCGCAGCGCATGTCGGTGGTGCCGGCGACGATCCAGATGCGCGTGCCCGATGGAAGTCCGATCATCAGCGCAGGCTCTCCAGGACGGTGCGCAGCATGTCGGCATCGACCATGCCGCTCACGTTGACCACGGCGCGGCCGATCCGGATCTCGAGCGTACCGCCAGACTCCTGCACACACGGGTGCGCCACTGCCGCACCAGCATCAGCCACTGGGCCCGCTTCGTTCACCACTTCGACCGGCAACAGCGACGTCGTGCCGCTCTGCTGTTGCGCGCGATATTGACGTCGCCACTTGAACAGCATGTTCGCGTTAATGCCGTGCTCGCGCGCAAGCTGCGACACGGACACGCCGGGCTCACACGCAGCGGCTGCCAGACGGCGCCGAAACTCCGGGCTATGGTTGGGGCGGCCTTTACGCGTACCCCTGGATATCTGCTCTTCTTCTGGTGCCAAAGTGATTCCCGCTACAAAAAATGGTGGGAATCACTTTGGCGTGTCACGCCTGTTCATTCAAGGCTGGCCGCCACGAGTTGCTTAC
>NZ_CADIKH010000257.1 GCF_902859855.1 Paraburkholderia humisilvae
GCGTTCGACGTGGCGGGAGCTGGAAACGTGACTACGGTTGCCGGATTGCGGGCCATCGCGAAAGCGGTGGAATCACCACCGGCGCCTACCGGTGCGCGCGCCAGTTCTCGATCCTACCGATGAGCGGGTTGTGGAAACGGGGTTAAGGTGAGGATATTCGGGCACCGCCAGACGAAAGGGGCGGCAACAGACAAACCGAACCTAATGCTACCGCGCCACAACTCGACTCTACCGATCACTGCCCCATGACCTGGCGCGAGGATTATCTCGGGTGTGTGCGTGATGCAAACCGAACATTCGCTCTGGACTAGCCAACGGCCCTAACTGGCCGATCCCTGCCGGATGTTGCTCGTGACTACATCGAGGATGGCTCTGCAAACGGCCGCGATAAATGAACGATTTTTCAATTGTTTTTCGTTACCTTGTACAGGTGTCGATGGCGGTCTGAATCCACCGTGTTTCCTGCTGCGCGCCCATCGTGATAAGGCCGCTGCTCGCCGCTACTTCGAGAAGGCGATTGAACAGAACGGCGAGCCCGAGACAATTACCGTGGACAGGAGCGGCGCGAATCTGGCTGCACTTGAAGCGCTCAACGCCCGGGCGATCAACGCCGATCAAGGTCCGGCAAAACAAATACCTGAACAACGTCGTCGAGCAGGATCACCGCGCCGTCAAACGTATCATCAAGCCGATGGTGGAGTTTAAGGATTTCCGCTGTGCGCGCATCATCCTGTCTGGCATAGAGATCGCGCACATGATTCGCAAGGGGCAGATGTGTGACAATGGCGTCGCTTCGACTGCAGCCGATCAATTCTATTCTCTCGCGATGTAAATGGTCCTGTTCAACTTATGCGCGTGCCCGTCCCGCCGTCCTTAACGACACAGCCGGAAGTCGTCCATCACATCAGAGCCGCATGTTCCATGCGGCGAGCCCCTCCATTTGGGTTGTTACCAACCCGGGTAAAACAGACGAGGAAACCAACCACCATATTGTTTTCCTCTGTGACGTCACTTCCCGAGCGAAATGGCCCGCTATCCAAACGCAATCCCCCCCCGCCCAGATAATATTCAGATCATTTTGGCAATTGCCTTCGGTGGTTTCTTTTTTTTAAAAATTCGATACATATATTTCAATTGAAATAATAACCTTTCTTCACAATCGTTTGAGTCTTGCGTGATATTTTGATATTCAGATGTTCGAATTTCAATTCAAATCTCTTCGCGATTGCATTTCGAATCACGTTGAGTTCAATTGCCGGACGGCAGAGGATTCTATCATTCGGCGCACTTTAACTTTAAAGAGGTGCATCATGTCAATTATTGGTGATATTTCGCAAAGCTTTCACAATGAAGTGAACAAAGTGAAGCAAGACTTCGGGCAGCTCGAGGCCACGGCAAAAAAGCAGGGCTCAGACCTGGAAAATAGCCTAAAGTCTTTTCATAACGGACATTTCGGCGCGGACCTTAAGGGCATGCTGGATCAACAATTGTCCGACAGCTCGAAGACCCTCCAGAAAGCTGGGAAGACGTGGTACGACGGATTGAACACTCCGTCCAACACCATCCTTGACACCGTAAAAAAAGAAGCTCCCTCGACAGCGCGATATATTAACGGATATCAGAATTTTACGGATAATCTTGAGCAGGGTGCCACCACGACGATCAGTAATGTCCCCAAGGGCATTCAGAACATCGGAGATGGGTCAGTAAATGTTGTCGGCGGGTTGGCCAGCGGCAATCTTCATCAAGTACTCAAAGGGGGCGGGCAAATTGTCCACGGGGTGGGCGACATTCCCGTAACTCCGGCACAGGTCGCCGGCAATGTAACTGAAAACACCGCGGCCAAATATATTGACGACGGTAAAGCAAAGAGTGCTATCGGATATGCGGCCGATAGAGCCTTTAGCCATTTTCACGCGTGAAAAGAAGCACTAATAAAAGCGCAGATGAACCCGCGAGCAGGATGACCAAACAGCAAGCGACATTTGGCGGCCGTCTTGACGATCAGAATTTGATCTCGAAGAGGCGGTCGTTGACACCCTGGAGGTCAAAGGCAGCGGGATCGAAACTACCGCCACACCAGTCGAGCAACCGCTGGTGTTCTTCATGGGGTGCCATGAAGAAAGGGATTTTTTCGTGCACTAAGACTGCAACTTGGTCGATTTCTCCGCGCACGATAGCCGGAATCGGTCTTTTGCCACCGCTTGGCGTACCATACATAACCGCCACCCGTCAGGTATATGTAGTCCGAAGGTTGTGTCGCGTTAAGGACGGCGGGACGGGCACGCGCATAAGTTGAACAGGACTATTTACATCGCGAGAGAATAGAATTGATCGGCTGCAGTTGCCGCGGCCCGGATTTTTCTGGACACAGATTTGCTGTAAAACAGCTGTCCAGAAAAGGAGCTTTTCATGCTGAAGAAGGTGCCCACACAGGCTGTTGCGCCGCAGGCGCT
>NZ_CADIKH010000258.1 GCF_902859855.1 Paraburkholderia humisilvae
GTTGCCTCGTCCAACGGCTTCTTTGCCATGGTGCGTATCTCCATTCAATCCGTTAGAGATATAACGCGCCAGCATCGAATCGGTTGTCATGTTTTATGGGAAACTCAATAGATGCTATGTGGGAGGGCAGTGACGTCGACACCCGGCGCACGCTGTGGCCGTTCGGTGAGCACATGCAGGAGGCATGCGTAGGGTTCGACATTGCAGGTCCAACACGCGAGCATCAGACTATAGACCATCGCGCTCGCATTCGCCTCGGCAACCGTGCCACTGAACATCCATGAGGACCTGCAGGTACAGATGACTTTGTTATCGACCAGCGCGCACGTGCGTCGATCACGTAGCGGCTGAGGCACGCCCACTGATTGCGTGTGTCCGCGATCGCCTTGCCCAGCAGACCCTGGGGCAGGACCTGCGGCACCTATTCATCGAGCCACCCTCTGATGGGCGCAAGTAGCGGCACGCTGCGCTCCTGGCGCAACCGGTATGTACGTTCAATTTCGCCTTCGGGCGGATCGACTTTGGTTAGAGTCTCGACCTGATGCAACGCTTTGAAGTATTCCAGTGCCTATGCAGCGCCTGCCGTGACAGCGGCGAACATTGCCACACTGGCGCTCCTGCCCGGCAGCGGCCGCGCGGGCATCGGTGCGGTGATCACACCGGCGCACACTCGGGCTCGGCGTGACCGTCTGGGGGCGTGAATAATCGTCATGACGTCACGCATAGGCTGTGTACTACTTACAGAGTGAGAAGGGATGCGTCGCAAAACCACGTCGCAGCTAATCTCTCTCTCAGAGGATTAGATCTCAGCCCGCACTTGCTTGCCACAGTACCGCCGGCGATGCCGGCTGGGTTCTCCAAGGGGCGTCCCCTTGGAGCACGAGATATGGGAATGCGTCAGCATTTCCGTTTACATATCTGTCGTGCCTCGGCTTTCAGCCGACCGCCCGACGATAGATCATCAACTGGTGAAAATGAATCGACCTTGGATCATTTCTGGATCTCGGGGATGCAATGAGGATCAGGAATTCATCGTTCTCGGGTGCTTGAGGACGCGGATACGGACACGCTCAGCTCGGCGCGAACAGATCATTCACAGAGTCGCGCGTCAAGCCGGTGACTTCTGCTGGGCGGAACCCGTAGTAGACTATAAGGCGGATGAATCGCATGATCGCGGCAACCCTCAACGCTCGAGTGGTCGATCGAATGCAGAAGCTTGCATACCATCCTCCAATCCAATGCCCGCGGTGGAAGTTCTCCGCGATAGGTACGCGGTGTGTCGAAAATATCGAAGCAATCCCTCGTGTATCGTTGATCGGCGCTGAACATCAGAAAGGCACGCAGTGTGCAATCGTATGCTGAAGAGTCTGACGGCAAAGATGATTGCTGGTCTGATCGACAAAGCGTTCGACATCCTTGGATCTGATGCTGGCAAGGCGGCGCTTCGAACAGGGGCTCGACAGGAAGTCAGGAATTGACCTCAGGTGATCCTGTATATCAATGAGATGGGAGCGGTATTGCGAAATGAGTGGGTCGAACCGGCCCGGTTTAGCCACCGGAACAAAGAGATCTCGATCCCTCAGAAAGCGCACTGCTGCTCGCTGCGTGACGCGGTATGACGTCTCGTGCCGACCATGGCGCGAACCAGCGGGTGCTCTCGAGGCAATCGGGAGGCTGGTGCCAGCCGCTACATGGTGATAGGCAAGAAGCTCACGGAAACGGTACGTGGCGCTCTGCGTAAATACGCGTATAGCCGCGCTCGACGATCCACGCAGAAAAATCGCGGACTAGTGGTCCTTGCGGGCCGACAGCATAGTGCGGCTGATCGCGGGGAAAGAATAATTCCAGCATGTGAATCTCCCATTGAAGTGGACGGTAGGATCACAGTAGCTCGTCCCGGTTATATGTAGTTCCGGGGGCCTCAAAGTCCCAGCGGCCGAAGCTCGCGGCGGCTGACTCTGCATAACGATGCCCTGCACATAGTCCGGTAAGGTTATGCAAAACATTATTTGATGACCTGTCGTGCGTACGCAAGGATTGGGCCGAGACGAGCGTGCTGTTCAAGCTGATCGCAGAGCGATACGAACGGCGAAGCCTTTTGATCATGACCAATCGGCGGCTACAGCGTGCGACTGTAGCGGCGTTTGGACTTGCGGTTCGGGTGCGGCTTTGGCACCGGTGGAGCAAACTCCTTGTACTAAAGACATCGCAATCGTAGCCCTGGTCGTCAAGGATGGCCTTGGCGCACAGATGCTTGACAAGCTCCAGCGCACACGAGATGTCCTATAGGGAAGGTCCGCAAAAGTGCAGACACGGAAGTGTATGTGGGCTATCCTAGGATCAATAGAATTCAACGGGCACGGTGATGAGACAGATAGGTCTGGGTCTGGATCTGAGAACGAAACGCACGCGCAAGCGGGAATGTCTCGAAGACATGAGACGCGTGGC
>NZ_CADIKH010000259.1 GCF_902859855.1 Paraburkholderia humisilvae
GGCGATGCTGATTCGGGATCAGCCCTATCAGGCTGGCAGTGTTCCCGTGCGATCCAGTGTGACGCATTCACACAACCCCAGTCTTTAACATCGAAACATCGTTCACTTTCCAGAGGTTGCTTGAGCAGACTTCAATTCGATGACAGAACGGTCGGGCCGTGATGGGTCAAACCCGCTTTGCACCAAGGGCACAAAGCCCGAGCATCTGATGGGGGCACCCATTCGTGGATATTCATCGTGGGCCCCACAGCCAGTGCTGCGAACTGAGCCCGGATACATGACTGCAACCTCGCCTCATGCCAGCGACCGGGATTGCTTGACAACAGGGAGTCGTCCATACATGGTGCAAATAGCGGAAATAGTCGAGGAAGTTGATTTTGACAGGATAACTTATTGATCAAAGAATGAGCTTGACCCGCTTCGACGGACGGATTTAGTCCAGTATTGATCCTCCTGCTGAGTCGCGGGTTGTCACGGGCGGGCGACGGGTCGTCTCTCACGACCACGACGCTGCCCGCCGGCGGGCAACCTGCGTGGCGACAAATTTTGATCTTGCGCATGCAGGTTTTCAAACTCGAGCTGCGAACAGTAGCCGATGCTGCTGTGCAAACGACGTATGTTGTACTCGCTCCCCGGAAACGAGAACGGCCGCCGCCGTGCGTGTTCGTCGGTCGCGGAGTCTTCACGACAGAGCACTTCCGCTTCAGGCGTACCGAAGAAGGACTCGGACATGGCGTTGTCGTACTCATCGACGGCTGTACTCCGGCGTCGCGACAGCGCCGTCGGAAGGCCGTTTGGCGGCGATCCGACAACCCTCGAAGCCCAACGCTCACGCGACAAAACTTCTAACCACCGGTATGCAAGCGCAATATTCAGGCAAGCCCCTTGTCACATAAAGCGCAGAGGCCCCTCCAATTTCACTAAGCGGCTTGCCCGTCGAATCGCTCGGTCGGTGTCGGGAAATTACCAGTCCGCACGTCAATAACAACCGTCGTTTCGGACTTTAAGGCCTGCTCAAACGCATTTTCCAGTTCCGATGGATCGTCGACAGTGATACCCTTCGCGCCGACAGAACTCGCGAATCTCGCCCAGTCGTGGGTCGGCAACGCATGCAATTCCGCCATCGCGGGGCTGATGCGATCCGCACGTAGTTTGGGATTGCCGAAAGCCGAATTGTTGAACACCACACAGATCAGCGGAACCCGATACCGGGCAGCGGTCTGAATCTCGACGCCATGCATCAGCATGCAACCGTCTCCGGTCACGACCACACAGGGGTCGTTCGGATGGACAAGTTGTGCGCCCATTGCCGCCGGAATGGCCCATCCCATCGCGCCCATATACTTGATCGACGTGAAAAACCGTCCTGGCTCATAGGCGGTCCAGTAGTGTCCCGCAAAGAACGCATGCGCTCCGCTGTCGATAAACAGCCGTGTCGAGCGCGGCATCACCCATCGCAGCGCCCGGAGCGCATCAGCAGGATGAATGTGTCCGACGCTTGAATCGGAGTGCGCTGCAGCGTCGTTCGATGCGTCAACAGCCTTTAGCCGCGACACCCACTCCCGCCTCGCCGCCCCACTTGCGCGTATGCGGTTGGGGACTTCAGGCGACGCATCGTTCAGCATTTCAAGGCATGTACGCGCATCGCCGAGTATCGACAGATTTACGTGATAGTCGCAAAAAACGCGCGAAGGATTGATGTCGTTGACGATCAGCGCACGCCGCGGCCTGAAGCCTTCACTCCAGATCAGCGTATCGAGCATGTTGAGACGTGAGCCGAGCACGAACAGGACGTCGAGTTCACCCGACGTCAGCGCATCGAGCGCCGGGCGATTGCCGCACCAGCCTAGGACACCAAGACTCAAAGGGTGATCCTCCGGAAACACGCCTTTAGCGGACAGTGTCGTCGCCACCGGCACGTCGAAGCGTTCGGCGAACCGCTTCAGCTCCTGCGACGCATTGGATTGCGCGCACCCGCTGCCGGCCAGAATCGCCACTTTCGCGCCCGACTCCACATGGTCCCAGAACGCGCCGCAGCTATGAGCATCGACAAAGCGGGGCTGATACAGTCGCTCATGCAGCCTTGACCAGTGGCCTGCTGTTTCCGCACGCTGAACGTCGGCCGGTATCGACAGATGCACCGGACCACGCGATGCATGGCCCAACATACTGTGCAACAGACGATCCAGATGCCGATACGTCAGCGATGGCGCGCCGAGCTCGAGTTGCAGTGCCGTTACCGGCGTCGCCATGGCCGTCGCACGCATCCCGGCCGCACTCGAGTCCTGAAACGCGCCACGCCCCATCCAGTCGCGCCCGACCTCGCCTGACAACGCGAGCACAGCCGATCGGTCCGTGTAAGCGGTCGCCAATGCGGTCAGCGTATTCGTGAAGCCCGGACCGCTGGTGGTTGCGTACACACCAAACCGGCCGCTCGCG
>NZ_CADIKH010000260.1 GCF_902859855.1 Paraburkholderia humisilvae
GTCGGGGCGAACCGGGTACAGGAGGCCGGCCAGGACCGTTGCGGGCAAGCCGGCCAAGTGCTTCGATCCGGGTGTCGGGGATATTTTTTTTCTCGTTCACCTGCCTCATTGTGGGCCCGGCAGAATCGCTGGCCCGTGATCCGGATGGAGGGTATTGCCGCACCAAAGCCTGAGTAATGCTGCCAGTCATACCTGTCCCGTGATGATCTGAAGAGGAATTTCGCCACACAGGCGCCGCGAGGGAGCGAGGCGCGCCCCCGGCTTCGAAGCCCGGCAGGCCGACGCTGCCATCAGCGGTGCTCACACCGTCATCGACGGGCCGCCCCGCATGGCCACGTTGGAAAACGGCACTGTTGCGCCTGCCATGCTCCTGGGAGCGTCCCGCATCGCACTGAACCTCATGCCAGGCGCGTGGATCTTATCCCGCTCCCCCTACGCGCTCAAGCAGGCTGTCCAGTCCCTTTTCGTATTCGCGCTCGCATTTTGCGCATCTGGATGGGGGGCGCTTCAGGAAACGGAAAATTAGCACGTTAAGGTCAGCTACCGGGCGGACAAGGCGGCGAGCCGTCCCAATCACAAGCGAAATTGCTACGTCGCAGGGGACGTATTGATGGAGCCCGAGATCTTCCGCGAACTAACCGTCTTCGTCTGGAACGAATGGGATGACGCCCTTGCGGAACGCTTCTTCCTGCAAATGCCGCGCGGGATGCGGCGCGCGTCACGACAAAACCGTCGATCTCGATGAGCCACGCAAGCGAATTTCTGGCGAGCTGACTGTGACGTGACCAGCGAGAGTCGAGCGGGTCGATCTTCAAAAGGTTGAGAATTGACCCGGAGCTGGCCGAACCGGTCTGGGTGCTTAACTCGAAATGCTGGCACAGCACATCGGCGCGCATGTGGGGCCTCCGGGATTTGTCGAAGAGGACGCCCGATCGCGTAAGCTACGCCACAGGCCCGGGAGCGCGCAGGACCGGTCAACAGTGGCGATGGCCGCTTGCGCCACAGGGTGGCAACGAGACGCCGGCGGACGTCGCGGTATTCGGTGCCCTTCATGCTGGTAGGCAAGCAGCTCTGGCTCAAGGCTACCGACACGGTCGTGCAGATGTTCCACCGGCACCAGCTCGTCGCAACCCATGCGCGGTGGCGCAAGCATGGCGATCGCCATGCCGTCCGCGATCACCAGCCTCCCGAGGTACGGGCGTGGCTGGAACACGATCCCATTGGTGCCTGGCGCGCGCGAAGGAGATTTGGCCGGCCTGCCACGCCGTCATCCTCTCCCTGTTCAACGACCGGGTGCTGGTGAACCTGCGCGGCGCGCAAGGCGTCGTGCGGCTTCGCGAGAAGGTCGGTGACGCGTGCCTGAACGCCGCGTGCGAACGCACGCTCGCCTTCTCAGTCCGACCGACGCGGTCCGCATGACCGGCGCGCGCGATTGACTAAAAAGCGCCGAACAGCCGGTCGAGTGCGGCCAGAACCCGGCTCTGTTGGGATTTGAGCGTTCCGGTCGCGGGACCCAGCTCACTGGACAGCAGTCAGCCAAGGGGCGTGTCAAGCGCGCCAACCTAGCCGACGCTGCGCGTCAGCAGCACGATGCCCACCACCGGTAACGAATTTCCGGTGTAGCAACACACCAGGTACGCGGACAGCAGCTCCGCACGCTTTTCGGCGGGCGCCATCCGGTTCGCCTCCTGCAGACTGCCGCGAAACCCGAGCGCCGCGATCAGCCACGCGGTCGATCCGTCGATCTGCGCCCACAGCAAAAGCGCAAGGCTCGGCAGCAGCAGCCACAAGCCGGCGGACATTGCGGCGCGCGCGGACAGCGTGCGGGTTAGTAGCGCGGTGATCGGGCTCACCGAAAACAGCTCGGCGACCACGGCGCCACTCAGCGCGGGGCTGTGCCTGTGCATGCTGTTTTGCAGCAGATTCGGCAGCAGCGCCGCACAGAAGCCGAGCAGCGCAAACGTCGCGAAGGCTGTAAAGGCCGGAGCGACGAACGCCAATCCGTATCTGCGCCGGCACACCAACACCTAAGCCTGAACGAAAGCTCGCCGAGCCCGCCTGCCAGATGTTCATCGACATGGTCAACCGTTTCCCGCGCGACCGAGGTGAGCGCCGCCGTGCTGGTGAAGGAACACGCTCCCGTCACCACGAGCCGGGCGCTCGTCCATCAGAACAAGCCCGATGGCTTTATGTGCGTCAGTTGTTCGTGGGCGAAACCCGCGCATCCGCATCCATTCGAACTCTGCGAGAACGGCGCAAAGGCGACCGCGTGGTACATGACGTCCAAACGCGTCGACTCCAAGTTCTTCCATCGGCACACGGTCTGAGGGTGACCCGGTTCGACGGATAGATTTGCAGTTGAGTTTAATGCGGAGTGGCACCTCCCGATAAGGTTGAATCGCGGGTTGTCCACGGGCGGGCGGCGGGTCGCCT
>NZ_CADIKH010000261.1 GCF_902859855.1 Paraburkholderia humisilvae
TGGCCAGCGACATCGGCTCCGGGATCATCCGAAGGGCACATCTGTCGAGTGCGACGATGGCGGTGCAGTTTGCCGCCGTGACCACTCAGAGCGGAGTCCACCATGACACCCCTACGTCGACGCATGATCGAGGATATGCGCGTGCGCAACCTCGCGGCCAACACACAACGCACGTATCTCCAGCAGGTCAGCAACTTTGCCCGGTACTTTGGGCGTTCCCCTGAACTGCTGGGTCCGGAGGAGGTGCGCGCCTGGCAGGTGCATCTGATTGAAGTCCAGCGGCGCTCAGCCAGCACCCTGGTGGTGGCCACCGCAGCGTTGCGCTTCCTGTACCACATCACGCTCAAACGTGAGTGGGCGGTCGAAGAACTCCCGATACCCCAGACGCCGCGCAAACTCCCGGTGATCCTCAGTCAGGATGAGATCACCTGTTTTCTCGAAGCAATCCGTAGCGTCAAGCATCGTACCGTGTTGATCGCGGCTTATGCCGCCGGCCTGCGTATCTCGGAAGCCACCCGGCTGAAGGTCAGCGATATCGATAGCCAGCGCATGATGCTGCGTGTCGAACAGGGCAAGGGGCGCGTCGACCGCTACGTAATGCTCTCACCACGGCTGCTGGAGGTCCTGCGTAGCTACTGGTGTCCCCAGTACTGGCTGTTTCCCGGCCGCTTCCCGGATCAACCCGTCGGTGCCGACGTGGTGCGACAGGCGTGCCATGACGCACGTCGCCGTGCCGGTATCACCAAACCGATCACCCCGCACAGCTTGCGTCATGCCTTTGCGACGCACCTGCTCGAGTCCGGTGCGCATGTGCGCCTGATCCAGTTGCTGATGGGCCATCGCAGCCTGGCCACGACGGCGCGCTACCTGAAGGTCGCGACCAGCACGATCTGCGCGGCGACCAGCCCGTTCGACCGGCTGCCATCAAGATTACCGCAGGCTTCACCCGAACCGCCGGTTGACCACGTCTGAATGGCGATGAAGGCCCCACTGGAGCTGGCGGACATCGTGCGTCGCCACGGCCCGGCATACCGGCATCTGCACGCCGGCTCGCTCGACCGCGAGCAGCGTCGCGTCATGCGCGCCATCGAGCAGTGCCGAACCGCGGCTCTGGGCGGGCACGTCGAGCAGTGCGACGCTTGCGGACATCAGCGCATCGCCTACAACTCGTGTGGCAACCGGCACTGCCCGAAGTGCCAGTCGCTCGCCCGGGCACAATGGCTCGAGCGTCGCCAGGCGGACCTGCTGCCCGTGCCTTACTTCCACGTCGTCTTCACCGTTGCGCAAGAGATCGCGGCCATCGCATTCCAGAACAAGCGTGTCGTCTACGACATCCTGTTCCAGGCGACAGCTCAAACGCTGCAGACGATAGCGGCAGATTCCCGGCACCTCGGTGCCACGATCGGATTCATCGCGCTGCTGCACACCTGGGGGCAGAACCTGCTCCACCATCCGCATCTGCACTGCGTCATCCCGGGCGGCGGCCTGGCCGCCGACGGTACGCGCTGGGGGGCTTGCCGGCCCGGCTTCTTCCTGCCCGTGCGGGTTCTCTCGCGCCTGTTCCGCCGGCTGTTCCTCGAGCGCTTGCAACAGGCCTTCGATATCGGGGCACTCGGCTTCTTCCCGTCACTGGCCCACCTGTCTGAGCCGGGCCAATTCGCCCGCTATCTGTCCGGCCTGGGTCGAACCGAATGGGTCGTCTATGCCAAGGAGCCATTCGGTGGTCCCCAGCAGGTGCTCGACTATCTCGGCCGCTACACACACCGCGTCGCGATCTCCAACAACCGCCTCGTCAGTCAGACCGGTCGGCACGTCACGTTTCGCTGGAAGGACTATCGCCATCCGGACCGACCACGCGTGATGCGTCTTCATGCCCACGAGTTCCTGCGCCGCTTCCTGCTGCACGTGTTGCCGCACGGATTGCAACGGATTCGCCACTACGGACTGCTCAGCAACCGGCTGCGCGAGACCAGCCTGTCCACATGTCGCCGACTACTTGACGCGCCGCTTCCCGAAACCCCGGCGACACTCCGACCTGACTACCGCGACCGCTATGCACAGCTGACTGGCCGGTCACTGCGCGACTGTCCAGTCTGCAAACACGGTCACATGGTTTGCGTCGAATACCTGCTGCCTCATGCACCGCCGCGGGCGCCACCATGCCAGAAATGAGGCTCGAACGCATGTCCCTCCCCGGCACCGAACCCAGCACATCCTGCGCGTCCGCGAGGCACGTACGTCCACTGCGTTCGCAGCGAGCCTTGCTCACGCGACCTGAGCCGCTTGCTTCCGATCATCGCTGGCAGTGCCCGCCAAATCGTGCATCCAGTTGTTATCCCATCCTCGCATCGCATCCGACGTTCGACATTCACAACCAGCCCTGCACCGATTCAATTCCCATAGCCACCGGCAGCGGAGCGGCTTA
>NZ_CADIKH010000262.1 GCF_902859855.1 Paraburkholderia humisilvae
GGCACTGCGCCGGGAAGACGTGCCCGTCACGCCCGACACCGTTGCCGAGGAGATCAGTGACCTGGTCGCGCAGTACCAGGCGCCGCCCGGACAATCGTCCCCGGACCTGCGGCACTGGCTGGATAACATGCCGGTGATTTCGAACATCATCGGCATCGGGGAAGGCATCGCCCATGGCGACGCGCAGGAGATCGTCAGTTCGGTGCCGGTGATCTCCAATATATATAACGCGGCCGAAGGCGCCGCGACAGGAGACAGCAAACGAACCGCAACCGCGCTCATCACGCTGGTACCGTACGTGGGTTCGGGCTACATCATTGCGGACGGGGTGGCCAGTAACGACACGGCCGAGACCGTCGGTGGCGTGATGGGCCTGGGGCTGGACTTCGTGACCGAAGGAGAGGGGCATCTGCTCACGCGCAGCCGTGTCGTGGGCCATTCAGCGCTGGCGGACGGGAAAGTTGCCTCCCGCACCTTCTCCCACCATGAAGTGCCGTCAGCCGTACGCCTGCAGGCGCAGCACAGTCTGGGTGCGCTGAGAGACCTGGGAATGGATGACCGCGCACTGATGCTGACGGACAAGGCCGGGGAACACGGCAGCGTGGGCGACCCCTTTGCGCTGGTTGCGGCCCGCGAGGAAGCCGCTCCTTCAGGCGCGGAGATGCAGCAGCTGCTCGAACGGCTCACGCCGGTACCGGAGGATAAGCGGCCAGTGGCGATGCGTCGCTCGGAGGGCGGGACATGGCAGGATCCGCAAACGCTGGCGCACTACGCGCAGATCGGAGCGAAGCTGTACCGGGTTGCCAAAGACGAGGCCGCGTCGAGTGGCGGGTATGTGGTATGGAACCCGGTGGATGCTCATGGCGGCGGACGGGAGCGGACGATCCGTCTGGAAAACCGGGATGGCCAGTGGCAGCAGGCCCGGAATGCTCCGGGTCTGAAGGGTGGCGCGCCTGAACCACATCGCTTAAAGCCCCCGGCACGGTTCGTGCCGACTTTACCCGAACACATCGATCTGCTGAAGGACTTGCCCGAGGAACTGGCTCAGGCATACCGCTCCAGCGTCAGGTGGTTCCTGGTGCATCTGGAAGAGCAGGGACAGTCATGGTCGCAACTGGTGCCCGCGGGCAGCGGTGCGGGTGCGCGTCCTGCGGCGCTTGAACAGGCAGTCAACGAGGGTATCAGGCATCATGGCTTGCGGCCCAACACGCGCGCAGCCATCAACCAGGCCTTCGGGTTCAAGCTGCAAGGTAAAGCAGAAAAGCCTGGCGATGCCGAACAACCGGCCGCCAGCAGAGCGAGGCCTTATTCATCGAATCGGCTCCAAGGGGTAAGCGATCCAGACAACAAACACTATTCAGGGCCAACCGGAGCTGGAAGATTCAATATGGATTCTGTTTATTGGAGATCGGGCACGGAATAGACGGCGTCTCAATCGATCCTGCCTCTTCAAGAAGAACTCGATGGCGAATCCATCCGCCGTAGAAATTTCGGGATGGTACATCAGACGCGTTCACTACAGCTTGATGCTCCAATGGCGACGCGTGCAAGGGCGAGATCCGGCGAGCCGCTGATACAGCAAGCGATCTTTTTCGACATCAGGAAACTGCTGATCATGGGTTAGAAACGATACCCGGGCACACCGGGAGGCCGATCTCGCCAATAATTCAGGAACGGGGTTCTCCTCGCGCTCTTGTTCTGTTACATAAGGAAGGTGCTAGGTGTGCGCATCATCCAGCTTGCCCGACCCGACTTCTCTAGGCGATGATCTGGAGACGGCCTGTCTCATTGCCTGGGCCAGATCTCTGATCTCTGGCTGGGCGTCTTCGTGGTCGCGGAGCTCATACCAGTTGGACCACTCGGTGGCAGTTACCACTGCCGAGATGGTGGAAAACGGTTCCAGTATCCGGTTCACCACCTGCTTGTGGAGGCACAATTCCATCATTTTTTCGGCAACTGTGATGGCGTTTTCAGCGGCCTCCCTCCACAGGGTTTTGGCCCTCAGGAGATCCTCGACTTCCTGGCCCGCCAGCATTCCGCTTTCATTTAATCCCCAGTGAGTAGGGCCCGCCAGGTTGTTCCGTATCTGCTCTATAACCCTGAACACAGGTATAGCCTCTGGAAGAGGAGACATTCAGACTAAAAATTCGATGACTCATCAGGCTACTGTGAATTGCACGCCAATAGCGAAGCTGAAGCGTAATGAGTTCTTTCCCCGTGTGGACGTTTACGGAGTGTTCAATAACCCCGGCCTCACAACCTTTGCTTTTCAAGAGATCAACCACGATATCCTCCAGATATTTGAATTTATTGACCTTTCCATAAATCATGACGTCACCACAAGGTTGCCTGAATCCAGCACGCGGCGATGATCGAAGGTCGGTGCTGAGCGCTTTTGAGCTTGTTGCGAGCGACG
>NZ_CADIKH010000263.1 GCF_902859855.1 Paraburkholderia humisilvae
GTTGGCCGATCGCTACGAACCCGTGCCCGGCCGCACCACGCAGGACTTTGTGAACCATTACACGACGGCGATGCTGCCGGCGCGGCCGCGCAAACCGCAGGACAAGGAGTAGATCTCACATTGCACCTTGTCCGGGAGTTGGAGCGACGATGAAGGTTGGCCGCGTTGCTTTGCGTCCACCAGTACCTCTGACGATCACGACATTGCCCAGGGGTTCGTACAGACACCGGTGATCATGCCCGTAAACGTGCCATCGTAGAAGCCCTTGCCGTCCCCATTGGTGAATCGTGGTTTGGCTAACTTCGAGCTGCATGGCGAGTTCGGCGCCGGTGAGCAGGCCGCGCGAGCGCAGTCGCTCGAATCGACTCGGCAGCTCATAGGTGGTCCGTACCAGCGCCACCTTCCTGGCGGTAAATATCTGGTGCTGCCAGTTTGTATATCCGAGTTCGTTGAGTCGCGTAGCGACCTGCTGATCAGTGCATGTTTCCAGAAGCCCATCGATGAGGGTTACGACCGCCGGTTGCGTCTTGCGTACAAGTGCCATCGACCTGGGCTTGTCGACTGCCAGTGAGGTCGTGCGGCCGCCGCGGAAGCGCACGTGGATCGAAACCTTGTCCGACTTCACAAGAGTGACGTCCTCGATGAGCAGTCTTGGCATACGCTTGCGCTCGATGGATTCGATACGTCTGTCGTTCCACACGACGGCGAAGTCATCCGCGAGAGCCCGAATGCGCGCGCGAGCCTCGTCGCCAAGCAGATCCTGATCCGATTGGCGTTGGCGTTCGTGTTCCTGCTGTAGCACGTCCAGTCGACGAAGGCGATCATTCCAGTCGGCCTCAAGCGTGTCGGCAACCATCCTGTTTGCCGGATCAACATTCATGTAGCGACGGCGCGCGAGCTCAGCTTCGTAACGCGCACGTTCCAGTTGCTTCATGCGCATGGAGTTGGCCTGTTCAATACGTCCGGCGATCTCGTCCTCGACCGCGAGCGCCACTTCGATGGCTGCCGGCCCAACCGTCTGAAGCAGTAATGCGCTGATGGCGTCGTCAATTGCGCGCCCACGCACTGACTGGCACGGTTTGCCAGCGTCATGGGCAGCGACGTCATGACATACGTAGTACGGTTCAAGCCTGCCGCCCACCTTCTGGTAGCGTACGCGCATGCGATTTCCGCACAACCCACAGATGACTCGCCCCTGTAGCAGTCCGTCGCCTTCGCGAGGAACGGTACCTCGCGCGAGCGAACCGAATCCGTTTGCGCTTTGCCTGAGCGTAACCTGATTGCGTTCGAATTCGTCCCAGTCGATATAGCCGACGTGGGCGCCGCGGATGAGCACCTGCCAGTCGGATTGAGCGACCTTTAACTGCGTGCCCGTCAGGTCAGCCTTGCGCCCAATGCGTGTGCGTCCATACACAAAGGCCCCAGCGTATCGCGGATTGTGCAGAATCTGCAGGACACGCGATGTGTTTAGCCCGCCCCATTGCACTTCGCCCTTGCCGATGCCGCGGCGGATGCGCTGCGGGAAGACCCAGCCTTCGCGACGGAACCGGCGTACAACCATGCTCGCCGGGTGCGTTTGCCGGTAAGTATCAAACAGCAGTCGCAGGCTTGCGTGGATTTGCTGGTCAGGGTCAAGTACAACCGATCCGTTTGGATGGTAGACCAGTCCGATGGGTAGGGGGAGTTCGAGCTCGCCACGTCGTGCCTTGTTGCGCATCCCACCCTGCAGCCGCGCGTTCAGAACGTGCAACTCCGCCTCGCTCATGGTTCCCTTCAGTCCGAGCAGCAGGCGGTCGTTGAAGTAAGCCGGATCATAGACGCCGTCTTCGTCAAGAATCAAGGTGTGGGTCAGTGCCGCAAGTTCGATGAGCCGATGCCAGTCGGCATTGTTGCGCGCGAGACGTGACACCTCCAGCCCGAGTACGATGCCGGCGTGACCGATGGCGACCTCCGATACCAGTTGCTGGAAACCGTCCCGATGTTCTGCGCTTGCGCCGGATAGACCAAGGTCGCTGTCGATGACATGCACGCGTTCGATGGGCCAGCCCAGCGTTACTGCACGCTCGCGTAATGCGTACTGGCGTTTCGTACTCTCGGTGTTCTCGAACACCTGACGTAGCGACGATTGCCGTACGTAAAGGAAGGCATCACGTCGTAAGTGATCGGGCGTGACTTTCTGATACAGATCAGTAGACATGGGCGAGCTCCGAATGGGTGCGCAGAACGAGATTGGCCAACAGACGTACCAGTTCGTCGCTGGCTGGGGGTGCGCCCACGCGTTCCTCTGTGCGAGATGAAGGAGCGTCTCTGGTCGCAGGGGCGGTCGCGAGCATGGGAAGCCCATGCAGCATGCCGTGATAACGAAGCGCCCCCATACCCTCGGGGCGCGGAGCACCTTCTATCACCTCGTCGCGT
>NZ_CADIKH010000264.1 GCF_902859855.1 Paraburkholderia humisilvae
CACCGGGCACGGCACGCTCGGCTGGACGATGTCGTGCGGCTCCGGCCAGTTGCTGGCGGATCTGATCTCGGGCAGGCAACCGGCGATCCAGTCGAACGATCTGTCCGTTCATCGCTATGAACACGAGTTCGGCGCGACGCCGCGTCCCGCGTACGCGTAATCCGCGCAGCGGCAGTCGCATCGCGTTCGCGGTGCCGCGCATGGAATAGAAAACGGCGCTTCGCATGGTGGTGCGGAGCGCCGTTGTATTTTGTTACGCCGGAACGGCACGCTCAGACCTGCGTCGCTTCTGATCCGCTTCTAATCCATTCCCAAGCATTCAGAACTGATCTTCCGACAGCCCAAGCACCCCCTCACCCCCCCTCGCGCTAACAATCGACGTTTCAAGCGCGGCCGCCTGCGGCAACACGTGTTCCGCAAAGAATTGCGCGGTCGCGATCTTCGCCTGATAAAACGACGGGTCTTCTTCAAACTTGCGCGCGGCCGCGAGCATCGCGCGCGCCATCTGCCAGCCGCCGAGCACGATACCCGCGAGCGTCAGATACGGCACGCTTCCCGCAAACACCGCGTTCGGATCGTTTTTCGCGTTCCAGACCACGAAGTTCACTGCCGCCTGCAGCGCGCGTTGTCCGTGTGCCAGTTGTTGCCGCATCGATTCGAACGCCGCACCGCGCTGTGCGCCCAAGGCATCAACCGTCTGGCCAATCTGCGCGAGCAGTTGCCTTGCGACCTCGCCGCCGTCGCGCAGCGTCTTGCGGCCCACCAGATCGTTCGCCTGGATCGCGGTTGTGCCTTCGTAAATGGGCAGAATGCGCGCGTCGCGGTAGTACTGCGCGGCGCCGGTTTCTTCGATAAAGCCCATCCCGCCATGCACCTGCACGCCGAGGCTCGCCACGTCGAGCGACAGTTCGGTGCACCAGCCCTTGACAATCGGCACCAGAAACTCGTAGACCGCCTGATGTTCCGCGCAGGTCGCCTCGTCCGGATGACGATGCGCGATATCGCGATGCGCGGCGGCGACATAGGCCAGCGCACGCGCGGCCTCGGTGAGCGCGCGCATCGTCGCGAGCATCCGGCGCACATCCGGGTGATGGATGATCGACACCGGCTCTTTCGCCGAACCGTCGACTGGACGGCTTTGCACGCGCTCCTTCGCATACGCGACGGCCTTCTGATACGCGCGGTCGGACACCGCGACGCCTTGCATCCCGACCGCAAAGCGCGCGGCGTTCATCATGATGAACATGTACTCGAGGCCGCGATTCGCTTCGCCGATCAGATAACCGGTCGCGCCGCCGTGATCGCCGAACTGCAGCACCGCGGTCGGGCTCGCCTTGATGCCGAGCTTGTGCTCGATCGACACGCAATGCACGTCGTTGCGTTCGCGGGTCGAGCCGTCCGCGCCGAGCACGAATTTCGGCACGATAAAAAGCGAAATGCCCTTCACGCCCTCCGGTGCATCCGGCGTGCGCGCAAGCACGAGGTGGACGATGTTGTCCGCCATATCGTGCTCGCCCCACGTGATGAAGATCTTCGTGCCGAACAGCTTGTAGCTTCCGTCCGGCTGCGGTTGCGCGCGCGTGCGCACCAGCGCGAGATCGGAGCCCGCCTGCGGCTCGGTCAGGTTCATCGTGCCGGTCCACACGCCTGATAGCAGCTTCGGCACATAGGTCTGTTTTTGCATTTCGCTACCGGCCGTAAGTAGCGCTTCGATCGCGCCGTCGGTCAACATCGGGCACAGCGCGAACGACAGGTTCGCCGCGTTCAGCATCTCGAGGCAGGGCGTCGCGATCAGCTTCGGCAGGCCTTGTCCTTCGTACTCGGTCGGATGTTGCAGGCTTTGCCAGCCGCCGGCGGTGAACTGGCGAAACGCGTCGATAAAACCTGGCGTCGTGGTCACGTTGCCTTCATGCCAGCTACTCGGATGGCGATCGCCTTCGACGTTCAGTGGCGCCACCACCTCGCCGCAAAACTTCGCCGATTCCTCGAGCACCGCTTGGGCGGTCTCCGCGTTCGCGTCTTCGTAACCGGGCAACGCGGCAATCTCGTCGAGTCCGGCCAGTTCCTTCATCACGAACAGCATGTCCTTGATGGGTGCCGTGTAGCTCATCTCTGTCTCCTCCGTGCCTGATAAAAAAGGGGCGCTGGATGGTTGATCCTTGCGCCCCTTCCTGATGCCGGACACCTCACGCCGGCGCCGTCGCTTTGCGAATCTCCAGTCAGCCGAGTTCTTTCACGAGTTCCGGCACGACCGCAAACAGATCGCCGACCAGCCCGTAATCCGCCACGCTAAAAATCGGCGCCTCCGGGTCCTTGTTGATCGCGACGATCACCTTCGAGTCTTTCATCCCCGCCAGGTGCTGGATCGCACCGGAGATGCCCACCG
>NZ_CADIKH010000265.1 GCF_902859855.1 Paraburkholderia humisilvae
TTTTCTCGTTCACCTGCCTCATTGTGGGCCCGGCAGAATCGCTGGCCCGTGATCCGGATGGAGGGTATTGCCGCACCAAAGCCTGAGTAATGCTGCCAGTCATACCTGTCCTGTCATGATCTGAAGAGGAATTTTCGCCACACGTAGAAGTGGTGGATGCCCGAAAATCCCGGGCTGCCTCAATCGGGGCAGTGCCGCGCCAGTGACGCTAGCGCGCACCGCCGCCTGCGCGTCTACTGGCACAATTGCCCGACGGTTGACGGAACAACCACCCTTACGCAAGCAGCAAAACTCAACTACGCGACTTCATGTCGCGTGTCACCATCGTCCCTACCGCGACCGATTCATCATCTGCTCAGTGTTGTCGAGACACAGTCGCCTGGACTATCCCCGCTGTTCTGCCTTTACTTTGCAGCGTGAACCCGAAGGCCCGATTGATGGCTGCGCGCGTGCTGGTCTGCAAGCCGTGATGCCGGATCCCCGCGCTGACTGCCCGTTCAAGCGCGGCAGGACGCGCACCCGGACCGCTGCCCGCGGGCACCAGTTGCGACCATGACTGTCCCTGCTCTTCCAGATGCACCAGGAACCGGTTGACACGAGAGCGGTATACGGGATCCAGTTCCTCGGGCAGATCCCTCAGCAGATTCTTGTGCTCCTGAAGATCCGGCGCAAGCCGAACTATGTTTGTTTCGCCTCGCAGCCTGAGCCCGAAGGCCCGGTTGATGGCTGCACGCGTGTCGGCCCGCAAGCCATGATGCCGGATACCCTCGCTGACGGCCTGTTCAAGGGCGGCAGGGCGTGCACCCCCACCGCTGCCCGCGGCCACCAGTTGCGACCATGACTGTCCCTGCTCTTCCAGATGCACCAGGAACCGGTTGACGCGAGAGCGGTATGCATGATCCAGTTCTTCGGGCAGATCCTCCAACAGATCCTTGTGCTCCTGAAGATCCGGCGCGAGCCGAACTCTTTTCATGTCGCCTTGCAGCCTGAACCCGAAGGCCTGGTTGATGGCTGCGCGCGTGCTGGTCGGCAAGTCATGACGCCGGATCCCCTCGTTGACGGCCTGTTCAAGCGCCGCAGGACGCGCACCCGCACCGCCGCCCGCGGGCACCAGTTGCGACCATGACTGGCCTTGCTCTTCCAGATGCACCAGGAACCATTTGACGTTAGAGCGGTATGCATGATCCAGCTCTTCGGGCAGATCCTTCAACAGATCCTTGTGCTCCTGAAGATCTGACGTCAACCGAACTCTTTTTATGTCGCCTCGCAGCTTGAACCCGAAGGCCTGGTTGAGCGCAGTGCGCGTGCTGGTCGGCAAGCCATGATGCCGGATCCCCTCGTTGACTGCCTGTTCAAGCGCGGTAGGACGCGCACCCGCACCGCTGCCCGCAGGTATCAGTTGCGACCATGACTGTCCCTGCTCTTCCAGATGCATCATGAACCGCCTGACGCTAGAGCGGTGTGCCTGGGTCAGTTCTTTCGGCAGATCTTTCAGCAGATCCTTGTGCTCCTGAAGATCCGGCATGAGCCGAACTCTTTTTATGTCGCTTTGCAGCCTGAACCCGAAGGCCTGGTTGATGGCTGCGCGCGTGCTGGGCGGCAAGCCATGATGCCGGATCCCCTCGTTGACGGCCTGTTCAAGCGCGGCAGGACGCGCACCCGCACCGCTGCCCGCGGCCACCAGTTGCGACCATGACTGTCCCTGCTCTTCCAGATGCACCAGGAATCGCCTGACGCAGGAGCGGTATGCATGAACCAGTTCCCCGGGCAGATCCTTCAGCAGATCGATGTGTTCAGGTAATGTCGGAGCGAACCTTGCGGGGGGCCTTGCGCGACTGCTGCCCGGGAGAGGGGCGGCAGGCTGTCGACGCCCTGGAGCGTTCAGGCTGTCATGGATCTGCTGTTCCGCATGGGAAAGCGGCAGTCCACGCGCCTGCTCTGCGTGGGCCCAGTCAACCAGCGCCGTCCCTGCCGGATCTGCCCCCCGGTCTTGAGGTGCAACGTCAACGGGCAAGCCAGAATGCGGCCTGTCGTCCAGATCCGCGAGTTCGTTGTCCACCTCATCCGCTGACAGCTGGGGCAAGCGATGGGGTTCAGGCGCCCCACCCTTCAGACCCGGAGCATTCCGGGCCTGCTGCCACTGGCCCTCCCGGTTTTCCAGACGGATTGTCCGCTCCCGTGCATTGCCAGTGGCATCCACCGGATTCCATACCGCATACCCCTCCGTCGACGCGGCTTCGTCTTTTGCAACCCGGTACAGCTTCGCTCCGATCTGCGCGTAGTGCGCCAGCGTTTGCGGATCCTGCCATGTCCCGCCCTCCGCGCGACGCATC
>NZ_CADIKH010000266.1 GCF_902859855.1 Paraburkholderia humisilvae
GTCAGGTACGGAGCAGCGAAGTACCACTCTTCATTCGAGACATCTGTTGGGTATGGCCTGCGTTTTTTCATCCCGCCAGGATACCAGGTCCCGACATAAAGTGCCTAACACACCCTCTAGCCGGAATATCCGTTTTTATCCAGCCGGCGCAGGCGGCGTTCAATCTCCACCGCATCTGCCGATCCCGCAAGATAGTCGTCCAGACGGCGTTGTTCGGAGCGTTCAAACCAGTTGCCCAGCTTTTCAAGAAGGTACGCAAACATGAGGTTCTCCAATGTTTCGTGTGTGATGCACGGCGGACCGGTGACGGCGCCGCGGCTGCAGTATCGACGGGCACCGGGGCGTTGGCTTCACGCTGTTCGCTGCAGATGGAAGCAGTGGGGCTCTTCGATGGATTGAATCGTAAAGGCCGAAAATGAGCCGGAAATGAGGTCCTCGGAAACAAGCACCTGAACTCAGTGTGTCAAACCGTTTGGCACACGGGACGAGGCCGCGCATAAGGTGGCAGCGCGGCGGCAACCGCGTGCTTCACCATGGCAAACTACAACCGTCAATGCCACCAGGGAGTCCGATATGCCCGGCGCGTATGGCGCGAGATCATTGCATCGCAGGCTTATCATCGCGCTGGGCTGCGTAGCCGCCCTGGTTGGTCTGCTGGGGGCGGTTGGTACGTTTCAGGTGGTGCGGGGCCTTGCGACCGAATTCGATTCGAGTCTGCGCGATGCAGCCGCGCATGTCAGGGCGAATGCTGCCAACCCATCCGCTGCGCGAAGACACCTGCCGCCGGAGCCGGACGACCTGGTTGTGCAGATTTGGGGGGAAAAGGATGGAGCGCATCCGGGGAAGACCAGTAATCCGGACACCATCCTTCCGAGGACGGGTCTGGGCTTCTCGAACATCCAGGTCGCAGGCCAGCAATGGGATGTGTTCGCACTGGGCGCAGGAAGCGACTACATCCAGGTTGCCGAACTGCACAGTGTGCGGACCCAAAACGCGCTCAGGGTGGCGTTCTGGAGCCTGCTGCCTGTCCTGGCGTTGCTGCCGATTCTGGGCGCGACCATCGCCATCATAGTGCGGGTATCCCTGCGGCCGCTCGATCGCCTTGGACGTCGTGTAGCCAGTATTGATCTGAACAATCTGCAGCCGCTTGACGGCACCGACGCTCCGGACGAACTGCGGCCCTTCCTGGACTCCATCAACCTGATGATGGAAAGCATGTCGGTGCGCATCGATGCGGAGCGGAAATTTATCGCCAACGCGGCCCATGAGTTGCGTGCGCCGATCTCGGCGATGCAGCTGCATGTCGACAATCTGCGCAATGCGCCGGCCGGACAGCATATGGAGCGGTTGGACGCTATCCAGCGCAGCGTCCGCCGGACCGCTTCGCTGGTCTCCCAATTGTTGGGGCTGGCACGCGCAGAGACTGGGACTGTCGGTAAAGCACAAGCCGACCTGTCCTTGCCGCAGATTGCCGCGGACGTCATCGCCGATCTGCTGCCGCTCGCCATTGACCGCGGCGTCGATGTCGGCGCGACGCAGCTTGAGGATCTGGCAGTCCGGGCAGTAGAGGCCGACCTGCGGGTCCCCGTCAAGAACCTGATCGACAATGCGATCCGCTATGGCGGCGCTGGCGCACATGTCGACGTTAGCGTGTTCCGGACGGACGATAAAGCCGTCGTGCAGGTGGTCGACAACGGGCCGGGGATCGCGGCCGCCGATCTGGGTAGGGTGTTCGACCGTTTCTATCGCAGCGGTACATCCGACGAGGAGGGCAGCGGACTGGGCCTGTCGATCGCGGAAACACTGGCCGGAAATTATGGCGGTCGCGTCACACTCGCGAACCGTACCGATGGAACTTCGGGTGTCATCGCGCGCATCGAACTACCGTTGCGGTAGTCGACCGAGCCCTGGTCCAAGGTAGCATCCAATTTAGAGGTGGCCACGCAAATTCGGACAACCGGATAAGTGGGCTGACCGGGTTGCGTCTGGCGGCTTTGGTACTGCCTGACCTGATATCACTGGCTGCGCATGCCGCTAGTGGGTCTGATCTGTTGCCACCCGAACAGGCATTTCCGCTGACTGTCGCCCGGGTTCGCTTGCCCAGTCACTTATCTGGGCTGACTTCGATATGGAAATCGCTAAAGCTGCGCAATCAAGTAATGCGGCAACTGACGTCGCCAATGGTCGTGAACCTTAAACTCCTACTATTGAGTTTCCCATAAAACATGACAACCGATTCGATGCTGGCGCGTTATATCTCTAACGGATTGAATGGAGATACGCGCCATGGCAAAGAAGCCGTTGGACGAGGC
>NZ_CADIKH010000267.1 GCF_902859855.1 Paraburkholderia humisilvae
GAACGCCGCTCCCAGTGCTTCGCGGGACGCATACGGCTGCGGTGCCGCTTCTCCCCGGGACAGCGCCGCCGTCTTCAGCACGGACGCCATCGAGTGTTCAAACGTGCCGAACGGGTACTGGGTATCCTGGCCGTGTGCATCCAGCCAGTCGACCACCATCCTGCGGCGCGCCGCTTGCGTCAGACCCGCGAAATCAGGCAGACGCATCAGGGATGGATCACCGGCCAGATCGTCCACGCTCCTGCCCACCGCATTGACCAGCGCATTGCCGTCAAAATAGATACCGCTGGCATGCTCGTCGGACCCAGGATTGCCCGGCAGAAACAGGCGCTGCTGCAGGCGGTCCTTACCCAGCGCCGCAGCGAAGTCCTGATGTCGCTGGATGCTGGCCCGGCGTGAGCTGTTCACGCCATGACTGTTCGCATGAAGCGACGAGGCCTCGTCGAGCAGTTCCGGCCCGATCAGCCCGGCAAGAAACGCGGGCGTGATGTGCGCATTGGTATCAAGCACCGTGAAGATATGCTCACGCCGCGTGATGTCCACTCCATGCAGGTTCAGCACCGCAAGCAGTGCCGATGTCGGCGTATCAATCCGTGAAGGTGTCCGCGCCAGATCCGGCCACGCCCCGTGCAGGCTGGTGGCTGGCATCACTGCAGGCGAGCCCGTCGCACTGCGCACCTGCCGCGCTCCGGTACCGGCCCCGGCCTTTATGCCGGCGCCATTGGCGCTGCGTGTCCCGGCGGGTATCCGCCCGGCGTCCGGAAAGAAGGCTCCATACCATCCGATGGCTTCCCTGATGCTTCTTTCCAGCTCCGGGTCAGCGGCATGTCGGGGCGAACCAGATACAGCAGGCCGGCCAGGACCGTTGCGGGCAAGCCGGCCAAGCGCTTCGATCCGGGTGTCGGGGATGTTTTTTTTATCATTCACCTGCCTCATCGCGGGCCCGGCGGAATCGCTGGCCAGTGATCCGGATGGAGGGTATTGCCGCACCAAAGCCTGAGTAACGCTGCCAGTCATACCTGTCCCGTGATGATCTGAAGAGGAATTTCGCCACACAGGCGCCGTGAGGGAGCGACGCGCGCCCCGGCTTCGAAGCCCGGCAGGCCGACGCTGCCATCAGCGGCGCTCACACCGTCATTGACGGGCAGCCCCGCATGACGACGCTGGGAAACGGCACTGTTGCGCCTGCCATGAACCTGGAAGCGTCCCGCATCGCCCTGCGCCCCATGCCAAGGGCGTGGATCTTATCCCGCTCCCCCTGCGCGCTCAAGTACAACTACTCAGTCCCTTTTCGCATTCGGGCTCGCATTTAGCGCATCCGGATCAGGGACGGCCTGCATGAAATCCGTGTCCTTAAGATAAGTTTCTAAGTTATCTCAAGGCACGAGTTCGTATGTACCTTGCGCCAGGTACGGCGCTTCGAATAACCGTGCCTGCGCACCTTCCATTCGCCCTCACCGTACAGCTTGAGGCCCGTGCTGTCGACGACCAGATGCACAGGCTCACCGCTGCGTGGCGCACGCAGAATCACTTCCAGATTCCGGGAGCGGCGACTCAGCGTCGTGTAGCTGGGCACCGGCAGACCGCAGAAGGCGAGGTCTCGCTGACTGTGCAAAATCCTGAGGCGCCCGCAGCGGCAAGCGGAAAACCTGCTTGAGGCCGGGCAGCATCCGGATCACGGCGTCTGCATAAATGCATGGTCGACCGTGCTTGCGCGCCGCGCATGCCGCCGGGTTCGCCAGTTCACGCCCGTCGATCCACATCGTCACATTCCCTCGCCCGATCAGCCCCGCGTTGTATTGCGCCCGGTTCCTGATGCGGTACACGCCCTTCGGCTCACTCGTCTCGCCTTTGTCCTTACGCATCTTTCCGCCCAAAGGCGAGAATCTACGCAGTCCGACATGAAGTTAACAGCGGTACCGTCTCGTCTGTCGCGCGTAAACGTCAGTCCGACGCGCAACAGCCGGATTTATGCAACATGCATGGACGCCCCCGGCTTGTCAAGCGATGTAACCAGTAATGTGCAGGAGGTCGAGATTGCAGCCATGTCCGGACTCGATGTCAGGCTCATGCCTGCCGTCCCTGATGCATCCGCTGGTTGACGCCTCATCAACGCCGCGAGCCTTGTGCTCGTGTTGCATATCAGGCTTCTGCCAACCACGGTCTGACCGTCTTGCCATCACTGTTTGATCACCCGGGCAATCGGTTCTCTGGAGAATTATCGGTGTGTTGCGATTCCTGAATTCATGCCTGCACTGTCGATCTTGCTGCGGTGGGCACATGCTCAGGGTCGAAGTCCGGTTG
>NZ_CADIKH010000268.1 GCF_902859855.1 Paraburkholderia humisilvae
GCCACCGGCTCTCCCAGATCGCACGGTTCCGGCGTGCCACGGCCATGTGCCGGGCATCGGGAATCATCGTGTCGTTCATTCAATGCCCATAGAAGCGAGCGCCTGCGGAGCAGGTTTAGCACAAAGCAGAGGGGGTTTTGATTACCGATCACGGACTGGCCCCGACCGGCCTGCTCACTCGTGAGAGGCCGCGATCGCCGATCAAAAACCCTCTGCCTTATGACGACTCCCCGATTATGCCGCGTCACGCATGCACGTGACGGCGGCTATGGTCTTTCGTGATTGCTGTGTCGGCATAACCGTATGATTTCTCAGGCTGGCTATCTCGCTGGCCAGGAGAGATCAAATGAAGGCGACACGCACAGTCAGCGAATCCGGCGGATGCCGACCCGTCACATTGATGCATTTCTTGATCGTCTACGCGCGGCACACTATTCCGAGGTAACGCTTCGCAAGAAACGAAGAGTCCTGTGTACGTTCTCCGGGTGGATGAAGAGCAGTAACATCGACCTGATTGATCTCGGTGAGTCTGCCGCGACTCGTTTTATAACGCGCCTGATCGACGCCACACGAGACCGCGTCCAGTGCGAGCGTGTCACATTACGGCAGTTCCTCGCCTATCTGCGTGCCGAAGCCGTCGTGCGCTCGCCGACGTTGGACGGCCAATCCGCGATTGCGCACATCTATTGCCGATACCTGGATCATCTGAGGCAGGATCGTGAACTCGCGAAGAACTCGCTGCTTGTATACGGGCCTTTCATTCGTGACTTTCTCGACAGCCACGCGACCGGCGACGGAAGTATATTGCCCGATGCCGTGACACGTTCCGGCTGCTGCTAACGTTCGCCACGAAGCATATCGGGCGCGCGCCGTCAAAGCTGCGAATCGAGGAATTCCTGCAGCACCTCGAACACGGCAGAGGCAATTCTGAGGGTGACCCGGTTCGACGGATAGATTTGCAGTTGAGTTTAATGCGGAGTGGCACCTCCCGATAAGGTTGAATCGCGGGTTGTCCACGGGCGGGCGGCGGGTCGCCTGTCACGACCACGACGCTGCCCGCCGGTGGGCAACCCGCGCGGCGATGGCATCCGGGTTTGCGCATAACGGGCTTCGAATTCGAGCGGTGAACAGTAGCCGATGCTGCCATGAAGCCGGCGGGCGTTGTACCATCCCTCCAGGAACCAGAAGATGCGTTGCCGGGCCTGTTCATGGGTCGCGAAGTGTTCGCGCGAGAGCAGTTCGGCCTCCAGCGTGCCGAAGAACGACTCGCACATCGCGTTGTCGTACGCATCACCAGCCGTGCCCATGGACGGCTGCACGCCCGCTTCGCGGCAGCGCCGCCCGAAGGCAATGGACGTGTACTGGGCGGCCTTGGTCCGAATGCAGGATCACGCCTTCGTGGCGTCGCTGCCGCAATGCCATGTCCAGTGCCCGCAGCATCAGTTCGGTGTACAGGTGGTTTGACATCCCCCAGCCCACGATACGCCTGCTGAACACATCCAGCACCACCGCCAGATAGAGGAAGCCCGCGTCGGTCGGCACGTAGGTCGCGTCCGCCACCCACAGCACGTTTGCCGTGTCCGCACAGAAGTGCCGCCGTACCAGATCGGGCGCACGCCGCGCCCCCGCGCGTGGCCGCGTGGTGCGAGGCCAGCGCCCTCGGGTGGCGCCCCGCAGACCCGCGATGCGCATCAGGCGCGCCACCCGCTTGCGTCCCACATGTACCCCTTCGCGCGCCAGTTGCGCATGGATGCGCGGTGCGCCATACGTACCGCGCGAGCTTGCGTGCAGCGTACGGATGCGTGCGAGCAGTTGCGCATCGCTACGCGAGCGTTGCGAAGGCTCACGTAAGCGCCACGCGTAGAAACCACTGGCCGAGACCCCCAGCAGCCGTGCCATAGTGACGATGGGCCAGCGGGCCCGGTTCGCGCTCATGAATCCGTACCGCCCTTCGGTGGCACGGCTCCCGTCTCGCGCGCGAACCAGGCCGCGGCCTGCGAGAGGATGTCCCTTTCCATTTTCAGCTGACGCACTTCGCGGCGCAGCTTCGTCAGCTCCTGCCGCTCAGCCGTGGTCAGCCCGTCATGACGCACGCCGGCGTCACGATCGGCCTGCGCCACCCAGTTGTAGATGGTCTGCGCGGTCGGCTCGAACTCCTTTTCCAGTTCCTCCGGTCTGCGTCCGGCCCTCACCAGCTCGACCATGTGCGCCCGGAACTCCGCCGGGTACGCGATACGATGCTTGCCCATTTCGACACTCCTCCTTCTGTTCAAAAGGATAGGTGTC
>NZ_CADIKH010000269.1 GCF_902859855.1 Paraburkholderia humisilvae
GGCGGCTGGAAAAACTGGGCTTCATGTCACCCCTCGAAGCCCGTCAGGCACGGATGTTTAAACAGGCCGCCTGAGTCCCAAAACCGTGTCCAAACAATCCGGGCCGATACACTCATGCTTGTTCATGATCGTGCCGATTATCTGACGTGCTTAACACGCTAAGCCAAGATTGCATCTCTACTTCGCGTTCGACTTCACTTCCCACGAACCCCAGGGCGCCCTTCGAAAATACATTCCCGCTGTGGGTCGCCTCATACGAAGGACTTTATCTTCGAATTCGACCGCTACCAGCCAAGCTCGCACCAGTAGGCTATTGCTGAGGGCTATCCCTTACCTTACGTGCCACGCCAGTCCACGACTTCATCTCGCACGCGCGCCTTGTCTTCCGCCTTCTGAAGAACGCTCCGTTCTTGCGTTGCGCAGCATTCTCTTTCAGTCTGGCTAAAGTATGGCATTATCCGGACTGGCTTCCTCGTAACAACCGTAGCGGAATAGCGCCCGATCGACGGCATCGATATCGACATAAAGCTGTAATCGATGCAATTACGGGCGAGCACTAACAATGCGGAGCTTCGGGGCCAACTAACATCGCAGGAGTCCATTCCATGATCAAGGTTACCAGTCTGGCCATTCTTATGCTTGCAATGAGCACGATTACTGCTGCACAAGCAGAAGAAAAAAATCACGCTAGATCCATTAAAATCACATGGCAGAACGCAACAAAGTTCGCTTATGAGATAACATTTTCCGGCAAAAATAATTGTGTGATTGATGCCGGCAGGAAAAATACTTTTACTGTTCCGCCACGCACCGACTCCTCGACAACCATCCAAATTGACGAACGATGCGGTGATGAGGCCGAGATTTCTTGGGGTTTGGTGACGCACAATGATTCCGACGAGCGGATCGCGGCTAGCGTAACATACGCAGAATTAAAGATGGGTGCGAGTTGGCAGATCCTCGTCAGCGCTTTTTCACCTCACGATAATATTTTATTTGAAGCATTTTTCTTACCAGATAAAATTAATTGCTTTAAATCCACGGTAATGGTAAATAACATTAATAACGTGACGAGTGTTGTCATTAATTTAATTCATACCGGTCACTAATTTTACCATACGTGTCGCTGCCTATAGCGTGTCGAGCGCCAAATGGTGGAGCAGTAAAACTCGTCTTTTCTTGTCGCATCCCAAGTAGTCCCCTGTTTCACGATCGAAGTAGGGCGTGAGGAACCAGGCGTTAGTTTATTGGTGCACGCGGAGCCGGCAAAGGCTCCGTCAGACACCATTTCAAAAAGACCCCGAAGGGGATAGGTACACCGATCATCAATGACGAGCTATGGGCATTGATCGAACCTTTGCTGCCGCCGCCAAAGCCGCGACGCAAGAAATATCCAGGCTGGGTTTCGGACCGGGTTGCACTGAACGGCATCCTGTTCGTGTTCAAAACCGGGATATGCTGGTGCGACTTGCCGATCAGGTTGGGATCTGGTTCGGGCCCCGCCTGCTGGCGTCGCTTGCGCGACTGGCAAAAGGCTGGCGTGTGGGAGCGGCTGCACGAGCTTCTGCTCGCGAAGTTACGCGAGGCTGGCCAGTTCGATTTTTCTCGGGCAGCCGTCGACCCATCGTCGGTGCGAGCCATTGGGGCGAAAAACTGGCCTGAACCCCACCGATCGGTCGCGACCCGGGTTCCAGACATCACATCCTCGTCGATGCAAATGGCGTCCCCATCAGTGCCATCCTGACCGGGGCGAACCGCAACGACGTCACCCGGGTGATGCCGCTCGTCCATGCGATTCCGCCGATTCGCGGCGGCGTGCGCGGCCAGCCACTTCATAAGCCCAAGGTCATTTGCGCCGAGCGCGGCTACGACTCCAAACCACATCGCCGGAAACTTCGCAAACGCGGCATCAAGCCGGTGATCGCAAAGCGCCGGACCGCGCACGGCAGTGGCCCGCTAAATTTCGTTGGGTGATCGAGCGTACTTACGCATAGCTGCACAATTTTCGTCGTCTTCGCATTCGCTTTGAGCATCGCGCCAACATTCACGAAGCATTCCTCAAACTCGGCTACTCCCTCGTCTGTTGAAACATCCTCAGACGTATGGAGCAGTCTTTTTGAAACGACCTCCAAGGAACCACCGAGACAATGTAGCCCGGCACACATCATTACGTAGTCCGCCCTGAATAAAGCGTTTTGTCCGTCGTCGACGTCAGACGACGGGCGTTGTCAGATCGACAGACACGGACAACGCGACAAGAACGAGGGCGCAAAAAAGCCGCAG
>NZ_CADIKH010000270.1 GCF_902859855.1 Paraburkholderia humisilvae
GGTGATCTGCCGTTCGGCTCCCGCCGCGCCCACGCTCACCACGCCGCTTGCGCTGCCCGCGTACGTATACGCCGTGCCCGCGATCGTGTCGCCTGTCACCGGCACAGCGGCCGTCGCCGCGACCGAATTGGTACCCAGCGCGACCGAGTTCGCGACCGATGCCGTAGCAAGGGCACCCAGCGCCAAGGCATTGTCCTGACTCGCTGTCGCGCCCAGCCCTATCGCGGCCACGTTATTTCCGCTTGCCGTAGCGCTTTGCCCGAAGGCCGACGCTGTCGCCCCGCTGGCTGTTGCCTGCTCCCCCACTGCCGTCGCGTTATCCCCATTTGCGAAAGATCCCGTACCGAACGCCGACGCCTTGGCACCTGTCGCATTCGCGCCCGCTGCTCCGGTTTTACCAGCTGCTACATTTACTCCTCCACCAACGGCTGTCGCCTGATCCCCAACTGCATGTGCGTTACTGCCAACTGCTACCGCATCCATACCCGCGGCCGTGGTAGTGGCGCCGATTGCGATGGGATTCACGTCCCCGACGCTTCCTGATGTCACACCCGATGCTGAGGCAACAGAGGACATCCCAATGGCGATGGCATTGCACCCAGAAGCAACGTTTGTCGGTTCCGCGCTATCCGCCGCAATGGAGATGTTGCCGCCGGCCACGCCACTGCCACAGTTGGGGTCATCGGTGATGACGCCGCCGTTAGCCGAATAGTCCGCAAACGCGGGCGTCGGGACCGTGGCTCCCAGCGCGGACAGAACAGCAAGTGTGGAAATGCCCGCCGCGTGCCGGAAGCGGTGACTAATTAGTTCAGCAGTTGCCGTTTTCGGGGTACGTTGTCCTTTCCCTTTCGAGTTGGCGATCGCGGTCTCCGCTGCTGGCACCCACGCCTGCACACGACGGTTCCACACCAGCTGATAAAGATTCCTGTTCATGGCTGTAATCCTCTATGAGTGCGCAAATTTCACTGCGCAGGCAGCTTTGCCATGCGCAGTACGATGGGTTGTTGGTGTAACGGAGAATCGATTCGTACAACTAATTTATATATCCCCGGATAATCTGGCAATAATCAGTTATGTGTTTATCTGGTGATGGATTGATACTGGTTTGATGTATCGTTTGGCCAATTAATAATGCCTGGTTATGTTGGTTTATCCAGATTAATCAGAATGGCTTCAGGGGCGCCTGGTATTCACGACCCCACGGTGCAGGCAGGGGAGGCCCGGGCGACAGCAGGACGCGATCGGGCGGGCACCGGTCAGGGACCGTGAGCAGCGCAAAGGCGCAGGTCAGATCCAGGGGATCCTGGAGCGAGCGCGAACCTATCTGAGTGATTGCCGGCAGGATGCGACCGAACGGGCACTGGCGCATTCCCGTGGGGCAGCCGACCGGGGTACAACGGGGGCCAGGACGGCCAGCCAGCCATGAGCGATCTGGTAGGGGCGCTTCCGATGGATCAATCCGGGACGCGCAGGCGGTCGGGGAAACGGCCCCGGTTGTGACGGGCCGGCCTGTTCGTTCAATGTAAGAGGCCAGTTCAAAAAAAAAATCCCGCGAGGGGCCGTTAACTTTCCGGACGCGATGTTAACCTCAGTCATCCAGACAACGGAGACTGAGGGGATGCAAGCACCGATCATTGACGACGAATTGTGGACACTGATCGAACAGTTACTGCCGAAGCCGAAGCGTCGGGACAACGAAAGCCGTGGCCGGCCCCGAGTGTCGGACCGGGCCGCGTTCAATGGCGTGCCGTTTGTGTTACACACCGGGATGCGATGGAACCACTTGCCGGTCGCACTGGGGTTTGGCTCCGGCGCGACCTGCTGGCGTCGCCTGGACGCATGGCAGAAGGCGGGCGTCTGGGACAGGCTAAAGTAAAGAGATATCTCAGGTCAAAAGTCTTACTGCCGGGGGGCAACACGTCTCTTTAATTGGTGTTCCGTTTATTCATAGTCCATATTTCAGCAGTATCAGTTACTTCCTGGTAAAAAAAAGTCGACGCGTGCTAACGGCACGACATCCGATTACTTGAGTTTACCAATCCTATCAGTTAGAAAAATCCTGCCCGCGAATTAAGATAGCAATCACCCGCTCTGATCGAACCTTTTGGCAATAAAACGTGCGCACCCCAAGTTGCTTCTGCTGGCACGTGCGCTCACCTTTTGAGAGTGACCCGGTTCGACGGACGGAACTGCAGTTGGTTTTAGCCAGGTGTGGATCCTCCTGTTGCGTCGCGGGTTGTCCACGGCCGGGCGGCGGGTCGCCTGTCTCGAC
>NZ_CADIKH010000271.1 GCF_902859855.1 Paraburkholderia humisilvae
CCTATGCGGACCTCAATAATGTTCCATTTTGGCCCTTGCATACGGTCAGTTCGCAAGGGTCGATCTTAGTTTGCTGACGTTTCACTGGGCGGGACGCGTTCATTTCATTCCGGTTGTCCAACCTGTGTCCCTTGAAACTGCCAGTGCACGAACTGTCGCGGGTGGGCCTGCTTTATCTTGTGCAACCGCTCCTCACTGCGCCGTTTGTGCCGTTGCAGTGTCTTGTACTTGCGCTGGACGCCCAGCGCGCGCTTGCGGTCCTGATACAGACCGAACCCGTGCATGGCCGTCCGATAGAAGGCCCCGTAGTAGCTCCGCGAGCCACGGATCGTGGGATTACATTGCTCGGCCAGATCGGCCAGTGATCCTGATGTTTGACGGGGCAACCGCCACCGGCGCGTCGCCTGTCTTATCCGTTTCAGGGTTGCAGGATTCACGCCACAACAGTGGCGTTCAAGAAAAAAATAGCATGCTACAAGGCTCTTCCGTCGCATTTTTCCAGCCATGGCGCGTGCCTCGTTGAATGAACAGATCATGCTGCTTCAAGATAGTCATCCCGGTTTCCATGATGGCCATGATCTCTCCGGACAACACCACCGCAAAGTCAATGGTGGGGGTGAAATGCATGTCATATTCACTCCGGGCGGGAAAACAATGGGCCAGATATCACTCATAAGTCAGGAATTTAGAGGACATATGGTCTACACAAGCACAGGAACGGCAGGTGCTGCGCTGGATCAATGACAGGAATCCAGTGCAGTATGGATTTGACTTCGGATGACTAATGGGTGTCGCGATAAGAAGGCGAGGCTGAAGAAAATCTCGATATGAATAGGATTGTTTACATGATCAACGAATAGAACTGGACGGCAGGCGTCGCGGCGAAGCCATCGTTGATCATCTGCCCTTTGCGGATCATGTGCATCAGCTCGATGCCACTCAGAATAACGCGCGCGCAGTTGAAATCCCTGAACCCGAGCATCGGCCGGGTTCGGCGTTTGCTGGTCCGATGGTCCTGCTCGACGGGTTGTTCAGATACTTGACCTGGCGAACCTTGATCGGCGTCTCGCGCTCGGCATTCACCGCGCTAAGCACGGCGAGATTGGAGCCAATTTTGTCGATGGTTACCGTCTCGGGAGAGCCGTTCTGACCGATCGCCTTCTCGAAGAAGCGCTGCGCAGCGGCCTTATCCCGCCAGGCTCTGAACAGAAAATCGATGGTGTTGCCCACCTTGTCCACTGCCCGGTAAAGATACTTCCACGAGCCCTTGACCTTGATATAGGTCTCATCGGCCTGCACAGCTCGTGCCGACCGGACGCTTGTGCTTGCGAAACGTCTTTCCGAGGAGCGGCACCAGCTTGATGACCGAGCGATGCACCGTCGAGTGATCGACGCCAATGTCGCGCTCAGCTAGCATCTCCTCAAGATTGCGGAGACTCAGCGAGTAGGCAACGTACCATCGCACGCACAGCAGCATCATTTCAAGCGGATAGTGCAGCCGCCTCAGAACCTTGGTAATGCCCGGCGCCAGCGTCGTTCGTGGCATCAGTGTCTTCTTCATCGCGCGGCCAAGCGTTTTCGTCAGCCTCGAATTTTACCTTCTTTTCCTTAATGCGCCAGAACCTTCGGGGGCGATGTGGCTCGCTATGCCTTCATCGTAGTGGACTCTCACCACCTACACCTTGCCGGTCTTCCGGCGCATCCAGTACGGGTTCTCGACCCATTGTCAGACGAGCTTTTCGTCGGACAGGTCGAAGCCGTGCTGCAGGTACAGCAGGCCCGCAAACAGGCGCGGCGACGTCGCAGGGAGCCCTTTGCCGGACATGAAGCTCTCACTCATTGAAGCGCCCAGTCGTTCCAAGGTGATCAGATCTTCCAGGCGCGCACCAGCGGATGCTTCAAATTGATCTGCTCACGCAGCGGTTGCCGGAAGAAATTTCCCTCCATCACAGGCGTCTTCGGACCCATCCGAACCTCGTCATAAATTGCAGGATTCACGCATCAATATGCCAGGCCCCTGCAATTCCCACAACACCATTCTCGCCGTAAAGCCTCATCACACAAGGACTCCTGGATTGCTCAGGTTCGACTCGTCACCCACTCCGTTTTCAAAAGAGCCAAATGCATCCGTCCGATGATCGCACCGCCAACATATGGCTTTTTTCGGTCACGTCCATTTCGGCGCGAAGGCCGCTTATTGACATTTCCATAAATCATGACGTCACCACAAGGTTG
>NZ_CADIKH010000272.1 GCF_902859855.1 Paraburkholderia humisilvae
TGCCTCGTCCAACGGCTTCTTTGCCATGGCGCGTATCTCCATTCAATCCGTTAGAGATATAACGCGCCAGCATCGAATCGGTTGTCATGTTTTATGGGAAACTCAATAAATGTCAAATGGGTTCGTCATTTCTGTTTTCCCAAAGCAGCACGCTTCTGATAGCGCGGGTTGCCCACCGCTAGCCGTCGCCGCGGTCGTAACAGGCGAGCGCGCCGGCCCGCCGTGGACAACCCGCGCCCCCGTCGTCTGGAACAGGTCATTTCCATGCAACCTGGACCTGACCGATCTCACGGTTGCGCTTGCGGATGACGTAGTACACTTCGCGAGCGATGTAGCGCTTGAGGCAGCGGATGGCTTCCAGCTTTGAGTGGCCCTCGCTGACCCGCCGTTCAACATACGCCTTTGTGCGCGGGTCGGTTCGCAGCCGGCCGATGGCGATGACGTGCAACGCACTGTTGGCCGCACGATCTCCACTGCGATTCAGGCGATGGCGCGTGACCCTCCCCGATGATGCCGGCACCGGACTGGCCCTACACAGTGCAGCAAAGCCCGCCTCTGACCGTAGCCGGTTGCTGTTGTCTCCCGCCGTCAGCAGCAGCTGCGCAGCGCACTCCGGACCGATCGAATTGCGCGAGATCAGGTCGGGCGCGAGCTGCTGAACCAATGCCGCAATCATCACGTTTAGGTCGGCAATTTTATCGTGCAGTTCCAGATAGCGGCGCCCAGGTGATTTCAGGGTGATGCGGTACGCCGAAACCAGATTGCGGTAGTCGGTTAGATCCGGACGCCAAGCAGCCAGTGTGCGTACCAGCTGCATGCGGGTCATGGTGCGTAACGATTCCCGCAGTTCGTCAGGTAAACTTATGATTGTATTCTTAATCAGTTGCAGGGCAACGCGGCGAGCCGCTACTGCTGTCTTGCGACAAACCTTCAGCACGCGTAGTGACCCGACCATGCCATCACGGCTCCTGGGTGTGACCGTACGGATGCCAGCGAAGGCAGCATGGGCGGCATTTTCGGCGTCCGGCGTATCGTCCTTGCCCCGTTTGCGCCGATCGCTCCTGTCCGGGGCGGTGACTTCGAGCACCGTAACTTCAGCGTGCTGCAGGTAGCGCAGCAGACCTGCGCCATACGTCCCGGTGCACTCGACACCGGCGCGCAGCAGCTCACCAAATGAGCGCATCCAGGCCAGCATCTGCCGGTAGCCGTGCCGGGCGGTTGCGAAGCACTCGCTGCCCAGTACGCGGTCGTGTTCATCAACCACGGCTGCCGTGTGCAGATCCTTGTGGGTATCGACGCCGCCCACGATGCCCGGGCGACCAGCGACTTCTTCCTTCATCGACGTTCTCCGGTGGTTGTTAGAGAACCAGGGGCGATTTCACCGGGACCGGCTACCTGGACAGGACAGTAAAGCGACAGCGCGTCAGGCCCTTCTTGAGTCACATGCAGCGGCGAGGTGAAACCTCGCCGTTCGGTGTTCCCGGCGGCCGACGGGTCCAGGGAAAGACAACACATCAGGTCGATCAGAGTGTGGGTCAGGCCGTCGGGAACACTTCGCGGCACCAGACCTTCCCGGCCACCGGATCACTACCGTGCCCCCGGCGGACCGTGGAGAAACTGGTACTCACATTATTACTATCGGAATGCAGAATCACACCGTCATGGCGTCGTTGCTGCAACGCCATGTCCAGCGCCCGCAGCATCAGTTCGGTAAGAGATGGCCTGACATCGCCCGGCCGATGATACGACGGCTGAACACATCGGGCACCACTGCCAGATACAGGAATTCCGCGTCGGCCGGCACGTAGGTCGCGTCCGCCACCCACAGCACGTTTGCCATGTCCGCACAGAAGTGCCGCCGTACCAGATCGGGCGCACGCCGCGCCCCGCGCGTGGCCGTGTTGTGCGAGGCCAGCGCCCTCGGGTGGCGCCCCGCAGACCCGCGATGCGCATCAGGCGCGCCACCCGCTTGCGTCCCACATGCACGCCTTCGCGCGCGAGTTGCGCATGGATGCGCGGTGCGCCATACGTGCCGCGCGCTTGCATGCATCGTACCGATGCGCGCGAGCAGTTGCGCATCGCTACGCGAGCGTTGCGATGGCTCACGTAAGCGCCACGCGTAGAAACCACTGGCCGAGACCCCCAGCAGCCGTGCCATAGTGACGATGGGCCAGCGGGCCCGGTTCGCGCTCATGAATCCGTACCGCCCT
>NZ_CADIKH010000273.1 GCF_902859855.1 Paraburkholderia humisilvae
GGTCGGGTAGCCCGATCCTCTTACGAAGATCGGGCCCCCCGAGAACCGTACGTGCGAGTTTCCCCGCATACGGCTCAAATCTACAAAACAAACAAAGTCCCGTCTTATGACAGAACCGGCTTAGTTACCACAAGGTTACCAGTATGTACCCGCTGGTGGCAGTGTGGGTGAAGCAATACCCGGTTAGACAGCGCGTCTGACCCGCCATGCATCCGATATTCAAGATGATGGTCGTGCCAGCCGGTTTCGTCAGTCAGGGCACAGCCACAGAGTGCACACGAGCCACCCTGCGACATGTACAGCGTCGCCCATTGCCTCCGGTAGCGCACCGATTCCCACATGCGCTCCTGACGCAACTGCTCGCCATACTGCTCCCACATCGGATCGAAGGGATGGTAGTCCCCTTTCACCTTCCTGTGCCGTCTGATAACCGTACCGTTGATCTGGTACAGCTCAAACAGTCCAGTGCTACCGTCTTTCCAAACTACAGGAGCGGCAAACACCCATCGTCGTTCACCCACTGAGTGGAAGTACTTCTGCCCCACCCACCGGGCGTTCTTCTGCGGATGCCGCCTCTTCGACCACCACCAGAGTCTCCGGAAAATCAGATACTCCATGCGGTTGTATGCCTGCTTGGCCACGACGGGGCTGTGGTACTGCGCCCATCCCCGTAACATGGGGTTCAGCAATCGGATCAGATCCTCCTGCCTCACCGCCTTGTTGCCGCTGATCGTTTCCGAAACCTTGCGGTAGAACGTTTGCACGTTCTTCTTGCTCGGCTTGATGAGCAGCTTCCCCGAATACTTCCGGAAATTCCACCCCAGGAAATCGAAGCCATCGTCGATGTGGGTGATCCGCGTTTTCTCCTCCGACAGTTGCAATCCCCGAACCGCAAGGAATGCTTCCACCCAAGGTCTGACTTCGGTCTCCAGCAACTCTCGCGAGTCGCCAGTGATAACGAAGTCATCCGCATATCGCACCACATTCACTTTCAGCTTCTTGGCTTTTGCGATCCCCAACTTCGCACCGAGGTGCGCAATCAGTTCACGTTCCAGCCCGTTCAGCGTCACGTTTGCCAGCGTCGGGGAGATAATCCCTCCCTGCGGCGTACCGGCCTCAGTCGCCTGTAGCTGGCCCTTGTAAATCAGGCCAGCCTTCAACCACTTCCGCAGGATCTCCTTGTCCATCGGGACATGGCTTTCCAACCAGTCGTGGTTGATCCAGTCAAAGCAGCCTTTGATATCCGCTTCCAGCACCCATCGGGCAGAACCCTTCTGGGACATGGTGACGAATATCTGAGACATCGCATCGGCCGTCGAGCGGTTAATCCTGAACCCATACGAGTTCGGGTCGCTCGTCGATTCCGACACCGGCTCCAGTGCCAGCAGATAAAGGGCTTGCATCGCCCTGTCCCGCATGGTCGGGATGCCCAGAGGGCGCTCCTTCCCATTGGCTTTGGGGATAAAGACTCTCCGTAGGGGCAGAGGCTTGTATCCACGCCGTTTCAACCTGCCGACGGCTTCCCATCGGCTCTCAGGCGAATCCCATAGTTCACGATCGACTCCAGCCGTTCGCGCACCCTGGTTCTGCGTAACACGTCGTACCGCGTACAGCTTTGCGGACAACGTGCGGGTCAGCATCCGTTGCAGGGCTTTCACCCTGCGCCAGTCACTTTCCCGCGTCGCCTTCGCAATTCGAATCTGCATCCCTCTCACGTTCCGTTCAACCCGACGCCAATCTACGGCGTACCAGTCGTCCGGCGCGTGGGAAAGCGCAGATCCGTCCTTCCGGACGGATACTTTCATGCTGCTCTCCTACCTTGGGTTGATCATTCCCACAGCAGAAGGCGCATCTCCCCCAGCGGGGCAGACACACCCCGCTGGGGAACAACAGTTGAACAGGTATGGGCATCTGCGCCCATACGTCATCCAGGTACTACGGACGGACACAAGCGCCCGTGTCTCACCAAGTCATAAGGTCTGTCAGCCATCTTGCGACGGTAGACCAGACGGAAGTCTGCCCGCTTTCGCGTGGAGTAATGTCTCAACCCCTATCCGAACCATTACAGCCCGGCATTCGCTTTTTCCGTCCTCCCATACCCGCACCGCCAACAGCGTTCCTTGCGGTCCACCTGCCAGCCATACTGCGCTGGCAACGATACGGGCTTACCACGTTCCCGGCATGTCACACGACTGACTTA
>NZ_CADIKH010000274.1 GCF_902859855.1 Paraburkholderia humisilvae
AGTCGGGTAGCAGCGACACATTGCTGCGCCGCCGCCCCCTAAGAACCGTACAGGCGAGTTTCCCCGCATACGGCTCAAGCCTCATGTAAGGTTGATGTCGCACCAACCCGGTGACGCGACAGACCAACCAGTGCTTGGTGTACCTGCATCGTGACAGACCGCGCTCATGATGACGGCGGTGAGTCCCTGCGGCGTGCACGGGATACCCGGCTTCGTATCGCAGCACGCTGCGCGAAGTAGGCGTACCACTGCGAATCGTAGGGGTTAGCGTCCGCTCGGACTTTCGGATGCCGCTCGATGGGCGTAGCCATCGCCAACCGTAGGCGCCGGTAACGAGGGTGCCCGTCGTTTTCCATCTGTTTCGTGTCCACAGCGAAGATCCATTGCCGTAGACCAATTCGATGGAAGTAACGTTGTCGCACCCAGTAGGCCGGCTTCTTTTGGTGGCGGCGTTTGGCCCATTGCCACAATGCGTACCAGATCTGGTGGTCCACCTTGCGGAAGATGTCTTTCGCGACTACATGGCGGTGATAGGCTGCCCAGCCGGTGATGACAGGATTGAGGGCATCGATCAGCTTGCCTTGTGGAGCGGCACCGAGCTGACGAATGAGACCCCTGACCTTCCGCAGGAACGCTGTGACATTCTTGCGGGCTGGATTGATGAGCAGTTTATTACCGTACCGCCGGACATGCTGACCGAGAAAGTCGTATCCATCCGTCAGGTGGGTGATCTTCGTCTTCTCCGGAGCGAGTTCCAATCCCCTTGCAGCGAGGAAGGTCGTGACGGCTGGAGTTATCTGCCGCTCCAGCACTTCCCGATTCACGCCGGTGATAACGAAGTCGTCGGCATATCGCACCAGATTGACCTTATGAGCTACGCGCTGCGCTGTGCTCTTGAAGGCAGCCGATAAGGCACTGTCCAGCCCGTTGAGCGCCAGATTGGCCAGCACGGGGCTGATGATGCCCCCTTGCGGTGTCCCCTCGGTCGTTGGTGCAAATGAGCCATCCTTTAAATAACCGGCTCTCAACCATTTCTTCAACACGGCTTTGTCCATAGGCACGTGCTGCAAGAGCCACGCATGGTCGATGTTGTCGAAACAGCCGCGAATGTCCGCTTCGAGAATCCACTGTGCTGATACGCGGGTGTGCCGGTCTTTTGGGTTGCCGTGGTATCGGGCGTTCATAAAACATTGTGCTATCGCGTCATGTGTGGATCGCTCTTTTCGGAATCCATAGGACTGCGCATCGGAGATCGTCTCCGATACGGGATCGAGCGCGAGCAGATAGAGCGCCTGCATGGCCCGGTCCCGCATCGTGGGAATACTCAACGGACGCAGCTTTCCGTTACTTTTCGGGATGTAGATTCGCTTGAGTGGCAGCGGCTTATAGCCGTGTCGCCGTAGCGATTCTATTGCCAGATATTTGGCATCCGGGGTAGACCACAGCACACGGTCAACGCCCGGTGTACGTTTGCCCTGGTTTTCTGTCACTCGTTTCACGGCGAGAGCCTTGCCGTAAAACGAGGTGGTCAGTAGCCGTTGCAGGGCCTTGACCCTGTTCCAGCGACCTTCCTGCGTTGCCTTCACGATACGCGCCTGCATTCTTCTAACCACACTGTATGCCTTGTCCCAGTCGATGCTGTGCCACGACAACGGTTGATCGGCCGGCGCACACGTCGACGTTGTCCCGTTCATTTGCTTTCCAGCCTTCAAAGATGATGCAAGTTATCTCGTGATGAGAGACCAGTTGGAAGTCTGCCCACTTTCGTGTCGGGCGATGTTCCAGCCCGTATCTGAACCATTACAGTCCAGCATTCGCCTTTTCCAACCTCCTTTACCCACTCCGCCAACAGCTTCCCTCGCGGTTGGCCTGCCCTGGCGGGGCGGCGAGATGGGCTTACCCTGTTTCGTTACCGCAACGAGATGACGAAGGTTTCCTCTTTACGCCGGTGACCTATGGTCTGCGTGTGCCCATTACAGACTGGGCACATCCGGTCACATAGCTTTTGCCCTCAGCCTGACAGCATCTTTGGCTGGACTGTATTCACGACGCTTGCGAGAATTCACTTACGTTAACCATGCCACCTGAGCCCACGCGGCTCCCGCATCGATGCTTGCAGGTGTCACCGTTGCCTCGCGGCTTCGGCTAGGCTTTGCAGCCCCGGATGTTGTCCTCGATGCTCCGCACCCCGCCG
>NZ_CADIKH010000275.1 GCF_902859855.1 Paraburkholderia humisilvae
TGCCTCGTCCAACGGCTTCTTTGCCATGGCGCGTATCTCCATTCAATCCGTTAGAGATATAACGCGCCAGCATCGAATCGGTTGTCATGTTTTATGGGAAACTCAATAATGATTTCACCACTGCTGCGCGGCGCCGCCGATACCGATGTGTGCCTGCTGCTCGAAGGCACGTTCCCCTATGTACGCGGCGGCGTGTCGAGCTGGGTCGACCTGATGATCAGGTCGTATCCGCACACGCGCTTTGCGATCGCGTTTATCGGCAGCCGGGAAGAGGACTATCACGGCGCCGCCTATGCGCTGCCCGATAACGTCGTGCATTTCGAAGCGCACTATCTGTATGAAGTGGCGCCTGCCGATACGAAGGCGGCCCGCGAAATTCCCGGCGACGCGCACGCGTTCGCGAAATCGGCCGAACTGCATGACGCATGGCGCAACCGGCACGGCGCGGACCCGGCCGCGCTGATGGCGGACATGGTGCATCTGATTGGCGACGACGGTCCGTTGAACGAGGCGCAATTCACCTCGGGCCGCGCGGCATGGGACTTTATCGTCGATCAATACCATCGGCATTGCACGGACCCGTCGTTCACCGACTATTTCTGGACCGTGCGGATCATGCACAAGCCGCTGTGGCAGCTCGCGCGCATCGCCGCGCAATTGCCGCCGGCGCGCGTGTATCACACGGTCTCGACCGGCTACGCGGGTTTTCTCGGCACGCTGCTGCACTATCGGACCGGCCGGCCGCTGCTCGTGTCCGAGCACGGCATCTACACGAAGGAACGCAAGATCGACTTGCTGCAAAGCCAGTGGATTCGCGACAACCGCGGCGCATTCGAGCGCGACATCGCGAAGATCAGCTATTTCCGCGAGCTATGGGTGCGCTTCTTCGAAGCGCTCGGCAAGCTCGCCTACGACGCGGCCGATGACATCGTCGCGTTGTATGAAACGAACCGGCAGCGGCAGATTGCCGATGGCGCCGATCCGGCACGCACGCGCAATATCCCGAACGGCGTCGACGTCGATGCGCTTGCGCCGCTCGTCGAGCAGCGCGCCGGGCGTGCGCGGGAACCGGAGCCGGCGCCGATGCGCGCGGCGCGCGGCAAGGTCGTGGCACTGATCGGCCGTGTCGTGCCGATCAAGGACATCAAGACTTTTATCCGCGCGATGTTCATCGCGTCGCGCACGATGCCGGATATCGAAGGCTGGATCGTCGGACCCGAAGAAGAGGACCCGGCTTACGCGCAGGAGTGCCGTGCGCTCGCACAAAGCCTTGGTCTCGCGAACCATGTGAAGTTTCTCGGCTTTCAGCGTATTGATGCGATCCTGCCGCAAGTCGATGCACTCGCGCTGACGTCGATCAGCGAGGCGCTGCCGCTCGTCGTGCTCGAGGGCTTCGCGGCCGGTGTGCCGTCGATCACGACTGACGTCGGCTCGTGCCGGCAGCTGATCGAAGGGTACGGCGACGCAGACCGCGCGCTCGGCGCCGCCGGTCTCGTCGTGCCGATTGCGAACCCGGCCGCATTTGCACAGGCGGTGCTCGACCTGCTCGGCGACGCGCCGCGCTGGCGCGCCGCGCAGGCGGCGGGCCTCGCGCGCGTACGCCGGTTCTATACGAAGGCGCAGATGATCGATCAATATCGCGAGCTGTACGAACGGCTGACGGCCGTGCCGACGCGACCCGCAAACGACGGCGTGGGGCATGCCGCAGGCGGTGTCATCGGCTGTCCGGTGCATGCCGGAACAGCGAACGCGGCGACCGGTTCGACGCAACGCGGCGCGCAGGAGAATCACTGATGGCAGGCATCGGTTTCGAGCTACGCAAGATCCTCAAGCGCGACACGCTGAGCGGCGTGATGCGCGCTTACGCTTACGCGGGGCTGATCAGCTCCGGCCCGCTGATCCTGTCGATCTTCGGCATTCTGGTGATCGGCGTGATGAGCCTCGGCCTCACGATTCCGCGCTACGCGATCGTCCAGTTTCAGGTATCGGTCACCTACCTGATCGCGTGCAGCCTGATTCTGACCGGTCCGCTGCAACTGTCGTTCACCCGCTTTATCTCGGATCGTCTGTTCGAAAAGCGCGACGACCTCGTGCTGTCGAACTACAACGGTGTCGTGCTGATCTCGACGGCCGCATCCGGCTTGCTTGGTTTCCTCGCGGTGTGGCTCGGGTTCGGC
>NZ_CADIKH010000276.1 GCF_902859855.1 Paraburkholderia humisilvae
CAACCGGTTGATTGATAGGAGCGCGGCAAATCTGGCGGCGCTGAAATCAATCAACGCCGAACGCGAAACGCCCATCGGGATCCGGCAGGTGAAGTATCTGAACAACGTGGTGGAGCAGGACCATCGCGCCATCAAACGCATCATCAGACCGATGATGGAATTCAGGCTTTTCCGCTGCGCGCGTCATCCTCTCAGGGATCGAGCTCATGCACATGATTCGCAAGGGGCAGATGCGCGACGATAGAAACAGGAACACCCACCGCGCAGTTCTACTCGCTGATCACGTAAACATTCGTTCTTATATCAAACTCCCGACCACTCCTCTTCGTTATCGCGATACAACCCATGAACGAGGTAGTGCTGTGGAACACGATCTACATGGATGCCGCGCTTGCGCAGCTCCGTGTTGAAGGCGTCCAGGTGTGCGAGGAGGACGTGGCGCGGCTTGATCCGCTCGGCTCGGCTTCGGGCACATCAACATGCCCGGCCGCTACTCGTTCGCGGTCCGCGAAGCGGTGGCCCGGGGTGAGCTGCGGCCGCCGTGTGATCCGGATGAAAGCGACGCCGAAGCCACCTGATGGCACGCCGGACTAGCACAACGCTCTGGCCGTCGCACCTGCCCGGACTGGCAGGTCACTCCGACGGATCAGTGACACATCATTGACATGCCAGCCATTCACCGTGGTTATCGCACGGCAGTGAGGACAGTCCTCGCCTGGTGACAAGGAGAAAAATACATGAAGCATCAAGCGTTGTACCTGGCGCAATCACGCCAGACCATTCGCACCGCATTTATAGCGAAATTCTTCGCGGTTGCGCTCACAGCCATGGTATCCATCACCGCGTCGACAGCGGCACACGCAGCTCATGGCGACAATACCGAGACCGGCATCCTTGACACCACGCATGGTGGCTTTACCGGCAAGGATCCTTACTTTGTCGCGATCACGCCGGATGGTTCGGCCGCGTACGTGACCAGCCAAGGAGCAGGCTCAATCTCGGTAATCGATACGAATCCGCACAGCTCCACCTTCAATACCCAGACCGCAGTCATTGATGCCACTCACGGCGGTTTTACAGGATTCTTCGCCGGAATAATGGCGATCGCGCCGAATGGAAAAAAAGCGTATGTCAGTGCGCCTCCTGGCGTCTCTGTCATTGATACTGACCGGACCAGTCCCACCTTCAATACGCAGACGGGCGTCATCGCGAACCTGGGTTCGTCCACGACGGGTATCGCGTTCACTCCGGACGGAACCAAAGCGTACGCAACGTACGTCACCGACACATGTTCGCCGGATGCCGGGTGTGAATCAGGGGTCGCGGTGATTGATGCCATCCATGACACGGCGACGCATACGGTTGCAAATTTCAAGGGTGCCTCCTGTCTTCACGTCGTCTTCACGCCGGATGGAAAGACCGCGTATGTCACCTGCAACGCATCGCCAACGGTCATGATTGATGTCGCGACCGATACCCAGAAACCCGACACTGCCGGTAGTCTCGCGCAGGCCGCTAACCATATCGCCGTGACGCCGGATGGAAAGACCGCCTACATTGCCGGCCGGAACGGTGGCATCTTTCCGTTCGACATACTGACCAATAGCGCCAGGCCACCGGTGCGGGATTTCACCGGTACTACGTCCGTTTATATAGCATTCACCCCTGACGGCAAGACCGCGTACGTCGCCAACAGGACTTCGAGCACGATCTCAGTCATTGATGTTGCCTCGAACAGGGAGATTGATACCGTTCACAACTTTACTGGCATTTCCCCGCAGGGAATCGCCTTCACGCCGGACGGAACGACCGCGTATGCGACCAATCGTGAGGCCAGCGGTCCCGGCGGTCCCATTAATGTCGGATCGAACAATATATCGGTGATTCACGTGCGCGATGCCACTTCACCACCCGCCAGCAAGACGCCCGCTGCGAATGGGGCCATGCTTCTGATGCCGTTTGGCAGGTAAGCGCACCCCAAAGCGTGACAAGGATTCCGGAGAATGCGGGCATGATCGCCAGGCTTTTTTTCTGGACTGTCGCCCGGGTCCTGCAATTGTTGCTGCCGGTCACTGCGGCACGGACAGGAAAACCCGGGCGACCATTGCTGCCGACGATCTCGGCTTCCATCTGAATACCAGCAACTGGTTA
>NZ_CADIKH010000277.1 GCF_902859855.1 Paraburkholderia humisilvae
TCGGAAACCCATGATCTGCGATCACGTTCGACCGAAATGGCTGATCACGATCGTTCGGAATCAGCGATCACGATCAGCCGAAATCCCTGATCACGATCGCCGGAATACGCAATCATGGGACAGCGACGCCGTCGTGATTGAGCCACGCCATCGCCTCGCACAAAGGCTTCGAACCGCAGCAGGCAAGCCAGCGATCCGTGCAATCCACGCTGCGACCCAGCCACGCAAAGCGAATGCGCAGATAAAAGGAGAAGCGCTCGTGCTTCGCTGCCAGCCAGCGCCACCCCGTACCGTGTGATAGCCGGGCGCGAAGATCGCCGCGGCACGGCGCAGCGAGGCGCCCGCAATCAGTAGCTGTAGCACCTGCTGCTGCAGCGCCCAGCTATACCAGCGGCGCGGGCATATGTATAACGGCAGGCGCGAGCATGTACGTCGGCACGAAGAGCACTGGAAACGTGGCACAGAAACAGGATTGAGATCGCCGCCGGCGCGGCGATCAGCCTTGCGATCGTAGAAGCCGTGTCCCCACAGGAACCGACGCCACAACGCGGGCAACGATCCGGACGGTACGACTGGGGTGTAGTGACGACAGCGCGACGATGCTATTCGAGAGTGAGAAATGCAAATACAATCCGATGCATGGCCAGTTTGTTCTTGATGCTCGTACGGCGTTTGGTAGACATCGCACGATATCAGAGCAACATTGGCCATCCTTACGTCTGCTTCGTCTCGCTCGTGGCGACGTTCTGAAATTCCCCCTCGCCGATCACGCGACAAACTCCTCTCCCGAGGCGCGTATTGTTCGCGACGCAACACTTGCGATTCGTCATCTGCTCATTGTTGTCGCGACACAGTCGACCGGGCTATCCGCGCTTTTCTGCTTTACTTTGCAGCCTGAACCCGAATGCCTGGTTGAGCGCAGCGCGCGTGTTGGTCTGCAAGCCATGATGCCGGATACCCTCGTTGACTGCCTGTTCAAGCGCGGCAGGACGCGCACCGCTGCCCACGGCCACCAGTTGCGACCATGACTGTCCCTGCTCTTCCAGATGCGCCAGGAACCGGTTGACGCTAGAGCGGTAAGCCTTACCCAGTTCTTCAGGCAGATCCTTCAGCAGATCCTTGTGCTCCTGAAGATCCGGCGCGAGCCGAACTCTTTTTATGTCGCCTTGCAGTTTGAAACCGAAGGCCCGGTTAAGCGCGGCGCGCGTGTTAGTCGACAAGCCATGATGCCTGATACCGTCGTTGACCGCCTGTTCAAGCGCGGCAGGGCGTGCACCCCCACCGCTGCCCGCGGCCACCAGTTGCGACCATGACTGTCCCTGCTCTTCCAGATGCACCAGGAACCGGTTGACGCGAGAGCGGTATACAGGATCCGGTTCTTCTGGCAAATTCTTCAGCAGTTCCTTGTGCTCCAGAAGATCGGGCGCTCTTTGTATGTCGCCTTGCAGCTTGAACCCGAAGGCCTGGTTGATGGCTGCGCGCGTGCTGGTCGGCAAGCCATGATGCCGGATCCCCTCGTTGATGGCCTGTTCAAGCGCAGCAGGACGCGCATCCGCACCGCTGCCCGCGGGCACCAGTTGCGACCATGACTGACCCTGCTCTTCCAGATGCACCAGGAACCACTTGACGTTAGAGCGGTATGCCTGAGCCAGTTTCCCGGGCAGATTCTTCAGCAGATCCTTGTGCTCCTGAAGATCCGGCGGAACCAGGGCCCAGGCTCCTTTTATGTCGCCTCGCAGCTTGAGCCCGAAGGCCTGGTTGATGGCTGCGCGCGTGCTAGGCGGCAAGCCATGATGCCAAATACCCTCGTTGACTGCCTGTTCAAGCGCGGCAGGACGCGCACCCTCACCGCTGCCCGCGGGCACCAGTTGCGACCATGACTGTCCCTGCTCCTCCAGATGCGCCAGGAACCGCCTGACGCTGGAGTGGTATCTCCGATCCAGTTCCTCGGGCAGATCCTTCAGCAGATCGATGTGCTCAGGTAGTGTCGGCACGAGTCGTGCATGGGGCTTTGCGCGACTGCTGCCCGGGAGGGGGGCAGCAGGCTGTCGACGCACTGGAGCGTACAGGCTGTCGTGGATCTGCTGCTCCGCATGGGAAAGCGGCAGTCCACGCG
>NZ_CADIKH010000278.1 GCF_902859855.1 Paraburkholderia humisilvae
CCACTGCCAGCCATGCCAGCCGTTCAGGCCGTCGAACGCCTTCAGGATAAAGCCGGAGATCGGGCCGCCGATCACGCCCGATAGCGCGATCGCGGTCATGAACCAGGTGGTTATCCGGCCGCGCCGGTGCGCCGGGTACCAGTACGTCAGATACAGGATGATGCCGGGGAAGAAGCCCGCTTCGGCGACGCCGAGCAGAAAGCGCATCACGTAGAACATCGTCGGTGTGGCGACGAACATCGTCAGTGCGGAGATGATGCCCCACGACACCATGATCCGCGCGATCCACACGCGCGTGCCGACCCGATGCAGGATCACGTTGCTCGGTAGTTCGAATAGAAAATAACCGATGAAGAAGATGCCGGCGCCGAAGCCGTACACCGTGTCGCTCAGGCTCAGGGCGGTCTGCATCTGCAGTTTCGCGAAGCCGACGTTGACGCGGTCGAGATAGGCGACCACGTAGCACAGCATCAGAAGCGGCGTGAGACGCCACGCAACCTTGCGATAGATGGCATCCTCGAAAGTGGAGGGCGGCGCGTCCGCGTCGGACGGATGAAGCGGATTTGATTGATACAGCATTGAAGCTTTCCTATGGATGTGCGCGCTGGCGCGGAGCCGCTATTTGTTCAGAACCGCATCGTCGTCATCGCGATGCCCGGAGAGCCGCTCGTCGATTGGATAAGTCCTGTTCCCGGAGCCAGTTACACCAGCGGCATACCCACTCGTATTCCATCGTGGCATCGACGCTGGACGGTTGGCCAGGTCGGTCTAATCTGTCAAGCCGGTGGAACGGTGATCCGTCTATTCGGCACAGTCAGAATACGGTGCCTCGAGGCACTACCTTGCAGGAGCATCGGTGCGCTCCGAAAGAGGCAACCCATCGCTTCCCGCGTAGAAAACGATCAAGGTCACCGGGTTATCACCGGTCACCCCCCTGTGTACGGTACCCACAGTTTCAGGCAGGACTTGCCCAACCGTTATCCGCTGCTTCCCGCCGTCCGGCTTCTCGACCGTTAGTTCGCCGCCAAGAACATACGCTGCATTGGGCATCGGATGAGTGTGCCAGGGCAAAGACGTATGAGGAGGAATTTCGATTCGTAGCACGGAAATCTGGGGCCGCCCGGAGGGATAGGACTTGTAGCGCGCACCGTCCCATGATGCATCGGTCTTCAGCAGAGTCTGCACGTTGACCGATGCTGGTTGCTCTGCCAGTGCCGGGATCGTCAGCGATAGTCCAACGAGTATCCAGGTGACATTCTTCAGTTGGTTTGTGCGAACGATCCGGGTCGATCTCATGTTTCAATACTCCTTATGTTCTAAAGAAATGAAGGGGCCGCGTGCAGCAAAACGCCTCAACTTCGCCATCTATTCCATCTGGATAAGTTTTGGTTTCTTTAGAAGAGCAAGTTCATAAATCCGTTGATCGAAAGACATATTCATAACGAAAAGTCGAGCGTATTCCCGCCAGTGCAAATGACTTTCCGGTTTGTGGCATGGGCAGGTTGAGCTGGCCATAAAGACCGTTTGCGCACTGGACATCTCACCCGTAAACGCATAGCGACGAATCACTCAAAGCAAGCCAGGCATGACCACTTAGGTTGTCGAGTAGAAGTTAAGCTTCACCGAATTCTCATGCCCATTATGAAAATCTCAAAAGGATTTTCAGTTGCTGCGCAGTCTTCGGATCTGCAGTACTGCGATTCGTTTTGTTTACGCGTTATTTATACGTGAGATTATGAAATGGCATGGTGCTTACCGTGCATGCGTCGTGACCAGCTTCCGGGAATAGCTCACTCCGGCGCAGGAAGTGGTGCGGAATCGGGCGCAAATGGAATGGAGCAGACCGGGATCGCCGCCCGGGCAGATCAAACATGTTTTTCTGGAGACCAGCATGAACCATCCTGCGCCGCCCGCTTCCGTGCGCCGCCCTTTTCCCGCTGAATTGCTCAGTGCGCTGAAGGCCACATTCGGTGAGCGCGTGTCGACCGCCGAGGCGGTCCGCACCAACCACGGACGTGACGAATCGCCTTTCGATCCGCAATTGCCCGATGCGGTCGTCTTCGCACGCAACACCGAAGACATACAGGCCGT
>NZ_CADIKH010000279.1 GCF_902859855.1 Paraburkholderia humisilvae
GCCGTAGATCGATGCAACACGCAAAAGGTCCGGCACGCTTGCCGCCCCCGAGGGAACCGTGTTCGATTCCCGTTTTTCTTTGTCCGAACTTGCCACCATGCTGAGGGACATATCGTCCCGGATGGAGCGGAAGTTGCGGGCGCGGAACTCGACTAACATGGCCACCTCTGTTGTTTGGGTGGATATTTTGCACCAAACAAGCAAGAATGCAACTCAAATTCAGTCAAGACTTTTTTTCGTGGTGATTTTTTTGGTTGATGCGGGCCGTCGCACCGATCAGTAGAATGAAAGCCACCGGTGGTGGCGTGCGGGGCGCCAAGCCCGGAGATCCGGGAGAGGGCGCACATGTGCGGACGATACTCCCGCGGTCAGAAAGACCTGTTCTACGTTGAGCCGCTGAACGGTAGGTCGTTCTCCGCGGCTATGCGGCTGCGTCGGGGTAGCTGAAGGTCGACTCGGTCACCGTGAAGTGCAGCATCATCATCAGCCGGCTGGTCGCATCGTTAACGTACACCAGCAGCGTGCAGGCCGGCGCCCGGTCCTCGAACCAGCGGTGATCGCTGCCGTCGATCTGGATTAGTTCGCCCAGGCAGGCGCGATGGTTGCGCGTCTGATGCACCTTCGGTGGCCGCTGTTTGCGTAGAATCCACAGCCCTGCATCGCGCATCCAGCGCCGCACGGTTTCCTTACCTAGCATCACGCCATGACATTCGGCGAGCTTCTCGCGCGCCAGCGCCATCGCCTGAGCACGCAGGTCCACCAGCAGATCGCGGTTACCCGGCTACCCACGCCGCGCCGACACCAGCCCGTCTGGCCCGGCGGCCTCATGGCGACGCACCAGCCGGCTGACCTGACGCTCACACAGCTGCAGACGTTCAGCGGCCAGCACGATTGTCAGCCGGTGCTGGACGACCGATTTGCAGGCTATGATCGATCCCGTGCTGTCCCTCGTAAATGCCGCGGAGGTGAAGGCGTCGTGCTCTGATATAGAATCGCGGGCACCGGACGGAAGCGCCACTTCCCGCGTTCGTCCGCACGCTGATCGCCCAGCGGAATTCCCTTAACAATGTGTCGCGCGTTACTAATCCCCGTATGCCAGTATCCGGCGCGCACTGGAAGCCACGGGCATGCATTCTTGAATGACAAGAAAGCACCGCTGGTCAGTAGCCGCAAAACCGCCCCTGTCTGCGACGTACCGGAACCCTGCACGGACTCGCCGCGCAAGGAGCTGAGGACACTGCACACGCATGGGCCCGTCACCGCTCGGAAGCTCTATGCCTGTTTCAAAACGCTCTACCCGATCACGCGGCACCCCCCAGCCGCACCGCACCCGGCGTCTTTTCCTGCCGCTGGCCCGAAGCGATGCCGAGAAGGTCATTCTTCGGTGCCGTCTCGAATTCGAGGCGATCCGGCAGGGCCGCGCCGATAGGGCGAACCTCGACCAGATGGCATCGACCCTGTTACTCATTCGCTATCTGACCGAAGCGGGGCACGGGCTGCTGCCACTTCCTTTCTTCTATGAGACAGAATTGATGTTGTTCGATGCGATGGAAGTATATATGCGGGACGGCACGCCGGTCGTGCCCGGGCCGCTTGTCGAACGTCTTGTCGCCGCGGTCAACGAGTATGACCGGCAGCTGCGAGAGACCCGCCTGCAGGCAGTCATTGACGCGAGCCGGAAGCTCGACGCGTATATTGCTCGAATCAAGGCATCGCTAGCCGAACGGACGAGTTCCGCCGAACCCGACCCAGAAGAGACAGACGCCGGGGATTAGTCTTGACGTTCCATTGTTTCGAATCCTGCATTGGAACATGCCCGCCCGACCCTCTGCCTTTTACCCTCGCATCGCAATCTCTTTGACGCTGCTTGCGCGAGCGCCCCAAGGCCTGCTGGACTGGGCCCATTCTCTCGCCGGATGCATCGACGGAGTTGAACTACTGTAGGTACATATGTCTAGAGAATGAAAGGGACTTCCCCGTCCCGAGGCTGCGGCGGAAGCCGCGAGTCGGCATCGACGTGCCATGATGAAGTTTCGAACGTTCATCAACACCAGCGAGAGGGG
>NZ_CADIKH010000280.1 GCF_902859855.1 Paraburkholderia humisilvae
ACAAAACCGCTGGAAGCGACCCGAACTTTGGTGATGTCATGATTTACATAATTCCCAATAGGCCGCTTCGCCGGGAAAACTCCGCGAAGTCAAACTCGAGTTTCCTTAACATATCTGCAGATTGTAAACTGGTTAAAGGATCGAAGGTGGCTCTATCGAAATCTATTAAATTAAACTGTCTCGTCTTGCTGTCATACAAAATATTTCCCAGATTAATGTCGTGGTGAACAATTCCTTTCGCCTGCAACCGATCAATCAGCGCCTTTGTCGTAGACTTATCTCTGGATTGACGCAAGACTTCCTCGATGATTTCCGGGTTCCCGCCATTCAGTATGGTTTCCAGAGATTCACCGGGAATCCTCTTCATTTGTAATGTGACGATCGATTGCGTCGGATAGGGGCCGTCTTTCAATACCACTTTCGCGGAGTCCTCGCCGTAAAGCCGCTTGAGTGCTTTTGCACTATTTTTTGCACTATCCAAGTTTGACTGGTAGATTTTACCGTTCTTTATACCTATGGGGTTATTGTATACTTTGATCAAGTAGCCCCCATCCGACTGATAGACCTTGCCGGCCACTCCAGTGCCGACTATCTTTTTCAGCGCACCAACTTCATGCGCAGCACTCTTCACCGCCCCGATATTCGTGGCCGCTTTGTAGAGACGGGAACCGCCTGTAACCCCTTTTGAAGCGGTTGAGGTGGCCTTGAAAACGCCGACTGTTTTTTTAAGCGCGGCGCCCACTGGCACCATGCCTGCACCGACTGCAGCAATCTCCATGCGATACTCGTCGACATACCTTTCGGTTTCGGTCCTTTGAAAGGCATGTTCCCATTGCTTACCTTTTGTTGCATCAACAAGTCTTTTCGCAACAAACTTTACGGCATCCGTCGTCCGCACAAAATCTTTCAGTGATCTTTTAAGAGCGGGGCTCTTTTTACGATATCCAAAAAATTTGTGCAGGTTAGCGGAAGTCCAGCCTAGGTCCGTTACCTTGTCGATGACCAGCTCGCCGTTCAACATGGAGGCCGCGTACGATTTTTTCGAATCGCCTTTGCCAATATCAACGATATAGCCATATCGTCCGTCGCTGACGCCGAAAAAGGGCGATCCAGAGCTCGCGATTTCGGACCTTCCGCCAACAGAAAATACCGTCGCCGGGGTTGACCAGACGTTAATGCCGAGCCCGTGAAGGTAACCTCGCATTTTATTCGTTACGTCAGCTTCTTGCACCTTCATCATCCGTTCGAATTTAGAGTCGAAATACGTGTCTAAGTCGGGCAACGTGCTCAGGTCTGGTGCGTCTTTAACGCGACGAGCCAATGCAGGAATTTTGATCTTTCCGTGCTCGACATAGATGTCCAGCAGGCTCATCGAGAGTTCAACGTCCGCATCTCCCGGTACCTCGGAACCCGTTGGGAAAATATCGCGGACATCGTATTTTTTTTGTGGATCCAGCCCTGCCTCAAGAAGTGCCCGGCTCGCCAACTCCCGGCGGCTATGGGCGCGGACGAGGGGTATCACTACACCCTGAGACTCCGGGTTCGCCGCTCGATTACTCCTTGCCCGCAAAAAGGACGAACTGTTCCTCGGCGAGCGACCTGCGGGGAGCAGAATGGTGACGACTGAAAGTCTTCCGTCAACCCGAACACCCGGGCCAACCTCAACGCGCTGAGACGGCACGAACGGTGCCTGGTTGCTCGTCCATATCCCGTTGGCGTTTGATTCCGGCTGCCAATGGGAACGTGTACTGGCCCGGCCTGCAAAGCCACCGCCCAGCAGCGCAGATAAAAAGGTGACGATGGCAAGCGAGTGAGGTGTCTGCGAGGGAACCATTCTGGACGAACTGCTAGGTGATCCGTGGGCCGCCTCAATGATCGCCACGCTTTCCGCCGCTCTGGGCACCGCGAAATCCTGTGCCTTGTGATTCCGCGCGGTGACGCGCTGCTCCAGTTTCCGCGCCTTGTGATCCTGATCTGCGTGAAATGCACCAACCCGATTATTGAGCTCCGTAGGAAAGTTTATTTTGGTCATTTTAGTTTACGCTCGAATTAAGGGTTTTGG
>NZ_CADIKH010000281.1 GCF_902859855.1 Paraburkholderia humisilvae
CGGGGACAACGTGTCGGGCCTTCGGGCCGCGTCAGCTTCCGCGAGGAGGAGACGTCACCTGCGAGCATCGACGTGGGTGGGATCCCAGGCTGAGTGGCATGGTCAACAGATGTGAACTGCCGCAGGCATCGTTAGGCACGACAAGCCAAAGATGCTGACAGGCTTGAACCAGAACGGTAAGTGGTCGGTTGCTCCTCTCCTTTGCTACGGAGCACACGGACAGGCAGACCACCGGTGTACAGGCAGGACCTAACCCACTCGTTGTGATGTTTGTGGAACACGGTAAGTCAGCCCGACGTGCTGCCAGCGATGGCAGGCCAACCGCAAGGAAGGCTGATGGCATAGCGGGTAGAGGAACGCGGAAAAAGCGAAGGCTACCCTGTAACCGGGTGGATACGGGTTGCAATATCACCCGGCGCTAACCCGTTCGACCCCGCATGGACGCCTTACTTCCAACGCCGCGCCAATGGCTGCTGACAACGTTGTGACCTGCCGGGTCCGATTGCGGGCTGACGGACGGCTTGAGCCGTGTGCTGGGAAACTCGCATGCACGGTTGTGCGTCCAGCTAAGGCTGGCATGTTCAGCAGGAGTCAGTCCTGCCGGGGTAGGAGTCAGAGGCCCCGTAGCTGGGATAGCAGGGTGGCGGGAAACCAGGACTCTGAAGCCTATCGACTGGTGTCCCCGAGGGGGATGCGTGAGTCATCGGGCCGTAATGAAGATGAACGTGAATGTGGCCTCGAAAGTGAGAAGCCCCGAAGGCCGAGCCCGCAACTGTAGGGCGAAGGCAGCATGGCTGGCCGAAATCTGACCGATACGACCAGACCACTTCGGCGGGGTGGAAGCGACGGCACGATGACAAGGACATGCTGGGCAACTGGAGAAGCCCTCCTCGCCCCGGCGCGAAATCGCCGGAGCAAGGTAGGTTCTATAACCGGCGAACCCGGGAAGTGGACCGAAGGCGAGAGGGTGGCGGATGGGCCCGTACTAGCGGTGAAGCCGGGTAACGCTGGTGGAGCGAAGGGGCCCTGCTGTTTGTAACTTCCTCGACAACATGGGAGGCAAGGACGAAATGACAAAAGCGTCCAGCAGTTTGCAGGACCTGAGGCGAGGAATATACGTCAAGGCGAAGGGCGGACCGTCCTGGCGTTTCTGGGGTTTGTACGTCCATGTCTGCAAGATGGAAACGCTGCGCGAAGCGTATGCGCTGGCCAGAAAGAACAACGGCGCACCGGGTATCGACGGGGTGACGTTCGAGGTCATCGAGACGCAGGGCGTGGAGGCGTTTCTTGAGTGGATACGGAACGAACTGATCGGGCGTGCCTACGTACCGCTACGATCGCGGCGGCAGGAAATACCGAAGGACGGGGGCAAGGTCCGTGTCCTTTCGATTCCGGCTATCCGTGACCGTGTGGTTCAGGGCGCGCTCAAGCTCATATTGGAGCCGATCTTCGAGGCAGACTTCCAACCGGGGTCGTACGGATATCGTCCCAAGCGTACCGCGCATGAAGCGGTGCATCGGGTGGCGCCGGCGATTGTTCAGTGTAAGACCCGCGTCATAGACCTTGATTTGCGCGCCTACTTTGACACGGTTCGGCATCATCTACTGCTTGAAAAAGTGGCGCGTCGGATCAAGGACGACGACGTGATGCATCTGCTAAAACGGATGCTGACGGCGTCGGGCAAACAAGGCGTTCCGCAAGGCGGGGTGATTTCGCCGCTGCCCAGTAACATCTATCTCACCGAGGTAGACCGAATGCTGGAGCGGGCGAAAGAAGCCACGCGCAACGGGAAGTACACCTACGTCGAGTATGCCCGATTCGCTGACGATCTGGTTGTGCTGATCGATGCCCATGCGCGCCATGCGTGGCTGCTGGGGGCGGTGACCAGGCGACTTCGGGAAGAGTTTGCCAAACTGCGGGTCGAGGTCAATGAAGAGAAGAGCCGCACCGTTAACCTGGACCGGGCAGAGAGCTTCGGCTTTCTGGGATTCGACTTCCGTCGACTCCGCAGTGTACAGAGGCAGGTGTG
>NZ_CADIKH010000282.1 GCF_902859855.1 Paraburkholderia humisilvae
AGCGGTTGCGTGAGCGATGCTTTATTGAAGATGAGGGCGGGCCCCTGGAGTAGGCTTGCAGGAGTGTTAGCGCCGGTGTAAAAGCGGCACTAAACGACGGCGCAAGGTTGAGCGGTTTACTCAAGTACAAAGGGGCCGCGCGGGCCCCTTTCGTTGTATGCGCAGCGTTGATCAGAACGGCGGGTCGTGCTCGTTGAACGGCGGCTCGCGTTGCCGGCGATCTTGGCGCAGGACCTCCTGCATGTCGGACAGATAGCGCGCGCAGATCACTTCACGCAGGTCGTCGAGCAATTCAAACACGGCGAGCGCTTGTTCGGGCGTCCATTCCTCGGGGACGATGAAGCTTATTAAGGCGCACGTTTGACCGGAAGGTAGCGGCGGGGATTTCTCGACCACCCACCTCCCTTTGCAGATTTGCCGGGACTGCGCTGAAGGGCGCGTTTGTCGGCCCATTCACGCGCTTCCTTGAGGCGATACGATTCGCCTTCGATCGAGATGACCTCGGCGTGATGCACGCGATGATAGACGAGCGACACGACACAGGCGGCGTTGGGGAACACCGGAACACCTCGTGCCATTCGACAAACGGTCGATTCGTTGTGACGATGGTGCGACGCAGGCGCCGGCGCCGCGTTGAATCGCTATCGAACGCAGCGGGTTCGCCCAGCATATTGCCGGCGGTGGTGAACAGTACCGTGTGTCCATGCACGAGTGCCTGATGTGCGACGTTCTTCTCCAGTTTCGACTTGCCCATGCCGTTTGGACCGATGAGCACGACGCTGGCGGCGTCCTTCATAAACCCGAGCGTCATCAGTTCTTTGATGGCGCCGCGATCACACCGTGACGGCCAACTCCAGTCGAAGTCGCACAGGGCTTTGAAGCCGCCCAGATTCGCCTCCTTGGTGCACCGCTCAAGCGAGCGACGTGTGCTCGCTCGTCTTCGTCACACTCCACGGGCGGCGCGACCCATGACTCCTGCGCAACCCCGGGCCAGTGTGCAAGCAGCCCGTGCAAACGCAATTCCTGCGCGCGTGTGCGCGATGATTCAAGCGAGCTCAACGGAGCCTCCGGCAAGTTGATCGTAGGTATCGAGCCGGTGGGGTCGAACCGGCGTGTCCTTCTGGCTTACGTGCGGCGGCAAGCACACAGCAAGCGGCGGCGGCAGCGGGCGCGCTTCACTGCGGCGCTCCAGCGCCACGCGCGCAGCGTACGGGTGCGGCACGCCGCTTTCGAGCGCATCGTCGATTGCGGGCTGCAATTGTGCCGCGCCGTAGCGTTCGAGCAGCCGCAGCAACGTCGCCGTGATGGTGCCAAGGTTTGCATTGCACTCGGCCGCACGGCGCGACAGGTCCTTGCTGGCAAGCGCAGCCTTGGCCAGGCGGTCCATGCGGCGATGATGACGCGCTTCATGTTTGACGCCGACAAGCGTCTCGATGTACGCAGGCTCTTCGATTTGCGCGCCGCGATCGTAACTGCGATCGTGACGGGCAATGACTTCGGCGCCGTCCAGCTCGCGTACCTGATCGAGATCGGCGCGCAGTGAGCGTGCGCCGCACATGCGTGTGCGGGATCGAGTACCCGGTGCAACGCTAAGATTTCCTCGGCAATGCGGCCAAATCGATGCGGTTGCGGAAGCTTCGGTGGCGGTTGCACAGCCGCAATGACCTTGAGCTCGTCGAAGCCGCCAGTGCTTCCGGGCTGGGTTCGCTACTACGGGCGGTTCCAGCCTTCCGCACTTCGTGGGGCCTTACGTGGACTGGATTCATTCGTTGTGCGTTGGGCTCAACACAAATACAAGAAACTCTGAACGCACAAGCTGGGGGCATGAGATTAGTTTCGGCGGCTTAAGACGCGGCGCCCGACCCTGTTCGCGCATTGGACGCGCGAAGCCAAGGTTGGACGATAAGAGAATGAAATGAACGCGTCCCGCCCAGTGAAACGTCAGCAAACTAAGATCGACCCTTGCGAACTGACCGTATGCAAGGGCCAAAATGGAACATTATTGAGGTCCGCATAGGC
>NZ_CADIKH010000283.1 GCF_902859855.1 Paraburkholderia humisilvae
GGGCGCGGTCGCGGGTCTGGTCGCGATTACGCCGGCCTCGGGCTTCGTCGGTGTCGCCGGCGCGCTGGTCATCGGCCTGCTGGCCGGTGCGATCTGCTTCTGGTCGGCCACGTGGCTCAAGCACAAGCTCGGCTACGACGATTCGCTCGACGTGTTCGGCGTGCACTGCATCGGCGGTATCGTCGGCGCGATCCTGACCGGCGTGTTCGCGGTCAAGGACATCAGCGGCCTCGATGCGAGCGTGATGCTGCAGGTCAAGGGCGTGCTGACGACCGTCGTCTACAGCGGGGTGGTCAGCTTCATCCTGCTGAAGGTGATTGATATGGTGATGGGCCTGCGCGTGACCGAAGAGGAAGAGCGCGAAGGTCTCGACGTGATCCTGCACGGCGAACACGTCGAATAAACCTCGAAGGCTTGACGAGACGACCTCAGTTCGCCTTATGTCAGTGCTCACCAGCTGTTTCCGTGGATTCGAGCAGATATCACGTATCACAAAAACGATGCTGCTTCATGCGTGCTCATAGCGGCAAGTGCGTGCAGTTACTCCTTGTATTTGGCACACTAGGCGTGCACGATGTAGCGTTGCATTTCTATCGACAGGTGGACATATTGAACGCGATCCCGCAGCGAGTCAGAATAGGTGATTTTCAAGGTCATGTCGCCCCGCGCCAAAAAAAGGCCACCTGGATTGCTCTCAAACCATCAACGACATAAATGCGCCGGTCCATGTTTTTCCCAGTCCATACTTTTTCACATTCGATTACACGAGCAATGTGAAGGCGTAGGATGTGCTCTCATACAAGTGTGGGACCTGCGTATATCACTTGGCGAAGCCAGTTTTTTCGTCCTCACCGGAAGTGCGGGCTGTCAACTGTCTTGCCATCGACCGAAAGCGTCGCACCGAAGGCTCGGTCGTCCGGCAATTGAATGCCGCAGATGTACCTGTTGGGGTCAAACGGCGCCGGCGTCGCCTCGCAGCGAACCTTCAATCTGGAACCGGACGTGACATTGGTTCCTTCCGTGACATCAGGATCGAGTTGCACGTGGTGTTCAACGCCTTTTTCGTCCTCGAGGATGACGTCAACAGCTGGTTTCAGAGTCCGCCACGCGATTTGCGGTAGCGCAAAGGCAGCCAATGGCACCAATGCCCAACATGGATAAGCCCCCGGATTGGCCAAGCCGTAGCAGGAGACTTCTGGCGGACGCGGAGTCTGCGACAGAAGGATTTCGCTTCGCAGTAAGTCGCTGCCCCAGGAGCGGGAGCGGTCGCGCTGCACCGCAGGCAATCCCGTGGCGGAACACTCCGCTGCGGTGGCATGGTCATTTTGCGCGGAAAAGTCGATGCCCTTCTCGATGTTCTGTTGCGCCGCCTTTCGGGCGGCTGTATTGAATGTCCGCACGGAGATGGTCCTTACCGCTTCACCGAACGCGTCGCGATATCCGTCCACATGGTCGAAGGCGCGGTAAAGGACGCGGTTGTGGTCCGGCGAATCATCCATCTGATGCACATGGGGCGCAGGTGCCCCGATCTGAATGCCAGACTGTACTTCGATGTCGATGAAATTCGCGGCGCGTATTTGCTGACCGACTCGAGCAGCCGGCACAGGCTGTGCCCCCTTCGATGGCCGACGCAAACAGTTCACGACAGCGCGACAGATCGTCAGCAACGTCCTTGTCCATGCGCACCACGCCCTTTCAGGCATGAGGCGTAACGATCTCTTTCCGGAATGGCATGCCTCCAGATTGAGTAGCCCTTGTAGATTCCGGATTGCATCACCGGGTTACCTTGACATCAGCCTTGCCTGCGCTGACACGCAGGAGGTTTCCTTCCGGCATGACGATGTGCGGCATGTGGTGAGTGCGTGCCTTGCCATGTCCTGGCTTCACGTATGCAGGTCGCGATTGCGTAGCACCGGGGAACGTTTCTGAAGCCGCGCGCGCCGGGCTCCATCGCCCCGCTAGAGTCAAATTGTCGAAA
>NZ_CADIKH010000284.1 GCF_902859855.1 Paraburkholderia humisilvae
GCCATCTCCGCGTGCGGGAAGGCCGCGCGCGCTGACGATGCCCTCAGACTTTTCGCGCATCTGCAACAGCACGGTCCCGCGCACGGCGTCTTCCCCGACACCATCACGTACTCAGCCGCCATTTCCGCGTGCGAGAAGGCCGCGCGCGCTGACGACGCGCTCAGCCTGTTCGCGCACCTGCATCAGCATGGTCCCACGCGCCGCGTCTTCCCCAACACCATCACGTACTCAGCCGCCATCTCCGCGTGTGAGAAGGCTGCGCGCGCTGACGATGCCCTCCTGCTGTTCGCGCACCTGCAGCAGCACGGGCCCGCGCGCGGCGTCTTCCCCGATATCATCACGTACAACGCCGCCATCTCCGCGTGCGAGAAGGCCGCGCGCGCCGACGACGCGCTCAGGCTGTTCGCGCACCTGCAGCAGCACGGTCTCGTCCGCGGCGTCTTCCCCGACACCATCACGTACAACGCTGCCATCTCCGCGTGCGAGAAGGCCGCACGCGCTGACGACGCTCTCCGGCTGTTCGCGCACCTGCAGCAGCACGGTCCCGCGCGCGGCGTCTTCCCCGATATCATCACGTACAACGCCACCATCTCCGCGTGCGAGAAGGCCAACAGGTCCGGGGAGGTCGACTGTCTTCTCGACGATGGCATCACGGCAGGACCATTCCGGCCGTCTCTCGGCTTCAGCTCCGGGAAAAACATGCTGGACCTGCATGAAAACGCGATCCTGATATCGCCCCCTCCTTCCAGGCGGCCCGCGGGGGTTCACCCGGCAGTCGCCCGAGCCATCTTTGACCGCCTGCTCAGACAGGCAGTGATCGACCGGACAACCCTGTTCGTGGTGGGCCAGCACGGCCAGGGCTCATTGCTGGCTGCTATCGAGGCGAACATGCGAAAGCAAGGGTGGAACCCCGTTCATCCGCATGACACCCAGGGGCGCCCGAACAAAGGGTGCCTTGTCGCAGCCATCGCGTCGGCGGGCGCGGATGGCTTCGGCGCGGGTCGCGCATTTGGTCCGGTGCCGGATGGCGCGACCACCGTTACCGGCGAGCACGCGCTTCAGATGCCATCGCCTGACACCCAAGCACAGTGGGTGCAGCCTATGCCAGGCATCCCCAGTGCGGGGGACCCGGCCGGCTCCGGTAGTGGCAGTGCAAACACGAGCAGCTGGGCCGACGTGGCCCGGCGTGCGCCGGCAGGTCGGAAGTGAGCAGGCGAGCATATGCGGTAGAAGCAAGACTGCATAACCACAGTTCATTAATAGCCCTACCTATTGATATTTCCTCAAATCATGACAACCGTTGAGCGACTGAAGCGTTATACGCCCAGAACGATCCTGGAGACACATTGGCATGGCGCAAAGGCGGTTAAGCGAAGCAGCAAGGAAGCGATTGAGGCGGGCCGATTGCTGCTGGCGGGCAAGGTCCGCGCCGAGGTGGCGTTGGCTGTGGGTGTGGCTCGGCAGACGATGTACACATGGAAGCGGCTGCTCGATGAAGGCGGCATCGATGCCCGGCTCCGTCGCATTAGCGCGGTGAAGTAGAATCTGCCGGATCGTAACGCATGACGAAGATGATGGCAAAGACGAAGACGCTAGGCAAGGCACCGCCCGCAGGCATTGGCAAGGTACTGAAGCGACTGCACTATCCATTGGAGGTGATTCTGCTGTGTGCGCGCTGGTATGTGGCGTACTCGCTGAGCCTGCGCAACTTCGAAGGTTGTGTCACGATAAGGTGGTAAGGACGAGCAATCTCCACTATAGTCAGGAGTGCGTTACATACTCAGCGAGTAGAACTGCGCGGCAACCGTTCGGTCGACGCCGTCGTCTTTCATCTGCTCCTTGCGGAGCATGTGCATGTATATGAACGCCTCCCGTTTGCGAAGCAATTTCGCATGCTTTGACGTCCAGGATCGGCTGCGGCTGTATATACGGCCTTACTGCAAAACGGACGCAGCGGG
>NZ_CADIKH010000285.1 GCF_902859855.1 Paraburkholderia humisilvae
CCGAGGCCGTAAATCAGCAGGTTGCGGCGCAACAGCGACGCCGCGCCGATCGGACGGTACTTGACGCCTTTGAGCGCCAGCGGAATCAGCATCACGATGATCAGCGCGTTGAAGATCACCGCTGACAGGATCGCCGACGCCGGTGTCGCCAGATGCATCACGTCGAGCACGCGCAGTTGCGGGTACGTCGACGCGAACGCCGCCGGGATGATCGCGAAGTACTTCGCGACGTCGTTGGCAATCGAGAACGTGGTCAGCGAACCGCGCGTCATCAGCATCTGCTTGCCGATCTCGACAATCTCGATCAGCTTGGTCGGGTTCGAGTCCAGGTCGACCATGTTGCCCGCTTCCTTCGCGGCCTGCGTACCGGTGTTCATCGCCACCGCGACGTCGGCCTGCGCGAGCGCCGGCGCGTCGTTGGTGCCGTCGCCCGTCATCGCGACGAGGCGGCCTTCGGCCTGGTGCGCACGGATCGTCGCGAGCTTCGCTTCCGGCGTCGCTTCCGCGAGGAAGTCGTCGACGCCCGCTTCGGCGGCGATCGCCGCGGCGGTCAACCGGTTGTCGCCGGTCACCATCACGGTCTTGATGCCCATCTTGCGCAGTTCGGCAAAACGCTCCTTGATGCCGCCCTTCACGACGTCCTTCAGCTCGATCACGCCGAGCACGCGCGCACCCTGCTCGCCCTTCTCGGCGACCACCAGCGGCGTGCTGCCGCGCCGCGCGACTTCATTCACGACGTTCTGCACTTCGGTCGGGAAACGGCCGCCGCGCGCTTCGACGTAGGTCTTCACCGCGTCGGCGGCGCCCTTGCGGATTTCACGGTCCGCGAGGTCGACACCGCTCATGCGCGTCTGCGCGCTGAACGCGATGAAGGTCGGATGCAGCGTGGCCATATCGCGCTGGCGGATATTGAAGCGCTGCTTCGCAAGCACCACGACGCTGCGGCCTTCCGGCGTTTCGTCGGACAGCGATGCGAGCTGCGCGGCGTCGGCGAGCGCTTCCTCGGTGACGCCCGGCGCCGGCACGAAGGCCGATGCCTGGCGGTTACCCAGCGTGATCGTGCCGGTCTTGTCGAGCAGCAGCACGTCGACGTCGCCAGCCGCTTCGACCGCGCGGCCCGAGGTGGCGATCACGTTCGCCTGCATCATGCGGCTCATGCCGGCCACGCCGATCGCGGACAGCAGACCGCCGATCGTGGTCGGAATCAGGCAGACCAGCAGCGCGACGAGCGCGGTGATCGTCACCACGTGGCCGGCCTTCACCACTTCGACCGCGAACACCGAGAACGGCAGCAGCGTGGCGGTCGCGAGCAGCAGCACGATCGACAGCGCGACGAGCAGAATGGTTAGCGCGATTTCGTTCGGCGTCTTCTGACGCTTGGCGCCTTCGACCATCGCGATCATGCGGTCGAGGAACGCTTCGCCCGGGTTCGCCGTGACGCGCACGACGATCCAGTCCGACAGCACGCGCGTGCCGCCCGTCACCGACGAAAAGTCGCCGCCCGACTCGCGGATCACCGGTGCCGATTCGCCGGTAATCGCCGATTCGTCGACCGACGCGACGCCTTCGATCACCTCACCGTCAGCGGGAATCGTGTCGCCGGTCTCGACCAGCACGACATCGCCCTTGCGCAGATCGGTGGCCGTGGTGATGCGGATCGGCGCCTTCGGATGCGGCTCGTTCAGCTTCTTGGCCATCACGTCTTTCTTCGCGCTGCGCAGCGACGCGGCCTGGGCCTTGGAACGGCCTTCGGCGAGCGCCTCCGCGAAGTTCGCGAACAGCACCGTGAACCACAGCCACAGCGACACGGCGAGAATGAAGCCCGCCGGCGCCTCGGCCTGGCCGAACAGCGCGGCCAGCCACAGGATGGTGGTCAGGATGCTGCCGACGTACACGCAGAACATCACCGGGTTGCGGAACTGCGTGCGCGGCGTCAGTTTC
>NZ_CADIKH010000286.1 GCF_902859855.1 Paraburkholderia humisilvae
CCGTCGCTCGCAACAAGCTCAAAAGCGCTCAGCACCGACCTTCGATCATCGCCGCGTGCTGGATTCAGGCAACCTTGTGGTGACGTCATGATTTATGGAAAGGTCAATAGCTTGAGAATTTCCGCCGAATGCATCCATCTTTAACTCGTACGACTTACCGATCCACAAGGCCGCATCGCGATGATCGCTCAACGCGTCCCCGGTGTTCGGATGCACGAAGACATCAAGCGTGCCGTGATTCAGCATAAGCCAGGACATGATGTCGGCCAAGTGCGCAGGCGAAAATTCGATTTGACATGACCATTGCGGATGAGGCCCGACGGGCCGCTCATGAAACCGCCCAAGTTCGATGACTGTGCCGAGTTCCTGCTCGATGACTTGCCGCAATGCCCACGCCGCGTCGCGGCTATCGGCATCGAAGTAGATATGCGCGTGCCAGCTTTTGATCACGCTCGTGCTGCGCGAAGACATAGCAGTGTCCAGAAGTGAATGACGGGTGGATGACGCGACCTCGACCGCCGGGTCATTATCGCGCAGCTAACCGATGAGCGCGTGGGATTTCGGAACGTAAGATGGATCTAAGGGCTCTGGTGCAAATAGATGAGTGAGTTGAGCAGTTTCTGATATAAAGGACGCCTTATTGAGTTGACAGGACAGCATCCCATACGGCGGGCGTGGTGGCATCCCCGAGGCCGAACCTCGCGAGATCGAACTGATCCTTGCGAATGCGATGCATCAACTCGATGCCTGAAATCGTGGTCGCTGCGCTACTGAACCGTTTGAAGCCGAGCATCACATTCGTTCTGGATTTGATGTGACGATGATCCTGCTCGACCAGGTTGTTCAGATACTTCGAGCTTCGAACCCTCGTGTCTTCGGGCAGCAGGCCGTCGACCTTCATCTCGCGCACCGCCCGGTGCGAGGCAGCGTAGCCATCGGGCGTGATCGTCTCTGGCGGCTGGCCCTGATGCCTGATAGCCTTGCTGAAAAAGGCTCTGGCCGCGGCCACATCGCGCTTTGCCCTGAGCATGAAGTCCACCGTCTGGCCAGCCCGATCCACCGCCCGGTACAGGTAGACCCACCTGCCACGAATCTTCAGCCAGGTCTCGTCGACACGCCACGAACGACCCACGGGTGTAGCAAAGCAGTTCCAGCGTTTGACGAACTCAGGCGTATAACGCCTCACCCAGCGAAGGATGGTCGTGTGAGCCAGCGACAAGCCCCGTTCGGCCATCATCCCGACCAGATCGCGCAGGCTCAGCTTGTAGCGCAGGTACCAGCGAACACACAGGATGATGATTTCCCGATCAAAATGTCGCCCATCGAACAACCCCTCCAGCCCCTTGCGCTTGATCATCACCGGCTACCCGTTTGATAGGCTCGCTACTTTATCCGATTCGCCGAGCATATTTGCACCAGAGCCATTCGCAGCATCCTCGCTGCCCATGGACGTTAATATGAACTCGAGTCCAAGCGGTTTCGCAGTACTCACTGCTATGCTCGGCGTCGACACAAGCGTGCTGCGCGGCATTTGGGCACCATGGGCAACCGACCCGAGCAGACCCGTGGGTCACACCGGCCGACACAACGTCGGTCGGTGCAAGGTGCACCTGAGGCCGCCTCGATCTCGACGACTTCGATACCGCTTCCTGCACCAAACTCGTCGTCATGAAAATGCGTCACACTGCCCTGCCTGCTTCCGGTCCTGACCTGCCGCCCGGCTTTCCCGGTGCCGACGAACTGGCCGTGCTGCGCGCCTGGTACACGGGTCTCGCTGTGCGTCCCTGCGTCGAGCGCTACCTGACCATGGAAAAGGGTTCTGTCGCATTAAGGCGGAGAAGGTAAAATTCGAGGCTGACGAAAACGCTTGGCCGCGTGATGAAGAAGACACTGACGCCACGAACGACGCTGGCACCGGGCATTACC
>NZ_CADIKH010000287.1 GCF_902859855.1 Paraburkholderia humisilvae
CGTTACCAGCGACGCACGATCGAGTAGGCTACTGCTGGCAGAACAGCAGGTCCCATCCATGTGCTATCGGCAGGACAGTTGCAATAGCGACTTTGCAGGTCGCACCTGTACAAAAACACAGTATAGCACCCTGGAAGGGATTCGGGCGCGACACAGATAGCGAACGATCGTTCTTTAACGTTGCACCGGTGCAATCCACATTTCTTCGTAACGCTCCAAGTCATTTAACGCATTGCAATTTTCCATGGATTCCTAATCAATGCTTCACGGCCGTAAGCGTGATAAATTCGCGCCAGCTCAGCGATCCCGTTCTCGGAAGCCTCCCAGTTCAAACGAAAAACCATTTCTTCTCCCCTTTCGTCGCGGCCGTGTCCGTCGCCTCACTGGCCGCCTGTTCGCGAACAAATCCGCGCCAAACGAAGAGAATTTCGCTGCAACCGTTAACGCGCGCCTGGCGTCGAGCCTTGAACGATGCTTGCCTGCAATGTCGTGGCCTGCGTCTTCTGAACCGTCCGACCACGTCAATCCTTACGCCTTCTACGACACCGGGATGGCGTTTGCGAAAGCCGGACTCGCAACGGTAGAGGAAGCGCGGCCAAATTCATCAACCACCGCAAAAGGGCGATTTTTTCGCTTACCGACGAAGGGAGAAATGCCTCGACCCGTGAGCCCGATCACGAACTTTACTAGACTCCGCCTTACCCTGTTTGCCGGGGGCAGGTCAGAGCAGCGCCCTCGTCATCTTTGCATCGCCGAACACACTGGCCCACTCGGCGAAGCTCAGGTCGGTGGTGATGATGATGCTGGTGCGTTCATAGAGCTTGCTTGACCTTGCTGCGGGCATGTGCCCGGGAAGCGCGACGATTCATCAACTAATTCCTCAATTTGTCGGATCGTGCGAGATGTGTACTATGGAGTGGTGTCGGCTCACTCGTGCAAGACCTGCATTGCCAGCTTCTGAGCTGCGTCGATTGTCTGCTGCACATCAGCACACTGCAATTTGCAGGATTCTTGCTCTGTGGCTCGCTCATGGAGCAAGTATTTCGTTCTAGCCGAAGCGTTGTATCACTTCACAACGTCGTTCCCCATTTGAGTCCCTCGGCTATATCCCGCCCGCGGAACCTGAGGCAAATTACTATCGGCAACTTGAAACACCTGCCGCTGAACCAGCATTAACTTAAACCGACCAGCCTCCACGATTCCCCGGGCGGTTCAATGCTAGTAGATGCGGCTGAGTGCTCATGAGCGGATGCAAGGATGAACTGGGCTCGAACCGATGCCACTGAACAGGCAGCGGGCCCCTCAGGTCGTCGGTGGTGTACATGCCGACTCCGACTGCGTAGCGTTCTCCAGCCAACGGTTGCTCCGTGGGAATGCCAATATGGTGCAGTGCAGGTCAAGCCTTCCGCGTCTCATGTTTCTCCGTGTGGATGGCTCGCAATGGTTGGGTTATCCAGCGCAAAAATTAAACGAAGCGCCCTCGGTGAGAACGCTCTCGCGGCGCAAGCGCAAAGCGTACTCAGACGCGGAACCAGGCAATGTTCGCTTCGAATTTGCGAAGACGCCGGTCTTCGCGTTTCCGGGCCTCATACGAATAGTCGCTGTCGAGCGGCAGATTTGGCTCGTGAAATGTGGGTATCAGTTTGTGAAGCAGTGCAAAGATGTAGCTCATTTCAATCTCCAGGAAATTGGCGGTTGCCTTGCGTGACGATGATCGGGTGATGCATACCGAATGGTGGCAACGCTGCGTCGCGGAAACGAGGAAAGTAGGAGCGTGGGTCGTCTGCCACGTCATGACCCTCTTCGTCTAGAGAATGAAAGGGACTTCCCCGTCCCGAGGCTGCGGCGGAAGCCGCGAGTCGGCATCGACGTGCCATGATGAAGTTTCGAACGTTCATCAACACCAGCGAGAGGGGAAG
>NZ_CADIKH010000288.1 GCF_902859855.1 Paraburkholderia humisilvae
CGCGCCTTTAAGTCCGCAGACGCAACGACTGGTCGAACGACTCGCGCCCGTACCAGAGGATAAGCGGCCGGTGGCGATGCGTCGCTCGGAGGGCGGGACATGGCAGGATCCGCAAACGCTGGCGCACTACGCGCAGATCGGAGCGAAGCTGTACCGGGTAGCAAAAGACGAGGCCGCGTCGACGGAAGGGTATGTGGTATGGAATCCGGTGGATGCCACTGGCAATGCAAGGGAGCGGACAATCCGTCTGGAAAACCGGGATGGCCAGTGGCAGCGGGCGAGCAATGTTCCGGGTCTGAAGGGCGGGGCGCCGGAACCACATCGCTTGCCCCAGCTGTCAGCGGATGAGGTGGACAACGAACTCGCGGATCTGGACGACAGGCCGCATTCTGGCTTGCCCGTTGACGTTGCACCTCAAGACCGGGGGGCAGATCCGGCAGGGACGGCGCTGGTTGACTGGGCCCACGCAGAGCAGGCGCGTGGACTGCCGCTTTCCCATGCGGAGCAGCAGATCCATGACAGCCTGAACGCACCAGGGCATCAACAGCCTGCTGCCCCCTCCCGGGCAGCAGTCGCGCAAAGCCCCGTGCGCGGTTCGTGCCGGCATTACCTGCACACATCGATCTGCTGAAGGTTTTGCCAGAGGAACTGGATCGGAGATACCGCTCTAACGTCAGGCGGTTCCTGGTGCATCTGGAAGAGCAGGGACAGTCCTGGTCGCAACTGGTGCCCGTGGGTAGCGTTGCGGGTGCGAGTCCTGTCGCGCTTGAACAGGCCGTCAACGAGGGGATCCGGCATCATGGCTTGCAACACAACACGCGCACTGCGCTCAACCGGGCCTTCGGGTTCAGGCTGCGAGGCGACATAAAAAAAGCTCGGCGTCCGCCGGATCTTCAGGAGCACAAGGATCTGCTGAAAGATCTGCCCGAAGAACTGGATCAGGCATACCGCTCTAACGTCAAGTGGTTCCTGGTGCATCTGGAAGAGCAGGGTCAGTCATGGTCGCAACTGGTGCCCGCAGGCAGCGGTGCGGGTGCGCGTCCTGCTGCGCTTGAACAGGCCGTCAACGAGGGGATCCGGCATCATGGCTTGTCGACCAACACGCGCGCAGCCATCAACCAGGCCTTCGGGTTCAAACTGCAAGGCGATATACAAAGAGCGCCGGATCTTCAGGAGCACAAGGATCTGCTGGCGGATCTGCCTGAAGAACTGGATCAGGCATACCGCTCTCGCGTCAACCGGTTCCTGGTGCATCTGGAGGAGCAGGGTCAGTCATGGTCGCAACTGATGCCCGCAGGCAGCGGTGCGGGTGCGCGTCCTGCCGCGCTTGAACAGGCCGTCAACGAGGGGATCCGGCAGCATGGCTTGCGGGCCGACACGCGCGCAGCCATCAACCAGGCCTTCGGGTTCAGGCTGCAAGGCGACATAAAAAATTCGTCTTGCGCCCGATCTTCAGGAGCACAAGGATCTGCTGAAGGATCTGCCCGGAGAACTGGATCAGGTATCCCGCTCTCGCGTCAGCCGGTTCCTGGTGCATCTGGAAGAGCAAGGTCAGTCATGGTCGCAACTGGTGCCCGCGGGCAGCGGTGCGGGTGCGCGTCCTGCCGCACTTGAACAGGCCGTCAACGAGGGGATCCCGCATCATGGCTTGCAACCCAACACGCGCGCAGCCATCAATCGGGTCTTCGGGTTCAAGCTGCAAAGTAAAGCAGAAAACCGGGGATAGTCCCGCCGACTGTGTCGCGACAACACTTCGCAGCGAGAGCAATTGTCAAATCTGGTGTACGCGGTGAGCAGGTTCATCAGGCGGCGAGCGATTGCTGAACCGGTGTGCTGTCGATCACCGGGATGCCATTTCTGAAAGGAATGCCT
>NZ_CADIKH010000289.1 GCF_902859855.1 Paraburkholderia humisilvae
ACGCTGGGAAACGGCACTGTTGCGCCTGCCATGAACCTGGAAGCGTCCCGCATCGCCCTGCGCCCCATGCCAAGGGCGTGGATCTTATCCCGCTCCCCCTGCGCGCTCAAGCACGACTACTCAGTCCCTTTTCGCATTCGGGCTCGCATTTTGCGCATCCGCATCAGTGAGCTTGCCCGCAAAAAATGGATCCCTTGCTGAGTATGTAAAACTCACGCAATAGAGGAAGGAAAGATGGGTAATCCGAGAGCACGGTACACGCAGGAATTCTTGGTAGAAGCCAATGCGCATGGTCCGCGGCGGCCAGAGCATGGCAGCGGTGACAAAGATACTGGGGCATCAGCCCGAAGACGCTGCACAACTGGGTGAAGGCCGATGCCGCAGGCAGGCTGAGCGGCGCAGGCAAGCAGGTTTCTGCCGAGCAGATGGAATTGCCCGGCTGCGCGTGGAGTTGGCGCGGATGACGATGGAACGCGATATCTTAAAAAACATCCCCAAGGGGCGCGCCCCTGCCCAAAAGGCAGAAACTCTCGTCGGGGCTACACTGAGTGCTGTCGAAGGGAGCGGCCGTTGGCTTCCTGGTGAGACATCCCGTTAAAAAACGTGGTCCAGGAACTGATGCGGACTCAGCATTGGGGACGCCGCCAGGCGATCCCGTTCAGGAAGGTGATCAATCCGCTGTCCCGCCCTTCGACCTAACCATTCTGATGGCGGAGGCGAATATGCCGGCAAGGAAACGCCGACGCGCCAGCAGCGCTGCGCAAATTTCTGTGGTTCGTCCGCACGCGGCGGCGATCGACATCGGCGCGCAGTTTCATGTGGTCGCGGTTGGAGCCGAACGCGACGCCGAACCCGTGCGTACGTTCCGCAGTTTCACGAAAGAGCTTCACGAGCTTGCCGACTGGCTCAAGCAGGTCGGGATTCACACTGTGGCGATGGAGTCGACAGGCGTCTACTGGCATTCCGGTGTTCGAGATCCTGGAGGCGCACGGTTTCGAGGTGGTCCTCGTCAGCGGCTGCAGAAACTGCACTCCTACGGGCTGCTCAGGGCGAGCTTCCGTCCGAGCCAGGATGTCGCGACGCTGCGCTCCTATCTGCGGCAGCGCGAGCGCCTGCTGGAATACGCTGCGTCCCACATTCAGCACATGCAGAAGGCGCCGACGCTGATGAACGTCCAGCTGCATCAAGTGGTGGAGGACGTAACCGGTGCCACCGGCATGAGGATCATCCGCGCCATCGTAGCTGGCGAACGCAATGCCGATGACCTCGCCAGGTATCGAGATGTGCGCTGCAAACTCTGTCGAAACCATCCGCGACTCGCTGATCGGCCACTATCAGGCCGAGCACGTGTTCGAGCTCACGCAGGCACTCGCGCTTTACGATTTCTACCAAACCCAGGTCGCACAATGTGATGAGCGAATTGAAGTCGCGCTCCGACACCTGCAGACTGGTGTCGAACCGCCCACGGCCCCCATACCCGCGGCGCGGCATCGGACCAGGCAGCCAAATGGCTTCGCCTTTGACGTGCGTGCCGCGCTGTACGGCATGCTCGGCATCGACCTGACCCAGATTCATGGCATGGGGCCCTATGTTGCGCTCAAGCTCGTGGCCGAATGCGGTAACGACATGTCGCGACTGTACCCGCTCATCCTGGCCGATCTGGCCGATTCGACGCCCCTCCATTGACATAGGAGCGTCAACGCGCCGACCGGGAGCCTGAGGGGGTCGCTCAAGCGAGCACGCATCCCTGGCCGGCGCTTTGCAACGCGTCGCGAAACGACGGACGAGGTCATCGACTGGTTGAGCTCGACAATCATTCGCGCCGTGCGATACGTGTCGCCGTCAGCCGCGCGTCAAGCGGCATG
>NZ_CADIKH010000290.1 GCF_902859855.1 Paraburkholderia humisilvae
GGGGGGCGAACAAGGTAAGCACAATTTCCTATCATAGGCGTCCAAGTTATTATGACTTGGTCAAATCGCCGAAAATTGGCATATATGCCGGGCGTGCACATCTGGGCTCAGAGTTCATCCCAGATTTGCGGAAATGATGCAGCAGGTCAGGCCAGGGAGGCTAAGACTTGGGTTGCCACAAATACCCCGCTTTTTCCAGCCGGGCAAGCCAGGCTCCCCGCTTGCCATGACTTGACATCAATTGCGCCAGACGACGCCGGAATACGGCATCCCGCCTGGCGTTTTCATACGCTTCGGCGAGATCCTGCAACTTCTGGAATGCCTGATCGTAGGCGCTGCCCGTTGTGCGTCGCAGTTGTGCATCGATGCTTGACCACGCCGTGTCTTCCTGCTCGAGAAGGGATGTGAGGTACCGTGTGCGTTCCTCACGACGACGGGCCTCCGCCGCCTGGCGTGCTTGCTGCTCCCTTTTTTCACGGATGGCACGATGAGAGGCGACCCTTGATTCGATTTCGGATATTCGACGGCGCCTGGGTAAATTCAATTGCTTTGCATTCCTACCCTTTTCCCATTTGAGAAAAGCGTTTCGAAGCGTTCTCTCCGCTTCACGGCTGCGTCCTTGTAGCAGCATGCGCAGTTTCGCCCGCATTTCCTCAACCGGCAACTCACGTAACCAGGGATCAAGGCGACTGTCTTCGCTCCCACTGGATTCTGGGGCCAGTAATGACGGGCTGGCCTCGGCGGCGGCGGCGAGCCAATCCGCATCCAGCATCAGAAACTCGGCCAGTGCTACCTGTGCGGGCGTCAACGCCTGTAATCCCGCAGGCACCGGCGGTTCGGTTTCGTCATCGTGTAGCTCATCATTCCCGAGTCGGGCAAGCCACCCAAGATAAAGCGGGCGCGCATCGCCGCCGAGCAGCTCGTCGCGTACTGGCAGCAGGCGCGTCATCCACCCCGCACCATCCATCTCCTCCGAGAAGCGGGCGTGTTCGCCCGAGTCATCGTCGAACGACCAGTCGAGGATGCACCAGTCATCGACGTCCATGGCCTCGAATGCTTTCTCGAAACGGGAGCGCCTCTTTCGTCCCGCCTTGACGTAGTCGCGGATGGTCGCCGCGTCAAACGTCCCGTGCGGCAGGCGAAGAAGCAGGCGGCAGCTCCCCCAGTTGGAGGAGTAGACGTGGGCATCGAAATATTGCTGTACCCACTCGAGCGGGTCGCCCTTGAGATTTCCCCAGTGATATTCGTTGACGAAGCTTGAGGCGGTGATCGTGGCCCGCGTGGAGAAACTGCGCACTCTGCCTGCTGGGTCGCCGTAAGCAGCTGGTCGACGCATGCAAACTCGTAGTATTGGTATTCGCTCATGCCAGATTCCCGTAGCGAAGCGCATGGAAGAGAAGAAGGTGAATGTGCTGGTGCGCAACCCGCCGGAGCCATGAAACTCCGGGCCGACGCGAAAGCCGGAATGCTTCATGGCAAGCGCCGAAAGGCGTGCGCGTTGCCATTCTGACGTCCTTTCGGCACGCGATGCGGCGCTTTCAGCCAGCCGCGTCCGCGCCGCCCAGCCGCATCCGGTAGTCCACCAGGAGCTGCTGCTGCGCTTCGAGCTGCGCGGCCAGCTTCGTGAGGTCTGCGCGGAGCAAGTCGCGAGCCTCGCGTAGCTGGAGCAGCTCGGCTGCCCGCGCATCGGCTGCCGCCTGCGCCGCGTCGCGCTCGGCCTCCGCGCGCGCCCGATCGGTGAGCGCACGATTGAGGGTGGACTGCAGCGCCTCGCCATGCGCCTGCTGATCGCGTGCGAGCCGGGTCGTGGCCGTCGCTTCTGCGACGAGCCGCGCGTTGTCCCGGTT
>NZ_CADIKH010000291.1 GCF_902859855.1 Paraburkholderia humisilvae
CTTGAGCGCTGCCAGGGCAACCTTTGCCTTGAACGCTGGCGAGTGGGTCCGTCGGTTTCGCTTCGTCATCTTCTGGTTCCTTGTTGCCGGCCATTATGGCCGACTCACGCCACAGCTTTTCCACTCACCGAACTGTCCGAATTCTCGAAGCCACCTCTATCGGTGGCTCTGGTGCAAATAAGCAAGCTGGTTGAGAAGTTTCCTATTTGCAGGATATCCGCGGCGTTGATGACACATCAGGACGTCGACGATGCGGGTGTGCTGCCCGACCAGATTCCCGCTGATGTGCTGGTTCAAATTGTTGGCAGCGACGGCGCGTACGACACGAAGCAGGGCCATGCAGTGATCGCCGCACGCGGAGCTCAACCCCCGATTCCTCAGCGTGAAGGCGCGATGCCATGGCCGGAGCGCACGCCCGGCGCGGGCTGGCGCAACGGGGCCATCACCGCGATCGCCAAAGGCGGCCGCTCCGAATGGAAAAAGTGCAGCGGCTACCGCCGGCGCTCGCTCGTCGAGAACCTGATGTACCGGCTCAGGACGCTCAAGGGCAATAGCCTGTGTGGGCGCGACGTATCGGTATGCAGGCAACCGGAGTCGCGATCCGCGTAGGCGTGCTCAACCACATGACGGCTCTCGCACGTCCGCAATCCGTTCCCATCGCCTGAATTCAACATCAATGGCGTACCTTCACCTTCAAATTCGATTTATGCAACATGTATGGACGCTCCCGGCTTGTCAAGCGATGTAACCAGTAATGTGCAGGAGGTCGAGATTGCAGCCATGTATCCGGACTCGATGTCAGGCTCATGCCTGCCGTCCCTGATGCAATCCGCCGGTTGACGCCTCATCAACGCCGCGAGCCTTGTGCTCGTGTTGCATATCAGGCTTCTGCCAACCACGGTCTGACCGTCTTGCCATCACTGTTTGATCGCCCGGGCAATCGGTTCTCTGGAGAGTTATCGGTGTGTTGCGATTCCTGAATTCAGGCATGCACTGTCGATCTTGCTGCGGTGGGCACATGCTCAGGGTCGAAGTCCCGTTGCTGCGTCAGCAGTGCCCAAACGATTCGCGCATTCTTGTTCGCGAGGGCAACGGCCGCCACATTGACGTTGCATCGCCCGCGCAATGTCTGAAGCCAACGGCTCATCGCGCTGTTGAGTTTGCTTCCGTAAATCACCGCACGAGCCCCGTGGATAAGCAGCGTACGCAAATACACGTCACCGCGCTGATATGACTCCGGATGTCAATTGGGATCGGTTTTCAAGGGCTACTCCGTGACTGAAGCAAATTTCCTGAGGGCGTGTTGCCTTTCGCCGTAAAGGAGCCGGGTGTTTTCGGCGTAATGGGCCAGCGAAAGGCGCCTGATTCGGAGCTCGAACGGGGATCAAGAATCCTTGTTTTTACCTCCTTTGGCAAGAGTTGATTTGCTGTCGGGCATCGGACGTGGAACGCGGTAGCTCTCGCCGTCGAGCACGACGCGATAGGCGGCATGTCGCAGCCGATCGAGCGTTGCGGCACCGGGCATCTTGTTGGTCGCGAACGCATCGCCCCATTCTGTAAAATCCAGATTGCTGGTCAGGACGGTGGATGCGCGTTCATACCGTTCGGCAATCAGATCGTGGAAGTCTTCGTCTTCGGGAGTGCGCATGGGTTTCAGTCCGAAATCGTCGACTAATGTTGCGCGCAACATTACTTGATTTATGTGCAGCGCGCGGTTATGTGGAGAGATCGTGCAGCAAGGCGAACCCGCCTGGTTTGAGCATGCCTTGACTGCACATAACAGGTCAGAGTCTACGCAGCCAGCCAACCAGGTCAGCGCCGTTCCAGATG
>NZ_CADIKH010000292.1 GCF_902859855.1 Paraburkholderia humisilvae
GCCTCGTCCAACGGCTTCTTTGCCATGGCGCGTATCTCCATTCAATCCGTTAGAGATATAACGCGCCAGCATCGAATCGGTTGTCATGTTTTATGGGAAACTCAATAGTGTGAAGCTCTGGGGACACGTAGCCGGTGCGACGTGAGAGTCGCGTGGTTCGCTGTTTCACCGTCGAAGTCTGGCGGGAGGAACCCGGGCGTTCCGTCGCCCGTAGTCTATTGGTGCATGCCGAGCTGGCAACGGCTCAGTATGAGTGCGACGCGTGTCGCCGTCAGCCGCGCGTTATGCGGCATGTAGTAGATGGCAAAGCTCGTTCTTGCCTTGTCACATTCAACAACTGGAATAGTGGAGGTTGAGGCTGTGACCTGCTGTACGACCAGCAGTTGCCTTCTATGAGGAGAAAATAGTCAAGGGCTTTGTGGCTCGCGAGTTTTCCATGAGATGAGTACATTTTCTGGAGCACAGGGGGGACAAAACCATCTCGCACGTGTCTGAATTGTGTTGCGCAACGTGAGACATTAATGTCTCACCGCCTTCTATCCGCCGGCGGGCCGCCGGCCGCATCCTATGCGCGTTACGCTAGAGGGGTTCCCTCCAGGAATATGCCCCATCTACAACGTTCGGTTGCTGTCAGGCAACCCGGCAACTGCACGGGCATATTCAGTTCAGAGCTTGCAAATATCTGTTTCGTTCGATCCGTTGCTGCGTCGCTGGTTTGATCGGTGTCCTTATCGCATTTTGAGTTCAGCACCCTCGGGAATGACACCATCCTTGAGGTAGCGCCACAGCGCGATGACCAGGCGGCGTGCGAGCGCGACGATCGCAATACGTCGGGCGCGTCGGTTGGGTCCTGTGGGTTTCGTGCGCTCGTTGAACCAGCGGGTGAGCCGGCTGCCGGGCTGGTACCGTATCCATGTCCATGCCGTTTCAATCAGCAACGCGCGCACGCGCCGGTTGCCCTGTTTGCTGATCCCCTGATCGACGTGGGTCTCGCCGCTGTCGTAGGGCTGTGGGACCAGGCCGGTACACGCACCGACCTGGCGGCGGTTGGCGAAGTGCCTCCAGAAGAGCTCGAGCGCAAGTCTCGAGCTGCTAACCGGACCGATGCCGCGCAGGTGTATGAGGTGATCAATGCGCTCGCGTGCAGGTTCGGGCAGGCGCAGGTGGTAGGCATTTTCCAGGGCGGCCGCCTGTGTCTCGACCAGCGCCAACCGCTCGCACTCGCGCAGCAGGCGTTCGTGGAGTTCTTCGGGCAGCGGGGCGCCGTCCTGACAGCACACTTCACGGCGCGCGAGGCGGGTGGAGAATTTACGGCTGTTGACGTCCTCCCGGCAGCCGACTGTGGCCAGTAGCTTGCGCATGCGGTCACGGTGTTGCAGGACTTCCTTCTGCAGTTGCCCGCGCTCGCGCATCAGGCGGCGCGAAGCTTCGTCCTGCGCAGAGGGGACGTGCACCGCATGCATGCGGTCGCGTTCGCCACCCAGCCAGGCCCGCAGGTTGATGACCAGCTTCGTCACGTCGAGCCGGTCGGTCTTTGCGCGCCGTTTTTGGCGTTGGACTGGAATGCTCGCGGGATCGACGACGTAACATTCGATGCCGCGAGCCTGCAGGGCCCTGAAGATCCAGAATGCGTCCTGGCCGGCTTCATAGCTCACCACGACACGCGTGTTGTCGGGCAGTGCCCATGCCTGTTTCTGGGTGGCAATCATGTAGTGGTCAAGATATTTCGGACAGGCTGATAGGCTGTTTCACTGTCAGTTTCGCCTCGTAGGCAATGGGCGACAGATAGCCCAAAGTCGAATGCAGGCGTACGGCGTTG
>NZ_CADIKH010000293.1 GCF_902859855.1 Paraburkholderia humisilvae
ACGGGAGCGGACGATCCGTCTGGAAAACCGGGAGGGCCAGTGGCAGCAGGCCCGGAATGCTCCGGGTCTGAAGGGTGGGGCGCCTGAACCCCATCGCTTGCCCCAGCTGTCGGCGGATGAGGTGGACAACGAACTCGCGGATCTGGACGACAGGCCGCATTCTGGCTCGTCCGTTGACGTTGCACCTCAAGGCCGGAGGGCGGACCCGGCAGGGACGGCGCTGGTTGACTGGGCCCACGCGGAGCAGGCGCGTGGACTGCCACTTTCCCATGCGGAACAGCAGATCCATGACAGCCTGAGCGCACCAGGGCGTCAACAGCCGGCTGCCCCCCTCCCGGGCAGCAGTCGCGCAAAGCCCCGTGCACGGTTCGTGCCGGCATTACCTGAACACATCGATCTGCTGAAGGATCTGCCCGGGGAGCTGGCTCAGGTATACCGCTCTAACGTCAGGCGGTTCCTGGCGCATCTGGAAGAGCAGGGACAGTCATGGTCGCAACTGGTGCCTGCGGGCAGCGGTGCGGGTGCGAGTCCTGCCGCGCTGGAACAGGCAGTCAACGAGGGGATCCGCCATCAAGGCTTGCAGCACAACACGCGCGCTGCGCTCAATCAGGCCTTCGGATTCAGGCTGCGAGGCGACATAAAAGAAGCACGGGCCCTGTTTTCACCGGATCTTCAGGAGCACAAGGATCTGCTGAAGGATCTGCCCGAAGGATTGGACGCTGTATACCGCTCTAACGTCAAGTGGTTCCTGGTGCATCTGGAAGAGCAGGGACAGTCATGGTCGCAACTGGTGCCTGCGGGCAGCGGTGCGGGTGCGCGTCCTGTCGCGCTTGAACAGGCGGTCAACGAGGGGATCCGGCATCATGGCTTGCAGCCCAACACGCGCGCAGCCATCAACCAGGCCTTCGGGTTCAAACTGCAAGGGGACATAAAAGTTCGGCTCGCACCGGATCTTCAGGAGCACAAGGATCTGCTGAGGGATCTGCCCGAAGAGCTGGGTCAGACGTACCGCTCTAGCGTCAAGCAGTTCCTGGCGCATCTGGAAGAGCAGGGACAGTCATGGTCGCAACTGGTGCCCGCGGGCAGCGGTCCGGGTGCGCGCCCTGCGGCGCTTGAACAGGCCGTCAACGAGGGCATCCGGCATCACGGCCTGCAGGCCAACACGCGCGCTGCGCTTAACCGGGCCTTCGGGTTCACGCTGCAAGGCGACATAAAAAGAGTTTGGCTCGCGCCGGAAATTCAGGAGCACAAAAATCTGCTGAAAGATTTGCCCGAAGAGCTGGATTATCGATACCGTTCCAGCGTCAACCGGTTCCTGGTGCATCTGGAAGAGCAGGGTCAGTCATGGTCGCAACTGGTGCCTGCGGGCAACGGTCCGGGTGCGCGTCCTGCGGCGCTTGAACAGGCAGTCGACGAGGGGATCCGGCATCATGGCTTGCAGACCAACACGCGCGCAGCCATCAATCGGGCCTTCGGGTTCAAGCTGCAGTAAAGGGCTCTGACGTGATGGATGACTCCCGCTAAGCAGCAAGGAATCGTGCCAAAGTGGGACAAGTCGTGATATCCACGGCAAAGGATGCGTTCATCATGAACATAGCGACTGTTGGACTGGACCAGGTCAAGAACGTGCTGCAGGTTCACGCCGTCGATTTGCAAGGACAGGTCGTTGTATGTTCTACCGGCTGTTCGGCTGGGGCATGCGGCAGATCACCGGCCATATGCAGGAATTCCGGGCGCTGCGCGCACTGGACATCGCGGTGCCGGGCTTTGGGTTGCTCAGC
>NZ_CADIKH010000294.1 GCF_902859855.1 Paraburkholderia humisilvae
ATGTCCCTCAGCATGGTGGCAAGTTCGGACAAAGAAAAACGGGAATCGAACACGGTTCCCTCGGGGGCGGCAAGCGTGCCGGACCTTTTGCGTGTTGCATCGATCTACGGCCCGAACGCGAGCGGTAAATCAGCGCTGATTGGCGCTATGCAATTCGCACAATCCGCCGTAGCCACGTCTGTCTCGTTCATGCCGCAGCAGGCACTTGCTCACGTACCGTTCAAGCTTGATCCTGAATCTGCGACGGCACCCTCGGAGTTCGAATTTACCTTCGTGATTGATGGCACGAGGTATCAATACGGCTTCGCAGCGACGTCGACCGGCTTCGCCGAGGAGTGGTTGCTAGCCTACAAAACGCATCGGCCGCAGTTGTGGTTCGAGCGCTCATACGATGCGAAAACGGAACAGAACGTGTACAAATGGGGACCTTCGCTGACCGGTCAACGCGAGGTCTGGCGCAGCTCTACACGTCGCAACGCCCTGTTCCTGTCGACCGCTGCGCAACTCAATAGCGCGAAGCTGCTGCCCGTCTACGATTGGATCGTGCGGAAGCTCGTAATCATCGGCGCGGGCCTGCAACCGGTCTCTGATCAATCGACCGCATGGATCGCAGAGCCGGAGCGCAAAAAGATGCTGCTCAGCTTTCTGGCGTCCGCTGACATTGGTATCTCCGACCTTGATGTCGAATCACGTAAGCAGCATCGGTTGAACGTGCACATCCGGAGTGATGGACCTGAGCATGCTCTTTCCGAATCGGAAGTTCAGGTGCCGATCTTCACGCACACCTGCCCGAAGGGACAAGGCAAGCTGCAGTACGAAGAGGAATCGATGGGCACGCAGCGTCTGTTCTCATTCGCGGCACCGCTGATCGAATCGCTTCAGATCGGACGGACGATCGTCGTTGACGAGCTAGACGGCAGTTTGCATACCCACATCGTGCGGTTCGTGGTCGATTTATTTCATCACCGGCCACCCGCAGGCTATGAGCCTGCACAGCTCATCTTCACAACCCACGATACTGCATTGCTGGACGCGGACATATTCCGGCGCGATCAGATCTGGCTGATGGAAAAGAGCCGCGACCACGCTAGCACGCTGGTGCCGCTTACGGACTTCTCGCCTCGCAAGAATGAGGCACTTGAACGCGGCTATTTGCAGGGGCGCTACGGCGCTGTGCCGATGACCACGTCCTTCCCGCTCCAGGGGCAGAACCTTGGGGCGTGACGATCATCCGCGGCTCAGACGCGCGCGAAGGATCGAACGCAGGGGTGCGACCCGCCCCGCGTTTGATCGTATTCTCATCGTGACCGAAGGCGAAAAGACCGAGGTCAACTATTTCGAAGAGAGCAGGCGGCATTTCCGGCTTCCAACGGCCAGCATCCGTATTTGCCCGGCCGACGGAAGCAATCCATTGCAGGTGGTCAGGTATGCGTCCGATCTGTGCCAGCAGACGCGGGAATGGGAGCGCGTGTTTGCAGTCATTGATCGCGATGATCACGCCCACTACAACGAAGCGCTGCGCCTCGCGGTGCAACTGGATGGTGCGCATCGCAATGACGAAAGAAATCCGATAGCGTTCAAGGCGATTTCATCTAACCCATGCTTCGAACTCTGGCTGTTATTGCACTTTCAGCGTTCCGACGCCCACATTCATCGAGACGATGTCATGCGTCGACTTCGGGCGCACATCAACGGATACGAGAAAGGTCGCCCAGGCGTGTTCGCGGCAACGCTTGACGCGCTCGACGTCGCGTACGCGAACGCTGATCGGTTGCGCGCGC
>NZ_CADIKH010000295.1 GCF_902859855.1 Paraburkholderia humisilvae
CCGGGTCAGGGCCGATGCCTTCGCGATCACACCCGATGGCCAAATGCCTTCTTCGCTAATCTTGGGCTATTCACGATGTCCGAGGCCCTTCAATTGGCGCGCCAATCCCGAAGTGGAAACAACTGACTGGAGAGCCCGTCGCGGGAAAACTGCACACCGGGTTCGGAGGGAGGGGACGGCGATCGCCGTTTCCTACCCCTATACAAGGAGCGTTCGACTGATAACCGTACATGTCGTTACCGTAAAGATAGGAGCTGGAATGAAGTTACATTACGGATTCCTTCCTTTGGCTAGGCAGTTGCTGAGCGAAATACGCCCGACCATTGCGCAATGTATTCTTTATCCCCGAAGTTTCCTGGATTGAGGAGCGATTGGCCTAAGAAATCCCGTCTTTGGCGGCCCGTCACCGGTGCGAGGTGCGGCGAAGCATTGCCGAAATGAGGTTGAGTTTCGTAAGGCAAAAGGTTATTACGGTTTTCGAAAGACTCGCAATGGAAGGCCCGTTAAATTGGAGTTGTCGCAGGTTGGTCGTCGAATTGGTGTGACGTAAAGGCCTGTCTGACGGTTCGGTTAGGCACGCGCGTATCATCCTGCTACTAGCATCGGGAAAGACGCGATACCCGCAAAGCGGCCATGCCAAGTACCGCTTCTCCCCATTTCACGTAGACCATAATGGATAATAGAATTTCCTCCTCGCCAAGGCCGGACCAGTATGCGCGCCCGGAGCACAACCCACCCTCTCGGTCGGCAGAACAGACCACCTTCTCTGCGGTTCGGAGGCAGGCGACGACCACGGCCCAGCCCTTCCCGGGTGCTCTTGCGGTCGCCGCGGAGGTAGTGCGCGGTAGCGAACCCGCGACAGTCCGCAAGCGGCCGGGCCGGCTGGACTTGACCTCGGTTAAGCCAGCACAGCCAGTTGAGCCGTTTCAGCGGCTCAACGAACATTTTGAACAGATCAAATCGCTGATGAAGGCGGCGCCACGCAGCGAATTCAGTGAAGTATATCCTCTGCCCGACTACGGGCAAATGCACTCAGTTGCCCTTTTGGGGGAGCAGCATCACGGATTCAGGGTGACGAAGCCCCCTGAAAAGATGGACGGGGCGGGTTTCATTCATGCGAATGCCGGTCGCAACGGTAGGTTTGACGGCGACAAGTTTCACGTCAGTGTCGCCAACGATCAGCTCGAAAGTGGATTTGCCGCCCTCGCAAGCTTGCTCTTTTCGCCAGACAGTCCAGTTCGTGAATGGAAGATGACCGATCTGAACGCCGGCCGACCGGATACTCCGGAAGGCCGGCGTGTAACGCAAGGGGCACAATTCACGCTCTATGTAAGGACCGGCGCAGATGGACATTACTCGGCGGGCCAGTTGAAGAGGATCAAGGATTTCGTGAGCGAGATGGAACGTACGCTTGCCGCACAAGGCATCGGCATGGGGGAACGGCCCGCGTCCGACGTCGCTCCAGAGCACTGGAACTATGTTTCGTACCGAAATGAACAAAGAAGCGGCCGGGACGGGACCGAAGAGCAGGCGCTTGCTCTTCAACGGGAGCCGTTCTTCCGACTCGTGTCCGATTGTCCGCAATAGGGGCTGCGCTCGAGATCCGGATTTCTCCGGACACCGCCGGCTCCATCGTCGCATCGGGATCGAGGGGAACCTGCCTTGGCAGTGGATAGCGTCAACTACCTTGGCCGGTCGAGCGACAACTATGTTGGCCGGTTCAGCGACAACTACTTTCCGGTCCGGAGGGGGTAATTGTCGGTAGTCAGGCTTCCATAG
>NZ_CADIKH010000296.1 GCF_902859855.1 Paraburkholderia humisilvae
GCATTCCTTTCAGAAATGGCATCCCGGTGATCGACAGCACACCGGTTCAGCAATCGCTCGCCGCCTGATGAACCTGCTCACCGCGTACACCAGATTTGACAATTGCTCTTGTGAGCCAGGCTCCGGCCGTCTCGTTTCGTCAGCGATCCTCTCAGTAATATTCGCCCAAGCGTAGACCATATGTCCTCTAAATTCCTGACTTACGAGTAAATCAGTGCAATTTCATTGGTTCAGTGGACTAGCTAGCTCTCTTCGAGTTTTCTCCCTAGGGGAGAGAGGTTGCCTTGTCCATCTCCCAATGAATTCGCAAGAGGGAAGGAAATATTGTGTTGGCGAGCGAACTCTTTTCGACTCATAAAACCCGGCTCTGTGCCCACCGATACCTTGAAGCTGGACGCCAATTCGCTTTGCGATAAGGGTGTCGAATTCCTTGATTGATGCCTTGCTTCAAGGTGAAGTCGATCCAACATTTGGAATTGAGAAGACGCTTGGGGCTGATTTTGCGACACCGGAGTGCTTGACGGGCTTGCGTGCGTAAGGCATTGCTGCTCAGACGGACCGGGAGAGGGCGACTTTCGTGACTCGGGCGCGGGGGAAGCAAACGGAGTATGGGATGAGGGGGGGCTCGGGGTTCTCAAACTTTCCACAAGGGTAGGATCCGCCCCGCAATAATTCAGATCGCCTGACGTGGTCGCTTCGCTCCGGTCCGCATAGGGAGCCGTCGACTGATAACCGGGTTTGTTGACGTACATGATGTCGTTGAAAGGTAAGGATTGAATAGATTTACGTGACAGAATTCTGCTTTGGCACGCGACAGCTTGGATGAATATTCCCTACCTCCAGCGCGAGGCTCCTTCCTTGATGTCCTCACAGAACCAATGGTCGACGCGACTTTGTAGGGTAAGCCACGTCGTCCGTAAGAATGCCTTCTCCAGGCAAGTTGGACCCTGCACGCAACCGTCCCGCGATCCTCGGCAGCCACTTTCGTTTCTGGTTACGGCCCCGTAGAGCATGCGCATGCAAAGGGTGGAGTTGCTACGCCACCCTTGCCATACCCGGATTCACTTGACGGCACTCATGTCGGGCCTACATTGGTTGCCAACGGGCATTACCAAACATCCGACGTGAGGTTGTTGTTTTCGTCGTGCTTCCCTCTGGCGCGGAATGTTTGTGAACTTGCTGAAACTGAAAAGAGCGATACGGCTTCCAACTAGGCCCGCCGTCAGATGCATGGCGATGTGGCCTAGCGTCACACAATCGGATCTGGGAAAGAAGTCCCGCGACAGCCAATACGACGGCCCCTTTCCCCCTTCAGATTTCGGTATTCCGGAGTTTGCCGAAAGATTGTCCACGGCCGAGATCTTTAACTCAGCCGATTTACCTCTTTCCTGAACCTGCTGTAGAGCGAGCGGCAAGCGTTGCGATTTCCCGGATACGTTGGCGCACCTTGATGACTGAAGCGTGGCAGTTGGGACCTTCTGCAGGAGGGGATTGGTTTGTGCGCTGGCTCTGTATTGGTTTGCGTCGATAGGCATGATGTTGTAATGAAATGTTTCAGTTTCCCAGTGTAGTCACCGGTCCATCCGCGCGCGTGCCGCCTGCGTAACAACCCTCGCCGCTCCGAAATTCCCTCACTCGGCTGGAAAACTCATTTTTCGCCAACTATTGACCTTTCCATAAATCATGACGTCACCACAAGGTTGCCTGAATCCAGCACGCGGCGATGATCGAAGGTCGGTGCTGAGCGCTTTTGAGCTTGTTGCGAGCGACG
>NZ_CADIKH010000297.1 GCF_902859855.1 Paraburkholderia humisilvae
TGAACGCTCCAGGGCGTCGACAGCCGGCTGCCCCTCTCCCAGGCAGCAGTCGCGCAAAGCCCCGTGCACGGTTCGTTCCGACATTACCTGAACACATCGATCTGCTGAAGGACCTGCCCGGGGAGCTGGCTCAGGCATACCGCTCTAACGTCAACCGGTTCCTGGTGCATCTGGAAGAGCGGGGACAGTCATGGTCGCAACTGGTGCCTGCGGGCAGCGGTGCGGGTGCGCGTCCTGCGGCGCTTGAACAGGCAGTCAACGAGGGTATCCGGCATCATGGCTTGCAGACCAACACGCGCGCTGCGCTCAATCATGCCTTCGGGTTCAGGCTGCAAGGCGACATACAAAAAGCGCCGGATCTTCAGGAGCACAAGGATCTGCTGAAGGATCTGCCCGAAGAACTGGATCAGGCACACCGCTCTAGCGTCAGGCGGTTCATGATGCATCTGGAAGAACAGGGACAGTCATGGTCGCAACTGGTGCCCGCGGGCAGCGGTGCGGGCGCGCGTCCTACGGCGCTTGAACAGGCGGTCAACGAGGGGATCCGGCATCATGGCTTGCCGACCAACACGCGCGCAGCCATCAACCAGGCCTTCAGGTTCAGGCTGCAAGGCGACATACAAAGAGCGACGGACCTTCAGGAACACAAGGATCTGCTGAAGAATCTGCCCAAAGAACTGGATCAGGTATACCGCTCTAACGTCAACCGGTTCCTGGTACATCTGGAAGAGCAGGGTCAGTCATGGTCCCAACTGGTGCCCGCGGGCAGCGGTCGGGATGTGCATCCTGCCGCGCTTGAACAGGCCGTCAACGAGGGCATCCGGCATCATGGCCTGCAGGCCAACACGCGCGCCGCGCTTAACCGGGCCTTCGGGTTCACGCTGCAAGGCGACATAAAAAGAGTTCGGCTCGCGCCGGAAATACAGGAGCACAAAAATCTGCTGAAAGATTTGCCCGAAGAACTGGATTCCGTATACCGCTCTAACGTCAACCGGTTCCTGGTGCATCTGGAAGAGCAGGGTCAGTCATGGTCGCAGCTGGTGGCCGCGGGCAGCGGTCCGGGTGTGCGTCCTGCGGCGCTTGAGCAGGTAGTCAACGAGGGTATCCGGCATCATGGCTTGCAGACCAGCACGCGCGCAGCCATCAATCGGGCCTTCGGGTTTAAGCTGCAAAGTAAGCCAGAAAAGCGGGGATAGTCCGGCCGACAGTGTCGCGACAACACTTCATGGCGACACAGGGACCCGCGCTGGCTCTAGTGCAAATAGCGGGAATAGTCGAGGAAACTGATTTTGACAGACTTATTGAGCAAAGAGGACCACATTCCAAACGGTCGGCGTAGCGGCATCCTTGAGGCCGAGCTCATCTGGAGTTCCGCAATGCCAGAAACCAATCAATTCCCGTCTTGCTAAAACGGAAAGGTCCTTATAGGCGGTGGGCAACCTGCGCGGTGAAACGCCTTGATTGTGCGCATGCAAGTTTTCGAACTCGGGCGGCCAATAGTAGCCGATGCAGCTGTGCTGGCGGTGGATGTTGTACCAGCTCTCCAGTGCTGACGGCGGCGTAGATCCGCACTTCCTGGGCGGCGCAAGCCGGGTAAATCACGCAAGTAAGAAGGGGGCCGTGCATGCCCCTTTCCGCTTTTCGTTGCGTCGGCATGCGACAGGCGTGGTTTAGCTTGAGCGGGTCCGCAATGCGTTCAGGCGGGCGGTGCATTTTGCGTTCGAACCACCACGCCTGTAGGCCTGTGCCGCCTTTGTGCTGTCGGGGA
>NZ_CADIKH010000298.1 GCF_902859855.1 Paraburkholderia humisilvae
ACGACGACGCAAACAGAACTCCCGCCGCTCAGTTCTATTCGCTGATCATGTAAGTAGTCCTTTTCATTTTAACCTGTCACTCATCCTCCCACCGTTATCGCGACACAACCGCTTTTCGTGCCTATCGTCGTCGGAAGCTGAGTCGACGCGATGTTCCCCACTTTTGCCGGGTGCGTCGGGTGATGCACTCTTTGGCACACTGATGCTGATCTTGCCGCATTCCGCCCCCACCATCACGACGCACCATTTGCGGATGCATTACCAGCCGTTGCGTGCGCGAACTACCTCCGTCAGGATCGCCAGGTATTGCCCCTGATCGCGGCGCTCATGCCGCAATGCTCACAACGTAACTTCGGCGCTCAACGTATCCCAGGGCGCGGTCAGACGTCCGTCTTCGCGAACCACGAGACCAGCTGCCTCAAGGATGGCAACGTCCTCATAAACCCGCTTGTAATCCCGCTTCAGCGCATCTGCCAGCGCTTTTACGCTTTCCGCGCTTTCACGATGCAGATGGCGCAATACCTCAAGCCGTTTCGGTGACAACGCGGCCAGCATCTCTTCGAGCGACAGAAAAGTCACGTGCCGCTCGTCGACCTTCTCGCCTGCCTGTGCGCGATTCCAGGCCGACAGGAACCGCTTACCCATGTCCCGTGCGCCACCCACATGCACATTCAATTTGCTCACGACTCACCTCGTTCACGTTCAACATCATCCAGGAAGTCGGCCACCATCTGTTCTGCCGTGGAAAACGCGTAGGGCTCTTCATGGTCACGATAATGCCGGTGGTCGCCCTTGCCACGCTCGTTGTCGTAGCCAATGATCCGCTGACCATCGCGTCCGTAGAACAGGCTGTACTTCAGACCATGGGGCCTTTCGGCATCGGTGACTGGCAATCGCCAGACGCGCATTTCGAGAATCGCACCATCCGGGTAGGTAGCCCGGTCCTCGAACAGCAGTGTGGCTTTCTTTCTCATATGGCGTATCATGCCATAATCCATCTTATGGCGTCAAGCGCCATAAAGCGTGGATAAACGATTCCGCCCGCGGCTTCCATCAGGCATGCCCGAAAACCGGTTGTGTCGCGATTCGCGTTTGCGGTTATGGAACGCGAAGACGAATCGCGCAAGCGGGTCGAGCTGCATCGACTGCTCGACCAGCGTGACGAGGCTGTTGATTCTGGCCCGGAAGTCAATCGGCTCGCGGTGCAGGTAGATCCGCAGGTCCGCGTCGAGGCGAAACATCAGCGCGCCCCCAATGCTTCGATCATCGCCCTTATGAGAGCGCCATTGTGCGCGGCGCATTCGAGCTGCAGCGTTACGCCGTTTGGCAACTGCACTGATAGCCGCGCCGGCGTCGCTGCCATCGCCGATTCGTGTCTGTGCGACGTTCGCCGCACGCTCACCGGCTCGTGATTCGTGCGCACCGGCGCCCCTTCGTTGACCGTGACGACCGGCACGAATGCCGACGGCGAAGGCTCCGCACTCACCGTCCCGGCAGCAGCATTCGCGCGCTCGCGCAATTGAATCCACTTATGCAGCTGGTTCGCGTTCACGTCAGCCTTCAATGCCAGCCCGGCAATCGACGCGCCCGGTTGCCGGCAGGCGTCAATCAGCTTGCGCTTACCCTCGGCGTCAAACTTGCGCTTGCCGGCTCTGGTGCAAATATGCTCGGCGAATCGGATAAAGTAGCGAGCCTATCAAACGGGTAGCCGGTGATGATCAAGCGCAAGGGGCTGGAGGGGTTGTTCGATGGGCGGCAT
>NZ_CADIKH010000299.1 GCF_902859855.1 Paraburkholderia humisilvae
CGACAGGCGTGGTTTAGCTTGAGCGGGTCCGCAATGCGTTCAGGCGGGCGGTGCATTTTGCGTTCGAACCACCACGCCTGTAGGCCTGTGCCGCCTTTGTGCTGTCGGGGACGATGTCGCCGGGAGCACTTCTGCCCCAGTGCCCCTCCCAGTACAGGCCAAGATTGTACGCAGCCGACCGGTGTCCAAGCTCGAGTGCCGTGGCATACATCTCCTTGGCGGTTTCGACGTCGACGTCCATGCCCCGACCAAGCCGCGCACTGTCTGCAATAGCCGCTGCCGCCATGCCACGCAGCGGGTCGCTCGCCGTCTCGTCCTTCAGTACATCGCCCAGAATGACGTGCCCGCCCTCGTAATCTGCAGGCCCACCTGTCTGCGTGACAAGAGACAGCGCAAGCGCGACCCGCAGGGATGGGTGCCGGTCAGGGCCAGCAAGTTTAAGCAGTCGCCGGCCGAGGTAAGGCGCGCCCGACAACGGGCTTGTAAGCAGCCCGTTCGCAATGGCTGCGATAGATTCAGGCGAAAGAAAGCCGACCTTGTTTGCCGACACAATGTGCCGGAAGAACTTTTCCACGTCGAGTGTCGGGTCGCGCTGGCGAAGTTGTGCCCACTCGCGTTCAATTTGGCCGAACCAGCTGGAATCTACGGACATCAGATTTGGGGACTGTGGTGAGTGATGGGGACAATAGTACCTCACCGCAGTTGTGCCTGGCGTTCGCGTCCCCGGCGCTTCACCCGGGGTGCTTCGGGCGTGGCAATGCGAAAGCGAGGTGCGACATCCCATTGCTCAATAGCTCGTGGACACTGTATTCGGACGTGAGAGAAGGTACAGTCTTCTACGAGGACAAAGGAGAGCTGATAGCAGGTGCTGACCTCCTGAAAGTGGTGGGGACAGCACGAATTTCTCCCGAATGCCGGAATGGACTCCATGCCGACAGTCGTGTCGCCGGCGGGTCTCGTCGTTTCAGTTTTCACGGTGATGAAGGTTCACACCGGGACGCGCAACAAGCCTGGGCAGCCCGACATCAGTTCATGATTGGCGCGGCGACCGAGCCAGCGGACTGCCTGCAAACGGGTCATCGCGCCAGTCGGCCTTTTCCCGATTCTTCCGCTGGGGCTTCTCCGTCAAGGATACTTCGAAGTGTTCGATGGATTGTCCGGCGCTAATCGCCTGCTGCAGCCATTGCGGCATCTCACCTTCGCCACTCCACGTGTCTCCGGTCGCACTGCGGTAGCGCAACTCTGTATGCTGTAATTGCTCGCCAGCCATCGCTGCAGCCAGATCGGTTGGCGTGATACCAACCTCTTCCATCCGGCGACGGATATAAGCAATCATGCTGTCTCGCTTTCTTTCGTCCATGAACTATTCCTTTTCCAATGCAATTGCTCGTCGATTGCGATGATTTTCCCGGCATTGCGCCAGTGCAAGGGCCGCGCAATAACGGTAGCATTCTGTCGTGCGCGGAATATCCGGGTCAACGAAAGCATCGTTGTCAGAAAAATCAGAGAGGGTTGTTCGATGTCGCGTTCGGCGTCGAGGTTGATACAGAACCTTCGGCCAGCCATGAACTCATAGCGCAGTATGCACGCTCGTGGCATAGTGCGGACGATCGATTTCCCAATGATAAAGGAAGTGCAAATGCCGAACCTGGAACAGATTCAGGCCCAAATGAAGAAACTGCAAGCGCAGGCTGAAGCACTCATTGGTTTCAAGTCCCAATCTGCGCTCAACAAAATCCGCCAGCTCATGGCC
>NZ_CADIKH010000300.1 GCF_902859855.1 Paraburkholderia humisilvae
GAGACCGGCGTCAGCACGACGCTTAATGCTGTGCGCGAGCGGAGTGCGGTGAAAGTCGCACGCTCCGTTCTTCGGGGGCCCTATGCCCGGGAGGGTGTGAGGCTACCCTCTTGAAATTATTTGACGGTAAAGAGATACCTGGCACTATTAAATAATAGAAATTTCAGGCGATCGTGATGAGAGCAGATGTCGACGAATTTGACGCGTATCTGAACCATCTGGCGCAGGCATTAGGGCACGCCGATCGCCATGCCGGCCTCAAGGGCTATTGCTCGGGCCTGGTATTGCCGTTGTCGCGCAAGAGCGTCGAGCCGATGGCCGCGCATATTGACCCACTTCACGCGAGTGCGAAGCACCAGTCACTGCACCACTTTGTGGCCAAGGCAGAATGGTCTGACCGGGCAGTCTTGCAGCGGGTGCACGAATGGGTGATGCCCGCGTTAGACGCGCACGCTGCTGAAGAGACCGGTTACTACTGGATTATTGACGACACGGGTTTTCCAAAGAAGGGGCGTCATTCGGTCGGGGTGGCGCGTCAGTACTGCGGGCAACTCGGGAAGCAGGACAACTGTCAGGTTGCCGTGAGCCTGTCGATCGCGACGCAACGCGGCAGCCTGCCGATTGCCTGGCAGCTGTATGTCCCCAAAGAATGGATCGACGACCGGGACCGTGCCCGTCGTGCGGGCATTCCCGACGAGCTGGTCTTCGAGACCAAGCCCCAGATTGCGCTGGCCCAACTTCGCGAGGCTATGGCATCCGGCGTTGCGTCCGGTATCGTGCTGGCCGATGCGGGGTACGGCGACGAAACCGCTTTCCGGGATGGCATAACTGAACTGGGTTTGCTGTACGCGGTAGGGATCCGGCCTGGCACCTCTGTGTGGGCGCCCGGTACGGCGCCACTTCCGCCCAGGCCCTGGAGCGGGCGCGGCAAGCCACCGACATTGCTGCGCCGTGCGCCCGGCCACGAACCGCTTGCGGTGAAGGAACTGGCCATGCAATTACCCGTGAACGCCTGGCAGAGCGTCACCTGGCGCGAAGGCAGCAACGCAGCACTCTGCTCACGTTTTGCCGCCGTACGGGTTCGTCCCGCGCATCGTGACTATTGGCGAAGTACCGTTCGCGACGAGCAATGGCTGCTCATTGAATGGCCCGATGGCGATACGGAGCCACTCAAATACTTTCTGAGTACCGCCCCCGGGGAGGCAACACTGGAGCAGCTTGTGTTCGTGACAAAGATGCGCTGGCGCATCGAACGCGACTATCAGGACCTGAAACAGGAGTTCGGACTCGGTCATTACGAAGGGCGAGGCTGGCGTGGCTTTCATCACCATGCCACACTGAGTATCGCTGCATATGGGTTTCTGATGGCCCGGCGACTCAGAATGCAATCAGATGCACGCGGTAAAAAAAACTTCCTCGAACGCGCGCTGCCTGACCTTTCCCCGGGTTACATCCCACGGGGGAGTCCAGCGCGCTCAACGCCACGTTCCTGATTCCATCGCCACGTTGCGTATTCTGCTTGGATTACGGCTCATGCAACGATGGCACTCTTCCCGTACGGCAATAAACTGCACAAATAATTTAAAGAGGGTAGCCTCACACCCTCCCGGGCATAGGCCCCCCGAAGAACGGAGCGTGCGACTTTCACCGCACTCCGCTCGCGCACAGCATTAAGCGTCGTGCTGACGCCGGTCTCGCCGCAACGCACGAGCCCTTCGCAGGCGATCAT
>NZ_CADIKH010000301.1 GCF_902859855.1 Paraburkholderia humisilvae
CATCTGGAACGGCGCTGACCTGGTTGGCTGGCTGCGTAGACTCTGACCTGTTATGTGCAGTCAAGGCATGCTCAAACCAGGCGGGTTCGCCTTGCTGCACGATCTCTCCACTTAACCGCGCGCTGCACATAAATCAAGGATCAGCACATCGATCTTCGCAAGCTGAGCGAGCCGGCGCGTGAAGCTGCCGTCGCCGTGCGCGATCTTCAGTTCCTCGAACAGCCGCGCGACGCGCACGTAGAACACGGAGAAGCCCTGACGGCACGCCTGCTGCCCGAACGCGCACGCGAGCCACGTCTTGCCCGCGCCGGTCGGGCCGGTCAGCAGCAGGTTCTGCGCGTTGCGTACCCAGTCGCAGCCAGCGAGCGTGGCTGCGACGCGCTGATCGAGGCCGCGGCTCTGCCGGTACTCGATGTCCTCGACGCAGGCGTTCGGGTTCTTGAGCTTCGCCGCGCGCAGCAGACGTTCGAGTCGGCGCGTATCGCGCCAGGCGACTTCGCGATCGACGAGCATGCCCACGCGCTCCTGGAACGACAGGCTGGTGCTGGCCGTGAGCGCGGATTGCTCTTCGAACGCACGGGCCATGCCGTCGAGCTTTAGTGCCTTAAGCTGGGTTACGGTGTGCTGCATCAACATCTCGACCTCCTCGGGTCAGTTGTAAATCAATGGTAGTAATCCGGGCCGCGCACATTCTCGTGATCGGGCGCACGCCACTCAGTGAGGGTTATCGGGAGCGCGGGCTGCTGATCGAGGCCGGCTTCGAGGATCGACAACACCGGGCGACGCGTCGGCGAGCCGATGGTCAGCGCGCGCAGGCAGGCAGCTTCGAGCCGGACACGGCTGTACGTGCGTTCGAGCGAGAGCAGCCCAAGGCAGGCGCGGTAGCCCATCTCCGGGTGAGGCCTGTTGGTCAGCAGATGCTGGACGATGGCTTCGGCACCGGGACCGACGGACTTGCCCCAGTTGAGCAACCGGCCCGGCGTCCATTCCATGTGCGCGCGGTGCGCGACTGGCATGTGCTCAGCGACGGTCGTATGCTTGCCCTTGAGCCGTGAGCGCGCGTGCGCGGCAACGCGCCGGCTGTTATGCAGGATCTCGACGCCGTGGCGCGTGATGCGCGCCCAGACTTCCTGCCGCGCCAAGCTGTGCGGCACGCTGTAGTAGTGGCCGCCGACCTCGACATGGTAGTCAATGTTCACGCGGCACTTCTGGAAGGTGGCGACCTCGTAGCGCCGTGCCGGCAGCGGGCGCAGCACGGGCTGGTCCAGACGCTCGAACCACTCGCGGCGCGTGCCTTCGAGTCGTTTGAACGGCCGCTGGTTCAGGTTGGTAATCAGGTTCGCGATGGCCTTGTTGAGTTCGGCCAGGCTGTAGAAGCGGTGATGGCGCAGCCGGGCCAGCACCCAGCGCTCGACGATTTGCACACCGACTTCGACCTTGGCCTTATCGTAAGTCAGCAACTGCTTGTCGTGATGACGGTTGCGCGACCGTAACGGTCGAGATCACCCATCCATTTCACCCCCTGCGCGGTACCCGAATCCAGTTGGCTACCCGACGCCAGAACTGGGGAGAGGATCGTGTCATGTTCTATGACGAACATGGCCGGCTAGCGTCGATACTGGCCTCATGGACTGATGTGGACGAGCCGGACGCATTCGCCCAGACTGCGGCGGGACGCTCCGAGTTTCGTGTCGAGGATCTTCGAAGGCTGC
>NZ_CADIKH010000302.1 GCF_902859855.1 Paraburkholderia humisilvae
CCGAACGCTTTCTCCAGCACCGGCAGCAGCTTGAGGGCCCAACGATGCACGGTTGAATGATCCACCCCGATGCCTCGCTCCGCCATCATTTCTTCCAGGTTTCGCAGGCTTAGCGCATAAGACACGTACCAACGCACGCACGTCAGGATTACATCAAGCAGGTAATGCAGGCGTTTGAGCACGGGGGCTACAGCCGGATTCAGCGTCTTCATCAAGCTTTCAGTCGTTCATCTTGTTCCGCACATCATAGCCGACCCGCCTTATTGCGACACCGATGATCCTCAGGAAGCTGCGGCTTTTTTGCGCCCTCGTTCTTATCGCGTTGTTCGTTTCTGCCGATCAGAGAACGCCCGTCGTCTGACGCCGACGACGAACAAAAACGCTTTATTCAGGGCGGACAGATTAGAGTCGTTTTCGCCATTGGTTGACGTCTCAATGCAAATCCCGGATCAGGATTCCGCGCATGTATGGACCCGACGACAGACATGGCCACTTGCACAGGGCCATCAGGCTCCTTGCTCGCGCCAAGCTTCTGGTTGAGCATAAAAAAACCGCCGGAATGCCGGCGGTTTTTGCGCGATCAACTTACGTTTAATCAGCTATCTGCGCAGCATCGTCGAAGCATGGCCGACGGGCTCCCACTCCTGCATGCGGTCAAGTAGCGTCTCGGCAAATCGCAACTGAAAACGCACCGCGCTGAGTTCGCCCGGGCGCAGCTGGCCTTCAAGCAGCGTGCGGAGATCAGCGGCATACCTTTGCCACTCACTCTTTGCCCGTCTGCTGCGCTCTGCCGGCGGTGCCGGAACGAAAATGGCCATGATGATCCTCGCAGTTATCGGATGCGGCGATATTCTCGCCGAATTGCACTGACCCAGCCTTGGATCTGCCGTTGCGACTGGGGTTCAGCCCAACGATGACGCCGTTGCTCCGACAGCTCAAATATATATGTAAAACCGTACTCGGGCGGGCGACGCCACGAAAACCATGATCTGGCGCTTTTTTCCTGCTCCCGAAGGTACTCATCCAGCACGATCAACACCAGATGCGTGCGGACCTCATTATAGAACGGATCCAAACCCAGATTCTGCCGGTCCTCGATCGTCGCAGCCGCCACGCCCGCGTTGATCAGATCGGTTGTGGCGAACGCACTCTCGTGCGCCCAGTCCGTGTCGATGCGGCGACCGGCCCGAAACCAGCTGCCATCGAGCAGGACCGCTTCCACCTCTAACACGCCAGCGTGCGTCCAGAGATACGACACATCCGACTCACTCAGGCTGACGTTGACGGCCGACTCAGGGTGCGTGTGAATCACCCGGATCGAATGCCCGGCGGTCTCGACAGCTGGATAGGCGCTGTCAGGCACGGGAACCGAGTCCGGTTTTCCCATCCCGGTCGCGATCAGACAGCGCCGGTCGAGATCGTAGCAGCACACCGCCTCCATGGCTCCCCCCAAGGACAGGTCGGTCGTATCGATGCAGATCTGTCGCGCCCTGGATTCGGGGTCTGCGGTGGCCGTGGTCATTCAGTAATGAGTATGCGTTGGCTGTATTTATGTGATTGTACTATCCCTCCGCGTTTGTCTAATCCTGATAAGCCAAATTGAACTAACCCGCTGACGCGGGAGGAGGTAGTTGGCCAGCGACATCGGCTCCGGGATCATCCGAAGGGCACATCTGTCGAGTGCGACGATGGCGGTGCAGTTTGCCGCC
>NZ_CADIKH010000303.1 GCF_902859855.1 Paraburkholderia humisilvae
AAGCTCGACCATGCGAGCCCGGAATTCCGCAGGGTATGGGGTACGATGCTTGCCCATTTCCGGCACCTCCTTCTCAAAAGAATAGGTGTCCGTTTTTCTGGGTCAATCTCACGAATACCGGGCTGCGCCGCCTTCAGGAAACTTGAAGTTTGCAGTGGTGCGCGATCTTTATGAACTCCATTTATGCGAGTTGTACGTTGGAAGGCAGAGCAAATGCCATCCCCATTCGACCGACGTCCCAGATAAAACCAGCCAGCTCGCGTGCGACAGCAATGATGGCGACGTGCGGAGTCTTGCCTCGGCCTACGAGTTTGCGAAATCGTCTGCACAGCCTCAACTGCGCATCCCAGGCACGATCAATTATCGGTTTGGGTAGACCTTCATGTCGGCGCTGGATATCGATGCTTACGCGTGCGGGATGGCGGTAGCTCCAGGCAGATTCAACGAGAAGTTTGCGCGCATAGCTGTTGCCGGTCTTGGTAATGCTGCCCTGACGTCGTTTCCCGCCCGACGAGTGTTCCGAGGGCGTCACGCCAATCCACGCCATCAACTGCCGGGGATGTTCGAAGCGCGACAGATCACCCAGTTCAGAGACCAGTCCAATTGCCGACGTGAAGTTGATTCCACGCATGGCCTGCAAGGCGAGCACGACCGGATAAAAACGCCACTGGGTGACCGCTTCACGCAATGTCAGCTCCAGCCGCTCGCACTGGGCGAGTCGATCCTCGATCGTGCGTCGGTGTTCGTTGAACGCCAGTTGCTGCCACGCGCTGTCGAATGAGAACGTACTTAACCAGCGGCGATGTGTTGGCCCCCAGTTGGGACGGCCGAGATAGTGGACGCCGTGGGCGAGCAGGAATGATTTGAGCCTGCAGCGCGCCGCCTTCAGATCCTCCCGTGCAGCGGACCACGCACGGGCCAGGTCGCGGAAAGCCTCATCTTCAATCGTTGGCACATGTACGGCCGAGAGATCGCCGTTGCGGAGCGGACCAGTTTGATCGCGTCACGGCGGTCCGTCTTGACGCGATCACCTGGTTTGCGGGGAATGAGTGATGGTGCGCAGACCATACAGTCGTAGCCTTTATCGACGAGCCTTCGGTAAAGGCCATATCCGCATGGTCCGGCTTCGTAGACGAAACAGATGTGAGGGGCCTTCGGCTGCAGCCGTTTGCAAAGCCGCTCGACATCAATCTGCATGGCGCCCACCTTCCCGAACAGTTCGACGTCACCCATCCCGACCGCATAGGCGACCGTGATCGAATCCTTGTGGACATCCAGTCCCACGTACAGCGCGCTATCGTGTTCCATGCTGGCCTCCGCGTCGGAATGAACCGTTGAGCGGCGGCTCCGCCCTCGCTCGATGCGGCTCTGGCAGCAATGCTAACCCGCGCTTACGACCGCACGGCGGCCAGCCTTGCCGAACGGGAGTCATACTGACTTGCTGATTCCACCCAGCCTGACCTTGCCGCCGGAACTGCTCTGTCGTGGCACGAGGCCCAGATAGGCGGCAAATTCCCGCCCGGAGCGGAACGTCTTTGCTTGTCTGATGACGGATACGGCCGCTGTCGCGGTGAGCACACCCACGCCGGGAATTTCGGAGATGCGTCTGCATGCCTCATCGTTGCGACGCCATTCGAGAATGCGCTGCTCGATCCGTGTGATCTGCTCGTCGAGCGCTCGAAGCCGCGAAAGC
>NZ_CADIKH010000304.1 GCF_902859855.1 Paraburkholderia humisilvae
CTATCCACCGCCATACTGCGCAGATTGATGTTTGCCGAACCCAGGGTCATGAATACGTCATCGACGATCATCAGCTTGGTATGCACGTAAACGTAGTCCCACTTTCCAGGCGGTGAATCCGGTGCAACCAGCGTGCAAACCTGCACCTTCAGCCCTGGAATCTCGACGGGCAGGACCGGTGTTTTCTTTTCGTCACGATTGTCCAGAATCTGCTGCTCGAGCGACGCCACTTGTGCCTGCGCCGCCTGCTGCTGTTGCCGCGCGCGAACCCCGGCGTCTACCTCAACCGCTTTGCCCACCTGCAGCGTGGCGGCCGCCCAGTCACGTTGCGCCGCCGTCAGCCGGGCCTGCAACGCATCGTTCCGTTCGAGCCGCGCAATCGTCGGAATGCGGTCCGCCTTGCCCAGCGCGTTGAGCATGTTGTACGTATTGACGGTCCCGGGACCGATGCCCTCGTCATTCGAATTGGTCACGACGAACAGATAGATCGAGCTGTGCTTGCCCGGATCGCGTCCCCCGGTGACCAGGTTGGCCGCAAGCTGCTTTATTTTCCCGGCCAGTTCAGGCCAGCGGAAATACTGGTTCTCGATATAGATGAACTTCGTGGCGTTATTCACCGCCTGGAGATACAGGCTGGCGATGTCGCGCCTGCCATGCTGCGATTGCGTACGAAGCACCTGCGCCATCACCGGTGTGTCGAAGTCACGACGCAAGGTCAGCTGGCGCTCGAGCGCGGCGCGCGACTGCGCGAGATTCTGGCCGGTTGCCTCGTCCCACGCCTCGCAGAAGTTCCTGTTCAGATACGCGAGCACCGGGCCACTGACCCGGCTCGACATATCCTGGCGGGGATGCAGCCCGTTGCGGCCCATCTGCGGATGCATCCGCAGGGAGCGGTGATCGTCCCGGTCCCAGTACGTATCGAGCATGTTATGGCCCATCACGAAGCCAACGGCATGCTCGGGCATTTCGTAATCGACAAGCACCATCTTCTGATGATGGGTGGGAAAAACCTTCATCGCCGTCCTGCCAACGGTCCCCACGGCCTTGCCCTGGCGGACCGCCTCGTTATGAAGCTTCATCCGGTGATCGATCTCGTCGCGGTTGTCGAGGCTGAAATCCCGGGTGGCAAACTCGACATTTTTGAACGCGTCCTTTCGAGCGGCGAACTCGGCGATCCTGTCACTCGCGGTGCGATACCTGTCCCTGGTGACGTTATTCAGGTTTGCCCGCCGGTACCACTCGATATCGAACTCCCGCTCCCACCCGGCCTGGTAGTCCTTCGCGACGTAATCCGATACCTTGGGCAGCGAGACGAACCAGTCCGGCAACAAAGGCTTGATCGATGTTGCAAGGTTGTTCCCTGGCGCCCCGTTTTCGCTCAGTTCTGCCAGGTGAAGATCATCCTGCCAGCACAGCAACCGAACCTTGATACCGTCTGCGCCAAGCTGCGCCAGCAGTTGCCCGATCGGCACCGATGCGCTGCCGCCTCCCCGCCTGAAATACATCGACGGCTGAAAGCCCCAGCAGATGATATCGACCGAGCGCTTCGCGCCCAACATCGCGTCATGGATCGCGCCAAACGCCTCCTCACCATTGACGAGCGGCTTGAACGTCGCTTCAGCGGGGCGGTATTCCGCTCTCTGCACGAACCACGGCAGAGTAAGCGTGGCGC
>NZ_CADIKH010000305.1 GCF_902859855.1 Paraburkholderia humisilvae
GCGGTGGTGCTTCGTTGCTGCTGGCGTCCAATACCACGTGCACGAGCGGCTCGGGCAGGTCCTGCTGATGCGGGGTCGCCGCCTCGGGGTGCAGCGGCTGCGTCATATAGCGCAGCGCGAGCGACTCGTATAGCGGCGGCGTGAAGAAAGCCGACACGCGGCTCGCCACGAGCGCGGTCGCCATCAGCCCGATGACCAGCGCGTGTCCGTTGAGCACCTCCACCACGATCACAAACGACGTAATCGGTGATTGCGTGACCGCCGCCATATAGCCGACCATCGCCAGCGCAATCAGTATCTGCGGGCGCATGTCGCTGAACACCATATGCAGCACGTTACCGAAGCCCGCACCGATCGACAGCGACGGCGCGAAAATACCGCCCGGAATGCCGGGCAGATAGGAGCCGACCATCGACACCATCTTCAGCAGCGGATAGAACATCGACAACTGCGCGTGGCCATCGAGCAGCCCACGCGCTTCTGAATAGCCGCTGCCGAATGTCGTACCGCCCGAGATCACCCCAACCACCGCGATCACGAACCCGCACAACGCGGCGAACGCGACCGGACGCTCGGCATTGAGCCTGTACAGCGGCGCGGGCAGCCAGCGCGAGGTGTTGAGCAGCAGCCAGCCGAAAAGACCGCCCGCAATGCCGGTGACCACCGCTGTGAGCAGCACGGCAGGCGCGAGCGAATCGGGCAATTGTGTGCCGACGTCGATCGTGCCGAAGTACGTGTAATTGCCGTTCAGCCCGAGCGCGATCACGCCCGCGACGATGATCGCGGTGATCAGCACGCCGCTTGCGCGCGCCTCGAAGCTGCGCGTGAGTTCTTCGATGGCGAACACGATGCCCGCGAGCGGCGTATTGAATGCGGCTGAAAGGCCCGCGGCCGCTCCGGCGAGCACGAACTGGCGCTCCATCAGCGCGTTCGAGCGCGGGTAGAGCCGCCGCAGGTTGAACATCAGCGCGGCGCCGACCTGAACGGTCGGGCCTTCACGGCCAATCGTGAGGCCGCCGAGGATGGCCAGGAAGGACACAAGAATCTTGCCGAACAGGATGGGAAACGTCAGCAGCCGCGAGCCGGTTTCACCCGGCCTCGTGTGCAGTATGGCGATAACCTGCGGGATGCCGCTGCCTTCGGCGCCGCGAAAGAAACGCCGCGTGAGCCAGGAGGCGACGGCTGCGATGGCCGGGGTGACCAGCAGCGGCAGCCACGGGCGTTCACGCTGCAGCTCGAGAAACGTGTTGTAGCCCCAGTCGATCAGCCGCGCGTAATACACCGCGGTGAGACCGACGGCGATCGTGCCCAGCCAGAAGATGCCGTACTGTCGCCACAGGCGCTTCGTGCGTCGGACGACGTTGGAGGACAGTGGCGTGTGTGTACCAGGCATGGCATAAGTGCGGCGGCCCGCGCGGGCGGACGATTGATGGTTAGCCCGACCTTCGGCGAAGATCGGCGCCCTCGTGGTGCAAGCGGGCTTGTGCACGTGCGGTTCCGTATGCCAGGCGAGCGATGAAGTCCGGGTGCAGTACGCCCGGGCACATCCCACGCGCTCCCCTCCAGCATCCGGTCAATAGTGGCATCCTGCCGTGGTCCCGGGCAAGCTCCTGAATTGTGCGAGTGCCACAAACGGATATTGTCATTTAACAGCGCGATTATTTGGGG
>NZ_CADIKH010000306.1 GCF_902859855.1 Paraburkholderia humisilvae
GCTTTGCAGGATGAACAGGATGCCGGTGAGCACGGCGCGATTGTCCAGCGGTTTGCGCCCGGGATAGCGCGAGCGCCGCGGTTTGGGCGGTGGCAGCAACGGTTCGATGAGTGCCCACAGTTCGTCGTCCAGTATCGGTTTAGCCATGTCCTTTTTGTCGCCGAAACAACGATCAGGTTAACAGGAATGGCCAGAAGTAAACAGCCCTTTGTTCATTAGAGGGTAGCCACGTTCCCTCCCGGAAACGCGGCCCCCGAGGAACCGTACGTGCGAGTTTCCCCGCATACGGCTCGAGCACGGCCAGAAGCATCTCACTGATGCCAGTTGTATCTGCGCAGACACAACCTTCGCTGACGTCGCACCGTCGATTCATTCCGCTACCGGGACAAGGGCGCTGGACCGTAGCGCTACCGGTCTCTCACAAGCTGCCTTTGGCGAACCTCGGACACAGGTCAACGACAACCGCACCACGCGCACGTCAGCACCCTTTCAGGTTGAGGCAAATTCCGAACCCCTATGTCACCCGTTACAGGCAACCCTTCGCTTTTTGCGCGTTCTCAATCCCGCTTGCCCAACAGTGTTCCTCACGGTCCACCTGCCACCGTCCCAGCAAGCCGGAGCGTTGGCGGGAAATCGGGGTTTCCGCGTTCCCATCCCTACCGACCCGAGTATTCCCGGGCCTATCCGTTTAGCACCTGTCTATCCCCCGATGGCACTTTGACGACGTGCATCCATAACAAAGGGATGCAACCGGCCATTCACCATTTTGGTCAGAGCCTCCCAGCAGCTTTGGCTCCTTGAAGCTAACGAGGTTTGCAACAGTTCACGTACGTTGTGCATGCGGAACTTGCCCCCCACACCGCACGGCTGCTGGCAGTGTCGATCCCTTCCGGTCGCCCGTGGGAATCTCCAATAAGGCGGGTGCGTTGTCCCCGAAGCTTCGAACCCGACTGTTACCAGTCGCGCACGTTCGGCAACTGCTGGTCGTACAGCAGGTCACAGCTTCACTCTCCGATGTTCAGGGCGTGAACGTGACAAGGCAGAGAAGAGCTTTGCCATTCACTACGTTGCCGATTCACGTCCGGCGAACGGCGACACGCGTCGCACTTGTTAAAGCTTTTAAGCAATTTCTAATGTTGATCACACAGGTGATCATCGCGAGGCAACGTCACATCGTTTGATCATGACGCGATTGTTGACTGGCTTGGCAATTTTCCTCTCGCTAACGGCGTTGATTTCCCACCTGAGTTACAGGTTTGTTGAGCAACAGCGTATTCGAACGAATACGGGATCGGTATTATTGCCCCTCGATGAATACAGCGTCTATGCACCGCCGCGAGCGATCAGATGATCGCACTGTTTACCGTGGCGCCACTCGCCGCGTGCCGCTTCAAGACGAACTGCACCTGCATGAGACTACGGTCCAGCCGCGCCATATCCTGCCTGATGGGGCTGAGTCCACCAACTCAGCAGCTCGTACAGTTGGAGGCCGACGGACAACAAACTGTACGCGCTACATGCGCCCGCGGCGTGTACCTGTAGAAAGGCAAAGCGCGCTATTGACCTTTCCATAAATCATGACGTCACCACAAGGTTGCCTGAATCCAGCACGCGGCGATGATCGAAGGTCGGTGCTGAGCGCTTTTGAGCTTGTTGCGAGCGACGG
>NZ_CADIKH010000307.1 GCF_902859855.1 Paraburkholderia humisilvae
CTAACAGTCTTTGACAAAAGAGCGCGTTACACAGGATAAGCTGTTTTCAGCAGTACCCTCAAAGTCCAACCCAAATAGGTAAAATCATGTCATTGACTGTTCAAAATCAATCCCACCCGCAGAATGTTTCTGGCAACACGGCATTCGATAGCCTGCACACTGATGCCAAAACGAAAGCGCATGCGAATTCCCACGGCGAGAAGGCGCTGCGTATAATTCGGGTGACTTGTCCGATGCAGTGCTGAAGAGCATGAATCCCTGCGGCAACGTGGTGTGCACCTGTTCGTCGAAGGCGGGCAGCGCGACTGCACAAGCGGCGGGGGCAGTGGCGGATCAGCAGACGGGCAACAGCTCCACGGCGCTCCAGGGGTAAATCATGGACGTAGTGCGCACAACTGACTCCGGGCGGGCTGCGGCGCATACGATGCTGGCTGGGCCGGCTGCGCGGGAGGTGTCCGCGCGCCACCCACGGCGCGTGTTCTTCGGCCTGTGCGCGCTGCTGTGTGTTGTGAGCGCCGTTCTGACAGTCGTCGTATGCATGCCCATGTCGGCGGGCAGCGGAATGCCGATGCCCGGCGGCTGGTCCATGTCAATGGCCTGGTCGAGGATGAGCGGACAGAGCTGGCCGCATGTGGCCGCATCATTCACCGGCATGTGGGCGTTGATGATGGTGGCGATGATGATGCCGTCGATCACGCCGATACTATGGCGCTGCCACGAGAGCCTTAGCCGGCCGGGCAGCGCGCGAGCGGGGCTGTTGACCGTGTGTGTCGGAGTCGGCTACTTCCTGGCCTGGACGTTGCTGGGCGTGGCGGTGTTTCCGGCCGGTGCGGCACTCGCCGCGCTGGAGATGCACTGGCCAGCGCTCTCGCGCGTCGTGCCGGGCGCGGCTGGCGCCGTCATACTGGCAGCCGGAATTGTGCAGTTCAGCGCATGGAAGGCGCGTCACCTTGCGTATTGCTGCGGCAGGTCAACCCCGAAAACAGGTGGCACGTCGTGTGTCGCATCGGCTGGCGCATGGGTGCCCGCGAGCGTTGCCGCAGCGACGCGATATGGTATGCGCCAAGGGCTGCATTGCGTGTATAGCTGCGCCGGCGCCACTGCGGTGCTGCTAGCCGCGGGCGTCATGGATGTGCATGTGATGGTGGCCGTCACGGCAGCCATCACCGCCGAACGTCTCGCGCCAGACGGCGAGCAGGTTGCCCGCGCCGTCGGTGTGATGGCCATCGGTATCGGTTTGCTGATGCTTGCGCGCGCTGCCATCACCGTTGTCATAGGGCCAACATGATTCGCGACCGGACGGTCAGTTGAAACCCGCCCACTTATGGTCGCGCAAACTACGTGTGAAGATCGCCGAACTGTTGATGGGGAGGTCGGCGCCTGACCGGCTTCGCCCGTCATTTCACACACCTGAAAAGCGGCGAGACGGCAAAGGACCAGGCACTGATGCCTGGCACCATCCTCGCGGACGCAATTTGCCTCGACCTCATGCCAGTACCCGAGACTGCCTGGCAACAGGGGGCCGTCCATAGTGTGCTACGAATGCGAGCGCAGCGGTTGCGTGAGCGATGCTTTATTGAAGATGAGGGCGGGCCCCTGGAGTAGGCTTGCAGGAGTGTTAGCGCCGGTGTAAAAGCGGCACTAAACGACGGCGCAAGGTTGA
>NZ_CADIKH010000308.1 GCF_902859855.1 Paraburkholderia humisilvae
ATACTCTTTCTCGCTGGCTTGATCAGCAGCTTGCCGTCGTACTTACGCACGTTCTGGCCAAGGAAATCGAAACCCTCCGCTATATTTGTGATTCTGGTCTTCTCTTCCGAGAGTTCCAGACCTCGAGCGGCCATGAATGACCTGACCGCAGGAAGCACTCGGGATTCCAGCACATCTTTCGACACGCCAGTCACCACAAAGTCATCGGCATAACGGACGACGTTGAGCTGCGCCTTGCTGCGCGCGAGTTTCGAGGCGCCGACGCTTGCATAGACTGCTGCCTCCAATCCGTCCAACGCCATATTCGCGATTACGGGCGAGATGACGCCCCCTTGGGGTGTACCAGCCCGTGACTCGAACAGAGTTCCCTCGTCGATATATCCGGCTTGAAGCCAATTCCGCAGAACCTCCTTATCCATCGGCACGTTCTCCAGAATCCAGGAGTGGCTGAAGTTGTCGAAACAGCCTCGAATGTCCCCCTCCAGAATCCATTCTGGCGATGCACGCCTGGCCAGAACGATGAAGCACTGCTCGATGGCGTCGGCGGTCGAGCGTTGGGGCCGAAAGCCATAGGCGTTGGCGTCCGCCAGGGTCTCCGCGATGGGCTCCAAGGCGAGCTTCCATAAAGCCTGCATCGCCCGGCACTTCATGCACGGGATTCCCAACGGACGTTTCTTGCCGTTACTCCTGGGAATGTAAACACGTCGCAGCGGCATCGCACGATAACCTCGATGACGTAGCGATAGCATTCCTTTCCATCTGGCCGACGGGGATGACCATATCCTGCCGTCCACCCCCGGCGTTCTCTTGCCGCGATTTTCCGTCACACGCTTCACGGCCAGCATCTTGCCGCTATGCGAGCGGGTCAACAAACGTTGCAAGACCTTCGCCTTGCACCATCGGCCTTCCCGAACTGCCTTGGCGATACGCATCTGAAGCCGCTTCACCTCCGTCTCGATATGCGACCAGTTCGCCTGATCCCACATTCGTGCGGCGTGCGAGGGCGCACCAGCGTTTGACACCTTCGTATCGTTCGCCGTCATCTGCTTTCCCTCGTACAACGGTTCGTCAAAGATTCTCTCGCCATGAATGACCACGCGGAAGTCTGCCCACTTTCGTGTCGAGCAATGTCGCAGCCCGTATCCCGTCCGCTACAGACAGGCGTTCGCTTTCTCCGCTTTCCTTTACCCGCCACACCAACAGCGTTCCTTGCGGTTCGCCTGCCGTTGCCGGCGGCACGATGGGCTTACCCTGTTCCGCTTGAATTTCCGAGCGGGGCGGACCCTTCCTCTTCGCCGGTGGCTGATCGTCCATGGTGGCCCAGTCATTCAGGAACCACTCCTCACCACACACCGTTCTGGTTCAAGCCTGTCAGCACGTTTGGCTTGTTCAAGATCACGACGTTTATCGAAAGTTCACGTATGTTGGTCGTACCCGCTCATCCCTTGCTCCTCTCCGCCTTCGTGCTGGCAGATTCCGCCTCGCCTCGCGGCTCAGCGTACCGGTTTCCCGGCGGCTACGTTGTCCCCAGAGCTTCACACCGGGCTGTTACCGGCTCCGCATGTCCGGGTAGGGAACGGTTGATGGAACAACCGGTTTCATCAGGTCATGACTTCCCCTGTGAGACAGAAATTCAGGCGACTTTCAGGTCGCACGATGAC
>NZ_CADIKH010000309.1 GCF_902859855.1 Paraburkholderia humisilvae
TGGATTCCGGTTAGCTGGTTGTTACTCTCGACAAGCAACATTCTCAGCCAACCGCCACCGCCTTCTCAATTCCCCGCCTCAACCCCATACACCAGATCCGACAATAGCTCGTGCTGGCAGGCGCGTGCGCAGTTTCTTCAGATAGGCGAGAGGATCTGAGATTGACCCAGAAAAACGGACATCTATCCTTTGGAGAAGGAGGTGCCGATTATGGGCAAGCATCGTACCCCGTACCCGGCGGAATTCCGGGCGAAAATGGTCGAGCTGGTGAAGGCGGAACGCAGGCCGAAGGAACTGAAAAAGGAGTTCGAGCCGAGCGCGCAGACCATCTACATATATGGACTGCCCTCAAGAGCAAGCTGAAGTTGACAGACACGGAGGTCGATTGCGTACATATATCCGGCGTCAGGGCATAGCCCAGCGCCCAACTGGAATTCCGCGCGTGCAGGCATCAACAACTGGAAGACCTCAAGGGCCGTTATAGATTTCAGGTTCCCTGCTCGCCGGATCGACCGGGTGCCATTCGTCAATTCATCAACGCATCGTTAGTGAAGTCGGAGCTATACAGCTTTCTGGTACGACTGGCCGGTTGCGAGCATCGACCAGATGACACGGGCCATCTTGCTGGCGATTGCCACGATGGCACGATTGGCGCCTCGTCGGGCCTGCAGCGCCAAAGCCCACGCATGCTTCCTGTCATGTTTGTTTGGGGCGGTTCGAAGTACCGCGCGTGCACCGTGGATAAGCAGGGTGCGTAAGTGGCGGTCGCCTCGTTTGCTTATGCCGGGGAGATGGGTGCGATCCCCGCTTGAACTCTGACGGGGAACAAGGCCGAGCCAGGCAGCGAAGTGACGGCCGTTCCGGAAGTCCTTTGGATCGGATACGGCGCAACGATGGCGGTAGCCGTCTTGGGCCCAACTCCTTCAATCTGCGCAATGCGCTGGCAGGTTTCACTGGCCTTGAACACCACATCGATACGCCTGTCGAACCCGGCGATGCGTTTGTCGAGCTCACGCAGCTGGTCCATGAGGTCGGCGAGCATCTCGCGTGCGAGTGGCGTCAGGCAGTTTGAAATGTCTGCGAAGATCGCCGGGATTTCCCGGCGTGCACGAGTGATCGATTGCGCGAATACGATGCCGCGTTCAGCGAGAATGCCGCGCATCTGACTCACGAGTCCGGTCCGGTTACTGACGAGACGGCTGCGGGCGCGGTGAAGGCTCTGGACATCCTGTTGCTCGACGGACTTGACCGGCACAAAGCGCATTGATGGTCGCTGCAACGCTTCGCAGATCGCCTCGGCATCGTTGCCGTCATTCTTGTTGCCCTTCACAAAGGGCTTCACGAATTGCGGGCTGATGAGTTTGACGACATGCCCTTGCTGCTGGAACTGTCGTGCCCAATGATGAGCGCTCGAGCAGGCTTCCATCCCGATCGTACATGGCGTGAGTCGGAGAATGAGTTCCGCCAGTTGAGCGCGGCCGACGCGGCGTCGCGGAACAAACTTGCCCGTGGCATCCACACCGTGCACCTGGTCGGGTAGCAGCAGCGCATTGCTGCGCCGCCGCCCCCTAAGAACCGGACGTGCGGGTCACCCCGCATCCGGCTCAAGCCATTCTTCAGCACCATAGGGTGGCACCGAACA
>NZ_CADIKH010000310.1 GCF_902859855.1 Paraburkholderia humisilvae
ATGCTGCCAGTCATACCTGTCCCGTGATGATCTGAAGAGGAATTTCGCCACACAGGCGCCGTGAGGGAGCGAGGCGCGCCCCCGGCTTCGAAGCCCGGCAGGCCGACGCTGCCATCAGCGGTGCTCACACCGTCATCGACAGGCCGCCGCATGGTCACGTTGGGAAACGGCACTGTTGCGCCTGCCATGCTCCTGGGAGCGTCCTGCATCGCCCTGCACCCCATGCCAAGGGCGTGGATCTTATCCCGCTCCCCCTATGCGCTCAAGCACGACTACTCAGTCCCTTTTCGTATTCGGGCTCGCATTTAGCGCATCCGGATCAGAGACGGCTTGCATGAAATCCGTGCCCTCAAGATAACTTTTCAATTATCACGAGGCACCGGTTTGTGCGCTAAACTCGCCCGCATGAAAATGCGCCACCCTGCCGCCTCCCGGCCCTGATCCGCTGCCCGGTTTTCCCGGCGCCGGTGAACTGGCCGCGCTGCGCGCCTGGTACACGGGCTTGGCCGTGCGCCCGGCCGTCGAGCGCTACCTGCTCGCGGCGCTGGGCGACGGCCGCTCCGCGCGCGGCTTGCTCCGGGCGTGTCCGGCGCAAACTGGTTGCCCTTGCGCATATCGCCCATCGCGACGATCTGGCGACGCTCCCCGGCCACCCGGCGGGTGAACGGCAACGGCACGCGAAGGCCGTCGCGCAGGCGATCGACACCCTGCGCACCGCATCACGACCCTCGCCGATATGACCGTGCGCATTCCGCGTCGTCGCCAGCGGTGGAAGGCCGTGCAATCGAGGCGTTCTTCGCGGCCTGGCCTGCCCTCACGGACAAGGCCGCACTCGTGGTCGCGAGCCAGCGCGGCGACATCGTGCCGTGGGAATCCCTGAACCTGCCGCACGAGGTCGATGGCTCCCAGGGGACCTTCCGCGCGCTGGCCGCCAGCGACACACTGGACGCCGCCAACGATTACGGGGCCGTGCAGACCTGGCTTGCGCTGCACGGATCGCCGGCCACGCAGCGCACGTACAGGAATCTACGCGACAGGGATTGATCACGTTCCGATGTAGGGCGCAAGTACGCATATGCACCAGCGGTTACCGGACTGCCGAGTGATGCATCGACGGTCGGTCCGGGGTATGACCTGCTGTCGCGCAAGCGCTCAAGCCGTTCCAGGCGATCGGCACAACGACGATCTCTTCGCCCTGCCCATCCAGAAACCAGCCGACGCGGGCGCGGCCGCGCTCGAGCGCCTCGTTGATGGCCTGTTCTCCGGCCTTGATCGCATCGGTGCCGAGCTCGTGCCGGCGCGCCTCATCAATGATGGCGGTGACGATCACCATCTGCAGCAGGGGTCGCCAGACCGTGCTCTGAACCCTAGTTCGTGCGAAGCGCCTCACAGGCGGCATGGTGCTGAAGCGAGAGTTCATCCGCGTGCGATCGCGGTATCGGCAGCAGCATGGTTCGGTTCAGCCGGGCATGCATGGAAGGTTGCGAACGCTGCGGCGAACGTGACGGTCGTCGTGCCATTTCGCAGAGCAATTGTCAAATCTGGTGTACGCGGTGAGCAGGTTCATCAGGCGGCGAGCGATTGCTGAACCGGTGTGCTGTCGATCACCGGGATGCCATTTCTGAAAGGAATG
>NZ_CADIKH010000311.1 GCF_902859855.1 Paraburkholderia humisilvae
ATTTGCCGTGCCCCTTGACGAACCAGTTCGTCCAGACCAAGCCCGACTCCCGATAGACCGACCACTGCTTTTTCCGTATCCTTGCTCATGGTGGATGGTTTGATTTTTTGCCGGTTTCCGACTTCGACAATCAGATTCTCAGCTGAAACCTCCACCGCTTTCAACTTCCCGCCTCAACTCCCCCGTACACCACTTTCGACTTTAGCTCATGACGTATGCGCTGCGGCCGAACCTAGCGGGCCACTCGCGGAACTCGAGATGCGGCGCGCCAATGCCCGGATTTTCTGCAATCAGGTCAGCGGCATCAAGAATGACCGAGGCCGCGCGCTGCGCAGCCTCAGGACTATGCGGGAAAAGGAAATCGTACAGACGCGCCACATCGTCAAGCGCGTCAGGATGCAGATCAACGCGGACATTCGCTACGCTTTCCTGCGGCCAGATCGGCCAGCCACGCCCGCGCCCGCTCATGCGACACTCCCGGCGTACCGGACAGATACGAATCCAGCCGTGCGCGATCAATCTCGACCGACAGAGCATCGGCAAAGACAGCAGCAACATATTCGTCCACCGATCGCCCCGCACGACGTGCAGCCATGACCACAGCCGCTTCCAGCCCATCCGGCAATTCAACCGTCAGCATCGCAACCTCCAACAAAAGACGTTTCAATAATTGTAACTCACGCGGCAGTCGTCGCTCGCCGACCAGAACATGCAGACATACCGCGCCGCCGACTTCCTGTCGGACATTCGCCGTTTTCGTTTCTCGCACAAGTTTCTATACTCCGATCAAGCAGGCGTTATTGATATTCAGGATCGTCTATATGGTCGTTAATCCAACGCTCTGCTTCACCGCTATTGGCAAAAGAATTCTCAAACTGACCAATACCAATCTGCTTGCCATTCGGCAAGGTGATCTGCACCCAAAATTCGCCAAATGGAGCGCCAGCTTTGATTGGAGCCGCTTTGAAAGTGGCCCCCGACGAGTTTACTCTTTCCATGTATTTTCCTTATGCAAACGACGTTTTTGGCCTTGTTCGCAGAGACTTCAAAAATTATCAGATACAAGTTTGATTGCGAACACGGAGTGATACGGTCCCAGCGGGTCATGATGCCGGAAGATCACGTCATAGTTCACCACCCAAATCATGCAGGCGTCACCCGTGCGTCGATTCGTGCCGTTGGGACGATGTGTAAGCGTGATCCACTCGACCGTGACTGATTTCTTCGTCTCCAAGTCAGTAATCAGAAAATTTGGGTCCTGTTCAACATTCCAGCTTGCACCGTACTTCCTATCGAGGACGGGGGTAATCTCATCCCAGTAGTTCTCACCGAATTCCACATCAATCTCGGTGATACGCCCTTTCGAGAACGATATAAATACGCCCACCGGAGAGTTGTTATTGCCGACCCCCAAACCAAATGGAATCCGGCACGAGTCACTGTCGCAAGCTGGACCCACATTCCACTCTTCGATTAGCGTTACCTTTGATGATGTCCCTGACCTTGTCGAGCAGCGATTTAATACTCTTTCTCGCTGGCTTGATCAGCAGCTTGCCGTCGTACTTACGCACGTTCTGGCCAAGGAAATCGAAACCCTCCGCTATATTTGTGATTCTGGTCTTCTCTTCCGAG
>NZ_CADIKH010000312.1 GCF_902859855.1 Paraburkholderia humisilvae
TGCGGCGAGACCGGCGTCAGCACGACGCTTAATGCTGTGCGCGAGCGGAGTGCGGTGAAAGTCGCACGCTCCGTTCTTCGGGGGCCCTATGCCCGGGAGGGTGTGAGGCTATCCTCTTAAAAATCACGTAACTTGATTTACCCGGAAGTGGCCTTCAAATACAATAAGGATACCCAGGCATAAAGCGAGAATCAATGAACGCGCAAACGCGGTTTGAGCAGTACATTGAGCATCTGGCGGCAGGCCTGGGCCATGCGGACCGTCACGCGGGCCTGAATGCCTATTGCACCGGCCTGATGCTGCCATTGACGCGCAAGAGCGTCGAACCGATGGCCGCCAGTATGGACCCGCTTCACGCCAGCGCGCGGCATCAGGCCTTGCACCACTTCGTTGCCAAGGCCGACTGGCCGGACGATGAACTGCTGCGTCGGGTCTGTCAGTGGGTCGTGCCGCGAATGGATTTTTCGGACGGTGGCTTCTGGATAGTGGACGACACGGGCTTCCCGAAGAAGGGGCGTCATTCGGTCGGCGTGGCCCGCCAGTACTGCGGCGTGCTCGGCAAACAGGATAATTGCCAGGTCGCAGTGAGTGTCTCTCTGGCCTGCGAGCAGGCCAGCATTCCGGTGGCGTGGCAACTCCATGTGCCGCAGGACTGGGCAGAAGATGACGAACGACGCGCGAGAGCCGGCATTCCTGCGCATATCGGGTTTGAGACCAGGCCGCAGATCGCACTGCGGCAGATCGAGACCTTGCTGGCCGCCGGGGCGCCACGGCACTGCGTGCTCGCTGATGCAGGCTACGGCATCGATAACGCATTGCGCCAACATCTGGATGATCTGAGCCTGGCATATGTGGTCGGTATCACGTCGGCGCTGGTGGTCTGGCCACCGGGCGTCGAACCATTGCCGCCGAAACGATATGCAGGCATGGGCCGCCCGCCTGTGGTGCCCCGCCGTACGCCCTCCCGGCAACCGGTGAACGTGAAAGAACTGGCCCATTCACTGCCTGCTAGCGCCTTCACGACGCTCAGTTGGCGCGAGGGTTCGAACGAAACGCTCAGCGGGCGATTCGCAGCGGTTCGTGTGCGCCATGCGGGCGGCAATACCGGCAAGGCGCGGTTACGCCCCGGGCAGTGGCTGCTCATCGAATGGCCAGCTGACGACGTAGACCCGCTGAAATACTACCTCTCCAACCTGCCAGCCGACACCGCGCTGGCGCAACTCGTGGCGTATGCGCACATGCGCTGGCGCATTGAACGGGACTACCAGGATCTGAAGCAGGAACTGGGGCTTGGGCACTATGAAGGTCGAGGATGGCGGGGGTTTCATCACCATGCGGCGCTGGCCATTGCGGCCTACGGATTTCTGCTCTCTGAACGTCTCGCTACCGGCGCTGCGCTCAGCGCCAAAAAAAACTTCGCAGCACGCCAGACGCCTGGTGTTCCCGAAGATTACATTGCGAGGGGACGTCCGCCGCGCGCAACCCCACACGCCTGATTCGCTCGCGACCATTCGCTATCTGAGATTGACCCAGAAAAACGGACACCTATTCTTTTGAGAAGGAGGTGCCGGAAATGGGCAAGCATCGTACCCCATACCCTGCGGAATTCCGGGCTCGCATGGTCGAGCT
>NZ_CADIKH010000313.1 GCF_902859855.1 Paraburkholderia humisilvae
TACCGTGAAAGCTGGCTAGTACGGGCATGTGCATGCCCCCTCGCGTGGTCCGCGAGTAAAAATATCGCCATGCCCGACCCCTCGTTGTGGCGACCGTTAGGTGGTGACAGAGGCTGACGCCTCGTCGGGCCATTGGCCGATCGCCTTCAACTGCTTGATCCAGCGCGGTGCGTTTTTCTTCGCGCCGATGGCCTGATAGTCGATCTGCGGGTCGTGATACGCGACTTTGCGTGTCAGTAGCAGGAAGATCAACCGTATCATCTTGTGGGCCAGAGCGATGATCGCTTTTTTGTGCGTCTTGCGTACCATCAGGCTTCTATATTTGGCTGCCAGCGAGCTCCTGGTTTTCCACGCGGAGTTGGCGCATTCACACATGATGTAGCGGATGACCGAACTGCCTTTTCCGATTCGCCCTGACTTGCGCTTGCCGGCGGATTCATTGTTGGCGGGACAAAGTGCTGCCCATGCCGCGAGACGATCGGCACTGCCGAAGCGGGTCATGTCGTCGCCGATTTCGATGAGGATCAGGGCGCTCGCAATCTGGTCGATTCCAGGTACAGTTTGCAGCAGGCGATGCGCCCATTGGCAGGGGGTCATGGCGGCAAAGATATAGGCGTCGAGTTGGGCCAGACTACGCTCGAGCATTTCAATGTGCTCATGAAGGTGTTCGAGAATGAATCGGTGGCGCGCCGTCAGATCGCCATCGAGTGCGGCTTGCAGGTCCTCGCGCCTGAGTTTGAGCCTGCCGCGTGCCATATCGGGTAGCGCGGTGATCGGTTTGCCTGCGATCAGGCCGGCTACCATCTCGCGTGCCGACAAGCCGTTGATGTCGGTGACGACGCCGCCAGGTTTGATGCCGCCATCGTCGAGGATTTTATGAAGCCGGTTGATTTCGCTCGCGCGCATGGCAGTGAGCTTACGCCGGTAACGGGATACCAGGCGCAGTTCGCGCAAATCCTGAGGCGGGATGAAGCTGCCGCGCACCAGACCGAAGCGCGCCAGCACCGCGAGCCACTGCGAATCGTTCATGTCCGTTTTTCTGCCCGGGACATGCTTGACGAAACGCGCATTGACGACCCAGGCCTGGATGCCGGCGCGTTCCAGATGGGCATAGATACTCTTCCAGTACATGCCGGTGCTCTCCATGACGACGAGTTCGACATCGAGCTCAAGAAGCCAGCTCGCCAGGGCGCGGCAATCGCGCTTGAAACCGCCGAATTCACGGCTTTGCTGTTCGATGGTGCCGTCAGGGTGCTCAATGACGGCGGTGACAACGTGCAGCATCTTGTGGACATCGATGCCGGCAACGCGTCGGTAGAGTGGAGACAGTCCTTCCATGTCACTCTCCTGTGGCTAGAATGAAAGTGACGCACAGGGCATCGATGAACTGGAAAACGCCTCGGACTCGGTCAGTCCGGGTCTCTTTACCGTTTGTGCTGCGGCGACAAGCCGCGCAACTGTTGGGGGTGCGAGCCAGTTCCGGTAGGCCTGGTTATACACGGGGTCGGGCCACCATTGAGATTGCGGTCTTTGGTGTCCTGTGCGCCACTGAGGATTCTGTGCCTTGCGGAGCTTTCATGCTTGGGGGCGATGCCGAATTGAATCATGAAAAGGTTATACA
>NZ_CADIKH010000314.1 GCF_902859855.1 Paraburkholderia humisilvae
AGCTGCGGCTTTTTTGCGCCCGCGTTCTTGTCGCGTTGTTCGTTTCTGCCGATCAGAGAACGCCCGTCGTCTAACGCCGACGACGGACAAAACGCTTTATTCAGGGCGGACCCATTAAATTTCGTTGAACAGATTGCGGATCGGGTGAGGCCCCTCTGTCGAAGATGCAGATGGCTGCGGATGCTCCCGATCTCATTTCCGCCTTGCTGGCCGGTCGGCTTTTTGGCATCACATCCTGATCCAAAAGCCCGTCAGGATTTAGGGAAGGTCTGCACAACTCGTTTTTCAGAGCGCTGATTTTTTGACACGTTGGGCGCATCAGCTGTAAGCGTTTGCAAGCAGGTTGGTCGTCGGGCTCTTGAAGCATGACGACCTCCGTTGCCGAGACTCACGGCCTTTACCTCCGGGCGTTTTACGCTTTGCGTAACACCTTGCGTGCCATCCAGAGATTGCCCAGCGCAAACAATGTCGTGATCTGCGCGGTGTTCTTCATCAAGCCCCGGTATCGTGTCTTCGTATAGCGAAACTGTTGCTTGAGTACACGCAATGGATGTTCAACCTTGGCGCGGATGCCAGCCTTCAGGCGCTCAATCTGGTTGAATATCGCGTCAAGACGATTGTTCAGGTCCAGTTGTCGACGCTTGCCAGGTCGCATTGCGACATGCCAGCGAACCGGGTTCGCCTAACAGCGCTTTTCAATACCCTGATATCCCGCGTCAGCGTACACATCCGCTTCCTGGCCGTGCAACAACGCTTCGGCCGCGTTGATGTCGTGCACGTTGGCCGCGGTCCCAATGACGGTGTGGACCAGACCCGACTCTGCGTCCACGCCGATGTGCGCTTTCATCCCAAAGTACCATTGATTTCCCTTCCTCGTCTGGTGCATTTCCGGGTCCCGGGTGCCCGACGCGTTTTTCGTCGAACTGGGCGCCGAAATCAAGGTGGCATCAACCACCGATCCTGCCTTGAGCATCAAACCTTTTCCACTCAGAATTTCGTTGACCACCGCAAGCATCTGCACAGCCAGACCGTGCGCTTCGAGCAGGTGACGAAATCGAAGAATCGTGCTTTCGTCCGGCAAACGCGTCATGCCGCCGTCCAGCCCTGCGAAATCGCGATACAGCGGTACGTCGTATAGCGCTTCCTCCATGGCCGGGTCTGACAGACCAAACCACTGCTGCATGAAATGGATCTGCAGCATCGTGGCAACTGGAAATGGCGGCCGGCCCGTTTTCCCCTTCGGATAGTGCGGCTCGATCAGGGCAATCAGGTTCGACCACGGCACCACGCGTCTCATCTCTTCAAGAAATTCCCGCTTGCGCGTGCGCTTCGTTGACAGATCCAGACCAAGGCCCAACTGCGCCATCTCAACTCTCCTCACCTGATTCGCCTTGCCCACCAGGATACCCCAACGGTGCTTCAATGCCAGGACTTTTGCAGACCTTCCCTAGTCTTACTGTGTCAGTGCGACGTGAAGTCGCGTAGAGGATTGTTTCACCTGGCTGCGGCCAGGAAGGAAACCGATTGTTCCGTCAATCGTAACCTACCGGTGCATG
>NZ_CADIKH010000315.1 GCF_902859855.1 Paraburkholderia humisilvae
TCGTCAACGCGCCAGGACCGGCCTGCGGGTGTGCCAAACCGATTCCAGCGCTTGACGAACTCCGGTGTAAATCGCCTTACCCAACGCATGATCGTGGTGTGTGCCAGCGACGATTCCCGCTCGGCCATCATTTCGACCAGATCGCGAAGGCTGAGCTTGTAACGAAGGTACCAGCGAACACACAGCACGATGATCTCCCCATCAAAATGCCGTCCATCGAACAGCCCCTCCAGACCTTTGCCCTTGCTCATCACCGACTACCCATTTCATATGGCTGGCTACTTTAACCGATTCCCCAAGCCGATTTGCACGAGAGCCCCTTGCGCCAGGTGCGGCGCTTCGAGTAGCCGTGTTTGCGTCCTTTCCATTCGCCTTTTCCGTACAGCTTCAGACCGGTGCTGTCGACGAGCAGATGCAATGGCTCGCCACTGCGGAAGGTGGGCAGGAGTATGCCAGCGTTTGCGCGCGGCAGTTCAGCGTGAAATAGCTGGGCACCGGCAAGTCAGCGAATGCGAGTCGCGCAGGATGTGCGCGAAGCCCTGAAGCAAAGCCCTCGTTTTTGCGCACCGATTTCGGGCCCGTGTGCGAGCCCAAAACGGCACGCCGCGACCTTGCCGCGAGATCCCGTTCGTTCGCTGGCGCTATCGCAGCAGGCCTGTCAATGCCGCTTTGGCGGCAGCCTGGATCTTGTTGGAACATGCCAGCTTTGACACGATGTTCTTGATGTGGAAATTGACAGTACTTTCGGAAATGTTCAGAATTCGTGCGATTTCGTAAGCGGTCTTTCCGTCGGCGGTCCATTTCAGCACATCGATTTCACGCAAGCTCAGGTGACCTTCGGCGACCCGGCCCGTAGGTAACCGAGATACCATCACCGCGTGCGCAGCCTGAGCAAGTAGCACCATCGTCTTTTCATTGCTGGCGCACTCCGCAGCACCAATCCTGCCAGATTTGCGTGAAAGCGTGAGCAGGCCGACCGTGCCGTCCGCGCCGCGAGAGACTGCCGACCACCCGTGCAAGATACCAACCGACATCGCTTCCTCCCAAAACTGCCCGACACTGTCGCCAGCATTGCTTGACCACGTCAACGGCGTATCGACACAAATCGCTCCTTTGACGGTCGGATCGATCTCGACATACCTTTCCTTGATATAACGCGCCTGCCATTCCTCTGGATAGGTCGAAACCATAATAATCTGCGGTTTCGTTATCGGTACGGGGCGCCTCATGCCATACGCCGCGTGGTCGAACCCGAGGTCCCGCGCCACGCGGGCCAATGCGGCCAGCACGGCTTCGTTCGACTCACTGGCCGACACTTCGTTGAGCCATACCCACAATAGTTCATGCATTTTGTACGGCGGCCTCAAATCTGAAGTGCAACACCTGTCTCATGTAAGGTGTTGCGATGAACGAAAGAACCCAGTACAAGCAACTGCAACGTGAAGAGCGCCTGACCATTGCAAGCCTGCATCTGCAGGGTTCGAGTATCCGGGCCATGGCCCGGATACTCGGGCGCTCGCCGGCCACCGTGAGTCGTGAACTGACGCGAAA
>NZ_CADIKH010000316.1 GCF_902859855.1 Paraburkholderia humisilvae
AGCTCGACCATGCGAGCCCGGAATTCCGCAGGGTATGGGGTACGATGCTTGCCCATTTCCGGCACCTCCTTCTCAAAAGAATAGGTGTCCGTTTTTCTGGGTCAATCTCAAATGGGCGACTTTCCTGGCGTCACCCTTCTCACTGGCCGATCGTTCTTTCGCTGCAAATCCGGCCCAAGCCAACGCGAGTCTGAGCCAGCATAGATCGGCATGTCCCCTGCACCGTTACACATGATCTCGATCCTCCCAGACAGCCAGAGCCCTTTTGATCGGCCGCATACTCAATGTTTGCGGCGCATCGCACTTGCGACGTTAAACGGCCAGAGCCATACGTGATAGATCCGCAGGGTTACGCGACTCCGCCAGTCCAGTCCGGTCAACGCGTCAACTGAGACCACGTCGACGAGTAAGCACACGACATATCCGCCGGCAAGGTAAGCACCGAATGCAAGGATGACTGCCGTGGAAATCGAGGGTTCAGCACGCATCACTAAATAGCCGACTATGCATAGAAGCGCGATTGACACAACAGCATTGACCGCGTGCACCTTTAGAGCATCTCGCATCGTCATGTTGAGGCAGATCTGTTTGCCGCGATATTTCTCAGACTCCCGAACAATGTGCTCAATTTGAGCTGCATCCGGCATCTCGTTGCGTCGCCCACAAAGATAAGGCGAGATCCATCGCACTACCTTCATGGCATAAAACGCGGCAAAGGCGAACCAGCCGACATTGACGATGATGATATGAATCATTGACTCCATCACGGCCCTCCCTCACTCTGCCGCATATTGCCTCCCGAAGATATACAACATATTTCTTCAGACTTGCAGCCCCCCCTTCTAACGAACTGTCGCCAGGCGACATTGAAGAAACGCGCCATGTCCTTGGCCTCCAGCTTTTTAAACTGGTCCGCCGCGGCCTTACGGCTGATGTTTATCATTGCCCGCGATCTCACGCAACGCCTCTGCCCGCTCCTCGGTTGATTCGGTTGATTTTGGCGATTAAGATTGATTTCCTATGGATTCCAGAATGAACGATAGAGAGCCGCTGAAGTTGCGACGTCAGCCTTCGGGTTAGTCTGTGGTAACGCGCACGCTTCCGATGCCCGATCGGGGCGCGCCCGGCGATAAATTTGGCGATACAACAGCCAACGCACATTTGCTGACGATTGAGCGGTTGAACCGCGGCATGGAACTCCGTTGGACACGGAAGCAATTCGACTGTGCTCGCGACGGCTATCCTTCCTGCCCTTCTACACCGCTTCTTACAGATAGTCCGTTGGAAAGCACACTGGCGTCGTTGCGTACAATGTGCGCGCGGATTCAATATTGTCTCGATTTAACTATTCACCGACCACGCCTCACAGGCGGAATCTAACCCCAATCCGCTTGTAAAACCGTTTTCATTCTACGCCTCACAAGCGATGCGATTCTTGCTAGTCTTACTGTGTCAGTGCGACGTGAAGTCGCGTAGAGGATTGTTTCACCTGGCTGCGGCCAGGAAGGAAACCGATTGTTCCGTCAATCGTAACCTACCGGTGCATGCT
>NZ_CADIKH010000317.1 GCF_902859855.1 Paraburkholderia humisilvae
ACCGCCACATACAGTTGCGGCGCGACGATCTTGCCGGTCTGTCCGACCTGATAGTCATTCGGCACATAACCCGCATCGACCGCCGCGCGCGATGCGCCCATGGCCGCACCGAGTTTGTCCGCGAGCGGCTCCAGTACCTTCGTGTAGTTCTCGCCGCTGCCCAGACCCCGGCCGCCCGACACGATGATCGTCGCGCTCGTCAGCTCCGGACGGTCCAGCTTCGTCACCTCGCGGCTCACGAACTGCGCGATGCCCCGGTCGGCCGCCGCGTCGAGCTTTTCAACCGCGGCGCTGCCGCCCTGCGCGGCCACCGGATCGAAGCCCGTCGTGCGCACCGTGATCACCTTGACCGGGTCCTGCGACTGCACGATCGCGATCGCGTTGCCCGCATAGATCGGACGCTCGAACGTGTCGGCGCTGTCCACCGCGGTGATGTCGCTGATCTGCGCGACATCGAGCTTCGCCGCGATGCGCGGCGCAATGTTCTTGCCGTACGCCGTGGCCGGCGCAACGATGTGCGTGTAGTGCCGGGCCGCATCCCGCACAAGCGGCAGCACCGTCGCCTCGACGTTTTCCGCGAGGCCCGCGGCCAGTTGCGGCGCGTCGGCGAGCAGCACCTTCGCGACGCCCGCGACCTGCGCGGCCGCGTCGGCGGCGCCCTGCGCGTGGTGGCCCGCGACCAGCACGTGGATGTCGCCACCCACGAATTTGCCAATCGCGTGCGCAGCAGCCACGGTGTTCAGCGTCGCGGCCTTCAGCGCCGCGTTGTCGTGTTCAGCAATTACCAGAATCGTCATTTTGTCTCGCTCCGCGCTTACAGCACCTTGGCTTCGTTCTTCAGCTTTTCAACCAGCGTCTTCACGTCCGGCACCTTCACGCCGGCGCTGCGCGCGGGCGGCTCGCTGACCTTCAGCGTCTTCAGGCGCGGCTTCACGTCCACACCCAGGTCGTCCGGCCTGAGCGTCTCGAGCGGCTTTTTCTTCGCCTTCATGATGTTGGGCAGCGTCACGTAACGCGGCTCGTTCAGGCGCAGGTCGGTGGTGACCACCGCCGGCAGCGTCAGCGTGAGCGTCTCGGCGCCGCCGTCGACTTCACGCGCGACCGTCGCGTGGCCGTCGGCGACCGTCACCTTCGACGCGAAGGTCGCCTGCGGCAGGTCGGCGAGCGCCGCCAGCATCTGGCCGGTCTGGTTCGAGTCGTCGTCGATCGCCTGCTTGCCGAGGATCACCAGCTGCGGCTGTTCCCGGTCCACCAGCGCCTTGAGCAGCTTCGCAACCGCCAGCGGCTGCAGTTCCTCGTTCGATTCGATCAGGATCGCCCGGTCCGCGCCGATCGCGAGCGCCGTGCGCAACGTCTCCTGGCACTGCGCCACGCCCGCCGACACCGCGATCACCTCAGTCGCCACGCCCGCTTCGCGCAGGCGCACCGCCTCTTCCACCGCGATCTCGTCGAACGGGTTCATCGACATCTTCACGTTCGCAATGTCCACGCCCGTTTGGTCCGATTTCACGCGCACCTTCACGTTGTAGTCGACCAC
>NZ_CADIKH010000318.1 GCF_902859855.1 Paraburkholderia humisilvae
AATCTGTCATCCATTGAAAGGCCAAAGGCAAGAGGTAAATGCTCCTCTCTCAGGCTTTACCCTGCTTGACCTGAAACATCTTGCGCCCCCCCACTTCGACGCGCACGAGCATGCATCCGGTTTTTCGCTTGCCTGGTTGCAGAGCTGGTCTGCTCCAGTCATCCATCGGGATCAAGGCGAGCGCCCATGTTCTCGGCTCGCCCGTGGCTCACGTGGAGCCCCAGAAAACCATCGGTACCAGACCGGTGTCCACGGGAGTATTCAACGAGTATCGGCTTGCTGCATTAGCAGTGCCAGGCTCATTTCGGCTCATGGTCTGGGCATCCCAGCGATCGTTATTTTGGGGGACGGCGGGAGCGCGTGGCCCAATCAACGAACCTGGGTTCACGCCAACAGATTTACCGGGCTCACGGCCCCGCCGGATCTAACCAAAGCATTTGGTCACCTCAAAGGGTTTGCCGTCTCGCAACATGTAGAAAGCCGCGCGTGCGAGCTTGTGCGCGAGTGCCTTCATCGCGACCACAGGCATGCGCCGCGATCTTTTGCGATCATAAAAACGTCTCGCCTGCGGACAACTGCGCATCGCAACAGCGGCAGCTTCGATGAAGGCCCAGGAGAGATACTTGTTGCCGTTCTTTGCGTTGCCTTCACCTTTCTTCTTGCCGTTGGAGATCCGCTTGCTCTCGACGCATCGGCAGTAGGAACTGAACTGCCCAACGCTGTGGAAGCGGGCGATGCTGCCCGTTTCCAGCATGATGGTGGTCGCGAGGGTCTCACCGATGCCCGGCGCGGTTTTGAGAATGGAGAACTCGGGGCGAAGTTTCACGGTGCGGTGCAGGACAGTTTCAATTGCATGGATTTGAGCCTGGAGCGTGCGCACAACCGCGAGGTTGGCCATCAACGCACACTCGATGTGCGGTGGCAAACGCAGCGCAGTTACAGCCGCGTTGTCGAGGTGGCGAACCTGTTGTGCGTTGAGGCGCAGATTCAACTGCCGCGCCACGATATTTTCGATGCTGAGAATGTTCAGCGTGCGTTGCTGTACGAGTTGCATCCGCTTGCGGGCCAGGTCACGCAAGCCACGCTCCTCCGGTGGATAGATGTACCCTTCTGGCAGTAGCCCAAGACGGAAGATGTGTGCGAGAAACACTGCGTCGCGTTCATCGCCCACATACTTCAGGCCCTCGTACTGCTTGATGGCAGAGGTATTTGCCAGATGCACGGCAAAGCCCGCAGCCACCAGGCCATCGACCAGCCAGTACCAGTTATAGGTTGATTCGACCACGACCCCTTGCAGGTCCTCGTTGAACGATGCGAGGACCGCAATGATTGATGACAGGTCGTTGGCCAGTCGTTTGCAGTAAAGCACCCGGTCTTGATCGTCGATCACGGCGACCACGGCGTTATTCGAGTGCAGATCGATGCCGCTATACTTCATTTCAGCCTCCTGAATGGGTCCGTTGAGCCAGGCATCTCAACTGTAGACCCTGGCCGCCCCCTTCTTTGGGCGGCCAGGATGCCTTTCAATGATTATCAA
>NZ_CADIKH010000319.1 GCF_902859855.1 Paraburkholderia humisilvae
ATGATAATGGTTTCGCCAAAATCGCAGCCGAGCAATTCCATTCACTGGTTATATAAGCAATCCAAATCATATTGAAATTCTCTTGTCCCGCCCGCCTTATCGCGACACAACGGTCCATTCCATTACTCTTGACGATTGCTCCTATCCCCGCTTCTCTGCTTTACTTTGCAGCTCGAACCCGAAGGCATGGTTGACGGCTGCGCGCGTGTTAGTCGGCAAGCCATGATGCCGGATACCCTCGTTGACCGCCTGTTCCAGTGCCGCAGGACGCGTACCCGGACCGCTGCCCGCGGGCACCAGTTGCGACCATGACTGGCCCTGCTCTTCCAGATGCATCAGGAACCGGTTCACGCGAGAGCGGTATACAGGATCCGGTTCTTCGTGAAAATTATTCAACAGATCCTTGTGCTCCTGAAGATCCGGCGCTCTTCGTATGTCGCCTTGCAGCCTGAACCCGAAGGCCTGGTTGATGGCTGCGCGCGTGTTGGTCTGCAAGCCATGATGCCGGATACCCTCGTTGACGGCCTGTTCAAGCGCCGCAGGACGCGCACCCGCACCGCTGCCCGCGGGCACCAGTTGAGACCATGACTGGCCCTGCTCTTCCAGATGCGCCAGGAACCACTTGACGTTAGAGCCGTATGCCTGAGCCAGTTCTTCGGGCAGATTCTTCAGCAGATCCTTGTGCTCCTGAAGATCCGGCGCAAGTCGAACTCTTTCGCCTTGCAGCCTGAATCCGAAGGCCTGGTTGATGGCTGCGCGCGTGTTGGTCTGCAAGCCATGATGCCGGATCCCCTCGTTGACCGCCTGTTCAAGCGCGACAGGACGCGCACCCGCACCGCTGCCCGCAGGCACCAGTTGCGACCATGACTGTCCCTGCTCTTCCAGATGCACCAGGAACCACTTGACGCTGGATCGGTATGCCTTATCCGGTTCCTCGGACAAATCGTTCAGCAGATCCGTGTGCTCCTGAAGATCCGGTGAAAACAGGGCCCAGGCTCCTTTTATGTCGCCTCGCAGCCTGAACCCGAAGGCCTGGTTGAGCGCAGTGCGCGTCCTGATCGGCAAGCCATGATGCCGGATCCCCTCGTTGACCGCCTGTTCAAGCGCGGCAGGACGCGCACCCGCACCGCTGCCCGCGGGCACCAGTTGCGACCATGATTGTCCCTGCTCTTCCAGATGCACCAGGAATCGCCTGACGTTAGAGCGGTATCTCCGATCCAGTTCCTCTGGCAAAACCTTCAGCAGATCGATGTGTTCACGTAGCGTCGGCACAAACCGTGCACGGGGCTTTGCGCGCCTGCTGCCCGGGAGGGGAGCAGCCGGCTGTCGACGCCCTGGTGCGTTCAGGCTGTCATGGATCTGCTGTTCCGCATGGGAAAGCGGCAGTCCACGCGCCTGCTCCGCGTAGGCCCAGTCAACCAGCGCCGTCCCTGCCGGGTCCGCCCTCCGGCCTTGAGGTGCAACGTCAACGGACGAGCCAGAATGCGGCCTGTCGTCCAGATCCGCGAGTTCGTTGTC
>NZ_CADIKH010000320.1 GCF_902859855.1 Paraburkholderia humisilvae
TCGTGAAGGCCTGCATCTACGAACCCGAAGTCCAGCGGGCCTACGCGCAATGCGCCGAAGGGTATTCGTTCAAGGTCGATCCATGTCCGCCGAGGGACCCGGCTAAAAAGGGAATTGTCGAATCGGGCGTCAAATACGTGAAGTCGAGCTTCCTTCCTCTGCGCGAATTCCGTGATCTTGGCGACGCCAACCGGCAAGCACAATCCTGGGTGATGCACCAGGCCAGCACCCGCACGCACGGCACGACGCGCGAGGTGCCGTTCAAGCGTTTCGACGACGTCGAACAGGCACTGTTGCTGCCGCTTCCCGATGTGCCGCCCGAGCTGGCGACCTGGGCGCGCGTGAAGGTCCATCGCGACGCACATGTGCAGTTCCAGCGCGCCTACTATTCCGTGCCGTTCCGGCTAGCCGGCAAAGATCTATGGCTCAAGGCAACCGCCACCATGGTGCAGCTCTACTACGAGCACGAACTGTCGGCATCGCATGTCCGGCAGACGGCGCCGGGAACGCGTAGCACGGTGGCCGATCACATGCCACCAGCAGCACAGGCGTGGCAACTGCACGACACCCAATGGTGTCTGCGAGAAGCGAAGCGTATCGGGCCGTCCTGCCACGCGCTGGTTCACGCGCTCTTCGGCGATCAGGTCCTCATCAAGCTGCGCGCCGTACAGGGCGTGCTGCGCTTCGCCCAGCAGTTCGGCACGTCCCGTCTGGAGGCGGCTTGCCGCCGCGCGAATCACTTCGGCACGCCAAGCTACAAAGCCGTCAAGCTGATCCTGCAGAAAGGCCTCGACCAGAGCTGGCTGTCGACCGAGCCCGTCGAATCGGGCGCGACCACCTACACCCGCGGCGGGCGCTTCTGCCGCGATACCCAGACCCTCCTGATCCATTGAACATGAACCCACTTCCCGAACTCACGTCTTCCCTCAAGCAATTGCGACTGTCCGGCATCCTCGACACGCTCGAAGCGCGCAACCGTGAAGCCATCGACCGTAAGCTCGCCTATACCGACTTCCTGACGTTGCTCATCCAGGACGAGATCGCACGGCGCGATCATCGCAAGCTCGACGCCCGCATGCGCCGCGCGAACTTCCGTGGCCAGAAGACACTGGAAGGTTTCGACTTCGACCGCCTGCCGAATCTCAATCGTGCTGTCGTTCATGATCTGGCGACCTGCCGCTTTATCGATGAGAAGGTCAGCGTGCTGATCGCCGGTCCATGCGGAACGGGCAAGTCCCATCTCGCGCAGGCACTGGGCCATGCGGCCGCCCGGCAGGGACACGACGTCCTGTTCATGACCCAGACCCGGCTTCTCGGCGCATTGCGCAACGCGCAGGCTGTCGGCTCCTACGAACGGCGCTTCCAGGCGCTTGCCAAGGTGCCGCTGCTCATCATTGACTTATGTGCAGCGCGCGGTTATGTGGAGAGATCGTGCAGCAAGGCGAACCCGCCTGGTTTGAGCATGCCTTGACTGCACATAACAGGTCAGAGTCTACGCAGCCAGCCAACC
>NZ_CADIKH010000321.1 GCF_902859855.1 Paraburkholderia humisilvae
ACGGGCACGAGCCCGAGCTGCCACGCGAAGCCGAGCATCAGGATGTTCGCGCCGATCGTATCGCCGAGAAAACGCGTCGCCAATGCCTGGGCATCGCATGACGAGAGCCGTTCGCCGCCCGCCGCGTTGCGCATCTTGTCGAGCAGCGCGCTCGCGTGCAGGTTCGCATCCGGGTCGCGCACGAACGTTGCGTTCGGAATCGCATGCGTGTTCACGACGATCCGCGTACGCCCGTGGCGCACCGTCTGCAACGCGTCGGCGCTCGCGCCGACCACCATATCGCAGGCGAGCAGCACGTCCGCCTGCTGCGTATCGATGCGCACCTGGTTCAGCCATTCGTCGCGTGCGGCAAAGCGCACGTACGACAGCACCGCGCCGCCCTTTTGTGCAAACCCCATGAAATCGAGCACCGACGCGCTCTTGCCCTCGAGATGCGCGGCCATACTGATGAGCGCGCCGACCGTCACGACGCCGGTGCCGCCGACGCCCGTCACCAGAATGTCGTACGGCGCCGCATCGAGGTGCGTGGCCGGCTGCGGCAGCGCATCGACGCGCATCGCGAGCGCCGCGGCGTCGAATGCGACGCCCGCCGCCTTTTTCAACGCGCCGCCTTCGATCGTGACGAAGCTCGGGCAAAAGCCGTTCACACACGAATAGTCCTTGTTGCAGGAAGACTGATCGATACGGCGCTTACGCCCAAGCGGCGTCTCGACGGGCTCGACCGACAGGCAGTTCGACTGCACGCCGCAATCGCCACAGCCTTCACAGACGGCTTCGTTGATGAAGAGCCGTTTGTCAGGGTCGGGGAATTCGCCCTTCTTGCGGCGGCGGCGCTTTTCGGCCGCGCAGGTCTGGTCGTAGATCAGCACGGTGACGCCGTCGATATCGCGCAACTGCCGCTGCACGGTATCGAGTTCGCTGCGGTGATGGAACGTGGTGCCCTGCGGAAACAGGCCGTGGTGGCCGTCATACTTTTCCGGCTCGTCGCTGACCACGACGAAGTGCGAAACGCCCTCCGCTTCCACTTGCCGCGCGATCTGCGGCACCGAGATGCTGCCGTCGACGGGCTGTCCGCCTGTCATTGCAACTGCGTCGTTGTAGAGAATCTTGTAGGTGATCGTCGCTTTTGCGGCGACCGCCTGGCGGATCGCCAGAATGCCGGAGTGGAAGTAGGTGCCGTCGCCGAGATTCTGGAACACGTGGCGCGTCTGCGTGAACATCGAATGCGCGGCCCAGTCGACGCCTTCGCCGCCCATCTGGATCAGCCCGGTCGTATCGCGCTCCATCCACGACGCCATGAAGTGGCAGCCAATACCGGCCTGCGCGATTGAGCCTTCGGGCACTTTGGTCGACGTGTTGTGCGGGCAGCCCGAGCAGAAGTACGGCGTGCGCCGCACCGCATCGGCTTCGTTCGACAGGATCTGCGGCGCGACCAGGTCGACGACGCGCTCGCGCCGGTCAAGCGCGGGCTTGTGGCGTGCGAGCCAGCTCGCGAATACCGGCAG
>NZ_CADIKH010000322.1 GCF_902859855.1 Paraburkholderia humisilvae
ATATCTGCTCTTCTTCTGGTGCCAAAGTGATTCCCGCTACAAAAAATGGTGGGAATCACTTTGGCGTGTCACGCCTGTTCATTCAAGGCTGGCCGCCACGAGTTGCTTACGTCCGAACGAATGAGGCCACCTCTGCAGGGCTTCATCAAGGCACGCATCGCTCAGGCCAAGCAGTTTCTGCTTTCCACCGCCGGAATGCTGGCGAGGTACCAGTCCCAGCCACGCGGCAAGCTGCCTTCCGTTGTCGAAGTTCTTTGCATCCCCGACGCTCGCCGCCAGCGCGCTCGCTGTGATCGGGCCGATCCCGGGCACCTGTTCGAGCCGACGCCTGGTCTCGTTGTCACGATGCCAGGCCTTGATCTGAATCTCGATCTCGTTGACCTGTCGATCGAGTAACTTCAGGTGCTCGAGCAGTCGATCGATGAGCTGCCGGAATGCACCTGGTAACTCATTGCTCGCATCTTCGATCAGTTCGGGCACAGGTAGAGCGATGTTGTAGGCAATGCCTTGCGGCACAATGAGACCGTACTCACCCAGCAGACCACGAATCTGATTAGTCTGAGCGGTGCGTGCCTTGATGAAGCCCTGCCGCACGCGGTGCAGTGACAGAACACTCCGCTGCTCGATGTTTTTTACGGGTACAACCGCATCGTCGGCTGCGTCACAGCCTCGCAGATGGCTTGCGCATCGGCTACGTCGTTTTTGTTGCTTTTCACATACGGCTTCACGAACTGCGGCGCCATCAGTCGAACCGTGTGGCCCAGTGCCTGAAGTTTGCGAGCCTAATGGTGGGCGCTACCACAGGCTTCCATGCCGATCAGGTACGCTGGAAGGTTAGCGAAGAACGCCGTAACCTGCTCGCGCCGCAACTGCTTGCGCAGTACCGCTTTCCCGCGCTCGTTCGCCCCGTGAACCCGAAGCCAGATCAATCCCAACTGTCGTAATTTGCATGGTGACGCCCCTTCCGGTTTGAGTGATTGATGACATTTCCACTTTGGCACATTCATGCCTTCATCGATGGGGGCGTCCATCCCATTGCTTACTCTGCCGTAGAGGTGTTGGGCTTGGTTCCCCGGGAGGTCGGCAAGTAGGGGCGTCGCGAGATTCCGTTTGCGCGAGAGGTCCGTTCGGATGAAGTCGACGAGAGCGAGCAATTCATAAAGCCACTGGTCTCGTCGAGCCGCTATGCGAACCAACTAAAGGTGGATATAAACAAGCTGCTCTATCCAGAGCGTGAACAATGATTTGCGGCTATCGATTGGCGGCTTTTGCGATTTTTTAAGGAAATGCTCAGCTTTGATAGATGGAATACCACTGCAGGCCCATTTGCAATCCATATAAAGACGATTTGCCATCGGTGGCCCCCTTCAGGTGTGTTCCTGCAAATTGGGAAGGCCTGATATAGTAAGCCTCAATAGTCGCACCAGACCCTACGGGATTGAGTCTGATTGTGAGCCCGAATCCGGTTGTGTGATTCGTTCATGAAATGCTTCGAATGCTTC
>NZ_CADIKH010000323.1 GCF_902859855.1 Paraburkholderia humisilvae
CCGTTACCAGCGACGCACGATCGAGTAGGCTACTGCTGGCAGAACAGCAGGTCCCATCCATGTGCTATCGGCAGGACAGTTGCAATAGCGACTTTGCAGGTCGCACCTGTACGCATATACAGTATATCTGCGGAGCGTTCGTATGATCCTGCCCCCTTTCAAGCCGCCGAAATATGACGAATTACGCGCTTGGTACCGGCGGTATCAGTCCGACGACGTACGCCGCTTGATATTCGAGGTACAGGCCCAGCGCTACGCGCTGCCGAAGGTCCGCGCCGTTGCCGACGCATGCCGCATAGATACCGAGAACGACCAACCGCAAATTGTGCGCATGAAGAAGCTTAACCAGCTGCTTCGAATGATCGACGCTGAAATAAGCCGCGCGGACAAAATCTATAGGTCACCGCCGGTAGCGCATCCCAATGCGCCGACGCTTGTCGGGCGAGGCTCTTGATCAGCTGCCCGCGTCGTCGATCGGATCGTTGAATGTGGAGCTGTCATTGCCGGTCCGGTTGACGCCGGGCGACACCTTGAACCAGTGGAAGTCGTCGGAGGACTTGCCTGCATTGTTGGCGAGGTGGACTGCCTCGTCGAAGGTCGTCGCGGGATCGAGCCACACCTTTGCTTCCTCGAGCGGTCAGCACCAGCGGCCGTCGGTCATGGACGTCTCCAGCATGCCGCTTTCCGCCGGCGCGGTGACGATCACGAAGCCGTACACGACGCCCGGCGCCGCAGCGGACTCGCTGCTCGGACGCGCGCTGCTCAGCCCGGCGAAGTACACGGGCGGTCCTGTGTTCGCCTGGATGAAGTACGGCTGCTTTTTGCTCGCGACCGGCAACCACTCATACCAACCGTCGGCGGGCACCAGCACCCTACCCGACGTGAACAGGCTTTTCCATGTGCTCGTGCTCGCCTTGTCGAGCCGCGCGTTGACCATCATCGGCACCTTGCGCGTCACGGCCCACGCTGGCCGGAAGCCCCATGTTTCCAGCCGTGGACCTTTCGGGCCGATGATCGGCTGCTGGGTGCCCGGAGAAACGTTCCAGCTCGGCCTGAAGATCTCGGGCAGATCGGCAAAGCGCGGATCGAGCGCGTCGCTCATCAGCGGCTCGACGTAGAACAGATCCTTCTGACCGTGTGAGTATCGTCCGCACATCTGCGCCTCCGTCCGGATCTCCGCCCGGTGCCCGTGCGCCGCGTCGGAAAGCTTTCATTCTACTGATCGGAGCGACCACCTGCATCCGCCGAAAAACCGCCCGAAACGCCGCCTCGATAAAATTTGAGTTGTCTTTTTGCGTGTTTTGTGCAAAATGGTCATCCAAACAACGGAGGCGACCATGTTAGTCGAGTTCCGCGTCCGCAACTTCCGCTCCATCCGGGACGACATGTCCCTCAGCATGGTGGCAAGTTCGGACAAAGAAAAACGGGAATCGAACACGGTTCCCTCGGGGGCGGCAAGCGTGCCGGACCTTTTGCGTGTTGCATCGATCTACGGC
>NZ_CADIKH010000324.1 GCF_902859855.1 Paraburkholderia humisilvae
CACCCGGCTTTCCTGTCTGCTTCATGTCAAGGTTTATTGGGCCTATCCTGCTGGGCGCGCTTTCAGCGCAGCAGTACGTCGAACCCGGTAACCATTAAACAGTCCCGGTTCTTCATACAGCCAATACCTACTCCACCGCTTCCAGCCGAAGCCCCCGTGGTTTCTGGCTCGCCCCATATGTCGCCGGATCTTCTTTTCCACCCGGTCCCTGATGAAGCTGAAGCGCTCGCTGGAGTGGCCCACGGCGAAGTAAGTCACCCAGCCGCGTAACACCGGATTGATCAGTTTGACTACCCGATCTACCGGCTGCGACCGGTATCGCCGGAACACCTCCTTGAGCTGGCGCAGTAACGCCGTCCGCTTCTTCAGCTTCGGCGTATAGTGCGCTCGCCACACCCCAACCTTGACGCTACGGATCCGACGGAAGTCGAATCCCAGAAAGCCGAAGCTTTCTCCGCAATCCAGATCCACAGTGCGGCTCTTCTGTTCATTCACTTCGACCAGCAGTCGGGCGAACTCCTCCCGTAGGCGCTGGCTTACCGCCCCCAGCAACCACGCATTGCGCGGACGAGCATCGATCAGCACGACGAGATCGTCAGCGAAGCGAACATACTCGACGTAGGTGTACTTCCCGTTGCGCGTCGCTTCTTTCGCCCGCTCCAGCATCCGATCCACCTCAGTGAGGTAGACGTTACTGAGCAGTGGCGAAATCACCCCGCCTTGCGGAACGCCTTGTTTGCCCGATGACCTCAGCATCAGCTTCAGCAAATGCATGACATCCCGGTCATTGACCCGTCGCGCTACCTTTTCGAGCAGCAAATGATGCCGCACGGTATCAAAGTACGCACGCAAATCCAGATCGATGACCCGGCTCTTCCACTTAACGATTGCCGTTGCCACCCGGTGCACCGCTTCATGCGCAGTACGCTTTGGACGATAGCCATACGACCCCGGCTGGAAGTCAGCCTCGAAGATCGGCTCCAGTATGAGCTTGAGCGCACCCTGGACCACACGATCGCGGATTGCAGGAATCGAAAGGACGCGGACCTTGCCCCCATCCTTCGGTATCTCCTGCCGCCGCGCTCGCATTGGCTTGTAGGTGCGCTCAGTCAGTTCGTCCTGTATCTGCGCCAGGAAGCCCACCACACCTTGCATTTCAATAGCCTCGAACGTCACGCCGTCAACACCCGGCGCTCCGTTGTTCTTTCTGGCTACCGCATACGCTTCGAGCAGCGTTTCCATCTTGCAGACATGGACGTACAAACCCCAGAAACGCCAGGACGGTTCAGCCTTCGCCTTGACGTATATTCCCCGCCTCAGGTCCTGCAAACTGCTGGACGCCTTTGTCATCTCGTCCTTGCCTCCCATGTTGTCGAGGACGTTACAGGCAGCAGGGCCCCTTCGCTCCACCAGCGTTACCCGGCTTCACCGCTACTACGGACCCATCCGCCACCCTCTCGCCTTCGGTCCACTTCCCGGGTTCGCCGGTTATAG
>NZ_CADIKH010000325.1 GCF_902859855.1 Paraburkholderia humisilvae
CTTGCAATTACCCACAAGTCGGATGCGAAACCTGGTGCACGTTATGTTTCGTGTGCGAGCGAAATGGCCGGCAAGCGACAGGCGGATGAGCGGGCGTGGTTCGAGAAGGAAGTTGAGGCGAGCGAATTTCATGATGCCCGACTGCGCAAGCGTTTCGGTGTAGTGCTGGAACAGTTATGGTCGGGGATGGACCAGACGATTCCGTTCGTATGCCAGGACTGGGCATCGACCAGGGCTGTGTACCACTTTCTATCGAATGACCGTGTCAGCGAACAGGATATCCTGAGTGGCCACTTTCAGGCGAGCGCCGAGCGCTTCAAGGCGACACAAGGACCCATTCTCATCCTGCAGGATACGACGACATTCTCAGTTGGAACGTCCCGAACTCATTGGCTATACAGGCAAGACGTCGGTCCCAAGAGGAAAGCATGGCCTGCTCACGCCGCTGACGCAATGTGAGGTCCTGATGCATTCGAGTCTCGTAGTCACCTCCGAAGGAATGCCGCTGGGTCTGGTGGCGGTGAAGTTCTGGACCCGAAGCAGATTCAAGGGCACAACGGCACTGAAGAGGCACATCAACCCCACGCGACGAGTCCCGATTGAGGAGAAGGAAAGCTACCACTGGCTGGAGAACATGCGCCAGTCAACGGCACTACTCGATGACCCGGTGCGCTGCATTCACGTCGGCGATCGGGAAAGCGACATCTACGAACTGTTTTGCACCTCGCATGATCTGTGCACATACTTTCTCGTGCGAACCTGCGTCGACCGGCTCGCGGGCGATGGTCAACATACCATCGCACACGAAATGGAACAGGTTAAGGTCAAAGGACTGCACCGTGTCGAGCTTCGCGACGCGAAGGGGAGTGCGACGCCCGTAACCCTTCAAATCCGCTACCAGCAGATGACAGTGTTGCCCCCCATCGGCAAGCAGGACCGCTATCCGGCACTGCAATTCACGGTGATTCACGCGCATGAGCGTGATGTGCCACCCGGGCGTACCGGCATTGAATGGAAGTTGCTGACAAATCTTCCGGTCCGATCACGGGCCCAGACGATCGAGAAGCTCGACTGGTATGTCATGCGCTGGAAGATCGAACCCTTCCACAAGATTCTCAAGTCCGGATGCAAGGCAGAGGACTCGAAGCTACGCACAGCCGATCGGCTCGCGAACCTGACCTCCGTATTCTGCATCCTGAGCTGGCGCATATTCTGGCTGACCATGATCAGCCGGTGTGCCCGCAAGCTGCGCCCGACACGGTGTACACATCAACCGAAATTGAATTGCTCGAGCGTTTGGTCCCAGACTTGCCGCTTACCGCACAGGCACCGCCGCTCTTGCGCAACCTGATCAAGGTTGCCCCGGCTTGGCGGCTATCTGGCCCCCGCGCGGGCGATCCACCTCTAGGTAATACCGTTATGTGGCACGGCATGCGGCGCCACACCGACATTCAACTCGGATATGAACTCGCCCTCAACCG
>NZ_CADIKH010000326.1 GCF_902859855.1 Paraburkholderia humisilvae
CGACATCCTCTCTATATGAGCGCCTCCTTTTGCACAAGATCCGTACGCTCCGAGTCCGACAGAATTGGTTGCATCTCTATATCCGGCTTGTTGCAGTCGACCTTCCGCTGCGAGCCCCTATGAAATCCGCTGACTCGCACCTCATTCTCACGGCGAGCCCCAAGCTCAAGAGAGGATTCAGGTTTAGCGAGTCCCGGTCCGACCTGTCTTGTCATCACATACGTTGCCTGCGCAACCTGCTGGCGTTCGTCCTGCGTTCAACGTCAATCTTTCATGGCATCGACCCGGTCAGGCCGGCCTCACACTGACGTATTCTTTCTGGTACGGGCGGTCGTGGGCCAGTACCGCCCAGATCGTTCTTGCCATTTTGTTCGCCAATGCGACGATCACCACGTTCAGCGGTCGTCGCTTCTTCATCTGCTCGATCCATGGGCCCGGTTCCTTCGCGTTCGTGACGACGCTACGCGCACCGTGAATTAGCATCGTTCGAAGATACGTGTCGCCGCGCCTGCTGATCCCGAGCAGGTTGATCTTGCCGCCGGAGCCGGTCTGCTTTGGCACCAACCCGGCCCACGCTGCAAATTCGCGACCGGAACTGAACGCCCTGGGATCGCCCATCATCGCGACCGCCGCAGTTGCCGTCAGCATTCCGACGCCCGGAATCTCGCTAATCGCGCGCACAGCCTTGTCCTCCTTCTTCCACGCGCGAATTCGCTGCTCGATCCGCGCGATCTGCCCGTCCCGCTGCGTCAAGCCGTTCCATTGTTCGCGCATCGTGTCGATCAATACTGTCGGCAGACGCTCCGACACCCGATCCAGGATCGCCGGTATCGCCCTGTCGAGCGCCGTCCGACCTTTGCCCATCACTTCGCCGTATTCGGTCAGCAACCCTCGCAGACAGTTGATCTGCATCGTCCGGAACTTCACCAGTTGCTCGCGCATACGGTGTAATGCCAGTACCGCTTGCTGCATCTCCGTCTTCACCGCAACCGGCCTACCTGGTTGCTGTACCGCCAGCCAGATCGCCCGCGCGTCCGCCGCGTCGTTCTTGTTTCGGATATTGAAAGCTTTTACAAATTCGGCGGCCATCAATCTGACCTCATGCCCCATCCTCGTCAGCTGCCGTGCCCAGTGATGCGCACCGCCGCATGCTTCCATTCCAATCAGGCACGGTGCGCGATTCGCAAAGTACTCAAGGAACTTCGCTCGCCTGATGGGTTTGTTGACGACTTCTCCCGTCTTCGCGTCCACGTGGTGTACCTGAATCACGTTTTTTGCAATGTCGATACCAACAGGCGTGAGCTTCATGTCGAACCCTCCAGTTAGCACAGTGAAGACCTGAATGATCTTCCAACTTTGGCAACCTCGATACCGTCGGGCCCGTGAACGTCCGCTGGAATACGGGGGGTAGGAGGCGCTCATTTCAATTCTCACGCGGCGGCCTGGTTCGCGCGCGAGACGGGAGCCGTGCCACCGAAGGG
>NZ_CADIKH010000327.1 GCF_902859855.1 Paraburkholderia humisilvae
CGTCGCTCGCAACAAGCTCAAAAGCGCTCAGCACCGACCTTCGATCATCGCCGCGTGCTGGATTCAGGCAACCTTGTGGTGACGTCATGATTTATGGAAAGGTCAATAGGCAAGGGAACTCACTACTCTGTTCTGCGGGCACCGGTCTGGCACGACGAGTTTATGAACCGGCTCGATCGTTGCGCGTTCCTCGACTTCGCCATCATCTGGGATGAGGATCATGACGATCGCGTGATCGACGCGATTATGGTGCTCTACATCAGTGGCCTGCTCGCGCCGGTACGGTATATCGGCGAGCGGAAAGGCACGCTCTCGGTGCTCCTGGCCCCCGATGTTGTGCGCAATTGGGCTCCCGAAACCCTGACGCAGTATAGCGACGACATCAACGACATCTGCCAGTGCCTGGAAGACCCATGGTTAGCGAAAGTCGACAGCGCTGACGGCCATGATCATTCGATCATCCACAGTTCGGCCGAGAACGTTGCCACGTATCTCAGGAACATCGACATGCTGTGGGAATTGGGTGTGAAGTCAAAGATGTACTCGGCGCCGGCAGGAGCGCAACACTGAGGCTGGCAATATCCTGTTGCCGGGATCTATTCCGTTGCGCCTTCAGCGAAGTATCGACGCAACAAATGCCCGTGCTACCGTCACGCAACAGGAAACGCCTGAAAATGTGGATATCCTGTGGATAAGTCGGCCGCCTTACCCGTAGAAATATAACAAAATCTGAAAAACCAAACCAACGCAACACCACGCCATAGATGCCAAGATTCACCGGAAAATTCGGATTGAAAGTTATATGAAAAATACGAACTCGCTACATATCCTGCATCCAGAAAGCCGCTCATCTGAGCGGCTTTTTTTGTCTTCATGCAGACTGCACACCCTCAACGAGATTCGTATGACCAAACGGAAACCAAAGATTCTGACGCGCAACAACGCCGCGTCACGCAACGAGTTCCTGTACTACGCCCGGAGCCTCCCGATGCGCCATCTGTGTCGCACGCTCCAGCGCCATGAACGCACGGTCAAGGACTGGATGAAAGGCCACGCCGTCATCCCGTCGCCCGTCCTGCGCCTGCAAGCACTCGAATTCGAACTGATGCGCGACCAGATGGGCTATACGGCGATCGAGCGCGAACAACGACAGGCCCGACGCCAGGAGACGGGTATCCGGCCGCAACCGGCCGCAACCGGCCGCGAACGACGCCCAATACGTGATGCAGTTCCGGCTCGACATTGCCTGACTGTGACCGCTACGCCCGCAATTCGCGCGTGTGCCAGACACGAGTCACCAAGACTTCGCCGGAATCCAGCACGGTGTAGCGGATGACGTATGCAGAGCTAACGTCAAGAGTGGTGTACGAATAATTTGATGGCGGTCGATTTCAAGCGGCGAGTTTCTGCTGAACCGGTCGATCGTCTTGCACCGGTTCGCCGTCCTTGAAGGCA
>NZ_CADIKH010000328.1 GCF_902859855.1 Paraburkholderia humisilvae
GTGCGTTGCGGCGAGACCGGCGTCAGCACGACGCTTAATGCTGTGCGCGAGCGGAGTGCGGTGAAAGTCGCACGCTCCGTTCTTCGGGGGCCCTATGCCCGGGAGGGTGTGGGGCTACCCTCTCAAAGCTATTTCCGACAAAGCGATATTTGGTAGTATTGAATAATCAAGACTCCGCGTGATCAGGATGAGAGAATATGTCGACAGATTTGACGCGTATCTGAACCATCTGGCGCATGCATGAGGGCACGCCGATTGGCATGCCGGCCTAAAGGGCTATTGTGTGGGCCTGGTATTGCCACTGTCACGCAGCAAGAGTGTCGAGCCGATGGTCGCGCATATTGACCCGCTTCACGTGAGCGCGCAGCACCAGTCAACTTCACCAGTTTGTGGCCAAGGCGCAATGATCTGATCGGACAGTCTTACGGTGGGTCCGCGAATGGGTAATGCCCGCGTTAGCCGAGCGCGTCGCTGAAGAAACCGGCTACTACTGGATGATTGACGACACTGGGTTTCCAAGAAGGTGCATCATTTGGTCGGGGTGGCGCGTCAGTACTATGGGCGGCTTGGGAAGTCAGGATAACTGTCAGATTGGTTTGTTGTGCGCGGTCGGGATTCGGCCTGGCACCTCTGTGTGGGCACGCGCAACGGGACCACTTCCGCCCAGGCCCTGGAGCGGGCACGGCAAGCCACCGACATTGCTGCGCCGTGCGTCTGGCCACGAACCGCTCACGGTGAAGGAACTGGCCATGCAATTACCCGTGAACGCTTGGCAGACCGTCACTTGGCGCGAAGGCGGCAACGCAGTACGTTGCTCACGCTTTGCCACCGCGCGGGTTCGTCCCACATATCGCGACTATTGGCGAAGTACCGTTCGCGACGAGTAATGGCTGCTCATTGAATGGCCCGATGGTGATCCGGAGCCACTCAAATACTTTCTGAGCACCGCTCCCGGGGAGGGAGCAATTGAGCAGCTTGTGTTCGTGGCAAAGATGCGCTGGCGTATCGAGCGCGATTATCAGGACCTGAAACAGGAGTTCGGACTCGCGCACTACGAAGGGCGAGGCTGGCGTGGCTTACATCACCATGCCATGCTGAGCATCGCTGCATATGGGTTTCTGATAGCCCAGCGATTCAGGATGCGATCAGATGTGCGCGATAAAAAACCTCACCGAACGCGCGCTGCCTGGACTTTCCCCAGATTACATCCTACAGGACAGCAGCACACAACGCCACGTTCCTGATTCCATCAACACGTTGCGTATCCTGCTCGGACTGCGGCTCATGCAACATGGCACCCGTTTCCTGTATGGCAGACTCCCAACTATTTATGTGACATGGTAAGTCTATTGACCTTTCCATAAATCATGACGTCACCACAAGGTTGCCTGAATCCAGCACGCGGCGATGATCGAAGGTCGGTGCTGAGCGCTTTTGAGCTTGTTGCGAGCGACG
>NZ_CADIKH010000329.1 GCF_902859855.1 Paraburkholderia humisilvae
GTCGACTTCGGGCGCACATCAACGGATACGAGAAAGGTCGCCCAGGCGTGTTCGCGGCAACGCTTGACGCGCTCGACGTCGCGTACGCGAACGCTGATCGGTTGCGCGCGCGCGGAGAGCAACCCGGGCAGAACCCGTGGACAGAGGTCGACACGCTCGTTCGTCTGCTGTCAACAGCTTCGCGACTAAGCTGGGAGAAAGGATCGGTTATGGCATCTTGGAACACGATGTTGCTTCACGAGCCGACCATGGATGAATGCCGCGCGGTATCGTGCCGGTACGTCGACGGCGTTGCCATGTCCATGAGCGACGACTTGACTGCGCACGCAGCAGAGGTTGCTGCTTCGGTGCTGTGCCGTCCGCGCGGCGCTGGTGATCTCGATTGGTCCGATGGGGCGATGGATGAAGAATGGCCCGAACTCACCGCTCATCTCATAGCGACGGAACAGTCATCCACCAGCGCTCCTGTGTTCTGTCTCGCTGGGCTGATCAGACGCGCGTGCATGGGTCGCGATGACGCTGGCCGCGCACGGTCCCGGTCCGTTGGCGCGCCAACGCGAAGAAACTAGCCGCGCATTGGCCGAGAAAAATTTCGCGCAATCGCAGGCATAGTTGTCGCAGGCCAGCATTTCACGTTCCGTGACGGGCAGCTTGTGAGTGACCGGCTTCAACGGTTCAGCGCCCTGCGCCTCATCAAAGAGGTGAATCAACGATGTGACGTCTGCGAAGGTCTTACCCCGCAATGACAAGACCGGCGTCAGTGCGGCGCCTAATGCTGTGCTCGAGCTGTATGCGGGGAAACTCACGCGTACAGCTCTTCGGGGGCCCCGCTGCCTCTCGGCAGCGGGGCTACCCAATCTAACCGTGTTGTGAGCCAGGCTCCGGCCGTCTCGTTTCATGAGCGATCCTCTCAGTAACACTCGCCCAAGCATAGATCACGTGTCCTCTAAATTCCTGACTTACGAGCAATCTGTGCGCAGAAAGCCTTACTGGACAGGCCTTTCGGAAAGATTTTCAATCCATGGTGGATGGGCAATTTTAGCCTCGCTGCGCCGGCCGTATGAAATGCTATCCTTTCTACTCGATAAGGTATCCTTCCTATATAAGCTCTGTTAACACGCTTATCTATTTGCACCAGAACCATCCCGACTTCCGGGGCAGCCTCACCGCGTGACTTCCCGCTAGTCTAGGATGTCGTCGCCACGAAGCCGATTGAGTTCTCAAGATACCGGGTTAGTTCTTCATCGTTGAATCTCGGTTCTTCAATACCGCTCCCCTTGAGAAAGTCCGCCACGTTCTTGCAGTCCCAGCGATAGGTGTCCTGATACAGCTCTACCGTGGAGCGTCCATCGTACATGTTGTCCCGGAACAGGCTGAGCAATGGATAGAGCGGAGCGTCGCGGTTGTCTTTCCACTTGCTCAGCCATTCCGCGAACGGAACGACG
>NZ_CADIKH010000330.1 GCF_902859855.1 Paraburkholderia humisilvae
GGGCGTTCTCTGATCGGCAGAAACGAACAACGCGACAAGAACGCGGGCGCAAAAAAGCCGCAGCTTCCTGAGGATCATCCGCAGGTTATGGCCAGCGCCGCACAGCACCGCGTGCATCGCGTCGCCGAGCGTGCCTTTTAGCCAGTTCCGGTCGAGCCTTCCGTCTGTCTTCATGTGGCCAATCGCGGGTTCGATCGCACTGCGCCGTCTGATCATCGCCCGTAATCCCCGCGTAATGCCCCGCCGCAGCCCTGGGTGGTAGATCTTCACCCCTTCGATGTCCACACCCCTGTAGCCACGGTCGACGACGGCGATTTCCGGCGTGATGTCGCTCAGGATCGCCGCCTGCTCCAGTGCTTCTGCAAGGGTGTGGCCATCGTACGGGTTGCCCGGCATTGAGCGCATGCCAACGACCAGGCCTTCCTTGTGCGTCGTCGTAATCGACACTTTCACCCCGAACTCATACGGCGTGCGCGCCTTTCCCTTGGCCAGGCATTCCACCTCTGGCGCATGCAGGGCGTAGAGCTTGTTCCTGTCCTTTGTCTTTTGTGACAGGATCCGCTTCGTGCGCCCAATCAGCTCCTGCAGGGCAACGCGACGTTCTTCGGATACCGGATCAACCTGACGCTCCACGTCACGCATCACCCGACCCACACGCGAGCGCAGCGTACGCAATGCCTTCTTCATGCGTTTGTACTGCTTCGCATGGGCGTAGCGGCCAATCTGACGCGCCAGATGCGGCGCCTCGCGGTTGTAGTTCTGCCTCAGTTTCAAGCCGTGGCGCGCTGCAGCCTTCACCAGATGTTCCCGACACCGCTCGAGCAGTCCTGAATCGGTTGGATGGGCAATCGCCTTCTCCATGACCGTCGTGTCTACAATCACGCGCTTCACACTTGCAGCCTTGATCACGCCAGCACGTTTTGCCGCCTCAATCGTCTCGGCGAGCAGTTCTTCTACACCGGCTTCGCCCAGCCGCTTCCTCCAGCGCGTCAGGCTCGACGGATCGATCGGCGGTTCGGTCTGCAGGTACGTCTCGCCGGTGAACACCTGCCAGTACGGGTTTTCCACCCATTGCCAGACGACCTCCTCGTCGGAAAGGTCAAATGCGTGCTGCAGATACAGCAGACCGGCGATCAGCCTGGGCGATGTCGCCGGTCGCCCCTTGCGCGACACGAAGCTTTCGCTCATCGCGACGCCCAGCCGATTCCAGTTGATCAGGTCAGCCAAACCGACCAGGGGATGCTTCAGGTTGATCTGTTCACGCAGCGGCTGCCGGAAGAAATCTCCTTCTTTCACAGGCGTCCTGGGACCCATCCGCACCTCATCAGAATTTGCAGGTTTTTCACGTTAATGTGCCAGGTTCCTGCAAATCTCACAACACCATTTCGGCCTCAAAGCTCCGCTGCACGAGGCTCGCCGAATTGTTCAGGCTCGACT
>NZ_CADIKH010000331.1 GCF_902859855.1 Paraburkholderia humisilvae
CTTATCCCGCTCCCCCTATGCGCTCAAGCACGACTACTCAGTCCCTTTTCGTATTCGGGCTCGCATTTAGCGCATCCGGATCAGAGACGGCTTGCATGAAATCCGTGCCCTTAAGATAAGATTCCAAATTATCACAAGGCACCTGTTCGTACGCTAAACTCCCCTCGTGAAAACGCGTCACGCCGCCCTGCCCGCTCCCACTCCTGGTGACCCGCCCGGTTTCCCCGGCGCGGGTGTACTGGCCGCGCTGCGCGCCTGGTACACACGGGCCTGGCCGTGCGCCCGGCCGTCGAGCGCTACCTGCCCGCGGCGCTGGGCGATGGCCAGTGCGCGCGCGGTGTGCTCGGCCGCATCCAGCGCAAACTGGCTGCCCTTGCGCGTACCGCCCATCGCGACGATCTGGCGACGCTCACGCGAAGGCCGTCGCGCAGGCGATCGACACCCTGCGCACCGCGCGCGCCGCAGCCACAGATCGCCGATGACATCGCGCAGTGGTTCACACCACGCGCGGTGCGCGTCCTGCACGCGCACCGCATCACGACCCTCGCCGAGCTGACCGTGCGCATTCCGCGTCGTCGCCAGTGGTGGAAGGCCGTGCCGGGACTCGGTGTGGCCAGTGCCCGTGCAATCGAGGCGTTTTTCGCAGCCTGGCCTGCCCTCACGGACAAGGCCGCACTCGTGGTCGCGAGCCAGCGCGGCGACATCGTGCCGTGGGAATCCCTGAACCTGCCGCACGAGGTCGATGGCTCCCAGGGGACCTTCCGCGCGCCGGCCGCCAGTTGCACGCTGGACGCCGCCAACGATTACGGGGCCGTGCAGACCTGGCTTGCGCTGCACGGATCGCCGGCCACGCAGCGCACGTACAGGAAGGAAGCCGAGCGTCTGATCCTGTGGGCCATCGTCGAGCGCGACCGCGCGCTGTCGTCGCTCACGAAGGAAGATGCAATCGCCTACCGACAGTCTTCGTCGAGTCCGACGGTACCGCCCAAAGAAGAGGCGGCCAAGGTCTACAGTTGAGATGCCTAGTATATCTTTGCCCATTTCAACGCTACATTTCCGGTCACCGGGCGACCGGCCGATCATTTGCATTCCGTACCACTTGTTTGCACGCTTTTTTTCTCCGATAACAGCCCCGGGGATCGCCTTTCAGGGAAGTGGCACGGTGGAAAGCCACCCGGTCGGCCAACAGTCACGCCACGTCGATAGTCGTTGCGCGAAAGTCCGGCGAGATACGCGCGGGAAAGAAGGGCCATGAACCGGGCACTCACACGATGTCTCCCCGGCTGGTGGAGCCCAATATCCACGCGGACGCCCGAACAACTTCGTGTCTTCATTGCCCGTTCGTGAGGCCCGTCGCTGGCGAGGCGCTTCGCGGGCACACCGCGATCGCACGACCCAAGCGGCTTCCAGATCGGTCACAGCGGCACTC
>NZ_CADIKH010000332.1 GCF_902859855.1 Paraburkholderia humisilvae
GAATCGCACTGCCGACGGCGTCCGCGTGAAGCAGCACGTGGCAGCAATCCCCTGATTGCGGCCCACTCGATGTCGCTCATATCGCTCGGGTAACGCTTCGTCTTCTGCGCCTGCTTTACCTGGCCATCCCTGATGTTCTTTCTTTCAAATCTCCTATTTAAACCACATCTGGCTTCAATTTTCAAACGCGCTCTCAGGTGATTCAGGGACATACGCCGCCTCCCAAGCGCTAACACGTTCCCAAGGAGAATGAAGCTGTATCGCTCGACTGACAAGAAGCATTGGACAAGCGATCGCGCAGCCCCGACCCTTTTAACAATCGCACCATCACTGCCGCGCGGTAGTTTGGAGCGAATCAACATCGTCTCGACTAGGAGAGTGCGCGTGTAGGTACGATGCAATCACATTGAAGTCCACGGGACGCAGGCTAATATTTCCCTTCGGGACAATAGGTTACGCGTCGGCTGCTGCATGAGTCGACTTGCGCATGTGTCAAGTGATATTGGGAAGATTGGGAGCATCATCGCGATTAGTGGTGGGTTTGCCGATCAACGCAGCTTGCGCGCAACTCTCTTTCACCAATTTAAGAATAATGATGTCCGTTTCCGGAGTGCCTCGTCGACTGTCGGGGTGCGAGCTCTGTGGATGGAACGAACCGTGTCGCCGCGGAGATTGACACGGCGATGTCGCGAAACCCTAACGAAGAATGGCCTGCGCTGTGCTCGATGCCGGCGGAGCAACCCATGGAGACCGAGTTGCCAGATATCGCGAAGGTAGTGAGGAGCAGCGGGTGCTTATGCGCCTTATTGCTGCAGCCTCGCGTGTCATCGGGCACCGACGATGACCTTGATGCGACGGAAATCGAAGACACGACGAGGACTACGCCAAGCGCGGCGGCGATAAACACTGCAATGAGGATACGGATCGCGTTATTGATGTTCATCGGTAACGGGTTCCAATATGTGAGGACCCTAGTACTGACTGCGCCGTCTGCAGGCTCTGCCAACCAATCTTAGCCAATCTTTATTGGTGTTCCAACAGTTTATTTATAATTAAATTAATATTCTATTATAAGATTTTTAGGGTGTCTGTTAAATTACGTATAAATATTATTCCCCTGATGCGAATTCGGAGCGGGCGCAAGTCCAAGTCGACCCCTGTGTCGTGCAAATCGCATGGGGCGAATTTCGACGGAGGCGAAAACAAGTTTTTCCGCTGCATGCGATCTTGCAACACCAGCCACGTGTCCCGTGTCAGACGGTATTGCTACTGTGAGCCGATCACTTCTTGCCTGTGTTCGCGTCGGGATGCGGTGGTGCTTCGTTGCTGCTGGCGTCCAATACCACGTGCACGAGCGGCTCGGGCAGGTCCTGCTGATGCGGGGTCGCCGCCTCGGGGTGCAGCGGCTGCGTCATATAGC
>NZ_CADIKH010000333.1 GCF_902859855.1 Paraburkholderia humisilvae
CGCTCCAGTGCGTCGACAGCCTGCCGCCCCTCTCCCGGGCAGCAGTCGCGCAAGGCCCCCCGCAAGGTTCGCTCCGGCATTACCTGAACACATCGATCTGCTGAAGGATCTGCCTGAAGAACTGAATAAGGTATACCGCTCTAACGTCAAGCGGTTCCTGTTGCATCTGGAAGAGCAGGGGCAGTCATGGTCGCAACTGGTGCCCGCAGGCAGTGTTGCGGGTGCGCGACCTGCCGCGCTTGAACAGGCAGTCACCGAGGGTATCCGGCATCATGGCCTGCAGGCTAACACGCGCGCAGCCATCAACCAGGCCTTCGGGTTCAAACTGCAAGGTGACACAAGAATAGTTCGGCTTGCGCCGGATCTTCAGGAGCACAAGGATCTTCTGAAAGATTTGCCTGAAGAATTAAATCAGACTTACCGCTCTAACGTCAACCGGTTCCTGGCGCATCTGGAAGAGCAGGGACAGTCATGGCCACAACTGGTGCCTGCGGGCAGCGGTGCGGGTGCGCGGCCTGCCGCGCTTGAACAGGCAGTCAACGAGGGGATCCGGCATCATGGCTTGCGGGCCACCACGCGTACTGCGCTCAACCAGGCCTTCGGGTTCAGGCTGCAAGGCGACATAAAAGAAGTTCGGCTTGCGCCGGATCTTCAGGAGCACAAGGATCTGCTGAAGGATTTGCCTGAAGAACTGGGTCCGACTTACCGCTCTAACGTCAACCGGTTCCTGGCGCATCTGGAAGAGCAGGGACAGTCATGGTCGCAACTGGTGGCCGCGGGCAGCAGTGCGGGTGCGCGTCCTGCTGCGCTTGAACAGGCGGTCAACGAGGGGATCCGGCATCATGGCTTGCAGACCAGCACGCGCGCTGCGCTCAACCGGGCCTTCGGGTTCAAACTGCAAGGCGACACAAGAATAGTTCGGCTTACGCCGGATCTTCAGGAGCACAAGGATCTGTTGAAGGATCTGCCTGAAGAACTGGGTAAAGCTTACCGCTCTAGCGTCAACCGGTTCCTGGCGCATCTGGAGGAGCAGGGACAGTCATGGTCGCAACTGGTGCCCGCGGGCAGCGGTGAGGGTGCGCGTCCTGCGGCGCTGGAACAGGCAGTCAACGAGGGGATCCGGCATCATGGCTTGCAGGCCAACACGCGCGCTGCGCTCAACCGGGCCTTCGGGTTCACGCTGCAAAGTAAAGCAGAAAAGCAGGGATAACCCGGCCGACTGTGTCGCGACAACACTTCGCAGCGGCACAGGACTGATCCTGGGAGCGACGAAATGCCCCCAGTTTTGACAGCGCTTTGACGGGTTAACTGAGAGTGACCCGGTTCGACGGACGGAACTGCAGTTGGTTTTAGCCAGGTGTGGATCCTCCTGTTGCGTCGCGGGTTGTCCACGGCCGGGCGGCGGGTCGCCTGTCTCGA
>NZ_CADIKH010000334.1 GCF_902859855.1 Paraburkholderia humisilvae
TGCCAGGGGCCCTCACGAACGACGCGATTACGTTGCATGCCGATCGCAGAAGGCGACGACCTTGTCGCCTTTGACCTTCTTGTGACCGCTGAAGCCGAGGTTGTCGCCCCCTTTCTTCGCCGCTGTGGTCGTGCTATCGCCATGAATGACGGTGGTGTCCAGACGATCGTCTTGGCGAAGCCTGAACACCGGGCCTTCGAAAATCGCTTCAGAACAGCCGTCCACTTGCCACCGCCGGAAGGCACCGATAGGTGCGCGTGTAGTGGATCTCCGGGAGACCCTGCGAATCGCTTTCGATCGGCAGCTCTTTCCACTGGAAACCCAGGTAGAGCAAACGCAAAATGTAGTTGAAGATCGCGTGAAAGCTCAGTTTCTTCGCGGGGCCGCGACTGCCCTTGCCCAGATGCGGCAAGACAAACTGCTCGAACTGCGCGGCACCCAATTTCGTTGGAATCCCTTGTCGTGGCTTGCTTCTCGCCATCTCGCGCACCAATGCAACGAGATTCTAGCCGCTTCGCTCGTATCTGCGAAAACCGCTTCCTGCTGCAGCTTGAAGCCAAGTTCGAGCGCGGAAAGAACCCGTAACCAGTTGGATGACCGTGATAAAGCGATTTCCTCTTTTTGATGACGACATCTTACTCGACCAGCTCGTCAACATGACAACGCCCTTCGACGGCCTTCAGCACTACGACACACTTCATCCACCACCCTGGCACCGACAAAAACGCTAGGTTAGACAAAATCCAACCGTTTTGTCAGGAACTTGCCCACCGTGCGATTAGAGAATGAAAGGGACTTCCCCGTCCCGAGGCTGCGGCGGAAGCCGCGAGTCAGGCATCGACGTGCCATGATGAGGTTGCGAACGTTCATCAACACCAGCGAGAGGGGAAGTCCATGTCTATTGTCACTATCGGAATCGATCTTGCCAAGAATGTATTCGCCGTTCATGGCGTGAACGAGATGGGTAAGGCGATGCTGATCAAGCCGCGTGTTTCGCGCGATCAGCTGGCGCCATTGATCGCGCAGTTGCCTGCGTGCCTCATTGGCATGGAAGCGTGCTCCGGTGCGCATCACTGGGCACGCCTGTTCCAGCAGCACGGCCATACCGTCAAGCTCATGGCGCCCAACCTTGTGGCGCCTTATCGCATGTCGGGCAAGCGCGGCAAGAACGACGCGGCGGATGCTGCGGCAATCTGCGAAGCGGTGACGCGCCCGAGCATGCGTTTCGTGCCGCTGAAGGACGAACATCAGCAGGCGACGCTTTGCCTGCATCGGACACGACAAGGTTTCGTCGAAGAGCGGACTGCGACCTATAACCGGTTGCGAGGCCTGCTCCCGGAATTCGGCGTGGTGCTGCCACAGAGCCCGGAGAAGTTGCGCCGGCACGTCACGCAACATCTGGATACATTGCCGGGC
>NZ_CADIKH010000335.1 GCF_902859855.1 Paraburkholderia humisilvae
GCCCGGCTGCCCGCCGGCCGGTCATCGCGTACGTACGTCCACAACCGCGCCGTACGCGTCTTGCCGCGTCCGGGCTCCAGCACCGGGACGGGCGTGTCATCCGTATGGATTTTTTGCGCCTCGCGCACATACCGGCCAACGGCATCCGCCAGCGGCTGCAGCAGTGCGGCGCACTCGCGAACCCACGAGGCCAGGGTGGCACGGTCGAGTTCAATGCCGGCACGTAGATAGATTCCTGCCTGCCGGTACAACGGCATATGGTCGGCGTACCTGGCAACTACCACCTGCGCCAGCAGGCCGGCTGCGGCCATGCCGCGTGCGATCGGGCGCGACGGCGCCGCTTCCTGGACGACCTTCGCGCAACGGCTGCAGCTCAGCCGGGGGCGCACGTGGCGGATCACCCGGAAGTACCCCGGCACGTAGTCCAGCATCTCGGAGGCGTCTTCACCCAGCTTGCGCAGCCGGCCCCCGCACCCGGGGCAGTCGCAGTCCTGTGGCTTGTGCTCCACAACCTCGCGTGGCAGGTGCGCAGGGAATTCGCGCGAGCGGCGCCGTAGTGGAACCACCGGCGCTGTCGTGTCTACAGGTTCATCACGCACCGGTTCCGGCGCCGGTGCTGGCACGGCATCCTGCTGCGGCAGTGCCCCGTCACTGAGTGCGAGCTGCAGTTGTCCCGTCAGTTCTGCCATGCGCTCCGACGAGCGTCCGTACTGCCAGCGCTTCAGACGCGAGATCTCGGCAAGCAGGCGCGCGATGGTTTCTTCGCGCGAGACAAGCATGCGCTTGAGTGTGTCGATGTCGTCGGGGAGTCGGCTGACTGGCATGCCCGGGAGTTTACCAGGCACGCGCAGAAGTGGGGGCAAATTTACGCGGCGCATGTGGGCTTCCACGTCCGTTCGGGGCGTCGCCAGTCGATGCCTTCGAGCAGCATCGACAGTTGTGCCGCCGACAGATGGATGCATCCCGTGTCGGCCTGTGGCCAGATAAAACGGCCTCGCTCCAGGCGCTTGACGTACAGGTTCATTCCATCTCCACTCCACCACAGCAGTTTCACCAGATCGCCCCGGCGACCACGGAAAGCGAACACGTGGCCCGAGAACGGGTCCTGCTCGAGCGCCACCTGCGCCAGTGCAGCCAGACCATCCATGCCACGGCGCATGTCGGTGATGCCTGCGGCGAGCCAGATGCGGGTGCCGGTCGGCAGCGCGATCATGCCGGCCTCAGGCAATGCAATACCAGTCGCAGCTGGGCTGGGTCTACCTTCCCGCTCACTCGCACGCGTGCGCCATTGAGCTCGATCTCGATACCTGGAGTCGCGGCTTCCTGTGCGCGCAATGGCAATTGCGCTGTCGGCACCGGTAGCGACGAAACCGCCATCGGATCATCCAGCGATATCGCCACCGGAACG
>NZ_CADIKH010000336.1 GCF_902859855.1 Paraburkholderia humisilvae
CGCCACACGCGCTCCACGAACACGTTGTCACGCCAGGCTCCCTTGCCGTCCATGGACAGCTTGATATCGCGATTCAGAACCGCGTCGGTAAAGGCAGTCGCGGTGAACTGGGCGGATTCAACCGGTCGTCGCAACACCTTTGATCGAGGAGGTGTTTATGGGACGACCAGCGGGGTGGATGCATAAGTTGACAGGGCGAGGAGCGATGCGTTCGCCAGGTGCGCCGTCGCATCGGCGTGAGATCGAGCGGCGATTCTGGGAGCAGATCGCAACAGGCATTACAAGTGAGAAGGCTGCAGAGGCGGTTGGCGTGTCGCAGGCAGTAGGCACTCGCTGGTTCCGTCATAATGGTGGCATGCCACTTTCCATGAAGAGCCCGATATCCGGGAGGTACCTGTCGTTCGCAGAGCGAGAGGAGATTGGACTACTTTCGTTCCAGGGCGTCGGGGTACGAGGGATTGCTCGCCATATCGGACGCAGCCCATCAACGGTCTCCCGGGAACTGACACGTAACGCTGCAACTCGTAGCGGCCGGCTTGAGTATCGGGCTTCGGTTGCGCAGTGGAAGGCAGAACTGGTTGCCAAAAGACCTAAACCGTCGAAACTGGTGACTAACCCACGGCTGCACCACTACGTGCAAGACCGTCTGGAGGGCAAGGTTCGCGACGCTGATGGCCGTGAGACTGCTGGGCCTCGGCAAGCGCCGTTCAAAGGGAGAAGCAAGCCGCATCGCGGTGACCGTAAATGGGTCAATGGCTGGTCGCCCGAGCAGATTTCCAAACGGCTGCAGTTCGACTTCCCGGATGACGAATCCATGCGCATCTCTCACGAAGCAATTTACCAGGCTCTCTATATCCAGAGCCGGGGCGCCCTCAAGCGTGAGCTGGTCAGCTGTCTTCGCACAGGGAGGGCGTTGCGCGTACCGAGGGCCAGGGCGCAAGCCAGGGCCTGGGCGCACGTTAGCGAGGATGTGATGATTTCTAGCCGGCCTGCAGAAGTGCAGGATCGTGCAGTGCCAGGGCATTGGGAAGGTAACCTGATCATCGGCCTGAACCGATCTGCTATTGGGACGCTGGTGGAGAGATCAAGCCGTTTCACCATGCTCGTGCACCTGCCTCGGGAGAAAGGCTATGGGTTGACTCCCCGCACGAAGAACGGCCCCGCGCTGGCTGGCTACGGAGCTGTCACGATGGCCAATGCGCTGAAGAAGACCGTAACTGACATGCCTGCCCAGTTGTGGCGGTCATTGACCTGGGATCGTGGCAAGGAACTATCCGATCACGCCCGCTTTACCGTCGAGTCCGGGGTAAAGGTATTCTTCGCCGACCCGCACAGTCCATGGCAGCGTGGCACGAACGAGAACACGAACGGCCTTCTGCGACAATACTTTCCAAAG
>NZ_CADIKH010000337.1 GCF_902859855.1 Paraburkholderia humisilvae
GTTATACACATCTCGTAGCCCAAGGCGTCGTGCGCGGGAGAACGCGTTTACTTTCAAGGACGTAGCGCTGCGCTTGTAAACTTGCGGCGGATCGCGTTTACTCTCACTTTTTGAGTGGACGCATTGGTCACCGAATCGACGCCTTGGACACACACGGAATTCAAACAGCTCGAGCTCGGCGATGCGCGGCTGAACAAGCGAGCGAGGCTTTTGATGGAAAGAATGGCGGCCGACCCGATGGCCAGCGTGCCCAAGGCATGCCAGGGTTGGGGCGAGACGATGGCGGCGTACCGCTTCTTCGACAACGACAAGGTCGAGTGGCATGCGATTCTGGAGCCGCATTGGCAGCGCACGCAAGAGCGCATGCAGGCCCATCGTGTCGTGCTCTGTGTGCAAGACACGACGGAACTGGATTTCAACGGACAAGGTGCGATCGGACTCGGGCCGCTGACTTACGAAGCGCAGCGCGGTATGTTTGTCCATCCGACATACGCCGTCACGCCGCAGCGCGAGCCGTTGGGCATTCTGGACGCGTGGATGTGGGCGCGCGAGAAGAAGGACAAATCCGGCCAGCGCGGCGGTCCCAAGGAAAGCGTGCGTTGGATTGAGGGCTATGAGCGCATTGCCGAAATGGCACCGAGTCTGCCGTCCACGCGCCTGGTGTATGTGGCCGACCGCGAAGCAGATCTGATGGCGCTGATGGAACGCGCCCAGGCGCTGGGCACGCCGGCCGACTGGCTGGTGCGGGCCGCTCATAACCGCTGCCTGCCGGCGGCAGACAAGCTGTGGGAGCGCACAACCCGGGGCGAAGCTGTCGGGCAAATCGCCTTCATGATGGCTTCGCACCATGGCGTCAAAGCGCGCACGGTGCGTCAACACCTGTGGATGCAGCGCGTGGAGTTGAGCGCCAGCAAAGGCCAGAGCATAGCTGCGACGTGCCTGGTGGCGCGCGAATTCGATGCGCCTGTGGGTGTCAAGCCGATCGAATGGCGCCTGCTGACCAACCGCACCGCCAGCACGCTGGAGGAGGCACTCGAGCTGATCGAATGGTATCGGGCGCGCTGGGAAGTGGAGATCCTGTTCAACATCCTGAAGAACGCGTGCCGTGTCGAAGCGCTTCAGTTGGGCACGATCGAACGGCTCGAGCGCGCGTTGGCGCTGTTTCTGGTGGTCGCCTGGCGCGTGGCCTATTTGATGCGGCTGGGCCGAACCTGCCCCGATCTGGACGCACATCTGTTCCTCGATCCCGATGAAATTCGCGCTGCCTACCTGCTCACGAAAACCCGAGCGTCAGCCCAACCGAAGCTCAACGAAGTGTTGCGACTGATCGCGCGCCTGGGAGGCTTCCCTGGCCGCAAGGGCGACGGCGAACCCGGCGCAAAGACCATCTGGC
>NZ_CADIKH010000338.1 GCF_902859855.1 Paraburkholderia humisilvae
CGGCGTCAGAATAGTTGTCGCGTTGTTTGATTCTTAGTCATGGTCCGGGGGCGGTAGAATCGGGATGAATGAAAGGCTACCCAGAAGAACGAAAAGAAGCGCTGGTGCGTCGCATGATGCCGCCGGAGAATGCGCCAGTGTCGGCGCTAGCACGAGAAACGGGGATTACCGGACAGACGTTGTACACGTGGCGGCGACAGGCGAAAGGACAAGGGCTGGCAGTGCCGGGCGACGGGAAGAACCCCGAAGGATGGTCTTCGGAAGACAAGTTTGCCGTAGTGCTGGAAACAGCGCCGCTCAACGCAGCGGAGCTGGCCGAATACTGCCGTCGCAAAGGTCTGTACCCCGAGCAGGTCGCTGCGTGGCGGGCTGCCTGTCAGGCAGCCAACGCGAATGCTGCGGAGCAGGCGCGCGAGCAGCGTCACCAGTCCAAAGAGGACAGGCAGCGCATCAGGCAGCTGGAGAAGGAACTGCAGCGCAAGGAGAAGGCCCTGGCGGAAGCGGCGGCGCTGCTGATTCTCAGAAAAAAAGCCCAGGCGATCTGGGGGGACAACGAGGACGATTGATCAACGTCCCGGATCGCCTGTTGTGTATATCGTTGATTCGCGAGGCGGTGCTCTCAGGCTGCCGGTTGGAGAAGGCGTGCGAGCAGCTGGGCGTGAGCCTGCGCACGTTCCAGCGCTGGGTCCGTGATGGCGAGGTGGTGCGCGCCGATGGCCGGAGCACGACCGGGCGGCCGCCGCCGCGCCACAAGCTGAGCGAGACTGAACGGCAACAGATTCTGGAGGTGGCCAATAGTGCTGAGTTCGCCAGCTTGCCGCCCAGTCAGATCGTGCCGGGCCTTGCCGACCGCGGCATGTACCTCGCGTCGGAATCGAGCTTTTACCGTGTGCTGCGCAGTGCCGCGCAGCAGCACCACCGAGGTCGTGCACGCGAGCCTTCCCCGCGGCCCGTCACCACTCATTGTGCGACGGCAGCCAATCAGGTCTGGTCGTGGGACATCACCTGGATGCCCGCGGCGATCAAGGGCAAGTATTACTACTGGTACATGGTGCTCGACGTGTTTAGCCGCAAGATTGGGGCCACGAAGTGCAGGAAGCGGAATCTGCCGAACTTGCTGCCTTGCTGATGCGGCGCGCGAGTCTGGCAGAGGGCCTGGCAGGACGTCCGCTGGTACTGCATTCGGACAATGGCAGCGCGATGAAGGGCGCGACGATGCTCGCCACACTGGAAAGCCTCGGCGTGGTGGCCTCGTTTAGTCGACCGCGCGTGAGCAACGACAACCCGTACGCCGAGGCGCTGTTCCGCACGTGCAAGTATCGGCCCGACTACCCGCGCAAGGCGTTCACGAGCCTCGACGGGGCGCGTGCCTGGACGCAGCAGT
>NZ_CADIKH010000339.1 GCF_902859855.1 Paraburkholderia humisilvae
AAGATCGACCCTTGCGAACTGACCGTATGCAAGGGCCAAAATGGAACATTATTGAGGTCCGCATAGGCATACCGGAGATCCAGCATGAATCGCACAGCGGTGGGCGTGGATATCGCCAAGAACCTGTTTCAGGTGCATTACATCGATGCAGCTACCGGCGAGATCGTAAACAAGCCGATCAAACGGGTGAAGTTCCTTGAGTTCTTTGCGAACCGCGGGCCCTGCCTGATCGGGATGGAAGCATGTGGCGGTGCGCACCATTGGGCGAGACAACTCACAAAATTGGGGCACGAGGTGAAACTCATGCCGGGCGAGTTCGCCAAGGCATTCAATATCGGAAACAAGAAGGATGCTGCCGATGCGCGTGCAATATGGCTGGCTGTGCAGCAGCCGGGCAAGCCGGTCGCAGTGAAGACCGAGGTACAGCAGGCGATGCTCGCATTGCACCGGATGCGTGAGCAGCTCGTGAAGTTCCGGACCATGCAGATCAACGGCCTGCGAGGCCTATTGACAGAGTATGGTGAAGTGATGGGCAAAGGACGTGCTGCTCTCGATAAGGCGATACCGCAAGTACTCGGTCGCGTTGCAGAGCGCCTGCCTACGGTCGTCATTGACACGCTTCGCGAACAGTGGAGTGGGCTCACGAAGCTCGATGAACAAGTAGCCAGTATTGAACGCCGGATGCGCGAGTGGAAAAAAGAGGATCCGCAAGTGCAGGCCATTAGCCAAATTCCTGGTGTTGGGCTGCTGACGTCCACCGCGGCCGTTGCGACGATGGGTGACGCGAAAGCATTCAGATCTGGTCGCGAATTTGCCGCATGGGTGGGACTCGTGCCAAAGCAGAAAGGCTCGGGCGGCAAGGTAAACCTGCTTGGCATATCGAAGCGTGGCGATACGTACTTGCGCACCCTGCTGATTCACGGTGCACGCAGTGTCTTGACGAATTCAAAGAACCCCGGCGAGTGGGTCGAGCAGATGATGAAGCGACGGCCGAAGAGCGTCGTGGTCGTTGCGCTTGCCAACAAGATGGCGCGCACGATCTGGGCGATGCTGGCTCATGATCGGCCGTACCAGAGGGACTACGTAAGCGTGAAGCCGACCTGAACGGCTGGCACGATAAGGAAGATCAACATTTAACACAGGGTGAACGCCGAAAGGTTGCGCAGCACCGAGTGAGATGACGAACCAGGTAGGACCCGGACTCGCTAAACCTGTATACGGCTCCGAGCTTCAAGCTCGTGACAGGAACGAGGTGCGAGTCAGCGGATTTCATAGAGGCCCGCAGCGGGCATTACCGGCTGCAACAAGGCCGGATAGAGAGCTGCAGCCCATCCTGTCAGTCCGAACACGCGAAAGCTGTTGCAAAGCGGGACGCGTTCAT
>NZ_CADIKH010000340.1 GCF_902859855.1 Paraburkholderia humisilvae
CATCGACAATGCGATCGAACTCCGCTTCGGTGACGAAACCGAGTTCGAGCGCTGCCTGCCTGAGCGTCTGGTCGTGGTCCATCGCATGGTGGGCGATCTTCGAGGCCTTGTCGTACCCGATCACCGGCGCGAGCGCCGTGACGAGCATCAGCGATCGTTCGACGTATTCCTCGATCTTCTTCAGGTTCGGCCGCGTGCCTTCCACCAGGAAGCGCCGGAAGTTCGTGCACCCGTCGGTGAGCAGCGTGATCGACTGCGCGAGGTTATGGATCATCAACGGCTTGTAGACGTTCATCTCCAGGTAGCCGCCCGCGCCGCCGAAACCGACCGCGACGTCATTGGCCATCACCTGCACGGCGATCATCGTCAGGGCTTCGGCCTGGGTCGGGTTGACCTTGCCCGGCATGATCGACGAGCCCGGTTCGTTCTCCGGAATCAGCAGCTCCGCGAAGCCGGCGCGCGGACCGCATGACATCAGGCGAATATCGTTGCCGATCTTGTACAGCGACGCCGCCAGCGTCCTGAGCGCGCCGGACAGATGAATCAGCGCGTCGTGCGCGCCCTGAACCGTAAACTTGTTCGGTGCGCTCACGAACGGCAGGCCGGTGAGCGTCGCGATTTCGGCCGCCACGGCTTCCGCGAACCCGGGCGCGGCGTTGATGCCGGTGCCGACCGCCGTGCCGCCGAGCGCAAGATGACAGACGCCTTGCAGCGCAGCATCGAGCCGGGCGAGATTGTCCTGCAGCATGCCCGCATAGCCGGACCATTCCTGCCCGAGCGTGAGCGGTGTCGCATCCTGCATATGCGTGCGGCCGATCTTCACGATGTCCACCCATTCGGTGGCCTTCGCGTCGATCGCATCGTGCAGCTGGCGGACCGCGGGAATCAGGCGCCCGGTCGTATTGACGGCCGCGGCGATGTACATCGCCGACGGAAACGAGTCGTTCGACGACTGCGACATGTTCACGTGATCGTTCGGATGAACCGGGTGCTTGCTGCCCAGCGGTGTGCCGGCCAGCTGGCAGCAGCGGTTCGAGATCACCTCGTTTACGTTCATGTTGAACTGCGTGCCGCTGCCGGTCATCCAGACGTGTAGCGGAAACATGTCGTGATGCTGGCCCGCGAGGATTTCGTCGCAGGTCTGTGTAATCAGTTTGTGTGCAGCCGGGTCGAGCCGCTTGCCGGCAAGGTTCGCGTTGGCGGCCGCCTTTTTCAGCGTCGCGTAAGCCGTAATCATTTCGCGCGGAATCAGATCGTGGCCGATGCGGAAATGCTCGAGCGAGCGCTGCGTTTGCGCGCCCCATAGCTTGTCGGCGGGGACCTCGACTTCACCCATGCTGTCAGTCTCGGTGCGAACGTTACTCATTGCC
>NZ_CADIKH010000341.1 GCF_902859855.1 Paraburkholderia humisilvae
TACGATTTCAGGCATCGGGTTGATGCATCGCATTCGCAAGGGGCAATTCAATCTCGCGACGCTCGACCTCAAAGACACCGCTACGCCGACCGTCTGGAACGCGGTCCTCTTCGCTCAATAAGTCATCCTGTCAAAATTAGTTTCCTTGACTGTTTCCACCATTTGCACCAGAGCCCTTCAGCGCCCCAAGCGCCCATTAAATGGCGGTACGACGATCCATGCGGCGAATTCGGCCAGTGCCATTTCAATGACGCAGTGGGACTAGTGGTTGTTCGCGAAATATCCTTGCAGGTCGCCGGCGAGCTTCGACACGGTATCAGGATCCCCGGCTTCGAAACCCTCTATCCAAACGGCCGTTTGAGAAGCTGCGTCAGGATTCCCTTGCGCACCTTGCTGCCGAGCAAGTAGACACATATTTTGAATTTTAACAAACAGGTCTTGTAGATCTGCACTGAGGTCAGAGTATGTAGTGGCCATTCATCTTTCTCCAATAAGCTACATTGTGAATTTAACGCCATGAGTGTTGGTGGGCGGCCGAAAACAAAATGGCAAAAACCTGCGAAAATATTTCTGATCGACTGCAACGCATAATGTACTAAATATTACTTGCTAGCGCCCCTTGATTAGACACTCGGACAACGCACCGCAGGTGCATCGTATTAAAAACGCCCCGGCATCCGAGCTCGTGGGGCTAAAAGTACGATTCGGGGCCGACTAGCGACGATCACCTACCGCTAACGTGCTTTATTTTCATTTTCTGAAGCCCCCTCTAAAAATCCAATCCAACGCCAACCAGATGGCTTTGCGGGAAATTGATTTCACTTCACACGTCACTGATCCGCAATAAAAGCGTGAAAATACAAATTATCAAAAAATAAACGTAAACCTTATTCGAGTTGCGATTGTACATATAATTCTATCTTTTCGATAAAGGAATCTACAGTCGCAGGAGCACCTCCGACCATGAAAGCATCTATCCAATAATATGTTTGCGAGGCTGCATCAATCTTTCCTTGGACTACCTGCCTTTTCATAAATTTAAACATCACATTTATTTCGCGAATTAGGTTTTTTAAATCATCACTGAGGTCATCAAACGTAGTATCCATTTGCCTTTCTCCTGTAAACGGTATTTTCAAAGAATGCGAGTACGAGTGGAGATCCACAGGAAGCAGCGTAATCGCTGATCTAAAAGAACGCAAGTCGTCCGATGCCAGGTTCTGACAGATTCGCGTGAGGTTCCCGTAGACCGCCTTAAATCTGTCATCCATTGAAAGGCCAAAGGCAAGAGGTAAATGCTCCTCTCTCAGGCTTTACCCTGCTTGACCTGAAACATCTTGCGCCCCCCCACTTCGACGCGCACGAG
>NZ_CADIKH010000342.1 GCF_902859855.1 Paraburkholderia humisilvae
GTCGCTCGCAACAAGCTCAAAAGCGCTCAGCACCGACCTTCGATCATCGCCGCGTGCTGGATTCAGGCAACCTTGTGGTGACGTCATGATTTATGGAAAGGTCAATAGTACCATTTCCGCCCGCACCGCCGACAGGATTATTTGCCGTACCGCCAGTGCCCCCCGCTCCTCCTGTGCCCGAATCCGCTAAGAGACCATTGCCACCGGCACCACCATTGCCATTCGAACCGTTTTGAGCGCCCCCGCCAGGCCCCGCCAAGCCACCGGTGCCGCCACCGCCGCCTGCCCCCCCTTGAGAGCCCTCCCCGCCGAAGAAGCTACTTACGGCGCCACCCTGTCCGTCCGCATGGGATGAGGGTGAAAACAACACCACACCAGGCAATAAAGCCAGCAGGGTCAGAGAACGGCTTGATCCTTGTACGGTTGACTTTTTCTTACTCATGGAATGCACTGGCTTTGGCACAAGCGCCAGTTTTCTCAAACTATCAACGCCCCTTGGAATATGGAACTTACCGCTTCCGAAAGACTGCTTAAGTGCAATCCTGGGGCTAGACGATATTCTTCTTAAATCATTGAAGATGCGGCTTTGTTTGTGCATGCAGAATTTCAGAAGATTTTGTTAATCGGCGAGGCGAGGCAACGCCAAACGCGTCAGAAGCGCTTGATCACATTGCACTGGCCCCAACAGGAACTGGAGCCATCGTAGACGCGCTCCCCGAACGTCGCAAGGCGGTCAAGGGAGTTCACGACAGTTTCCAACAGATTTCAAATGAAACAATTAATTGGCATGACATTTAATGACAATTATGCATTGCGAATTTTTTATCATTTACATCCAAAGTACATAAATTCACTGGTTCTAATATGTGATCGAATTATTCGCTCTGGAATTGCTATTTTCTTGTCGAGATCGTCAGAGCGTGCAAAAGCACCATAGGCATATTGATCAGGCGCGCCGCCATCGGCGCAGCGTAGTCCACGGCGGTTCACACTGTCGGCCTGACGTGAAGTTGACCCAGAAAAACGGACATCTATCCTTTGGAGAAGGAGGTGCTGATTATGGGCAAGCATCGTACCCCGTACCCGGAGGAATTGCGGGCGCAAATGGTCCGGTTGGTGAAGGCAGGACGCAGGCCGGAGGAACTGGAAAATGAGTTCGAGCCCGACACGGGCGTGCGGCACGACGGTCTGACCACAGCAGAACGGCAGGAACTCGCGCGGCTGCGTCGCGAGAACCGTCAGCTGAAGATGGAGCGCGACATCCTCTCTATATGAGCGCCTCCTTTTGCACAAGATCCGTACGCTCCGAGTCCGACAGAATTGGTTGCATCTCTATATCCGGCTTGTTGCAGTCGACCTTCCGCT
>NZ_CADIKH010000343.1 GCF_902859855.1 Paraburkholderia humisilvae
TGGATTCCGGTTAGCTGGTTGTTACTCTCGACAAGCAACATTCTCAGCCAACCGCCACCGCCTTCTCAATTCCCCGCCTCAACCCCATACACCAGATCCGACAATAGCTCCGGGCAGCGGCCGGTACCCCCACCCGGGTCGGGTACGCCTCAGGGGGTGTCGTCGTTGACCACACGGCTCCATTCTTCGGTCCCGTAAAAACGATGAGAGGACGCCTCATGAAATTCCGTAAGTCGCCGGTTTGACAGGTAGGCTCCCATTCCACTATGGCCGTAGAGAGGGATGGTGAGCTTATAGGGCACACCACGCGTTTTTTTCTCAAAGTCGGCAATCACGGCTACGTCGACTCCAGGAGCACGCTGCTCTCGCTTCTGTTCTGAGTAGGCTTTATCCACGAGCGCCTTCTTGGCTAGATCCGGCCTTTGGTCGTTCGCTCCCTGGTCTTGTCCAGCAGACATGTTAGCCATTGTCCCCCAGTTCTGATCCGGTGCCTGGGGATGCGCTAATAATCGGCAGGATGACCCTGCCTGCGCAACGTGTCCGGCAACCTGCATCGCTGGCGACTGACTGGGCGTGCCGGGGGAGGACGACGGTAAGGCCTGGAGTTCCGGGGAAGGGCTGGAGCGGCCTGGGCCCGGGGTCTGCAAACCGGGCCCGGCGTAGGGGTCCACTCCGGCAAAGTTCTGTCGGTTGTCCGCGATGGTCGGTGTGCTCTGATCCGCCGCGTAGGGGGCGGAAGACCTGTAACTAGGTTGGGAAACGTGCATTGAGATTGCGTCGCTGCGAAAAAGGCAGGGAAACCGAAAAACATACGGTACGATTTCTGGCCCGCCGTCGACTGCGGGTTCCCGCAATAGACCGCACCCATCGCGAAAACAGCTGGTGATAAAGGACATCCGGGATCCTCTCTATGGCTCCATCGAATCCGGTGATTCGCGAAGTGGAAGACGCTCGCGACTCGCTCAGTGCGTTCGAGCAACTCGAACTGGCTGGCACGGTGATCCGCGATCGAAAGGTCTACAGAGGGACGCCTTGCTGGCCGGCAACGGCGTGGTTGAACTGGAAAACGGGCAGGCACGTGCTGAAATCCAGCTCCTCGCACAAGAGTTCTTCGAGCTGGAATTTCGCGACCGAGTTATTGATTAACTCAATAAAGTTGAGTGAATGAAAATTTAAGATTACCTCGAAGGGCAGCCACCCTGCGCTAACCCATTCCATTACACACAAGTTGAGCTGAGTGGGTTGTAAACTTCGGCGTTTTGCCGTTTACTCTTGTTTTTTGCGTGACGAGCGAATGGCACAAGCGACGGAGAGTTGGGCGGCAATGGAATTCAAGGGTATTGATCTGGGCGACAAGCGCCTGAA
>NZ_CADIKH010000344.1 GCF_902859855.1 Paraburkholderia humisilvae
GAGCTGGAAACGTGACCATGGCAGCCGGACTGAGGTCCAACCGCGAAAGCGGTGGAGAGACCACCGGAGCCTACCGTGCGCGCGCCAGTTCTCGACCCTACCTTCGGGGGCCGCGTTTCTGAGAGGAAACGCGGCTACCCTCTTGCACTCGACGTTGGGCTACGTCAGCCCGATGCAATTCGAGCAGGACTGGTACGCCACCCAGAATCAACGGGTGGCATAATCTCCGCTCAGTTAGGGGATCCGAAATTCGCGGGCAACGTCCCTTCGCCACCCTGCGAGCGGTGATGGATGAAGTCGTAGACTGGCTCAGCTTTTACAGTTCACAGCGGCTGCATTCCTCGTTGAACTACGTCAGCCCTATGACGTTCGAGAGAAACTGGTTCGCGGCTCAGCAGGAACGGGCCGCATAATTCCCTCGGCTATGGAATTCGTGAAGCAGGGGCAAGGTTACATGTCAAAATACGCGTAAACGAAACTTAATGCCCCGCAAACACCCTTCTTTACGAGAATAGGCTAATTATCATATATTTTATTGCTGAAACATAGTATTTTCCTACAAAATTTAGATAGTATACTGCCATCTCTCTCAAGATAAAGTTTTAAATTTTTATTTAAATATGTAACCATTTTAGATTCTGCCAATTTTTCAAATTTGACGCTAACTCTCCGTTGATAGCGAGCAGCATGACTCGCCGGCAATCGCTACTGCGACCGTCAGGTTTTGGTGCGTACGAGATCAGCCGCATCAAGATCTCGCCTCAAAAGCGCCAGCGCCTCTCTGTTCATAAAACGCTGGCTTACCGTACAAGGATGGTGGCCATTGCGACGCGCAAACGCCTGAGCTCGCAGTCTAATTCGCTGAACACCTGTTCAATGCCGCCCATCACCACACTTACAAATGAACTGATTCATAGAAGCAGAGTTTCGGCACCGCGGGGTAAAAAACATGAATTCGCCTACGAGAACGACCCAGTCAAGCATCTCAATCGAAAAAACATGAGTCACCAGAGAGTGCGCACTCCACGACGAACAGCACGCTAGATCACGTAAGAACCCTGTCAACAATCGTGATGCCCTGGGAGTTCGAACGCTAGATGCTATGTGGGAGGGAGAAGCCCGACTGGAGTAAAACGGGAGTTCCACACTCGTTTTCTCCGAAGGAGCACGCAAATGGATACGTCTGACGCAGCCCTCCGTGGGCAGGATAACGACGGCAGCTGGCCGCCTGTACACGGCCTTTGAACTGGGTGAGAAGAACTGGAAGCTCTCGCTGGCTGATAGCCAGCGTGCGCCCAGCCACTGCACGGTCACCGCGGGTGATGCCACCGCGGTTCTCACCGTCGTCGCG
>NZ_CADIKH010000345.1 GCF_902859855.1 Paraburkholderia humisilvae
GTTGCACCGACACGTTACAAACCTCCAGATCCGTTAATGCCGACAGCCGGAGCGACAGGGAACAGAGATCCGCCTAACCGTTGTGTCCGTGGATTCATGACGCGGCATAATACGGTCGGGAATTCGATCCGGCCATTCTGCCTGGGGCGCCGTGCCTGGCTCTTTGCAGACTCGGTGGGAGGCGCGAAGGCCTCCGCAAACCTGTATTCGCTGGTTCAGACATGCATTGCCAACCGCATCGATTCCTACGCGTACCTCGTCGACCTGTTCAAGGCACTGCCCTACGCAAAGACGCTCGAGGACTACGAAGTGTTGCTGCCATGGAAGCTTGGCACACCCGTTCCGGAAAAAAATCAGTAGCGCAAGTCGAAGGCAGGGACGTGCTTCGCTGACCGCTTACAATGAACCGGCTCGCAGATGTCTGGCTCCCCAAACCTTGAATCCTTCATCCGTGGCCCGATCAGCGGTTTGCCGTCAAACACCCAAGGTAGGAGCCCGGTGCCCGAATCGGGCACGCCGGGATCTGTGCGGGGGGGTCCAGGAATGGACATTCCTACCGCGATAAATTTCCGCGATGAAGCTCAGATGGCTCGAATGCGCGAGACGGGCTCATGGCGGCGATCGTACGATCGGAACGAGCACAATATCCCATAAATGCGCCCGGTCGATATCTGAATCCTGTTGTATATGCGATCTGCCAAGATTTCCTTATGAAAAACGCAATAATGATGTCTCGTCTGTGAAAATGCTGGTTGAGTATGCATCCCACTTAAAATAAATGAATTTCAAATAATGAGCGTTTACCCCAGTTCAATCTATAACAGAAAAATATTAAAAAGTGCACGTAATAACTTCGACTGAAAGTGTCCGAGGCGAATAGACTAATCTCATGGAGATTTGGCGCATAAATAAACCTTCCGCCAATTCGACGTCGCATCTACGGCTCGTCAAGCAAGTTTGAGGTTTTCACGCTATGCGCAGCCAGTGCGTCAAAGACATTCGCCTTTCTCCTGGCCGTAGCCATGCTTTTCAAATGAGAACACGTAAACATGATCATCAAAACGGTTTTAGACTTACTCGATAATCAGGTTAACTTGTCGCCAGATGGAATCGCTCTAGCGAGTGGATCGACGACCCTGACGTACGGCGAGCTTGCGGTACGTAGCGACGCTGTCGCTCACCTTTTGTTTGAACGCGGATTAAACGGCGGAGCGCTGATTCCCATCGAAGCGACCCGCTCAATCGACTATATCGTGGCCATCATCGGTGTCTTGAAGGCCAACGCGGTATACGTTCCGATTGACTACCAACACCCCAGTGAGAGGAAGAAGCTCATCCTGGAGCAAAGC
>NZ_CADIKH010000346.1 GCF_902859855.1 Paraburkholderia humisilvae
AGGGGCAGATGCAAGGTGGGAGCCAAACTCCTGCTGCACAGTTTTACTCGTTGGTCAAATAAGCATTACTTAGCATATTCCCTTTATTCGACCAATCATCGTTATTGCGACAGAACCGAGCAGGACGCGTCTGCACAAGCGTGGGCAACAGGTGATATCGTGCGATGCCGGTCATCAGTATCGTGAGTGGCGCCGGCACGTCACCATGCGACTCATGTGATGCACGGGGGCCTTGTTAAGCGGCTTTGCCACGGCAGAGAAAACCCTTCTATATGCAATTCCTGTTTCGCCGACTAACCAACGATGCAGATGGCCGCATGCAATGTATTGCATGCGCGCCCGAAGTACTGGATTACGTCGCGGACCTTGACTGAACCTGATGGAATACAATTTTGCATTCGGCAATTCGGGAGTGGCGACCAATGGCGCGGCCTCCGGTTCCTATGATTATGGTGCTGCCTCGTCCGGGTCAGCCATGACGCCGCTACCCGTGACGTTCTATTCATACAGCAACCCGCACTGGGCAGTGTTGGGTCAGGCCGCTCGTTCCCGCGCAGATAGTGCCGGCGCGTCGCATTCGCGCGCCTTCACCGTGTCACAAAGTAGTTCTCCATCCGTTGATATGGCTCATGTAGGGGATGCTGAACTCGGTCCGGAACTGCCTGACAATGACAAGCGCAAGGCGTATTATCGCGCCGATCGGCGCCCACTGGCTGGTATCTTCAGGGCAGGCCTATATACCAAAGGTTTTGGACAGGACGTGGAAAGGCACGTGCGCACCAACTACCCATGCGATCTGGTTTCGTTGACTCCCTCTTCGGCGGCGGCCATCAAATTTGCAACCGAGAAATCGGGCGCAAAAAATATTGTCAAGGTTGGAATTGAAATCGGCAGCCCCAGTGTTATCGACGTAAACAAATTCTTTAAAGAAGAACTCGGTAAAAAAAATCCTCATTCCGAAGAGCAGGAGCACGTGCACATCGGCGATATTCCTGCATCCAAGGTATTCGGCGGTCAACGGATCAACATGGCAGGGCAGCCCGTCGGGCCGTTTGAGTGCAACAAAGGATACAAATGAGACAAGCTGTCGGCCTAGTTCGGGGTGTGGAACTGCATGAGAGATGAGGGTTCTGTCGCATTAAGGCGGAGAAGGTAAAATTCGAGGCTGACGAAAACGCTTGGCCGCGCGATGAAGAAGACACTGACGCCACGAACGACGCTGGCACCGCATTACGGTTCTGGTGCAATTAGATAAGCGAGTTGGTCGGGTAGCCCGATCCTCTTACGAAGATCGGGCCCCCCGAGAACCGTACGTGCGAGTTTCCCCGCATACGGCTCAAATCTACAA
>NZ_CADIKH010000347.1 GCF_902859855.1 Paraburkholderia humisilvae
ATCAAGCTGCCGGAGGCGAAAAAGGGCTTCGTGCTGTTGCCGCGCCGCTGGGTGGTCGAACGCAGCTTTGGCTGGCTCAACCGATTCCGCCGACTGGCCAGAGACTACGAGTGATTGCCTGAAACCCTGGCGGGTTTGCACTTCGTCGTATTCTCCGTGCTTATGCTTGCCCACTTTGCAACCCTTAACAAAAGTGCCTAACACCCTCTCTAGGAGACCTTGTTCAGCAGGGTCCTTGCGCTGCGATCGTGGGTCCGGTAGAAAGAGCCCGGTGATCTATTGGACTGTTGAGTTTTCATGCCTTTCAAGGCGAGACTGAAGACGGGTGAGCCACGCAGGCGGCCGAAGCCGAACTATGCGGTAACCAACGCACCCGCGTACAACGGGGCCTGAAGCGGCGCGGACAACTCAGCCTGTACTGCCCCGACGGCGATCTGAAGGCGCTGTTCCAACTGGTTGCGGGTTCCGATCGGAATCGGGGCGGCGTTCCTTAAGGATAACGCAGGATTGCAGGATCGCAGGAATGGAGTACCGCAATGCGGGCGATGAGATGATTGGGCTCTCACGCGCGGATTTTCGCCAGACAACGGGCGAGCAAAATCAGGGCGGTGTACCGGAAAGGAAACGCAGGCATCGGCTGTGAGATCAGCCCCGGCAGTAGTGCCGCAGATCGATCATCGTATAGGCAAGGGTCCTGAATGCGTAACGTAATTGACTGGGACGGTCAAAGCGCAGCAGCAGTCGCCGGAACTTGTCTTCTCAGGCGGACAGCCGCTCGATGGTACGGAACCGCTCCTCGAAGATGGCCGGATCGAACCGGGACCTGGGTCCTCGCTCAGGTCGCTTTCTACCGCGTGAATTCGGGTTGATGTTGGGAACCACAGAGGCGATTCGTTTCGATTGCCAGGGGCCCTCACGAACGGCGCGATCACGTTGCAATGCCGATCGCAGAAGGCGACGACCTTGTCGCCTTTGACCTTCTTGTGACTGCTGAAGCCGAGGTTGCCACCTCCTTTCTTCGCCGCTGTGGCCGTGCTATCGCCATGAATGATGGTGGTGTCCAGACCATCGTCTTGTCGAAGCCTGAACACCGGGCCTTCGAAAATCGCTTCAGAACAGCCGTCCGCTTGCCACCGCCGGAAGGCCCGATAGGTGCGCGCGTAGTGGATCTCCGGGAGACCCTGCGAATCGCTTTCGATCGGCAGCTCCTTCGACTGGCAACCCAAGTAGGGCAAACGTAAGCGTCATTTCGAGGCCGCATCGACAGGGTACCCGCGTGAGTCCAAAGTGATGTCCATCACTTCGAGTAGTGGGGACCACTTTGATGACAGAGACCAGCAGTACTGG
>NZ_CADIKH010000348.1 GCF_902859855.1 Paraburkholderia humisilvae
TACACGTATGACGATGCGACGTGCGCGACGGCCGCCGGCTATGTGAAAGGTTGCACGCACAACGTGCTGACGGTGTCGCGCACGCCGCGTCCGGGCACGACCGAGCCCGTGCTCACGCAGCGCTTCACGTATAACGCGGCCAATGGCCGGGTGGCGAGCGCGACCGATGCCAGAGGGCAGGTGACGGATACGACGTATACGCCTCAGGGGCTGGTCAGCACGATCACGCGACCCGCGGTGAACGGCGTGTATCCGACCACCACGTATACGTATGAAACGGTGAAGCCGGCGTGCTGCAGCAATGCGCAGATTATTCGTCCGGTGCGCATCACGCAGAGGATCGACGCGACGCGCAGCACGTCGACGACGATCGGCTACGCGGCGGACTTCACGCCGGCGACGGTGACTGAAGACGCGGACGGTCTGGCGGTGAAGACGGTGACGACGTTCGACAGTGAAGGGCGGCTTGCGACAGTCAAACGCGATGGCGTGGCGCTGGTGACGAACACCTACGACAGGCGCGGTAACGTCACGCGCACGAACGCGAACCTGCTGGCGAGCGACGAGGTGATCGCGTATGACGCCGATGGCCGCGAAGTGCAGCGCGGGGTGGCGGTGGCCGGTGGTGGGATGGTGACGTGCCGGCGCTACAACGCGATGGGCGATGTGGTGCGCGTGTGGGGGCCGGCGAAGACGTCGGGGGTGGGCACGTGTCCTGTGGAGGCGGCGCCGACGCCGATCACCGATACGGCGTACGACGACCATCACCGGGTGAGCCGCGTGACGCGTTATCTGGCGGCCGCCGACGGCGGCAACCGTGTGACGGAGACGGAGTACAACGCGGACGACAGCGTGAAGAGCGAGCGCCGCGCGGTGGGCACGGGGCTGGAGCAGGGCTATGTGAGCTACACGTATAACCCGAACGGGACGGTGGCGCTGACCACCGACGCGAAGGGCAATACGACGGTGAACCTGTACGACGGGCATGACCGGCTGTATCGCACGCATTATCCGCTCAACGGCCAGGCGGGCATGGGCGACGCCAATAACTACGAGCAGTACACATGGGATGCGAACGGGAACCTCACGGCGCTGAGGAAGCGCGACGGCCAGACCATCAACCAGGGCTTCGATGCGCTGGACCGGCTGGTGACGCGCACGTTCCCGAACGGCGTGGGCAATGTCCAGTACAGCTACGACCTGCGCGGGCTGAAGACGGCCTCGCAGTACAGCGACGGCAGCCAGACGGTCACGCACAGCTACGACGGTCTGGGGCAGCTCACGCAGACGGGTGCGGCGGGCCGGACGCTGCGCTATACGCGCGATGCGGCGGGCAA
>NZ_CADIKH010000349.1 GCF_902859855.1 Paraburkholderia humisilvae
TGGAACAGCCCCCTGAAAGTCCGGACACAGTCTCCCACTTACAATAGCGGGTAGGCATAAGACTGTGTATATGACTAACAACAAGAACGAAGTGATGGAAGTGTTGACGGGACCTGAGCGCCGACGGCGCTGGTCAGCGGAAGAGAAGCTGGCGATGGTTCGAGAGACATTCGAACCGGGCAAGACAGTTTCGATGGTGGCACGGCTGCACGGCATCAACCCGAATCAGCTGTTTCAATGGCGCAAGCTGCATCAGGACGGCAGCCTGTCGGCGGTGAGTGCTGGCGAAGAAGTTGTGCCAGCATCTGAACTGAGCGACGCGCTGAAGCAGATAAAGGAGCTACAGCGCCTGCTGGGCAAGAAGACCATGGAGAATGAGATTCTCCGGGAAGCCGTGGAGGTGATGAAGTCGCGAAAATGGATTGCGCGCTCACCCTCATTGCCGGGGGACGACCAGTGAAGCAGGTCTGTGACGTTCTCGGTGTAGCGCGCTCGAATATGGCGGTAAAGCTCACGCGGCCCGCTGACTGGCAGGACGGCCGCAGCGCACGGAAAACGGATGATGCAGGCCTCGTCGACGAAATCCGGTTGTTCGTTGCTGACTTGCCGAGCTACGGTTATCGACGCGTCTGGGGCCTGTTGCGAAGCGAGCGGGAATTGCGATGTGAGGCTCCGGTGAATGCCAAACGCGTTTATCGCGTGATGCGCGTGCATGATTTGCTGCTTCACAGGAGGCCAGCGCGGCCGCGCATCGAGCGGCGGCATGACGGCAAGGTGGCGGTGCTGAAGAGCAACCAGCGGTGGTGCTCCGACGGATTCGAGTTTCGCTGCGATAACGGCGAACCACTGCGTGTGACCTTCGCGCTTGACTGCTGCGACCGCGAGGCCATGAGCTGGGCCGCGACGACCGGCGGTCATAGTGGTGACGTTGTGCGTGACGTCATGCTGGCGGCTGTCGAGCATCGCTTCGGGAACGTTCGGAAAGCGCCCGCGCAAATCGAATGGCTCAGCGATAACGGCTCGGGCTACATTGCAGAAAAGACGCGCGCGTTCGCCTCGGACATTGGTCTGAAGCCGCTCACGACGCCCGTGTGCAGTCCGCAGAGCAACGGCATGGCAGAAAGCTTCGTGAAGACAATGAAGCGCGACTACGTCGCGTTCATGCCCAAGCCTGACGCTTTGACCGCTGTACGCAATCTGGCCGTCGCGTTCGAACACTACAACGACAGGCACCCGCATAGCGCGTTGAAATACCGCTCGCCGCGCGAGTTCCGACGTAGGACCGATTCATCAACCTTAGTGTGAGATGGTGTCCGGAAGTACGGGGGCAAATCCA
>NZ_CADIKH010000350.1 GCF_902859855.1 Paraburkholderia humisilvae
GCAAAAAATCAAACCATCCACCATGAGCAAGGATACGGAAAAAGCAGTGGTCGGTCTATCGGGAGTCGGGCTTGGTCTGGACGAACTGGTTCGTCAAGGGGCACGGCAAATGATTCAGCAAGCGATCGAGGCGGAGCTGTCAGAACTGATGGAGCGGTTCGCGAACGTCAAGACTTTGCAAGGGCAACGCGCCGTCGTGCGAAACGGCTACCTGCCAGAGCGCGAGGTGTTGACGGCCGCCGGGCCGATTGCGGTGAGGGTGCCGAAGGTGCGCGATCGATCCGGATCGGGCGTGAAGTTCAATTCGACGATCGTGCCACCATACGTGAGAAAGTCGCCTCGCGTGAGCGCAGCGTTGCCGTGGCTGTATCTGAAGGGCATCTCGACGGGTGACATGGGCGAAGCGTTGAGCGTGCTGCCGGGCGATGACGCCAGGGGCTTGTCAGCCAACGTGGTGAGCCGGCTCAAGGCGCAATGGGCCGACGAGCATGTGGCCTGGAGCCGGCGTGACATGTCCGGGTCGCACTACGTCTATTGGTGGGTCGACGGCATTCATACGGGGCTGCGCAGCGAGAACTCCGACGGGCAATGCCTGCTGGTCATCATCGGCGTGAAACCGGATGGGAGCAAAGAACGCGTGGCGCTCGGCGATGGGTATCGCGAGACGAAAGCGTCGTGGTTAGAACTGTTGCTTGACCTGAAAAAGCGCGGTCTGAAGGCAGGGCCACGGCTGGCGGTCGGCGACGGCGCCATGGGTTTCTGGGCCGCCCTGGAAGAGGTGTTTCCGGCGACGCGTGGCCAACGCTGCTGGTTTCACAAGATGGGCAACGTACTGAACGCGCTGCCCAGGTCGCAACAGGGCCGCGCGAAGGCCGACATGCAATCGATCTGGATGGCCTCGACGCGCGCCGACGCGTACGCTGCGTTCGATCGTTTCGTGTCGATCCATGCGGCGAAATATCCGAAGGCGACCGGGACGTTGAAGAAGGATCGGGAGAGCTTGCTGGCCTTCTACGAGTTTCCTGCCGAACATTGGCAGCACCTGCGTACGACCAACGCGATTGAATCGACGTTCGCGACGGTACGCCACCGTACGACGCGCACGCGTAACTGCGTATCGCGACCAACCTTCCTCGGACTGGCATTCAAGCTGATCGAGGAAGCCGAGAAAACCTGGCGCCGTATCAACGGCCCAGAAAAGATCAGGCTGTTGCTCGAAGGTGTTGCCTTCAAGGACGGCGAACCGGTGCAAGACGATCGACCGGTTCAGCAGAAACTCGCCGCTTGAAATCGACCGCCATCAAATTATTCGTACACCACTCTTGACGTTAGCTC
>NZ_CADIKH010000351.1 GCF_902859855.1 Paraburkholderia humisilvae
CAGCAGTCGCGCAAGGCCCCCCGCAAGGTTCGCTCCGACATTACCTGAACACATCGATCTGCTGAAGGATCTGCCCGGGGAACTTGATCGGAGATACCACTCCAGCGTCAGACGGTTCCTGGTGCATCTGGAAGAGCAGGGACAGTCATGGTCGCAACTGGTGGCCGCGGGCAGCGGTGCGGGTGCGCGCCTTGCCGCGCTTGAACAGGCCGTCAACGAAGGGATCCGGCATCATGGCTTGCCGACCAGGACGCGAACTGCGCTCAACCAGGCCTTCGGGTTCAGGCTGCGAGGCGACATAAAAGGAGCATGGGCCCTGGTTCCGCCGGATCTTCAGGAGCACAAGGATCTGCTGAGGGATCTGCCCGGAGAACTGGATCGCACATACCGCTCTAACGTCAAGTGGTTCCTGGCGCATCTGGAAGAGCAGGGGCAATCATGGTCGCAACTGGTGCCCGCGGACAGCGGTGCGGGTGCGCGTCCTGCCGCACTTGAACAGGCAGTCAACGAGGGGATCCGGCATCATGGCTTGCAGACTAACACGCGCGCAGCTATCAACCAGGCCTTCGGGTTCAGGCTGCAAGGCGATATACACAGAGCGCCGGATCTTCAGGAGCACAAGGATCTGCTGAAGGATCTGCCGGAAGAACTGAGTAAGGTATACCGCTCTAGCGTCAACCGGTTCCTGGCGCATCTGGAAGAGCAGGGACAGTCATGGTCGCAACTGGTGGCCGCGGGCAGCGGTGCGGGTGCGCGTCCTGCCGCGCTTGAACAGGCCGTCAACGAGGGTATCCGGCATCATGGCTTGCAGACCAGCACGCGCGCAGCCATCAACCAGGCCTTCGGACTCAAACTGCAAGGCGACACAAGAATAGTTCGGCTTGCGCCGGATCTTCAGGAGCACAAGGATCTGCTGAAGGATCTGCCTGAAGAACTGGGTAAGACCTACCGCTCTAGCGTCAACCGGTTCCTGGTGCATCTGGAAGAACAGGGTCAGTCATGGTCGCAACTGGTGCCTGCGGGCAGCGGTCCGGGTGCGCGTCCTGCCGCGCTTGAACAGGCAGTCAACGAGGGTATCGCGCATCATGGCTTGCAGGCCAACACGCGCGCTGCGCTCAACCAGGCCTTCGGGTTCAAGCTGCAAAGTAAAGCAGAAAAGCGCGGATAGCCCGGCCGACCGTGCCGCGACAACACTTCGCAGCGACACAAGGACCCGTTCTCATCGAGCAATTGTCAAATCTGGTGTACGCGGTGAGCAGGTTCATCAGGCGGCGAGCGATTGCTGAACCGGTGTGCTGTCGATCACCGGGATGCCATTTCTGAAAGGAATGCC
>NZ_CADIKH010000352.1 GCF_902859855.1 Paraburkholderia humisilvae
GCCTCGTCCAACGGCTTCTTTGCCATGGCGCGTATCTCCATTCAATCCGTTAGAGATATAACGCGCCAGCATCGAATCGGTTGTCATGTTTTATGGGAAACTCAATAATTGCGGCGACATGCCCACTTGCCTCAAAACGGAGTGACGGCGCAGCGAAGAAGCCTGCAACACGATTATTTTACCACCTTTATTATAGTCTTTATATTTATAATAATAATTAGCATATCTTACCATATATTAAATACAAACTATAAATTGGATTGAATGCGAATTGCAGCTCGTCGCCGGGCGGATTTTTAATAGTGTCATAGGCAACACGGACAAAGGACAGCAACCATGAACAGGAATCTTTATCGGCTGGTGTGGAACCGTCGGTTGGGGGCCGTAGCTCCTGCACCTGAGACCGCGACGGGGGTACAGGGTGGGCGCGGATCGGGAGGCGTCGACGGAAGCGTTCGAGCACCGGAAGTCTCGCGCAGACGGGGTGCGGCAACAGGCGGGATTGCACCCCGGTGTGTGGTGATGGCGCTTTCGGCGGCTGGGCTGCTGGGCGTGACATCGCCCGCCGCAGCCTGTGGTTTCGCCTGGGGCGGCGATGAAGGAACACAGACCTCTGGCAACGCAACATCAAACTGCGGGGCGACCACACCATACACAGTGACGAGCGGGGCGCAAGCACCGGCCGACGCGTACATTGGTAGCAGCAGTGTCAGTTACGGTACCGCCAACCTGAACGTGGCAGTTGGCGAACGCACCGTCGCAGGTACGCAGGGTTCGACAACGGATGGCTGGAATCAGGCATTCGGCTCGTATTCACTGGCGTCCACCGGAGTGAATGGCACCGGAGGCGCTCAGGCGCTTGGCGTATTCGCCACCGCGAGCGCGAATAACGCGATGGCACTTGGCACTAGCGCGACGGCATCGGTGGCCAACTCGATCGCCCTGGGTGCCAATTCGCTGGCGACGACAGCCGCGGTGCCGGTGACCGGCGGCACGATCGCGGGCACGGCGTACACGTACGCGGGCAGCGCAAGCGGCGTGGTGAGCTTGGGTACGGCCGGGAACGAACGGCAAGTCACCAACGTGGCGCCGGGCCAGGTGCTGGGCACGAGCACGGACGCGGTCAACGGCTCGCAGCTGTATGCGACCAATACGGCGGTCGGCTCACTGTCTACCACCGTCGCCTCGCTGCCGTCGGGCACATCGCCCTACTTCAGTGTGAATGACGGCGGGACCGCGCTGCAGGCGGCCAACGCGGTGAGCACGGGGGCGATCGCCATCGGCCCCGGCGCGACGGCCGGCGGTGCGAATGCCGTCGCACTGGGCAAC
>NZ_CADIKH010000353.1 GCF_902859855.1 Paraburkholderia humisilvae
GTCGAGCGCCGTGCTCGCGGCGTTGACCGCCGCGTTGGTCGCGTACAGCTGCGAGCCGTTGACCGCGTCCGTGCTCGTGCCCAGCACCTGGCCGGCCGCCACGTTGGTGATCTGCCGTTCGTTGCCCGTCGAGCCAACACTCACCACGCCGGCCGGCGCGCCGCCCGCATAGGTGTACGCCGTGCCCGCGATCGTGTCGCCCGTCACTGGAACGGCGGCTGTCGTCGCAACCGAATGCGCACCTAACGCAACCGAATTGGCGATCGACGCCGTTGCGGCCGAGCCAACGGCCAGAGTATTGTCCTGATTCGCCGTCGCGCCTTGCCCCAACGCCGTCACATTACTGCCGGTCGCGTTGGCGGCCTGGCCAAACGCGGAGGCCGTCGTTCCGCTGGCGGTGGCAAGTTGGCCCGCTGCCGTGGCGTCGTCGCCGTTCGCGAACGATCCAGTAGCCAACGCGGTGGCACCGAAGCCTTGTGCGGTCGCGCCGCCAATATTGATGCCACGCCCCCCAGTATCAATCCCAGATCCCCCACCAACGGCCGTCGCAGCGTCGCCACTTGCGGTCGATCGACTGCCAAGAGCTGTTGCCGAACGGCCCAAAGCTTGGGAGCCGCTGCCGACCGCCAAGGGATTCGCATAGGCAGACCCTGTAACTGTCGACCCGGGGCTCATCGCCGAAGCCCCGGACCCGATAGCGATGCCGTCGCAGGCTGTCACTTGCGCGATAATATCCGATGCCCCTATAGCCATGTTTCCGAAGCAGCCGGTACCGTCGGCAGTGGTGCCGTTGACCGAATAGTCTGCAAAGGCGGGGGTTGGCACAGTAGTACCCAGCGTGGACAGAACAGCAAGCGTGGAAGTGCCCACCGCGTGCCGGAATCGGTGACCAATTAGTTCAGCAGTTGCCGTTTTCGGGGTACGTTGTCCTTTCCCTTTCGAGTTGGCGATCGCGGTTTCCGCTGCCGGCACCCACGCCTGCACACGACGGTTCCACACCAGCTGATAAAGATTCCTGTTCATGGCTGTAATCCCTCTATGAGTGCGCAAATTTCACTGCGCAGGCAGCTTTGCTATGCGCCGTACGATGGGTTGCTGGTGTAATGTGTAATCGATTCGTACAACTAATCTATATTTACACGGATAATCGGGCAATAATCAATTATGCGTTTATATGGTGATGAATTGATACTGGTTTGATGTATCGTTTGACCGATTATTGACCTTTCCATAAATCATGACGTCACCACAAGGTTGCCTGAATCCAGCACGCGGCGATGATCGAAGGTCGGTGCTGAGCGCTTTTGAGCTTGTTGCGAGCGACGG
>NZ_CADIKH010000354.1 GCF_902859855.1 Paraburkholderia humisilvae
GAAAAATCTTGCCGGGATTCATCAGATTGCGCGGATCGAGCGCGTGTTTGATCGCGCGCATCGTGTCGATGGCTACCGGGCCGGCTTCCTCGACCAGAAAATCGATCTTGTGCAGACCCACGCCATGCTCGCCGGTGCAGGTGCCGGCCATCCGCAATGCACGCTGAACGATCCTGTGGTTCAGGCGCTCGGCCTCGGCAAACTCTTCCGGCCGCTGCGGATCGATCAGCATCGCGACATGGAAATTGCCATCGCCAACGTGGCCGACGATCGGGCACGGCAGCGGCGAGGCCTTCAGGTCCTGTTCCGTTTCAACCACGCATTCGGCGAGCCGCGAGATGGGCACGCAGACGTCAGTCGTGACGGCACGGCAGCCGGGCTTCAGTTGCAGCATCGCGAAGTACGCGTTATGTCGTGCATTCCATAGACGGCTGCGGTCTTCGGGGCGCGTCGCCCATTCGAATCCTTCGCCCGCGTTTTGCGCGACGATCTCCTGCACCAACTCGGCCTGTTCCTTGACGCCGGCTTCAGTGCCGTGAAACTCGAAAAACAGCGTTGGCGCTTCGCGCAGTGTCAGGTTCGAATGACGGTTGATCGCGCGGATCGCAAGCGCATCGACGAACTCGACACGCGCGACGGGCACGCCGATCTGAATCGTTTCGATGACCGCGCGTACGGCGCTTTCCATTGAAGGGAATGCGCATACCGCCGCGGACACCGCTTCAGGCTGCGGATAGAGCCGCAGAGTAATTTCGGTGATGACGCCGAGCGTGCCCTCGGAACCGACAAAGAGGCGTGTCAGATCGTAGCCCGCGGATGACTTGCGCGCGCGCGTTCCAGTGCGGATGATGCGGCCGTCCGCGAGCACCGCGGACAGGCCGAGCACGTTTTCGCGCATCGTGCCGTAGCGCACCGCGTTCGTACCCGACGCACGCGTGGCTGTCATGCCGCCGATGCTCGCATCGGCGCCCGGGTCGATCGGAAAGAAGAGACCCGTATCACGCAATGCTTCGTTGAGCTGCTTGCGCGATATGCCGGGTTCGACGGTAACGGTAAGGTCTTCCGCATTGATCGACAGCACGCGATTCATGTCGGAAAGATCAATCGATACGCCGCCTTGCACAGCCAGTAGATGACCTTCCAGCGACGACCCGTTACCGTAGGGTATGACCGGAACGCCATACTGACCGCACAGTGTAATGACGGCCTGTATGTCTTCGGTGTTGCGTGCGAAGACGACCGCATCGGGCAATTGCGGATCGAAAGGCGATTCGTCACGTCCGTGGTTGGTGCGGACCGCCTCGGCGGTCGAC
>NZ_CADIKH010000355.1 GCF_902859855.1 Paraburkholderia humisilvae
TGCAGCCCCTGCCAGATAGTCTTGACGCCGGGTTCGCCGTCACCCTTTCTGGCCAGGAAGCCGCCGGGCATCGCGACGAGCCGAACAACTTCGTTCAGACACGGTGGCGTGTCAGGCGGCGTCTTTCGGTTCAGGATAAACGCTGCGCGCCATTCATCGGGCTCGAACAGCAATTGCGCGTCGAGTTCGGGGCAAGTGCGACCTAAGCGCATGAGTCGCGCAATGCGCCAGGCCACGACCATGAACAACGCCAGTGCCCGCTGGATGCGATCGATCGACGCCAGCTGCAGCACTTCGACCCGGCATCCGTTCTTCAATACATGAAAGAACATTTCCACCTCCCAGCGGGCACGATACCAGTCGATGAGTTGTGCGGCAGCCCCCAGATCACCCGTCTCGCGGTTGGTCATCAGGCGCCATTCGAGCGGTTTGACATCTGCCGGCGCCCCGACTTCCCGAGCCACGATGCAAGTGACAGGGATCACGCTATCTGCCGTGTGCGGCACGTCAACACATCTTGCCCAAAGCTGTTGCTGGACTTCCCGGGCTTTCTGGCCCTGGCGGGCAGCCAGCGTAAAGCGAATCTCGCCCAGCGGCTCACCATTGAGGACTTCGTCCCACAGCTTGCCGCCTTCAGGCAGCACCCGATTGTGTTGGGAGCGCAGCAGCCAGTCCGCCGGACATCCGCTCTCATGCGCCTTGAGCATCAACTCCAGAATGTCGGATTCCCGATCCGCGACGTACACCAGACGCGTGTCTGGCATCGTCACAGCCAGTTCGGCAACCCGCTCATAGCCTTCAATCCAGCGCGTGCTCTCCTTGATGCCACCGCGCACGCCGCCAGCATCCTTCAATTCGCGCGCCCACATCCAGGCATCCAGTACCCCCAACGGCTCGCGCTGTGGCGTCACCGCATAGGTCGCGTGGGTGTACATTCCGCGCTGGGCTTCGTACGACAACGGTCCCAGCCCCGCGATGCCCTGCCCGTTGAAGTTCAGTTCCGTCGTGTCCTGGATGCAAAGCACCACCTCGCACGCCCGCATCCGCTCGGCCGAACACCGCCAATGCGGCTCCATGATGTCGGACCATTCAAGCTTGTCCTGCGCCAGAAACCGGTAGGCCGCCGCCGTCCCGGCCCACCCGCCACAAGCTTCAGGGATGCTTGCCGACGGACTGCCCGACAGTTGTTCGGCCAACAGCACTGCCCGTCGGTTCAGGCGCTTGTCGCCCAGATCAATACCCTTGAATTCCATTGCCGCCCAACTCTCCGTCGCTTGTGCCATTCGCTCGTCACGCAAAAA
>NZ_CADIKH010000356.1 GCF_902859855.1 Paraburkholderia humisilvae
TTTCGACAATTTGACTCTAGCGGGGCGATGGAGCCCGGCGCGCGCGGCTTCAGAAACGTTCCCCGGTGCTACGCAATCGCGACCTGCATACGTGAAGCCAGGACATGGCAACACCAGTATCGCCGCTCGCCTGCACCGTGATCGCAGCGCAGTGAAACGCGACGTCGACGCTCTGCTCGCGGCCGGCCTCGTCTCTGTCGAGGTAGCCCCGAATCCTGGACACGGTACACACAAGATCGTGCGCGCTGTCGAAACGAAGGTAGACATGCATGTGCTGATCGACTGAGGCGACTGGCCGCTGCACCAGGTCCCATCAGGCCGACGACGCGCCGGGGACCGTCTGCATGCTTGTGTTCGACGGCGGCCAGCGCATCGAGGGGATGCCGACCGCCGTCACAGATCCACAGCGGCACAAGGGACTGTCCGGGCGCGTTAGCGCAGAGCGGGCGGTTGAGCACGCGGCATAGCGCTGATGGAGATGACTGGACTAACTTGGCTAAGTTAGCTATAATGAGTCATCCTTCGTGGAGAGGCGACCCGATGCAAACGGTAAATGTCCATGAGGCCAAGACCAAACTGTCCAGGCTCATAGAAGCTGCGGTTTCTGGCGAGGAAGTCATAATTTCGAACCGGGGAAACCCTGTTGTGCGGCTTGTGCCGATCGAACCGAACAAGCCAGCGCGACAACGTGGCTTGATGCGCGGCCGTATCTGGATCGCGGACGATTTTGATGCACCGCTTCCTGACGAGCTTCTCGACGCTTTCGAGGGCAATTGATGCGCCTGCTGCTCGATACGCACATTTTCATGTGGTTCGTCCTCGACGATCCGAAACTGACCCCAGCAGCCGACAAAATCATCTCTAACGCCGACGAGGTGTTTGTCAGCAGCGTGAGCATCTGGGAAGCGTCGATTAAAGTAGGAACGGGAAAGCTGCGGCTCGATATCGACGAGTTCATCGAAATGATCGAGAAGTCGGGCTTTGTCGAACTGCCGGTGATCGCCGCGCATGCCGCTGGGGTTCGCCATCTACCGCCGTACCACCGCGATCCGTTTGACCGCTTGCTCATCGCGCAGGCGAAATATGAGCCGCTCAAGCTGATGACTCACGACGAGCATTTCGCGCAATACGATCCATCGCTCATCATTTCCGTCTAAGCGCGCCCTTCCCGATTAAACGGCCCGTGAGCAATTGTCAAATCTGGTGTACGCGGTGAGCAGGTTCATCAGGCGGCGAGCGATTGCTGAACCGGTGTGCTGTCGATCACCGGGATGCCATTTCTGAAAGGAATGCCTT
>NZ_CADIKH010000357.1 GCF_902859855.1 Paraburkholderia humisilvae
CCTTGCCGGGTTCGCTGGTTATGCCTTCGACAAGCAACATTCTCAGCTAAACCGCCACCGCCCTCTCAAATTCCCCTCGACCCCCACGTACACCACTTTCGACAATAACTCCATCTATTTGCACCAGAGCCCAAAAACTCGTCGGCCTTCATTGTGCCTTGCCACGCTTGTTTCGCGATGACTTGGGACAGCAGTCGTAGGTTGACCCGTGCGGTGCCCTCCTGCGCCGCTCGCAAGAATCGGTATACGATGGCCACACCCTCTTCGAGATCACCCTCACTCACCCGTATGTCACCGCGCGCAAGTTCCTCTAGGAGTATCTCCCTGGCGCTATCGAGCCTCTTCGCGAACAACTGCTTTAGTGCGTACCCCGCGACGTTTCCCCCAGGCACATTTGTCAAACTAAACATATCGCCTATTGCGACAATTAGGGATTCGCTCATTTTTGCGCTAGATCCGTGCTTTTCCTAGTCACAGATGGCGATGATCTGGTTCAACAGTTCACACGCTGCCGCGAAAACTTCATCGGGTACGCGCTTCCACGGATGGGCCTTTGCGGCTCGCGCACGCCAGTCGAACGACTTGGGTTGGTGTCCAAGTACATAGCTGATGATTTTCTTCGGCCCCTCGAACTTGATTGCAAACGGATTCGTGTCGTTGTATTGTGCCGTCGTCATCGGCAGCCCAATAACGATGCCTGTTCGTTCATTGAACGGCTTCGGTGACAGGACCAGCATCGGGTGCATATCCTTCATCTCACGGCCGACCTGCGGATTGCAGTCAATCCAGATAATGTCGCGCCGATCCGGCACCCACAAAGCAACCGCCATCAGAAAACCTCCGCGCCGACACGGCCCGTTGCCATCGCCTCACCGCCATGCTTAGCGGGATCAAACCGCGCCAGTTTCTCCGCAAGCGTGAGCTTGCGCGGACCGACCGGCTTCACCGTCACACCAACCTCGTCGGTCGTTACCTCGACCTCCTGACCGACCTCGAAATGCGCCGAGCGCGCAACAGCGGCGGGAATGCGGACAGCCAGGCTGTTCCCCCACTGCTGGATCGTGAGCGTCGCTGTTTTTGCCATGATGCGAACCTCCATAGAACGTATAAACGAGTATATACGCAATCGCAGAAAGTTTCAACGTGTTTAAACGGCAAACGTACCCCACTGGGCTCTGGTGCAAATAGTTTCGGTGAATCGGTTAAAGTAGCCGGCCATCAAACTGGTAGCCGGTGATGAGCAAGCGAAAAGGTCTGGAGGGGCTGTTCAGTGGACGGCAT
>NZ_CADIKH010000358.1 GCF_902859855.1 Paraburkholderia humisilvae
GAAGCATTCGAAGCATTTCATGAACGAATCACACAACCGGATTCGGGCTCACAATCAGACTCAATCCCGTAGGGTCTGGTGCGACTATTGAGGCTTACTATATCAGGCCTTTCCAATTTTCAGGAACACACCTCTGACGATGTAAAAAACATCTGAAGCGCACGGTTGCGAAAAAGACATCAATTGTTAGTTTGCGCGGGAAATTTTTGCTTAATATGGGAGTGATTTTGTGTCGAGGTGGCTCATGCCTGATTCGTGAAAACGATGCCGGCATAAAAAGCATCAACGCAAGCATCGATCTCAAGAGGGGCCCGTCGAGGGTGAATTTGCTGTTTGCCACGCGGGGTGACCAGACATGTGCTCGCGTCCTCACGCAGCAATACGTCGCAGCCATTGGTTGCATTCCACGTCGCGGCGTGCAATGCGCGAGATGATGTGTCGCTGTCTGAAGACTGTTTCTATCGGGACAAAGTGATAGTCCTTGTTCGCCTCTGGCATCTACGACGACGACTCTTTGGAAATGGCCTAACACCGTCCGTTGCATATTCTTGTCATTTATGCGCATCGCATTCCAATGCTGCTGTGTCATGAAAACAGGGGAGACTATTCGATGAGCATAACTAGTTTATCCGATGAGTGTGAGCTGCCCACTGGTAGTGTAGACGCCGCGAAGAATCCGGCGGTTCTCGATTTCATCGCGATTGGCCTGGGGCCGTTCAACTTGAGCCTCGCGTGTCTCGCCGATCCGATCCGCGACCTGCACGGTCGCTTCTTGGAACGCAACCAAGGCTTTGACTGGCACCCCGGCATGTTAATCGACGACACCACGTTGCAAAATCCATTTCTTGCAGACCTCGTCAGCCTTGCCGATCCAAAGAGCAAGTTCAGTTTCTTGAACTACTGTAAGCAGGAGGGAAAGCTCTACGCGTATTACATTCGCGAGCGCTTCTATCTCAGCCGGGAGGAATACAACCGCTACTGCAAATGGGCGATTAGCCAGCTGTCCAGCATTGATTTCGGTTCGAATGTCGACCGCGCCGAATACGATCTTGAACGCGGCCATTACATCGTGAGCGGACGCCGTGTGGGAACTGGCCAACCCTTCATGTATCGCGCGAGGAGAATCGTGGTGGGCGTGGGGTCTGTGCCCTTGCAATTACCCACTTCGGTTGAGGGCGAGTTCATATCCGAGTTGAATGTCGGTGTGGCGCCGCATGCCGTGCCACATAACGGTATTACCTAGAGGTGGATCGCCCGCGCGGGGGCCAGATAGCCGC
>NZ_CADIKH010000359.1 GCF_902859855.1 Paraburkholderia humisilvae
ATGGCGGTCGTGCCGCTCAATGGCGTGTGGGTCGACGCGAACTTCAAGGAAGGACAGTTGAGGCACATGCGGATCGGCCAGCCGGTCGAGCTGACCGCCGATATCTACGGCTCGTCGGTGGTCTATCACGGCAAGGTGGTCGGCTTCTCCGCCGGCACGGGCGCCGCGTTCGCGCTGCTGCCCGCGCAGAACGCGACCGGTAACTGGATCAAGGTCGTCCAGCGTCTGCCGGTGCGCATCGAGCTCGATGCGCAGGAACTCGCGAAACATCCGCTGCGCATCGGCCTGTCGATGCTGGCCGACGTCGACATCAGGAACGCAAGCGGCGGTGAGCTCGGCAATGCGCGGAACACCGTCTATCAGACCAAGGTGTTCGACAAGTACGGCGACGAGGCCGATGCCGAAATCGCGCGCATCATCGCGGCAAACGCGGGAACGGCCGCCAGCACAGCGCAGAAGGCTGCGGCACGCGGCGCGGGCAAACGCGCGGCGAAGCTGATGTAAGCCGTCCCACGTCAAAACAGAACAAAGGCTTTTCGCTCAATGGCTCAGGCTCAGGCGCCGATCGTTCACCCGCCGCTGCAAGGCGCACAACTCGTGATCGGCACGATCGCGGTATCGCTCGCGGTGTTCATGAACGTGCTCGACACATCGATCGCCAATGTGTCGATCCCGTCTATTTCCGGTGATCTCGGTGTGTCGTCCGACCAAGGCACGTGGGTCATCACGTCATTTGCGGTCGCCAACGCGATTTCGGTGCCGCTCACGGGCTGGCTGACCGATCGGATCGGCCAGGTACGGCTCTTTATGGCATCGATCGTACTGTTCGTGATCTCGTCGTGGATGTGCGGCCTTGCGCCCACGCTGCCGTTCCTGCTCGCGTCGCGCGTATTCCAGGGCGCCGTGGCGGGCCCGATGATTCCGCTGTCGCAGACACTGCTGCTGGCGAGCTACCCGCGCGCGAAAGCGCCGATGGCATTGTCGATGTGGGCGATGACGACGTTGATCGCGCCCGTCGCCGGGCCGATTCTCGGCGGGTGGATTTCGGACAACATCTCGTGGCCGTGGATCTTCTACGTGAATATTCCGGTTGGCATGATCGCAGCGGCCGCCACGTGGGCGATTTTTCGCGACCGCGATTCGGTCATCAGAAAGGCGCCGATCGATACGGTCGGCCTCGTGCTGCTGATCACCTGGGTCGGTTCGCTGCAGGTCATGCTCGACAAGGGCAAAGACCTCGACTGGTTTTCATCGACGACGATCATCGC
>NZ_CADIKH010000360.1 GCF_902859855.1 Paraburkholderia humisilvae
GTAAGCGACATTTGTCGGCCGTCTTGACGATCAGAATTTGATCTCGAAGAGGCGTTCGTTGACGCCCTGAAGGTCAAAGGCAGCGGGATCGAAGCTACCGCCGCACCAGTCGAGCAACTGTTGGTGTTCTTCATGAGCGGGATCGATGATCGCGTCGAGGAACTCGACGTAGCCGGGGACGCCGCCAACATCTTCCGGCGGACAGGCATTGCGGCCGTCCAGGCAGATGGGCGAGCGCAACCCGGGATCAGGCGGCAGGACCTTCTCGAGCTTCACACGATGCTGCCAGTTGTCACCGTAGTCGTAGATATAAGTGAATGACTTCAGCGCACCGAGTGCCTTTCCCAAGGTCACCCGTGCTTCGTTGAGCATCGGCGGGTCACCCGGGAAGTCCGGATCGGGCACCCCGTAGTTGATGTCGCCGAACACGAATTCGTGCAGATGGCCGCCATCCCAGCCCATCGCCCACAGCAGCACGACATGCAGCTTCGGCAGCTTGATGGAGCCAGGGACCAGCACCCGCCTCCAGACCGCCGGCTTCAGATACTTCAGCTCGATGTGCAGCTGGTAGACCGGTGCCGGTGAGTTGACCGCGCGTAACGCGGGTTTGCGAGTCAATGTCATTGTCACGCAGCCTGCTGGACCGGTTGCTTCACCGGCATCAAATGCCACGGCAGCAACTCGTCAATCCCGTTGATGGGATGATCGGCAATCCGCTCGAACACCGTACGCAGATACGCATACGGTTCGATACCGTTCAGGCGTGCCGTGCCGATCAGGCTGTAGATGACCGCCGCACTCTGTCCACCGCCGTCAGAACCAGCGAACAGATAGTTGCGCCTGCCGAGAACCAGCGGCCTGATTGATCGCTCCGCGGTGTTGTTATCTATCTCGATGCGTGCGTCTTCACAGTAGCGCACCAGCGCAGGCCAGTTCCCCAGCGCATACCGGATCGCCTTTCCGAGGCCCGACTTCACCGAGACCTGCGCGAGCGTATGTTCGAGCCAGTCCTTCAGCGCACCTGCGAGCGGCAATGCCCGCGTCATGCGCACCGACTGCCGGACCTCCGGCTTGCGGCCGCGCACCTCGCGCTCGACGGCATACAGGGCCGCGATACGGTTGAGTGCCTCCTGTGCCACCGGCGAACGCTCCAGTTCGTACAGGTCGTAGAACTTGCGCCGCACATGGGCCCAGCACGCTGCCTCGATGATCGTGCCGTCGCGGTACAGCGCATCGTAGCCACTATAGGCATCGGCCTGCAGGATGCC
>NZ_CADIKH010000361.1 GCF_902859855.1 Paraburkholderia humisilvae
TCGATTCGCAGCTTCGACGGCGCGCGCCCGATCTGTTTCGTGGCGAACGCTAGCAGCAGCCGGAACGTGTCACGGTAACTTGCCACCGTATGCGAACTCAGACCTTGCTGCTCGAGCAGGCGTTGGGTAAAGAACCTTTGAACGAGGGAGGGAAGACTGGTGGCGCTCACGGCCGTTCTCCCGGACAATTCTTGTTGAGATAGCCTGCAGCGAGTTCAAGCAACTCAGGAACCGCTTCGATGTACCAGTACGTAAGACCGATGTTGACATGCCCGAGGTAGGTGGCAAGTTTCGGCAATTCCCGACTGACGTCCAGACCGGCGCGATACCATTCGACCAGCCTTCCAGTCGCGAAGCTATGTCGGAAGTCCTGGAGGCGCGGGCCGTAACCATCGCGCCCGTCCTCTGTCGCCGATCGCAGACCAACAGCGCGCGACATTCTGACGAACATGCTTCGTGCAGTGCCTGCCTTCAGTCGCTTGCCGCGCTCACTAACCAGGAACGCCTCGCTCAATCGTACAGGACAGAGTTGATCGCGTTTCAGGGCATAGTGTTCGAGTGCCACCCGGGAAGACTCTGCTACAGGAACAAAGCGGGATTTGCCGAGCTTCGATTCTCGGATGGAGAGTATCCCGCTGACGAGGTCAACGTCGGACCGGTCGAGCCGAAGCGCTTCGTCTGGCCTGAGGCCTGTCGCTACAAGAAGCCCTATGAGCGTCGAATAGGTCAGTGCTCGCATGCCGGTTCGGGATCGCAGTTGAGCGGCGCGGGCCATAAGCAGATCAATTTCCTGCTCAGTGTAAATATGCGGGGCGTTGCGCCGTCTTCTGGCACTCAGGAGTCCTGCTGGAGGAATCTGGTTTCGATTGTCAATCACGTTCATCCATCTGGCAAATCCTCTCACTTGAGAGAGGCGCCGCCCCCAGGTAGCGCGCTCGACGAGTACGGGCGTCGTCGCCCAGCGCAGAGCCAGATCGGTTGTAATGAACTCGGCGCCTTCGCGTTCCAGCAGATCAACGAAATGACCGAGTGCCAATGCAGGCTCATAGAATGACGCCCCGAGAGCACGGCGGACTGCCACGTACCGGACGAGAGACTCGCGGATCGCAGTCATATTGAACCTCCCGCCGTGGGCCACGAACGCGCGACCCCGCGCAGGTCCTCAAACGCGATCTTTGCGTAGATCGCGGTACTGTCCTGTGAGCGATGCCGCAAGACCTCGGCTATTTCCGCCATCGATGCACCGTGACGAATCATCG
>NZ_CADIKH010000362.1 GCF_902859855.1 Paraburkholderia humisilvae
TGTGATGGTCTAATTTCCTCGGACAGGTCGATAGGAGGACAATCCTGAATCGACGAGGAAACAGTAGATGACAAGAAAGCGCCGACAATTTGACGCCAGCTTCAAGCTCGAAGTGGTACGGATGGTACGAGACCAGGGGTTATCAGTGGGCGAAGTGTGCCGCTCGATGAATCTGGTTGATACAGCCGTGCGGCGCTGGGTAGCCCAGTACGATGCAGAGCGTGCTGGCGGCCCCGGCGAGGGCAGGCCGCTGACGGCCGAACAGCAGCGTATCCGGCAGCTGGAAGCCGAGAACCGGCAATTGCGGGAGGACAATACGCTGCTAAAAAAAGCATCGGCCTTCTTTGCCCGGGAACTGAAGTGAGTTATCGCGTGGTAAGTCACTTGCAAAAGGAGGCCGTATCGGTCAGTGACGCGTGCCGCGTTCTGGAGGTGAGCCGCTCTGGCTACTATGCGCACCGGCGTGCAAAGCCGAGCGCAAAGAGCTTGCAGGAGCAGACCCATGTCAAGGCGGCGTTCGCCGCCAGCGGCGCAAGCTATGGCAGCCGGCGTGTGATGCATGCGCTGCGCGAGCAAGGGCTGGCTATTGGCCGTTACCGGGTGCGTACGCTGATGCGTGAAGCAGGTCTGCGTACGAGCTGGAAGCGCAAGTTTGTCTCGACGACCGACAGCAGGCATACGCTACCTGTAGCAGGGAACGTGCTCGACCGGCAGTTTGATGTAGCCGAACCGAATCGTGCCTGGGTGTCAGACATCACATACATCCGCACGGCGCAGGGCTGGCTGTATCTGGCGGTCGTGCTGGACCTGTACTCACGCAAGGTGGTCGGCTGGTCGATGGCGCCCACCATGCCAGCCACACTGGTCATGTCGGCACTGACCATGGCGTTGCAGCAGCGCCGGCCGGCACCGGGACTGCTCCTGCATTCGGACCGGTTGAATCCGCCCAGTACGCGAGCGATGAATACCAGGCCTTGCTGAAAAAGCATCACGTGATTTGCAGCATGAGCCGCAAGGGAAACTGCTGGGACAATTCGGTGATGGAGCGCTTCTTCCTGAACCTGAAGATGGAGCGCGTGTGGCAGCGTCAGTATGCCAATCACGATGAAGCACGGTGCGACATCAACCAGTACATCGTCGGTTTCTACAACGCCGTACGCCTGCATTCGACTTTGGGCTATCTGTCGCCCATTGCCTACGAGGCGAAACTGACAGTGAAACAGCCTATCAGCCTGTCCGAAATATCTTGACCACTACA
>NZ_CADIKH010000363.1 GCF_902859855.1 Paraburkholderia humisilvae
GGGCATTACCGGCTGCAACAAGGCCGGATAGAGAGCTGCAGCCCATCCTGTCAGTCCGAACACGCGAAAGCTGTTGCAAAGCGGGACGCGTTCATAGAGAGCCGTATGACGTGAGTGTGTCACGTACGTATTCGGCCCTTCAGAATTAGTCGAAGTCAGACGTGGCAAGTGGCCGCCGGAAGATCGTGTTTGCCCGAACGCTCAGAAGCAATATCGATCAGAACGGTGTCACGGATCGGCGTAATGAGGCCATTCTGGGATCGGCGTAATCGAGCCACTTGATGATCGCCGTAATCGAGCCAGTGCATGATCGGCGCATTCGGGCCACTCGATGATCGGCGTAATGGAGCCACCTCAGGATCGGCGTAATCGAGCCACTTTGCAGACTCGTTGTCACGCCGGGCCGTAGCCCGAAACGCATTTCGAATTTCCGTAACCCGGTACCTTCGGCATCTTTGTCCGGAGGGCCGATGAGTAACAGGAGGTTCGAAGTGTTTGAGTATCGACAGGTTCTGGCGCGCATGCGCCAGGGCGATTCCGACCGCGACATTGCCGGTGCACACCTGATGGGGCGCGGCAAGCTGAAGACCGTACGACAGGTCGCGCTCGCTCACGGCTGGCTTGATCCCGGCCGCCCCTTGCCGGATGATGCTGAGCTGGCCGGCATCTTTGGGCGCGATCCCAAGGTGCCACGCAGCCGCATCTCCACGCTCGAGCCGTTTCGCGATCTGGTGCGAGGCTGGTTTAACGCCGACGTTCAGGGCACGACGATCCACAATGCGCTGAGACGCAACCATGGCTATACGGGCAGCTATTCGGCGGTGCGCCGTATGCTGCTGAACCTCAAGTCTGAGCGCGGCGTCAGGGCGACGACAATCCTTGAGTTTGCACCGGCCGATGCTGTGCAGGTCGACTTCGGCGCCGGGCCGGTGCTCACGCACGAGTCCGGCATTGCGCTCAAGACGTGGATCTTCGTGATGACGTTGGCCTGGTCGCGGCATCAGTACGCCGAGATCGTGCGGGACCAGACAGTCGAGACCTGGCTGGCCTGCCACCGGCGCGCCTTCGAATGGCTGGGCGGCTGCCCAAGCCGCGTGATCATTGATAACGCGAAGTGCGCGATCACCAAAGCCTGCATGTACAGCCCCGAGGTTCAGCGTAAGCACCTCGCGCTGGCCATGGTTGAAACGACATTCGCGTGAGTGCATGATGCAGCCCGGTTCTCAGTTGTGTGCTGAGGCATGTGCGCAGATGGGG
>NZ_CADIKH010000364.1 GCF_902859855.1 Paraburkholderia humisilvae
AAGACCGGGGGGCAGATCCGGCAGGGACGGCGCTGGTTGACTGGGCCCACGCAGAGCAGGCGCGTGGACTGCCGCTTTCCCATGCGGAACAGCAGATCCATGACAGCCTGAGCGCACCAGGGCGTCAACAGCCGGCTGCCCCCCTCCCGGGCAGCAGTCGCGCAAAGCCCCGTGCACGGCTCGTGCCGGCATTACCTGAACACATCGATCTGCTGAAGGATCTGCCCGGGGAACTGGTTCATGCATACCGCTCCAGCGTCAGGCGGTTCCTGATGCATCTGGAAGAGCAGGGACAGTCATGGTCGCAACTGGTGGTCGCGGGCAGCGGTGAGGGTGCGCGTCCTGCCGCGCTTGAACAGGCAGTCAACGAGGGTATCCGGCATCATGGCTTGCCGCCCAGCACGCGCGCAGCCATCAACCAGGCATTCGGGTTCAGGCTGCAAAGCGACATAAAAAGAGTTCGGCTCATGCCGGATCTTCAGGAGCACAAGGATCTGCTGAAGGATCTGCCTGAGGAACTGGGTCAGGAATACCACTCTAGACTCAACCGGTTCCTGGTGCATCTGGAAGAGCAGGGACAGTCATGGTCGCAACTGGTGCCCGCGGGCAGCGGTGCGGGTGCGCGTCCTACCGCGCTTGAGCAGGCAGTCAGCGAGGGGATCCGGCATCATGGCTTGCAGACCAGCACGCGCGCAGCCATCAACCAGGCCTTCGGGTTCAGGCTGCAAGGCGAAAGAGTTCGGCTTGCGCCGGATCTTCAGGAGCACAAGGATCTGCTGAAGGATCTGCCCGAAGAACTGACTCAGGTATACCGCTCCTGCGTCAACCGGTTCCTGGTGCATCTGGAAGAGCAGGGACAGTCCTGGTCGCAACTGGTGCCTACGGGCAGCGGTGCAGGTGCGCGTCCTGCCGCGCTTGAACAGGCAGTCAACGAGGGTATCCGGCATCATGGCTTGCAGACCAATACGCGCGCAGCCATCAATCGGGCCTTCGGGTTCGATCTGCAAAGTGAAGCAGAAATGCGGGGATAGTCCGGCCGACTGTGTCGCGACAACCTGCAAATCTCACAACATCAGTTCGACCTCAAGGCTGTGCGGCATATGCCGCTCCGGATGTCCGGGGCCGACTTCTACGCAATAAAATCCGACAGGCGATGAATCACAGTCTGGCGAATTTCCCCAAGTCGATGGCGGAAATGAGCATGATCGCATTCGTATGCTCCCGGCCGTTTCCCGGTACCTGGGCATGGC
>NZ_CADIKH010000365.1 GCF_902859855.1 Paraburkholderia humisilvae
TGAACGGACAGATCGTTCGACTGGATCGCCGGTTGCCTGCCCGAGATCAGATCCGCCAGCAACTGGCCGGAGCCGCACGACATCGTCCAGCCGAGCGTGCCGTGCCCGGTGTTCAGGAACAGGTTCGACACCGGCGTGCGGCCGACGATCGGCGTGCCGTCCGGCGTCATCGGCCGCAGGCCGGTCCAGAAGCTGGCCTGCGACGTATCGCCGCCGCCCGGGAACAGATCGTTCACGCACATCTCGAGTGTTTCGCGACGCGCGTGGTTCAGCGCCTTGTCGAAGCCGGCAATCTCGGCCATCCCGCCGACGCGAATCCGGTTATCGAAACGCGTGATCGCGATCTTGTAGGTTTCGTCGAGCACCGTCGATACCGGAGCCGCCGACGGATCGACGACCGGCGCCGTGAGCGAGTAGCCCTTCAGCGGATAAACCGGGATCCTGATCAGGTCCTTGAGGAACCGCGTCGAGTACGAACCGAGCGCGACGACGAATGCATCCGCACGCACCGTCTGGTCGCCGCATTTGACTGCGCCGACCCGGCCGCCCTCCATCAGCAGCGCATCGATCGGCGTGTTGAAGCGGAACCGCACGCCGATCTGTTCGGCCAGCGTCGCGAGGCGCGTGGTGAACAGCTGGCAGTCGCCGGTTTCGTCGCCGGGCAGGCGCAGCCCGCCGGTCAGCTTGTGCGCGGTCGCGGCAAGCGCCGGTTCGGCGCGCGCGAGCTCGGCGGGCATCAGCAGTTCATAGGGGACGTTCGCTTCCTTCAGCACCGCGACGTCTTTGGCGGCGCCATCCAGTTGCTGCTGCGTGCGGAACACTTGCAGCGTGCCGCCGGTGCGGCCTTCGTACTGAATGCCCGATTCGGCGCGCAGCGCCTGCAGGCAGTCGCGGCTGTATTCGGCCAGACGCACCATGCGCGCCTTGTTCACCGCATAGCGCCCGGACGTGCAGTTGCGCAGCATCTGCCACATCCACTGCAGCTGGAATGGCGTGCCGTCCAGACGGATCGCGAGCGGCGCGTGCTTCTGGAACATCCATTTGACCGCCTTTAACGGCACGCCGGGCGCGGCCCACGGCGATGCGTAGCCCGGAGAGATCTGCCCCGCGTTCGCGAAGCTCGTTTCGAGCGCCGGGCCAGCTTCACGATCGATCACGGTGACTTCATGACCCGCGCCGGCGAGATAATAGGCGCTCGTCACGCCGACGACGCCACTGCCCAGAACGACGACTCGCATAGCTGCTCCACT
>NZ_CADIKH010000366.1 GCF_902859855.1 Paraburkholderia humisilvae
AGCCCCGGAGACTCCTTTGGAAAGGGCGTGCCGCCTGATTATCCTCGTGGCTAAATTGTCCGGTGCGCTCGCGCAGGTGCGCGGTATTGATATGGCTGGCATGGCGCAGCATCCGGCGCGTATAGCGGGCAACCCACAGTTCGATCTGATTGACCCAGCTCGCATGCAACGGGGTGAAGTGAGAGTGAAATCGCTCTTCGTGCCGCGCGTTGAACGCCTGCCAGAGAGCCTGAGCACGATGCGTGTTGAGGTTGTCCCATATCACACGCACCTGCTTGCCGGGTACGCGAGCGCCACGCGCACCATGAAGGCGGCCAGGTCATTCTGGGTGCGCCGCTCGCGTCAGTCTGCGGGCACCTCTGCGGTATGCGCATCCCGTGCAGCAATCAGTGCCTAGGTGCCATGGCGGATATACTCAAACCCCCGCAGGTGCGGCCGCCCCGGCGCGGGCGCACGGTCCCGGGTGCCTGCGCTCGATGGCCTGAATGCCGGTCTTTCCGTCGATGCTCAGTACCACAGCGTTTCCGGGGGGCTTCCGGTACAGTCTGCAAATCACACTGACCCTTCTCGCGAAACGTCGGGTTGGGACTGTGTAGCCACTGCTGGACCCGGTGCGGGCGCATGTCGCCAGCCTGCAGGAACGCTGCACGTGGCTGCAGCTGATCTGTTCGACGATGCCGCGCTCCACGGCGCGCAACACAATCCCGTCGAGCGTCGGCCTGACGCGGCCTTTAGCCTCCAGCGCTTCAGACACCAACGTGATCAACTGCAGTTGCGCTTCCTGTGCGATGCGTGAGCCCCTGTGCTCACCCTCACGCATGCCCTGCGCACCTTGCCGCGCAACGCGCTGATCGTCTGCACGGATACGCCCAGCTCCTGCGCAATCACGGTATTCGAGTGGCCCTCGTGGACGCACGACGCGATCCGCGCCCGCATCACATCGCGATGCGCAGCGGGTCTTCCGGGCGATGAGTGATAGCAGTTTCTTTTTTCTTTCTTCACCAGCTTCACCGGCGTTGCATGACGGCCTCGGCTCATCCCGACTGATAATCGACGCATTAATTATTCAAGATATTTCGGGGTGTTGTACTATTGACCTTTCCATAAATCATGACGTCACCACAAGGTTGCCTGAATCCAGCACGCGGCGATGATCGAAGGTCGGTGCTGAGCGCTTTTGAGCTTGTTGCGAGCGA
>NZ_CADIKH010000367.1 GCF_902859855.1 Paraburkholderia humisilvae
GCATGCACCGGTAGGTTACGATTGACGGAACAATCGGTTTCCTTCCTGGCCGCAGCCAGGTGAAACAATCCTCTACGCGACTTCACGTCGCACTGACACAGTAAGACTAGGAATTGCGCCCGAAGTCTCTCTCAGAACCGTACGTGACACTCGCGCGTCATACGGCTGCCGGGGCGGCCGGTGGAATTTCACCACCAGCCGCCCACAGAACCGTGCGTAAACCTCTCGATTTACACGGCTCGTCCCAGCCATTCTTCCGTCATCTCGCGATGACAGATCGACGCGGAAGGTAGTCCGTGCATGGCTTTCCGGTAGAAGGCCCCGTAGTAGTTCCACCGGCCACCTATCGTGGGATTACATTGCTCGGCTAGATCGACCAGTGACCCTGATGTTTGACGGGGCAACCGCCGCCGTCGCGCCACCTGGCTCATCCGTTTCAGAGCAGCAGGACTCACGCCGGGCAGAAAGCTCGTTGAGAGCCGCCCAGACCTGATTAGCACCCTTCGCGGACGAAACAGAAAGCCTAGAAATGTAAAAGTCACATTCGGGTACCAGCGTACACACAGAATGATGATCTCCCGATCAAAATGCCGTCCACCGAACAGCCCCTCCAGACCTCATCACCGGCTACCAGTTTGATGGCCGGCCGGCTACTTTAACCGATTCGCCGAAACTATTTGCACCAGAGCCGGCTGGCCTACGATCGGACCTTGATGCGCGGTAGTGCTGGCTTCTTGATTTCCGTCTCGCGATGTTTTATATAAAGCCGGTCCGAGTGGAACGGATTCTTTTTTTGGTAGCGATATTCGGAATAAAATAGCCGACCGGAGTTCGTCGCGCAGCTCCGTTTGCCCGAAAGCGCGCTCGCCGACAGATACTAAAAATGCATACGCCGACGCACGGCATTGCGAGAAACCAGTGTCACAAGCACAAGAAATTAGCATCCAGCTAGACGGGATCAGCAACGTCCTTAAAACTCGACGGTTTCGGGTGCCAGCTTATCAACGATCATATGCTTGGGAAGAGGAGCATGTTCGTGCGCTGCTAGCAGACGTAAGCGATGCGATCAAGGCCAAGGAGAAAGAGAGGTGGCCTCATTCGTTCGGACAGGATCCGCGAGTTTTTAAGTGGAATCGCTGAGGCAATCAAGCTGCCGATTTTATCGCTGGCAGCATGGCGAAGTATGCTTCATCC
>NZ_CADIKH010000368.1 GCF_902859855.1 Paraburkholderia humisilvae
GCGCACATCGCAGTGACGTACCAGAAGAACGTCGACTCGATGCCCGCCTGCTTGAGCCACAGCGCGACATATTCAGCCGAGCCGCCGAAGATCGCATTGGCCACCGCATACGACAGCCCGACACCCAGCGCGCGCACTTCGGGCGGGAACATCTCGGCCTTGATCAGGCCGCTGATCGATGTATAGAAGCTCACGATCGCGAGCGCCACGATGATGAGCACGAACGCCAGATACGGGCTCGTCACGTCCTTCAGCGCATGCAGCAGCGGCACTGTGCCGAGTGTCGCGAACAGGCCGAACAGCAGCATCGACTGACGCCGCCCGATGCGGTCCGACAGTGCGCCGAACAGCGGCTGCATCAGCATGTAGATGAACAGCGCCGCGGTCATCACGTTGCTCGCGGTCTTCGCGTGCATGCCCGCGGTGTTCACCAGGTACTTCTGCATGTAGGTCGTGAACGTGTAGAAAATCAGTGAGCCGCCGGCGGTGAAGCCGATCACCGTCATGAATGCGCCCTTGTGCTTCCACATGCCGGCGAGCGTGCCCGCGTCGCGGTGCTGACGGTTGGCGGCAGTCGAGGTTTCGTCGAGCGACTTGCGCAGGTACAGCGCAACAAGTGCCGCGATCGCGCCGACCACGAACGGAATGCGCCAGCCCCACGCTTTCAGTTCTTCGGTGGTGAGCGTCTGCTGCAGGATCACGAGCACGAGCAGCGCGCACAGCTGGCCGCCGATCAGCGTCACGTACTGGAATGACGCGAAAAAGCCGCGGCGGCCCTGCAAGGCGACCTCGCTCATGTAGGTTGCGCTGGTGCCGTACTCGCCGCCCACCGACAGCCCCTGGAAAAGCCGCGCGACCAGCAGCAGCGCCGGTGCGAGCACGCCGATCTGCGCGTACGGCGGCAGCACCGCGATCACGAGCGAGCCGCCGCACATCATGAACACCGACACCATCATCGCGAAGCGGCGCCCGCGCTGGTCGGCGAGGCGGCCGAAGAACCAGCCGCCGATCGGGCGCATCAGGAAGCCCGCGGCGAACACGCCGGCGGTGTTGAGCAGCTGCGTGGTGGTGTCGCCCTTCGGGAAGAAGGCCGGCGCGAAGTACAGCGCGCAGAACGAGTAGACGTAGAAATCGAACCACTCGACGAGATTGCCCGACGATGCGCCGACGATGGC
>NZ_CADIKH010000369.1 GCF_902859855.1 Paraburkholderia humisilvae
ACCTGTCGCTGCGTGAAGGCGAGATCGTCGGGCTACTGGGCCGCTCGGGCTCGGGCAAGTCGACGCTGCTGCGTATCATCGCCGGGCTGATCGAGCCGACCGACGGCGAAGTCACGTATCTGGGCAAGCCGCTCGACGGGCCGGCCGAAGGCGTGGCGATGGTGTTCCAGACGTTCGCGCTGTTTCCGTGGCTGACCGTGCTGCAGAACGTCGAGGCGGGGCTCGAGGCGCAGGGCGTGCCGGCGCGCGAGCGGCGCGAGCGTGCGCTGGCGGCGATCGACCTGATCGGTCTGGACGGCTTCGAGAATGCGTATCCGCGCGAGCTGTCGGGCGGCATGCGCCAGCGGGTGGGCTTTGCGCGCGCGCTGGTGGTCGACCCGACGCTGCTGCTGATGGACGAACCGTTCTCCGCGCTCGACGTGCTGACCGCCGAGACGCTGCGTACCGACCTGCTGGACCTGTGGACGCAGGGGCGCATGCCGATCAAGTCGGTGCTGATCGTCACGCACAACATCGAGGAAGCGGTGTTCATGTGCGACCGCATTCTGGTGCTGTCGTCGAACCCGGGGCGGGTGATTGCCGAGATCAAGGTGCCATTCAGGCATCCGCGCAATCGTCTGGACCCGGCGTTCCGGCGGCTGGTCGACGACATCTACGCGAAGATGACCGCGCGCCAGACCGGCGAGACGACGCGAAAGGGGCTCGAGCTGCACAGCTGGCTGCCGCATGTGTCGACCAACCTGATGGCGGGTCTGATCGAGACGCTGGCGGCGGCGCCGTACCACGGCCGCGCGGACATGCCGGAAATCGCGCGCTCGCTGCACCTGGAGGTGGACGACCTGTTCCCGATCGCCGAAGTGCTGCAGAACCTGGGCTTTGCCGATGTGCGCGAAGGCGACATTTTCCTGACGCCGCCGGCGCGCGTGTTCGCGGAGTTCGGCACGCAGGAGCGCAAGATGATGTTCGCCGAGCATCTGCTGCGGCACGTGCCGCTGGCCGCGCGGATCAAGAAGGTGCTCAACGAGCGGCCGGGCCATCGCGCGCCGCGCGTGCGCTTCGAGCAGGAGCTGGAGGATTTCCTCTCGGATAGCGCCGCGGAGGAGACGCTCGATGCGGTGATCAACTGGGGGCGTTACGGCGAGATCTTTTCGTATAACGACCAGTCGGAGATATTC
>NZ_CADIKH010000370.1 GCF_902859855.1 Paraburkholderia humisilvae
AACCGACGCGGTGAACGTGCAGCAGCTCAACCAGAGCGTGACGCAGGGCGTCGGGCAGGCCAACAGCTACACGGACCAGCGCATCAACGACGTGAACAACCGGATTGATTCGGTCAGCCGGGATGCGGATGGCGGGGTGGCTGGAGCAATGGCGGTGGCGGGCTTGCCGCAACCTACTCAGCCAGGCACGAGCATGGTGGCGCTAGCGGGCAGCGTGTACCGTGGCCAGTCTGGCCAGGCGCTGGGTATCTCGCATGTATCGGAGAATAACCACTGGGTGTACAAGGCCGCGATGTCGGCGAACACGCGCGGCACGTATGGAGGAGTGGTTAGCGCCGGGTTCCAATGGTAGCAGCAGGGCAGCGCTGCAATTAGTCGGAGAATCGGCGCAAACTCGAACGACGGTGGGTGCGATAACATGGTGGCGCCGGAAGACAACGCATCAGATGTAGCGCCGTGGACTAAACCTGCCAGTGGTCGATTGATGCTATTGGGGGCACCGTCTTGAAGGGCCTAGACCTTCAAGACGGTGCCCCCGAAAACTGGAAGGTGTCCCCGCCATGACACAGAACAAAATAGTCCTTCGCGCCAAGGTCGGCATGCTGGAGCTGGCTTGGCAACTGGGCAATGTCAGCCAAGCGTGCCGCGTGATGAGATATTCGCGCGGCAGCTTTTACCGGTTCAGGAAACTGCACGACCAGGGTGGCGAAGCCGCGCCGCGGAGGTATCAGAAATCTTGTGTGATCGGTTAAAAGATCTCAGTTCAGGGCGCGCGTTGCGTCGAGCGCCCCTGCCTCGGCGGTGGCGGCCTAGTAGATCGGCTGCATTTGTCGTGTAAATGATTCGACGTTCGTCGACACCAGCTCAAAGGTTGCCTTCGCGGAACTCCATGACCGGCAACGACCTGCTCAACGACCGCGGGGTGCCGTTCTTCGGCGGCTCCGGCATCCCGTACTCGCGCGCGCTGACCGACCGGGGTACCGAGTCGAGCTTGAATAATTCGGCGAGCCCGGTACAGCGGAGCTTTGAGGCCGAAATGGTGTTGTGAGATTTGCAGGAACCTGGCACATTATCGTGAGAATCCTGCAAATTCTGATGAGGTGTGGATGGGTCCCAGGACGCCTGTGAAAGAAGGAGATTTCTTCCGGCAACCGCTGCGCGA
>NZ_CADIKH010000371.1 GCF_902859855.1 Paraburkholderia humisilvae
CTAGTGAGTGATGTCTCCGCCGCATTCTCAAGAGGTTTGCGGAGCATGGCGCCGAGCAATGCATTAAGCTATGATCAGATCGTTTCGGGAGAAAAGGCGGCAAGCCGAGCATTCATCCGCACTAACCGGCCACGCTTGTCAGCTTGTTGCTACAGCTCGACGACGCGGTAGGGTGAGACGACGCATGATCGTCCCTAGCTGGAAGCTGTGTTCGCTGCACGACGACCTGGGAGGGACTGTTTCGGTAGGAGCAACGGCAACTGGCGGACGACGTTGTCTCGAGTTCTGATGCCGTGCTCGTCGGTTATCAGGAATTATTAGAGGGGATTCGAATGGGTATTTGGGGTTTGATTTTTATCGTCCTTCTTGTCGTGCCACTCTGGCGCGTATGCTCCAGAGCCGGATTTAATGGGGCGATCTCGCTTATTGTCATCATGCCGGTCATTGGCGTATTTGTCGTGGGCGCTGTCTTGTCATTTTGTGCTTGGCCACAATCGAAGCGCATTCGAAGGGTTTAAGAAATGAACTCGTTCTCGACTTGGTATTGGTTAATCGGTTTTATTCTACTTCTTGGCATGCCACTCATTTATGTTCCGGCGGTCCGGAAGGCAGGATTCTCGGGCTGGTGGGTTGTCCTCGCGTGGGTTCCAGTAGTGGGACTCGTGTTACTCTGGATTTTTGCATTTGCACGTTGGCCGGCCGAGCCCGACCGATAACATCTGGCTCTTTGCGCCACCGGCAGAACAGAGACACATGACAGAGCCCCTGGATGATTGGCCGCGCGCCAATGTTTTCAACACAGCGCGGACGTTGTCTTGACGTTGCAACCGGGGATTCGCTCCGTCCGAAGAGCACGCGTCGCAACGGTCCCGGAAAACCAGCAACCTATGTAAGTCCGTAAACGGCGCGGCGAACTGATTTAGGAAAGGTACGGAAAACTGCGATGCAAGGGCGTACGTTTAATTTGCATACCGAATTGATTCATTCGCTCTCGAACGAATCTTCGATTCGCCGACATGGCCGCAGAGCGAAGGCCGCATTTACTTGGCTCTAGGGGGAAATGTTGTAGTGTGCTCCTTCGGAGAAAACGAGTGTGCAAATCCCGTTTTTACTCCGGTCAGGCTTACTGCTACTGTCTTCCCATATAGCATCTAA
>NZ_CADIKH010000372.1 GCF_902859855.1 Paraburkholderia humisilvae
CCCAGCAGCCGTCGCATTTTATGGCCCAGCAGCCGTCGCAGTTCATGCCCCAGCAGCCGTCGCAGTTTATGCCCCAACAAGCGCAACAGAATATCGTCCGGCACTTTGGCGAGCAGTGCTACTCGACTGAACACCTCCAGCGGCTTGGCGAGAACGGAATATGTGCGACGTTGACAGCGAAAATCCTTAAGGAAAGCTTCGCAAAAGATATTACGCAGCCGCCAAGCTTTTTGCGAAACCACGCGGCACTTGAACGAGAACATAACGCATACGAAGCCCGCAGGGCTACGAGGCACACAACATAGACCGTTGATGATGGCGAGACGCATGAAAATCCCAATGTGGCGACGTGGCGTAACATACTGAGCGATACAGTAAACACCCCCGGCAAATATTACATAACCTTGGGTGGAGCTGGCGGTGACGGCCATGCTATCGGCATCGTCACTCAAAATAGACGGCAAATGATTTTCGACGCCAATTCCGGACTTCACGTAACAAGTGACAGCAGCGGATTTGCGAATCAAAATGCTGCTTCATTGCATAATAAATACTCTCAATACAATTTTATAGACGTCTATAGATTGGAATCGAATTGACAAAATCGCTTGATCCACATCGGTGACGATAGTGAAGTTTTGCTGCCATTCGGGGGGCGTGACCTCGACCCGGTTGATGCGAGGCCTACTGGGTCACCCCCGAACAACTTGTCTTGAGCGCAAACGGCGTCACGCCATCACATCGGCGGCAATGTTGAGATAGAGCAAATCTGGCTCAGTCTCGTGGGCAAGGGCGGCAAACCCGGCAAGGTAGCGGTACCGCCCCTCGCGCGCGCGGCGCTTGAACAGAGATGCGCCGTTTTTTTAGGCTGGCACCGATCACCCCGTACTGGCTGAAAAGCTGCGTCGCGCCAGTCCTCACTGGACACGCCATACCCACGCCACCCATGCGCTCTCCCGTGGCGCAAAACTCACGACGGTGCGGGACAACCTGCGCCACGCCTCAATCGCAACGACCTCGATCTACCTTCGGAGCGACAAGGTCAAACTCGCCCGGCAGATGGACGAGGCGTTCGCCGCACCATAGCCCATGGCCTTTCCGGCGGAGCCTCGCTGGCTTAGCGTGCTTTATTTTCCGTTTTCCGAAGCCGCCCC
>NZ_CADIKH010000373.1 GCF_902859855.1 Paraburkholderia humisilvae
ACTGGTGCGGCGGTAGCTTCGATCCCGCTGCCTTTGACCTTCAGGGCGTCAACGAACGCCTCTTCGAGATCAAATTCTGATCGTCAAGACGGCCGACAAATGTCGCTTACCTTGCCTTGTTGTCGCCGACGGTGCCAGCGCTGATCGCGTCGGCGGGCGATCGTGCCGGCATGCGCTTCCTCGAGTTTTTCGCGTCGGCGATCCGCAACCAGCACACGCGCCGTGCCTATGCGCGCGCCGCGGGGGACTTTCTGGGGTGGTGCGCCGGTGTGGGCGTGACGTCTCTGGTTGAGGTGCAACCGTTGCACGTGGCAACTTGGGTCGAGCGGCCGACACAGACATCGTCAGCGCCGACCGTGAGCAGCAGCTCGCCGCGATCCGCCACCTGTTCGACTGGTTAGTCATCGGCCAGATCGTGCCGCACAACCCGGCCGCGTCGGTGCGTGGGCCCAGTCACTCCGCGAAAACGGGCCGCACGCCGGTGCTCGACCCGGGTGAGGCGCGCCAGGTGCTCGACAGCATCGACGTGACCACACCTGCAGGTCTGCGCGATCGCGCGCCGATCGCACTGATGGTGTTCTCGTTCGCGAGGGTGGGCGCCGCGCTCGCGATGCGCGTCGAGGACGTCTATGTGCGGCAGCGACGCCTGTGGGTGCGTCGCGGGAGAAAGGTGGCAAGGCGCATGCAATGCCATGTCACCGCACGTTTGACGCGTACCTGCACGCCTACCTCGAGGAGACCGTGATTGCAGGCGAGCCGAAGGGGCCGCTGTTCCGCACGATTGCGCGCGGTACTAGGCAGCTCAGCACCACGCCGCTACCGCAGGAGAACACCTACGCGATGGTGCGGCGCCGGGCGCGGGCGGCCGGCATCGGCACAGCGATCAGCAACCACACGTTCCGTGCGACCCGGATCACGGCGTACCTGAAAAACGGCGGCACGCTGGAGAATGTCGCGGTGATGGCCAACCATGCGTCAACGCGCACCACACAGCGCTAAAACCGGCGTCACGATGACATTATTGACCTTTCCATAAATCATGACGTCACCACAAGGTTGCCTGAATCCAGCACGCGGCGATGATCGAAGGTCGGTGCTGAGCGCTTTTGAGCTTGTTGCGAGCGACG
>NZ_CADIKH010000374.1 GCF_902859855.1 Paraburkholderia humisilvae
TGCCCGCCGACGAACTCGCGCAGGCCATTAACGCCGCGTATTCGCGCCAGGACGGCAGCGCCGCGCAGGTGGTCGGAGAAGTGGAAGGCGAAGTCGATCTGTCGCGGCTGATGCAGGATATCCCCGAGGTCGAGGATCTGCTCGAGTCCGAAGACGACGCGCCGATCATCCGGATGATCAACGCGCTGCTCACGCAGGCCGCACGCGAGCAGGCTTCCGATATTCATATCGAGCCGTTCGAGAATGCGTCGGTGGTGCGCTTTCGCGTCGACGGCACGCTGCGCGATGTCGTGCGGCCGAAGAAGGCGCTGCACGGCGCGCTGATCTCGCGGATCAAGATCATGGCGCAGCTCGATATTGCCGAGAAACGTCTGCCGCAGGACGGGCGCATTACGTTGCGCGTGGGCGGCCGTCCGGTCGACGTGCGGGTGTCGACGCTGCCGACCGGCCACGGCGAGCGCGCGGTGCTGCGTCTGCTGGAAAAGGATGCGCAGCGGCTGAATCTCGAGGCGCTCGGCATGGCGCAGGACACGCTGCGCCAGTTCGACAAGCTGATCGCGCGCCCGCACGGCATCGTGCTGGTGACCGGCCCGACCGGCTCGGGCAAGACGACGACGCTGTACGCATCGATGTCGCGTCTGGAGACGGCGACCACCAACATCATGACCGTCGAGGACCCGATCGAATACGACCTGTCCGGCATCGGCCAGACGCAGGTCAATGAGCGGATCGGCATGACCTTCGCGCGGGCGCTGCGCTCGATCCTGCGTCAGGACCCGGACGTGATCATGATCGGCGAAATCCGCGACCTGGAAACCGCGCAGATCGCGGTGCAGGCGTCGCTGACCGGTCACCTGGTGCTCGCAACGCTGCACACGAACGATGCGGCTTCAGCGGTGACGCGTCTGACGGACATGGGCGTCGAGCCTTATCTGCTGGCTTCTTCGCTGCTCGGCGTGCTCGCGCAGCGGCTCGTGCGGCGCCTGTGTCCGGTATGCAAGGAAGAACGCGAAGAAGAAGGCCACAAGCAGTGGCACCCGGTCGGCTGCGAGAAGTGCGGGCATTCGGGTTATGCGGGACGACGCGGCGTCTACGAACTGCTACTGGTTGACGACGCAATC
>NZ_CADIKH010000375.1 GCF_902859855.1 Paraburkholderia humisilvae
AAGCCATCGGTCATCTGCCCGAGCGCGTGATAGAAGACCTGCGGGTCGGTGACTTCGCCGCCGCCTTTGCGCGGGAAGGGATAGCACCACTTCAACGCAGGCGGTGGCGCATCCACGTGTGCCGGCGCAGTGGACGGGTGCGCTTTGTGTTTCGTTTGACTACTCATGCTGGTCGTTGCCGGACTCACGGGTCTCGTTCCTCTGTCAATCACATCAAGCTAGATATCGCCTGACTGGTTGAAGCGGATGATAAGGGTCGGGCAAACGGAACGGATCGTTGTGGACACAATTTGACATCCGCCCTAAGACTGTCTGATAGGGCGGCGCGATCGACCCGCAGAACTTCAGAAAAAACCAGACGGCGATGCGCAACATGCAACGCACGTGAATCGATGAGCGGCAACATCGGCGCGGCACGGATCGAAACCCGTCGCGCCGTGTTATCAACAGAATCGCTTGATAAGGATGTGCATAACCTGCGCGTGACATGCGCAAGTGCTTGATGTATCTCGGATTCGCTGCCGTGCTCGCAATACGGCAACGCCCGTTCGCCAACGCCTCGCGTTATCCACAGTTCCAGCGGACAAGCCTGTGGACATCCTGCGTAGGACTATGCCAAGTGCTTGAAGCGGTTGATATTCGAGTCGGAGCCCGCGAACCGTACAAAGTTGACGCAGGTCGTCGCACTCGTTGCTCAGACAACGCTTATCGGTCACCTGCCCGAGCGTGTGATAACGGACCTGAGGGTCAGTGGCCCCACACCTCAACACAGCCTTTGCGTAGGAACGGATAGCGCCACCGTACTCACGGCACCGTCACAGACGCAGCATTCGGTGTGGACGATCCCCATCGGCGGCTTAGCCCACGCCTAACGCCACCTTCGAGAATCAACAATTCCCTTTACGTTCCCGTTCTGCCAAATTCGAACCATGCCGGACAACCGGGCGGGACCAACGCATCCCGCACCCGCGTCGAACTATTGAACTCATACAGAGGAGCCGTCAACCTTGAAAATTCTGGTGCCAGTCAAAAGAGTGGTCGACTACAACGTGAAGGTGCGCGTGAAATCGGACCAAACGGGCGTGGACATTGCGAACGTGAAGATGTCGATGAACCCGT
>NZ_CADIKH010000376.1 GCF_902859855.1 Paraburkholderia humisilvae
TAGGGACGGTGTTCAAAACAGTCGAGCGGGCTGATGTTCAAGGGGAGCATAGCCTGGCGGAATGAGCGCATGAAACACGCCGACCTGCCCCTTGAGCTGGGTAACCGGCGCACGCGCAAGCTAGCGCTGCTCGACGAAATGGAACGCGTAGTGCCGTGCAAGGATTTCGTGGTGCTGATTACGCCGCATGCCTCGCGCAAGACGAAAGGGCGCAAGCCGTTTTCTACCATGGCGATGCTGCGCATTCACTTGCTTCAGCAATGGTTTGGCCTGAGCGACGTGGCGATGGAAGAGGCGCTTTGCGACGTCCCCCTGTGCCGCGAGTTCGCGGGACTTGGTGGGATGAGTCGCTTGCCCGAGCGGGCCAGCATCCTGAGATTCCGGCACTTTCTGGAGCAGCACCGACTGGCCGGGCAAATTCTGCAAACTGTAATGCCCAACTGGGCGCGAAAGGTTATTTGCTCAAGGAAGGTACGGCCATCGATGTGACGCTGATCACCGCGCCCGGTTCGACGAAGAACCAGGACGGCAAGCGCGACCCGGAAATGCACCAGACCAAGAAGGGCAATGAGTGGCACTTCGGCATGAAGTGTCAGATTGGCGTGGATGCCGACTCGGGCGTGGTTCGCACGGTGGTGGGCGCGGTGGCCAACGTTCACGATGTCATGCGGGCTCGTGCGCTGCTGCCCGGCGAGCAAACGCAGGTGTTCGGCGATGCGGGTTATCAAGGCGTAGAAAAGCGCGAGCAAATGCAAGGTATTAAAGCCCGATGGAACATTGTGATGCGCCCGGGCAAACGTCGGGCTCCTGGACAGGAGCACGTCGGTGGGCAGGCTGCTCGACGAGTGCGAGCGACTCAAGGCAAGCATCCGTGGGAAGGTCGAGCACCCGTTTCGCGTGGTCAAGCGGCAGTCCGGTCATGTGGAGGTACGCTACCGTGGGCTAATGAAGAACACGCAGCGGTTGTACATGCTGTTCGTATTGAGCAACGTGTGGATGACGTGCCACCGGATTCTGGAGGCTCGGGCATGAGCCACGCAGGAGCTGGCATATGGCATATGCGCCACTGTGCTGCACACCCCGGAAATCACCTCGAATCTGCGTGCTACGCTTCCTC
>NZ_CADIKH010000377.1 GCF_902859855.1 Paraburkholderia humisilvae
ACACGATATTTTGAGCGGACATTTCGCTGCGAGTGCGGCGCGTTTCGCGGCAGCCGCCGGCACGATACTGGTTCTGCAGGACACCACGACCTTCTCGTATCAGCGCGAGCATCCGGAACTCGTGGGTTATACGGGCACCAGCACGACACGCGACCGGTTTAACAAGTCGAGCGTACTGACACAGTGCGGCATCCTCATGCATTCGAGTCTGGTTGTTACAGCCGACGGTTTGCCACTGGGTCTGGCTGCAGTGAAGTTCTGGACGGGAAAGCAGTTCAAGGGGTGCTCCGAACTCAAGCGGCACATCAACCCCACGCGTGTACCGATAGAACAGAAGGAAAGCTGGCGCTGGCTGGAGAACATGCGCCAGTCGACCACGCTGCCCGGCGATCCTGTACGTTGCGTGCACATCGGTGACCGGGAAAGCGACATCTACGAGCTGTTTTACACTGCACACGATCTTTGCACACACTTCCTCGTGCGCACCTGCGTCGACAGGCTTGCAGGGGATGGAGAGCACACGATCGCGAAGGCGATGCAGCAAGTCCAGGTCAAGGGGCTGCACCGCATCGCGCTTCGCGACAATAAGGGCCGTCCGATGACGGCAACACTTGAGCTTCGCTACCAGCGAATGACCGTATTGCCGCCCATCGGCAAGCAGGGGAGCTACCCTCCATTACAGCTTACGGTCCTTCACGCACAGGAACGCGACCCGCCACCCGGGCGCCCTCGCATTGAATGGAAGCTGATCACTGATATGCCGGTGCGATCACGTGCCGAGGCAATCGGGAAGCTCGATTGGTACGCTATGCGCTGGAAGATCGAAACCTTCCACAAGATCCTGAAATCGGGCTGCAAGGCCGAGGAGTCGCGGCTTCGTACGGCGGATCGACTCACAAACCTGATCGCGGTGTTCTGCGTCCTGAGCTGGCGCATATTCTGGCTCACGATGCCTGGTCGCTCCGCGCCGCAGGCAAGTGCCGAGCTCGCGTTCACGCAGACTGAAATCGAATTGCTTGAGCGCGTCGTCAACGATACGCCCCGCAACGCACAGGCACCGCCGCTCTTGCGCAACGTTATCAGGCTCGCGCAGCTCGGGGGC
>NZ_CADIKH010000378.1 GCF_902859855.1 Paraburkholderia humisilvae
GCGCCTTCAAACCGAAGAAATCCGTCGCGCTGTCCGGCGTGACGGCGGGCAACACCGCGCTGTGCTCGGTGGGCCGCACCGGCAACGACCTGCACTACCGCGGCTACGACATCCTCGATCTCGCCGGCGCCTGCGAATTCGAGGAAATCGCGTACCTGCTCGTGCACGGCAAGCTGCCCAACGTCGCCGAACTGACCGCCTACAAGGCGAAGCTCAAGGCGCTGCGCGGCCTGCCCGCGAACGTGAAGGCGGTGCTCGAATGGATTCCCGCCGCCGCCCACCCGATGGACGTGATGCGCACCGGCGTGTCGGCGCTCGGCACCGTGCTGCCCGAGAAGGACGACCACAACGTGGCCGGCGCGCGCGACATCGCCGACCGCCTGATGGCCTCGCTCGGCTCGATGCTGCTCTACTGGTATCACTACTCGCATAACGGCCGGCGCATCGAGGTCGAAACCGACGACGACTCGATCGGCGGCCACTTCCTGCACCTGCTGCACGGCACGCCGCCGTCGAAGTCATGGGTCGACGCGATGCATATCTCGCTGAACCTGTACGCGGAGCACGAATTCAACGCGTCGACCTTCACCGGCCGCGTGATCGCCGGCACGGGCTCGGACCTCTATTCGGCCATCACCGGCGCGATCGGCGCGCTGCGCGGCCCGAAGCACGGCGGCGCGAACGAGGCCGCCTTCGAGATCCAGTCGCGCTACCAGCACCCCGACGAAGCCGAAGCCGACATCCGCCGGCGCGTGGAGAACCGCGAAGTCGTGATCGGCTTCGGCCATCCGGTGTACACGATCGCCGACCCGCGCAACAAGGTGATCCGGGAAGTGGCGAAGAAGCTGTCGAAAGAGGCGGGCAACACGAAGCTGTTCGACATCGCCGAGCGGCTCGAGACGGTGATGTGGGATGCGAAAAAGATGTTCCCAAACCTCGACTGGTTCAGCGCGGTGTCGTACCACATGATGGGGGTGCCCACTGCGATGTTCACACCGCTTTTCGTGATCTCGCGCATGAGCGGCTGGAGCGCGCACATCATCGAGCAACGCATCGACAACAAGATCATCCGGCCCAGCGCAAATTACACCGGACCGGA
>NZ_CADIKH010000379.1 GCF_902859855.1 Paraburkholderia humisilvae
AAGCTGGGGCACGAGGTGAAGCTGATGCCGGCCGAATTCGTCAAGGCGTTCAACATCCGCAACAAGAGCGATGCAGCGGACGCCCGGGCGATCTGGCTGGCCGTGCAGCAGCCAGGCAAGGCCGTGGCAGTAAAAACCGAAGCGCAACAGGCCGTGCTGGCGCTGCACCGGATGCGCCAGCAACTGGTGAAGTTCCGTACGATGCAGATCAACAGCCTGCGCGGACTGTTGACCGAATACGGCGAAGTGATGGGCAGGGGCCGGGCTGCGCTGGACAAGGCGATACCCTCGGTGCTGGCCAGAGTTTCGGATCGCCTGCCGGCAGTGCTGGTCGACACGTTGCGCGAGCAGTGGAACGGGTTGAGGAAGCTCGATGAGCAGATCGCCGTGATCGAGCGGCGGCTGCGCCACTGGATGCTGGAGGACAAGGCGGTCAAGTCGATAACCGAGATCCCGGGCGTTGGTGTGCTGACGGCGACAGCCGCAGTGGCGACGATGGGCAATGCGAAGGCGTTCAGATCGGGACGCGAGTTTGCGGCCTGGATCGGTCTTGTGCCAAAGCAAACGGGCTCGGGAGGCAAGCTGACGCTGCTCGGCATCAGCAGGCGCGGCGACACGTATCTGCGCACGCTGCTCATTCACGGCGCGCGCAGCGTGCTTACCCGCGCCCGGGAGCCTGGCCCGTGGATCGAACAGATCAGCAAGCGGCGCCCGCCGAACGTGGTGACTGTGGCGCTTGCCAACAAGATGGCTCGGACGATCTGGGCAATCCTCGCCCACGACAGGCCGTACCAGAAGGGGTACTTGAGCGCGAAGCCAGCCTGAACAGTTAGCCGCGCCTCGAGGATTTACATCTACACAGGACGACAGGTCGAAAGGTTGCGTTGGCAATCGAATGTGATGACGAAACAGGTTGGACCGGGACTCGCTAAACCTGAATGTGCATAAGAGCTACCAGCTCGTGAAGTCAATGAGGTGCGAGTCAGCGAATTTCATAGGGGCCCGCTGCGTCCGTTTTGCAGTAAGGCCGTATATACAGCCGCAGCCGATCCTGGACGTCAAAGCATGCGAAATTGCTTCGCAAACGGGAGGCG
>NZ_CADIKH010000380.1 GCF_902859855.1 Paraburkholderia humisilvae
CCGTCGCTCGCAACAAGCTCAAAAGCGCTCAGCACCGACCTTCGATCATCGCCGCGTGCTGGATTCAGGCAACCTTGTGGTGACGTCATGATTTATGGAAAGGTCAATAATTCAGTGCGTATGCCGTCGAGCAGCAAGTGGAACCTTGCGCACACGGTACACGCCAAAGTTCACGTCCTGGAAGTGTCGATCAGAGCTCCTTCGGTTCGGCATTTCGACGCGCTGGTACCGACCATTGTTCTGGCTCGCTGCGCCGCCCGGCGCGACGGTAATGCGTCAAGAGTTGCGCTCGGGTAACTTGGGTTTCGTCCGAGCGGTTGCGCCGATAGCAGGAAAACCATAAGGTAGTTCATTCCTGTTTTGTTGCTGTGGTGAGAATATGTGGCGCACTTTTAGTGATTCGCAAGCTAGGGTTCATCCTCAACCTGACACTGCTCAGAACGCCTGGACGCAGGAGCAGAATGCTGGTGCAGCGAATAATGCTCACCCGCAGAATAATGCTGTTGCCCAACCAGCCCCTCAGGTTCCCGCGCAATTCGACGGTCTCGCACAAGTGAATAATCGATAAACTTATGTGGTGTGCCTTGGACTGAGCGTAGGGCTAAAGCGCTGCGTGATGGACCGGCTAGTACAGCATCCCTTAAATGGCTTTAGTAATTATGGGGCTGCAAATAGGGTTGCAGGAGCGTGACGACCACATCGGCCATCTCTTCAAGCGAGCCTGGGCCCGGCAACGGTTCCCATCGTCCAGTGTGACTACGAAAGGCGGCGCCCTAGCGATTGCGGCCAAGCTCGGTGAGGCACGCCACTACAGTGGGCTCCTCATCGTCCAGACGTTTGATCAGCAGGTGGCGTCGGTAAGCTTGCGTGACGATCCGCGTGTAACCGGGCAGGCTGGGAAGTTTGACGCTGGAATTCGGCCGCGTAATGTTTAGTCGCTATGGCTGGCATGTCGGTCCCTCGATTACGATGCGTCGGTTTGGAGTGGCTAGCCCCGGAGACTCCTTTGGAAAGGGCGTGCCGCCTGATTATCCTCGTGGCTAAATTGTCCGGTGCGCTCGCGCAGGTGCGCGGTATTGATATGGCTGGCATGG
>NZ_CADIKH010000381.1 GCF_902859855.1 Paraburkholderia humisilvae
TGGGGTGATCGTGACATACGAGACGATCCGATGCTGGCGCGATAAGTTCGGCAAGGGCTTCGCTCATCGGGCGAAGGCCTCGTGGCGCAAGCCCGGCAGCACGTGGTACCTCGACGGGAACGCGTCACGAACACAGGCGAAAGCTTGTGGTGCTGTACTGAAGATGGGATTTGGCCTCCCGGAGTTGGGCTTGCAGGAGCGGGCTCCAAACCGCCCCGGGGCTCGTCCCCGCCTCCGCCGAAATGATGGTCGGGCTGGGCCGCTACCGGTGCGAACGCAGAGGGCAACATCCTGCGGGTCGGCGCAGACTGATTTCCTCCTTCCTGGCTCAAAAATCAGTAATGCAAAGCAACGCAACGGTGGAGCCCTATTACGCGGGCTTCCGATTGTAGACGACCATGCCGGTGGGGTGCATGTTGAACTCGAGATCACAGTGCGCAAATTCCGCTTCACTAACGCCCGCGAAAAGATGGCCCGACAGCCATGCAGCCATCGCGGCCTGCATGGCTGTTTTTTCAATTTCCGATTTGTTGTCGGCCTGCACCGCCTTAATGAATTCTTTCCCAAAGAACGAGCACCGCACCCTGGGTAAGCTGTTTGCCTTTCTCCCGCATCGTAGCTTCGCGAGGTTTTGCGACCTGGATCAATGCGGACGCGTTGATTGTGGTCTGGTAGTGGATAGTCACTTGTTGATTTTCGTCGAAAACGCGCATCTTAACGAGCATCGTTCTTCCTTCTTCATGGAAAAGCTCAGCGTGGCCCTGAGCATAGAAAGTTTGTATGAAGCCGTATCAACGTGGCGAGATAACAAACACGACCCTTTTGACGGCTGAAGCCGCCCCGTCCCCGCATCGCAACCTGACAACCCACGCTCTCATGTCCGACACAACTCTGCTGGCGTGATGGCGAATCTCGGATTCGCCATCACGCCGAAGTAGCGGGGCTCTGGTGCAAATCGGCTTGGGGAATCGTAGGCCGAATTAAATCTGTCATCCATTGAAAGGCCAAAGGCAAGAGGTAAATGCTCCTCTCTCAGGCTTTACCCTGCTTGACCTGAAACATCTTGCGCCCCCCCACTTCGACGCGCACGA
>NZ_CADIKH010000382.1 GCF_902859855.1 Paraburkholderia humisilvae
CCGGAAGGCGACTGGGGCTGGCTTCACCTGCACGACGAGCAGCCGGTGCGCGAGCCGGAGGGCGTGGGCAGTGTGGTGATTCCGCCGCGACCGGTCGCGGTGAAGGCCGGCACGCTGATGGGCCAGATCGGCCAGTACCTCGACTACGAGCGCTCGACGCCGTTACCGCCGAAGCCGGCGCGCGAACTGCTGCATCTGGAAGTGTTCGCCGGCGAAGCGTTCGCGGCGTTCCTCGCGAAGAGCCGCGCGCGGGCGGCGCAGTTGCCGGCGAGCGAGCGCACGATCCTGCTGGTCCAGCCGGGCGCGACGCTGGCCGAGCCGATGGCACCGGATACCACGATCGGCAGGTTCACCGCGATGAGCGAGCTCAGGCCGACGAAGGACAGTCCCGCGACCGGCCCGTGGGTGAAGGTGCAACCGTTCTTTCATAGCACGGGATCGACGTTTCTCGCCCCTTACTACGGGCCCGTCTGGGTGGAACGCAGGCATGAGGCGCGCTTCAGGTCGCCGAACGGGCTGGCGGCGTGGAACCGGTTTCCGTTGCAGGTGCAGGGCGCGGCCGGAACGGTGAATGACCCGCTGATGATCCTGTCGCGTGCGCAACTGGACGGATTCGAAGGCGGTAACCGCGTTGTCGACGATCAGGGCGTGCACTGGTGGCAACTGCAGGTGATCAATGAAAACGGCGAGCGCCGGTCGGGATGGGTGTGTGAAAAGGATCATCCCGGTACGAAGTGGGAAAGTCCGTGGGCGTGGCCGGGTTTCGAAATCGTGGATGCGACCGGGATCAGGCTCACCGATATGTTCCTGCGCAATCTGTCGGTGACCGATTCAGCGGACTGGCAGGAAAAGCGTGAGTTCGCGCCTTCGACCGAAGCGGTCAATGGCAGTGCATTGCTGCTCAGGCTTGAGCAGACGGTGGCCCGCTTGCCTGCACCGGGCGGCAACAGGCCGGCGCGTGGCGAGGACGGTCGCGAAGTGGTGACCGCCGTGAAGCTGCAGCGGGCGATGGACGTGCCGGGGCTCGCGAGCGAGCTCGCGCATGTGGTCCTGCGCTACGAAAGCGAATGGGGCGGCAACATGGCG
>NZ_CADIKH010000383.1 GCF_902859855.1 Paraburkholderia humisilvae
GGCCCTTGGGGATCAACGGAACGGAAAACGCACTTAAGCGTAATCAGGCCGCCTTGCTCCGGTGTCCGCCCCGTGCGGCCGGCGCTTTTCTGAGTTCGCTGACCAGCTTGCGGGTGGTTTCGGCTTCGGTTTCTGCGCGCCCGGCGCGCAACTCGGCTTCCTGCAAGCGGGCTCGCGCGCTGTCGAGTTCACTGACCGTGGCGCGCTGCTGCGTCGCTGCGATTTCGGCCTGTTGCCGCATGCCGTCCAGATCCGCGCGCAGGGTCGCAATGGCGGCGGCATGTTCGACCGCCATGTCCTGGAGTTCGGCCCTGGCTGCTGCGAGTTGCCGCTGCAGGTCCTCACACTGCCGGTCGCTTTTCTGTCGGGCCGTGCGTTCCTGATCGATTTCGCGCAGCGCGCGCTTCTCGTGAGCCTGTTCGCGGGCATCGGCCGCGTCAGCCCGTTCGCGCGCACGCCCGATCTCGGCTCCAAGTTCGGTTTTCATTAGTGCAAGCTGGCTTGCTGCGTCGTCGAGCTGGCGACGTACTTCCTGCAGTCGCGCTTCGGTGGTGGCGTGGGCCTGTCGCTCGCTCGCAACCGCGTCACGGCTTTTGGCGAGTTCGGTGCGCTCCACCTTGAGTTCAGTCTGGATGGCCGCGCTCGCCTGATGTGCGGCTTGCGTCTCAGCGATCGCGCGATCCCGGGCCACTTCCGCTTCCTGCGCCAGGTGACGTGCCTCGGCGCGCAGCGTGGCCAGTTCGGATGCGGACGTTTCCGAGGCCGCCTGCCAGATGGTCAGCACTGCGTCGGCGGCGACCTGTTTTAGCGCCTCGGGCAGATCCGGGTGATCGATCTTCACGCGCGTGCGCTCGCGCAGGTCCTGCCAGAAGCGGTTCAGCACCTCCGCCGGGGTACTCATGCTGCCCTTGCGCACGAGGCTGTAGAGCTTGTTCGCCGTGGGCGTCACGCCGTAGCGGAAGAACAGCAGCGCGCAGGCTTCGCGGTACAGCTCGCGAGTATCGGTGCCGCGAGCGCGCAGCGCGGCGATGTCGGCCAGCAGGGCCGGCTCATCGTTCGGTGAGACGGGTGGGGTCGTCATG
>NZ_CADIKH010000384.1 GCF_902859855.1 Paraburkholderia humisilvae
GTCGAGACAGGCGACCCGCCGCCCGGCCGTGGACAACCCGCGACGCAACAGGAGGATCCACACCTGGCTAAAACCAACTGCAGTTCCGTCCGTCGAACCGGGTCACTCTCAGGTTGGTGGCGTCTCGCCGTATTTGAATTCGTTTTGCCAGTGCACCTTGCACGAGCACGAAAGGTGAAACGGCGGTAACGCTGCTTCGATTGGTTCGACGGTCGACTTTGAGATTCCGAGCCGACGACACTTCGCGCAGGGTTCGACCACAAGCGAGGGGGCGTCTTGGATGAAGTCTGCGGCCTCCAGATAGAAATCGTCGACCGAATACCACTTGTATCGTTCCTCCTTAGCAACCATTCGGTCGAACACGCGATGCGCCGGCGTGTGGTTGACCCAATTGCGCCCGACTTCGAACGCGAGCGCGACCGACAGGTCGGAGCGAAACTGTTCAATGTCGAAGGCTTGCGCTTGCGCAAAATGTTCTTCGGCCAAGGCCCGGTTCGTTTCTTCGCGTTGGCGAGCCAATGGAGCAGGACCGTACGCGGCCAGCGTCATCGCGACCCATGCGCGTACGCGCGTCTGAGCCAGACCGCAGAGACAGAACACAGGCGCGCTCGTGGACCGCTGCCCCGTGGCAATCGTGTGAGCCGCCAGCTCGGGCCATTCCGCATCCATCGCGCCTTCCGGCCAATCGAGATCACCAGCGCCGCGCGGACGGGTCAAAACCCAAGCAGCGACCTCGGCAGCGTGCGCAGTCAAATGGTCGCCCATCGACATCGCAACGCCATCGACGTACCTGCGCGACACCTCATGGCATTCGTCCATGGTCGGCTCACGGAGCAACCTCGTGTTCCAAGATGCCATAATCGATCCCTTCTCCCAGCTCAATCGCGAAGTGTCGTCAGCAGGCGAACGAGCGTGTCGACGTCTGTCGATGGGTTCTCCCCGGGTTGCTCTCCGTGCGCGCGCAACCGATCAGCGTTCGCGTACGCGACGTCGAGCGCGTCAAGCGTTGCCGCGAACACGCCTGGGCGACCTTTCTCGTATCCGTTGATGTGCGCCCGAAGTCGAC
>NZ_CADIKH010000385.1 GCF_902859855.1 Paraburkholderia humisilvae
GGTTCGTTCCGACATTACCTGAACACATCGATCTGCTGAAGGACCTGCCCGGGGAGCTGGCTCAGGCATACCGCTCTAACGTCAACCGGTTCCTGGTGCATCTGGAAGAGCAGGGACAGTCATGGTCGCAACTGGTGCCTGCGGGCAGCGGTGCGGGTGCGCGTCCTGCTGCGCTTGAACAGGCAGTCAACGAGGGGATCCGGCATCATGGCTTGCCGACCGGTACGCGCGCTGCGCTCAACCAGGCCTTCGGGTTCAGGCTGCAAGGCGACACAAAAATAGTTCGGCTCATGCCGGATCTTCAGGAACACAAGGATCTGCTAAAAGATCTGCCCGAAGAACTGGATCATCGATACCGCTCAAGCGTCAAGCGGCTCCTAGTATATCTGGAAGAGCGGGGTCAGTCATGGTCGCAACTGGTACCTGCGGGCAGCAGCGGTGCGGGTGCGCGTCCTGCCGCGCTTGAACAGGCCATCAACGAGGGTATCCGGCATCACGGCTTGCAGACCAGCACGCGCGCTGCGCTCAACCAGGCCTTCGGGTTCAGGCTGCAAGGCGACATACACAGAGCGCCTGATCTTCAGGAGCACAAGGATCTGAGGAAGGTTCTGCCCGAAGAACTGAATAAGGTATACCGCTCTAGCATCAACCGGTTCCTGGCGCATCTGGAAGAGCAGGGTCAGTCATGGTCGCAACTGGTGCCCGCGGGCAGCGGTGTAGGTGCGCATCCTGCCGCGCTGGAACAGGCAGTCAACGAGGGGATCCGGCATCATGGCTTACAGCCCAACACGCGCGCAGCCATCAATCGGGCCTTCGGGTTCAAACTGCAAAGTAACGCAGAAAAGCGGGGATCATGATCTTTCCGCGTGAGCGGGGATAGGCCATTCCATTACACACAAGTCTGATTCTCAAGCTCGTGCACGTACCTGATGCCAGCAACGAAGTCTGAGAGTGACCCGGTTCGACGGACGGAACTGCAGTTGGTTTTAGCCAGGTGTGGATCCTCCTGTTGCGTCGCGGGTTGTCCACGGCCGGGCGGCGGGTCGCCTGTCTCGA
>NZ_CADIKH010000386.1 GCF_902859855.1 Paraburkholderia humisilvae
CACGCTTTTGGCGATGTCAATCCCTACTGGCGTAAGCTTCATGTCGGATACTCCGGTTGCCTGTCAAGACCTACATGATCTTGCATTGGCTGCCTCTTGTGCCGTCGGCCCCTGACGGTCCCCTTTTCTTCTATCGGCCGCCAATGCTCACGGGTGGGAGGCGTTCATTTCATTGAGTTCGATGCCCGCCAGGATGATGCGAGCACACCGAACCCATCATTGGTTTGATGATGCGTTTGATGGCGCGGTGATCCTGCTCCACGATGTTATTCAGATACTTGTTCTGGCGGACCTTGATCGGTGTCGAGCGCTCGGTGTTGAGCGCTTCGAGCGCGGCCAGATTGGCGCCGCTCTTATCCACGGTAATCGTGTCGGGCTCACTGTTCCGGTCAATCGCCTTCTCAAGGTAGCGGCGCGCAGCGGCCTTGTCACGATGGGCGCGCAACAGGAAATCAACCGTGTTGCCCTGCCTGTCGACGGCACGGTACAGGTACTTCCATTGGCCTTTGACCTTGACGTAGGTTTCGTCCATCCTCCAGCTCTTGCCAACCGGTCGCTTGTGCCGTCGAAACGCCTTTTCAAACAACGGCACGAGCTTGATGACCCAGCGGTGCACGCTCGAATGATCCACCTCAATGCCCCGTTCGGCCATCATCTCTTCGAGGTTGCGCAGGCTCAGCGAGTACGCCACATACCAGCGCACACACAGCACAATCACCTCCAATGGATAGTGCAGTCGCTTCAGTACCTTGCCAATGCCTGCGGGCAGTGCCTTGCCTGGCGTCTTCGTCTTTGCCATCATCTTCGTCATGCGTTACGATCCGGCCGATTCTACTTCACCGCGTTAATGCGACAGAGCCAAGCGCGATGTGGCCGCGGCCAGAGCCTTTTTCAGCAAGGCTATCAGGCATCAGGGCCAGCCGCCAGAGACGATCACGCTCGATGGCTACGCTGCCTCGCACCGGGCGGTGCGCGAGATGAAGGTCGACGGCCTGCTGCCCGAAGACACGAGGGTTCGAAGCTCGAAGTATCTGAACAACCTGGTCGAGCA
>NZ_CADIKH010000387.1 GCF_902859855.1 Paraburkholderia humisilvae
CCGAACCTGGAACAGATTCAGGCCCAAATGAAGAAACTGCAAGCGCAGGCTGAAGCACTCATTGGTTTCAAGTCCCAATCTGCGCTCAACAAAATCCGCCAGCTCATGGCCTTTAATACCGGACGTCCAATTGCGGACCGCATCATGCAATAGAAGCGATTCCTGCGCCGTAACCGTGGCTGGTCCAGTCTCTGTCCGATATCCCTTCACTGCCCGACTTAATTGCAGCGCTAACCAAGCGAGGCATCGAACTTTCCGGGGCCAATGTTCGAATCGGAATCTATGGCGACTCGGAGCAATCTTCTGTAATGCGCATTTCTTTGATGGCGGCCCGCGTAAAGCACGCCACGTGTAGAAGCCTACAGTGGTCGTGGGAACTCGACTGCGAATGCCTGCCGCAGGAAGGGGGCATCGAAATTGTTCTGGATTTTTGCGATAACCCCGTTCTGCTTCTTCGGACGACGAGAGTCGAGATAGTTCCTTTCGATAAAATTTCTAACGAATATTCGGCGGCCGAAGGAGAGGGTGACCTCCACTCGAATTCTGGCGCGCGGAGCACCGGAAGTTCTTTGGCAGAGAGTGCCAGCTGATAGGGCGACAGCCCGTAGCGTCAATGCCGCTCGTTTGCGGGGACGTTCGATTTGGTGACCGATTTGGGTTGATAATCTCAGTTCGGCTTCAGCCCGTCTGCAAGCAGTCGTTCCTTGAGCGACTCCCGAAGACCCGTTCATGGCCGAAGCGTGACCATAGTGGCATAAACCGCAACCCAGTGCGGTCATCGGAACGTACGTCGCTCCGCCACGAGCCGCCGAATTGCGCGCAGAGGTCTTCACCCCGCGATTCGCATGAGGTATAGGCACACGTGGAACCGCTCTCGTACGAGATTCAATTATCCACCGTAGCAAATCACTACGGGAGCTGATCCTCTCGCAATTATTGACCTTTCCATAAATCATGACGTCACCACAAGGTTGCCTGAATCCAGCACGCGGCGATGATCGAAGGTCGGTGCTGAGCGCTTTTGAGCTTGTTGCGAGCGACG
>NZ_CADIKH010000388.1 GCF_902859855.1 Paraburkholderia humisilvae
GGCGTGGGCGGCGCAGGCGGCACGGGCACGGGCGGCAACGCGACCAACGGCAGCTCCACGTCGACGGCATCGAACGGCAGCGCGACGGCTGGCGTCGGTGCGGCCGGTGCGGCTGGCGGTGCGGGCGGCATGGGCGGCGCCGGCATGGGTGGCGTCGGCAATGGCGCGGCAGGCGGCGCGGGCGGCAACGGTGGCATGAACACCGTCGACGCGGGCTCGTTCAACATGAGCAATACGATGACGGGCGCTGCGCAATCGGCTGCCGGCATCGTCGTGATGAACCAGAACAGCGGCCTCGCGTCGCTCGTGCAGCAGGCGGTCACCGTTCAGGCCAACCTGACCGTGGGCCATTAACGCGACCAGTCAAAGGAGGCTGTCATGAGAAAGACTCTGATGGCGAGCGCGGCGGTCCTTGCGTTGGGCTTTAGCGGGTACGCACTGGCGAACCCGTGTAGCGACGGCAAGGACTCCTGCAGCCAGAGCGCTGCCGGTGGCTCGAACACGGCGACGGTTAGCGCGACGGCGGATCAGTCCACGACCGGGTCCGGCTCCAACGCGAATGAAATCGCGTCGGGTGCGTCGGTCTCTCAGGATTCGTTCAACACCAGCAAGGCAGTCGCGCTCGGCAAGTTGAACGGTTCGGTGACCGGTCTTGGCGTGTCCGGCATCGGCAATGTCGCTTTGAACACGGGCAGCGCGGCCGGCGGAAACGGCGGCCGTGGCGGTACCGGTTTTGGCGGTATCGGTGTCGGCGGCAACGGCGGTAATGCCGGCAACAGCGGCAATGGTGGCTCTGGCGGCGATGCTCAGAACGGCAGCGCGAGCGCTGGCTCTGTGACCAATGACGGCGCGTTGGCCGGCACGGGCTATGGAGGCGCGGGTGCGCGTGGTGGCCGGGCGAGCGCGGGCGGCACGCAAGGCGGCAATGGCACGGGCAGTGGCGGCTTCGCAGTGGCGCTCAGCGGCGCGGCGGGCGGCTTCGCGGGCGCTCGTGGCGGCGGTGCTGGCGGCAACGGCGGTGATGGCGGCGCGGGCG
>NZ_CADIKH010000389.1 GCF_902859855.1 Paraburkholderia humisilvae
GATGCTTCTTTCCAGCTCCGGGTCAGCGGCATGTCGGGCCGAACCGGGTACAGCAGACCGGCCAGGACCGTTGCAGGCAAGCCGGCCAAGTGCTTCGATCCGGGTGTCGGGAATGTTTTTTTTATCATTCACCTGCCTCATTGCGGGCCCGGCGGAATCGCTGGCCAGTGATCCGAATGGAGGGTTTCGCCCCACCAAAGCCTGAGTAATGCTGCCAGTCATACCTGTCCCGTGATGATCTAAAGAGGAAGCCCGCCACACTGGCGCCGTGAGGGAGCGCCCCCGGCTTCGAAGCCCGGCAGGCCGACGCTGCCATCACCGGCGCTCACCCCCGTCATCGACAGGCCGCCGCATGGTCACGTCGGGAAACGGCACTGCGCCTGCCATGAACCTGGGAGCGTCCTGCATCGCCCTGCACCCCATGCCAGGGCGTGGATCTTATCCCGCTCCCCGCTACGCGCTCAAGCACGACTACTCAGTCCCTTTTCGCATTCGGGCTCCGGATCAGGGACGGCTTGCATGAAATCTGTGCCATTAAGATAACTTTTCAAATTATCAAAAGGCATCTATTCGTACGCTAAACTCCCCCTCATGAAAACGCGCCCCGCCGCCCTGCCCGCTCCCACCCCTGGCGACCCGCCCGGTTTTCCCGGCACCGGTGAACTGGCCGCGCTGCGCGCCTGGTACACGGGCTTGGCCGTGCGTCCGGCCGTCGAGCGCTACCTGCCCTCGGCGCTGGGCAATGGCCAGTCCGCGCGCGGTGTGCTCGGCCGCATCCGGCGCAAACTGGTTACCCTTGCGCATACCGCCCATCGCGGCGATCTGGCGACGCTCCCCGGCCACCCGACGGGTGAACGGCAACGGCACGCGAAGGCCGTCGCGCAGGCGATCGACACCCTGCGCACCGCGCGCGCGCCGCAGGCGCACCGCATCACGACCCTCGCCGAGCTGACCGTGCGCATTCCGCGTCGTCGCCAGTGGTGGAAGGCCGTGCCGGGACTCGGTGTGGCCAGTGCCCGTGCAATCGAGGCG
>NZ_CADIKH010000390.1 GCF_902859855.1 Paraburkholderia humisilvae
CGGGGCGGCCGATGACGTCGCAGTAGACCGTTTCCACCAATACTCCCGATATCGCAGGCGAAAGTCGATTCAAGCGTTCGATAAGCGGCGCGCACCTACTGCCGCCAACAGTTTTTAACGTTGATAACCCTATGTCGTACCTCGACCGCTCTCCGTCGTAACGCAGCGCGGGACCGTTTGCCAGACACTCCCCGATATGCGCGATCATTACTCCGTCGCCTTTTACCTGTTCGGCCGGCAATTCGCTAAAGCTAGTCTGCGACATTTTGCCTCTCTGTGATCACCAGCGTGTGGTTCCGTACATACCGAGCTGTTGCCCGTGGCGGCTTGACACGATCTGGCCGGGAACCGCTACGCGCTTGCTTTCAGCGCGTTAGCACTTCCAAATCGGGGAGGGCTCGTATGGAACCCGCCCCACCAGAACCAACGACAGTGAATGGCACGGCTGCGGATCAAATATCTGGCCGCCTGCGGAATGGCTCAGCAACGTACAACTGTTTTCCCGCCTCGCGGGCCCCATGCCTCATGAGACAGGGCTTTACGCGATCAATAACCTGCCAAACGTAGTCGCCAGGGGAAATTTTTACGATATTTCTGCGTATGTTTTTTACATAAATTCGCGAGTGTGCGACTAACGCTCGCCAAATAACATCTATTGGTCAATGGGATAAACATTCATTGCTGGCGCTATTCCGTTTCAATAATGTTATCCAATTAATGATGCGGCGTATGTTAGCGCAGGAGGGTGAGTTTAGCCAACCTGGTAACATTATTAGGTCAAGAAATCCGCAGCAGCACCGTTAACGTCACCCGGAATTTAATAAACACTTAGTCTTACTGTGTCAGTGCGACGTGAAGTCGCGTAGAGGATTGTTTCACCTGGCTGCGGCCAGGAAGGAAACCGACTGTTCCGTCAATCGTAACCTACCGGTGCATGCTGGATTGGTAACGGTCTGGCGTGAAGCCACCGGAACAACGTAACCCGTTCATTGAACGACGTCGCGCTCGCAAGAAAGT
>NZ_CADIKH010000391.1 GCF_902859855.1 Paraburkholderia humisilvae
ATGAAAGTTTTCTACGACAAGGACGCCGACCTCTCCCTGATCAAAGGCAGGCAGGTCACGATCATCGGCTACGGCTCGCAAGGCCATGCGCACGCACTGAACCTGAAGGACAGCGGCGTGAAAGTGACGGTCGGTCTGCGCAAGGGCGGCGCTTCGTGGAGCAAGGCGGAGAACGCCGGTCTCACCGTGAAGGAAGTGGGCGAGGCCGTGAAGGGCGCGGACGTCGTGATGATGCTGCTGCCCGACGAGCAGATCGCCGAGGTGTACAAAAACGAAGTGCACGCGAACATCAAGCAGAACGCGGCGCTTGCGTTTGCGCACGGCTTCAATGTGCACTACGGCCAGGTGATTCCGCGCGCGGATCTGGACGTGATCATGATCGCGCCGAAGGCGCCGGGTCACACGGTGCGCAGCACGTATTCGCAGGGTGGCGGGGTGCCGCACCTGGTCGCGGTTGCGCAGGACAAGTCGGGCGCGGCGCGCGATGTCGCGCTGTCGTACGCGGCGGCTAATGGCGGCGGCCGTGCCGGCATCATCGAGACGAACTTCCGCGAAGAAACCGAAACCGACCTGTTCGGCGAGCAGGCGGTGCTGTGCGGCGGCACGGTCGATCTGATCAAGGCCGGTTTCGAGACGCTGGTCGAAGCGGGCTACGCGCCGGAGATGGCGTACTTCGAGTGCCTGCACGAACTGAAGCTGATCGTCGACCTGATCTACGAGGGCGGCATCGCGAACATGAATTACTCGATCTCGAACAACGCCGAGTACGGCGAGTACGTGACGGGTCCGCGCATCATCACCGAACAGACCAAGCAGGTGATGAAGGACGTGCTGAAGGACATCCAGACGGGCGAATACGCGAAGAGCTTCATCATCGAAAACCGCGCGGGTGCGCCGACGCTGCAGTCGCGCCGCCGTCTCACGGCTGAGCATCAGATTGAACAGGTTGGCACGAAGCTGCGCGCGATGATGCCGTGGATCGCAAAGAACAAGCTCGTCGACCAGTCGAAGAACTA
>NZ_CADIKH010000392.1 GCF_902859855.1 Paraburkholderia humisilvae
CAGCGTGCTGTGTTACTTCCAGGCTTCGCCACTTTAGTGCAGGCTCGCCGCCATACCCCGCCGAAACAGGTTCGTTAACCTACGGACCGACAGTTCGCTTCCGGTTACTCCCCACCCCGCCTCGCGACGACGCAGTTACCTTCAGCTACGGAGCTGTGGCCAACTCCGACAGGGACTTTCACCCTGCAGATGGCCCGCCATCACGGGCGTACACTAAACCGCTGACGCGGTAGTGGGAGGTGGGCACAGGTCTATGGCTGACGTTCCATGAAGAGGGTTATCTGGCGCTGAACCCCGGCGAGGTGATGAGCGATATCGCCAGGAGCAGTATGTGAACGCCCAGCTGGGCATTCCGTCCACTGCTTCCAGGAGGCTCGCCATGACGCCACTGCGCCAACGCATGTTGCATGACATGCAGATCCGCAACCTTGCGGATAATACCAGGCAATCCTAGCTGATTAAGGTATCCCGCTTCGCCCGCCACTTCCGCCCTTCGCCTGAACTGCTGGGTCCCGAGGAGATCCGGGCCTAGCTCGTCTACCTCCGCGAAGAGCGCAAGCTGGCACCCGCCAGTCTTGGCGCAACGATCGGCGCACTGCGCTTTCTCTATCGCGTGACGCTCAAACGCGACTGGAGCGACGAGGACTTTCCCTTGCCGAGGAAGCCGGTTCGACTGCCAGTCATCCTCAGCCTGGAGGAGATCACCACCTTCTTTGGGGCGATCGCCAGTCTCAAGCACCGCACCATCCCGATGACTGCGCACGCTGCCGGACTGCGGGTGTCAGAAGTCGTGCATCTGAAGGTCACCAATATCGACAGCAAGCGCATGGTCATCCGTGTGAGCCAGGGGAGAACCATAAGGATCGCTACGTCATGCTCTCGCCGAGGCTGCTTGAGATCCTGCGAACGTACTGGCACGATGCTCACCCGCGGGACTGGCTGTTTCCAGGCAACATTCCCGGACGGCCCATCAGCCGCGATGCCGTGGGCCACGGCATGCCAGCTTGCACGT
>NZ_CADIKH010000393.1 GCF_902859855.1 Paraburkholderia humisilvae
TTTCGCGTCAGTTCACGACTCACGGTGGCCGGCGAGCGCCCGAGTATCCGGGCCATGGCCCGGATACTCGAACCCTGCAGATGCAGGCTTGCAATGGTCAGGCGCTCTTCAGGTTGCAGTTGCTTGTACTGGGTTCTTTCGTTCATCGCAACACTTTATATGAGACAGGTGTTGCACTTCAGATTTGAGGCCGCCGTCAGAATCCCTGATACCCAACGGGACCTGTCAGAAGGTGGGCCCGCCTGGTACACAAAACTGGGGCGTATTTCTGAGGAATTCTGCTAGGGGTCGCCTCGGAATTCAGAAAATAAAGCACGCTAAGCGTGTGCAGAGGCTGGCACCCAGCGATACAGCGTCGGAATGGACACGCCGAGGTTCTTGGCCACATCCTTGGGTGGAACGCCGTTGGCCAGCAGCTTCTTGGCCGACTCGATCTTGCTATCAGTCATCTTGGGCTTGCGGCCGACCTTGCGGCCGAGCTGCTTGGCGACTTCCAATCCGGCGCGGGTGCGCTCGACGGTCAGCTCTCGTTCCATCTCGGCCAGACTGGCCATGACGTGGAAAAAGAATCGACCGGATGGCGTGCCGGTGTCGATGGAGTCGGTGACGCTCTTGAACTGGACGCCTAGCTTGTGCAGCTCGGCGACCAGATCGACCAGTTGTTTGACACTGCGGCCTAGCCGATCCAGTTTCCAGACGACGAGGGTGTCTCCCTCGCGCAGCATTTCGAGCGTCCTGGTCAAACCGGGACGGTCTGCCCTCGTGCCGCTGACCTTGTCTTCAAAGATCTTTTGACATCCAGCCTTGGTCAAGGCTTCGCATTGCAGCTCAAGGTTCTGGTCTTGCGTCGAGACGCGTGCGTAACCAATCAACATTAGGGACCCTTGTGAGCATGCACAAGACTATTGAGTTTCCCATAAAACATGACAACCGATTCGATGCTGGCGCGTTATATCTCTAACGGATTGAATGGAGATACGCGCCATGGCAAAGAAGCCGTTGGACGAGG
>NZ_CADIKH010000394.1 GCF_902859855.1 Paraburkholderia humisilvae
AACGATGGCTTCGCCGCGACGCCTGCCGTCCAGTTCTATTCGTTGATAGCATAAGCAGTCCTATTCATATCGGGATTTACTTCGGCCTCACCGTCTTATCGCGACAGAACCACTTGTTTCGTCATTGCGGTGCCACGCCTGAATCTGCGCCTCGATCCCGGACCTGTCTGTCGAGCTCCTTCGGTTGGTCCATGAGGCGCTGGATAAGCAATCGAAACGAGCCAGTGAGTTCGTTGGCTGCATCTTCGATCAGTTCGGGTACCTGACGTTCAAGATGCCCGATTCCCTTGGGGACAACGATCCCGAATTCGGCGAGCAGTCCGCGAATCTGGTTGGCCTGGGCAGTTCGCGCCCGTACAAAACCCTGGCGTACACGATGTAGCGACAACACCGATTTCTGCTCGATTCTGCTGACTGGCACAAAGCGCATGTTCGGCCGCGCGACTGCCTCGCAGATTGCTTCGGCATCCGCCGCGTCATTCTTGTTCGTCTTGACGTACCGTTTGACAAACTGCGGTGCAATCAGTCGGACCGTATGGCCCATGGCCTGCAGCTTGCGCGCCCAAAAGTGCGCGCTGCCGCACGCCTCCATCCCGATCACGCAGGCGGGGAAGTTGGCGAAGAACTCCGCAACGTGATTTCGCTTGAACACTTTGTTCAGCACGCATCGGCCATGCTCATTTACACCATGGACGGCAAAAATGTTCTTCGCCAGATCGATGCCAATGGTCGTAATCTTCATGATGGGCGCTCTCCTCGGTCGGGTGGTTGCTGTAACACTTCCACTTTGGCACATTGATGCCGCTTCGGGTGGGGGGGGCCATCCCATTAGATCCGAGCATATCTCCTTCAGGCCATCGCGCCCCATCTGCATCAACCGACTACTGTCAGGTTTAGTTTATTGAGTTTCCCATAAAACATGACAACCGATTCGATGCTGGCGCGTTATATCTCTAACGGATTGAATGGAGATACGCGCCATGGCAAAGAAGCCGTTGGACGAGGCAA
>NZ_CADIKH010000395.1 GCF_902859855.1 Paraburkholderia humisilvae
GTTCACACCGCTTTTCGTGATCTCGCGCATGAGCGGCTGGAGCGCGCACATCATCGAGCAACGCATCGACAACAAGATCATCCGGCCCAGCGCAAATTACACCGGACCGGAGAATTTGAAGTTCACGGCGCTAAATAGGAGAAAATAGCGTCCGCTGTGCGCATTCGGGGCGCGTGCAGTCACCCCGGGCGGCTCGGTTCCAGCCAGCCGCGCACGATTAATCAATACTAGATAGAAAGGTTCAATTGTCATGAAAAAGCTGCTGATCGCTGCCGTTGTCGGCGCACTGTCTTCGACGCTGCTGGTCACCGCGGAGAACGCCTCCGCTCAGGCATCGAGTGCTACCGCAACGAAGAAGGCCAAGGCGCCGCAACCCAAGCGCCTGTTCAAACGCAAGCCGAATCCGGCCAAGGAAGCAAAGGTCGACCCGGTCCCGGAAGGCTCGGAAAAATGGACCTGTAAGGATGGTCTGTCGTTCGATATGAAGGGCGACATGAAGCGTGACCAGATCGTCACGGTTCACTGGGCCGACAAGAACTACAGCCTGCCGCGCGAAGTCACGACGACGGGCGCCGACCGCTTTCACGACGCGGCAAGCGGCCTCGACGTGGTCGTGATCCCGACGAAGGCGATGCTGTTCTCCGACAAGGACGGCTCGCGTCTCGCCGATGAGTGCAAGACTGCCGCGATGATGGAAGGCGCGCCGGCTCCGACGCAGTCGAACGCCATCAACAAGGCCCAGTAATCGCGTCAGGAAGTCACTTTAAGTAGCCGCCAAGGAAGCCTCGATGTCCGCACCGATTTCAAACGTCCGGCCCGCGCCGGACAAAGTCCTCACCGATATCGTCGACTATGTGCTGAACCACAAGGTCGACAGCGCGCTCGCGCTCGACACGGCACGCAACTGCCTGATCGACACGCTCGGCTGCGGACTCGAGGCCCTCTCCTATCCGGCCTGCACCAAGCTGATGGGACCGATCGTGCCCGGCACGATCGTGCCCAAT
>NZ_CADIKH010000396.1 GCF_902859855.1 Paraburkholderia humisilvae
ATCTTGCCACCGGATCCTGTCTGCGCCGGCACCAGTCCGATCCAGGCCGCGAACTCGCGCCCGGACCTGAATGCCTTTGCGTCCCCCATCGTTGCAACGGCTGCTGTCGCTGTCAGCAGGCCGACGCCTGGTGTCGCAGCGATTGCCCGGCATGCCTTGTCCTCTTTCATCCACATCTGCAGACGTCGTTCGATTCCGGCAATCTGTTTATCCAGTTCCATCAGCCCATTCCACTGCTCGCGCAGCGTGTCGATCAGAATCGTCGGCAGACGATCGACGAGCCTTTCCAGCACATCCGGTATCGCCTTATCGAGTGCCGCCCGACCCTTGCCCATCACTTCGCCGTACTCGGTGAGCAAGGCCGCGCAGGCTGTTGATCTGCATCGTGCGGAACTTCACCAGTTGCTGTCGCATTCGCTGCAATCCCGGTACCGCCTGTTGCGTTTCCGTCTTCACCGCGACCGACTTGCCCGGCTGCTGCTCCGCCATCCAGATCGCACGCGCATCGGCTGCATCATTCTTGTTGCCCATCACGAATGCCTTCACGAACTTCCCTGGCATCAGCTTCACCTGATGTCCCATCGCTGTCAGCCTGCGTGCCCAGTGCTGCGAGCCGCCGCAGGCTTCCATGCCGATCAGGCACGGGCACGGTTTGCAAAGTGCTCGAGAAACGCCACACGCCTGACCGGTTTGTTTAGGATCTCGCCCGTTTCCGCGTCGATGTAATGGATCTGCATCAGGCTCTTTGCAATGTCCACACCTACTGTCGTATGCTTCATTTCGGATCCCTCCGGTTCGCCAGTGAAGACCTGCATGATCTTCCGCCTTGGGCACTTCGATGCCGTTGGCCCGCGAGGGTCCACCTTCCTTCTTCTCTACCACCGCTCACGGGCGGGAGGCGTTCATACCATTCTTCGAGGTTGCGCAGGCTCAACGAATACGTCACATACCAGCGCACGCATAGCAGAATCACGTCCAGTGGATAGTGCAGTCGCTTCAGTAC
>NZ_CADIKH010000397.1 GCF_902859855.1 Paraburkholderia humisilvae
GTCTCGCTGGGCGTGGCAGACCATCGTTCGACCTGGTTAATCCACGAAGCGGAGGTAGGGGTGAAATGCGCATGGAAACGTGGATGGCGAGCCAGCCAGGTATTGATCGGGGAGCTCTTGTGCGTGCCGTAGTTATCCATCACCAGATGGATGTCCAGTTGGGACGGCACGTTGGCCTCGATGGTGCGCAGAAACCGCAGGAATTCACTGCTGCGATGACGCCGATGCAGTTCGCCAATGATTTCGCCCGTGGAGATGTCCAGCGCTGCGAACAGTGTGGTCGTGCCGTGGCGCATGTAGTCGTGCGTGCGTCGCTCAGGGATTCCCGGGGCCAGCGGCAGCATGGGCTGGGTGCGGTCCAGGGCCTGGATCTGGCTCTTCCCGTCCACGCACAACACCATGGCCTTGAGTGGCGGGTCCAGATACAGCCCGACGATATCGCGCACCTTGTCGACGAAAAATGGATCAGTGGAGAGCTTGAAGGTCTCTTGCCGATGCGGCTGCAATCCGAAGGTACGCCAGATCCGCGACATTCCCATCTCGCGGGCCATTGTTCGCGTGCTCCAGTGAGTCGCGCCCATGGGCACGGATTCGAGCGTGCGTGCGACGACCGCATCCACCTGTGCGTCCCCGATCGTCCTCGGTGCGCCGGGGCGCGGTGCATCGGGCAACCCGTCCACGCGGTGACTGATGAAGCGCGAACGCCACTTCGAAACCGTATGCGCGTTGACGCGTTGTCCTGTCGCGACCGTGTTGTTGTCGAAGCCCTCGGCGCAAGCCAGCACAATACGCGCTCTCAGGGCAAGTGCCTGTGCCGTCTTGCGCCGCATCGTCAACGCTATGAGCTGTTCGCGTTCCTGCCCACTCAGAACCCGTGGCGCCTTCGGTCTTCCTCTCATCGTTGCCTCGCTTATCTGCGAACCCTGCAACCCAGGTTAGTACACAACGCAAATAAGGCAATGAATTTCTAACACGGGACACTAG
>NZ_CADIKH010000398.1 GCF_902859855.1 Paraburkholderia humisilvae
CCTTTTTGGCCCGGGCCTGCTGCGATTTTGGCAGCGCGTTGAGCACGTTGCCCATCTTGTGAAACCAGCAACGCTGATGCTTCGTTTGCGGAAACACTTCCTCCATCGCTGCCCAGAATCCCATTGCACCATCGCCGCAGGCCAGCAGCGGCCCTGACTGCAGCCCACGCTTCTTCAGATCGAGCAGCAGTTCACTCCACGACGCCTTCGATTCCCGATAGCCGTCACCGATTGCCACGCGCTCCTTCGTTCCGTCCGGTTTGACGCCAATGATCACCAGCAGACACTGGCCATCGGAATCGTCGCTGCGCACACCCGTGTGAATGCCATCGGCCCACCAATACACCCAGTGCGCCGACGACAGGTCACGTCGGTTCCATTGCTCATGCTCTTCGGCCCATTGAGCCTTCAGTCGACTCACGACGTTCGGTCACATGCCGCTGACCGGGCCGCCCAGCATGATCCCCATCGCTTCGCTCATGTCGCCCGTCGAGATGCCTCGCAGGTACAGCCACGGCAGTGCTGCCGACACGCGTGCGGACTTGCGCACGTACGGCGGCACCACCGTCGAATTGAACCGGATGCCCGAACCCGAGCGATCACGTACCTTCGGCACCTTGACCGTCACCGGGCCGATCGCGGTGACGACCTCGCGCTCGGGCAGGTAGCCGTTACGCACCACGGCTCGCCGGCCATCGATCGATTTCACATTGCTGTACTGTTCGAGCATGGTCGCCAGTTCCGCCTCGACTGCCTGCTCGATGAGCTGTCGCGCGCCTTGCTGGATCAGCTCATCGAGCACGCTCTTCGTTTCTGCTTTACCGCCGTTCGCTTCTTCCGTAATCTTCTTCATGGTGCTCGGTTCCGGCCTTGCCGGGTTCGCTGGTTATGCCTTCGACAAGCAACATTCTCAGCTAAACCGCCACCGCCCTCTCAAATTCCCCTCGACCCCCACGTACACCACTTTCGACAATAACTC
>NZ_CADIKH010000399.1 GCF_902859855.1 Paraburkholderia humisilvae
CGGCCTTCACCGCGTGGATGCCTGCGCAATACCCGTCACAATGGTCGACGGCGGCGAAGACCCACACCAGAGCATCGTCCACGGTTTGGATACGAACCCCATCGGTTCCCCACATCTCGTTGGGCGTATCGGTTGTGATCCGGCCGTCGTGGAGATTGGCCTCGCCCCGCGGCCCGCGCTGCGGCGAAAGCAGATGGTGTTCGCGCATCAGACGCAGCACACGCTCACGCGAGGCCCGTATGTCGCCCAGAATGCGCAGACGGGCTCATACCTTGCGATGCCCCTCGCCGGTGAACGGCGAGCTTTCCAGATCATCCTGGATGGCTTGCAGCAAGGCGGCGTCCGGCACCCTCGGTTTGGGACCGCGTTTGAGCCTGGTGATGGGAGTGACGGTAGTCTTTGCCCTGGCGCGTTCGGCATGGATCGACGAACGAGGGAAATTGAGCGTCTGGCAAACGCGCTTCAGGCCATAGCGCCTGCCGGTCTCAGCGGAAGTCCCGTTGCTCATTTCGACGACTTCCGCGCGGCTAAAGGGGTACGTGCCTGCCGCTCGCGCTCCTTGTGCAGGATCTCGTTCTCCATGGTCAACTCGCCAACGCGGCGCATGGCCTCATTGAGCCGGGCTTCAAGAGGATCGCTGTGCCGCTCCTTCAGGCCCGCGTCCATCCCCGCCAGAGCCATCTCACGCCACGACTCAAGCCGCGCGATCGGCACGCCGGGCTCACGGGAAACGGCATCGACAGGCTCGCCGCGCAGCAGGCGAAGTACCACGCTGCGCTTTCTCCCGGTGGACCAGCGCCTGACTTCATCGGTTGCGCCACAGGCGCTTCCGGTCGCGCTACGCGCTCCTTCCAGCGCCTGCGGCGCAACAGCCTGTGTGGGCACCTTCTTCAGCATGAAAAGCTCCTTTTCTGGACAGCTGTTTTACAGCAAATCTGTGTCCAGAAAAATCCGGGCCGCGGCA
>NZ_CADIKH010000400.1 GCF_902859855.1 Paraburkholderia humisilvae
GCGCCGGTTACCCAGCTCAAGGGGCAGGTCGGCGTGTTTCATGCGCTCATTCCGCCAGGCTATGCTCCCCTTGAACATCAGCCCGCTCGACTGTTTTGAACACCGTCCCTATTTTATGTCCCTCGGAGCAAACACATATGAGGAAGCAGAAGGTGTATCTGGCGCTGCAAAGCCAGCTCGAAAGTTTTTTGCACGATCGGAATGTGGCGCGCGCGGTGATACACCGCGTCGGGAAGCGCGACTGGCTTCCACTGATTGATGCAAGGACCGAGACTGGCGAGATCCATACATTCTCTATTCGCCTCAAGAATTCCTTTGAGCCCAGAACCTGGTCCGATGTCAGGCCACTCGTTGAATGGATTGACATGCGGCTCGGCCTCGACGAATGCTCCCTGTCACTGTCATCGCTCGAGTGGGAATCCCAAACCTTCGCCACAGAACAGTTTGCACAACCGCAACGCGCCCGGAGGTCGCGTGCCCGGCCATCTCCCGCACGACGTCGTTGATCAAAAATATTCTAACGTCCCGATAGGCCTGCTTCAGTAAACCGATGTAATTTGGGCTCGTTGCGAGAATCAAGACATCGACTGCACGGCCGAGTGTGTTCAAACCTAGAGCGATTCGAGCCATCGATTGATGACACGGTGAGGATCAATCGTAACGATCCCCCGCTCGACTTCACGAACGGAGACGACCGCATACGTATCATTGGCGTGATCGGCACGACTGTCAGGCTGGAGTCCGTCGAACAGCGCGACGGCAAGCCCCTGCGCGGTTGCGTGAGCTTGACGCGAACCGACCGCTTCATCTCGAACACGCCTATGCGTCCACCGTGCACAGTGGTAAGCACCTCGCGCTGGCCATGGTTGAAACGACATTCGCGTGAGTGCATGATGCAGCCCGGTTCTCAGTTGTGTGCTGAGGTATGTGCGCAGATGGGGCGAAGCAGGT
>NZ_CADIKH010000401.1 GCF_902859855.1 Paraburkholderia humisilvae
AGCGCCGCATCTGAATCGATCTGAGTCATGGGCTGTGTCCACTGTTAATCAATGGACACAGCTTGCCTTGCTCTCAATTCGGGCGCTATGTGCTGATAAATTCGCGCTTACGGACAAGTTGCTCAGCCTCGTCGAACACGCGATCCTGACGTTTCTCGCTCTTCGGTGCGTAGCGCGTGCCAAGGGCAAGGGCACAAGCCAGGGCCTGGGCGCACGTTAGCGAGGATGTGATGATCTCTCGTCGGCCCGCAGAAGCGCAGTATCGTGCTGTGCCGGGGCATTGGGAGGGGGACCTGATCATCCGCCTGAACCGGCCCGCGATCGGAACGCTGGTCGACCGATCGAGCCGATTCACCATGCTTGTCCACCTGCCTCGCGAGCAAGGCTACGAGCTGATGCCCAGGACGAAGAATGGTCCTGCGCTGGCTGGCTACGGAGCTGTCACGATGGCCAATGCGCTGAGGAAGACCGTGACTGACATGCCTGCCCGGTTGTGGCGGTCATTGACCTGGGATCGTGGCAAGGAACTATCCGATCACACCCGCGTCCCGGTCGAGTCCGGGGTAAAGGTATTCTTCGCTGACCCGCACAGTCCATGGCAGCGCGGCACGCACGAGAACACGAACGGCCTCTTGCGGGAATACTTTCCAAAGGGCACAGACCTGTCCCGGTGGAGCGCTGGAGAGATCCAGGCCGTTGCCAATGCACTGAATTCTAGGCCCCGGAAAATGCTTGGCTGGAAGACACCGACCGAAGCTCTGGAGGAGTATCTGAGATCTGTTCAACAATCTAGTCTTGCGACGACCGGTTGAATCCGCCTTGACAGCCCTGGACACCCTTCTATTGACCTTTCCATAAATCATGACGTCACCACAAGGTTGCCTGAATCCAGCACGCGGCGATGATCGAAGGTCGGTGCTGAGCGCTTTTGAGCTTGTTGCGAGCGAC
>NZ_CADIKH010000402.1 GCF_902859855.1 Paraburkholderia humisilvae
CGAAGAAAGCCGGTGACTTCGTGAACGGAACAATCAACGCGGTGAACAACGCGCTGCAGCGCCTCATGGTGAAGTGAAATGCGAAGGCCACGGCTCTGGAAAATATGTATTGGCGCCGTTGCAGCGCTGCTCGCGTTGAACTATGGATATCAGAAAATGACCACACCCGCGTGGGAAAACGTCTCGGACGCCTTTATGAGAAACGACAAACCTTATGGTGGAGGGGCTTTCCGGATTCGTGATAGTGAAGTGATGACGCTCAAGGTTACTGGGCCCGATACGCCATTTAAGCCCGCGAGTGAATGGAAGAATCCGGAAATCGCCGAACATACTGAGCCGTGGATGAATAATTCAGGGGAAAGGCTAAGTCGTTCCACTGCGAGCTTTATCCGCGGAACGCTTGACTCGGGAATGACACGCTACTTCCAGCAGCAAGCGCAGGATGGTGCCTGGTGGTATTCAAAGGACTGGGCGGCGCAGTACATCAGCACCGGCTGGATGGACTTTACGCGCCAGGAGCCTGTGAACGGCCTGGCTCCACAGATTACCAGACTGTGGCGCTCGATCGACGGCGGCAGGACCTGGACACAATTGAAGTGGCCAGAGGACCGCAACATCAGCTATCTCAAGTTTCTCGACCCGCAGCGCGGCTACGCAATCGGCTGGGGACCTAATGTATGGCGCACTGCCGACGGCGGCCAGACCTGGCAGGCAATCGCGCTGCCACCGATGGCGACCGACTATCGCAAACCCCGCAAGCAATTCGATGCCGTCGACCTTGGCCCGGACGGGCTGCTGCGTGTGGCCTACTACGTTGGGATGCTCGGCGAAGTACGTCTTTCCAGCGTCGTGTACCGGCTGCCTTGGGATAAGGCGCAGTTCGAGCCGGACGTCGTATTGCCTGACCAGGTTGTGGTGCGGCTCGGCTCGACGGAGGAACCTCCC
>NZ_CADIKH010000403.1 GCF_902859855.1 Paraburkholderia humisilvae
CCTCGTCCAACGGCTTCTTTGCCATGGCGCGTATCTCCATTCAATCCGTTAGAGATATAACGCGCCAGCATCGAATCGGTTGTCATGTTTTATGGGAAACTCAATAGTTCCACAAACAGCCGTTTGACCTATGATTCGGTGTGCGCGGCGTCATCGGCCGTTGTGCGCCACCTCGACTTCCGCTTCCGGACATTCTCAGCAAGTAGATCGAAGGGCGTCGGAAAATCGTTGGTCGGGTGATGCATTCCAAAACCCTGTATCACCATCTTCAATAGCAACCCGCTGAGAAACATCGCTGGTTCAAACCTGGCGAATGTCTGCTTGCAACGGTGCCGGCCGTCTCGCGCCCACCTATGATTGTTATGTGGCCACGCAATCACGGCTGGAGACGCGCCATGAAACTCATCGTGCAATCGAACAGCCTTCGTTGACCTGAGCGGCGAGCGGCAAGTCTGGAACTACCCGCTCGAGCAATTCGATTTCGGTTGATGTGAACACCGCCTCAGGTGGAGCTTGCGGCGTGCATCGGCTGATCATGGTGAGCCAGAATATGCGCCAGCTCAGGATGCAGAATACGGAGATCAGATTCGTAAGCCGATCGGCTGTGCGCAGCTTCGAGTCCTCGGCCTTGCATCCAGACTTGAGAATCTTGTGGAACGTTTCGATCTTCCAGCGCATGGCGTACCAGTCGATCTTCTCGATTGCCTCGGTACGCGATCTGACCGGGAGATTGGTATGGTTGGCCGGCGCAAACGAACGCCTATGCGAAGCCCTCGCCATTCGCAATGGGATTCGACTGCACCGCATAGGCTCGGTAGAAAAAGCGCGAACTATTGAGTTTCCCATAAAACATGACAACCGATTCGATGCTGGCGCGTTATATCTCTAACGGATTGAATGGAGATACGCGCCATGGCAAAGAAGCCGTTGGACGAGGC
>NZ_CADIKH010000404.1 GCF_902859855.1 Paraburkholderia humisilvae
CCTTTTTAGCCGGGTCCCTCGGCGGACATGGATCGACCTTGAACGAATACCCTTCGGCGCATTGCGCGTAGGCCCGCTGGACTTCGGGTTCGTAGATGCAGGCCTTCACGATGGCACACTTGGGATTATCGATGATGACCCGTCCGACCACGCCGTTGAACCACTCGAAGGCATGACGATGACACAGCAACCATGTGTCGACGCTCTGGTCCCGGACAAATTCAACATACTGATGCCGCGACCAGCACAGCGTCATCACGAAGAACCACGTCTTATGGATCTCGCCGGTGTGCGCATCGGTGATGGTCGGACCTGCGCCGAAATCGACCTGTGCGGCTTCAGCAGGTTTGAACTCCAGCCGCATCGGTACGTCCGGCGTGAGCTCCGCCTTCAACTGCTGAAGCAGCCTGTATACGGATGAGTAGCTTCCCTCGTAGCCGTGGTTGCGCACCAGCGCGCTATGAATCGTCGTGCCGGGCACGCCGGCGTCGAGCCACTGTGCAATCTGCTCGCGCCACGGTTCGGCCGACGAGATACAGCTCGCTGGCAGGAACTCCTTGCGACTGAAAGCTGTAGCGAGCTGCGCGTCATCCGGCAGAGCGCTGCCCGGCGAAAGCCACCCGCGTTCGGTCGCGATCTCCCGCACGGCTGCCAGCTTCTTACGGCCCATGATCTTCGACCGGTCGATATCCCGGTCGGAGTCACCCTGGCGCATTCGCACCAGAACCTGTCGATATTGGTACATCTCGAACTTCCTCTTCAAGCCACCCTTCGGAGCAAATGCGTGCCGGGAGGGTAGCGGTTGGCGAAGTTCGAGCGCCCGACTCAGGCGTCAGTGGCGCCTTTACGGCGAAAATCTACTGGCGCCTATATGCCGAAAAACTTGTGGCGCCTAAGCGCCGAAAAGCCCCTGGCGCCTTTATGCCGAAAACGGTTTG
>NZ_CADIKH010000405.1 GCF_902859855.1 Paraburkholderia humisilvae
TGAAGAGCGCCTGACCATTGCAAGCCTGCATCTGCAGGGTTCGAGTATCCGGGCCATGGCCCGGATACTCGGGCGCTCGCCGGCCACCGTGAGTCGTGAACTGACGCGAAACAGCTGTTCTGCCGGCTACGCGTCGGTGCTGGCTGAAGCGTTCAGCGCCGCGCGCCGGAGCGCGGGTCGCCGTCCCGCAAAGCTCTGCCTGCAAGGTGTCTGCTGGCGTGTCGTTCTCACGCTGCTCGAGTGGAAATGGTCGCCCCAGCAGATATCGGCCACACTGATTATCCGACCGACCCGACCCAGCAGGTTTCACACGAAACCATCTACGCACCGAAGGAAGTCCCCTTGGGGGACACGGCCATCTATGCCCAGCCGCGTGGCGAACTGCGCCGTCAGCTCATTGCGTGCTTGCGCCACGGCCACAGCACGCGCATGCCGCGCACACGGGGCAATGACCGGCGCGGACAGATTCCCGACATGGTCAGCATTCATCTGCGAGCGCCTGAAATCGAAGACCGACTGCTGCCTGGACACTGGGAAGGCGATCTCATCAAAGGTGCCGGCAACCAGTCCGCCGTCGGCGTTCTGGTCGAACGGACCAGCCGCCTGGTGCTGCTTGCCAGGATGGAAGACGCCACCGCCGCGTCCGCGCTGGCGGGCTTCTCTGCCAAACTCAATTCGATTGCCGCACCACTACGGCAGAGCTTTACCTACGACCAGGGCAAAGAAATGTCGCGGCATAAGGAACTGACCACCTCAACCGGCGTGAACGTGTACTTCTGCGAACCGCACAGTTCCTGGCAACGCGGCACCTGCGAGAACACCAACGGGCTGCTGCGCCAGTATCTGCCCAAAGGCACGGACCTCCCGGTCTACAGTCAGGACGAACTCGATGCAATTGCCGACAGTCTGAACAGCAGGCCACGCGCGACTCAC
>NZ_CADIKH010000406.1 GCF_902859855.1 Paraburkholderia humisilvae
CGGGGCGGCCGATGACGTCGCAGTAGACCGTTTCCACCAATACTCCCGATATCGCAGGCGAAAGTCGATTCAAGCGTTCGATAAGCGGCGCGCACCTACTGCCGCCAACAGCTTTTAACGTTGATAACCCTATGTCGTACCTCGACCGCTCTCCGTCGTAACGCGGCGCGGGACCGTTTACCCGACACTCCCCGATATGCGCGATCATTACTCCGTCGGCTTTTACCTGTTCGGCCGGCAATTCGCTAAAGCTAGTCTGCGACATTTTGCCCCTCTGAGATCACCAGCGTGTGGTTCCGTACATACCGAGCTGTTGCCCGTGGCGGCTTGACACAATCTGGCCGAGAACCGCTACGCGCTTGCTTTCAGCGCGTTAGCACTTCCAAATCGGGAGGGCTCGTATGGAACCCGCCCCACCAGAACCAACGACAGTGAATGGCACGGCTGCGGATCAAATATTTGGCCACCCGTGGAATGGATCAATAACCTGCCAAACGTAATCGCCGGGGAAATTTTTGCGATATTTCAGTGTATGTTTTTTACATAAATTCGCGAGCATGCAACTAACGCTAGCTAAATGACACTCATTGGTCAATGGGGCAAAAATTCATTGTTGATGCTATTCCGTTTAAATAATGTTGTTCAATTAATGATGTGGAGTATGTTAGCGTCGGGAGATGAGTAGAGTCAACCTAGTGACATTATTAGGTCAAGAAATCCGCAGTGGCGCCGTTAACGTCATCCGGAATTTAATAAATACTTAAAATCGTTGCGGGTGGCGATCGGTTAACGGCTACTTAGAGAATGAAAGGGACTTCCCCGTCCCGAGGCTGCGGCGGAAGCCGCGAGTCAGGCATCGACGTGCCATGATGAGGTTGCGAACGTTCATCAACACCAGCGAGAGGGGA
>NZ_CADIKH010000407.1 GCF_902859855.1 Paraburkholderia humisilvae
CGCTTCTATGGGCATTGAATGAACGACACGATGATTCCCGATGCCCGGCACATGGCCGTGGCACGCCGGAACCGTGCGATCTGGGAGAGCCGGTGGCGCGATGACAGCGGGAATGCGAGTGTGAACGGCCAGATAGTGCGGAGTTCTGCGGTATTGTGATGGTTCGACGATGCCACGGCACGAGTGGGTTCGCGTTGGCCGCATGGAGAAGACCACCGTGGTGGGGGCTGGAGCTGATGCCGGTCAGTGCACATGGCTGGGGTCAGGTGGAGCCCGTGCCAGGATGCCAGCCACACCAGCTTCGATGCGGACCATGTGGCCCCTGCCGCACACGGGGCAATCGCGCAGTGACCTGCCGGTGAGCCGCTGGTAACGGTCGCGGTAGTCTTCTGCGAGGACGGGTGACGCAGCGTCGGGCGGCTCGAGGCCGAGCAGCCGCCGGCAGGTGGCCAGGCGCGCCGCCCGGTGACAGTTGGCGAGCCAGCCGTAGCTGCGGATACGCTTGAAGCCGTCGGGCAGCACATGCAGCAGGAAGCGGCAGATGAATTCATCGGCCGTCAGGGTCATGGTCCTTTGGCGGGCTTCGTGACGGTAGTCTTTCCACCGGAAGAGGACCGAGTCGCCATCAAGGCGCAGCAACCGGTTATCCGAGATGGCGACGCGATGCGTGTAGCGGCCCAGGTAGTCGAGCACCTGTCGGGCGCCGCCAAACGGTGGTTTCGCGTAGACGACCCACTGCGCGTGAGCAGCGGGCGCGAGCCAGGCCGCGAATGCTGGCGGATCACGCAAGGGCTCGAGCTGGCCATGGAAGCGCAGCAAGCCGGTGTCGAAGGCGCGGCGCAGCTGCTCGAGAAACAGACGCCGGAACAGGCGTGAGAGCACCCGCACGGGCAGAAAGAAG
>NZ_CADIKH010000408.1 GCF_902859855.1 Paraburkholderia humisilvae
CCGAACGCTTTCTCCAGCACCGGCAGCAGCTTGAGGGCCCAACGATGCACGGTTGAATGATCCACCCCGATGCCTCGCTCCGCCATCATTTCTTCCAGGTTTCGCAGGCTTGGCGCATAAGACACGTACCAACGCACGCACGTCAGGATTACATCAAGCGGGTAATGCAGGCGTTTGAGCACGGGGGTCATAACAGCATCGCCGCGACGAGCTGTCACGGTACCCTCAAGCGATTTAACCTCTTCTGTTTTCATAGCGAAGCGAAACGGCAAGGGAATTGGCTTTTCATTGCTTTCATTAATACTCCTTGACGTTGCGTTGGAGATTCGCTCTTCCGAATGGGGACGGCGGTTTCGACGTCGGAGTGTGTTGCGGCGAGGTCCAAGGCCTGAAGCGATGGTGGTACAAGGCGGGCCACAGGCTTCTCACGCTTCGCGGCGAGACCGAGGGCGTTCTGAAGAGGCGAGGGCGCGTCGCCCATCTCCCCCAGGTTCGGGCCAGTGTTGGCGTTAACTTTGTTCATGATGATGCAGGAGATTGAGGTCGGGATGATGCGCATTGTAGGTGTCGTGCCCAGCCGTCTGCGAGGCCGGGCGCGCAAACGACCGCGCGGCGACGAAAATCTGCAAACTGCGGTGCCCAGCATTGGGCCAATTACGGCAACAGCTCTATATAATGGATCGGATTTCAGGCAATCTATCGCGTTCCGGTTCCCGGATGCGCAAAATGCCATCCCGGATGCGAAAAGGGGCTCTGGTGCAAATAGATGAGCGAGTTGAGCAGTTTCTAATATAAAGGACGCCTTATCGAGTTGACAGGACAGCATCCCATACGGCGGGCGTGGTGGCATCCCCGAGGCCGAGCCTCGCGAGATCGAACTGATCCTTGCGAATGCGATGC
>NZ_CADIKH010000409.1 GCF_902859855.1 Paraburkholderia humisilvae
CCGGATCGAAGCACTTGGCCGGCTTGCCCGCAACGGTCCTGGCCGGCCTCCTGTACCCGGTTCGCCCCGACATGCCGCTGACCCGGAGCTGGAAAGAAGCATCAGGGAAGCTATCGAATGGTATGGAGCCTTCTTTCCGGACGCCAGGCGGATGCCCGCTGGAACACGCAGCGCCAATGGCGCCGGCATAAAGGCCGGGGCCAGTACCGGAGCGCGGCAGGTGCGCAGTGCGACGGGCTCGCCTGCAGTGATCCCAGCCACCAGCCTGGCCGGGGCGTGGCTGGATCTGGCGCGGGCACCTTCACGGATTGATACGCCGACATCGGCACTGATAGCCGTGCTCAACCTGCACGGAGTGGACATCACGCGGCGTGAGCATATCTTCACGGTGCTCGATACCAATGTGCACATCACGCCCGCGTTTCTTGCCGGGCTGATCGGGCCGGAACTGCTCGACGAGGCCTCGACGCTTCATGCGAACAGTAATGGCATTAACAGCTCACGCCGGGCCAGCATCCAGCGACATCAGGACTTTGCTGCGGCGCTGGGTAAGGACCGCCTGCAGCAGCGCCTGTTCCTGCCGGATAACCTGACACCGGGCGGGCGCGCCGACGGGGTCTATTTTGATGGCAATGCGCTGGTCAATGCGGTGGGCAGGAGCGTGGACGATCTGGCCGGTGATCCATCCCTGATGCGGCTGCCTGATTTCGCGGGTCTGACGCAAGCGGCGCGCCGCAGGATGGTGGTCGACTGGCTGGATGCACACGGTCAGGATACCCAGTACACCTTCGGCACGTTTGAACACTCGATGGCGTCCGTGCTGAAGACGGCGGCGCTGTCCCGGGGAGAAGCGGCACCGCAGCCGTATGCGTCCCGCGAAGCACTGGGAGCG
>NZ_CADIKH010000410.1 GCF_902859855.1 Paraburkholderia humisilvae
GTCGCCGAACGTAGTCAGCCGGCTCAAGGCGCAGTGGGCAGACGAACACCGGCTATGGAATCAGCGCGATCTCCCGGGGTCACGCTGGGTCTACTGGTGGGCCGACGGCATCCATACGGGGCTGCGCAGCGACGACTCCGACGGCCAGTGTCTGCTCGTGATCATCGGCGTCACCCCGGAAGGCAAGAAGGAGCGCGTGGCGATCGCCGACGGCTATCGGGAATCAAAGGATTCGTGGGTCGAAGTGTTGCTGGACCTGAAGTCGCCAGGCTTGCAAGGCGCTCCCCGGCTCGCGGTGGGCGACGGCGCGATGGGCCTGTGGGCGGCGCTGGCCGAAGTGTTCCCGCAAACCCGGCACCAGCGCTGCCGGTTTCACAAGGCCGGTAACGTACTCAACGCGCTACCCCAATCCCAGCACGGGCGCGCCAAGGCGGATCTGCAGGCAATCTGGATGGCTGCTACACGCGAAGAGGCGCTCATTGCCTTTACGCACTTCATCAACGTCTATTCGGCGAAATATCCGAAAGCGACGGAGAAACTCACGCGTGATCGCGACGAACTGCTTGCGTTTTACGATTTCCCGGCCGAGCACTGGCAACACGTTCGCACGACAAACCCGATCGAGTCGACCTTCGCCACCGTCCGGCATCGCACGACGCGCACGCGCAACTGCGTCTCACGTCCGACCTTCCTGGGCCTCGCATTCAAGCTCATCGAATCGGCCGAACAGTCGTGGCTTCGCATTCGCGGCGCTGACAAAATCGCGCCCCTCCTGCAAGGCATTCCTTTCAGAAATGGCATCCCGGTGATCGACAGCACACCGGTTCAGCAATCGCTCGCCGCCTGATGAACCTGCTCACCGCGTACACCAGATTTGACAATTGCTC
>NZ_CADIKH010000411.1 GCF_902859855.1 Paraburkholderia humisilvae
TTGCAGGAACCTGGCACATTATCGTGAGAATCCTGCAAATTCTGATGAGGTGTGGATGGGTCCCAGGACGCCTGTGAAAGAAGGAGATTTCTTCCGGCAACCGCTGCGCGAACAGATCAATCTGAAACATCCACTGGTACGGCTGGCTGAGCTCATCAACTGGGATCGGCTGGGCGTCGCGATGAGCGAAAGCTTCGTGTCGCACAAGGGGTGACCGGCGACATCGCCCAGGCTGATCGCCGGTCTGCTGTATCTGCAGCACGCATTTGACCTGTCCGACGAAGAGGTCGTCTGGCAATGGGTGGAAAACGCGTATTGGCAAGTGTTCACCGGCGAAACGTACCTGCAAACCGAACCGCCAGTCGATCCGTCGAGCCTGACGCGCTGGCGCAGGAGGCTGAAGAGCTGCTGGCCGAAACGATCGACGCAGCCAGACGGGCCGGCGTGATCAAGGCTGCGAGCGTCAGGCGCGTGATCGTCGACACCACTGTCATGCAAAAGGCGGTCGCGCACCCGACGGATTCACGTCTGCCTGAGCGGTGTCGCGAACATCTGGTGAAGGCAGCAGCGCGCCACGGCCTGAAACTGAGGCAGAACTACAACCGCGAGGCACCACACCTGACGCGTCAGATTGGCCGCTTCGCCCATGCGAAGCAGTACAGACGCATGAAGAAGGCATTGCGTACGCTGCGCTCGCGTGTGGGTCGGGTGATGCGTGACGTGGAGCGTCAGATCAACCCGGTATCCGAAGAAAATCGTGTGCACCTTCAGGATCTGATTGGACGCGCGAAGCGGATCCTGTCGCAAAAGACAAAGGACAAGAACAGGCTCTACGCCCTGCATGCGCCTGAGGTGGAATGCCTGGCAAAGG
>NZ_CADIKH010000412.1 GCF_902859855.1 Paraburkholderia humisilvae
GCGGCGGTCACGCTGTCGCTGAAGCCGCACGGCGTGGCGCCGGGCGATGCGACCGATGCGCAGATGGCAGCGGTCGCCGATCTCGCCGACGCCTACTCGCTGGGTGAAATCCGCGTGTCGCACGAGCAGAACCTGATTCTCGCGAACGTGAAAAAGCGCGACCTGTACGCGCTGTGGGAAAAGGCGAAAGCGCACGGTTTTGCGACACCGAATGTCGGCCTGCTGACCGATATCATCGCGTGCCCGGGCGGCGATTTCTGCTCGCTCGCGAATGCGAAGTCGATCCCGATTGCGAAGGCGATCCAGCAGCGCTTCGACGATATGGATTTCGTCTACGACCTGGGCGAGCTGTCGCTGAATATCTCCGGCTGCATGAATTCGTGCGGTCACCATCACGTCGGCAACATCGGCGTGCTGGGCGTCGACAAGGACGGCGCCGAGTGGTATCAGGTGTCGCTCGGCGGCGAGCAGGGCAGCGGCGCGACCGGCGCCCATCTGGGCCGTGTGATCGGCCCGTCGTTCTCCGCGGAGGAAATGCCGGACGTGGTCGCGAAAGTGATCGATACGTTCGTCGAGCACCGCGCTGACGGCGAGCGCTTTATCGACACGTACAACCGCATCGGCATCGCGCCGTTCAAGGAGCGCGTGTACGCATCGCGCCAACCCGCTCACGCGTAACCGGCTCAGTTGCCACACTCAGTTGCCAAAGTAAGGAACATGCAGATGGCTTCGATTATCAAGGACCGCGCGATCGTCAACGATGACTGGACGGTCGTGCGCGCGGCGGAAGACGGCACGCTGCCGGCGGTGGACGCGTTGCCGGCCGGCAAGGTGCTGGTGCCGCTCGCGTTGTGGCAAAGC
>NZ_CADIKH010000413.1 GCF_902859855.1 Paraburkholderia humisilvae
GAGCTTCGGGCTCGCTTGAAGAATGAGGCGCGGGCCAGCGGATTTCATGGAGGGCCGCAGCCTGTCAGGCTGCAACAAGCCTGATGGTATGGACTCCCGCCCCCTCCGGGGCGACACTTGGCCCACCAACTTCCGGGAGAACGTCAATGCCTGCACTAACCATCGGTCTGGATATCGCAAAAAATGTGTTTCAGATTCACGGCGTTGATCGCCAGGGCAAAGCCGTGGTGCAGCGAAAGCTCCGCCGCGCTGAGGTGTTGAAGTTTTTTGCGAAGGTCGAATCCAGCCTGATTGGTATCGAGGCGTGTCACGGCTCTCATTTCTGGGCACGGGAGCTAACATCGCCTGGACATACCGTCCGTCTGCTGCCGACACAATATGTGAAACCGTTTCTGGTCGGCGGCAAGAACGACGCAAATGACGCGGCGGCAATCTGTGCAGCAGTGACACGTCCAGGCATCCATTCCGTCGCGATCAAAAGCGCCGAACAGCAGTCGTTGCAATCGACACATCGCATGCGCCAACGGCTCATCGAGGAACGCACTGCGAAATCGAATCAGATTCGGAGCATGTTTGCTGAAGAGGGCGTGATCTTCCCGGTAGGTTTGCCGCAATTAAGAAAGGGAGTAGTCGAGCTGGTAAACAATGCCGATACCCCCATTACTCCTCTGCTCAGACGGCTCGGCTCAATGTATCTCGAGCAACTGCAGGCGTTGCAGCAGTGGCTGGACGAACTTGCAGCGGACATAGCCGAGATCTTCAGGAGCAGTGACGCCTGTCAACGATTGGCGACCGTTCCAGGAATCGGGCCGGTGATCGCGACCGCGCTCGTGAGCAGTGTG
>NZ_CADIKH010000414.1 GCF_902859855.1 Paraburkholderia humisilvae
AGCCCTCTCGGGTGTTGCCGAACCGCTGGGCGACGCTCTGGACATTCTCCCCTGCCTCTACCGCAGCGCCCGCCGGCCCATCCACTCAAGCGTTGCCAGAGGTCCCTCTCGGGTGATGCCGAACCGCTGGGCGACGCTCCGAACATTCTCCCCGGACCGCACCGCAGCGCCCGCTGGGCCATTCACCGACGTTACCTCAAGCGTTACCAGGCGTCCCTCTCCGGTGATGCCGAACCGCTGGGCGACGCTCCGAACATTCTCCCCGGACCGCACCGCAGCGCCCGCCGGGCCATTCACCGACGCTACCTCAAGCGTTGCCAGAGGTCCCTCTCGGGTGATGCCGAACCGCTGGGCGACGCTCCGAACATTCTCCCCCGACCGCACCGCAGCGCCTGCCGGGCCATTCACTGACGTTACCTCAAGCGTTGCCAGAGGTCCTTCGCCGGTAACGCCGAACCGCTGGGCGACGCCTTGAACATTTTCCCCGGCCTCTGCTGCAGCCCTTGCCAGAGCGTTTGCGTTTGCAAAAGGACGTTGCCGCATTGATGCCAACGTATCAGCGTACATTCGATAGGTCTGTAGGTTCACGTCTCCGTTTGCATGTGCCTCCTCCAGGCATTCAAGCAGGGCGTCACGGTCATCCTGCGTGCTGACAGGCGGATTCAATTCACGGAGCCCTGCTGCTGCTTCGCCCCGTGTTGTGATGTCCCCCCGCCTCACTAACTGTTGAGCCTGCTGAGCGGCCGGTCCATTCGCGGCGCGATCTGAGGTAAGCCGTGTCAGTGAAGTGTTGGCCGCGCGCTGTCGGGCTCCCATGCGCTCCATCGCGCGTTGACG
>NZ_CADIKH010000415.1 GCF_902859855.1 Paraburkholderia humisilvae
GCAGCAAGGTCTGAGTTCGCATACGGTGGCAAGTTACCGTGACACGTTCCGGCTGCTGCTAGCGTTCGCCACGAAACAGATCGGGCGCGCGCCGTCGAAGCTGCGAATCGAGGACTTCGACGTATCGTTGATCGAGGAATTCCTGCAGCACCTCGAACGCGGCGGAGGCAATTCGGTGCGCACACGCAACACGCGGCTTGCCGCCGTGCATGCCTTCTTCCGGTTCGTCGCGGTCAGTGAGCCTGCGTTGTTTCTGCAGTGTCAGCGCATTCTTGCAATCCCATCCAAACGCTGCGAGCACGGCCCAGTTGAGTTTCTGACCGAGAGCGAGGCCGCCGCTCTGGTAGGGGCGCCTGACGTACGAAACTGGATCGGCAACCGCGACCGAACGCTGCTTCTTGTAGCGGTTCAAACGGGTCTGCGCAACAGCGAATTGTCCGCACTCCGGCGTCAGGATGTGACGCTCGGCACAGGCGCCCACGTTCGTTGCCTCGGCAAAGGCAGAAAGATGAGATGCACTGCGCTGCGACCGGATGTAGTTGCCGTCCTGAAACAGTGGCTGCTGTATCAACCAGGCGAACCAGGCGATCCGGTCTTCCCCAGTTCGCGCGGTGGTCACCTCAGTGCCGATGCCCTTCAGCGACTCGTGTCGCGCAACGCCGAAATCGCGCGCCTCTCGTGCCCCTCGCTGAAGAAGAAATCAATAACGCCTCATACGCTTCGGCACACGGCCGCGATGAGCCTGATGCATCACGGCGTTGACCTGACCGTGATCGCGCTCTGGCTCGGGCACGAGTCCTCCGAGACTACTCAGATCTATTTGCACGCCGA
>NZ_CADIKH010000416.1 GCF_902859855.1 Paraburkholderia humisilvae
TGGAGGGTTTCGCCCCACCAAAGCCTGCGTAATGCTGCCAGTCATGCCTGTCCCGTGATGATCTGAAGAGGAATTTCGCCACACAAACGCCGGGGGAGCGACGCGCGCCCCCCCGGCTTCGAAGCCCGGCAGGCCGACGCGGCCGTCAGCGGTGCTCACACCGTCATCGACGGGCCGCGCCCCGCATGGCCACGTTGGGAAACGGCACTGTTGCGCCTGCCATGAACCTGGGAGCGTCCCGCATCGCCCACGCACCCCATGCCAGGCGCGTGAATCTTATCCCGCTCCCCCTGCGCGCTCAAGCAGGCTGCCCAGTCCCTTTTCGTATTCGGGCGGGAATTTTGCGCATCCGGATCAGGGACGGCTTGCATGAAATCCGTGTCCTTAAGATAAGTTCCCAACGCCAATCTTCAGGGACGAAGTCACGAAATCAGTCTGACGACGACCGACCGGGACGCGCCCCCGGACCATGCAAAATTCTCATCATAGTGAACCTTACGGCCGCATCGTAGCGGGCATTGGATATTTCCTGACACCTGGTGTCGTACGTATCCCGGCGCGCCTGCCGCAAACGAAGGGCCCGGGTAGCTGCAACTATCCGGGCCCTTCGCTTCAGGTCTAAAGCGGACACTTCTCGCCCAACGTTCCCTGAGCCTGTACACGACGCCCTGCCGGTCGAGCCACGTGGGCACGTCCGGCGACAGGCGGGCGATTGATACCACTTATTGACCTTTCCATAAATCATGACGTCACCACAAGGTTGCCTGAATCCAGCACGCGGCGATGATCGAAGGTCGGTGCTGAGCGCTTTTGAGCTTGTTGCGAGCGA
>NZ_CADIKH010000417.1 GCF_902859855.1 Paraburkholderia humisilvae
CAAGACCTACATGATCTTGCATTGGCTGCCTCTTGTGCCGTCGGCCCGTGACGGTCCCCTTTTCTTCTATCGGCCGCCAATGCTCACGGGTGGGAGGCGTTCATTTCATTGGCTTCTATCATGAATTCCTGCGTGTACCGTGCTCTCGGATTACCCATCTTTCCTTCATCCTTGCGTGAGTTTTATACACTCAGCAAGTATCCATTTTTTGCGGGCAAGCTCAGTCTGATGTCTTATCTTTAGGACCGGATTTGAGGCAAACCATCTCTGATCCGGGTGCGAAAAATTCCAGTCTGAATGCGAAAAGGGACTGATCGACCTGCTTGAGCGCGTAAGGGGAGCGGGATAAGATCCACGCGCCTGGCATGGGGCGCGGGGCGATGCGGGACGCTCCCAGGATCATGGCGGGCGCAACAGTGCCGTTTTCCAGCTTTGTCATGCGGCGGCCCGTCGATGACGGTGTGAGCACCGCTGACGGCCGCGTCGGCCTGCCGGGCTTCGAAGCCGGGGGCGCTCCCTCACGGCGCCTGTGCGGCGAGATTCCTCTTCAGATCATCACGGGACAGGTATGACTGGCAGCATTACTCAGGCTTTGGTGCGGCAAGACCCTCCATCCGGATCACTGGCCAGCGATTCCGCCGGGGCCGCAATGAGGCAGGTGAATGATAAAAAAAACATTCCCGACACCCGGATCGAAGCACTTGGCCGGCTTGCCCACAATGGTCCTGGCCGGTCTGCTGTACCCGGTTCGGCCCGACATGCCGCTGACCCGGAGCTGGAAAGAAGCATCAGGGAAGCCATCGAATGGTATGGAGCCTTCTTTCCGGA
>NZ_CADIKH010000418.1 GCF_902859855.1 Paraburkholderia humisilvae
CGTCGCTCGCAACAAGCTCAAAAGCGCTCAGCACCGACCTTCGATCATCGCCGCGTGCTGGATTCAGGCAACCTTGTGGTGACGTCATGATTTATGGAAAGGTCAATAAGTGGGTGACCTTATCGTATATATTAATGGTGCGTTGTGCGGGTGGATCTGGTCAAGGTCGAATTATGTGGCTCAATCCGGGTTGATTTGTTTTGAGTGGGATTAATTTATATTTTGTATTTTGGACCTTCGCCTGTGCTGTGATCAAACTATTATTCCGGGTGTAGTGTCCTTACCAGAAAGGGGCAAATGGTCTTGCGCCGGGAAGGGGCCTCTCGCCGGGGGAACCACGGTTTCACCTGGTCTTGGCGTGGTCAGGCGCGGGCCGCTCCGCGCTGTAACGCCGGGTGCATCAGCTTCGAAGCGCGAGCGCGACCGGCCTGCGATAATGCCTTACACAGGTATGACCGCTCGGTGCTCTCTGTCGTTATAAGGTCGATTTCCTGATTTCAGACGGAACTCGCCGACCTTCATGAGGCAGACAGAAGTATCGAACTTGTGCGGCACTGCGCAAACCATCAGCAGGGGATCGTGGGCAGATTGTGCAGGAAGACCCACGGCACGGCGGATGCGCGGCAGTTGATTGCCGCCGTGCGGGAAGCGTAGTCGATCACGTGCGTCCATCGCGCCACGATTGCTAGGCCTCGTCGCGCTGCTGGAAACGGCCTATTGACCTTTCCATAAATCATGACGTCACCACAAGGTTGCCTGAATCCAGCACGCGGCGATGATCGAAGGTCGGTGCTGAGCGCTTTTGAGCTTGTTGCGAGCGAC
>NZ_CADIKH010000419.1 GCF_902859855.1 Paraburkholderia humisilvae
GCCGTAGATATCGGCGGTCAGCTCGACCGGCTGGCCGATCCGCATGTGCCTCAACTGTCCTTCCTTGAAGTTCGCGTCGACCCACACGCCATTGAGCGGCACGACCGCCATCAGCGGATTGCCCGGCGACACGCGCTGGCCGACCTGCACCGAGCGCTTTGCGACATAGCCGGTGACGGGCGCCGGCAGCGTGTTGCGCGCGTTGTTCAGATACGCATCGCGTACCTTCGCGGCGGCGGCCATCACGTTCGGGTGATCGGTGATGGTCGTGTTCACGGTCAGCGCGCGGTTCGCCGCGAGCTGCTGCTCGGACGCGTCGAGCGCGGCCTGCGCGCCGGTACTGTCGGCAATACCGGCGGGCGTGAGATTCACTATCAGCAAACCGCCATCGGTATCGACCGCAATGTGCCGCTTGCGTCCAGCCACTTTTTTTGCCGCGTCGTAGCCACGCTGGCTCGCCGCTGGCGCCTTCACCGTCTGACTGTCGATGACCCCGGCGCTGGGGCAATGTTGGCGGCCGGCCAGTTCCCGGTCAGGCATCAGTACCACATCGTGCAACGTATGAAACAGGAAGCGGCGCATCAACCGGCGAAACCACCATTAGACCGTCCGCCGTGCGGGAAGTCGTTCGGCAGCATCCTCCAGCCGCACCCCGCCCGCACCAGGTAGCGCAACGCATTGATCACTTCGCGCGCAAATCGCACTGACAACGAGCTAACGTCAAGAGTGGTGTACGAATAATTTGATGGCGGTCGATTTCAAGCGGCGAGTTTCTGCTGAACCGGTCGATCGTCTTGCACCGGTTCGCCGTCCTTGAAGGC
>NZ_CADIKH010000420.1 GCF_902859855.1 Paraburkholderia humisilvae
TGGTAACCTGGCGGGATGACAAAACGCAAACCATACCCGACGGATGTATCGGACGATGAATGGAGCTTCGCGGCTCCCTATCTGACCTTGATGAACGAAAACGCCCCGCAGCGCCGATATGAACTGCGCGAGATGTTTAACGCGCTGCGCTGGATGGCGCGAGCCGGTGCGTCGTGGCGCATGCTGCCGACCAGCTTCCCGCCGTGGGAGATGGTCTATCAGCAAACGCAACGCGGGCTGAACGCGGGCTGCTTTGAGGCGATGGTCAACGATCTGCGCTCGGTGATCCGCGTCGCACAGCAGCGCCAGGGCCAGCCCGGCGCAGTGATTCGCGATGGCCGCACGTTGCAGTCCACGTGCGAGAGTGGACCGCGCGCGGGTTACGACGGACATAAGCGCAAGCGAGGTAGCAAGGTGCATATGGCTGTCGACACGCTCGGACTGCTTCTCGCAGTGCACGTCACGCCAGCCAGTGAGCAGGAGCGTGCGCAGGTGGCCGAACTCGCACGCCAGGTTCAGCACGTCACCGGCCAGACAGTGAAACCTGCATTTGCTGATCAGGGCTATACGGGTGATACGGCCGCGCAGGCCGCACGCGACAAAGGCATCGAGCTGCAGGTCATCAAACTGCCCGAGGCGAAGAAGGGGTTCGTACTGCTGCCCGCCGCTGGGTGGTCGAGCGCAGTTTCGGCTGGCTTAACCGCTTCAGGCGACTGGCGCGCGACTACGCCCCGAAGGAAGTCCCCTTGGGGGATGAGCGCTTGCCCGAAACCCTCGCGGGCCTGCACTTCGTCGTCTTCGCCATGCTTATGCTTGTTC
>NZ_CADIKH010000421.1 GCF_902859855.1 Paraburkholderia humisilvae
ATGCTTTCATACAGTTCGGCGCGCGTCTGCATCGTGTCGACCGCCGCTTTCTGCGTGCCGTCGCGGCGGATCGTGCGGTAGACGTTTTCCGCGGCCCGGTTCATCGCGCGGAACGCCGACAGCGGATACAGCACGAGCGACACATCGGCGCCGCGCAGTTCGTCGACCGTGAACAGCGGCGTCGCGCCGAACTCGGTGATGTTCGCCAGCACCGGCACCTTTACCGCCTTCACGAACTGGCGGTACATGTCCAGATCGGTCATCGCTTCGGGGAAGATCATGTCCGCGCCGGCTTCGACGCAGGCCGCCGCACGGTCGATCGCGGCCTGCAGGCCGTCGACCGCGAGCGCATCGGTGCGCGCCATGATCACGAACTGCGGGTCGGTGCGCGCGTCGACGGCGGCCTTGATGCGATCGACCATCTCGTCCTGCGAGACGATCGCCTTGCCGGGCCGGTGGCCGCAGCGCTTCGCGCCGACCTGGTCCTCGATATGCATCGCGCCGGCGCCGGCGCGGGTCAGCGCCTTGACGGTGCGCGCGATATTGAACGCGGACGGACCGAAGCCGGTATCGACGTCGACCAGCAGCGGCAGGTCGCAGACATCGGTGATACGGCGCACGTCGGTGAGCACGTCATCGAGCGTGGAGATGCCGAGATCGGGCAGGCCGAGCGAGCCGGCCGCGACCCCGCCGCCGGACACGTAGATCGCCTTGAAGCCCGCCTGCTGTGCGAGCAGCGCGTGATTCGCGTTGATCGCGCCGACCACCTGAAGCGGTTTCTCTTCGGCGACTGCGGCGCGGAAA
>NZ_CADIKH010000422.1 GCF_902859855.1 Paraburkholderia humisilvae
GTTGAATCGCAATGGGGCAAGGTCCGCTGCATGGCGCGCTATAGCGAAGCGGTCGAACCCGGCACCGTGTGGACATGGAATGCGATCGGCAAGGCGGCGGGCGCATGGAATCTCGGCCCTGACGCAAACGAATCGCAGCGCGGCTTCCTGCTGAATCACGTGATCACCGACGAACTGCCGGCAGCCGACCGCGCACCGACCGCGCATGGACCCGCGCGCATCTCGAACTCCGATCCGATCACCGGCCAGGCCGCATGGTACGACGTGCGCGTGCGCGTCTATCCGGCCGAGGCGGACGCGGATCACACGCTGCCGCAATTCGCGCCGATGCAGTCGCTGCCGGGCTCGGTCGGTTCGGTCAGCACATTCAAACGCATCGTGCAGACCTATTTCGCGGGGCGTGGCGAATTTGCGGCGCGTTTGCGCGGCGCCGCCAAGGCTTCAAAAGAGACTGAATAAGGAGCACCCGATGACCCAGATGGCGCTCGTGATCGATCTGAACGTCTGCGTGGGTTGCCACGCATGCGTGACGAGCTGCAAGGAATGGAACACGTCCGGCGAGGCAGGCAGCCTGTCGGATGCGCGTCCGTATGACGCCGACCCGTCCGGCACCTTCTTCAACCGTGTGCAGACGTTCGAAGCCGGCGAGTTTCCGCTGACCGATACGATCCACTTTCCGAAGTCGTGCCTGCATTGCGAGGACCCGCCGTGCGTGCCGGTGTGTCCGACCGGCGCGAGCTACAAGCGCAAGGAAGACGGCCTCGTGCTGGTCGATTTCGACCGCTGCATCGGCTGCAAGTACTG
>NZ_CADIKH010000423.1 GCF_902859855.1 Paraburkholderia humisilvae
TCGGCAATCCGCATGATCGCGAAGCTGCCGACGCTGGTTGCGATGGCGTACAAGTACAGCATCGGCCAGCCGTTCGTGTATCCGCAGAACGATCTGTCGTACAGCGCGAACTTCATGCGGATGATGTTCTCGAACCCGTGCGAAGAGTACAAGGTCAACGACGTGCTGGTGCGCGCGCTCGACCGGATCCTGATCCTGCACGCGGACCACGAGCAGAACGCGTCGACGTCGACCGTGCGTCTCGCGGGTTCGTCGGGTGCGAACCCGTTTGCGTGTATCGCGGCCGGTATCGCGTGCCTGTGGGGTCCGGCGCACGGCGGCGCGAACGAAGCGGCGCTGAACATGCTGGAAGAAATCGGCACGGTGGATCACATCCCCGATTTCATCAAGCAGGTGAAGGACAAGAATTCCGGCGTGAAGCTGATGGGCTTCGGCCACCGCGTGTACAAGAACTACGACCCGCGCGCCAAGCTGATGCGCGAGACGTGCCACGAAGTGCTCGAGGAACTGGGCCTGCACGACGACCCGCTGTTCAAGCTCGCGATGGCGCTCGAGAAGATCGCGCTGGAAGACGAATACTTCGTGTCGCGCAAGCTGTACCCGAACGTGGACTTCTATTCGGGCATCGTGCAGCGCGCGCTGGGCATTCCGACGTCGATGTTCACCTGCATCTTCGCGATGGCGCGTACGGTGGGCTGGATTGCGCAGTGGAACGAGATGATTGCCGATCCGGAACAGAAGATTGGCCGTCCGCGTCAGCTCTTCGTCGGCGAGACGCCGCGCGAGGCGAAGCCGCTCGC
>NZ_CADIKH010000424.1 GCF_902859855.1 Paraburkholderia humisilvae
GGCGCAGAAGACGAAGCGTTACCCGAGCGATATGAGCGACATCGAGTGGGCCGCAATCAGGGGATTGCTGCCACGTGCTGCTTCACGCGGACGCCGTCGGCAGTGCGATTCGCGCGAAGTGAACAATGCGTTGCGCTACCTGGTGCGGGCGGGGTGCGGCTGGAGGATGCTGCCGAAGGACTCCGCGCCATGGCAGACGGTCTGCGGGTGGTTTCGTCAGTTGATGCGCCGCTTCCTGTTTCATACGTTGCGCGATGTGGTACTGATGGTTGATCGGGAACTGGCCGGCCGCCAGCATTGCCCCAGCGCCGGGGTCATCGACAGTCAGACGCTGAAGGCGCCAGCGGCGAGCCAGCGTGGCTACGACGCAAAAAAAGTGGCTGGACGCAAGCGGCACATTGCGGCCGATACCGATGGCCGTTTGCTGATGATGAATCTCACGTCCGCCGGTATCGCCGACAGTACCGCTGCGCAGGCCGTGCTGGGAGCGGTGAAGAAGCGCTGGCCGGGCGTGAAGCATCTGTTTGCCGACGGGGCTTACGACCGAACGCCCCTGATGGACAAGGTGACAACGCCTGGGTTTGTCGTCGAGGTGGTGCGCCGCCAGCAGCGGGCTGGATTTGCCGTGTTGCCTCAGCGCTGGGTGGTGGAGCGCACCTTTGGCTGGATGGTTCGCTGGCGTCGGCTGGTCAGGAACTACGAGCAACGCGCCGACGTGTCTGAAGCCATGATTCACATCGCGATGGGCAGCCTGTTCTTACGCAGAATCGCTCATCTGTGATTTTTCAAACGGGCTCT
>NZ_CADIKH010000425.1 GCF_902859855.1 Paraburkholderia humisilvae
GAATTTGCAGGTTTTTCACGTTAATGTGCCAGGTTCCTGCAAATCTCACAACACCATTTCGGCCTCAAAGCTCCGCTGCACGAGGCTCGCCGAATTGTTCAGGCTCGACTATGTAGCAGGAACTCTGTCTGCGATCCGAAGACTATGCTGTTGTAGTGGTTGAAATAACTCTCGACGTGGGCGCGCATGCGTGAATCAGGAACGGTTAACAACTCGGTATCGCATGCGCCCGGTTGTCGGAAATCGATATAGGGATTGTGTTTGAATGCCCATATGCGCTCGTCCGCATAGAACAGACGCTCGCCTTTCTGGGCTAAGTATGCCTCAGGGATTGAGGTAACTGAAACCTGATCCCCAATCGCGAAAAATGGAAGCTTAAGTTGTACAGCCATGGTTAGGAGCAGACGCTCAACTATTTTCGTAAGTAGTGCAATATAGCACTCGCGGGAAGCTGTTGGATCCCTTTGTCGGTGGCGGACCCACAACCCGGCCCCGGTCCTGTCGCTGGTCTGGTGGCGTACCTTTCCCATAACTCGAGGTCGCGCCGTTTCACAACACCACCGCCCAAAGGCGTCGGGGCGGTCGAGTCGTGCGACGCTCGCAAGCGTCAACGCGCGCTCGCGGCTTGCTACGTCATAGCCAAACCAAAGCATGAAAGAGTGCTTGTTTCGGCATGGTGGGGAGCTAGGGACGGTGTTCAAAACAGTCGAGCGGGCTGATGTTCAAGGGGAGCATAGCCTGGCGGAATGAGCGCATGAAACACGCCGACCTGCCCCTTGAGCTGGGTAACCGGCGC
>NZ_CADIKH010000426.1 GCF_902859855.1 Paraburkholderia humisilvae
CTGTTGGCGGCAGTAGGTGCGCGCCGCTTATCGAACGCTTGAATCGACTTTCGCCTGCGATATCGGGAGTATTGGTGGAAACGGTCTACTGCGACGTCATCGGCCGCCCCGGACTTTCATTGAAAGACCGCGAGGTGGCGACCGTCGCCGTGCTTGCCGCGCAAGGTAACACTCCGATTGCATTGACGTTTCACTGCGAGGGAATGCTCAACACCGGCTGGTACCCGCGCGCGCTCATCGAAACCGTGGTATGCGGCGTTAGCGGCAGCACGCAGGGAGCGGCGACTGCAATCGCCATCGCATTCGATGTGCTGATGCAGCGGCAGGCAGTGGCGGCCCAATACTTGCCGAGTGGAGACGGTCTGCCTCCGGCACCGGAAACGTTCATGCACACGTTAAACGCTGGTCGCCAAAGCTATGCCCTCGTAAAGGCAGTGCTGACAGACAACCTTGCGCGGTTACCATCCGCCGTAGTTGACAGCGATAGTCTGTCTGAGAAATCGCGGCAGTTGGCTACGTTCGCCGCCGCAATGGTGCAACGCGTCGGCGCCGCCGCGATTCGCGACCAGACCAGGTGTTGCCTGGCGCTTGGGTGGACGAGAGAAGAGTTGATTGAGCTGATCATCCATATAACAGCCTATATCGGTTGGCCAGAAACGTTGAACCTGGTAGCGCCAACCGCTGAAGCATTCGAAGCATTTCATGAACGAATCACACAACCGGATTCGGGCTCACAATCAGACTCAATCCCGTAGGGTCTGGTGCGACTATTGAGGCTTACTATATCAGGCCTT
>NZ_CADIKH010000427.1 GCF_902859855.1 Paraburkholderia humisilvae
AATCGCCAGGCGGTGACCGCGTCGCGCAGGGCGGTTTCGAGACGTTCGCACTGTGCAAGCCGGTCTTCAATGGTGCGCCGATGCTCCTCGAAGGCAAGCTGCTGGCAGGTGGTGGGAAAGGAGCAACGGCCGAGCCAGCGCCGATGCGCCGGGCCCCAGTTGGCCGAACCGGTATAGCGAATGCCATGCGCGAGCAGGAAGGATTTGAGCCGCTGGCGGGCCTGACGCAGATCCTCGCGGACAGCGGCCCATGCGCGGGCAAGATCGCGGAATGCCTCGTCCTCGATACCGGGTACGTGGACGGCCGAGAGGTCGCCCGCGCGCAGGGACCGGACCAGCTTGACGGCATCGCGCCGGTCGGTCTTGACCCGCTCGCCGGGTTTGCGGGGGATCAGTGATGGCGCGCAGACCATGCAGTCGAAACCCTTCTGGATGAGCTGCCGGTAGAGAGCGTAGCCGCACGGGCCTGCTTCATAGACGACGCGTACGTGTCGGGCTTTGGACTGCAGGCGGCGGCACAGGCGATCAATGTCAGCGCCTGTGGTACCTTGTTTTGCCGAACAGTTCAACCTCGCCTGCATCGATCGCGTAGGCGGCCGTGATCGAGTCCTTGTGAACGTCGAGTCCGATGTAGATCGTGCTATCGTTGCTCATGCTGGCCCTCCGTTGGGCAAGATCGCCGGGGGCGTGGCCCCGTGCCACGCCCGTGCGGCTCTGGCAGTCATGCTAACCCGCGTTTGATTTCCTGCGGCAGGCCAGCCTCCGCCTCCACGGAAAATCATTCTGACTTACC
>NZ_CADIKH010000428.1 GCF_902859855.1 Paraburkholderia humisilvae
TATCTGCTCTTCTTCTGGTGCCAAAGTGATTCCCGCTACAAAAAATGGTGGGAATCACTTTGGCGTGTCACGCCTGTTCATTCAAGGCTGGCCGCCACGAGTTGCTTACCCTGCTTGCCGGGTACGCGAGCGCCACGCGCACCATGAAGGCGGCCAGGTCATTCTGGGTGCGCCGCTCGCGGCAGTCTGCGGACGCCTCTGCGGTATGCTCATCCCGTGCAGCAATCAGTGCCTGAGTGCCATGGCGGATATACTCAAACCCCCGAAGGTGCAGCCGCCCCGGCGCGGGCGCACGTCCCGGGTGCCTGCGCTCGATGGCCTGAATGCCGGTCTTTTCGTCGATGCTCAGTACCACAGCGTTTCCGGGGGGGGCTTCCGGTACAGTCTGCAAATCACACTGACCCTTCTCGCGAAACGCCGGGTTGGGACTGTGTAGCCACTGCTGGACCCGGTGCGGGCGCATGTCGCCAGCCTGCAGGATACGCTGCACGTGGCTGCAGCTGATCTGTTCGACGATGCCGCGCTTCCACGGCGCGCAACACAATCCCGTCGAGCGTCGGCCTGACGCGGTCCCCCGCAGCCGCATGATCGCAATCGTCTAGCGCCTGTGTGACCACTACTAATACCTAGCGAAGTTGCTGAAATCGATAAAGAGATCGTGCGTCAGCTTGCGGACGAATGTAAGCGACATTTGTCGGCCGTCTTGACGATCAGAATTTGATCTCGAAGAGGCGTTCGTTGACGCCCTGAAGGTCAAAGGCAGCGGGATCGAAGCTACCGCCGCACCAGTC
>NZ_CADIKH010000429.1 GCF_902859855.1 Paraburkholderia humisilvae
TCGAGCTTGAAGCTGGCGTCAAATTGTCGGCGCTTTCTTGTCATCTACTGTTTCCTCGTCGATTCAGGATTGTCCTCCTATCGACCTGTCCGAGGAAATTAGACCATCACAATTTTTAGGCCGCAACCGCTTCTCCCTGAGCCGGGTGTACTGAATGGGAGTTCGGATAGAGCAGGCCACGCTTGACAAATTCAGCCGTCGCCCGCGATGACTATGTCGCCCGTTGTATTTCGACGAGGCTGGCTTTTGCGCATTACCCGTGCAACGTAGCCGATCACCATCGTGGATCGCCCTATGCTCCTAAGTTCAACCATCATTGTCGAAGCACTGCGATGGGCACATTTCGCCGAAGAACAGGTTTCGTTCACGCGGCACAACGCGATCGATGAGATCACAGTTGAAGCGCTGGTTCAGCGAACACAATGCATTCCTGTTTGATCTGCCGCCCGATAGCTTCGAGCTCGACACGATTTGGACAGTCTGGCAGTGAAATACCAAGGGCGGCGGGCCATTACGTAGCGCGTGATGGCATTGATACCCAGTCGCGGACTGCCACTCGGATACGCCTACGGATTTGAATCCGGTTTCTCGCGATACCACGGCTGTCGAACTCCGGCATCATGCAGTGCAAGCCGCCACGCAGCACAAGTCAGGCCGCGAGTCTTAGCCACGTCCAAGGCATCCTGTTATACACATCTCGTAGCCCAAGGCGTCGTGCGCGGGAGAACGCGTTTACTTTCAAGGACGTAGCGCTGCGCTTGTAAACTTGCGGCGGATCGCGTTTAC
>NZ_CADIKH010000430.1 GCF_902859855.1 Paraburkholderia humisilvae
AATTTGCAGGTTTTTCACGTTAATGTGCCAGGTTCCTGCAAATCTCACAACACCATTTCGGCCTCAAAGCTCCGCTGCACGAGGCTCGCCGAATTGTTCAGGCTCGACTATTGAATTGTGACATTAGGTTTGGGGCGGCTTCACCGGTTTCGAGAGTCAGCTTATGTGCCAGCTATCGGCTGCGCCCGCTCACGAAGCCCTCCTTTCTGCCGGTGAAGGCATCGCCGATCTGCCGCGCACGTTTGACCTCATCGCTGTGAAGATAGATTGAAGTCGTCGAGACCGATGCGTGCCGGAGGTTGTCACGCACGGTGGTCAGCCCGGCACCGCGCCCCAGCGCGTGAATCGCATGCGTATGGCGCATCCAGTGTGGACTCGCGCGCCGCAGTTTCTCCGCAAGCGGCGCATGATCGGCCTCGATCGCTTCCGCGGCCAGTAAGAAAAACCGTCGCAGCACGCCCCACAGACGCACGCTGCTGATCGCCGCATCGCGGTGCGCCCCGAGGCTGCCAATCACTGGCGTAGCCGGATTCCAGCGCACCGGCAGCACGCGTTCGGCCAGATAGCGGGCGAGCGCCTCCCAGGCGAGCGGCGGCAACGCGACGCGCGCGAGCTTGCCGCCTTTGCCCCTCACGCGCAGCCAGTGATCGCCGCGCGCATCCGTGTCGACCTGAGAGGTGGCCTCATTCGTTCGGACAGGATCCGCGAGTTTTTAAGTGGAATCGCTGAGGCAATCAAGCTGCCGATTTTATCGCTGGCAGCATGGCGAAGTATGCTTCATCCG
>NZ_CADIKH010000431.1 GCF_902859855.1 Paraburkholderia humisilvae
TTTTTTTTTGCGCGCGATCGCGCGTTCGATGCTGCGGGGGTGGACCGAGATGCCAAGCTCGGATTCCAGTTGCTCGGCTAGCGCGCGCGCGTGAATGGAGCCGTCGCCTTCGAGATGTCGTTCGACGAAGGCCATTGCCTCGAGATTGAGTTTGTGTGCCCCCTTGGGTCCACGCGGTTTCGGCATAAGTCCTGCCAGGCCATCGCGCGCAAATGCTGCCTCGGCCTGATAGAAGGTCGGGCGGGACACACCGAACAGCTCTGCCGCGTCGGCCTTCGAGGCGCCATCGACGCTGACGTGGCGCAGCATCTCGTACTTGACCTGGATCAGGTCGCGGGCGTCGAAGAAATCGTTCGATTGAAACCAGGGAGCCCGAACCCGTTCGGGATGAGGATTCAGCACGCCGCGGCGCCTGAGGCGATCCTGCTTCAAATCGGGCTTGGTCAAGGTCACTGCGCCGGTGTGAGGTGTGTAATTTAAAATATGCCGCCAGTGATTCAATGTCAAGGCCACGCCAGACACGGAAACGTAGCCTGACTGGCGAAGTTTCAATATATTGGCCACAGCCATCAAGTGTCCGCGTGATCATTGCAGCGTTATTTAGCTTACACTGGCGGCGTAATTTACTTGACACGACCCAAGACCTCCGGCCTCAGGTCGTCAATCAGCGCGCGCAGCCTTCGAAGATCCTCGACACGAAACTCGGAGCGTCCCGCCGCAGTCTGGGCGAATGCGTCCGGCTCGTCCACATCAGTCCATGAGGCCAGTATCGACGCTAGCCGGC
>NZ_CADIKH010000432.1 GCF_902859855.1 Paraburkholderia humisilvae
ACTGATCGCCCCCGCAATTCGTCCGCCCTTACGTCAGGAGCAACAAGACCGACGCGGCCGACCCTGAAGCAATCTGCGAGGCAATAACACGACCGCACATGCGCTTTGTACCGCTCAGGACGCAGGCGCAACAGACCATGCTGTCGCTGGCATCGTGCACGCGCTGGCCTGGTGAAGAGCCATGGCGGCCTTTTCCACTCCTGACGATCACTACTGTGAGCCGTTCCGGGGGGTAATCCAGATGCTCGTCGAACACCTGCGCGAACTGGGCAACAAGATCGCTGGGCTTGAAGGCGGTATCCGCGCGATCCACCGTACGGATGCGCCCGGTCAACTTCTCGAAACAATACCCGGAATGGGGCCGCTCACCGCATCGGCCCTGGCAGCCTCGATCGGCAACGCCTGAGCTTTCCGCAGTGGCCGCGAACTGGCTGCCGGGCTGGGTCTGGTGCCACGCCAGCATTCCTTGGGCGGTACGCCGCACCTGCCCGGCATCAGCAAGCGCGGCGATACCGCATTGCGAACACTTCAGATTCACGGCGCCCGTGCGCTTATACGCATGGCTGCGACCAGGCCCGCGATGGCTGATTCCTGGTTGGTGAAACTGTGTCGACGCCGGCACAGGAACATCGCTGCCGCGGCGCTCGCGGCAAAGAATGCACGCGCAGCGTGGGCGATGCTGATTCGGGATCAGCCCTATCAGGCTGGCAGTGTTCCCGTGCGATCCAGTGTGACGCATTCACACAACCCCAGTCTTTAACATCGAAACATCGTTCACTTTCC
>NZ_CADIKH010000433.1 GCF_902859855.1 Paraburkholderia humisilvae
GGGTGGTCGATGCCGACCTGCAAAGTTATTTTGACTCGATTCCACACCTACCCCTTCTTGCGAGAGTGGCCGGGCGAATTGCGGACAGCCGGGTCCTGGAACTCATCCAGTATTTCCTCAAGCAAGACATCATGGAAGACATGACGCGTTGGACGCCGACCTCCGGCAGTCCTCAAGGGGCGGTCGTTAGCCCCCTGTTGGCAAATCTGTACCTGCACGAGCTTGACGTGGAAATGCGCCAGGCAGGGCTGGTCATGGTGCGCTACGCGGACGACGCCGTGGTGTTATGCCGCACACGTGAGGAAGCGGAAGCTGCGCTCACTCGCATGCGGGCTTGGGTTGATGCGCACGGCTTGAAACTGCATCCCGACAAAACCCACGTTGGGGACTGTCGGCTGGAGGGTCGTGGGTTTGAGTTTCTGGGTTACCGGTTCGAGGCGGGCCAACGTTGGGTGCGCAAGAAGAGCCTCATGGGGCTGCGGGATAAAATCCGGACCCAGACCAGGCGTAACCGGGGTGACTCGATCGAGAACATCATTGCCTCGATCAATCCACTCCTTCGTGGCTGGTTTGGCTATTTCCAGCACGCCCACCGCTACACCTTCCCGTCCGTCGACGGCTTCGTTCGTCGTCGTCTGCGAGCGATCCTGCGCCGACAGCTTCATCGTCCGGGTCAGGGCCGATGCCTTCGCGATCACACCCGATGGCCAAATGCCTTCTTCGCTAATCTTGGGCTATTCACGATGTCCGAGGCCCTTCAATTGGCGCGCCAATCCCGA
>NZ_CADIKH010000434.1 GCF_902859855.1 Paraburkholderia humisilvae
GTTGTGTCGCGATAAGGCGGGCGGGACAAGAGAATTTCAATATGATTTGGATTGCTTATATAACCAGTGAATGGAATTGCTCGGCTGCGATTTTGGCGAAACCATTATCATGCATCTGCCCCATACGGATCGTGTGCATCAGCTCGATGCCGGCCAGGATGATGCGAGCACACCGGAAATCCTTGAAGCCCATCATTGGTTTGATGATGCGTTTGCTGGCGCGGTGATCCTGGTCCACGATGTTATTCAGGTACTTGTTCTGGCGTATCTTGATCGGTGTCGACCGCCCGGCGTTGAGCGCCTCGAGTGCGGCCAGATTGGCGCCGCTTTTATCCACGCTAATCGTGTCGGGCTCACTGTTCTGGTCAATCGCCTTCTCAAAGTAGCGGCGCGCAGCGGCCTTGTCACGATGGGCGCGCGCAACAGGAAATCAACCGTGTTGCCCTGTTTGTATACCCTCCAGCTCTTGCCAACCGCTCGCTTGTGCCATCCAAACGCCTTTTCGAACAACGGCACGAGCTTGATGACCCAGCGGTGCACGCTCGAATGATCCGCTTCAATGCCCCGTTCGGCCATCATCTCCTTCGAGGTTGCCCAGGCTCAGCAAGTACACCACGTACCAGCGCACACACAGCACTCACATCCACTGGATAGTGCGGTCGCTTCAGAACCTTGCCAATGCCAGCAGGTAGCGTCTTGCGCAGCGCCTCCTTCGTCTTGGGCATCTTGTTCGTCACTGTGATCGAGTGCAATTGCTAACCCAGCGCCTTAGCGCG
>NZ_CADIKH010000435.1 GCF_902859855.1 Paraburkholderia humisilvae
ATAACGCGCCAGCATCGAATCGGTTGTCATGTTTTATGGGAAACTCAATAGTTCCTGCATGATCTAGCCCTACGCGCCGGCTCATTGCGGTGTGCGTTAATTCGCGCTTACGAATTACTCGATAAAGCGAATTTGCATTCTTCATCACCCGATCTTACGCGACTGCCTCCGCAACGTGACAATGCCCGAGGCGGCACTGGATGTGAAAGGTACCATGCCCAAAGCGACTTGCGCAGATCCTCAAGCACATATAACGCAAGCTCGCAAGAGAAAAATTAGTCCCGTTTTCGCGCGCCTTTTCAGGTAAGAATGCAGGCTTCGGCTGCCCTATTTTTTTGGCCAGCGGGAGCAAAGGCACAGCAACCGGCGACACTGCGCCTAGCGCACCCCTTTTTGCAGCGCTACTGTCGGATCGTTGCCGTATGCGTTCTGCAAAACTATCTGCGAGTTGCTCCATGTGTCCTGACGCTTCTCACCCTGTGGAGTGTCAGGATTTCAGGCGCCGACGCAATTGCGTCGGCGCCTTTTTTCTCAATCGTCGAGAGGGCACCGATGCTGCCTCATCGCCGTGATAGGTTAGGACACGGATGCCTAATCTTACTGTGTCAGTGCGACGTGAAGTCGCGTAGAGGATTGTTTCACCTGGCTGCGGCCAGGAAGGAATGAGAGTGACCCGGTTCGACGGACGGAACTGCAGTTGGTTTTAGCCAGGTGTGGATCCTCCTGTTGCGTCGCGGGTTGTCCACGGCCGGGCGGCGGGTCGCCTGTCTCGAC
>NZ_CADIKH010000436.1 GCF_902859855.1 Paraburkholderia humisilvae
CCGTCGATACCCGGTGCGCCGTTGTTCTTTCTGGCCAGCGCATACGCTTCGCGCAGCGTTTCCATCTTGCAGACATGGACGTACAAACCCCAGAAACGCCAGGACGGTCCGGCCTTCGCCTTGACGTATACCTTCGCTATCCCATCGGGCAGCGTTTTACGCGCTATCTCTTTCGTCGTCACCATCTTCATCAGCGGTCGTCGCGGCGCTCCACCTTAACGCGACAAAACCCAACAGGACTGCCAGGCGCCGACAATTACCCACCCCCGAACCGAAGGAAGCGACAACTATGGCTACCTGAACCAACGACAATTACCCCCATCGACCGGACAACATAGTTGCCGCTCCGGCGGACTTTGTAATTGACGCTCTACAACGTCTGCACGTCGAGGTTGCGAACTGGCTTCCTCGCATCATCTTTGCAAAAGAAATCGCTAAGGATAACTCATTCATCTCGATCGATGTACCGAACCCAGAATTCCGCGAGACGATTGTGTCCGTTGATCTGTATGTAACCCGGCCGCTCGCAGAAGGTAATCACCAGAGGATCTGAAGCGGTACGGCTCGTCGCCAGGCTCCGCGGCTTCCTCGCGCGCAAAGGCAACGGCGAGCCTGGCGTCAAACCATCTGGCCAGGCATGCAGCGGATAGTGGACTGAGATTGACCCAGAAAAACGGACACCTATTCTTTTGAGAAGGAGGTGCCGGAAATGGGCAAGCATCGTACCCCATACCCTGCGGAATTCCGGGCTCGCATGGTCGAGC
>NZ_CADIKH010000437.1 GCF_902859855.1 Paraburkholderia humisilvae
ACGGCACGCAACTGCCTGATCGACACGCTCGGCTGCGGACTCGAGGCCCTCTCCTATCCGGCCTGCACCAAGCTGATGGGACCGATCGTGCCCGGCACGATCGTGCCCAATGGCGCGAAGGTGCCCGGCACCCCGTTCCAGCTCGATCCGGTGCAGGCCGCGTTCAATATCGGCGCGATGATCCGCTGGCTCGACTTCAACGACACCTGGCTTGCCGCCGAATGGGGCCATCCGTCCGACAACCTGGGCGGCATTCTGGCCACCGCCGACTGGCTCTCGCGCAATGCGATCGCCGCCGGCAAGAAACCGCTGACAATGAAAGACGTGCTGACCGGCATGGTCAAGGCGCACGAAATTCAAGGCTGCATCGCGCTCGAAAACTCGTTCAACCAGGTCGGGCTCGATCACGTGCTGCTCGTGAAGCTCGCGTCGACCGCGGTGGTCGGGCAACTGATCGGGCTCACCCGCGATGAGCTGATCAACGCGGTGTCGCTCGCGTTCGTCGACGGGCATTCGCTGCGCACGTACCGTCACGCGCCGAACACCGGCTCGCGCAAGTCGTGGGCCGCCGGCGACGCCACCTCGCGCGCGGTGCGCCTCGCGCTGATCGCGAAGACCGGCGAGATGGGCTATCCGTCGGTGCTCACCGCGAAAACATGGGGCTTCTACGATGTGCTGTTCAAGGGCAATGAATTCAGGTTCCAGCGTCCGTACGGCTCGTACGTGATGGAGAACGTGCTGTTCAAGATCTCGTTTCC
>NZ_CADIKH010000438.1 GCF_902859855.1 Paraburkholderia humisilvae
CAGACGCAACTGCCTTTGGCGGCGACCGCGGTTGCGGGCCAAGCTTGTTCCGGCAACGCTATCACCACGGATCCTAGCGGTAACATCTTGGCTTGCCAATCCGGTGTGTGGAGTTCATCCGGTAGCTTGCAGCCGAAGCTCTTCACCACGTCGACCTCCGACGTCACCGTGGGGCCATACAATTGGTGCTTCATGCAAGGACTTGAGAACAATCAGTCTGATGGCTTTGGCGAGTGGCTCGTGGAACTGGTGCAAGACAATGGTCCTAACAACAGATTCTTCCTGGTTCACAACTCCAAGGCTGGCGCTGCAATGATTTACGCCTGTTTCTGACTGGTTTGTCATTCATGGCGCTTGGCAAGTTCAGGCAGTTAATAGCCCCGGGCCGGGATAGTTCCCACCCGGCCGCGGGAGCACAAAGGCGGGTACACCAACGGACTCGTTTGATGACCCCAGTGCTGTGACGTAAAACACGACGGAAAGCGCTCGGTCCGGAAATGCACGCACGCTGGATTGGCACGGTGGCGCAGTTAGGATTTCACACACGTGTATTCGTAGTGCAGCGAGATTGTCGCGGCTGTAGTCGTGAAATAACCAGAAGGGCAACCCTGCTCGCCAGGAATGAGACCCATGCACGGGGTGATGTTCGCCCAACCCTGTGCCGCGTCGCCGTTATTGTCGTAATCGGCCCAACCACACGTCGTTCCAGCCGGTACTGTGCCTGCCGCCGTCCACACGCCGGATTGGCAAG
>NZ_CADIKH010000439.1 GCF_902859855.1 Paraburkholderia humisilvae
GCCCAATAAACCTTGACATGAAGCAGACAGGAAAGCCGGGTGCGGGAAAACCGCACGCCCGGTTTGACGTGGCGGGAGCTGGAAACGTGACCATGGCAGCCGGACTGAGGTTCAACCGCGAAAGCGGTGGAGAGACCACCGGAGCCTACCGTGCGCGCGCCAGTTCTCGACCCTACCTTCGGGGGCCGCGTTTCTGAGAGGAAACGCGGCTACCCTCTAGCACTCGACATTGGGCTACGTCAGCCCGATGCAATTCGAGCAGGACTGGCACGCCGCCCAGAATCAACGGGTGGCATAATCTCCGCTCAGTTAAGGGCTCCGACATTCGACATTCGCGGGCAACGTCACATAGCCCCCGGGCTTTGTTCGGCATGCCGTACATCAAATGCGCGACGACACGTGCATCTACCTTCGGAGCATCTCACGTTCGATCACACAGGGATCCTGGTGCACAGCACGCGACAACCAACGCCATCTCGCCTCGAATATCTCCCGAAGCCGAGGCTCTTTTAGCGTGCGACGTAACACAAGCCTTCCGACAGCGAACTAGCCTTCGTGCGCTTATGCGCGTTTTTCGACCTGTCGATTCAAGGTCACATTGCCGGATGCTTCAATTGAACCTGCCAAGTGGTGCGCGACAATTATTGAGTTTCCCATAAAACATGACAACCGATTCGATGCTGGCGCGTTATATCTCTAACGGATTGAATGGAGATACGCGCCATGGCAAAGAAGCCGTTGGACGAGGCAA
>NZ_CADIKH010000440.1 GCF_902859855.1 Paraburkholderia humisilvae
GTCGCACCGAAACGCTTCGCGGTCTCCAGCCGGTTGTCGTCCAGATCGACCATGATGATTTCGGCAGGCGAATAGAAGCGGGCCGTGAGCAACGCCGCGAGTCCGATCGGCCCGCTACCAACGATAGCCACCGTACTTCCGGGTTCAACCTTGCCATTGAGCACGCCGCATTCGAAACCCGTCGGCAGGATATCGCTCAGCATCACGAGTGCCTCTTCGTCGGCGTTCTCTGGAATGCGGTAAAGACTGGTATCCGCATGCGGGATCCGGACGAATTCGGCCTGCGTGCCGTCGATCTTGTTGCCGAGAATCCAGCCGCCGCTCACACAATGCGAATACATCTGTTTGCGACAATACTCGCACTTGCCGCAAGCACTAATGCATGAGATGAGAACGCGCTCACCCGGCTTGAACGTGGTCACGCCCGGCCCCACCTCGTCGATGACGCCTGTGCCTTCATGCCCGAGCACGCGACCCGGCTGGCAGGTCGCGACGTCGCCCTTGAGAATGTGCAGGTCCGTTCCACAGATCGTCATCTTGCTGATCTTGACGATGGCGTCGGTAGCCGCGTCGATAACCGGTTTGGGACGGTCTTCAACGGCCTTCTTGCCAGGACCACGATAAACGAGTGCTTTCATTGTCGGTAACTCCGGTTGCATTGGATCGGCCCGTACACAGCGACGCATGTTAGTTCGGGCGGTCGAAGCTGACGCGCGCCTGTCGTCGCTTTAAACCACTCTGCCGCGTCAC
>NZ_CADIKH010000441.1 GCF_902859855.1 Paraburkholderia humisilvae
GATGTGCGGCACCACGGCACGCGGGGCGCAAACCTGCACGTGCGAAGGCCTGACAAACAATCTTGCCAATCGCCGCCGGTCCCGCCAGACCAACCCGAGGTGCCAATCTGCGAAGGAATACGTGCCGCGATGCACTTGCTCCGCGACCATCGCGGAGATATGCAGCGATTGCTTCTCCGACCTCCGATGGCAGGGGGACGTGCTCCACCATCTGCCCCTTGCCATGAACGACGAGTTCCCCCGAACGCCAGTGAATGTCGTCGAGCTGCATGGCAACTATTTCTCCGGCACGTAGACCGAGCCGCGCCAGCAACAGCAGGATTGCGTAGTCACGGCGCCCAGTCGGAGTCGACCGGTCTGCAGATGCAATGAGAGCTTCTTGCTGCTCAGGCGTGAGGAACGTCGGTACAGTTGACTGTCGCCACTTACGAACCGAGGGCACTGATTCATACAGGTCTTGGACCGTATCGCTGCGCAGAAAGAGGAAATGGCAGAACGAGCGAAGCGCAACTGCCATCAGCCGCGTGTACTCCGCCGATCGACCTTTGCTGTAGGCAAGGAAATGATCTCGGATCGCTACGGCGCCAAATGCATCGGGCAATATAGTTCCGTCGCCGGTCGAGTGGCTGTCGAGAAAGTCGCGAATGAAGGGGCCGTAGACGAGCAGAGAGTTCTTCGCGAGTCCACGATCCTGCCTCAGATGGTCCAGGTATCGGCGATAAATGCGCGCAATCTCGGACTGGC
>NZ_CADIKH010000442.1 GCF_902859855.1 Paraburkholderia humisilvae
TTGCCTCGTCCAACGGCTTCTTTGCCATGGCGCGTATCTCCATTCAATCCGTTAGAGATATAACGCGCCAGCATCGAATCGGTTGTCATGTTTTATGGGAAACTCAATAGAGCGGTTGGTTGCCACATTACAGGGGGCGGTCTTGTGAACCTGCCGCGCTCTGTGTCCGGGAGTCTGCCTGAAGACTGTCTCGTATTATCTTGGCGGATTGTTCGCTGACCGTGCTGCGCCGTCATCTGCAGACTGTTCCTCCGCGGTTGAATACGCAATGGTGCCGTGATCAGTGGGTGTGTGACTGCGGGGCGGTCGGGCCTGAGGTCATTCGCGCGATATCCCACACGAATGTGGTCAGATCCCGGGCGATCGCTAGCACGGCGACGTTAGGATGCTTGCCACGGGCAACCAGCCCGCGATATCGCTTGCACAGCTGCAGCTGTGCATCCCGCGCGCGATCGATGATGGCCTTGGGCAGTCCGTCATGGCGTTGCTTGGATGGCGGGGCTGACCCTGGCGGGCTGACGGTACGACCAGGCGGCTTCAAAGAGCATGTAACGCGAAGGCCGTTGCCGCTTTTTGTGATGTTGCCCAGCCTGTGCCTCTGGCCCGAGGAATGTTCGGGGACTTAAGGCATCCTGTTATACACATCTCGTAGCCCAAGGCGTCGTGCGCGGGAGAACGCGTTTACTTTCAAGGACGTAGCGCTGCGCTTGTAAACTTGCGGCGGATCGCGTTT
>NZ_CADIKH010000443.1 GCF_902859855.1 Paraburkholderia humisilvae
TTGAGCCTGCTGAGCGGCCGGTCCATTCGCGGCGCGATCTGAGGTAAGCCGTGTCAGTGAAGTGTTGGCCGCGCGCTGTCGGGCTCCCATGCGCTCCATCGCGCGTTGACGCGCCGCAGTTCCGGCGACGGAGGACGAACCGCCGGGTCCGTGGACAGGGGGTGCGGGCATGAGTGCGTCGATGTGTTCAGGTAATGTCGGCACGAGGCGTGCAAGGGCCTCTGCGCGATCGCCGCCCTGGTGGGGGGCAGCAGGCTGTTGCCGCCCGGGTGCGAACAGGCTGTCGTGGATCTGCTGCTCTGCATCGGAAAGCGGCAGCCCGCGCGCCTGCTCCGCATAGGCCCGGTTAACCAGCGCCTCCATGCCGGCCGGGTCCGCACCCGGGCCCTGAGGACGTGGCCTGTCGTCCAGATTGGCGAGCTCGATGTCCACGTCATCAGCTGGCAACTGCGGCAGACGCGCCGGTTCCGGCGCCCCGCCCTTCAGACCCGGAACATTGCGCGCCCGCTGCCACTGGCCATCCCTGTTTTCCAGACGGATTGTCCGCTCCCGTCCGCCGCCATAGGCGTCCGTCGGATTCCATACCACATACCCACCACTCGAGGCGGCCTCGTCTTTCGCAACCCGGTACAGCTTCGCTCCGATCTGCGCGTAGTGCGCCAGCGTTTGCGGATCCTGCCATGTCCCGCCCTCCGAGCGACGCATCGCCACCGGCCGCTTATCCTCTGGTACG
>NZ_CADIKH010000444.1 GCF_902859855.1 Paraburkholderia humisilvae
ATGTTCTACCGGCTGTTCGGCTGGGGCATGCGGCAGATCACCGGCCATATGCAGGAATTCCGGGCGCTGCGCGCACTGGACATCGCGGTGCCGGGCTTTGGGTTGCTCAGCGAGCGGTTTCGCGCGCTCGAGGTTCAGGTCAAACAGCGCTGCCAGCGCGTCGCCGATTGCCTGTCCAGAGGCGAGTCGATCACTCTGATCGTCGACAGCAGCGGGATGAAGTCCTGGCCGGGCTAGCGAATGGCATCGGCAAAAGTGCGGCCCGATGCGAGCCAGACGCCGTGGCGCAAGATGCATCTGTCGATCGATCCGCAGATGAATGTCCCCGGGATCGCGATCACCGGGGATCATGTCCCGAACGAGGCGAGGCCTGGACGCAGTGCTGGTGGTCGGGGCGAGCGTCGACTGCGTGATCGCCGACGGGGCGTACTACAGTATTGCGCAGTCCCAGGTGTGGTCAACCTGGGGCGTACTGCCGGTGATTCCGCCACCAGCCAATGCGGTTGTTCATGACCAGCCGGCGACACGCTGGCACGACCATCCCGTTCGTTACATCAAGGACAAAGGCATCCATGCGTTCCGGAACAAATACGGGTACGGCCAGCGCGCGCTGGTCGGGTCGCGGATCTCGCGAATCAGGCGCTGCATCGGCGCACGACTGCTGACGCGAAAGATCGAATCGCAGCAGCGTGAAGGTGTGATCATCGGCAACCTGCTGAACCT
>NZ_CADIKH010000445.1 GCF_902859855.1 Paraburkholderia humisilvae
AACCCGGCGCAAAGACCATCTGGCTCGGCCTCAGAGAAGTTCATGTCGCTGCAAAAACATTGCGCCTCTTACGCGACAACGATGGTGACGACACTTCTGTATAACGGAATGCGGTTAAGGACCTGGACCGCAAGCTGATGCGCTATATCCGCGAGCAGAACACGAACCCCAGGCCGATCAGATGGAAGTACGACGATCCATCGCGGCGAATCCGTCCAGCGCCATTTTAATGACGCAGTGGGACTAGGCATTGGTGTACAGAAATGCAACGAGAGTTATGTCCAGACCCGTCACCCAACTCACGAAATGTTCGTTTGACGACGAAATTCTATATGTCGATATCTACCAGTTTCATAAAATTCATCGCGCGGTATGATCAATGCAATTTCAAGATAGCTTATTGTCAATAAGTAATGCGTAGTAATATTTACGTGCCGTTACCGTGCGGCATTTTTTAGGATTTGTTTATGAAAAAGCGCAATTTTGGTGAAAATTATGGATAAATAGATACAATATGATTGACATGTCGTTGCGTCGCCTTGAAAGCGGCGGTAGGGATTGTATCGGCCCGGATTGTTTGGACACGGTTTTGGGACTCAGGCGGCCTGTTTGAACATCCGTGCCTGACGGGCTTCGAGGGGTGACATGAAGCCCAGTTTTTCCAGCCGCCATTCTCGGTTGTAACGATCTTTAAAGTCAACGACAGCGTCACGAACTTCATCA
>NZ_CADIKH010000446.1 GCF_902859855.1 Paraburkholderia humisilvae
CACATGATCCGCAAAGGGCAGATGAGAAACGATGGCTTCGCCGCGACGCCTGCCGTCCAGTTCTATTCGTTGATAGCATAAGCAGTCCTATTCATATCGGGATTTACTTCGGCCTCACCGTCTTATCGCGACAGAACCGGGAAGAGACGGTCAAAGGCAGCAGCATCTCGTCTCCAGCATAACTCGAAAATTATCTCGAATGTTATGATATAACACGATGTGATGTTATTAATAGCAGTAATCAAGTCGCAAGAAATCGCTATGTACGTGTTTTGTGATCCTGATGATTTGTTGATTGATGATTGTTTAAAACCGGATGCGTTTCGCTTAATAGAGCTGCCCTTCGGTGTTTGTCAACATAGTTGTCGTGTCACTTCAAGCGGACTGCTTTAGTTCGGCCGGCGGCATGCGCTCCGGATTGAGCCAGACTTCATCCTTCAATTCCCAGTTGCGAGTCGAGCGGGACCAACGTTGCGGATTACGTGCCTTAGCCTGCGCGTAGACGGCTTCCCGTTGTGCCAGCACTGCGGTGGCGAGGCCGTTATGACGCTGTGCCGGTGTGATGAATTTCAGGCCACTGTGTTTGTGTTCGTGGTTGTACCAACGCACGAACTGCTGCGTCCAGGCACGCGCCCCGTCGAGGCTCGTGAACGCCTTGCGCGGGTAGTCGGGCCGATACTTGCACGTGCGGAACAGCGCCTCGGCGTACGGGTTGTCGTTGC
>NZ_CADIKH010000447.1 GCF_902859855.1 Paraburkholderia humisilvae
GCTGAGCAACCCAAAGCCCGGCACCGCGATGTCCAGTGCGCGCAGCGCCCGGAATTCCTGCATATGGCCGGTGATCTGCCGCATGCCCCAGCCGAACAGCCGGTAGAACATGAAGATCAGTTCGAGGTACGCATTGCTGTACGTCCTGGACTGGCCCGACACGCCCCCGCTGGCAGGGCGCATCGTTGATGAACAGCGCCTTCAGGTCGCCGTCGGGGCAGTATAGGCTGAGTTGTCCGCGCCGCTTCAGGCTCTCGTTGTACTCGTGCGCGGTGGTTACCGCGTAGTTCGGCTTCGGCCGCCCGCGTGGCTCACCGTCTTCAGTCTCGCCTTGAAAGGCATGAAAGCTCAACAGTCCGATAGATCACCGGCTCGTTCTACCGGACCCACGATCGCAGCACTAGGACCCTGCTGAACAAGGCCTCGTTGGACGAGGACCACCCATTTCCATGTTTCGCAAGCAACCTTCGCGTATCCACGAGGTATCTGGATACCGTTCGAATACTGCCATGAATGCATCCCCCAATGGCTTCAATGTCTTTTGACCGACGTGACTCCCCGATAAGAAGTTCACCGCCAGCAGGGCGTTCAAGGATGCGGTGAACGGCAACTATTGACCTTTCCATAAATCATGACGTCACCACAAGGTTGCCTGAATCCAGCACGCGGCGATGATCGAAGGTCGGTGCTGAGCGCTTTTGAGCTTGTTGCGAGCGAC
>NZ_CADIKH010000448.1 GCF_902859855.1 Paraburkholderia humisilvae
CACGGTCGGCCCGGCGAAGTCGGCAAACAGCTTCTCTCCGGCGCGGTGCTGCTGCCGCATCGAGCGCTTGAGCGAGGCCGCCCAGTCCTTGTACTTCTGGCAGAACTGCGTGTAACGGTAAGTCGGCTGACCGGAATTGCCCTCGACGTATTCCTCCCACAGCAGTTGCAGCGTCACGCCCTTGCGGCGCAGCTCGCAGTGCAGTGCGGGGTAGTCGGGTTCGAGGCGTCGGGACGCCGCCGCCGGGGCATCGGTCGCAACAGGCCTGAGCCGGGCTTCCAGCTCGTCGTCGGACAACGCTTGAGCCGCCGTCCAGTCGAGTCCCGCCTGCGTGGCCTGTGCGGCAAACTTCGACACCGCGCCGACGCTGATGCCAATGGCCCGGCTGATCTGCCGGTGGGTCAGGCCACACACCCACTTCAGTCGCAGGACTTCCTTCAATTTGCGCATGCTCATCCGAGGTGTCGGCATCGGCCCGTCTCCCGTAAAAAAGGCAGCAGGCTAACGCCGCGGTTGAATACATGCGCAACACCACCGCCAGGCCAAAACCCGGCTTACGTTCCGGTGACGTGATCATCCGTTTCGGTTCCGTGATCACCCGTTTCGGAAACCCATGATCTGCGATCACGTTCGACCGAAATGGCTGATCACGATCGTTCGGAATCAGCGATCACGATCAGCCGAAATCCCTGATCACGATCGCCGGAATACGCA
>NZ_CADIKH010000449.1 GCF_902859855.1 Paraburkholderia humisilvae
CCATGGCAAAGAAGCCGTTGGACGAGGCAACGAAGAAACGCTTGCGGGCCGGCCGCATGCTTCTGGCGGGCAAAGGCCCGGCAGAAGTGGCACTGGCCGTGGGGGTAGCCCGACAGACGGTGTACACATGGAAGGGCTTGCTCGATGAAGGTGGAATCGATGCGCTGCGTGCTGTGCCGGGTCGAGGTCGTCCGGCGCGGCTCGATGAGGAGCAGTTGGCGCAACTACGGCAGGCATTGCTACAAAGCCCGACCGAATACGGCTTTGGCACCGAGCTTTGGACACTCAAGCGCGTGGCTACGCTCATCAAGCGCATGTATGGCGTCGAGTTCGGGCAAACGCAGGTCTGGCGCATTCTTGGGGCGCTGGGTTTCAGCGCACAAAAGCCTGAGCGGCGCGCAATCGAGCGCGACGAGGAAGCGGTGCGCCACTGGAAGCGACGCACGTGGCCCACGCTAAAAAAAAAGCCCAGCGCGAAGGCCGACTGATTGTCTTTATCGACGAGACCGGCATCAGCGAGCGCCCCACGCGGGTGCGCACCTGGGCGCCGAAGGGGCAAACGCCAGTTATCCAGTTTCATTTCAACTGGAACCATGTCTCGGCGATTGCGGGTCTCAGTCGCACGAACTACCTGTTCCGGTTGTACGAAGGCAGCGTGAAGAAGGAACAGGTGATCGAGTTTCTCAAGGCGCTCAAAGCGCATCTGAAGCAGC
>NZ_CADIKH010000450.1 GCF_902859855.1 Paraburkholderia humisilvae
TCACGATCGGCCTGCACGACCCAGTTGATGATCGACTGCGCCGTTGGCTCGAACTCGCGCGCGAGCTCCTCGGGCGTACGCCCGGCCTTCACAAGCTCGACCATGCGAGCCTGGAATTCCGCAGGGTATGGGGTACGATGCTTGCCCATTTCCGGCACCTCCTTCTCAAAAGAATAGGTGTCCGTTTTTCTGGGTCAATCTCAACCGGTGCTCATTTCGGCCACGCCATCAAGGAGTGGGTTGCCGAAAACCGGAAGGGGCTTTGTTCGATCTCGCCTTTGACTGTTCGCGACTGGCTCGCTTTCGAGGAGGCTCGCATGCGCGATGAAGCGGACGCAGCGGAACCCTCAGCCAACCGAAAGATAGATGCTTTGGATACCGGTGTTTTCCATGCAGTGAGAGTCACTAACAGTAATGGTCACCCCGGATGAACCTCAGCAGTTAACGAAGAATACGTCGTGGTCTGCGTGCTTGGACCGAGGGGGAATGGCATGGGTTGACTTGCTGGAGGGAGGCACTAATTTTTTGAAGTCATCGCACTCCTACGTTCATTCAGCACGACGCGCGAATCGCTGAAGCGCAATCAGAGAGCCCTCTCGGGTGTTGCCGAACCGCTGGGCGACGCTCTGGACATTCTCCCCTGCCTCTACCGCAGCGCCCGCCGGCCCATCCACTCAAGCGTTGCCAGAGGTCCCTCTCG
>NZ_CADIKH010000451.1 GCF_902859855.1 Paraburkholderia humisilvae
CGTCGCTCGCAACAAGCTCAAAAGCGCTCAGCACCGACCTTCGATCATCGCCGCGTGCTGGATTCAGGCAACCTTGTGGTGACGTCATGATTTATGGAAAGGTCAATAATTAGCTGCGCGGGTCACCACGGAACGCTACTAGACCACGCAGGAACGGCAGGGAAAGCAGATGATCGACGCGCGCCACTCGGAAACCATCTTAACTAATGAAGCGCCATCGCAAGCCGGTGCGGCAGTAGTACGCTGAGAATAGTCGGCAGAGAAGGCAAGGGGCTCGACACCGAAAGGCTGTCGGGCCTTTTTGCTTCAAAGATGCGCTGGTGTCAGCCGCAATTTACGTACGTACAAAAATATGTTGCGGACCTGCATTTGTGTACGTACAATAATCACATGGAAGTCGAATTCGATCCCGCCAAAGACGCGGCAAACCAAAAAAAGCACGGCATCCCGCTGTCGCTCGCTGAATCCTTCGAATGGGACGCAGCACAGGTGAAAGTAGACGATCGTTTCGACTACCCAGAAACGCGCATGGTTGCTATCGGCCCGATTGGTGATCGCATCCATGTAATCGTGTACGCGATGCGCGGCGAAGCCCTGCGCGTAATCAGCCTGCGCAAAGCAAACCGTAGAGAGGTTCTTAAATATGTCGACCAGGCGTAAGTTTCAGATCCCATCGGATGCCGAAGAT
>NZ_CADIKH010000452.1 GCF_902859855.1 Paraburkholderia humisilvae
CCTTCAGCAGATCGATGTGTTCAGGTAATGTCGGAACGAACCGTGCACGGGGCTTTGCGCGACTGCTGCCTGGGAGAGGGGCAGCCGGCTGTCGACGCCCTGGAGCGTTCAGGCTGTCATGGATCTGCTGCTCCGCATGGGAAAGCGGCAGTCCACGCGCCTGCTCCGCGTGGGCCCAGTCAACCAGTGCCGTGCCTGCCGGGTCCGCCCTCCGGCTTTGAGGTGCAACGTCAACGGGTGAGCCAGAATGCGGCCTGCCGTCCAGATCCGCGAGCTCGTTATCCACCTCATCCGCTGACAACTGGGGCAAGCGATGGGGTTCAGGCGCCCCACCTTTCAGACCCGGAGCATTCCGGGCCTGCTGCCACTGGCCCTCCCGGTTTTCCAGACGGATTGTCCGCTCCCGTGCATTGCCAGTGGCATCCACCGGATTCCATACCACATACCCGCCACTCGACGCGGCCTCGTCTTTGGCCACCCGGTACAGCTTCGCTCCAATCTGCGCGTAATGCGCCAGCGTTTGCGGATCCTGCCATGTCCCGCCCTCCGAGCGGCGCATCGCCACCGGCCGCCTGTCCTCCGGTACCGGCGTGAGCCGTTCGAGCAGTTGATGCATCTCCGCGCCTGAAGGGGCTGCGCCGTCACTGGCTGCGAGCAGTCCATAGGGGTCGCCCACGCTGCCGTGT
>NZ_CADIKH010000453.1 GCF_902859855.1 Paraburkholderia humisilvae
GGTGTGGGCGGTCGCGCGCATTCCCACGCCCGGGCAGGAGGACGGCCGCCGTCTGCACCGCGAGCTCGAACGCCTGCGCAAAGAGCAGACCGCGCATACGAACCGGGTCCGCTCCCTGCTGGTGCTGCACAACCTGCGCGTCAGCCATGTCGGCGGCCGCATCTGGACGCACTGGTAGGCCCGGCAGCGCGAGCTGCTGGCGCCCGGCCTGCGCGACGGGATCGAGCGCGAATGTGAGCGGCTCGCGCTCGTGCGCCAGCAAATCCGCCTGCTCGAAGTGCAGCAGGAGCGACAGGTGCGCAGCGGCGCACATCCCGGCATGGCGCTGCTGGCCCAGCTCGCCGGCATCGGTGCAGGCAGCGCGTGGACGCTCGTCCGGGAGCTGTTCGGCTGGCGCCAGTTTCACAACCGCCGCGAACTGGCCGGTTGCCTGGGCCTGACGCCCACGCCCTACGCCGGTGGCACCAGCGAGGTTGAACAGGGTATCAGCAAGGCGGGCAACAAACGATGCCGCTGGCTGATGGTGGAACTCGCCTGGAGCTGGCTGCGTCTGCAGCCCGGCAGCCAGCTGAGCACTGGTTCAACGAGCGCTTTGCCGGTGCCGGCAAGCGGCTGCGGCGCATCGGCATCGTGGCGCTCGCACGCCGTCTGGCGATCGCCCTGTGGCGCCTTCTCGAGCACGGC
>NZ_CADIKH010000454.1 GCF_902859855.1 Paraburkholderia humisilvae
GCGGCTTGATCAGCATCGCTTTACCTGCTTCATCTACACCATGAATGGCGAAAACATTCTTGGCAAGATCGATTCCGATAGTGACAATAGGCATGGACTTCCCCTCTCGCTAGTGTTGATGAACGTTCGAAACTTCATCATGGCACGTCGATGCCGACTCGCGGCTTCCGCCGCAGCCTCGGGACGGGGAAGTCCCTTTCATTCTCTAGCAAGGCAATCGAGGAAGCCCTTCGAAACGTTTCGCCTCATCGTGCACGTGCGAGCGGCGATTGATCCGACTAGCAATCTCCTCCACTTGCCAAGTAATACTAGCGGCCATCGCTACTCCTCTTCACGATGATGCGCTGTCGGTTCGCACGCCGTTTGTCGCCCGCGAAAGCATCTTTTGTCGAGTTCGATCGAGCGCCGGAAGTTGCGCAGTCAGTCGATCTGGACCTGGAGTACCTTCAGGCGATGAGCCAAGTCGGCTTTACGAAACCTTCCGGCGAACCATCTCATTGGCGAGCAACATCTTCGAGGTTACCTGCGCCGGCAGCGTGCCAACTTCACCGCTTATAACGGTTACTTCGTTACTATTGAGTTTCCCATAAAACATGACAACCGATTCGATGCTGGCGCGTTATATCTCTAACGGATTGAATGGAGATACGCGCCATGGCAAAGAAGCCGTTGGACGAGGCA
>NZ_CADIKH010000455.1 GCF_902859855.1 Paraburkholderia humisilvae
CACTGGTTCAACGAGCGCTTTGCCGGTGCCGGCAAGCGGCTGCGGCGCATCGGCATCGTGGCGCTCGCACGCCGTCTGGCGATCGCCCTGTGGCGCCTTCTCGAGCACGGCGAGATTCCCGTCGGTGCGATACTCAAGCCGTGTCACGCAACACCCTGAGGGGGGCCTGAACCACTCGATGACATCTGCTGCAGCAACAGCATCTAAGGGTCAACGCGCCCGAAACACCCTCGGGTTATCCACCGCGGGTAACCGTGTATCTGGATGGGGCGCGTCGGTAACAGGGGTGGCGCCAGCGCTTCGCGCATGTGGCATGAGGTGACCGGCCTGCCGGGCCGGCACGGATAGAAGGTCGCCCCGGCTCTGACCGGTTCACCCCCCCTGACCTGAGTGACACCGATATGCCAGGCTGGCAAATGATGTCGTCATCAGCGATGCAACCCGCCCATAACAAGGCAAGGATTATTATTTCGCATCGCGAAATTTATATCTCAAGCAACGGCTTGACTTCTGATTCCCCATAGAAGAGGGTGTTAGGCACTTTTGTTCAGGCCTGGTAACCTGGCGGGATGACAAAACGCAAACCATACCCGACGGATGTATCGGACGATGAATGGAGCTTCGCGGCTCCCTATCTGACCTTGATGAACGAAAACGCCCCGCAG
>NZ_CADIKH010000456.1 GCF_902859855.1 Paraburkholderia humisilvae
CGTTCGGACAGGATCCGCGAGTTTTTAAGTGGAATCGCTGAGGCAATCAAGCTGCCGATTTTATCGCTGGCAGCATGGCGAAGTATGCTTCATCCGGTGTCTGATCGGCCAGCCTGGAATGAGGCCGATTCTGGTTATACCAGTTCAGGTAATTGCCGATTGAGCGGCGGGCGTGGCTGACCGGGTCGTAGGCTTTCAGATAGACCTCTTCATATTTGACGCTGCGCCAGACCCGTTCGACGAACACGTTGTCACGCCAGGCGCCCTTTCCGTCCATGGACAGAAGAACGTTCCGGCTGAGCACCGCGTCGGTGAACCCGGTTGCGGTGAACTGGCTGCCTTGATCCGTGTTGACGATCTCCGGCAGGCCGTATTTCGCAAACGCTTCCTCCAGCGCCTCGACAGCATGGCAGCTCTCCAGCGTGATCGCCACCCGGTGTGCCAGCACCCGACGGCTCGCCCAGTCCACTACAGCCGTCAGATATACGAAGCCGCGCGCCATCGGGATATAGCTCGTATCGAGCGCCCAGACCTGATTGGCCCGGTCGATTTTCCGGTTGCGAAGCAGGTACGGCCAGATCCTGTGGGCTGCATGCTTGCGGCTCGTGTTTGGCTTGCGATACAACGCTTCGACGCCCATGCGCTTCATCAAGGTGCTGACGTG
>NZ_CADIKH010000457.1 GCF_902859855.1 Paraburkholderia humisilvae
CCCGGGCAATCGGTTCTCTGGAGAATTATCGGTGTGTTGCGATTCCTGAATTCATGCCTGCACTGTCGATCTTGCTGCGGTGGGCACATGCTCAGGGTCGAAGTCCGGTTGCTGCGTCAGCAGTGCCCAAACGATTCGCGCATTCTTGTTCGCGAGGGCAACGGCCGCCACATTGACGTTGCATCGCCCGCGCAATGTCTGAATCCAACTGCTCATCGCGCTGTTGAGTTTGTTTCTGTAGATCACCGCACGAGCCCCGTGGATAAGCAGCGTACGCAAATACACGTCACCGCGTTTGCTGATGCCGGGCAGGACATTCTTGCCTCCGCTGGAGTTTTGCCGAGGTACCAGACCAAGCCACGCTGCCAGTTGGCGACCGCTGGCAAAGCTGCGCGCATCGCCCACCGTCGCTACCAGTGCACTGGCGGTAAGCGATCAGTTCCGGCACCCGCCTGGCAATGTTTCCGATACCTTGGGGTACCACCAGGCCAAACTCGGCAAGCAATCCACGGCTCTGGTTAGCCTGGGCAGTCCGCGCAGTCACGAAACCCTGGCGAGCACGGTGCAGAGACAATACCGCTTGCTGCTCAGCATTCTTCATCGGCACAAATCTCATGTTCGGTCGTGCCACCGCTTCGCAGATCGCTTCGGCATCGGCGACGT
>NZ_CADIKH010000458.1 GCF_902859855.1 Paraburkholderia humisilvae
GTCGCTCGCAACAAGCTCAAAAGCGCTCAGCACCGACCTTCGATCATCGCCGCGTGCTGGATTCAGGCAACCTTGTGGTGACGTCATGATTTATGGAAAGGTCAATAATACGTCGGGCGGCGTGGCAACGTTGAACGGCAACAGATCGCTGATATCGGCATCCGCTCCACGCTGCGGTAGTTCGGTTAGCACGCGAAGCAGATAGGTATACGGTTCGACGTTGCACGCGCGGCACGTGAGCATCAGGCTATAGATGATGGCGCTCGCCTTCGCCCCGGCGACGCTGTCACTGAACAACCACGCCTTTCTTCCGGTCGTAAATGGCCGGATGTCCCGTTCGAGCACGTTATGCCGACTCCCCGATTATGCCGCGTCATGAATCCACGGACACAACGGTTAGGCGGATCTCTGTTCCCTGTCGCTCCGGCTGTCGGCATTATCAGAGAGCCTCCAGAAAGGCGAGTAACGGATCTGGAGGTTTGTAACGTGTCGGTGCAACACCACTCACCGTCGCGTGCGCGAGCGCGCGTTCCTTGAGTTGCATATCGGCGTGCAAATAGATCTGAGTAGTCTCGGAGGACTCGTGCCCGAGCCAGAGCGCGATCACGGTCAGGTCAACGCCGTGATGCATCAGGCTCATCGCGGCCGTGTGCCGA
>NZ_CADIKH010000459.1 GCF_902859855.1 Paraburkholderia humisilvae
TTGCCATGTCCTGGCTTCACGTATGCAGGTCGCGATTGCGTAGCACCGGGGAACGTTTCTGAAGCCGCGCGCGCCGGGCTCCATCGCCCCGCTAGAGTCAAATTGTCGAAAACCTTTTCTGTCCCTGCCCCCGGCACCGATGCTCCCCATCACCACTGCCCACACCGTTCATGGCGCCGCTTCGGAGCCCCCCGCCACCTGCCCCGCCGGCGAGTCTTCCGCCATCGCTGCGGCATCGTGCAGCACCACACCCGCCGCTTCGCAGGGAAACCCGAAGCTGGGAAACCTGCGCGGCGGGCGCCCAAGAGAGATACAAAGTGGGGGTGTATTCCGCCGGGAAGCGGCGAATGAAACCATCATCCGCCGCTTCAATCGGGGTGAAACCAGTGTGGCCGATGTCATGCGCGTCACGACCTCGTGCATCAAAAAGCTCGGTAATGACCACGAAGGCGCCATCGCCTGCCTGGAAGCGCTACAACGATGCCGCCACCCGCAGACAAGGGCAACGGTGTTCCCCGACACCATTCCGTACAACGCCGCCATCTCCGCGTGCGGGAAGGCCGCGCGCGCTGACGATGCCCTCAGACTTTTCGCGCATCTGCAACAGCACGGTCCCGCGCACGGCGTCTTCCCCGACACCATCACGTAC
>NZ_CADIKH010000460.1 GCF_902859855.1 Paraburkholderia humisilvae
GTCGCAATAACGATGATTGGTCGAATAAAGGGAATATGCTAAGTAATGCTTATTTGACCAACGAGTAAAACTGTGCAGCAGGAGTTTGGCTCCCACCTTGCATCTGCCCCTTCCTGATCATATGCATCATCTCGATGCCGCCCAGCAGAATACGTGCGCACCGAAAATTCTTGAACCCGAGCATGGGGCGGGTACGCCGCTTGATCGCGCGGTGGTCCTGCTCGATGATATTGTTCAGATACTTCGTCTGCCGGATCCTGATGGGCGTTTCGCGCTCGGCGTTGATGGCGTCCAGCGCAGCCATATTGGCGCCGCTTTTGTCGATTGTCACCGTCTCGGGTTCGCCATTCCGGGCGATTGATTTTTCGAAATACCGCCGCGCCGCAGTCTTATCCCGATGGGCCGGCAACAGAAAGTCGATGGTGTTGCCGGCCTTATCGACGACGCGATACAGGTATTTCCATTGGCCCTTGACCTTGATGCAGGTTTCATCCACGCGCCAGCTCCTGCCGACGGGGCGTTTGTGATGGCCGAACGCTTTCTCCAGCACCGGCAGCAGCTTGAGGGCCCAACGATGCACGGTTGAATGATCCACCCCGATGCCTCGCTCCGCCATCATTTCTTCCAGGTTTCGCAGGCTT
>NZ_CADIKH010000461.1 GCF_902859855.1 Paraburkholderia humisilvae
CACCTGCCAGCAGCTTGCCTTCGAGGAGCATCGGCGCACCATTGAAGACCGGCTTGCACAGTGCGAACGTCTCGAAACCGCCCTGCGCGACGCGGTCACCGCCTGGCGATTTGACTTGGGGTGATCCCTTGTCGACACCGTTGCAGGCGTTCACGCACACCTGCCGTTTTCGTAGCCTGTCCGATCGTAGTGGCGTGTTTCCCGCAACGTCATAGCCGACCGGCCCAGGCGTTGTCGTACCCTCACCAAGGGTTCGGCCCAGAGTGCTTGCAACGTGTGTAGGACGATGCGCTTGGACTATGCAACGAATCGACTTCTTCAAAATCAAATTCATGCTGGCCCGCGCATGGGTACGCAAGATTTTCCGCTTACTCTGATCGCGGGTTCGTCGTCGGCCGACTCTGCGGGAAAATTGGGCGCCTACGTCGGGACTTCCTACGGATGCCCCGTCATGAGTGATACCGCGAAATCGCCCGCAGCATGAGTCAATGGTTGTCCGGGTTGGAGATAAATGTGAATGCCCTGTAGTTAGAGAATGAAAGGGACTTCCCCGTCCCGAGGCTGCGGCGGAAGCCGCGAGTCGGCATCGACGTGCCATGATGAAGTTTCGAACGTTCATCAACACCAGCGAGAGGGGA
>NZ_CADIKH010000462.1 GCF_902859855.1 Paraburkholderia humisilvae
GCACCAGTCTGCCGGCTTGCCGGCCTGAATATGGTCCAAAGAACGCATCGCAACGAAAGGCGGAGGCAGTCCATCGGCTTCCGTGCCTACCTCAATCCCGTCAGACTGAGTAGCATTCGCAATGGTCTGAAGTTCGGCGATAGACATTGATCGCAGCGTGATAGGCATAGTTTCTATTGCATTCGATTGCGGATTGACTTAGGCCCACACGCAAATATATTGACCCATCTAAACTCCGATGATGGTTGGCGGGACGATTGTCGCCAATCTTCGTGCATCGGTCGAGTGGCTCCTTCTGGCCGCGTGCTGCCCGATGCAGTCGGCATAGGTTGGCCGCAATATTCCTCGACTAACGCCCGTTGCCGTGCGTTGACGGCCACAATATCAAGAGCGAAGTCGACTTTATTTCGCGTCCGGCAAACCCTTGCTGAGTATGGCTCGCCCAGCTATGGGGCGCTCCGGAGCGCTGAGTTGACAATTTTATCGTCGCAAAGTTGACAACTTTAATGCGTTCTACGGCATCCTGTTACCGTGAAAGCTGGCTAGTACGGGCATGTGCATGCCCCCTCGCGTGGTCCGCGAGTAAAAATATCGCCATGCCCGACCCCTCGTTGTGGCGACCGTTAGGTGGTGACAG
>NZ_CADIKH010000463.1 GCF_902859855.1 Paraburkholderia humisilvae
CGAATTCAAGCGGCGAGCAATAGCCGATGCTGCTGTGCAAACGGCGCAGGTTGTACCACCCCTCCAGGAACCAGAAGATGCGCTGGCGTGCCTGTTCATGGGTCGCGAAGTGTTCGCGCGTGAGCAGTTCTGCCTCCAGTGTGCCGAAGAACGATTCGCACATCGCGTTGTCGTAGGCGTCGCCGGCCGTGCCCATCGACGGCTGCACGCCGGCTTCGCGGCAGCGCCGCCCGAAGGCAATGGACGTATACTGGCACCCCTGATCCGAATGTAGAATCACGCCTTCGTAACGCCGTTGCTGTAGTGCCATGTCGAGCGCTCGCAGCATCAGTTCGGTGTACAGATGGTTTGACATCGCCCACCCCACGATACGCCTGCTGAACACATCGAGTACCACCGCTAGATACAGGAATCCCGCCCCGGTCGGCACGCAGGTCGCGTCCGCCACCCACAGCACGTTTGCCGTGTCTGCCCTGAAGTGCCGCTGCACCAGATCCGGCGCACGCCGCGCCCCCGCGCGTGGCCGTGTGGTGCGTGGCCAGCGCCCCCGGGTGGCGCCACGCAGCCCCGCCATGCGCATCAGGCGCGCCACCCGCTTGCGTCCCACATGCACCCCTTCGCGCGCGAGCTGCGCAT
>NZ_CADIKH010000464.1 GCF_902859855.1 Paraburkholderia humisilvae
TCGTCCACGCTCCTGCCCACCGCATTGACCAGCGCATTGCCGTCAAAATAGACCCCGTCGGCGCGCCCGCCCGGTGTCAGGTTATCCGGCAGGAACAGGCGCTGCTGCAGGCGGTCCTTACCCAGCGCCGCAGCGAAGTCCTGATGCCGCTGGATGCTGGCCCGGCGTGAGCTGTTCACGCCATGACTGTTCGCATGAAGCGACGAGGCCTCGTCGAGCAGTTCCGGCCCGAGCAGCCCGGCAAGAAACGCGGGCGTGATGTGCGCATTGGTATCAAGCACCGTGAAGATATGCTCACGCCGCGTGATGTCCACTCCGTGCAGGTTGAGCACGGCTATCAGTGCCGATGTCGGCGTTTCGATCCGCGAAGGTGCCCGCGCCAGATCCAGCCACGCCCCGGCCAGGCTGGTGGCTGGCATCACTGCAGGCGAGCCCGTCGCACTGCGCACCTGCCGCGCTCCGGTGCTGGCCCCGGCCTTTATGCCGACGCCATTGGCGCTGCGTGTTCCAGCGGGCATCCGCCCGGCGTCCGGAAAGAAGGCTCCATACCATTCGATGGCTTCCCTGATGCTTCTTTCCAGCTCCGGGTCAGCGGCATGTCGGGCCGAACCGGGTACAGCAGACCGGCCAGGACC
>NZ_CADIKH010000465.1 GCF_902859855.1 Paraburkholderia humisilvae
TGCCTTCAAGGACGGCGAACCGGTGCAAGACGATCGACCGGTTCAGCAGAAACTCGCCGCTTGAAATCGACCGCCATCAAATTATTCGTACACCACTCTTGACGTTAGCTCCGTGTCCCAGCCATTTCTGCACTTTGGCAATATCGGCCTCGTGCTCCAGTGCGTTGGTTGCTGCTGTCACCCGGAGGCTGTGTACGCCAAAGCCTTGCATATCTATCTGTGCACCGGTCGCGTAGGCGAGGACGATCTTGTACACGCCATCGGGCAGTCAAGGCCGCAAGTGTCTTTTTCCTTGCTGGCTGGAAGAGTGGAGCATCGGGCGTTTTGAACCGCCCCGGGAATTCCGGAGACCAGTTTGCGTGAGTCACGCGGCCCTGCGTAGCTCAAGGCGTTGCTGATAATAGCGGGCTTCTGCTTCGGCGGCCGGCATGTTGCCGATCGGCACGAGCAGGCGATGATGATTGAACCAGTCGACCCATTCGAGCGTGGCCATTTCGACGCTCTGCGGGTGGCTCCGTCGCGTTAACGCGGCGAAGTAGAATCGGCCGGATCGTAACGCATGACGAAGATGATGGCAAAGACGAAGACGCCAGGCAAGGCACTGCCTGCGGGCATTGGCAAGGTACTGAAGCG
>NZ_CADIKH010000466.1 GCF_902859855.1 Paraburkholderia humisilvae
GGTCGAGGTCAATGAAGAGAAGAGCCGCACCGTTAACCTGGACCGGGCAGAGAGCTTCGGCTTTCTGGGATTCGACTTCCGTCGACTCCGCAGTGTACAGAGGCAGGTGTGGCGGGCGCACTATACGCCAAAGCTGAAGAAGCGCACGGCGTTATTGCGCAAGCTCAAAGAGGTGTTCCGGCGATACCAGTCGCAGCCGGTAGATCGGGTTGTAGAACTGATCAATCCGGTATTACGCGGTTGGGTGAATTACTTCGCTGCTGGACATTCCAGCGAGTGCTTCAGCTTCATCAAAGACTGGGTGGAAAAGAAGATCAGACGCCATATGGGGCGCTCCCGGAATCGACGGGGCTTCGGCTGGAAGCGGTGGAGTGGGCGCTGGCTGTATGAGGAACTGAAGCTGTTCAATAGCTATCGTGTTCGTCGTGCTGCCGCACCGAACGCGCGCCCAGCATGATAGGTCCCATAAATCTTGACATGAAGCGCGCAGGAGAGCGTAGTGCCGGAAATCGGCCCGCTGCGTTCGACGTGGCGGGAGCTGGAAACGTGACTACGGTTGCCGGATTGCGGGCCATCGCGAAAGCGGTGGAATCACCACCGGCGCCTACCGGTGCGCGCGCCAGTTCTCGA
>NZ_CADIKH010000467.1 GCF_902859855.1 Paraburkholderia humisilvae
CCTTCCGCGCGCCGGCCGCCAGTTGCACGCTGGACGCCGCCAACGATTACGGGGCCGTGCAGACCTGGCTTGCGCTGCACGGATCGCCGGCCACGCAGCGCACGTACAGGAGGAGGCCGAGCGTCTGATCCTGTGGGCCATCGTCGAGCGCGGCCGCGCGCTGTCGTCGCTCACCAAGGAAGATGCGATGCCTACCGCGCGTTCCTCCGGCATCCGTCGCCACGCGGGCGCTGGGTCGGGCCGGTGCGCCCGCGCACCTCGCCGGACTGGAGGCCGTTCAATGGCAGTCTTTCGGCGCGCTCGGTGGCCCACGCCCTGTCCATTCTCGGTGCGCTGTTCCGCTGGCTCATCGAGTAGCGCTACGTGCTCGCCAATCCGTTCGCGGGCGTCAAGGTGCGCGGCAACACGGCATCGGCGCTCGATGCGTCGCATGCGTTTACCGAGGGCGAATGGGCACTTGTGCGGGCAATCGCCGATGGCCTGGAGTGGTCGTACGGCTGGGCCGTGCCGGCCGCACAGAGGTGGCTTCGAGAATTCGGACAGTTCGTTGAGTGGAAAAGCTGGGGCGTGAGTCGGCCATAATGGCCGGCAACAAGGAACCAGAAGATGACGAAGCGAAACCGACGG
>NZ_CADIKH010000468.1 GCF_902859855.1 Paraburkholderia humisilvae
TAGGTTCTGCCTCTTCCCCGGCGGTCTAACGACGACGTGAACCGAACTTTCAACGGATCAGCCAACCGCACACCTTTTGGTTGATGCCTATCAGCAGCTTTGGCGTCTCTATAATCACGAGGTTTATCAGCAGTTCACTTACATTAACCGTATCAGCCAGCCTAGCTCCTCGACCCCCTCGCTGCTGGGAGTCTCCGGGTGACTACCTCACGGCAATCACCCATCCGAAACATCCGGAGGCTACATTGTCAGAGAAGCTTCACACCCCACCGTTGCCAGTGACGCATGTCCTCCTAGGCTACTGCTGGTCGTACAGCAGGTTCCCTACCTCTCAGATACCCTTGAGAGGTTGAACAATGACACGCCGAGCTTGCGCTCGACAGACCTTGAAATTACATACTCCAATCCGCCTTGTTAGCGGAGGTGAAGCCGCTAACGGGGCGGAACCTGACGGTAACCAGGCCAATGCAATTACGCCTAAGAGTCCGAAGACTCCAGAGCGTCTGAAGCCGCGATTCCAAGCCGTACGGCACTCGGTCTCGTGTTGCTACACAAGGGATGGCCCAAGAGGCCACCAATGGGACGGCTTGCGCCGTCCAGTCGATGCGACGCGTGTCGCACA
>NZ_CADIKH010000469.1 GCF_902859855.1 Paraburkholderia humisilvae
ACCGGCTCGACGTGACGAAGCTGGTCATCAACCTGCGGGCCTGGCTGGGTGGCGAACGCGACCGCATGCATGCGGTGCACGTCCCCTCTGCGCAGGACGAAGCTTCGCGCCACCTGATGCGCGAGCGCGGGCAACGGCAGAAGGAAGGTAAGCGCTAAATCTGGCACACGGAATTGGACATGCCCGCGTCAATTGGTGCCGCGCGCGATCAGGCGTGATTGCGCGCCTGGGCGATGAGCTTCGCGACGTTGAACGGCAGGAGGTCGGTGACGTCGGCACCGGGGGCACGCTGTGGCAGTTCGGTGAGCACGTGCAGGAGGTATGAGTAGGGTTCGACGTTGCAGGCCCGACACGTGAGCATCAGGCTATAGACCATCGCACTCGCCTTCGCACCGGCAACGGTGTCACTGAACATCCATGAAGACCGGCCGGTACAGAATGGCCTGATGTCGCGCTCGATGACGTTATGCCGACTCCCCGATTATGCCGCGTCATGAATCCACGGACGCAACGGTTAGGCGGATCTCTGTTCCCTGTCGCTCCGGCTGTCGGCATTAACGGATCTGGAGGTTTGTAACGTGTCGGTGCAACACCACTCACCGTCGCGTGCGCGAGCGCG
>NZ_CADIKH010000470.1 GCF_902859855.1 Paraburkholderia humisilvae
GTCAGGATGCCCATCGTCGCGAGCGTGAGCGAGGCCATCGCGAGCAGCGTGCTATGCGCCCAGACCACCGACAGCACGAGGCCGAGCGCGCCCGCGAAGGCCGGTATCGCGACGTGCCAGCGCCGCTCGCGTGCGCGGTCCGCGCTGCGCGACACCAGCACCATCGCCACCACCGCGGCGGCGAACGGAATCGCGGACAGTAAGCCGATCGCGAACGTGTCGGTGACGCCGGTCGCCTTGATGATCGTCGGCAGCCAGAAGCTCACGCCGTACAGGCCGATCACGAACGAGAAGTAGATCAGGCTCATCAGCCACACGCGCGGACTCGCGAGCACTTTGCTGATCGGCGGGTCTTCCTTGGTGGCATCTTCGGCGGCGATGTTGCGCTCGAGCAGTTGCCGCTCTTCGGCGGTCAGCCATGCGGCTTTGCCGATCCGGTCGTCGAGCACGAGAAACACCAGGATGCCGACAAGAATCGACGGCAGACCTTCAAGCAGGAACAGCCACTGCCAGCCATGCCAGCCGTTCAGGCCGTCGAACGCCTTCAGGATAAAGCCGGAGATCGGGCCGCCGATCACGCCCGATAGCGCGATCGCGGTCATGAACCAGGTGGT
>NZ_CADIKH010000471.1 GCF_902859855.1 Paraburkholderia humisilvae
GTCTATTTCTGCTTCCAGCTGACCTTCGCGATCATTACGCCGGCGCTGATCACCGGCGCGTTCGCCGACCGCATGAAGTTCTCGTCGATGCTGGTGTTCATGACGCTGTGGTCGATCCTGGTCTACTCGCCGATCGCGCACATGGTGTGGGAGCCGACCGGCTGGCTGGCCAGCGCGGGCATCCTCGACTTCGCGGGCGGCACGGTCGTGCATATCAATGCGGGTATCGCGGCGCTGGTCTGCGCGCTGGTGCTCGGCAAGCGCACCGGCTACGGCAAGGACGTGATGGCGCCGCACAACCTCGTGCTGTCGCTGATCGGCGCCTCGATGCTGTGGGTCGGCTGGTTCGGCTTCAACGCGGGTTCGGCCGTGGCCGCCGATGGCCGTGCGGGCTTCGCGATGCTGACCACGCAGATCGCCACCGCGATGGCCGCGCTCAGCTGGATGTTCGCCGAATGGATCGCCAAGGGTAAGCCGTCGGTGCTCGGCATCGTGTCGGGCGCGGTCGCGGGTCTGGTCGCGATTACGCCGGCCTCGGGCTTCGTCGGTGTCGCCGGCGCGCTGGTCATCGGCCTGCTGGCCGGTGCGATCTGCTTCTGGTCGGCCAC
>NZ_CADIKH010000472.1 GCF_902859855.1 Paraburkholderia humisilvae
CGAGCTGGGCCGCTACCGGCGCGAACGTGGCCTGCCCGTACTGCCCGCCCCGCATGAGGACACGCCGCTCGTGCTGCCTCTCGGAAAATCCATGAAGCCGCTCACGCGCGCGGCGCTACACTCGATCGTCAAGGGCATCTTCGCCGGCGCCGCCGGAAAACTGCGCCTGCGCGGTGACGAATACGTCGCCCGTGCGGCCCAGCTCGAGCGGGCGTCCGCGCACTGGCTGCGCCACAGCGCGGGCTCCCACATGGCCGACGGGAACCTGGATTTGCGACTGGTGCGCGACAATCTCGGTCACGCGTCGCTGACCACCACGAGCCTGTACCTGCATGCCGATGACGACCAGCGCCATCGGGAAACCGAAGAAAAGCACCGCATCGACTGGTAGCACCAGCTGGCACGTGTTCGGAAAAGACGGTTCTGTCGCGATAAGACGGTGAGGCCGAAGTAAATCCCGATATGAATAGGACTGCTTATGCTATCAACGAATAGAACTGGACAGCAGGCGTCGCGGCGAAGCCATCGTTTCTCATCTGCCCTTTGCGGATCATGTGCATCAGCTCGATGCCACTCAGAATAACGCGCGCGCAGTTGAAATCCTT
>NZ_CADIKH010000473.1 GCF_902859855.1 Paraburkholderia humisilvae
AACTTCGTGTCTTCATTGCCCGTTCGTGAGGCCCGTCGCTGGCGAGGCGCTTCGCGGGCACACCGCGATCGCACGACCCAAGCGGCTTCCAGATCGGTCACAGCGGCACTCTGCACAAAGCGTTACCAGAAATAGATTGACCGCGTCCGGCCCGATACGTATGTTGAACCACAAAGGTCGGGAAGTCCGACTTCTGCTCATCAATGAACCGCTCTGACACAACGTTTGTTGCTCCCTCTCCTTAACCGTTACGTTCCACTTGCCTGCGGAAAGGCCGGGATTCTTTGGCAGGAAACTGCAGTCAAAAACCATAATGTCCGGCTTTGACACGAAGCCTGGTGACAAAAGTTTGCAAGCCGCCGTCCATCTGCTCTGAGCGCGCCAGCACTTGGCCCGACCTTCCGCCGCCCCTGCCACGCGCATACAGCGCACTGCCCGACTTCAGCGATGCCGATGGTGTTCGGGCGACCGGGTGCGACAGAAATCACGATCACGCCGCACTCTTTCGATGACGGGAATTGTCATGCCCGACCAACGGCAAAATCTGCTGCATCTGCTACAGGAAGCCTATGCGCTGGCGCTGGATGTTGAACGCGCGC
>NZ_CADIKH010000474.1 GCF_902859855.1 Paraburkholderia humisilvae
TATACTTCATTTCAGCCTCCTGAATGGGTCCGTTGAGCCAGGCATCTCAACTGTAGACCCTGGCCGCCCCCTTCTTTGGGCGGCCAGGATGCCTTTCAATGATTATCAACGACCGTGCCCACGATATTAGTTCCGCACCCGAGCCCGGGTTCGAGTCACGCCGCCTATACACCGGACACCACGTGGCCAATAAGCAGGTGACCGCCACGCTGATCCCAGGGGTAACGGGCGCCCCCAGTTTTGATGTCGTCCAGGTTGGTTTCGATGCGTCATCAGCGGTTCACTTTCGTTCGTCTCTCTAATCCATACATGACGTGTTTGATCAGGCTCTGGTGCAAATGGTGGAAACAGTCAAGGAAACTAATTTTGACAGGATGACTTATTGAGCGAAGAGGACCGCGTTCCAGACGGTCGGCGTAGCGGTGTCTTTGAGATCGAGCGTCGCGAGATTGAATTGCCCCTTGCGAATGCGATGCATCAACTCGATGCCTGAAATCGTAGTCGTGGCGCCTCTAAACCGCTTGAAACCCAGCATGACCTTCGTCCGGGACTTGATGTTTCGATGGTCTTGCCCGATCAGGTTATTCAGATACT
>NZ_CADIKH010000475.1 GCF_902859855.1 Paraburkholderia humisilvae
GGCGGCTGGAAAAACTGGGCTTCATGTCACCCCTCGAAGCCCGTCAGGCACGGATGTTTAAACAGGCCGCCTGAGTCCCAAAACCGTGTCCAAACAATCCGGGCCGATACAGCTGCTGGAATACACGTGCCCAATGATGCGCGCCGCAGCATGCCTCCATGCCTGTCAAACAAGGCGGCAACTGCGCGATCACCGCTACCAGTTGGTCACGCATGACTCGCGGCTTGCGCAACACCACCTTGCCTGATTCATCCACGCCGTGGATGGCAAACACGTTCCTGGCGAGATCGATTCCGACGGTAACAATCGGCATGGGCTTCCCCTCCTGTTGGTGTGGATGATGGCTTGCACCTCATCATGGCACGTTAGTGCCGGCCTCACGGCTTCCGCCGCAGCCTCAGGACGGGGAAGTCCCTTCATTCGCTTCGCCTGCACCCTCGCGGATACACACGCATGACTCGGGGCCGCCGTGGCTGGCCACGCCTTCAACGTATGACTCTTTCATTCACAACACCTTGCCGGTTTTGACCGGCGCACGGACGCGTTCATTTCATTCTTCAAGGTGCCGCAGGCTCACCGGATAGGCCACGTAC
>NZ_CADIKH010000476.1 GCF_902859855.1 Paraburkholderia humisilvae
GTACAAAGCGCATGTGCGGTCGTGTTATTGCCTCGCAGATTGCTTCAGGGTCGGCCGCGTCGGTCTTGTTGCTCCTGACGTAAGGGCGGACGAATTGCGGGGGCGATCAGTTGAACCGTATGTCCGGGCTTTGTGAGTTCGCGGCCCCAGCAATGCGAGGAGCCGCACGCCGCCATGCCGGTTACACACGGGTGCAGCGTGGCGAAATACCGAAGTATATCTGAGCGTCAGAGCTGTTTGCGTACAACGGACTTGTCCTTGCAAATCGACGGCGTGAACCTGCAGCACATTTTTGGCCAGGTCCAGTCCAATAGTCGCCATGTTCATGATGAACGCCTCCTTTGCCGTGGATATCACGACTTGTCCACTTTGACACAATCTCTTGCCACTTAGCGGGAGTCGTCCATCACATCAGCGCCAGAACGGGTCCCTGTGTCGCTGAGCTATTGTCGGATCTGGTGTATGGGGTTGAGGCGGGGAATGTTGCTTGTCGAGAGTAACAACCAGCTAACCGGAATCCACCACCAATGAATGAGTTTACGGAAGAAGCGAACAGCGGTAAAGCAGCAACGTTGGGCAGCCTGGACGA
>NZ_CADIKH010000477.1 GCF_902859855.1 Paraburkholderia humisilvae
TGCCTCGTCCAACGGCTTCTTTGCCATGGCGCGTATCTCCATTCAATCCGTTAGAGATATAACGCGCCAGCATCGAATCGGTTGTCATGTTTTATGGGAAACTCAATAGATACCGCACTATCGCCCGCCGGCGCCCGGTCTAATTCATCATCCGCGTCACGCGCCCCGATACCACACGCAGCGTCTGTTGAGCGCTGGCGTGCAACCATCAGCAAGCAGCATTGGCGACTCCTGCGGCAACGCGCTCGCCGACACGATCAACAGCTTAAATAAGTCCGAAGTCGCACACCGGCGTCCTGGCCAAGCCCAGAGAACCCGACGCTGTGGTTGCACCAGACGGCCACTCGGAAGCCCGTCACGTACAAGCGGGCGTGTCCGCCGCGAAACGGCGTTTTGCGAGGCCCCTTCGGGCGGGAGGGAAGGTAAGTCAGAATACCGCAGGTGATGAAGCGTTTCAGCGTTTCGTGGTTATTCAGGCTTGATCCTGCCGCGGCCCGGATTTTTCTGGACACAGATTTGCTGTAAAACAGCTGTCCAGAAAAGGAGCTTTTCATGCTGAAGAAGGTGCCCACACAGGCTGTTGCGCC
>NZ_CADIKH010000478.1 GCF_902859855.1 Paraburkholderia humisilvae
CCCCGGAGGGGGCGGGAGTCCATACCATCAGGCTTGTTGCAGCCTGACAGGCTGCGGCCCTCCATGAAATCCGCTGGCCCGCGCCTCATTCTTCAAGCGAGCCCGAAGCTCGAGAGATGATTCAGGTTTAGCGAGTCCCGGTCCGACCTGTGTTGTCATCACATACGATTGCCAGCGCAACCTTTCGGCCTGTCATCCTGTAAAAATTGATTCTCTATGGCGCAGGTACCAGTCAGACCGGCTTCACGCTCGCGTAACCTTTGTCATACGGCCTGTCGTGCGCCAGGATGGCCCAGATCATCCGGGCCATCCTGTTGGCCTGCGCCATGATCGCCACATTCAGTGGTCGTCGCTTTTTGAGCTGCTCGATCCATGGCCGCGGCTCTTTCGAGTGGAAGAGCACACTGCGCGCGCCGTGAATCAGCAACGTACGCAGATACGTGTCGCCACGCCTGCTGATTCCCAGCAACTGAATCTTGCCACCGGATCCTGTCTGCGCCGGCACCAGTCCGATCCAGGCCGCGAACTCGCGCCCGGACCTGAATGCCTTTGCGTCCCCCATCGTTGCAACGGCTGCTGTCGCT
>NZ_CADIKH010000479.1 GCF_902859855.1 Paraburkholderia humisilvae
CCCGTATCCGATCGACACATTGATGATCTTCATGGCGAACATGGCATGGAACTCGTCGATGAATACCGTCGAAGTGCGCAAGATGCTCGCCGACCGGCACGAGAACGGCGAGTACAAAATCCCGTTTATCGTCGTGTGCGATGCGTTCCAGTCGGAGATGACCGCGTTCGCAGATCTGATCCTGCCGGACACGACTTACCTCGAGCGCCACGACGCGATGTCGATGCTCGACCGCCCAATCTCCGAATTCGACGGACCGGTCGACTCGGTGCGCGTGCCCGTCGTGCCGCCGACCGGCGAGTGCCGGCCGTTCCAGGAGGTGCTGATCGAACTCGGCAGCCGGCTCAAATTGCCGGCCTTCACGAAGCCGGACGGCACGCGCAAGTATCGCGACTATCCGGACTTCATCATCCATCACGAAACCGCGCCGGGCTCGGGCGTCGGCTTCCTGATCGGCTGGCGCGGCGAAGGCGGCACCGATGCGCTGGTCGGCAAGCCGAACCCGCGACAATGGGATGAGTACGCGAAACACAACTGCGTGTTCCACTACACGCTGCCCGAGACGCTGCAGTACATGCGCGG
>NZ_CADIKH010000480.1 GCF_902859855.1 Paraburkholderia humisilvae
GGAATCGGTTTGGCACACCCGCAGGCCGGTCCTGGCGCGTTGACGAGACCTATCTGAAGATTCGCGGCAGATGGGTTTATCTGTATCGGGCGGTGGATCGGGCCGGCCAGACGGTAGACTTCATACTCAGGGCGAGACGCGATGTGGCCGCAGCCAGAGCCTTTTTCAGCAAGGCTATCAGGCATCAGGGCCAGCCGCCAGAGACGATCACGCTCGATGGCTACGCTGCCTCGCACCGGGCGGTACGCGAGATGAAGGCCGACGGCCTGTTGCCTGAAGACACGAAGGTCCGGTCCTCGAAATATCTGAATAACCTGATCGGGCAGGACCACCGACACACCAAATCCAGAACAAATGTGATGCTCGGCTTCAAACGGTTCAGGAGCGCTGCGACCACGATTTCATGCCTCGAGTTGATGCATCGCATTCGCAAAGGTCAGTTCGACCTCGCGAAGCTCGGCCTCGGGGATGCCGCCACGCCCACCGTATGGGATGCTGTCCTGTCAACTCGATAAGGCATCCTTTATATCAGAAACTGCTCAACTCGCTTATCTATTTGCACCAGAGCC
>NZ_CADIKH010000481.1 GCF_902859855.1 Paraburkholderia humisilvae
CTATACTTCATTTCAGCCTCCTGAATGGGTCCGTTGAGCCAGGCATCTCAACTGTAGACCCTGGCCGCCCCCTTCTTTGGGCGGCCAGGATGCCTTTCAATGATTATCAACACCCTGGCGCAGCAGCGGAGCGACTAAGCGCGAGCGCGTTGACACTTTTATGTTCCATCGGAACGCAATGAAAGCGTCAACTCGCGTATGTCAGTATTAAATTTGTCAATTCGCATCGCGAAGACCACATCGCGCGCCATGCTGTTGATGAGGCAGGAAGAAATCGCTCGTTGGCGACTGAGCGGTCAGCGAAGCGGAGGCACGAATCGCCTGAAGTCGGTTACGGCTGAAAACGCCACTGTCACGATAATCCAGAGGATTTTTAGCGCAGCGGAAACGGGCGCAGAGAGCTATTCGTGGGTATGGCGAACGAACCGTTTCCGCTGCGCTAAAAATTCTTTGAGCTATTGACCTTTCCATAAATCATGACGTCACCACAAGGTTGCCTGAATCCAGCACGCGGCGATGATCGAAGGTCGGTGCTGAGCGCTTTTGAGCTTGTTGCGAGCGACG
>NZ_CADIKH010000482.1 GCF_902859855.1 Paraburkholderia humisilvae
GCCCGCCAGCGCGCCGCGCCATCCACGAAAGCGCATGCCGATCGCCACCGACAGGTTGATCACGTTGCCGCCCGGCAGGAACTGGCACAGCCCGAGCAGATCGGTGAACTCAGCGGCGTTGAGCCAGCGGTGCTGTTCGACGAAGGTACGCCGCGCGAGCGGCAGTGCACCGCCGAACGACGTGAGACCCAACCTGAGGAATCCGCTGAAGATCTCACCGACGGTCGGCACCGCGTCGGCCGTCGACATCGAGGCCGGCGCAACAGGCGTTTCCGGCGTCTCCAGCGACTCCGGCGCAGAAGAAGAGGAGTGTTGATTCATTTTGCTGTCGCCATCCAGTACAGGCTACGGAGAGTAGCGCTGTTCGTGCGCAGTGAAAAACGATTTTTACGCGGCTTACTTGTGACTCCAGCTCACAAGCATAATCGCCTTGTGACCCGCAAACTGTCACTCTTCTATTGACCTTTCCATAAATCATGACGTCACCACAAGGTTGCCTGAATCCAGCACGCGGCGATGATCGAAGGTCGGTGCTGAGCGCTTTTGAGCTTGTTGCGAGCGAC
>NZ_CADIKH010000483.1 GCF_902859855.1 Paraburkholderia humisilvae
AACGCGCCCAGCTCGTGCCGTTCTTCGCCAACCGGCCTGCGAGTCGCGTCGTCATGGAGGCCTGCGGCAGCGCCCATCACTGGGCCCGGGTCCTCGCGCGGCTCGGCCACGACGTACGGCTTATCGCCGCCCAGTTCGTGCGGCCATTCGTGAAGTCAAACAAGAACGATGCAGCCGATGCCGCGGCGATCTGGGAAGCTGCACAGCGTCCTGGCATGCGGTTCGTTGCCGTCAAGACCGAAGACCAGCAGGCCATGCTCGCGATGCACCGCATACGCCAGCAGCTGGTCCGGATGCGCGTCATGCAGATCAACCAGCTTCGCGGGTTGCTCTATGAGTTCGGCGTCGTGTTGCCGCAAGGCCGGCGGGCCTCGACCGAGGCAGCCAAAGCTGCCCTGGCCTCGCTAACCGAACAGTTACCCGCGATGCTGGCCGACAGCCTGCAGGATCAGCTTTCGCGGCTTCGAGCGCTCGACGAGCAGATCACACGGATCGAGCAGCGCATTCTCGAATGGCGTCGCAACGATGAGGCATGCAGACGCATCTCCGAAATTCCCGGCGT
>NZ_CADIKH010000484.1 GCF_902859855.1 Paraburkholderia humisilvae
TGCCTCTTGTGCCGTCGGCCCGTGACGGTCCCCTTTTCTTCTATCGGCCGCCAATGCTCACGGGTGGGAGGCGTTCATTTCATTGAGTTCGATGCCTGAAAGGATGATGCGGGCACACCGGAAATCCTTGAAGCCCATCATTGGTTTGATGATGCGTTTGATGGCACGGCGATCCTGCTCCACGATGTTATTCAGATACTTGTTCTGGCGGACCTTGATCGGTGTCGAGCGCCGGGCGTTGAGCGCTTCGAGCGCGGCCAGATTGACACCGCTCCTATCCACGGTAATCGTGTCGGGCTCACCGTTCTGGTCAATCGCCTTCTCAAGGTAGCGGCGCGCAGCGGCCTTGTCGCGATGGGCGCGCAACCGGAAATCAACCGCGTTGCCCTGCCTGTCGACAGCACGGTACAGGTACTTCCACTGGCCTTTGACCTTGACGTAGGTTTCGTTCATCCTCCAGCTCTTGCCAACCGGTCGCTTGTGCCGTCGAAACGCCTTTTCGAACAACGGCACGAGCTTGATGACCCAGCGGTGCACGCTCGAATGATCCACCTCAATGCC
>NZ_CADIKH010000485.1 GCF_902859855.1 Paraburkholderia humisilvae
AAAGTGCCTAACACGCTACAAGGGCTCCCCGTTGAGCACAAGCTCAATCGAGGTTTGCTGTTGATACATGCTGCAATGCCGCGCTAGTGCATGTGAGAAGGTGAAGGACTGCGGTTCTACAACCGGTCATGTTGGACCAATGGCCCGGACCCTGATGAAAGACGCGCGCAGAGACCTCATTCTCTAGCCGGGAATGGATATCCCCGCCGTGTTATCCAGGTACGCTCCGCGCGGGTCCAACCCGCTTCACATCACCGCTGGCAGTGCAAAGTGATCGTTTCTATGTGCTCATGGTGTCCGTGCTCAAGTCCAGGCGTCGGTTGATCGACGGGCTCGAATCAAACTTGGTCTGACGCAGGCTCGAGCTTGAAGTCCTCGCCATATTTCAAGGAAGCCCACGCCAGTCTCGCGTTCTTTGCAGCGATCGCGATGGCGGCCCGCCAGTAGCCCCGGCGTTCGACCAGGGTTCGGACCCACCGGCTGAAGCGATCCTGTTTCTCGCCGAGACTGGCAATAACGGCGCGGGCACCGTTGACCAGCAGGCCGCGCAGATAGGCGTC
>NZ_CADIKH010000486.1 GCF_902859855.1 Paraburkholderia humisilvae
GAAAGTCGCGAATGAAGGGGCCGTAGACGAGCAGAGAGTTCTTCGCGAGTCCACGATCCTGCCTCAGATGGTCCAGGTATCGGCGATAAATGCGCGCAATCTCGGACTGGCCGCCCAACGTCGGCGAACACACAACGGCTTCCGCGCGCAGATAGGAAAGAAACTGCCGTAAGGTGGGACGCGCACGCTGGACGCGGTCTTGTGAAGCGTCGATCATGCGATTCATAAAACGAGCCGTGACAGACTCATCGAGATCGATCAGGTCAATGTTCCTGTTCTTCATCCACCCGGAGAACGCGCACAGGACTCTTCGTTTCTTGCGAAGCGATACCTCGGAATAGTGTGCCGTCCGTAGACGATCAAGAAATGCATCGATGTGATGGGCCGGCAGCCCGCCGGATTCACTGACTGTGCGTGTTGCATTCACCTGATCTCTCCTGGCCAGCGCGTTAGCCAGCCTGAGAAATCATATGTTTATGCCGACGCAGCGATCATGAAAGGACATACCCACCGCCACGCGCATGCATGACGCGGCATAATCGGGGAGTCGGCATAACGT
>NZ_CADIKH010000487.1 GCF_902859855.1 Paraburkholderia humisilvae
GCCTCGTCCAACGGCTTCTTTGCCATGGCGCGTATCTCCATTCAATCCGTTAGAGATATAACGCGCCAGCATCGAATCGGTTGTCATGTTTTATGGGAAACTCAATAATAATGTCAACTCGGACAGTTGGATACCTCGCAGGCGCTTTCGCTTTCGCAGTCGTCGTTGCGCGCTTATGCTTCGATACCAATACTAGGAATCCGGTCTGGACCGTATCACTCGCGTCACCGGTTCGCGCGAGGAATTCTGCGAATTGAATAGCGGCCAATGGATTCTGGACGGTTGGCTGCTTTCAGGCGCAGCAGGTGCGGTAAGCGTGACGCCCAACTTGCAATTACCCACTTCTTTTTAGCGCGAGTTCATAGCCAAACCGGATGTCGGTTAAACGTCGCATTTCGCGCCACATGACGGTATTCCCTGGCGGACGATCATTGGCACGCGCAAGGTAGCCCCCGAGCTGCGCGAGCCTGATAACGTTGCGCAAGAGCGGCGGTGCCTGTGCGTTGCGGGGCGTATCGTTGACGACGCGCTCAAGCAATTCGATTTCAGTCTGCGTGAA
>NZ_CADIKH010000488.1 GCF_902859855.1 Paraburkholderia humisilvae
GGCGAGCACGGTGCAGAGACAATACCGCTTGCTGCTCAGCATTCTTCATCGGCACAAATCTCATGTTCGGTCGTGCCACCGCTTCGCAGATCGCTTCGGCATCGGCGACGTTGTTCTTGTTAGTCTTGACGTATGGTTTGACGAACTGCGGTACCATTAGCCGTACCGTGTGTCCAAAGCCTTGCAGCTTGCGAGCCCAATGATGAGCACTGCCACAGGCTTCCATGCCTATGAGGCAAGGAGTAAGCGTGGCAAAGAACGATGCCATCTGGTCGCGCTTGAGCCGCTTCCTCAAGGTGGCCTTGCCGTGTTCGTTCACACCGTGAATCGTAAGCGCGAATTAACGCACACCGCAATGAGCCGGCGCGTAGGGCTAGATCATGCAGGAACTAATACGTCGCGCGGCTTGGCAACGTTGAACGGCAACAGATCGCTGATATCGGCATTCGCTCCACGCTGCGGTAGTTCGGTTAGCACGCGAAGCAGATAGGTATACGGTTCGACGTTGCACGCGCGGCACGTGAGCATCAGGCTATAGATGATGGCGCTCGCCTTCGC
>NZ_CADIKH010000489.1 GCF_902859855.1 Paraburkholderia humisilvae
CCTCGTCCAACGGCTTCTTTGCCATGGCGCGTATCTCCATTCAATCCGTTAGAGATATAACGCGCCAGCATCGAATCGGTTGTCATGTTTTATGGGAAACTCAATAATAAAGCCTGTTTTTGTTGGTTTATCCAGGGGTTAATCAGAATGGCTTCAGGGGCGCTTGGTATTCATGACTCCACGGTGCAGGCAGGGGAGCCGTCCGGGCATAGCCAGGCGACAGCAGGACGCGATCGGGCGGGCACTGGCGCATTCCCGTGGGGCAGTGCCAAGCCGGGGCAGTCGACCGGGTACAGCGGGGGCCGGGCCGGCCAGCCAGCCATGGGCGATCTGGTAGGGGGCGCTTCCGATGGATCAATCTGGGACGCGCAGGCGGTCGGGGAAACGGCCCCCGGTTGTGACGGGCCGGCCTGTTCGTTCAATGTGCCGTTGAGGTCGGCCTATATTTGATAATCCAGAGGATTTTTAGCGCAGCGGAAACGGGCGCAGAGAGCTATTCGTGGGTATGGCGAACGAACCGTTTCCGCTGCGCTAAAAATTCTTTGAGCTAAGCCGCTC
>NZ_CADIKH010000490.1 GCF_902859855.1 Paraburkholderia humisilvae
CAATCCTGGGTCCGACGAGCATGCCAGTGGTATCTATTTTGATGGCAATGCGCTGGCCAACGCCGCGAACAGAAGTGTGGATGATCTGGCAAGTGATCCGTCCGCGATGCGGTTGCCTGATTTCGCCAGCCTGACGCAACCGGCTCGCCGCAGAATGGTGGTCCAATGGCTGGATGCGCATGGTCAGGACACGCAATACCCGTTCGGCACGTTTGAGCACTCCATGGCGTCGGTGCTGAAGACTGCCGCCCTGTCCCGGGGAGAGGCTGCACCGCAGCCGTATGCGTCCCGCGAAGCACTGGGAGCGGCGTTCGCTGCACTGGCGCAGCAATGGCCCTCACAGAACAGTACCCTGATTGATCCGAAAATCCTGTTCGGCCTGCATCTGGTCAAGACCCATGGCATTGAGCTGCATGGACCGTCATCGCAACGACTGGACGAACTGAGGGATTGCCTGAATGACCTGCTGACCGACGCAGCCGGACCACCGGTCTTCGACAGGAGAGCGGCGGCGCTAGCCATGCTGTCGGAGCAGACCGGACTTTCAGAAGAGGCATT
>NZ_CADIKH010000491.1 GCF_902859855.1 Paraburkholderia humisilvae
CTGCGGCTTTTTTGCGCCCGCGTTCTTGTCGCGTTGTTCGTTTCTGCCGATCAGAGAACGCCCGTCGTCTAACGCCGACGACGGACAAAACGCTTTATTCAGGGCGGACTAATTATGGGGCTGCAAATAGGGTTGCAGGAGCGTGACGACCACATCGGCCATCTCTTCAAGCGAGCCTGAGCCCGGCAACGGTTCCCATCGTCCAGTGTGACTACGAAAGGCGGCGCCCTAGCGATTGCGGCCAAGCTCGGTGAGGCGCGCCACTACAGTGGGCTCCTCGTCGTCCAGACGTTTGATCAGCAGGTGGCGTCGGTAAGCTTGCGGGACGATCCGCGCGTAACCGGGCAGGCTGGGAGGTTTGACGCTGGAATTCGGCCGCGTAATGTTTAGTCGCTATGGCTGGCATGTCGGTCCCTCGATTACGATGCGTCGGTTTGCAGTGGCTAGCCCCGGAGACTCCTTTGGAAAGGGCGTGCCGCCTGATTATCCTCGTGGCTAAATTGTCCGGTGCGCTCGCGCAGGTGCGCGGTATTGATATGGCTGGCATGGCGCAGCA
>NZ_CADIKH010000492.1 GCF_902859855.1 Paraburkholderia humisilvae
ACTGGATGAGTTCCAGGACCCGGCTGTCCGCAATTCGCCCGGCCACTCTCGCAAGAAGGGGTAGGTGTGGAATCGAGTCAAAATAACTTTGCAGGTCGGCATCGACCACCCGGCAGTAGCCGGCTTTCACATGCCGGTCCACCTCGCGCAGCGCATCTTTGCAGCCTAAACCCGGACGAAAGCCGTAGCTTCGCGGCTCGAACTCATGTTCAAAGATCGGCTCGATTACCAGCTTCAGGGCCGCTTGAACTACGCGGTCTTTTACGACGGGGATACCGAGCGGGCGGCGTCCTTTACCTTTCGGAATGTAGACGCGCCGCACCGGCTGAGGGCGATAGCTGCCATCCTGCAACGCATGCGCCTGTTCAGCAAGATAGCGGTCCCGCGCTTGCGCGAATCGCTTCACGCTCATGCGGTCCACTCCCGCTGCCCCGGCGTTCTTCTTGACCTGAGCCCACCCCAGCGCGAGCGTGTCCAGGCGAAATACCTTGTCGATCAAACTATGCCATTTACCTCCCTTAACTCCGTTTTGTAGAGCAGCCAACATAGCGTCCG
>NZ_CADIKH010000493.1 GCF_902859855.1 Paraburkholderia humisilvae
GCGGGCATTACCGGCTGCAACAAGGCCGGATAGAGAGCTGCAGCCCATCCTGTCAGTCCGAACACGCGAAAGCTGTTGCAAAGCGGGACGCGTTCATAGAGAGCCGTATGACGCGAGAGTGTCACGTACGGTTCTGCGAGAGACTTCGGGCGCAATTCCTAAGGTCTACTCACCCCTACGTCAAGGTCAGAGGCCAGTGGAAATACCTTTATCGCGCTGTGGACAAGGCCGCAAAGACGGTGGATTTCCTGCTTCGAGCCCATCGTGACAAGGCTGCCGCCCGTCGCTATTTCGAGAAAGCCATCGACCGGAACGGCGAGCCGGAGATCATCACCATGGATAGGAGCGGTGCCAATCTGGCCGCGCTCGAAGCGCTCAACGCCGATCAAGGTCCGTCAGAACAAGTATCTGAATAACATCGTGGAGCAGGATCACCGCGCCATGAAACGCATCATCAAACCAATGATGGGTTTCAAGGATTTGCGGTGTGCTCGCATCATCCTGGCCGGCATCGAACTCAATGAAATGAACGCCTCCCACCCGTGAGCATTGGCG
>NZ_CADIKH010000494.1 GCF_902859855.1 Paraburkholderia humisilvae
ATAGGCGTACGTCCACACCCCGTCGCCCGTCAGGTTGCCGTTCAGGTCGTACGTCGCGCTCCGTCCCGCCGCCACCGTGTACTGGTTCAGCGCGTTCGCCGTATACGCCGTACTCGCCGCCACCGGATTCCACGCATAACGGCTGTTCGTCACACCCGCCTGCCGGATCTCCCCCAGCTGGTTACGCGTGAACGTCGCCAGCCAGTCCTCCGTGCTGCTTGTGAAGCGGTGGTTCAGCGTCGACAGCCCGCCCTGACCGTCGTACGCGAGCTCCGTGCGCGTGCCGTTGCCCAGGTCCACCTGCGTGCGACGGTTCAGCGGGTCGTAGCTGTACTTCGCCAGACTCACCGTGCCGTTCTCCAGTATCTGCACCGCACGCCGGTAACTGTCGTACGTCGTCGCCACGTGGAAGCCGTCCGGCCACGCGATATCCGTCACATTGCCCGCCGCATCGCGCGTATAGCGCAGCGTCCGGCCCGCCGCACCCGTCTGCGTGAGCTGCCCCAGACCGTCGTAGCTGTGCGTGACCGTCTGGCTGCCGTCGCTGTAC
>NZ_CADIKH010000495.1 GCF_902859855.1 Paraburkholderia humisilvae
ATTCCATGCGCCCGCCGCCTTGCCGATCGCATTCCATGTCCACACGGTGCCGGGTTCGACCGCTTCGCTATAGCGCGCCATGCAGCGGACCTTGCCCCATTGCGATTCAACGTAAATCCAGCCGCCGTCCTCGATGCCCTGCTCGCTCGCCATGCGCGGGTTCATGAACAGATAGTTTTCGCCGTGAATTTGCCGCAGCCACGCGTTTTGCGAGTCCCACGAGTGATACATCGCCATCGGCCGTTGTGTGACCGCCGCAAGCGGATAGCGTGCGAGATCCGTTGTGTCGCGCTCGAGCGGTTCGTACCAGAACGGCAGCGGATCGAAGTAGCGCTCGACACGTGTGCGCAGATGCTCGGGCGGCTGACGCCCCTGGGTCTTGCCCTGCGCCGCCAGGCGGAATTTCTGCATCACGTCCGAGTAGAGCGCAATCACAATCGGCTCGGGAAACTTGCGAAAACCCTTGTCGACCGCGAATTGCAGATACGGACCGTTCTGGCCGCGCATGTACTGCAGCGTCTCGGGCAGCGTGTAGTGGAACACGCAGTTG
>NZ_CADIKH010000496.1 GCF_902859855.1 Paraburkholderia humisilvae
CGCCATTGGCCAGGGGGCGTCGGCGGGCGCCGACAATTCCATCGCGCTGGGCGCCGGTTCGCAGGCCGCGACCGCCGCTGTGCCGGTGACAGGCGACACGATCGCGGGCACAGCGTACACGTACGCGGGCAGCGCGAGCGGCGTGGTGAGCGTGGGCGCAGCGGGGAACGAACGCCAGATCACGAACGTGGCACCGGGCCAGGTGCTGGGCACGAGCACGGACGCGGTGAATGGCTCGCAGCTATACGCGACCAATACGGCGCTCGGCGCGCTGTCCACGACGGTCGTGACGACCGTGTCGTCGCTCTCGACCGGCGTGTCCTCACTTTCGACCGGCCTGTCGACGCTGGCCGCCGGCGCGGTAATGTATGACGACGCCACCACGAAGTCACAGGTGACGCTGGGCGGGGCGGGCGCGACGGCGCCGGTGAAGCTGACGAACGTGGCCGACGGGGTGAACGCGAATGACGCGGTGAACGTGGAGCAGCTGTCCACCTCGGTAGCCAACGCGAAGCCGCACTACGTGAGTATCAACGACGGGGGCCTGG
>NZ_CADIKH010000497.1 GCF_902859855.1 Paraburkholderia humisilvae
CAGGAGATGCGAATGGCTCAGCAGACATTGAGCGAGTTCGCGGCCCACGGCGTGCGTGCTGAAGCAGCGCCGGCGGGCGAATCAGACGTTGCCGTCTTCCTCGCCAGCCTTTCTTCGGCATGGAAGCAAGGGGAAGCACGCCCGACGCACCGAAAGCAACCCAGGGCAAAGCACTGGTGGAGAAGTCGGGTGGATCCGTTCGCCGACGCGTGGCCGCTAATCGAAGGATGGCTGATTGCAGAGCCCTCTGTGCCGGCCAACGTATTGATGGATCGGCTGGCCGCGATGTTTCCAGAAGCGTATGCAAGTCAGGCAACTACGAACGCTACAGCGCCGGGTCAAGGCGTGGCGAGCAGAGCGCGTAAAAGAACTGATTCAGGGCGGCCTGCGAAAGTCCGCTGTTGCGCCAGCCGAAGTGTGAGTTGCGGAAAAGTTCGAAAGTCGCCGGGGGCCGGGCGCTCCGCGCCCGGCAAACCACAAAAGAAGAGAAGAGGGAAAGCGAAACGACAACAATCCGTCGGGTAACATTCCTTCGTGAGGCAACACG
>NZ_CADIKH010000498.1 GCF_902859855.1 Paraburkholderia humisilvae
AATGCCGTCCACTGAACAGCCCCTCCAGACCTTTTCGCTTGCTCATCACCGGCTACCAGTTTGATGGCCGGCTACTTTAACCGATTCACCGAAACTATTTGCACCAGAGCCTGGCCGAGCAGGCAGCCACGCTGCCCGACACGCGCTTGATCTATGTGGCGGATCGGGAAGGTGACATTGCGGCGTTGATGCGGCGAGCTCTGGAGCTGGGCCATCCTGCTGACTGGTTGATCCGCTCGCAACATAACCGCAGCCCGGGAGCCCAGGCCAGGCTGTGGGAGGCGGTCGAGGCGAGCGAAGTGCTCGGGGAGATAACCTTCATCTTGCCCCGGCATGCTGGCCAGAAGGCGCGCGAAGTCAGACAGGAGTTGCGCGCGCAACGCGTGAGGTTGCCGGGCCGCCAGGAACTGGCTATCACCTGCCTGGTTGCCCAGGAGAGCGGCACACCTGCTGGCGTGAAGCCTGTGGTGTGACGATTGGTGACCAACCGCGAAGCGCACGACCTCGATGCGGTGATCGAACTGATCGACTGGTATCGGGCGAGGTG
>NZ_CADIKH010000499.1 GCF_902859855.1 Paraburkholderia humisilvae
AACCCAACGCATGATCGTCGTGTGCGCGAGTGACAAACCGCGCTCTGCCATCATCTCGACCAGATCCCGCAGGCTAAGCTTGTAGCGCAGATACCAGCGTACACACAGAATAATGATCTCCCGATCAAAATGCCGTCCACCGAACAGACTCTCCAGACTCTTCAGCTTGCCCATTATCGCCCATCAATTCGTGTAGTCCGACGACTCTAACCGATTCACTGTCTCCGTTTGCAGCAGAGCCCCTCCACGATTCCCGGGGCGGTTCACTTTGCAGTGGAATCGGCGTTCGCTTTACCGTGGAATGGCTGTTCGATTTGCGTGGAATACGCACAATGGACTAGTTCCACTACTTCCGCAGGCGAACTGAAGTAGTTTTCGCGCACTCTTACGTTCATTCAGCACGGCGGGCGAATCGCCGAAGCGTGGTCAGAAAGCCCTCTCGGGTGTTGCCGAACCGCTGGGCGACGCTCTGGACATTCTCCCCTGCCTCTACCGCAGCGCCCGCCGGCCCATCCACTCAAGCGTTGCCAGAGGTCCCTCTCG
>NZ_CADIKH010000500.1 GCF_902859855.1 Paraburkholderia humisilvae
AACGATGGCTTCGCCGCGACGCCTGCCGTCCAGTTCTATTCGTTGATAGCATAAGCAGTCCTATTCATATCGGGATTTACTTCGGCCTCACCGTCTTATCGCGACAGAACCCCACGGCGGCAAGGATGCCATGACCACGACTACGGATTCTTGTGGAGGTCAGCAAGTAGATTTCCAAGGCTAAGAGATGATTGCGAGAAGAAACTGGTGTCGCTCAAGTCGTCCATAGTCGCGGCTCGCGACGTCAATGCCCGTTCAATAAGAGGGCCGGCCGGGATTCGTTAAATTTTCACCAAAATTACCTTGGGCCGATGATTTTAAAACGGCGGTTTCAAGGATGAAGTGCAACAGCGGGTTTAGTGTTTAGAGCCGTGAGGCTGGCCTGCAGATGCAAGGGTTGCAGCGAAGACCTCGAACGGTGAATGAAACGCGTGAGTCGCGCGTGGCCTGCTGTTCAGACTGTCGGCAATTGCATCGAGTTCGTCCTGACTGTAGACCGGGAGGTCCGTGCCTTTGGGCAGATACTGGCGCAGCAGCCCGTT
>NZ_CADIKH010000501.1 GCF_902859855.1 Paraburkholderia humisilvae
CGTTTCTTCGTTGCCTCGTCCAACGGCTTCTTTGCCATGGCGCGTATCTCCATTCAATCCGTTAGAGATATAACGCGCCAGCATCGAATCGGTTGTCATGTTTTATGGGAAGCTCAATAATGAGCGGACAGTCATTGGCGCCGGACTTGAATGACTCGAGCGTCGCACCGGCGCAATGCTCTGGTATATCGGACAGCGCTTACCGATAACTGACACTGCCTGGTGGTGAAGGCACAGGAAACGCAGGCCAGGTACGGCCGAGCGTGACACAGCGGCTGGCATGCTTGCGGATGCTGTGCAGTTGCCGATACGCCTATCACGGTAGGTGCCGACAAGATTACGACACGGCTGGCCTCGCTGCGACGTGCCGCGCAAATCGCGTGACGCCGCAGGTGGCGCAAAACGACGGCCGCGCCGTTGGTTTGGCCTTTGATAATCATTGAAAGGCATCCTGGCCGCCCAAAGAAGGGGGCGGCCAGGGTCTACAGTTGAGATGCCTGGCTCAACGGACCCATTCAGGAGGCTGAAATGAAGTATAGC
>NZ_CADIKH010000502.1 GCF_902859855.1 Paraburkholderia humisilvae
GACTGGTGCGGCGGTAGCTTCGATCCCGCTGCCTTTGACCTTCAGGGCGTCAACGAACGCCTCTTCGAGATCAAATTCTGATCGTCAAGACGGCCGACAAATGTCGCTTACTCAGGAGATGCGAGCAGTCAAGGAAGTGCGCCAGGCCAACCTGATCAATCGCGATCGGCTGAGGCTCCGCCTACTAGTCCAACATGGCGGCTTTGTGCCGCGACCATCAGGCACGGAGCGGCACCCCGAAATTCACAGTTGTGCCCCCCGTAACCTCGTCATACGGGTGTAGCCTAAAGCGGCGATCCGCGCCTCCATTGCCCAATTGGACCGGGACATTTTCAATCATGGCATGCCACATTATCGGCGCCGTGTTGCCGTCTTTTGAGCCGGTACGAAACCATCATCTTACCGGACCTGTCCCTTACGAAGCGTTCTATTGACCTTTCCATAAATCATGACGTCACCACAAGGTTGCCTGAATCCAGCACGCGGCGATGATCGAAGGTCGGTGCTGAGCGCTTTTGAGCTTGTTGCGAGCGACG
>NZ_CADIKH010000503.1 GCF_902859855.1 Paraburkholderia humisilvae
CCGCATGGTCACGTTGGGAAACGGCACTGTTGCGCCTGCCATGCTCCTGGGAGCGTCCTGCATCGCCCTGCACCCCATGCCAAGGGCGTGGATCTTATCCCGCTCCCCCTACGCACTCAAGCATGACTACTCAGTCCCTTTTCGCATTCGGGCGGGAATTTTGCGCATCCGGATCAGAGACGGCTTGCATGAAATCCGTGTCCTTAAGATAACTTTTCTTGAATAGGGGTAGGAAACTGCGATCGCCGTCCCCTCCCTTCGAACCCGGTGTGCGGTTTTCCTGCATCAAACGTGATCGAACACATTTTGCAGGGCTCTGTCGCGTTAACACGGTCAGGTAGAATCTTCGAACCGTAACGCATGACGATCATCATTGCAAAGACGAAGACGCCACACAAAAGGCTGCCCGATGGCCTTGGCAATGTACTGAAGCGACTGCACTATCCACTGGACGTGATTCTGCTATGCGTGCGCTGGTATGTGACGTATTCGTTGAGCCTGCGCAACCTCGAAGAATGGTATGAACGCCTCCCG
>NZ_CADIKH010000504.1 GCF_902859855.1 Paraburkholderia humisilvae
CCTCGTCCAACGGCTTCTTTGCCATGGCGCGTATCTCCATTCAATCCGTTAGAGATATAACGCGCCAGCATCGAATCGGTTGTCATGTTTTATGGGAAACTCAATAGTGTCCCGAGTTAGAAATTCATTGCCTTATTTGCGTTGTGTACTAACCTGATTTGCAGAGTTCGCAAGTAAGGGAGGCAACGATGAGGGGAAGACCGAAGGCGTCATTGATCTTGAGTGAAGCGGAACGCGAACAGCTTACGGCACTGACCATGCGGCGCAAGACCGCGCAGGCGCTGGCTTTGCGCGCACGCATTGTGCTGGCCTGCGCCGAGGGCATCGACAACAAGACGGTCGCGACAAGGCAACGTGTCACCTCGCATACGGTTTCGAAGTGGCGTTCGCGATTCATCAGTCACCGCGTGGACGGGTTGCTTGATGCACCGCGCCCCGGCGCACCGAGGACGATCGGGGACGCACAGGTGGATGCGGTCGTCGCACGCACGCTCGAATCCGTGCCCATGGGCGCGACTCACTGGAGCACGCGA
>NZ_CADIKH010000505.1 GCF_902859855.1 Paraburkholderia humisilvae
TCCGTCGGTTTCGCTTCGTCATCTTCTGGTTCCTTGTTGCCGGCCATTATGGCCGACTCACGCCCCAGCTTTTCCACTCAACGAACTGTCCGAATTCTCGAAGCCACCTCTATGTCAGTATGCTGGACTCGACAACCTGTCCGACGAAGTTGCAATATAGGTGGTCCCTTGCAGGCTTCAACGAGGTTATATGCAAGTTGAGGCGCATGTTGTGCTTGTTCTCGGTATCGAGCTATGGGAGGCTTTGCTCGGAGAGCGTGACGGGTTGTTGGAACAAGGGGCAGGAGCATGCAATCGGGATGCCTGTTTTCTCACGGAAATTTAGCCTCTGGACGGGAAACGCTGAATTGCCGCCAGAACGCCACGCATTTGTGTGCTTTCCGGTCGCTCATCCAGCAAGCAGGGGTTTTGCGGCGAACACCTAGTGTCCCGTGTTAGAAATTCATTGCCTTATTTGCGTTGTGTACTAACCTGGGTTGCAGGGTTCGCAGATAAGCGAGGCAACGATGAGAGGAAGACCGAAGGCGCCACG
>NZ_CADIKH010000506.1 GCF_902859855.1 Paraburkholderia humisilvae
CTCGCCGCGCCGCCCAACAGCTTCAGGAAGGTCTCGACGCTGTGCGGCAACGTCCAATGCGCGCTCGCAACGAGCGCACCCGCGATCGGCGAGACGATCAGCGGATTTCTCGCGAGCGAGCGCAGCACCTTGAAGCCGAGCTTGTGCGGCGCGCGCTCGGTCTGCAAACCGGTCTCGATCAGCACGATCGCCAGCGCGAACAGCACGCACGCGACGATGATCGTCGCAATCATCGTCGGCGTGAGGCTGGCGTTGCCGAACACGATCATGCCGAGCGGAAAGCCGATATAACCGGTATTCGGGTACGACGCCGCAATTGCGTCGACGCTCGCATCGGCAAGATGGCGACCCTGCACGATCCGCACCGCCAGCACACCGAGAAACACCACTGCGCACGCAAGCGAAAACGTCGCAACGAAACCCGGCTGATCAAGCTGATGCCAGGTGGAGTGCGCCATCGTGTCGAACAGCAGCGCGGGTAACGCGAGCCACACGACGAAACGGTTCAGTTCGGAAGCGGCGGTCG
>NZ_CADIKH010000507.1 GCF_902859855.1 Paraburkholderia humisilvae
TGCACCGCCATCGTCGCACTCGACAGATGTGCCCTTCGGATGATCCCGGAGCCGATGTCGCTGGCCAACTACCTCCTCCCGCGTCAGCGGGTTAGTTCAATGTCCTTTATCCAATAAAGTATAAAGCGAGAGCGCGCTGTTCGGGGGCGCTTCAGGAAACGGAAAATAAGGCATTGTCAACTTGGCGAGATGAGACGGCACTGTCAACTTGTTGCGACTGTGTCGGAAAGACCGCGGTCGCCCACCATTCATCAGAAAACGTAGGACGGATTTTGGGTGACTTCGGTGAACTCGCACCAGGCGATAAATCTTGCCGCGAGTTGTTTGCGGTAGAGGGAGGCGCGCAGCAGATGCCGCTTGAGCGCGAAGTGTTGCCGGATCGGCCCGAAGCACGAGAGGAATGGCCCTGTCGCATTAACGCGGCGAAGTAGAATCGGCCGGATCGTAACGCATGACGAAGATGATGGCAAAGACGAAGACGCCAGGCAAGGCACTGCCTGCGGGCATTGGCAAGGTACTGAAGCG
>NZ_CADIKH010000508.1 GCF_902859855.1 Paraburkholderia humisilvae
TCAGTTATCCAGAAGTTCGGCATTGGACATGCTTAAAATTGGCGCTTCCTGAGCGTGTACGCATAAAGCGCGTACTGCGTGTTGGTCAGGGAATCGAACCAGCCTCCCTGCGTCATTCCGTCGTCGATGTCTTTCCAGGATTTGCCGTAGTCCTGACTATATAACGTGATCTGGTGCGGAGCTCCACGTCGGCTTGAGTCGCCCGCGTATACTAGCAATACCCCCCGCTTGCCCACGTCCATGTCGGTCAGGCTGTAACGTTCATCGAACGTCTGCAATTGCCTGACAGCTGGATTCCTGTGGCCCGGCCACATTGAAATCGCGCCGGTTCGTTTACCGTTATCGTTCTGGTCGCCGTCTGTCTGCTGAGGACCGAGGCGTGACAATGCATAGATCGAATAGGTATGGCCGGGAGGTTCCTCCGTCGAGCCGAGCCGCACCACAACCTGGTCAGGCAATACGACGTCCGGCTCGAACTGCGCCTTATCCCAAGGCAGCCGGTACACGACGCTGGAAAGACG
>NZ_CADIKH010000509.1 GCF_902859855.1 Paraburkholderia humisilvae
TTCCCCTCTCGCTGGTGTTGATGAACGTTCGAAACTTCATCATGGCACGTCGATGCCGACTCGCGGCTTCCGCCGCAGCCTCGGGACGGGGAAGTCCCTTTCATTCTCTAGGGAATCGACCATATCGCGCATGCACTGGGCGAAGTCATCTGCCGTTCTCCGTTCAGTTGCTCTCACCTTGCGCCAGCTACGGTATGCATCGCGCGTGTCGGCGAGCAATTCCAGCGTCCAGCGCGAACGTCCCGATGGCGGGTTGGTACAGGCCGTGGCGGTCAGCAGAGCCTCTTCCTTGCCGCTGAGCCTGCGTTGCGCCCCAGACCACGAGCCTGTTCGTTCAGCGCCGCTTCCAGACCCGTTTCCACGAAGCGACGCCTGGTGCGTTACACCGTGGATTCGCCAAGCGCCACGGCGGCGGCAATGCTCGCGTCATCCTGCCAGCGTGCGCTGCAAGCAGGACCTGCGCTCGCTTGAGCTTGCGTGCCGCGTGCTTGCCGCCGCTTGGCATGGCCGCAAGCGCCT
>NZ_CADIKH010000510.1 GCF_902859855.1 Paraburkholderia humisilvae
GAACGGAGCGTGCGACTTTCACCGCACTCCGCTCGCGCACAGCATTAAGCGTCGTGCTGACGCCGGTCTCGCCGCAACGCACGAGCCCTTCGCAGGCGATCATATTGTTGATTCGCCTCATCGCTGAGGCGAGGAGCGCTGGACCATTTTGCAACGGTCACTCACAAGCTTCCCCTCTATGAACCGCAAACATGGACCTACGACAACTGCACCACGCGGAAGTCTGCACCCTTTCGGGTTATGGCAAATTTTGAACCCTTGTGCGACCCGTTACAGGCCGCCATCCGCTTTTTCCGCATTCTCATACCCACTTGTCCAACAGCTTCCCTTGCGAGTTACCTGCCGTAACCGAAACAACGGCGTGGGCGGACAATTGGGCTTACCGTGTTCCACGTAAAAGACAAGAGCGGGTTAGGTTCTGCCTTTTCGCCGGCAGTCATGTTTGTCCGCGTGCACCGAGTGTCAAACGGAGCATCCGACTGCGTGCCATTTGGCTCAAGCCTGACAGCGCCTTTGGC
>NZ_CADIKH010000511.1 GCF_902859855.1 Paraburkholderia humisilvae
CCAGCTGATGGCATGGCTTGGTGTGACGCCATCAGAGCATTCATCGGGAGGCAAACGTCGGCAGGGCAGCATCACCAAAACCGGTAATGCTTACGCCAGAAAGCTGCTGGTGGAGGCCGCGTGGAGCTACCGCCATACCGCCCGACTGAGCAGGGAAATCCAGACCCGTCCTGAAGGATTGCCCAGGCCCATCGTCGAGCGCGCCTGGGACGCCCAGGTGCGCCTGTGCCGGCGCTACCGGAAGCTCGTCGCGCGGGGCAAGCAGAAGAACATTGCGGTCGTCGCCATCGCCCGCGAACTTGCGGGCTTCATCTGGGACATCGGCCGTCTTGCGATGTCGCTGGCCCTTCCACGCACAACACACACGAAGGCATGACGACCATCACCACACCTCCCAACTTCACTCGAAAAAGCTTCCTGAAGACGGCGCAGCCCGGCATTCGGGCAACCCGCGTTCGGACTTCGCAACGGCCATCGGCCGACTTGCGCGGTAAGGTAGCGGCAGGCTCATGAGGCG
>NZ_CADIKH010000512.1 GCF_902859855.1 Paraburkholderia humisilvae
CACGGCGCGCGATCACAAGATTACGCTGCCGATTCGCTGGACCGATGCGTGGGGCGAAACCCATGAAACGGTGACCGGCAATCCGATCGCGTTTCACGCGATGCGTGGCCTTGCCGCGCATTCGAACGGCTTTCAATCGATTCGTGCGCTCGCGGTGCTGATGTCGCTGCTCGGCACGATCGATCGGCCCGGCGGCTTTCGCCACAAATCGCCGTTCCCGCGCGCGGTGCCGCCGTCGGCGAAACCGCCAAACAGCCCGGACGCGATCAAGCCGAATACGCCGCTCGCGACGGGACCGCTCGGTTGGCCGGCCGCGCCTGAAGACCTGTTCGTGGACGCAAGCGGCGGCCCGGTGCGCATCGACAAGGCGTTCTCGTGGGAATACCCGCTCGCGGTGCACGGTCTGATGCATAGCGTGATTACGAATGCATGGCGCGGCGACCCGTATCCGATCGACACATTGATGATCTTCATGGCGAACATGGCATGGAACTCGTCGATGAATACCGTCGAA
>NZ_CADIKH010000513.1 GCF_902859855.1 Paraburkholderia humisilvae
GCCTGGAAAGTGGGACTACGTTTACGTGCATACCAAGCTGATGATCGTCGATGACGTATTCATGACCCTGGGTTCGGCAAACATCAATCTGCGCAGTATGGCGGTGGATAGCGAGCTGAATATCTGCCATGAAAATATGGCGGTGACGCAGCCGTTGCGTAGGCGGTTGTGGGAGCTGCATACGAAGGGGTTCAATGAAGCGGTATCCGATGTGCCTGCTAAAGCATTCGATGCCTGGTCAAATCTCATTGCAAAGAACGCAAAATATCAGGAAAAGGGACTTTCGCCCATCGCGTCGCTCATCGGCTTTTCGTACACATCGGCCAAGCGCAGTACGGACGACTGAGCTATGTCTAGAACGACATTCCTCATGGTGTTTGCATTGTTCGCAAGCGCCTGCTCGAACAAGGAGAACGCCGTGCCTTCCCAAGCCGATTGGAGCGCCGCGCGCGCGAATCTTGCGTTTACCTGCGCCCACGAGGCCGACCATCTGCCGCCGCCCAATCCGGAT
>NZ_CADIKH010000514.1 GCF_902859855.1 Paraburkholderia humisilvae
CATGAAACTCATTACCGCAATCATCAAGCCGTTCAAGCTCGATGAGGCGCGCGAAGCCCTGTCGGCAATCGGCGTCTCCGGGATCACGGTCACGGAAGTCAAAGGCTTTGGACGTCAGAGGGGCCATACCGAGTTGTATCGGGGCGCCGAGTACGCGATCGATTTTCTGCCGAAGGTGAAGATTGAAGCCGCCGTGCCGGACGACATCGTCGACCAGGCGATCGAGGCGCTCAAACGCGCGGCGCGCACCGGCAAGATCGGCGACGGCAAGATTTTCGTCACACCGATCGAGGAAGTGATCCGGATCCGCACCGGGGAGACCGGCGCGGACGTCCTGTAGAAAAGCAATGACAAGAGGAAACTGGAAATGCGCAAACTTTTGATGTCCCTGCTGATGGTCGGCTCGCTGCTCGCAGCCGGCATCGGCAACGCCATTGCCGCCGACGCGTCGGCCGCACCGGCCGCGATGACCGCCAGCGCCCCCGCGGACGCATCGGCTGCCGCCGCG
>NZ_CADIKH010000515.1 GCF_902859855.1 Paraburkholderia humisilvae
CTGGTCGCTCAGGAAAACCTGAACGCTTCCGGCAGCGCACTGTCGCAGGCGATCACCCGTCTGTCGTCGGGTAAGCGCATTAACAGCGCGGCGGACGACGCAGCGGGCCTCGCGATCTCGACCTCGCTGCAAACGCAGATCAACGGTCTGAACCAGGGCGTGTCGAACGCCAACAACGGCGTGTCGCTGGTGCAAACGGCCAGCACGGGCCTGGCGCAGATCACGTCGAGTCTGCAGCGTATTCGCCAGCTGGCGGGTGAAGCGACGGGCGGCACGCTGACGGCGGCCAACCAGGCAGCACTGCAACAGGAAGTGGCGCAACAGATTCAGGAAGTGAACCGTATTGCTTCGCAGACGCAATTCAACGGCATCGGCCTGCTGAATGGTCAGGCTGGCCTGATCAACGTTCAGGTTGGCGCGAACGTCGGTCAGTCGGTTACGCTCGACCTGAGCCAGGGCGTGTCGGCGGCTTCGCTCGGCACCGGCTTCGTGCAGTCGGGCGACACG
>NZ_CADIKH010000516.1 GCF_902859855.1 Paraburkholderia humisilvae
GGCATCCCGCTCGCGGTGATCCTCACCGGCGCCAATCGCCATGATGTCACGCAGTTACATCCCCTGATCGACGCCATCGCGCCCATTCGCGGCAAGCGCGGCCGACCACTCAAAGCCGCGCGTCGTCCAGGGCGACCGCGGCTACGATCACGACAAATACCGCCACCCACTACACGCCGCCGGCATCGCTACTCAAATCGCCCGCCGCGGCCAGCCTCACGGCAGCGGCCTGGGCAAAACCCGCTGGGTCGTCGAGCGCACCATCTCGTGGCTGCACAACTTTCGCCGACTGCGCATCCGCTTTGAACGCCTCGCCTTTATCCACGAGGCATTCATGAAACTCGCCTGCTGCATCATCTGCTGGTGAAGACTAAAGAACTCATTTTGTTAAGGTTTCTAATCTTACTGTGTCAGTGCGACGTGAAGTCGCGTAGAGGATTGTTTCACCTGGCTGCGGCCAGGAAGGAAACCGATTGTTCCGTCAATCGTAACCTACCGGTGCATGC
>NZ_CADIKH010000517.1 GCF_902859855.1 Paraburkholderia humisilvae
CCCGGTACCCGGCGCATACCAGAACATGAACTTGTCGAGCCACACCCCGAGGTTGAACAGCAAGCCGGCCAGCGCGAGGCTCGGATACGCAAAGCGTCTTTGCAGCACTTCGAACGAGATAAAGCGCTCGCTACGGTAATTCCGGTAAATGAGCCCGGACAAACCGGCCAGCAGCACGATATGTCCGGCGACAAAACCGCCAAGCAGCCCGGCGATGCCGTGCCGGTTCAGCATCAGCGCGAATGCGACCGTGCAGCCATAACCGACGAAAAACACCGCCAGTATCTGCCGGTATTGCTTGACGCTCGACAGAAAGATCACCGCGATCCAGATATTGCTGACCACGACGAAGCCCGCGACCATCAGCATCCGATAGAACAGCGGCTCGCCGCCGAACCCGAGCCACACCGCGAGGAAACCAAGCAAGCCGGATGCGGCCGTCGAGATCAGCACGACACCGTTGTAGTTCGACAGCACGAGGTCGTCGCGCTTTTCGAACAG